>NZ_JBICTD010000004.1:0-964088 GCF_043197455.1 Nocardia sp. NPDC049149
CCCCGATACGCCCGAACCTCCAACTGCCGCTTCCCATACGCCAACACACACCTCCGAGATCAAGGTGTTGCGACGACCAGTTGAATCCAGCTTGGGATCCTCTATCTGTATGGTGCACAACATCTTTCACGTCCCAACCCTCGCGTTCCCGAGTCCATATCGCATGCTCGATCGCATCGAGAACCAGAGCCGTGGTCATCGATGTCGAGGTGCGCCAGCCCAGGATTCGGCGGGCGTAGGCGTCGATCACGAAGGCGACATACACCCACCCCGACCAGGTGGACACATACGTGATGTCGGCGACCCACAGGCGGTTCGGCGCCGATGGCGCGAAGCGCCGCTGCACCAGGTCGACCGGCCGCGTCGCGGCCGGGTCGGCGACGGTGGCGCGTTTGACCCTGCCGCGCGATACCCCGCGCAACCCGAGCTCACGCATCAGACGTTCGATCGTGCAGCGCGCCACCCGGCGGCCTTCCCGATTCAGTTGCAGCCACACCTTCCTCGCGCCGTAGGCATTGAAGTTCTCGCTGTGGACACGGAGGATTTCGGCCTTCAATTCCTCATCACGCAACTCCTGCTTGGTGGGAGTACGTTTGCGGTGCTCGTAATAGGTCGAGGGGGCGACTTTCACGCCGAGCTCGGTGAGCGCGGCGCAGATCGACTCGACGCCCCACTTCAGGCCGCCGCTCTCACGGCGGCCCTGGTGTTCGGTGATGAACCGAACGATCAGCGGTGAGGCCGGTCGATCTCGGCTGCGAAGAAAGCCGACGCTGCTTTCAGAATTGCGTTGGCGCGTTTGAGTTCTGCGTTCTCGCGGCGCAGCCGCTTGAGCTCCTCGGACTCCTCTGTGGTGACACCCGGACGAACACCTGTGTCGACCTGACCTTGCCGGACCCACTTGCGGACCGTCTCCGGAGTCCCCACTCCGAGCAGATCCGCGACCGCCCTCATCGCGGCCCACTCCGACTCGTGCTGATCCGAGACCTCCACGAACATCCGCACAGCCCGCTCACGCAACTCGACCGGGTACTTCTTCCTCGACGACACGACTCCATCCTTCACAGAAGACGAAGTCCCTGGACTCACCGGGGGGATTCAGGTCGCTTCTTGTCACCTGGGTGTGAAACTATCCGCGATTGATCGACAACCCATGAAGCACGGACAGGCCGAACTTGGATGACGCTGACACGCGACGAGGCATTGGCGCTACTAATAGACTCGCGCTCGGCGCAGCGGCGACGCGGCGCAAAACGGCTGCGCGCGCTCGCAGACCCGACAGCGGCGACCCAGATCCGCACTGCGCTCGAATGCGAAATGCTGGACAAACGCACTTGGGAGACGCAGTACCAACTGATCATGGCACTGGGAATGTCTGGCAGCCGCGGGGATGTCGAACTGCTGAAAACACTGGCGCTGCACCCTCGCTCGGCAACGACGGTCAACGCGGCACTTGGCGACGCCATCGTCCGGCTGGGTCGCGAAGTCGACGACGACCCGGCTCCCGCTGTGTGGTGCGTGCAGCAAGATGTGGGACTTCTCGCTGACGGTGCGCTGCGCGGTCGCGATGCTGCGACTGAGATTCCCCGGCTCCGCGGTGGACGCCGTCCTCGACTACGCGGAGGCCAATTTCCACGATCTCGACCATAAGTTCCTGGCGTACTGGCCAGCGGTCGCGGCAGCTGGTTGGTCCGGACCTCGCGTGCGGGCCTTTCTGACCCTATGCTCGCAAGACGATCGCCAGATCATCGCAGAAGCCGCGGCGGACGCGCTGAACGGCCGCTACGGCAACTACATGAGCGTGTTGTAATGACGTGCATCCGAAGCACAAGTCCGGGCGACTCACCGGTCATCGGGCAGTTCAGTGCTTTCAGCTCGGCCAGTTCGACTCGGCCCGTTGATCTTCCGATGGCACCGCGTCGGCCGCTTCGAACCGCGCGCTCCGCGGTGCGGGGCTTTGATTCTGCCTAGGGCAAAAGCTTGAACGGTGGTAGGTGGTCGTTCGGACATGTCCCGGGAGATTTGCCCGCGCGGTCGCTACCTTGGTGGTCCGCCGCAAGTTCTGGTTCCGCAGTGGCTCCGACCCTTTCGGCAGTCGTCGCAGGGTACGGTCCAGCAGGTGAACATCGAGGTCGTCGACGTGACAGAAGGCGCGGGAGTAATCGATGTCCGGGGCGATTGCGGATCGCACGGGGCAGTACGGTCAAAGCCTGCTTTATTTGGGTGGGAACGCGGTGGGGCTGGATATAGCTGATTTCGCTGGCAGCATCGGCCGCTTGTTTGTGCGGGCGCCGGAGCGAGCGCCCCGGCCCGAAGAGTTGCAGGCTTTGCGTGACCTGACCGCCGAGGGCTACAGCAACGGTAGCCTCGCCGAAATTCTCGCGCCGCTGCTCACGCTGATGGCCGACGGCCGCTACGAGTTACGATCCCCCGAACCGGTTACCAACCGGATCGTCGAAGGTTTCCAGGCTTGGTACAGCTCGACGAAATGGGGCATCAGCCAACCCAAGCCCGACGAGCCGAGCGGCATTTACCCGTTGGAGGACTGGCTGACACCGACCGAACACTGGCCACCGACCGACACCGCGGCGGTCGAGCGGTATCGCACGACACTCCGCCAGGGCGCACGGCCGGTGGTCATCGCCCTGCGTGCCGGGGCCGAAAACCTATGGAGTGGTTTCGTTCTCGACGGCCACCACAAGCTCGCTGCCTACCGTGCCGAAGAGCTCGCCCCGACGGTGCTGTGCATCGCGCGAGTGGGCGCACCACCGATCACGGCCGAGGAGGTCCGAGACCATTTCCCTCGCACAGCCGAGCATTCGGAGATGAAATGGGCGATGGCCGCCCTGGAGCGCCATGATCAGCGACCACTCGAGCAACCTGGCCAGCCTTACCGAGACCGATGATCCGACCGGAAGCCAGCACGGTAAGCGCTCGGCGCGGGTAGCTGAACCGTCCCCGACTTCCCGTTCGTACCCAACGTCTTCCGCCCTGAAATCGCAGTAGGGCGCGTTGCTGCAGCGTCGGTCGCGAGCGCGCCAGCCGAGCGCTCAGGCCGGGTAGGCCGGGCGCATCGCTGCGCCCGGCCCCCTCAGAACGCGTCTGAGAACTTTCGGTTTCTGGCGGATGGGCTTGAGATTCGAATGAACGAACGGCGTAAGGACAGCGTTAGCCACCCGAGCAGTACCGTGCGGAGAGCAGCCCACCTGACTGTTCGCTTCGGTCCGGTAAGTACTGTGTGACTTCTACTAGCCGCTGCAGGGGATGCCGGTATGGACGAGGACAAGGCACAAGCCGTGGTCGTGGCCCTTCGCAAGGGGAAAGGGCGTGGGCTGTCGGCCGTCGAGCTGGCCCGGATGGCTAAGCAGGAGCTGGGCGAGGATTTCCAGGCCATCACCTTCATCAAGGTTTTCTGGAACGCCTTCGAGATCCCGCTGCCTGTTCTGCAGCAGGCGGCATGTTGGCGCGGATTCTGGACGGCTACGCCAGAAGCCGGAACAACGGACGAGGAGTTGGAACGGCTGCTGGAGCCGTGGCTAGGGTATGCCGCGCAATAAGTGAGCGTCCGGGACCTCGGTCATGCTCGGGTGAGTCGGCGTGACATGGTCATGATGGTGGCGATGTAGACCATGGATTCGTGGTGCTCGGGTCGGGTTTCGTAGTCGCGGACGCAGCGGCGGTGCTTGCTGATCCAGGCCAGCGTTCGTTCCACGACCCAACGGCGCGGCAGCACGACGAAGCCGGGATCGGCGCGTTTGACGATCGTCACCGACAGGTTCAAGACCTGATCCGCCCAGCGCACCAGCCTGCCCGCGTCGCCGGCATCCGCCCAGGTCGGTGTGATGGTGGAGAACCGCTCCCGCAGCCTCGCCAGCAGCGGCACCGCGCCGTCGCGGTCCTGGGTGCTGGCGGCGGTGACCACGACCGCCAGCAGCAGACCCATGGTGTCGGTGGCGATATGGCGTTTACGGCCGCCGACTTTCTTGCCGTTGTCCCATCCGCGTGATGCCGCGGGCACGGTGTCAGCGGCCCGCACGGATTGGGAGTCGATGATCGCCGCTGTCGGAGCAGGGCTGCGGCCTGCGCGTACTCGGATCCGATCACGCAGCACGTCGGTGATCCGTTGCCATACACCGGCTTTGGTCCAGCGGCAGAAGATGTCGTAGACCGTCATCGCCGGTGGGAAGTCGGTGGGCAGCGCCCGCCAGGCGATGCCGCCGCGCACCAGGTAGAAGATCGCGTCCAGCACCAGGCGGCGTGGATGTTTCTCACCGCGACCGCCCTTGCCGCCGGTGTTACCCGGTCGCGGCAGCAGCGGTTGCAGCAGCGCCGACTGCTCGTCACTGCACGAGGACGGATACACCGGACACAGTGTCGGCGACTCGCTGTGGATTGGGCATGACGAACACAGACAACTCGGCGATACTGGCACACGAACTCCTGGCAGAACATGGTCTCGACAACCAGTGATCTACCAGGAGTCCTTCTGTCACGGCGACACCACACCGGGTCGAACATCATTCAGCTGTAACCACATTCGACTATCCAGCACCATCGAGATCAGCACGACCGAATTCTCCAGCAACTCACCACCAGCCGCGGCTGACGAGAGTTCCCGGACGCTCACTGAGAGCGCGAACCGGCTAGGTGCGGTCCGGGCCGAAGCAGCCCGATACCAACTACCTCCGTCCTTGACAACGATGCCGACCGCACGCTAGTACTCCAGCCGGACTTCGTGATCATGTGAGCTGGCTACCGCTGTTGTCGTGGGCCGAGGTAGTCGTAGGACTCCGCGATGAGCTCGGTCGCAGTGTTGGTTCGGCTGACGAAGATTCCGGGGAGTGCGAAATGGTCGGCGCCGGGTATTTGCGCGTGGTAGACGAACTGGCAGGTCAGCCAGGCCGGATCGGCCATTGGCCGCATGATCACGTCACGAACCCGCAGGGTCAGGCCCATGTCGCGGAAGCTGGCGAAGTGACGTCGCAGCTGCTCGCGGCCGACGAGGAGCGCGGATTCGTCGTCAGCGAAGGGATGGTGGACCACGGCATCCTCGTCATACAAGTCCGCCAGCTCGTCCCAGCGTGAATCCGACATGAGAGAGAAGAAGGTCCGCAGGATCGACTCAGGCGTGATCGTCATAATCCACCACTGTAGCCGTCCGATGGTGCTGGTGGTCGGTGGGCTGGAAGTGGAGCGGCCACCGCGTGTTCTTGTTGTGTTTGTGTGGGACACAACTGAATTGGCGGTGGTCGCGGGCAACAGCATAGACCCTGACCGGTGGGCGGAGGGCTGGGAGGAGTTGATGGGGGTGATCGCACCGCGTTTCGGGCGTGCCGAGACACGGCAGAAGGCACGAAAGATGGTGCGGGGCTTGATGTCCGAGCTTCCGGTCAAGAATTGCTGGACGCTGGCCGAGCAGGCGAGCGAGGAAACACCGGATGCGATGCAACATCTGCTGGCGCGTGCGGTGTGGGACGAGGACGCGGTCCGCGACGACCTGCGCGGATACGTCGTCGACCATCTCGGTGCGGCCGGCGCGATCCTGGTTGTCGATGAAAGTGGCGATCTGAAAAAGGGAAACCGGAGTGTGGGTGTGCAGCGCCAATACACCGGTACCGCCGGGCGCCTCGAGAATTCGCAGGTCGCGGTCTATCTCGCTATGCCACCGAGGCCGGGCACGCGTTCCTCGACGCCGAGCTCTACCTGCCGAAATCCTGGACCGAGGATCCGGCCCGCTGCGCGCGGGGCGGGATCCCCAACTGATCGCGACCTGGACCCGACAAGTCCAATCCGAACGTGAGGCGGCCGCTGCACAACTCACCGCTATAGCGGCCGCAACCGAAGCACGTCCTACATTGACCCGCAACGAGATTCGCGACCTCGTGAAGTCCTTCGGCGGCCTCATCAAGATCCTGCGGGCCGCCGACCCTACCGACAAACTCGAGGTCTACCGACAACTCGGCCTCAGAATGACCTACAACCACGAAACACGGCTGGTGGTGGCTGAAGTTCAGCCACCACCAGCCGTGTGCGTAAATATCGTGTCCGGAGGGGGACTTGAACCCCCACGCCCGTTAAAGGGCACTAGCACCTCAAGCTAGCGCGTCTGCCATTCCGCCACCCGGACCGGTGGTGCTCAGCAAGATTATAGGATGGCGGCGCGTGGACCAAATCGCGCGTTGACCGCGTGTTTTGGCGGGGGTTGCGGCTCGGATGACGGAGGTTGCGGGAGGGCTTCCACGGAGGTGGGGTGGAAGCCCTGTCCATGGTTCAGACGAGTTCCTCGAAGGTGCGGTCGAAGCCCAGGGCGCCGTGCCCATCGGCTACCTGACGGTCGAGGAGGTTTTTGAGGGGAGCCACGAGGTCGGTTGCGGTGCCGGTTTCGCGGCTGGCGCGGTTGATGGCGTCGAGTGCGGCCTTGTGGAAGGCGATGGATTGGACTGGGTTGGTGTAGTCCCCCGAGTCGATGATCCGGCCGTAGGCGGGAAGCCCCTGAGCCATCGCGGTGATCCAGGCGACGGCGCGTTCGGCGAAGTCGGCGGCCGTGACACCGACGGAGCGCACCATGGCGGCGCCGTGCATGAAGCCGCCGAACATGGCGTACATGGCGGAGAGCAGGGCGAAATCGTAGGTGGATGCGAAGCCGGCGTCGGTGCCGAAATAGACTGTGTCGGCGAGCAATTCGAGTGTTTCCCGGTGCTGCTCGAAGAGCGGTTGCGAGCCGCTGTACAGGATCGACGCACCGATCTGGCCGATCATCGAGGGAACAGCCATGATGCCGCCGTCGAGGTAGTCGATGCCGTGTGCGGCGGCCCAGGCGGCCAGTTCGCGGGCTTCGTCGGGGGTGGTGCTGGTCAGGTTGAGCAGCTGCTTGCCTGCCAGGTCGGCGGCGACAGGGTCGAGGATGGTGTGCACCGAGGCATGGTCGAGGAGGACGGTGATGATCAGGTCGCTCGCCTGGACGGCGGCGCGGGCCGAGGGGGCGCTGGTTGCGCCTGCGGCGACGAGCAAAGCGTCCTTGCCTGGAGTGCGGTTCCAGACCGTGGTCGGGCGGTCGCCCTTGCGGAGAGCCGCGGCCAGCGCCTGGCCCATCGCGCCGAGTCCGAGGACCGTCACCGTGGTGTTCGTGCTATCCGCCATTGCGGGGTCAACTCCTTGGTAGTTCGTGAACGTGGTGGTCAGCGCGCTGAAACCAACACTGCTATTTGCCGTCGGAGCCGACAAGTACCTACTATTTAGTCGGGTACTTACCCATGGGTGTGTGAACTGGTAGGGAGGTCGGGCGATGAGCGGAAAGCGATCGGGGCCATACTTCTGCGGCATCGACGCGGCGATGGACGTGGTCGGCGGGAAGTGGAAAGCGCTGATCTTGTGGGAGCTCGAGGAGCACGGCGTGCGTCGCTTCGGTGAGCTTCGGCGCGGCCTGCCCGGTGTCTCGGAGAAGATGCTGATTCAGCAACTGCGCGAGCTGGAGGAGGACGGCATCGTCTCGCGCGAGATCTACCGCGAAGTGCCGCCGAAGGTCGAGTACCGGCTCACCGAATTGGGTTCCGCGCTCAATCGCGCGCTGGCACCGCTCGGCGCGTGGGGCCGGGAGCGCATCGACCGCATCGGCGCGGACCGCGTCCATCCGTTGACGGTATGAGGTGCGGTTGGGCGCCGATGTTCGCGCAATGATCGAAAAATGATGGATCGTGTGCAACGTTGCGCCGCTTGCTGACGATGTGAAGGTTGTCCGTGTGTTGCGGATCGAAATCGGATCGTAGTAAGGCAGATTCACGTGGTTATTGGGGGCGCAAAGGCGCGTCGGCGAACTCATGGTTCGGTGGCGCCTCGACATCTTCGACTCGTGGCATCGTCGGGTGAGCTCGTCGGGTTCGCGGAGTGTCCGTTCTTGATCGTGTCGGTGATCGAGACGGGGGTGCGCGGTTGGCTGGCGCCGGGGGTTGCGCGAGTGGAGATGGTCAGTGTGGGCGGCACGGTGTACGCGGCGGACATCGCGGGGCAATCATTCACTGTCGCAGTCGATCTGCACAGCGAGTGCGGGTATGCCTTCGAGGCGATCGATCACTTCACGGCTCGGGTGTACGACGGCGGCGACGCCCTGCTGTACGAGGGCCCGGTGCTCGTCTGACGAAGGTGAAAACCTTTGCCGCGCGGGGGAGTTCAGGACGCCGGGGTCAGGCGACTTTCAGTGCTGTGTAGACAAGGGCGAGCAACCCGGCGACAACTGCTGCGCCGAGCAGGACGCCCAACATGGACAGCACCACCCAGCTCAGCCCGGCGAGCACCGCCACCCCCACCCAGGCCAGCCTGGGCGCAACCCGCGACATCAGGTCGAACCCCTTGCCGGGCTTGACGATAAGTGACTCGCCGTCGGCAACGCCTGTGCGGACATAGTCGACGACGGTCGAAAGACGTTCGGTCACCAACGCCGCACCGTGGCCGCCCTCGATGTGCCGGACCTGGCGCGTTCCTGGTGGCACCGAATCGAATCCGGTGAATCCACCGACACCGACATCGCGCATCCGGAACGCACGCAGCCCGCTGCACAGCCAGCCGACCGGCTTGTCCTCGCTGGCGCAAATGTTGACCAGGGAACCGATCTGGCCGTCGTCGGCGCAGCGGATCCAGTCGAAATCGCGGGGGAGCACACTGCCTGCGAGGAAGACATTCTGAAACTCCAGCGCCGGAATCTGTTTCAGCGACTGCCCGAACAGGTATGTGCCGTTGCTGTGCCCGACGAAGTGGAACGGGATACCTGGATGCCGCGCGAGATGGTAGCTGTAGGTGTCGGCGAACCAACGCAGGTTGCGCCGCCGGGTGAATGGCAGCGCGAAATCGTAGGCCGACAGCCGACCGTAGGAGGGCGTCACGACGAGCACATTCTTGTCGGCGTCGAGCAGTTTGGTCTCGAGCTCGCTCGGCCATTCGCCGTTACCGGAACGGATCCCGTGCAGTGCGAAAACCACCGAGGTCTTCGCGGCTTCGTCCGCGGGGATCGCTTCCGGATTGCTGGAACGGAGTGGTTCGATGATCGACGCGCGCAGAATTTCGAAGCGCTGCCCCGGATAGTCCTCGGACAGACCAGGTTCGAGACTGATGATGTCGGCGTGCGTCGCACCGGGCACCACCTTCTGCACGCCGGTGGGCAGCGTCTCCAGATCGCGACTGTCCTCCTGCACGACAGTCTTGTCCTTCTTCCCGCTGACCTGCACCACCATCGGTGCCCGATCGCCCAACTCGGCGATCTCACGCAACCACAGAATTCTCAGGTTGGTGATAAACGGTGCGCCACAAACCAATTCGAGCACGGTGAACATCCGCAGCAGCACCGCGGCCGTCCGCACCGGATACTGCTGCCACCACGGCAGCCGACCGAGATCGACCCCGCGATTCGGCGCGGCCAGCAGCACGATCCGACTCACCGCATCCGCCCAAGGCAGCCGATGCCCGTTGATCCCGCGTAACGCCTGCAGATACGCGTAGCGGTGCATGAGTCCGCCGACGCTGTGCCCGATGAGCACAATCTCCGGCGTCTTACGCGGTCCCGTCCAATACGCGTCGATCCGATCGGCGAGATCCCGGCACCGGTTCGTCATGGTGCCGCGACTGAATCGGCGGATCGGATCAGGGAACTGCCAGTAGAGAGTCTCGTCGGTCCCGTATCCAGGCTCCCGTTGCAGTCGGGCGAACAGACCTGCCGCCGCATCAGGCTTTTCGGCGAGTCCAGGCACGTAAACGATCAGCCGTCGATGCTGCACTTGTGCCGTATCCATCTCGCCCCCGGAATATGGTCAGTAGCGGTCCGCTGGCCTGCGGTGATGCTCTTACCTGATCATCGACCCAGCGCCCGCCGCCGTTTCGTTCGGCCGGAAATCCGTCCCAGCGCCGCTGGAGCCAACGGACTCGTCGGAGGTGCCAACGGCTGCCCTGCCGATCGGTTGGCCCGGACCTCACGTGCGGGCCTTTTTGATCCGATGCTCACAAGACGATCGCCAGATCATCGCCGAAGCCGCAACGGACGCCCTCAACGGTCGCTACAGCAACTACATGAGCGTGCTGTAACTGACGCGCAGCCCAAGCGCAAATCCGAATGACTCACCGGTCATCGGGCAGTTCAGTGCTTTCAGCTCGGCCAGTTCGACTCGGCCCGTTGATCTTCCGATGGCACCGTCCCGGCCGCCGGCACGTTCAGCTCGATGTTCGTCTCCCGCTGCCCGTCCTGGTCGCCGGGCCGAGGAGATCTCCGCGGTCCACACCCGCAGCGCGGGTCCGCTGGGGCGGTTCGGGCGAGGCGGCTCACCGGTAACCACATCGAATCTCTATGCCGCCGCCCGCGAACCGCCGATTGACCCGCGTGCACGCGCTGTTTCTTCTAGCCTGGGTGACAGGCTCATCGGCCAAGTGGGAGGACATGAGCATGGTCGAACCCGTGACGGTGGGGATCGCCGCGGCAGCACTTCTGGCGACGAAGTTCGGCGAGGAATTCGCCCAGCGTGCGGGGGAGGGCGCCTGGAACGCCGTGCAGCGCCTGCGCTCCGTGATCGCCGCGAAGTTTCATGGCGACAACGACACCGAGCGCGCCGTGGCCGCCCTCGAGCAGACGCCGACCGAGCAGACGCGCGCCCTCGTCGCGGCGCGCATCACCGCGGCGGCGCAGCAGGATCCAGTGTTCGGCAACGAGATTCGGCGTCTGGTCGAGGTCGCGCGCCAGGACGAGGCGGTGTCAGGTTTCGTGGCGAAGGCGTTCGACCACGCTAAGCAGGTGAACTTCGGGGGTGACAATGCGGGCCAGATCAACCTGTGACCCGCTGGCGAGCCGATGACGGAGTTCCGCCCGCACGCCGAAGGGCATGCGCGGCAAGTGAATATCGCCGGTGACAACACCGGCACGATCAATGTCGTCACGGTCCACGAAGCGCCACCGCCGCTGCTGACCATCACGAACACTCTGCGACGCGACGTGACGACTCTGATCGGACGTGACGCGGAGTTGCGGCGCATCCTCGACGCCGCGGGGCGGGGGCGGGTGCTGTCCATCCACAGCGTCGACGGTATGGCTGGAGTCGGCAAGACCGCCTTGGTCACCCGGGCCGCGCATCTGCTGGCCGATCGTTTCCCCGACGGTCGATACTTCGTCGATTTGTACGCGCATACGCCAGGCCAGGCCCCGGCGGATCCCGCCGCGGTCCTGGCGACACTGCTCACCTACCTCGGCCTGGACCCGCGCAGCATCCCGGACACGCTGGCCGGACGGCGCGATCTGTGGCTGGATCGCCTTGCCGGGAAACGGGTTCTGCTGGTCCTCGACGACGCTCGCGACCACGCGCAGATCGAACCGCTGCTGCCGGTCGAGCCGGGCTGCCTGGTCCTGATCACGAGCCGCCGACGTCTGGTCGCGCTGGATGGGGTGTTCACCATGTCACTGGAAACGCTCACTCCCGACGCTGCCGTCGACCTGTTCTGGGATCGCTCCCAGCGCACACCCGCCGACGACGACCGCGCGACGGTCGCCGCGATCGTCCGGCGGTGCGGGTACTTGCCGCTGGCTATCGTGCTGCTCGCTGGGCGACTGGCACAGCACCGCAGCTGGACGATCGTGAGCTTGGCCGACAACTTCCTCGCCGCGCAGGACCGGCTCGGCGAGCTCGAAGCCGGGCCGCGCGCGGTGCGTGCGGCGTTCCTGATGTCGTACGCGGATCTTTCGCCCCCGCGGCAACGGCGATTCCGCCGCCTGGCCTTACATCCGGGCCCGGACACCGACGCCTATGCGGCCGCCGCACTCGACGACACCACACCGGAGGCTGCGGCCCGCGACCTGGAGGCCCTCTTCGCCGAGCACCTGATCGAGGAGATCGCGCCGGGCCGCTACCGCCCGCACGACCTGTTACGCGAGTACGCTCGCGAACTGGCGCGCGCCGATCCGGTCGCGGATCGCGACCGCGCGGTGGATCGGCTCTTCGACTTCTATTGCCACACAGCCGATCACGCCAACCAATACCTCGCCCGCGTGACCCGACCGCCGCGGCTCGAACCCGGCCGAGTGACCGTGCCGGCAGACGCGCTGCGCGGCGAGCGGCAGGCGCTGGCATGGATGCGGACGGAACGGGCGAACCTGCTGGCCTGTCTCGACTATGCGACGGCGCACGACCAGACCGCGCGCGTCGTGCGGCTGGCGGGCGCACTGACCGGCCTGCTGGACCGGGACGGGCCATGGCCCCTAGCCATCGAGCTGCTGCAGCGTGCGCTCGGTGCGGCCCGGCGGCTCGGTGACCGGCACGCTGAGGCCGACGCTCTGCACGATATCGGCTGGTTGCGCCAGCGCGGCGGCGACTGCCGGACCGCGGCGGAGTTGCTGGAACAGGCTGTCCTGCTGCACCGCGATCTCGCCGACCGGCTCGGCGAAGCCAACGATCTGCACTACCTGGGCGTGGTGCGGCAGCGGACCGGCGACTATCGCACCGCCGCGGACCTGGTCCGGCAGGCGCTGGCGATGCACCGGGAGGCAGGCAATCGGCTCGGGGAGGCCAGCGCGCTACACGACCTCGGCACCATCGCCACCGCCACCGGCGATTTCTCCGGCGCTGTCGATCTGCTGCGCCAGGCGCTGGCGGGATATCGCGAAATCGGCGCCCGGCGTGGCGAACCCGACGTCCTGCGTGACCTGGGCACGGTCTTGGAAGCGACCGGGAACTATGCGGCCACGGCCGAGGTGTTGCGGCAGGCGCTGGCGATCCATCGGGAGCTCGGGGATCGGCGCGGGGAGGCCAACGACCTGCACGGACTCGGCTCGGTTCGCGGTGTGGCCGGAGACTACCCAGAGGCTGCCGCGCTCCTGGAGCAGGCGTTGGCGCTGCACCGCGAGCTCGGCAATCAGCGCGGTGAGGCCAACGGTTTGCGTGCGCTGGGGTCGGTCCGCGCGGAGGCCGGGGACGCGCAGACCGCCATGGCATTGCTCGAGCGGGCGCTGGACCTGCACCGCGAGCTCGGCGACCGGCGCGGCGAAGCGGACGCGCTGCGTGCCTTGGGCGCGGTGTCTGACCGGATTGGCGATTCCGAAATCGGTGCCCAGATGCTGGAACGGGCCTTGGCGCTGCATCGGGAGATCGGCAACGAGCGTGGCGAAGCGGAGGCGCGCAACACGATCGGCCGACTTCACCTCGGTGCGCCGCGAACCGCGTTGGGAGAGTTCGAGATCGCGCTCGAGATCGCCGCGCGGATACACAGTCCACTCGAGCATGCTCGCGCCCTGGACGGGATCGCCCGCTGCCGGGCCGCTCTCGGCGATGCCACGTCCGCGGTACCCGCGCTGGAACAGGCCGTGGTTTTGTACCGCGAGCTCGGCTCGGCGGAAGCCGATGCGGCGTCGGACTACCTGGCGGCCCTGACGGCACTGCCTTGACTACCGGGCTCGGCCTAAATCAACCAGTCCCGTGGCCATATTCGTCGCGCCGCCGGCCAGCGCCAGCGCCTGAGTGTGCGCACCGACCTCTCGCCGCCGCCCTCCGCGAACGGCGGCAAGGGCACTGAGTCCGATCCTCCGCTATTCCTCTCCCTCGCTGCTCGGTGCTGCTGGCGACCTCACCGCCAGGCTCGACGAGGCTCCCCAGAATGCGCTGTGTCGTCGTTTCCGGAATCTCGGCCAGCGCCGCTGGCCGAGCAAGGTCCGCATCAGTGCGTTGGGGCGGCGGGCCACCCGATTCTGTGAGCGTTTCCGGACTTGGACTGCTGTAAGCCGGGCGGTCGGGATTGCACCACAGGCTGCTGAGACAACGCCGACGCTCACGCCCATCGGCACTATCGGATGTTTTGAGCCGCAGCGACTTCGGAGTGTCGGCAACCACGGCGTGACCGCTTCGCTCAGCGCGCTCAGCGGCTACTTAGCGCGCGTCCATGCCAGGCCGCGCGTTAGGCGCACAAGCGGACCTTTCCGAACGCAGCGCGAGCCAAACCCGCCATGACATGGTCCCGCGCACGGATCGTGGTGGTGCGCACAAGTTCGCCCCATGACTTGTGCGCATCGGTACAGAATCTGCGCGGGATCGAACCCTCAGACTTCGCATAGGGCAGGAGTGGTCGCTGTGGCACACGGTAATCGGCTAGTTAGTCCGTCATTGTGATAGTCCGCGAGAGTTCCGCTGGCCTGAGCACGCGTCGTCCCGCTCGGTCAGCGCGCGACGCAGGTCATCGAGTCAGGCTCCGCCGCTGAGGCGAGGCAGAATGGGCCCGGTGAGTTTGGACCTGGACAGCCTGCAGTGGCTATCCGCGCACCGGACACCGACGTTGACCACGATCGCACGATCGGCCATGAATGTCGGGACCAGTGCCACCGCCATCGGCGCGGCAGGGGTAGTTGGGCTGGTTCTGGTTGTCGCGAAACGTCGGTGGTGGCAGGCGATTACGATCACCGCTTCGGCCATCGCGGTGCTGACGACGGCCGTCGTCATGAAACATGTGGTCCAACGGACACGCCCGCCAGAGGATCTCGCTGTCGTTGCTACCGGCGGGTTTTCGATGCCCTCGTCTGTTGCCGCAATGACAGCTGCGGTCGCTGTCGCCGCTTATCTGACCCTCCCGTGGCAATCGCGGTACAGACGCGGTCTCGCTGCCGTTGCACTCACGATATCTGTCGTACTGGTCGGAGGTGCGATGGTCTACCTAGGAGCGCACTGGCCGAGCGATGTAGTTGTCGGATGGGCTGTGGCCGCCGGCGTCAGTGGTGCAGTCGTCAGTCTGTCCCGAACTGCAGTGCGGCGACGGAATCGGCGGCCACCTCGATCGGTCAGCGAGCCAACACATGGTTATACCTAGGACGCACGCAATTCGGCAGGAGCGGATGTTCGTAGAGCACCACGTGCTGAACATGTCGGCGGCAGAGAACGAGATCCGCGTGCTCAGCGACCCGACCCCAGAATTCGGCGGGTTTGGTGCGAGTTGCAGAGCAGTTGTCCGTCGGGTGTCCAGAGCGTGACGGTGTCGATGGACCAGCCGTCGTCGGCATGCTCGGTGCGGGAGTGCACGAGCACCCATTCGTCGGCCGGTTCGGCGTCGAGGGCGTCGGTGAAATACAACGACAACTCGGCGGTCACGATCGGCGTCGGAGTTGTCAGCACGCCATATAGCGCCGGTGATCCGGTGTCGGCCAGCGCAACGACCGCTTGGGCGTCCGTCGGGCGTTGATCGGTGAACCGCACCCAGTTCAGGAATTCAGCACGGTCACCTCCTGCCAGCGGCTGTACCGGACTCGCCGACCGAAGTTCGAAGTGTGCGGCGATAGGCATCGGATACGTCGGAGTAGGCAGCACCTCGCAGTCTTGCGGCGCGCGAACCCGCGGCATGACCATTCCCTCGTATCGGCATCCGTCGTGGCGCCTGCCGAATGTCGCGGTGGCCAGCAACGCCACTTCGTCGTCTTGATACGCCTGCAACGACACCACACTCGAACTGCGCCGCGCGTGGTTCACGCTCACGTCCATGAGCAGGGGACGCTCGTCGACCGGTTCCAGGAACGACACCGACAGCACGCGTACCCGGTGACTTTCCGGGACCTGTTCCTGCATTGCGGCTAAACCCGATGCGGCAACGGTCCCGCCGTGCGCTCCTTTGTACGACCAGAGGGAACGGTCGATCGTCACAATGCTCTGCGCGCCTGGTAGCGAAGGAATCTCGTTGTGAAGTAGCTGATTCGGTGCGTTCATGTGCTGCTCCTGCCCTGAGTTCACGGGGTGGTCGCACGCCGGGTGCCTTATTCACTGCCTTGTGCCGAAGGTGATGGCGGCTTGGACCCACTATCGAATACTTTGCGGAACACTCGACCAGATATGGGAGCGGCAATGACGATACCGATGAAGAAGATCTATGCCGCTTCGTGAAGTTCGCCCGCTTTGCAGCCTACTGACGTCGCCGTTGATCCGAACATCACCCGTCGCGCCTAAATTCGATCGGATTGCGCCAGTCGAATGTCGCGAAGTAGTGCCCCGATATTCGCGCTATGGCGGATGTGGTCAGCGGAAAGCGTTGCGGTATGCGCGCGGCGCCGTGCCGACTTGGCTGGTGAAATGCCGTCGCAGGGTCACCGCAGTGCCGAATCCGGAGGCCTCAGCGACCTGGTCGATGGACAACTCGGTGGTTTCCAGGAGTTGGCGGGCGCGGTCGATTCTGGCGTGCAGCAGCCATTGCTGGGCGGTGGTGCCGAGTTGGTCCTGGAAGTGCCGCTGCAAGCTGCGCACGGACATCCCGGCCGCACGTGCGATCTCGGTCTGCGACAGCGGACGTTCGAGATGGTGTCCGATCCACTCCAGCACCGGCTGCAGCGCGGACCGATCGGTGGGGCGCGGGATGTGTGGGATGAACTGGGCTTGGCCGCCGTCGCGTTGCAGGGGCATCACCAGGTAGCGGGCGGTATCGGCGGCGATCTCGGCGCCGTAATCGCTGCGGACCATGTGCAGGCACATGTCCATGACCGCGGCCGACCCTGCGGACGTGAGCACCGAACCGTGGTCGACGAACAGCACTGCCGGATCGACGTCGATACTCGGATAGCGTTCGGCGAGTTCAGCGCAGGCCAGCCAATGGGTGGTCGCGCGTTGCCCGTCCAGCAACCCTGTCTGCGCCAGCGTGAACGCACCGGTGCACAACGAGGCGATCCGGGCACCGCGGTCGGCGGCCTGACACACGTGATCGAGCACCCACTGCTCCGCGTGGTGTGGGGGTTGCCCGCCAGGAACCAGCACGGTGTCGGCATTCTCCAGTGCCGACGGCGGCCACGACGGTCGGACGCCGAAACTCGGCTGGCCACGAGTCATGGCAGTCGTTGCCCCGTTTCCGCAGACCCGAACCTCGTAGGCCTTGGTGCCGTCGGCAAGGCGGGCTGCCGCGAAGACCTGCAGGCCGATCACCAGGTCGAAGACCTCGACCCGGTCGGGAAGCACGGCGGCAACGACATGCATTTCGCCATCGTATGGTCCGGTGGGGGCCAATTCGCCGCTGCCGCCCTCGGCTGCGGCGAGTTGGGCCGTGTGGCGTCAGTCATAGCGCCTCAGCTGCCGATTGACGAGGCTAGCAACTCGAGAGCAAACTGGGCTGGCGCTCAGGGGTTAGCAAGTCGCTGTAGGTTCTCGCGCTATTGCCGCGGCCACATCGTCGCGGCCGATTTCGATCGAAGGTTTCATCGAACCACTGGTATCGCAGGGTGGGCGGTAGTCGGGGACGCACAACAGATTTCGGTGGATCAGTCCACTCTCACGAAGAGGACGGAATGATGAACGAAAACGAGTTCGCGCGATACGTGGCGCTGTACAACTCCGGCAACTTTCGCCATGTCGTGGACGACTACTACCACGAGAATATTCGGATCGACATCTACGGCGTGAACTTCACCCGTGGCGCGTTGGACACCTTGCAGTGGCTGCAGAACAGCCACGACGGATTGATCGAAACCATGCTCGTCGACGACCTGCGCATCAGCGCGAACGGTCGCGATGTGTACGCCAGGGTCCGGGAACGGCTGGTCGCCCTCGAAGTCGTGAAGCGGCTCGCATCCGGCCCGTTGGTGCCAGGGCAGGTCAGAACGACGACGTTCCACGCCCATTTCCTCGTCAAGGACGGCAGGTTCGTCCGCATCGCCCTCGACCTGCCGAAAGAACCGCTGCCCCAGCTTGATCGGCCCGTAGCCCCTGCGACTGCTCGCGAGCTCCGGCAGGGCCCGCCGATGATTTCGCCGGATATCGAAGGCGACGCGTGGGTAGTCGACGATCCGGCTCAATGGATCGCTGCCCGTCCGCAATCAGATTGGTTGTCTCCGAACTGAATTGGGTCCCCACCGGGCGGCGGGGGCTTGACGAGGCAGGCCCTCGGCGAGCAACCGACCGGTCTTGCCCCCGCCAACGTCGCTCGCAGGGTAAATGACAAAGCCTTGCACCGCGGGCAGTTGCCGGAATTGGTCCGGACGGTGGGTGGGCCCAACTAGCATCAGTGGCGATTTCTCGTGGCGTTGGATGGTCAGGAGGTCGTCGATGTTCGGTACGAAGTGTGCGCTGGTCGCGGTCGCGGGAGCCGCGACGATGATGCTGTGCTCGATTCCGGCGAGCGCCGCTCCCGAAGACGAGTTCATCACGTTGAACTCCGTGGTCACCTCGTCGCCTGACGGCCTACAGGCTACCGGCACCTATCGGTGTGACGGCGGTATCGGCTATCTCGACGTCTCCGCACAGATGGCGACGAGTGGCAGCGGCACGATCCAGCTGACCAGCTTCCCGCCGGGGGTGACCCTGCAATGCACAAATCGGGTCGAGAGCTGGTCCGTTGTGCTGAAGCCGTCCAACGGGCAGCTGGTGCTGGTGCCCTACACCGAAGGCACCGGCACTGCACAGCTGAACAGGAAGTATTGGAAGACCGATTCGGGGCAGGTGGCCCTCCACTTCGGATGACGCGATGCGCCCTCGGTCGCCGCTTTACTTGCGGCGCTTGGTCTTTCGGGAGGCGCACAGTCCTGCGACCAGGACTCGATGTCGTTGCCCGGCTGACCGGGACAAGCTCCTAGACGGTGGCTCGGACCGATGAGTTTCGGCTGCGGAAGGTGTCTCTTCAAGGGCGGTGGGTGGCAGCTGGCGGTACTCGGTCCACCGGGCCGCTAGCGGCGGCGTCTACGTCGGATGGTGAACGGAGCGGCGTCGTGGTCGCGGGCCAGGGCGAGCATGGCCAGACCGGTGTCGCGAGTGAGCATGTCCAGGTCTTCCAGCACGCCGCCGACGGCGTCGCTGGCGGCCCGGACGTTCTCAGGCGACGCGTCGGCCTGATCGAATACGGCTCGGAGCGTGTGCAATTGCAGCCCGACATCGAACAGGTGCCGGATCAGCCGATCGCTGGAGGCGGCGAAGGTCGCGTGCGGTCCGCTGAAGTCACCGTTCTGCCCGGCCGTCTGGTCTTCGTCGAATCCGTGCTGGTGCAGCGGAGATGCGAGGTCCGGCAGGTGCGGGGGCGGAGCGAGCAACGCCGACACCATCGCTCGGCCGATGGGATCGAAGACGCCGTTGCCCGCTCCCATGCCGGCGGCGATCGCTTGGCCTGCGAAGTCGGAGTAGAGCCGCAACAGTTGTAGTTCCTGCTCGGTGGGTCGGTGCGGACGTCGAAAGTGGGTGGACACCATGGCGACAACGTTGCCGGAGTAGTCGAGCAACGGAGTGGACTGCACGCCGCGGAAGCCGGTGGCCGCGGCGATATCGCGGTGCGCTGCGAAGTCCGCGTCATCGGCGACGTCGTAGATTGCCGTCTGTCCTGCTTTGATGGCGCGGCCGCACGCGGAACCGTCCGCGTCGAGGACGACAGCGAAGTACTCACAGAACTCGTCGTCGAATCCGGCCGCGGTGGTCAGCAGCAAGTTTCCGGTGGCCGGGTCGAGTAGCTGCACGTTGCCGAAGTCGGCTCCGGTCAACTCGATCGCGGCTTCCAGCACCTGCGGCAGCAGCGCGTTCACCGTGACGCGGTTGCGCAGTTGGGCGGTGAGCCGGTGTAGCCGGGACATGGCATCGGGGCGTGCAGCGGCGAATTCCACTGCGGTGGCGAAGTATTGGGCCCGCGCGGCGAGCTGCGCCGGACTCGTGGTTGCACGATGATCGGTGTCGCGGTGGGCCAGCTGGACTTGATCCAGCGCCGCGTCCGGGTTCCAGCTCGATCTCATGAGCGCGACCTTGCCTCTGGGTTCAACGCTGAGTGTCAGTTCCGGAGGTGAATATCGTGATCCCGCAAGACGTCTACCCTGGTACGTGCGTTATTCGACGAGTGTACGTCGATCGTCGGGCGGGAACCAGAGCTGACGGTTGGGTAGATACGCTCGGCTGTTGCCCGCTCGAAGTTACTGCGGCGGCTCGGGTGCGGTCGCTTCGCGGTATTGGATGCCGGTGATGATCTCGGGGTGGATCCGCAGGATGCGGTCCTGGCTGCCCGGCAATCTGGGCCGCAGCATGGCCTGGTAGCGGCTGAGGTCGGACGGGTCGGTGATCGGCTCGGCGGTACCGGTGACAATGATGAACCAGCCAAGCTGGGTGTCCGGGTGGAGGGTGTCCGCTTCGTAGGTGACCACCTGCTGGTATGGCGGAATGCCGATGCCTGAACCGCTGGCGACGACGATCATCTCGTCCTCGATGAGGTGATTGACCGGCCGGATCGTCGGTAGTGCGTGCCGGGCGTACACGATCCGACCGAATCGGACCTTGGCCAGCAGCAGCAGACACTCCGCATCCGAGAGCGGGTGCGAGGTAAGGATTTCCGGTGCTGTCATAGCCACCCTTCGCAGCACTGGCCGACCGATTGATGCGTTGTTCGAGTCTGACTATCATCGCGCGATCGGCCTTCCGAGACCACTGAAAGTCGTTCCGGTTGGAAAGTCCTTGCTCGGTCGGACAAGTCGAGGGATCGAGGTGGGAAGGTTAGGCGTCCGCCGCGAGGCGTCGACCGAGTGTCGCGAGTGTGAACTGGATCCAGCGAATGTTCTCCTGTTCGAACGAAATTCCGCGCAGCAGGGTCAGATACGGGCCGATGCGCTCGGCCTCCTCGAGGTAGGCGTGTTCGCTCCGGCCGTTCAACAGCCGGGTGCGCAAGCGCTCGTATCTGGCGAGTTTGGCCGTGGACCAGTCCAGTCGCTCGGCGAGGGTGTCGCGCATGGCAGGGGCGTCCTCGTTCTGCATGCCCTGCACCTGCACGAGTAGTTCGTCGCGGATGGTGGTCGGTTTGGCGGGCGCGGTGACAAACTCGCGCAAGGCGGTTCGGCCCGCCGGGGTGATCGAGTGCAGTCGCTTGTTGGGGCGCCGCTCCTGCTCCACGACGCGGGTGTCGATGAGCCCGTCGGCTGCCATGCGTTCCAGCTCCTTGTAGAGCTGCTGGGGTGTGGTCATCCAGAAGTTGGCCACCGAGGCGTCGAAGCCTTTGGCCAGGTCGTAACCGGATGCCTCGCCCTCCAGCAGGGCGGCCAGCACGGCGTCGCGTAATGCCATCCGGTCAGCCTAGCAGTCGTGATGACTATTCAATTTATTGTCCACTATCTCTGGTGGACAGCTCTTGTGATCCACGATACTGTGCGCTGACCTACTCAAGAAATTTACTAGAAAGGTCGGGCATGCATCCGTTCCGAGCAGCCGTGGAGGCCCGCGACGACGCTGCCATCGAGGCGCTGCTGGCAGACAACGTCGTCTTCACCAGCCCGGTGGCCTTCCGGCCGTATTTGGGCAAGGCGATCACCGCCGCGATTTTGCGGGCGGTCATCCGGGTCTTCGAGGACTTCCGCTACGTGCGCGAGATCGCCGACGCTGGTGGGCACGACCATGCCTTCGTGTTCGAGGCCACGGTGGACGGCAAGCAGGTCACCGGTTGCGACTTCCTGCACTTCGACGCCGACGGCCGGATCGACGACTTCATGGTCATGGTGCGGCCGCTGTCGGCCGCGCAGGCACTGTCCGCGCGGATGGGCGAGCAGTTCGAACAGATCAAGGCGGAGGCCACGGCGCAGCTCGAGCGTGCGGCGGCCGAGGCGTGACCGATTACGACGCCATCGTCATCGGAGCGGGTAACGCCGGTCTCACCGCGGCCGCGACCCTGCAGCGCGGCGGTGCCCGAACCTTGTTGCTGGAGCGCCACAATATCCCCGGCGGTTGCGGAACCTCCTTCCGTCGTGGACGTTTCGAATTCGAGGTGGCCCTGCACCAGCTGTCCGGGGTCGGTGTGGAGGGACAGTCGATTTCCTTGCGGGAGGGACTGTTCCGGCAGCTAGGCATCGCCGACAAGCTGGAATTCGTGCAGGAGCACGACCTCTACCGGGCGGTGGTGCCCGGTCGGCTGGATCTGACCCTGCCCGCCGACTGGGACGGCGCCATCGACGCCATCGAGGCCGAATTCCCCGGCAACCGTGACCGCACCGCGCGCTTCTTCGAACTGGTCAAGCAGGTGACGTTCTGGCAGATGGCCGCCATGCGCGGGCTGCCTGCGGACCAGCTCGGCCCGCTGCTGTTCGAGTACGGTCTGCGGCCGGCCAAGGCCGTCTTCGACGAGTACTTCGACGACGACCGCATCAAGGCTGCACTGGGCATGTACTGGACCTATCTCGGCCAGCCGCCGTCCAAGCTGCCGTTCCAGGATCTGGCGTTGATGTTGTTCGCCTACTTCGAGTTCAAGCCGTGGCATGTGCGCGGCGGATCGCAGGCGATGTCGACGGCCATCCTCGATACGTTTCTGTCCGCGGGTGGTGAGGTCCGGTTCAGTACCGGCGTCGAGGCCGTGCTCACTTCGGCAGGGCGAGCCATCGGCGTGCGCCTGGACGACGGCACCGAGGTGACCGCACTCGATGTGGTGTCCAATGCGTCGCTACCGAGCACCTACGGGATGCTCGAGGGCATCGATGTGCCCGCGGCGGTCCGCGCCGACCTGGCCACTCGCCGCATCGGCGTCTCCGGCTTCGCCCTGCACATGGGCTTGGATGCGACACCGGCCGAACTCGGATTCACCACGAGCACCACCTTCGTCAACGCCGATCTCGACGACGACCACACCTACGGTGGCTGGCGCTCCTTCGCGCCCGCGCGCGGAATCTGTGTCAGCTCTTACGATGTCGCCCCGATCGGCTTCGCGCCGGCCGGAGCCACCCACGTCAGCCTCATCACCCTGCAATACGCCGACATCTGGCGCGACGTGTCGCCGCGGGACTACGCGCGCACCAAATTCGCCTATGCCGACACGCTTCTCGATCTTTGCGAGACCGTCACTCCTGGCATCCGGGACGCCATCGAAGAGGTCGACGTCGCCACTCCGCTGACCATGATGCGCTATCTCGGCCATCCCGGCGGCGCCATCTACGGCTACGACCAGGATGCGGGCGAGGGCTGGCTGTTCCGCAACAGCGAGCGCGAAACCCATGTTCCCGGACTGCATCTGGCGGGTTCGTGGGCCGGTATGGGTGGCTTCCAGCCGACCCTGGAAGCGGGCGCCCGCGTGGCCCGCCGACTGCTGCGCGCCAAGGCCGCCTGAAAACCGAAGGACCAACAACATGAAACACCCACTTGCCGAACGGTTCGATGGCGCAGGGAAGGTGCTCGCGGAGCTCGATGCCCGCGCCGCCGACACCCGCGATCACCTCGCCGAAACACGCGGCACCATCGACGCCTACCACCCCAAGCGGCTGCGACTGATCGTCGCCGAGGTCATCGACGAGACGGCGACCACCAAGACCTTCCGTATGGAAAGCCTTGACAGGGAAGAACTCCCGCCGTTTCTCGCCGGGCAGTACGTCAACGTCTTCGTCGACGGGACGAGCCGCCCGTACGCCATCTCCTCGAGCCCGACCCGGCTCGGCCACTACGACCTCACCGTGCGCCGGGTTCCCGGCGGGCGGATCAGCAATCTCCTGCTCGACACGGTCGAGACCGGGCAGATCGTGAACACGACCGGACCGATGGGCACCTTCCATCACAATCCGCTGTTCCACGGCGAGGATCTGGTGTTCCTGGCCGGTGGTTCCGGTGTGGTCCCGGCGATGAGCATGATCCGCGAGGTGATCGAGCTCGGCTTGGACCGGCGGTTCCAGCTGATCTACGGTTCCCGCAACGCTTCCGACATCATCTTCCGCGACGAGCTCGACGCGGTGGCTGCCGCTCATCCCGGTATCTCCGTCGATCATGTCATCGCCGAGCCCGATGCCGAGTGGGACGGCGCGACCGGATTCCTGTCCGTCGACGTCATCGCCGCGCTCGCGGGGGATCTGGGTCGACGCATGGTGTACGTCTGTGGGCCGCAGGCGCTGTATCCGTACGCGCTCGAGCAGTTGACCGCGCTCGGTCATTCGCGCAAACGGATTCGCTTCGAAGCCAACGGCGCACCTGCCGCGCCCGCCGCGCAGCCGCACTGGCCTGCCGGTGCCGAACCCGGCGAGGAGGTGACCGTGACCGTCGGCGGCGCCTCCTTCCGCACCCGGCGCGACCGCCCGCTCCTGGATGCGCTGGAGGACAGGAGAATTCGACCCGAGGCCGCATGCCGCTCGGGTGAGTGCAGCCTGTGCCGGGTGCGCGTGGTGAAGGGACAGGTGCACACCGCCGCAGAGGCCAAGCTGCGCCTCTCCGATGAGCAGTTCGGCTACACGCATTCCTGTGTCGCCTATCCGATCAGCGATGTGGAACTCGAGGTGTGAGCGCCGCCTGACGCAGTCGGCCGCGGGCCGCCGCGGCCGACATCGAGCACGGGTTCATTCCTGGATTCCGCTGACGACCGACGAATGTTGGCACTACCATCTATTTGTCGCGAAAAAGCTCCACGCACGCTGCGCATGTCACTGTTTGATCGACGCTCACCCTTGGTCAGGGGAGGAACGAACGTGATGCATCAGCTCCAACAGTTATTGGCCGCACCGTTGGGTTTGGGGACCTCGGCGTTCCATATCCCCGGCGCGTCCGGGCAGACCACGGTCGAGCTCGGCGAAAATGCCTACACTGCTTGCGATCTCACCGGCCCTGCACGGGAACTAGCGTCCGGCGGTGAGATCGGCCGGGTGCCGTCCGGCCTCGGGTTCGCGCGGCGGGACACCTACGCGCCGCTGCCGTATCTGGAGCGGGCATGGGGTGATGGTTCCCACTCGCCCCTCTACTGCCCGGCGACCGCGCGCATCGACGAGGCTCTAGGCGAGGAGGTCAATCGCCGGTTGGTGGCGTGGGCCGAACGCGTCGGTATTCACGAGGGCCGGATGGACAAGTTCCGCGACACCGGTTTCGGGCGGTTGGCCATGCTGACCCATCCCGACAGCGACGACCCCGACATGCTGCTCGTCGCCGCGCAGATGAACGCCGCGTGGTGGGCGGCCGACGACTACTACGCCGACGAGACGCCGTTGGGCGCAACACCGACGGAGCTGCCGCCGCGCCTCGCGTTGGTGATGTCGGCGATGGACCCGCCGCCGCACGCTGGGAGCTACACCGAGCAACTCGAGGAGGCGGTGACCGCCGATCCGGTGCTCGTCGCACTGCGGTCCGCGACCGCACACCTGACCAGCCACGCGACCCCGTCGCAGGTGATGCGCGCGTGCAACACCACGTTCCAGATGTATGTGAGCTGGACCGCCTACGCGGCCTGGCGATATCTCGAAACACCGCCTGCCGCATGGCGTTACCTCGCGGCGCGCCAGCACGACAGCTTCTACACGTCGATGACGCTGATCGACGTCGTAGGCAGCTATGAGCTCACCGGAAATCTCTTCTACGACAAGCGGTTCCATCGCGCCCTCATGCAGGCAGGCACCGCATCGGTCCTCGTCAACGACCTCTACTCGGCGGAAAGGGAGGCGGCCGACGAACTGCCCGACTCCAACCTGGTGCTGTTGATCGCGGCGGAAGAGAACTGTTCGCTCGATGACGCGATCGAACGAACAGTCGCCCTGCACAACGACTTCGTCAGAGGATTCGAGACCGCCCAACGCGAACTCTCTGCCGTCCCGTCGCTGGAACTGCACCGGTTTCTGCGCGGTGCGCAGGCCTGGATGGCAGGCGGACTCGAATGGCACAGCGCCACCAGTCGCTACAAGTCGGAGTCCGCCGATCGAGCCTGAGACACCGCCTACGCGGTGATCTGCGTGATGATTTTCAGGATGGCGGCCTCTTCGCCGACGGGGTCGGTGAGCGGGCAGATCATCGCGACGATTTCGTCGGCGCCTGCCTTGTGCAGGTCGCTCAGGCGCTGGTGAATGGTTTCCTCGTCGCCGTAGACGAAGCCTTCGCGGATGAAATCGTCGCTCAGCAGGCCCTCTGCGGTGAGGGGAAATCCCGCCTCGCGGAACATCTTCGCGTACGTGGGGAAGGTTCGATAGGCGGAGAAGACACCCTGCGCCACCTCACGCACGATGTTGAAGTCGTCGGTGAGCACGATGGGTGCGCTGACGATCAGGGGTGGGCATGGGCGCTGAGCCAGTTGTGCTCCGGCTTCCAGCGCAGGCCTGGCGATCGAGCGCACATAGGACGGGCCCGCCCAGGTGAGCATCGCGCCGTCGGAGATCTCGCCCGCCAAACGAATCATGTTCTGGCGCACAGCGGCCAGGACAATCGGCGGCCGCGGCGGCGTGAGCGCGTCAGGCAGGGCGGCGTGCACCTGGTAGTACTCGCCGTCGAGGTCGACGTGCCCGTCCCACAACATGCCACGCAGCACCGCGATGTATTCGCGCAAATGGCCGAGCGGCTTGCCGTAGGGCAGGCCGTAGATACCTTCGATCGCTACCTTGTGACTGGCTCCGACGCCGAGCCGGAATCGTCCCGGCGCGAGCTCAGCCGCGACCAGCGCCTCGTTCGCCCTGGCCAGCGGATGGCTGGGGTAGGTGATCGCGATGCCGCTGGCCAGTCCGATGCTGCTGGTACGAGCGGCCGCCGCGGTGACAATGCTCAGCCCGTCCGGACCGACCGGCCACGTGGGCACCCAGGCCGTGCTGACGCCTGCCTCCTCCGCCCGCGTAATCGCATCCAGCACAGGGCGTACCGGCGGCGGGAATATCGCAATCCCGACAGGGACAGTGGAAACCATGAAGATCTGCCTTTCTTCGGCAGCGGACACGCCGCGCACCTGCTCTGCAGCCGGAATGGTAGTCGTGCGGGGACTCCGACGACGGTTCTCGGCTTGCCGATGATCAATCGGATTACGGTACGCGAACTTTCGCGCAGGCACCGCCCCGGAGCTGGGCCTCGGCGCCGCGATCAGTAGGTAGGAGCTTCGAGGCACGGCAGGCTGGTTGATGTCGTCGTGACGTGGAATTGATGCAGCAACCTCGGCTTTGCCGAGGAGTTCGCGTGCCTGGGGATGCCCGAGGGGAACACCCGTCGTACACGTGGTTGCATGAGAGGACGCAGGACGAGGCGGAGGGTCATGGGATACGACTGCACATTGCATCTGGTGGACGAGGACGCGATCCGGGAGCAGTTCGTGCCCCGGCTGCTCGGGAGTTCCGCCGAGCCAACGGCGCTGGATCGGGTGCGGCCTGGCGCTGAGGACCTCTGGCGACAGGTGCGGGAGCTGCTGGTCGGAGCGGACGGGCATGCCGCGGCGGCGGCCGTGTCCGTCGCGGCGATCATGTTCAGCGCGTCGATGCTGCCGTACCGGTACGAGCGAGGGCTGGCGTTGGGCCTGGCGTTCGAAGCGGGCCGGGTGTTCCCCGACGCGGTGTTCGTGCCGAAGGCCGAATATGCGCCGGACGGGTTGTTCACCGAAGTCGTTGCGGCACATCCGCAACTGGGTGGGCGGTTCTCGTCGGGATGGTTCAGCGGGAACTACTCGACCGGCCTCTACGTGCCCGCCGAGCATGTGGCGGAGGTGCTGGCGTGGGTGGACGAGCAGCTCGCGCCGATGACGAAAGGCGAGCAGCGTAAGTACCGGGGGATCGTGGCCACCCTGCGGGCGGCCGTCGATCGCAAGCTCGGGTATTGGGAGGCAACCGATCTCGCGGTGCCTGCGGCGGGGGAGTTCCCCGGCGACCCCGACCTGATGTGGGCGCAGTACCTGGGCAACGACGGAACTCCGGCCGCCGCGGTGGAGACCGCACCGGCCTCGCCGATCGCGAGCGTCCTCGATGAGATTGTCGACGGATTCCTGTTGTCGCACAGCGATGGAAAGACTCCGTGGGTGGAGTTGTGGGATCTCGAGGCGTGGCCGCCGCGCTTGTCCTTGCAGCGCAATGAATTCTGGGTAGCGGCGGCGCAGTCGCCGACGGGCGGTTGGCTCGCGCAGTCCACCGTCGACACCAAGGTGCGTCCGCGCGTGTTCGGGCCGATCCTGGTGGACGGCAACGACGACGCGCCACGCGTATTGCCGCCCAAGGGGCCGGGTGCGGCCGACCTCTACGCGCACGAGTGCTACTTCCTCGGGGCGCGTCCGGTGGTGCTGCATGAGGTGAAGACGCACCTGCTGCGATTCGGCGGCATGAACGTCGGCGACCCGCTGCCCGGTCCGCTGTGGCTCGCGGACTCCGGTGTGTGGGAGCCGATTCCGGGCATCCCCGATGCGGTCGTGGTGAAAAGCGTGCTCGGCGACGCCGCGCTTCCGATGACCGGGGCCGCCCGGCTGGCCGACGGCAGCACCGTATTGATCTGGGACGGAAACGGTTACGAACTCGACGCGGCGGGCACCGGCTGTGCGCTTGCGTTCGAGATGGGTGCCAAGCGCTCATCCGTCGAGTTCACCTCGGTGCCGGCGGGCGACAACGGATTCTTCTATCTGTCGAATCGCGACCTGCACGAGATCCGTCGAGGCGGCGCACCGATCCGGCATGGCGAGGCGTGGACGAATGTGATGGCCGTGCGTCCGGGACCGGACGGCGGTCTACTGCTGAAGTTCGGTGGCAACGACGAGGGTCATGTCGGCGTGCTCTACTTCCCGGAGAGCCGCACCTACATCCCGCTGCCGCCTGAGCTGTTCGACGACAGGGACAGCTACTCGGCGTTGTACTGGAGCCGAGCAGCCGACCGGATCGTCGTGATCGGCGGTGGTTTCATCGCTGTTCCGGTGGAAGCGGTACTGGCACAACCGAGGTCGGCCGTTCCGGACTAACTTCCTACTCCGGCGCCCATACGGCCGGTCGTTGGCTCAGTGCCGAGGCTTGGCCATATGGACGACGCCGCTGATGTGGTTGGGCGAGAGCGGGTCCGGTGTGGGAAGAAGCCGATAGCCCGCGTTCTGGTACATGCGGATGTTCCGTGCACTGTTGGCACCGGTGAACAGGACGAATTGTGCGATCTGTGGGGGAGCGAGACTTTCGATCAAGCGCAGTAGCTGCGAGCCGAGGCCGCGCCCGGCGAGGTCGGGTGCGACCATGAGCCGACCGATAAGCCAGTCGGTGTCGTGGATCTGGCCACGGACCGCCGCAACCAGACGTCCGCGTTGCCGCACAACGAGAGTCGTCGATGCGGTCGCCCACGCCAGCACCTCGTCGTGTGTTTCGCGCAGTGCGGGCAGGTCGAGCATGTTGTTGAGCACTGCCTCCGGCACCCAGCAGCATCGTTGCAGGACAACGAGTTCGGCGAGATCGTCGGGCCGGAAGGCGGACAACGTGGCGTCGGCGAGCACGTTCGACAGCGCGTCGCTGGGCAGATCTAGCTGGTATGGCGAGTGTGCGACCATGCGCGGGTTCCCGATCGGTAGTGGCGGAGCGTGCTCGGAACATAACAGTTAGGGTTTCCGAACAGGTACTTATTTGTTCCTGATAGCATCAGTGCATGACCGTGCCGACCGGGCGTCGCGAGCGGAAGAAGGCCGCGACCCGCCAGAACATCGCCGACACCGCTTTGCGGCTGTTCTTGGCACGCGGGTACGACGCGGTGGGCATTCGGGACGTGGCCGCCGAAGCGGATGTGGCCGTCACCACGGTCTTTTCCCATTTCGCCTCGAAAGAGGCCCTGGTCTTCGAGCAAGACGAGAACTTCGAGCAGCGCCTGACCCGGGCGGTCACCGACCGGGCGGCCGACGAACCGCTCATCCCCGCGCTGCGCCACGAGATCCACGCCATGGTGCGGCACTGTGCGGCCGACACCGGCACGCCGATCTGGCGCATGATCAATCAAACGCCCGCCCTCCGCGAGTACGAGGAGTCGATGCGGCTGCGCTACGCGGACTCGCTGGCAACAGTCATCGCGGCAACTCTCGTCCCGGCGCCGAGCGCAACGGCGTGCCGGGCGCTCGCGAGGTTCGTCGTCGACGCCTTTTCGCTCGCCAGGGAGGCCGATGAGCCGGCGGTCGCCGTGGACGAGATCTTCCGGATGATCGAGGCTGCCTGGGCGGTCAGCTATCCTGCTCGACGCACATAGCGTCTCGCGATCTCACCAATTCTGGTCGGAGACTCGCGGTTTCCGCCAGATGTGCTCCGCCGCATCGGAGAGGTCAGGTACTGCCCTCGCGGGTTCTCGCGGCACCTCGGGATCGAGATTCGGTGCGCCCTCGATCATCTCGGACAGCTTCGGTAGCCAGGACCGGCGTTCGCTCAGCGGTTGCAGCAGCGCGCGTCCTTTCCGTTCCACGTCGGCCGCCGCGGCCTGCACTGCTTCGGTCATCGCCTCGGCGATCTCGTCGTAGGTCAAATCGCCGATGTCGTCAGCGAATACGGTCCCGATGAGCACGCCGCTCGCATTCACCGTCACCTGTATCCGCTTGTCGCAGGCCGAGGCGGAGGCGGTCAACGCCATCCGCTGCTGCTGGATATCGGCGAGGCCGGTCAAGTGCTCGTGCAGCGCGTCCATCATCGTCGCCGCGTCGGCGCGGAGCCGGTCATTCGTCATCGAAGTCTCCGCTTCTCGCGATCAGGTCGGTCACCACGCCGCGCCGAGATGTCTGCGCTGATTCGACAGCGATTGCGCAGTCTCCCAATGGTCTTCGGCTCGCTCGAGCATCAGCTCGATCGCCGTGTCGACCATCCGGGACAAGCGCTCGGTGCCGACCCCCATCGCGATGGGGTTCGCATTGATGGGGATCACGTAGCGACCGTCGTCGCGCACATCGCGCCAGAGCAACAGTTCTTCGTCCATGCCGCGCGAGCCGAACATCGAACGCCCCTGCCGGATTCTGATCGTGCCGGTGGTCGTTGCCGGTGTGCGAAAGAACCGCAAGCTACGGGCTTCGACAGACTCGACGCCATCGTCGGACACTCTGGCCCAACGGAACCCGTGGTGTTCGCCGGCCAGCATGTCGCCGGTGATGATGGTGATGTTTTCCTGTCGCCCGGCGGGCACCGCGGCGGGCAGCGTGCGGACCACCGCCTCCGCCAGATCGCGCGGTGCGCACTCGACCACCGTGAAACCGCCACTGTGGTCGATGGTTTCGCCAGGCAGCTGCGTCAACACGTACGCCTGCGCACCCGACCGGACCGCGTGGACCCACAGCCGCTTCTTCGGATTCTCCATCTCGTGGTCACACCAGGCGCAGACCGTGATCACCGCCTCCGGATTCGACACGGTCTCGAGCACGCCCTCGAAAGATCGACCGACCTGGATGCGCAACCGCTCCCACGTCTCGAATTTCGCGCGCTCGTACTCGGACTCGCGGTCGTAGCGACAGGTGTAGACGAACGGGGCAGGCAGCGCGTCGTCGGTGTGCCGCTCCCACAGCACCACGAATTCCAGGTCGGTGAAATTCCAGGTGGCGGTCATGGCTCGATCACCGGCATCGAAGCAGCGACGGGCGTACCGAGATCCTCTTCGAAATGGGTCACCGAATCGAGGTACTTGGCTCGCTTGTGGCCCGCTCCGCCTGCTTGGGCGGCCGCACCCGGCGCACCTGGGGAACCCGGCATGCCGCTCATCGGCATGCCAGGACCGTACGGCATGGCGGGCGCGAGCTGGTTGGGGAAGGTCGGCGGCGTCGCACGCGGGAACAGTTTCGGGTCACGCAGTGGCTGGGCAGGGACGTCCGGTCCTGGACCGGGGCCGCCGGGACCGGGCCCTGGACCGCCGCCATGGTTGCCAGGGAGCGAGCCGTCGAGCGGAGGAAGGGCGGCGCTCAACGAATGCTGGAGTTGGGCGGCCGCGTCGACGGCAGGCTTGATCGCTTCCCCAGCCTGTTTCGCCAGGTCGAGGAACGAGCGGATCGGGTCGGACGCAGAACTCGACGGTGGTGTGGCCGGACTCGCCCACCGCGAGTGGTCGGGCTGTTTCGACGAGTTGTTGTCGCGCGTCTCCGGACGGTCCTGGCCGCTTCTTGGCTCGGGTTTGTCCTTGTCGCACGGTGATTCGGGCTGATCCGACGGCGGCATCGGGTGGAAAGGCTTGCCTTCGGCGCAGTCGGTGTAGCCCTTCTTGTAGCCGTCTTCGAAGGTGCCGCCCGGCTTCTTCTGCTCCACCGGCTTGGTAGTGACTTTGTCGCCAGGGCCTTTTCGTTCCGGGGAGAGCGGCTTCTCCTCCGGCTTGGGCGGAACGTTATAGCCGCCAGGACCTTTCCGCTCCGGGGCGATCGGCTGCTGTGGGCCGCTGTTGCGCCCAGGTCCGCCGTTGTTGCCACCGGTCAACGGGGGCATGACAGGAGGTGGTGGCCCGCCCTGGTTCCCGGGCACTTGGGTTTTCACCTCCGGTGCCGGCGGCACTTTCGATACCGCCGGGGTGTTGCCGCTGCTTGCCGTGACAGGCGTGGGGGACTTGTCGCCATTGTTGCCTGCACCCTGTGGCTTGTCGCCTGGCGCGTACGGCTTGCCCTGGCTGCCGTCTTCGTAGCCCTTGCGGTAACCGTCCTGATAGGTGCCGGAACCGGTCGGATTGCCGTTCGCGCCAGACGAATTGCCGCCGGGTTTGAGGCTGCCGGCATTGTTCTGGCCCGAGTTGACACCATTGCCGGCTGGACCCGGGCCACCGATGCCGTTCGGGGTGTTCGAGTTGTTCTTGTTGTTCGGGTTGTTGTTGCCGTTGTTGGTGTTATCGGGACTGTGGTTGCCGCTGGGTGCGCGTTGGACGGCCATCGGCGTGCCTGCTGTCGACTCGGTCTGCTGGCTTTTACCGCCCTCGCCCGGACCAGCGGTTTCGCTCGGCTTGTCCCCGCCTGGTTTGTCCCCGCCTGGTTTGTCGCCACCGGGCTTGTCGCCACCGGGCTTGTCGCCACCGGGCTTGTCCCCGCCCGGCTTGTCTCCGCCCTTGCCAGGGCCCTTCACCCCGGTATACGGATCAGTAAAGGTCGGGAGGACTGAGGTGGTGTTCTTGATGCCGGTGACGTAGTGCTCGCCATACTTGAGCCTGACCTCGGCAAGATCGTTGTGATTGTTGTAATTGTTGGGCTGCAATGTCTTCGGCATCCATGATTTTGTGGTGTACAACCACTGTGCGGTGTAACTGAACAGCTCGCCCATGAGATCCGCACCTTCGGCGAGCTTTGCCACCGAGGGCTGATAGTTGGCAACCGCCTGCATGGCCGCCTCCGCCCCCTGCCCCTCCCATTTCGCTGCCTTGACCTTACCCAGCGAGTCCTTGAAAACTGTTCCCGCATCGTCGAGTTCGTTGGAAATCCAATGCCACACAAAGGATGAGAACACGCCGGCATTCGGGACAATGCGTGCGCCATGCCAGAACAGGTCTCCCCAAGTCCGGCTGTCCGGCGGTTCGGGATCGACGGGCTTGGACTTGCCGCCACCGGTCTCCAAGAGAAAAGGTGGTGGTGCCGTTGATTTCGAGATGGTGTCGACCCCGGGCATCTTGGACACGTTCGCGTGGATCGTCTCGTGCGTGATCTTCATGTTCCCCAGCCGGTCGAAGACCTCTTTCGAATTCGCTTCACTCCCTTCATACTTCCGGCCCGCGTCTCGAAAAGTCTCGCCCATGAGGGTGAGCACCTGGATGTGCGAGTTCAGCCGCTCGCTCAACTCGACGGCCTTGCCGCTCATCCGGTCGGAGAAGGCGAATGACGACACCAAACCGCCGAACGGGCCATAGGAGCCCAGATATTTCGGGTCCGGGTTGCCTGCGAAGTGCGCGCCCATATTGTCGAGCTTGTCCAGGGAGTTATTGGTGATCATCTCCTGCACGCCCTTGAGGCGGCCGATCAACTCGGCACAGAGGAGGGCGCTGTCCTCAGCCGCCTTCGGCTCGAACTTCAGAAAGCCGTCGCCCGCCTGTTTCTTGAGTCCTGGCCACGGTGAGTCGACCTTGTGCGCCATCGTTTCTCCCTACTCCTCTGTGCCGGTGCGCTGAACAGTGATCGCCGAATGTTCCGACAGCGGAGCAGTTTCCGCCGTCGGGCACGGCCGATCAGCCCTTTAGTCGTTGTGCCCCCGTTGCGTCCTGCTTGTCCAGCCAGTTCGCCGCCTCGCGGACGCTGCCCGAGAACTTGCCGAGGTGCTCCGCCATGCCGTCTCCGCTCTCGACCATATTTTTGGATACGGACTTGTAGCCGTTCTCGCCGTCGGCGAACGTCCTGCCGTACTTGTCATCGCCCCACACCACGCCTTTCGCTGCCAGTTCCCCCTTCAGCGCGGTCATTATTTTCGCCAAACTTGCGCGCGCCTCATCGATTTTCGGCGCCACGTCGGTGCGCAGCAGTCCGGTGTCGACGTGAACTGTGGAAGCCATCGCTGATCACTTCTCTTTCTTCTCATCGGGTGGTTCGGGATAGCCGTCCGGCACCCAGTCGGCCAGATCGGGGACATCCGGCGTATGGAATTCGCCTGGGAGCCCGTCGGTTTCGCGGATGAGTTTCGGACGCGACTTGGCCTTCAATTCGCCGCCGGGCAGCGCGGTGCCCTTACTCTGGAATTCGATGATCCACGTACCCGCGGCAGTCTTCTTCAGGACCTGACGATCTACCGTGCCGTCGTGACCGATCGTCCAGATCGCACCGTCCGTGCCGATCCAGGATCTGCCGTTCGGCCCGGTCAGCCGGGTCACGCCGTCGCCACGGATGACCCACTCCCGTCCGTCCGGCGCAGTCACCACGACGGTGCCGTCGATGCGGGCCTCGCGCGTTGAGCCGTCCCGGTAGGTGGTGACGACGCGGTCGCCACGTAGCTCGCGGTCGCGCACCGGGCCGTCGGCGTAGGTGATTTTCGCGCCGTCCGGTGTGCGCTCGACGATCGTGCCGTTCCCGAAATCACGGCGCTGGCCAGGGGGTAGCACATCGTCGGGGCCGACGTGCACCTTTCCTGAGCGGTGATCGATCCACACATCGGGTGGGTAGCCACCCGGCCTCGACGACCTGACCAGCACCGTGTCGTTACCGACGATCGTTTCGCCGTTCGGGTCCTTGACGCGTGATTCGCCGGACGTGAACGTGTGCTCGGTGCCGTCCGGAGTTCGCACGGAAACTGTTCCGCTCGGACGCTTTTGGATAGTCGTCGTGTCTGGACCGACTTCGGTGCGCGCACCGTTGGAATCGACAGCGTGCGCCTTGTCCGGTCGGTTGTACTTCGAAAAAGGATCATCCAAAGCAGGACGCGGCGTTGCATTGTCACCCTCGGCGGGCGGGGGAGTGTGATCCCGCAACGGCGGAGGTGCGCCGTCACCGTCCGGAGGTGTCGCGCTGCGATCGGGTGGTGGTGTCGAGCTGCGATCGTCCTGCGGCGGAGTCTTCGCAGGCGGGTCCTCCACTGTCGGCTTCGCGGGCGGTGTGCTCGTCGGCGGCTCGTGATCGCCAGAGCTTTTACCTTGGGGCGGTGGTGCTTTCGGATCCGCGCCGCTACGCCACGGACCTTCGCCGTGCTCGCCCCACGGCGACGGAACCTTCACCCACGTCGAACCATCGCCATCCACCGGCAACCCCTCATCGGGGCGGAACGATGGACGTGGACCGTCCGCATCGGACCAAGGGATCTGATCCTGCGGCTTTGGTGGGGAGGACTCGTCTCGTGGTGGCGGGGAGTAGGACTCGTCTCGTGGTGGTCGGGACGTCTCGTCTCTTGGTGCTGGTGGCGTCTCGTCTCGTGGTGGTGAGGACGACTTGTCGCGCGGGGGTGACATTTCGTCTCGCGGCGATGGCTGCGACTTGTCGTGCGGAGGTGACAACTCGTTTCGTGGTGGTGGTGGGGACGACTCGTCTCGCGATGGCGGCTGCGACTCGTCCATCCACTTCGGGGCGTGGGGATACCGAGGCTTCGGCTGATGGATCGGCGGCTTATCACTCGAGGGCGACTGCTTCGGCGGCGCAAGATCGGGCGACCCTGAACCTGACCGCGGCACGGGTGGCGGTGTGGGGGTTGACGACGAGCCGTCGCTGCCCGGCGGCCATCCGCCGTCGGGGCGGAGCGACGGAAAGTAGTCGTCGGTGCCCGACGAAGAATTCGGATCACGCCCGTATCCATGCCAGACGTGTTCGGGCGAGTCCGAATCCCGGTGCGGCAGCACATTTCCGCCGTCGGGCGCAAGACCTGCCTTGCCCTTCGGTGGTGGCGCCACGTCCGCAGGCGGTTGCATTCCGGCGCCCGGCGGCGCCGACCTCGGGCGGTCCAACGGGACATCCACCCGGTCCAGCCACGGCAGCCGACCCGGCGGCCCCGACTCGGGTCGCGGAGGCGGCGGCGTGAGGGACGGTGCCTTGAGGTCGCCGCCCTTGGGCGACGGCGACGGAGGTGTCCTGTGATCACCACCTGACGGCGATGGCGGTGAAGTCTGCGGCCTCGAGTCACGCACAGGCGGGGTCTGTGTGCTCGGGTCTCGCGCGGGCGGAGTCTGTGTTCCCGGGTCACGCGCGGGCGGAGCCTGCACTCCCAAGTCACGCACGGGCGGCGGTGGAGTCTGCGGCCCCGAGTCGCGCACTGGCTGCTCATCGTGCGGTCGTCCCGGCTGCTCGTCCGCAGCGGGTCGTTGTGTCTGCGTCTCGGGCTGCGGCTGTGACTTGTTTACTGGCGGAGGCACATTCGACTCCGATTGCGACTTATCTGCCTGCGGCGTCTGCGCTCCCGAATCACGAACCGGTGGTGGCTCGTCTCCGGGGGTGCGTTCGTGGGTGACTCGTGGTGGTTCGTTGCCAGGGGCACGTTCATGAGTGACCGGAGGCGGTTCATCGCCAGGGGAGCGTTCGTGGGTGACCGGCGGGGGCTCGTCGCCAGGGGCGCGTTCGTGGATAACTGGTGGTGGTTCGGCTCCTTGGGTGCGGTCGTGGGTGACTGGCGGTGGAGTCTGCGACTCTGGGCCACGCACGGGCTGCTCATCGTGCGGTTGAACCGGCGACTCGTCGGCAGCGGGTCGTTGTGTCTGCGTCTCGGGCTGCGGCTGTGACTTGTCCACCGGCGGAGGCACATTCGACTCCGACTTGTCCGACTGCGGTGTCTGCGTTCCCGAATCATGAACCGGTGGTGGCTCGTCGCCGGGGGTCCGATCTGGCGTGATCGGTGGTGGTTCGTCGCCGAGGGTGCGTTCGTGGGTGACCGGTGGTGGTTCGTCACCTGGGGTGCGTTCGTGGGTGACCGGTGGTGGTTCGTCACCTGGGGTGCGTTCGTGGGTGACCGGTGGTGGTTCGTCGCCGAGGGTCCGTTCGTGGGTGACCGGTGGTGGTTGGTCGCCAGGGGCGCGTTCATGGGTGACCGGTGGCGGTGGTTCGCCTCCTGTGGTGCGCTCTTGTGTTGCCGGGGGTGGCGGCTCATCTCCCGGGGTCCGCTCTGGCATCACCGGCGGTGGCTCTGGCTGCGACTTGTCCACGGGCGGTGGAGGTTCCGTTTGATCTCGTTGGCTGCCGCTGCTCACCGGGTTCTGTGGGTCACTCGAACGAGAATTCGTCGGTGTGGTGTCAGGTACTTGCGCACGTGATTGCGTGCTCTCGCCGGACGGTCGCGAACTGCCGTCGCCTGGGTGCCCGGAATTGTGTTCGGACGGTCCGCGCGAAACGCCGTTGTTGCCACCGTTGTTCGACCCGAGGTCGTGCATCGGTATCGAGTTGGTTCCATCGTTTTCGGAACGTCCCCCGTTCCCGGAACTACCGGAAGTTCCTCCCTTTCCGGAGATCGGGACCATGTTCTTGTCGAACACGTTGGGCCACGGACCCATTTTGCCGTTGTCCGGCCCTCTCTTGTATCCGAGGATGCCGCGCCCACCGCCGACTATTCCGCCACGGCCCATGCCGCCGACCCATGTCTCCGGCGAACCGTTCGCATCTTTGAAACTGATGTCCGGATCCAGCGCAACGACACCGTTGCCGAAGAACGTGGAGACAGCGCCGGAGGTTATCCCCGAGATGCCGCCCTTCAGCCCATCGCCCGCCATCGGCTTGACTTGTGTATGAAAGTATCCGCCACCATGTTTGGGCTTGAACGCGCTGCCGAACAGCTTGTCGAAATTCTTGCCCGTCTCACGGGCGCTCTTGATACCAGGGTAGGTACCGACACCGGCCGCAGCACCGGAGAGCAACGTCTGCTTCCAGTTCCATTCCTTGCTATGCCCTTTCCCCAATTCGATGGTTTGCACCAAACCATCGAGGAACACCGAGATCCCCATGCTCTCCGGAATCTTCTGCGCATAGAGTCCGGTGTTCTTGAACCAACTCGGTTTGATCTGCACCTTGCCGAGTCCAGGGAACTTTCTGAGACCCTTCTGGGCCAGCGCACCCAACTTTTGGGCAAGCGCGGTGACATCCTTGACCACCCAATTCTCGAACGTCCGCAGGAAGCTTCGCGTCGATGCGACGGCCACAGCCTCCGCAGCAGCCGCGGTAGGCGGAAACAGCCACGCCCAGATGATCTCGATCGCCAGCGCAACCAGCGAGACGATGACCGTCAGCTTGACGGATTCCACCTGGGTGCCCATGTCGAAGACGGCGTCCGAAATCTGCTGATAATTCTGGGCGAGTTGGTCGAGTGACTCGTCGCCGGTGAGGAGCGGATCGAAGAGCTTCGCAATGGCCGCGCCGCCTTCGCCGTCACCGTAGGCGCGCATCGCCGCTTTTTTGGCGGCCTCGACGGACGGGATCAGCGCTTTGGTGTCTTTGCTCGCCTTCTCCCATACTTTCGCCAGCTCGAACAGCTGGTCTTCGTCGCCGTCCGGCCAGGCGGCTCCGGCGAGCCAGGCCAGCCACCGCAGTTCTTCCGGCAGGTCCAGGCTCATGCCCGCACCCCAGGTCGGCCTGGCGATGCCGCCTGCGCATCGGTGACGCCGGCCAGCGCCAGCTGGTACCACACCTCGCCGATGTCGAAACTTCCGTCGGGCGGCAGTATTTCGGCGAGCAGGTCGCGGGTGACGGTGCCTTGTTCAGCGGCGTGCACCAGCGCGGTGACCGATGGCCACGGTGCGGACAGCACGTCCGCCACCACCTCGATCACCGTCTCCGCGGTCCATATCCCTGGTATGGCGGCACCGATCTGATCCGCGTCCGGCGAGTCGCCGCGATACCAGCTGTCGCCTTCCCACCAATAGCAGAATGACAACATGCCGCGTGCCATTCGGGCATTGAGCACTGGATCGGCCACCCAATCCGGCGCTCCCGCATAGAGATCGGGCATCTCGGCGCGGCCGTTGTAAGCGGCGTGCAGTGCGGGAGCGTGCGCGGTGCCCCCGGACAGCACAGCTCGGCCGCCCGGCAGCACGATCACGGTGCTGCCGCCGTTGGCGCCCTCGAACCAGCCGGCCGACACCATTATTCGCGGACCCCACTCGGGCCGACCGGCGACGAAGGCCGCGGATATCACCGCCCAGCGCGCCCACAGCAGCGGCAACGCCGGAAGGCCTAGCGCGCGGACACCGCGCCGTGCGCCGGGGTCCGGCAGCGCCCGGCGCGGCGGCCTCGCCTGCTGACCTGGCGGCCCCAAGTATGCCCCGAGCCAGATCGGCAAGGTGTCACGCGGAAAGACTTGCAGATCAGCAGAATACGATTCGGGCGCCAAGCGATGTTCGTCCGGAATCGGTTCGTCACCGTAGTCCAGATCAACATCGAGCTGTCCAGCATCGGTGAACCGCAACATCATTCGCCACCAGGTCCGACCGGTCAGCTCGGCGGTCAATGCGCGGTGTTCGTGCGCGGGCGCCACCACCGTGTCCGGAACCTTCAGCTCGATCGAACTGCCCTCGGCATCAATGCAATACGCCTGCGCCATCCCGTCCGCGACGGTGACGACGAGCAGCACATCCAGTTGCTGCCAGCCCTCCGGCGCCACATCTGCGAACGCCAGCGCGATTCGGTGCAACACATGCCTACCCGCCTCTGCGGGGATCCCCGGCACATGATCAACGGGGGTGTCCACCTCGACATCGACGGTAGGGGAATCGGGCTCGGTCACCGCGGCGCGTGGTGACGGCTCGTCGATCGACAGTGTGAAAGGTATGTCGGTGTTCTCCTCCGATGGGCCAGCGACGGGCTCGATACCAGTGCCCACGGAGGAAGACATGACATCCAGCATCAGCCGGTTTCGCCGGTGCTGTCTTTGGCTTTCCGCGCAAGATCATTGGCAACGCGCGCACACCTGAACCGGCCGGCTGCCCGGGACGAACTTTATGATCACACCGTGGTCTGCGCTCGATACGAGTTGTAGCCTTCGGCCTACCTTTGCCCACGGAGGACGATCCCGGAGGTTGATCATGGCCACGCGGTTCCGATCCGAAGACGAGCCAACGAGAACGCGCCTCGACTATTGGCACGGGGTGCTGTGCACCGCGCTGGCGCCGGTCCGGATCCGCGTTCCGGACAGCGATATTCGCAGCCAGATCCACCAGGCGACGATCGGCCCGGTCTCGGCGATGCGCTTCCGGACCTCCGCTATCCAGGCAACCCGGACGCCCGATCTCATCGGGAAATCCGATCCGGACATGTACAAGATCAACCTCGCGACCAGTGGGGAAGGGATCTTCGAACAGGAAGGCAGGCAGTCCCGCCTGAAGCCGGGGGAGGTCATTCTTATGGATCTCGCCCGTCCGAGCCATCTGGCCATCGAGCAATCGCAAGACATCTCGATCGTCATGTTTCCGCGCCAGCTCCTTCCGGTGCGCCACAACAGGATCAGGGAACTCACCGCGGTCCGGTTCCCCACGGGCGACCCGTACACCGCGCTTGTCGCGGTGATGGCCAGGGAGCTGGTCAAGCACCTCGACTTCTACGACGGTGTCAACGACGCGCGGATCGGCACAGCGTTCCTCGATCTGGTGGCGCTCGCCATCGCGACCAGGCTCGACCGCGAATCGACCGTGCCGACCGAGAGCCGCGAGCATGCGATGAAGCTCCGGGTGCAGGCGTTCATCGAACAGCACCTCGGCGATCCCGACCTGTCACCCGCCACTATCGCTGCGGCCCATCACATCTCCACCCGCACCCTGCACAAGCTCTTCGAACCGGACGAGCACACGGTCACTGTCTCGATCCGGCGTCGACGGCTGGAGCACTGCCGCGCCGACCTGCTCGACCCCAGCCTGCTCGACCGTCCGGTCAGCGTCATCGGCGCCCGATGGGGATTCCGCGACCCGGCAGGATTCAGCCGCGCATTCCGCGCAGCCTACGGCGTCCCGCCAACCGAGTACCGCGCGATCAAAACCGATGCAACGCCGCCGCCCGAACAGGACTCGGCGCGCCCCACCCCCGAAAAGACTCGGACCGACCGGAACTCACCATCCCACTGCTGACCGGCACCGGCTCGGTCCATTGAGCGAACTGGTTTCATTGTTGTGGGCGCGGGTTCCGGCACACTGATCGGCGGCAACGATGTCGACGGCGGTGAGGGAAGCATGCGCAACAGTAGTTTCCGGCCGTATGAGGGTGAAATATCCACGCTTGTCGTCTTGGGCGCGCTCGCACTGTCTTGGCTGGGGTTCTTCGTACACAATGTCGCGGATTTGCCGGGGCAAACACTTCTCAGTCCTGAATCTGCCTATCCCACTGCTGTCTATCTCTTCTTGGGCGCTTTCTGGTGGGTGCGCCGATATCGGCGGGTTACGGCATGGGTGCTGCTCGGCTGGGGGCTGTTGCATCTGTTCGGCGGCGCCGTGGTGAGTGTGTTGCCGCTGTCGACATTGCCGTTCGATCCGGAACAGACGTTGTACCACTACGCCTTTCACGTCATCTACGGCTTCACTCAGCTACCGCTATTGGGCGCGCTGGTCGGGTACCTACGCCAACAGGCAGGGCGAATACGCGGATCGGGTGCGGCGGACCTCGATTGACGACGAGGATGGGCTGGAGTGGCGCCGGGACAGCAACAGTCATGTCCCGGGGCGCCGGACCAGAACCAGCGCACCAGGAGCAGCACGATGACACGACCACCGACTCCCGATGACAAGTTCTCCTTCGGTCTGTGGACAGTCGGATGGACCGGGATCGATCCGTTCGGGCACGCCACCCGCCCCGCGCTCGGGCCGTGGGAATATGCCGAACGCCTGGCCGAACTCGGCGCGTGGGGAATCACCTTCCACGACAACGACGTATTCCCCTTCGACGCTGACGAGGACACCAAGGACCGGATTGTCGGACGTCTGCTGGCCGCCACCGGCAAAGCGGGACTGACCGTCGAGATGGTGACCACCAATACCTTCACGCACCCTGTGTTCAAGGACGGCGGGTTGACCTCCAACGATCGGTCGGTGCGGCGCTTCGGCCTGCGGAAGATCCTGCGCGCCGTGGATTTGGCGGCGCAGGTCGGCGCATCCACCTTCGTCATGTGGGGTGGCCGGGAAGGCAGCGAGTACGACGGCTCGAAAGATGTGTACGCCGCGTTCGAGCGCTACCGCGAGGGCCTGGATACCGTCGCCGCCTACATCAAGGCGCAGGGTTACGACCTTCGAATCGCGCTGGAGCCCAAACCCAACGAGCCGCGCGGCGACATCTTCCTGCCCACCGTCGGGCACGCCCTCGCGTTGATCGCCGAACTGGAGCACGGCGATATCGTCGGCCTCAACCCGGAGACCGGTCACGAGCAGATGGCGAATCTGAACTACACCCACGCCCTGGCGCAGGCGCTGTGGAGCGGCAAGCTTTTCCACATCGACCTCAATGGTCAGCGCGGTCTGAAATACGACCAGGACTTGGTCTTCGGTCACGGTGACCTGATGTCGGCCTTCTTCACCGTCGACCTCCTCGAGAACGGCTTTCCAGGATACCCGGACGCACCCCGGTACACCGGGCCGCGACATTTCGACTACAAACCTTCTCGCACAGAGCATTTGGCCGGCGTGTGGGAGTCGGCAGCGGCATGCATGGCTACCTACTTGGCGCTGGCCGAGAAGGCCCGCGCGTTCCGCGCCGACCCTCGTGTGCAAGAGGCGTTGAGCTATTCCGGCGTGCTCGACCTCGCCGAACCCACCCTCGGCGCAGGCGAGTCGGTCGCGGAGTTCCTGGCCGCCACCGACGATTTCGATCCGGAGAAAGCCGCCGAACGCGACTTCGGATTCGTCGCCCTGCAACAGTTGGCCGTCGAGCATCTCCTCGGCTGAGGATCGCCGTCGGGTATCCACGCTCGCGCAGTAACGGCTGGTGTTGCGAAGATCAGCAGTCGACGGTTTGCTCAGCGGCATGCACAATGTCGATCGATATCTCTCGGAGAATCCGGGCGGCCGCCGGCTCGCACGGGCAGTGGTGGCGTGGATCATGTTCGCCGTACTGCTTATTGCCCCGCAAGCAGGGGTTGCGGCGGCCGCGCCTGCGGTGGCGCCGCTGCCCCGCGCGCATGCGCACAACGACTACCTGCATGATCGACCGCTGTATGACGCTCTGGCGCAAGGCTTCACGAGTGTGGAGGCCGATGTGTATCCGGGACTGCAGTCGACCGACCTGTCGGTGGCGCACGCGCCGTGGGAGATTCGCCCACAGCGCACGCTGCGCTCCCTCTACTTGGATCCGCTGCGGCAGATTGTCGCGGCGAACGGCGGCACGGTGCTCCCCGGCTACACCGGCGAGTTCCAGCTGTTGATTGAGATGAAATGGGATGCGCCGACGGCCTATCGGGTGCTGGACGACCTTACGCGTGATCCGCAGTATGCCGGCTTGTTCACCCGCTACGTGGACGGCCGTGTGATTCGCGGCCCCGTGACCATCGGCCTGCTGACTGCCTTCACCGACGGCACCGACCTACGGACGACCTTGGCCGCGCAGAACCCCCGCAGCGCCTTCGTGATCGGCGCACCCAACGACCTCGGCACCGGCATCCCCGCGACATTGATGCCGGAAATCAATGCCGACTGGGCCAAGCTGTTCCGTTGGCGCGGGGAGGGCGCGATGCCGGACGCGGAACGGCGCACGCTCACCGAGCTGGTCGACCGCGCCCATCGAGAAGGCAAGCGGATACGTTTCTGGGGCGTACCGGAACAGCCAGGAGCCGCCCGAAAAGCTCTGTGGGACATGCAGTACGACACCGGAGTAGATCGCATCGCCACTGATCATCTCAGCGACCTCGCCGAATACCTCCGCCAGCGATCAAGCTAGATCGAGCTATTTGGCCGACCTCCACAGCCTCGATGTGCGCGCGGCGTTCGCCACCGGGGTGGAGCCGGCCGGGCGTACGGGCGTGAAACGGACCGGCATCGAAGCGATTCCGCGCACGAACGGCGACGGACGTCGGACCAGATTCTCCGCGGGCACGGCCAGATCGAGATCGGGCAACCGGTCCAGGAGCACTTCGATGCCGGACCGCACAATGATCTCGCCGATCTGCTGCGCCGCGAACGGGCACCGATACTCTCCGTAACCGAAAGCGAAATGCGCACTGTTTCCGGCTGTTTCGACACTCCCGGTGAGATTCCGGCCGACGTGCGGGTCGGTGTTGGCGGCGGCCAACCCGAGCAGCAGCATGTCTCCCGCTCGAATGTCCTTGTCGCCGAGCCTGGTATCGGACGCTGCCCAGCGACCGGGGAAGATCTGGATCGGCGTGTCTTCCCACAGCACCTCGATCATCGCCTGCTCGATACTGTGCTGGCCGCCGCCGAGCGCCGCGGCGAATCGCTCGTCGGTGCGCATCAGCCGCACCGAGTTGCCGATCCAGTCGACGGTCGGCAGATACCCGGCGGTGATGACTGCCAACAAGTCTCGCGCGTACTCCGCGTTGGTGAACGGGGTGGGCTGGGCGAGCATCCGCGACACCAGATCGGCGCCGGGCTTGGTCCTTTTGACGGCGAGCAACTGCTCCATCCGCCTGACGACGTTCGCGTACTGCGCTTCCGCATCGGGACCGCTGGTGGCCAGCATCTTCATCATGTCGACGAACTGCGGCTCCTCCTCGTCGGCGAAGCCGAAGATCCAAGCCAGCGCCAACATCGGCAGCGGTGCCGTGAAGTCCGCGACGAGATCGGCTGTGCCCCTGCCGCAGAAGCCGTCGATGAGGCGGTCGGCGAGGCGTTCGCAGGTCTGTCGCAATCTGATGAGGTCGACCGACTCCAGCGCGGGCTCCACGGTCGCAACGTGACTGCGCTGCGCCGCGCCCGCGGTGGAAATGATCGACGGATTCGGCCTGCCGATCATCGGAAGCAGGGGCCACCCCTTGGGTATGTTCGCCCACTGGTTCCACAGACCACTGTCCCGGGGGAACAGCACGGGATCGCTGGTGACCTGATGCAGTTCGATGTAGCCGATGACCAACCAGGCCGGAATGCCGCCTGGCAGCTCGACGCCGACCACCGGCCCGTGCTCGCGGCGAATCTGCTGATACTGATCGTGGTGGCCGGGGCGGAACCCGTTGTCGCTCAACGACACCAGCGTCGACCGGTGGACCGGACAACCGCTCGGCGCCGCGCTGTCGTCAGCCCACGCCGGACGCTGCTGACTGGCGACATCGCGTGGGATAGCTCGCGAATCAAACGTTGCGGAGTCCACTGGGCACCTCCTCGGGAGCGGCGGCGCGCTGGGTATTACGCCGCGCACCAAGAGTGTTCGGGGCAGGCTGCGGTTGGCGCACGGTAATCTTCGACGCGCGCAACAGGTCCGAGAGCAGGATCGTGGTGACGCCGATCGGCAGCCCCAGATTCGTCGCGATATCGGCAACGATGGTGGGTGTCTGGCACATGTCGAGGATCGCCACCTGCTCGGTCGGCATATCCGGCGCCGACTCGACCATGCTGACCACGAGGGTGGCCGGATCGAAGGCGTGGGAGTCCGGAGTGCTCCGTCCCCCGGTCAGGACATACAGCCGGTCGGGGACATCATTGCGGACGGTCCGGCGTATCTCCTGCCCGAGCGGGCGCTCGACGTAGCGTGGCGCGGGGACGGTTTCTATCGCTTGTTCGGTCATGGGGAGACCTCCCCGTTTCCGACGCGCGACGGGGCAGCGTAGTCCCCTTCTCTAGCGGAAGGCGAAGGCGCGCCACCTTTTTCGCGACTGGCCACCAGGCGCTGGAGGGCGCCCCACTCGGGAGGGGGCGACGCGGGCTGGTTCGGCGCGGCATGGTTCGGCACGTCATCCTCGGTGACGGGCTTGAGCCCGACCAGCGTGCGACCTCGCCGCTTCGAATCGGTGGCGTCGGGTTGGTCTTCGGTCGCCGAGTACGGCGGGACGATCGACGGCAGCGACTCCGGCGCCGACGCCGCCGGGATCGACGCGGGCGCGTGATTCACCGGGGTGGTCAGATCCCGCGGCACCAGCAGCACCGCCGCCGTCCCGCCGATGGCGGAGGGGCGGAACGACACCGTGAGCCCGTGCTTACGGGCCAGCGATCCCACCACCGCGAGGCCGAGCCGGGTGCCGATCACCGGGGCGGGATCCGACGTGGAACCGCTGTCGTCCGGGTCCGAACCCGAGACGAGCAGCTCGGCCCGCCGCAGCGCCGATTCGCTCATGACCAGTCCGCTGTCCTCGATGGTGATCACCAGACCGGCGGGAATCTCGGCCGTGTACACCTGCACCTCGGTGGTCGGCGGCGAGAAGTTGCAGGCATTGTCGAGGAGTTCGGCGACGGTGTGCATGATGCCTTCCGCCGCATGACCGGCGACCGCGACATCGATCACGACCCGCAGCTTGATCCGTTGATACCCGGCTATGCGCCCCATGGCGCCGCGCAGGATCGACTCGACGGAAATCGGGTTGGCCCACCGGCGCCCCGATCTGCCTCCGCTGAGGACGGCGAGGCTGTCGGCGAGTCGGCCTGCCTGCGCGGTGCGATGGTCGAGCAAGAACAGGTCGGCAAGCATGCTCGGTTCGGCGTGCCGGTCTTCCATCTCCCGCAGCTCCGCAAGCATGCTGGTGGTCATCGCCTGCAGGCGGCCCGCCGCGACCGCGAAGGCGGCCATCGCCGCGACCCGGCGGCCCTCACTGTCGGCCGACTCACGCGCCCAACCGTGCGCGGCCGCGTTCGCGGCTTCGATGCGCCCTGCGGCATCGGCGCCGGCTGATGCGGCGGCGCGCCGATAGTGCACGGCGGCGGCCACCGCGGCGCACAACGCGATCGCGGCCACGGTGGCGCCCAGCGCGAGCGGGGCCCGGAAGCTCGCCGGTGCGCTCACCACGGCGGCGACGATGACGACCGCGCTGACGAGAGCGCACACCAGCGCTGCCGGGTAGAGCACGCGTACAGCCTTCGCGGCGTACTCCTCGACCTCGATGTTCGACGACTTCAACGTCTCTGACCAGTTTCGCATTTCTGCACCGCTCTCCCAGGGGGCGCATGCGGGGGAGACTCGATTTACGCAAACCGCATGCAGTCATATTTGCCTGATCGTAGCTGTCCAATTAAAGAGCAAAATCCTAAACGCAACAATAGCTGTTGCCTATGAATTCTGACACACAACACGCGATGCCGCGTCAACGACGTGGCAAGCGTTACAGCTGGGGATATGTGTCAGGCTCTCCCTGATTTTCCTACCGTCGACGGGCCATTTTAGCCAGATCAATGAGCTCGGTTCGCCACTTGTTAACGATTTATCAACCATGTCCAGTTGGACCATTGACCAAGCCAATGATTCGAGTGCTTCGCTAATATGTGATTGTCGTCGATATGGCAAGAGGAGAGACCTTCGATTTGGTAACAAAAATCCGCTGCGGATAACTTTCTGCGCCGTTTCGCTTGACAAGCGATGGCCAGGTGGACTCGACCTGGCGGGCTGCTGGGCGAGGCAGTGCTCGATCCGTCAGCGGTCGGCCGGACCAGCCACACAGTCGCGCCCGAGAAAACCCGGCGACGGCGGCGGTTGTCCCCGCGATAATGGCCGACGTGCACGAGATCGAGGTCGTGGTCGCCCATCACGAGCGCGCGACCCTGCGCGTCGGCGACGTGTACTTGAAGATCGACACTGATCAGGCGCGCACCGACCTCGAGGTCGAGGCGATGGCCTTGGCGCCGATCCCGACTCCGGCGATCCTGTGGCGAGAGCCACCCGTGCTCGCGCTCGCGGCCCTCCCCGGGACGGCACTCGGGCGCTTGGGCGAACCGTCGACCGCGTCGTCGGCGGCATGGGTCGCGGCAGGTGCCGCGGTACGGAAGCTGCACGACGCACCGCTGCCGCCGTGGCCCGGTCGCAGTGTCGACGACCTTGCCGCTGAACTCGACCGTGAATGTGCGTGGCTCATCACGAACGACGTCCTTCCCACCGACTTGGTCGCGCGCAACCGCCGGATCGCCGAGGCCGCCCTGCGGCCGTGCACACCGTCGTTCACTCATGGTGACCTGCAGATCGCCCACGTGTTCGTCGCCGGTGCCGAGATCACCGGCGTGCTCGACTGGTCCGAGGCGGCCCAGGGCGATGCCATGCACGACCTGGCCACCTTGACGCTCGGACACGCTGAGCACCTCGAGGACGTGGTGGCCGGCTACGGCACCCACGTCGACCTCGACGTGATCCGTGGCTGGTGGTCGCTGCGCAGCCTGCGCGGGATCCGCTGGCTGATCGAACACGGCTTCGATCCGGCCATGCCGGGCTGTGAGGTCGACGTGCTGAAGGCCCAGTGACGAGCGATCGGCGGGCGATGCCTGCGCCTTCGGTTCGCTGGGCGGATCGGTCGGTGTACACGGGTTCCGGTCGCGGGCAGGATTGGCGGTCGACGAGCTGCCGCGGATGACCCGGCGGCACGGCTTCGCGACCCGGCGCCGCGGGGTGCACGTGATCTGGTGTGCGCTGGAGACAGGGGGATCGGCAGTGGACATGCGAAACGAGCAACTAGCCCAGGAACAAATGGCTCGGCGAGCACTCGGGCAACCCACAGGGGATCGTTTGCGGCAGAGTGACATTCGGCCGCCGAGCATGGATATCGACCTCACCGCGGTGCCGGCCACGCCTGGTGCGCCGCTGGAACCCGCGACCCGGCGCGAGATGGAAACCAGATTCGGTGCCGACTTCGGCGACGTGCGAGTGCATCTGGGCTCCTCCGTCAGTGCGGCAACCCGTCAACTGCACGCTAGCGCGTTCACGGTCGGCAGGGATATCGCGTTCCGCGACGGTACCTATCAACCCGGCACCCCGGCGGGTGACCATCTGCTCGCGCACGAGCTCGCTCACGTCGTGCAGCAACGGCGCGGCGGAGTGGCCGCCGACTCGGCGCACCTCGAACACGGTGCGCAACAGGCCGCGGGAAGCTATGCCGACGGCGGCTCGATCACCGTTGCAGGTGCTGGCCCACAACAGGTTTCGTGCCAGAACGAGGACGACGAGGAATGGAAGAAGAAGCAGCAGGGTACGGGAGATCCCTATCGCACACCCGGTCAAGTGCCGCCGAAAGAGCGGCCCGGGTTTCCGCCTCCGAGGCCGAAACCGGATAAGCCGCTCGATCTTCCGCCGACCTTCCCGCCAGTGCCTGCGGTTCCGACCGCGCCTGTGCCCACACAGGATCCCGGGACATACCCGCCTAGCCGTCGCCGTAAGGATCCGCCCCCGTTCCAGCAGGAGCAGGCGCTGCCGGAGGAAATCTCATCGGAACCTGGTGCGCGGCAAAAGATTGCGGACGCTTTGAAAGAGGCCGGCGTTCCGGCCTGGGCCGCGGCGGCGCTGACCACTGCGGTGATCGCGTGGCTGGCGTATCCGGAACCGTTCGGCAAGATCGCTGGCCTGATCGGCGTGGCTGCGGCCACCGCATTCCTGATCCTGATCGGCCGCTCCGACGCGGTGCCGCCATCCGGCCCGTCCGCATAGCCCCGCGCGGCATTCAGGCACGGACCTGCTATCCAGGATCGCAATGCCCGGCGTACCGCGTCAGGTCCGACGCATGAAAGCGATTGTGTAGTAAACGTTCTGGATGTTCCGTTCCACGACGCTGACCAGCTCCCAGCCTTGCGATTCCAGCAGCTCGATGCCGTTGACCAAGTGCACGACCGGTTCGAAGATCGCACGCTGATAACCGTCCGCGCCGAACACGAATCCGCCGGTCTGCGGCGAGCTCAACACAAGGTGCTTGCGTGGATAGGACCGCAGGTCCACCACGCCGTTCAGCACAGCGATCACATCGAAAATAGGTCCTGGCGCAGGAGTATTCACCTACCCATCGTCCTGTATGCCGTTCATCGGGACACCACGTCCCCCGCGGCTGGATCTCCAGCGGTCGGACATGGGAGCGCGGTCAGTGCCTGACCAGTGGCTCTGCTGTCGCATGGCTTCCGGACTGGAACGCGGGCGATCTACTGATTGCCTCAGCGAGATCCTAATTCGACATCGCTCGGGTGGGCAGACAGTGGCCGCCGTCGAGACGGCCCTCGGCAAGGGGCCATCTCGTCAGGCGTCGAAAGCATTGGGAGACACGATATTTATCGAACGTCGCTCAGCGCCCCGACTACGCTTGGATAACCTCGACTCGCACCAATGCGTTGAATGAGTCGCAGCTGGCCCAAGATTGGTTCTGGCCGTACTGCGCCGGGCCGTATTTCCAATAGGTGAAGGGGACCGGCCACGCCACGCAGGTGAGTTTCACCTGATGCCAGGTCGGCAGTTCACAATTGGCCATCCCGCCGGTGTTGAAGATGTTGTAGACGTGACAGTTGGCTTCCCACACCGGGACATCAGCCTGGGCAACGCCACTACCAGCGAACACAGTGGCCGCGGTGGCGGTGGCGACGACGGCGCCTGCGGCGAGCCGCTTTGCAGAGAACATTCCGAACCTCCTTGATCGGTGTTGTCTGAACACATCGCACGCGGATCGGACGTGTTACGCAAACCGCCCGCTACATGCATTCCCAATCCATGTTCGGTTTTACGAAGGAGGCAACAAGCGTGTGCATATCCGTCGGTATGAGAGCGCAGAAAGTATGCCGCTAGCTCGTCGCTCGTGCGGTGATCTCGCGGGGCGTGAGCACGCGAATATCGGACCCGGCGGCCGCGACGGCGATCATGGCGCGGCCGATCTCTCGATTGTCGTTGAACGCGTTCGGGGCCAGTCGTTTGAACAGCGGGATCACCGGTCCGGTGACCGCGTAGCCGGCGCGATACAGCCGGGTCTTGGAGACAACGCCGTCCATCGGCTGGACGAAGCCGGGCCGGAACATGTACGCCTGGAAGGGAAGTGCGAGCAGATCGTTCTCGGTCTTGCCCTTCACCCGTCCCCACATCGAGCGGCCACGCTCGGTGCTGTCGGTGCCCTGCCCGGACACGTAGATGAACGTCAGCTTCGGGTTCGCGGCCGCCAATGTGCGACCGACCTGCAGGGTGAAATCGTAGGTGATCCGGCGGTAGTCCTCCTCCTTCATGCCGACGGAGGAGACGCCGAGGCAGAAGAAGCAGGCGTCGAATTCCGGCAGTTCGCCGGCGATCGCGGAGAGATCGCTCGGATCGGACTGCACCACCTCCCGCAGCTTGGGATTCTCGATGCCCAGCGAGCTGCGCCCGACGGCGACGACCTGTTCGACCCGCTCGTCCCGGAGGCACTCGTTGAGCACCCCCTGCCCGATCATGCCGGTCGCCCCGAAGAGGATCACCTTCATGCCAGGTATCTTCCTCCACCGGCATCCGGAGCGGGCGGAACCACCACCGCCGATGGCATCAACTCGCGGTCGTGATTGTCGTTCAGCTCGGCACGGTGGGCGGTGCGGTGGTGGTGAAGCGGCGTTTGTAGTCGGTGGGGGTGAGTCCGAGGTGGCGGGCGAAGGCGCGGCGCAGGGATTCGTCGCTGCCGAGGCCGCTGTGCCTGGCTGCGGCGGTGATGGTGTGTCCGCGCAGGATCAGTTGCTGGGCCAGGTCGAGGCGGACGCGTTCGACCCATCGGGCGGGGGTGGTGCCCAGTTCGGTGTGGAACAGGCGGGCGATCTGGCGGGTGCTCAGCGAGACGGTGGCGGCGAGCGTGGCGGCGCTGTGGTCTGCGGCGGGATCGGCGTGTACGGCATCGATGATGGTGCGCAGCGCCGGGGTTTGTGGGGACGGGGTGTGCAGGGCGGTCGAGAATTGGGATTGGCCGCCGGGGCGTTGCAGGTAGACGACCAGTTCGCGAGCGACCGCGAGGGCTCGGTCCGGGCCGAGGTCGTATTCGACCATCGCCAAAGCCATGTCGATGCCTGCGCTGATGCCTGCCGAGGTGAGGAAGCGGCCGTCGTTGACATGGAGCGCGTCGGGCAGAACGTCCACTCGAGGGTAGCGGTGGGCCAGGGTGCGGGCGTGTCGCCAGTGGGTGGCGGCGCGGCGGCCGTCGAGGAGGCCGAGCTCGGCCAGCACGAAAGCGCCGGTGCACACCGACGCCACGCGGGCAGCGTCGGCGGCCAGTGTGCGCGCAGCGTCGAGTAGCGCCTCGTCGATGCGGTGCTCGGCCAAGGCATCGGCGCCGGGCACCACGAGGGTGTCGATCGGCCCTGCGGCTGCGGCGGCGGTCGTCGTGAGGGTGATCTTCGACGACGTGATGACCGGGCCGCCGTGGGGCGAGAGCAGCACCGATTCGTAAGCGCCCGCGGTGTGCAGTACCTCGATCGGTCCGGTGACGTCGAGGAGGGTGACGTCGTCGAAGACGAGGATCCCCACCCGATGGGTCATGTCTGAATCTGTGGTTTGTTTGTCACTTTAGACATGGAGACAGCGTAGTGGACGCGGGCACAGTGAGGAGGTCGGCCACGATCGAAGGAGAAGCGAGATGAGTGCGGAGACGATCGCCGGGGTCAGGATCCCCGACAGCCGGATGGCGCGGGAGGCGACCGAGCTGGTGCGAGAAGTCGCGACCCCCTTGGTGTTTCACCATTCGCGGCGGGTTTTCGTGTTCGGGGCGTTGCGGGGCCGCGCATCGGGTCTCGAGTTCGATGCGGAGCTGCTGTATGTGGGCGCGATGTTCCACGATCTGGGGCTGACCGAGAAATACCGCAGCTCCGATCAGCGCTTCGAGATCGATGGCGCCGACGAAGCCCGCAGGTTCCTGCGCGCGCACGGCCACGACGTCGCGGCCGCCGAGCGGGTGTGGACCGCGATCGCGCTGCACACCACCCCGGAGATCCCGTTGCACATGGCGCCGGAGATCGCGCTGGTGACCCGCGGAGTCGAATTGGACGTGCTCGGAATAGGTTACGAGTCGATCACCGACGACCAGCGCGCCGAGGTGGTGGCCGCGCACCCGCGACCGAACTTCAAAACCGAGATCCTGGCCGCGTTCACCGAGGGGATCCGCCACCGCCCGCAGACCACCTTCGGCAACGTGAAGGCCGATGTCCTCGCGCATTTCGTTCCTGGCTTCGAGCGTGCGGACTTCGTCGAGATCATCGAGAACTCGCCGTGGGCGGCATGAACATGCTGATCGTTTCGCCGGTGCACACCGATGCAGCGCGCGCCGCACTGCGGATCGCGGGTGAGTACTACTCGCCCGCGCTGCTGAATCACGCTGTGCGCTCCTATCATTGGGCGGCGGCGCTGGCGCGGGCGGATGACATCACGATCGATGACGAGCTGCTCTTTGTCGCAGCAATGCTGCACGACTTCGGCTTGCTACCCGAATTCGATTCCTACGCGCTCGATTTCGAGGAAGCGGGTGGTCATGTCGCGGTGGTGTTCGCGGCGGGCGCGGGCTGGGCGCCGGCGCGTGCGCGCCGAGTGCGGGAAATCATCGTCCGGCACATGGGGGAGCCGGTCGATGTCGACACCGATCCCGAGGGGCATCTGCTGCACCGGGCGACCGGCATCGATATCACCGGACGCGAGACGGGCCTGACCCCTGCGGTCATCCGAGCCGAAGTATTGTCGCAATGGCCGCGATTGGGCTTGGCCGAAGAGTTCACGCACTGCTTCGAGCAACAGGCTGTCCGCAAACCGCGCAGTGCGGCGGCCGTCGCTCTGCGCCACGGGCTGGCGACCAAACTGCGTGAGAACCCCCTCGGGAAGCCTGAATAGTTCTGTCGCGCAATTCGATACCAGCCGCGTAGGGCTCTGGCTGCGGAGGCTATTCGGTGCCGTCGTTGAGGATGCGTTCCCGATAGCGCGGCCTGCGAAGCGAAAGCCTTTGCGGCGCAGCGGATCGATGACGTTGATCTCGACGGCGGGGTTGCCGTCGAGGTTCGCGACGGTGCCCGGTGAGTGCAGATGCAGAAAGACCAGCTGCTCGTCGTTCCATACGATGGTCGTCCCTTTCGGCGACACCGCCGGGGTTCCGTCCTTGCGCACCGTCGCGACGAAACCGAGCCCTTGGCGGCGCACCAACTCTTGCATTTCGCTGGTCATTCGCATCGGTTCGACTCCGTTCGTTCGGCAAGCGCACCGGTCATCAGTGTGGAACCGGTCCACCTAGGTCAACTGGGCCGCCAGCCTCTTCGCGTTCATGTAGGCGATCGCTTCGATGGAGATCATCGGGTTGACGCCGGACGCGGTGGGGAAGCAGGAGCCGTCGGCGACAACGATATTCGCGACTTCCCAGGTGGCGCCGTCGGGGTTGGTTGCCGAGAGTCGCGGGGATCCGCCCATGCGGGCCGAGCCCATGATGTGCAGCGCGCCCATCGCGCACTGGCCCGGTCCGTATCCTGCATCGCGGCAGGCGGCGGCGAAATCGGCGTGCGAACCGCGGCGGCCGGGTTCGTAGTCGACGCCGGCTTGGTGGCCGGAGAAGATGCGACGTGCGCCCGCTGCTTCGAGAATGCTTGCGGCGCCCTCGATCCCGGTGTGCAGGTGGGCGGCGTCGTGCGCCGACAGGCGGTAGTTGACGATCGGTTCGCCGGATTTGTCGACGGTCACGGTGCCCGAGTCGCGGTCGCGGGTGATGACGCCGATCGCGGTGGTGTTGGCGAAGTCGAGCAGCGTGCGGCGGTGCGCGTCGGCCCCGCGCCAGCCCATGAAGCCGATGGCAAGGCCGGGATGGATCGGGCCCGTCTCGTAGATGACGCCGTAGCCGTCGCCGTCGAGATTCGCGTGTTGACGGCAGATTCGGCCCTGCAGCGCGCCCTCCCAGGCTCGCACCTCGTTGTCGAAGACGCCGAACACCGCTGCGGCAGGATGTAGGCGCAGGTGGCGGCCGATGTTGTCATTGCGAAGGCCGGACCGGCGCAGCAGCGCAGGGGTCTGCACCGCGCCTGCCGCGACCACGACGGCACGGGCCCGCACCTCGATCGGCACACCGGACTCGGTGATCGCTGAAACACCTTCAGCACGGCCATTGTTCACCCGAATGCTGCGGACATTCGCGTCGACGACCATTCGGGCTCCCGCCGCGGCGGCGTCGGCAAGCCAGGTCTTGGTGACGGACTGCTTGGCGCCGACACGGCAGCCGTAACCACAGGTGCCGCATTCGGTTCCGGCGTCGCACGCGTCGGTGACGTTGCGCGGCAACGTGTCTACGGCCCATCCGAGTGCCCCTGCGCCGCGTTCAAGGACATCGTCGCGGGCCGAGAGCAGGGAGCGGTTGTCGGTGACGGCGAGTCGGCGTCGCACGACCTCGAGGGCGTCGCCGAACTCGGTCGTTGCGAACTGTGCCGCACCCAATTCGGCCCATTCCGCGCGGACCGAATCGGGGGTGGGGAGCGAGGTGCTCCAGTTGACGACGGTGCCTCCGCCCAGGCAGGTGCCGGCGACCAGGGTGATCTGCCCCTCGGAGGAACTGGCGCCGGGAGCGTACAGCTGTTCCAGGGCGGTGAGTTCGCCTGCACCGAAATCCTGGTCGTCGTAATAGTTTCCGCGCTCGAGCACGATCACGTCGAGGCCTGCCTCGGCAAGCACGGCTGCTGCGGTGCCGCCGCCCGCACCCGATCCGACGATCACCACATCGCAGGTGAGCGTGGTGTTCTCGGTGCACCGTATCGGTGTCAGCGCGGGCTGTGCGGCGGTGCTGAGCGGCCCGGTCGGCCCGGGGTAGCCGATCTCCTTCCACAACGGGTTGGTGCCGGTGGGACCGGGAGTCACGTTGTAGGCCAGCAGCGCCGCCTGTTTCAGCGCTTGGAAGATGGCACGCACGGGTGCCAACCGCGACGCACCGAGCCGAAGCAGCGCCCGCTCTCGGTCCTGTTGTGACAGTGTGGAATACCGGCGAGGTCCGGCACCGAGGAGCAGGCCGGTCAAGCGAGAATCCCACCACCCCAATAGCATTGCCAGCTGCTTGCGATCGGCTTCCCGCGGCGCGCGAGCCAGCAGCCGGAACACGGTTTCTGCCGCGCCGAGTTCGCTCGCCGAAGGCAATGTCGATCCGTCACCGGGCACGAACGTATCGCAGATCATGCTCAGCGCTGCCCGCTGCTCGGCCGTTGGCTCCATGTAAAACTCCCCTTCTCCAATGCTGGTCGAGTTAATCATGTCGCGTGGACTCCGCGCGCCGATTGGCGTCAACAGCCAGGTAGGAGCCCTGCAGTGGCGGAATATTCATTCACTTACGGCGGTTTGCCTCGATCGGATCTCGCAATGACGGCTGGCGCGAGGCACTGCTCATGGGCGAGGAACTACCATGGTCGCGCTCCGCGTTGTCACGTCCCTTTCCACGTCGAAGATTGGACCCCGCAATGCGTTACCGTCTGCCAGTATTTGCCCTGATGATCCTTGGCGCCACCACCGTGTGGTCCGATGAAGTAGCCGTTGCCGCGCCGTCGGCCACGCGCACGGCGCAGGAGGTCCGGATGGATCGCCAGACCGTGTCGGTCAAGGGGCGACTGCTCTGCAGCGGCCAGCCGTCGACCTCGACTCAGTCCCGAGTGCAACTCGTCAACAAGCGCATCGGTCAGGACGATGTCCAGAAGATGTACCCGTCGAAGGACGGCACCTTCGCCGTGACCTTGGTCGTCGAAAGCATTGCCAAGATGACCCCGCAACTCGACATCTTCACGAGCTGCAACGCGGCACCCGCGCAGTGCCGACTGATCACGCTGTCTGTGCCTGATCGGTACGTCGATGCCGCGAACCCCTACGACGTCGGCTCTTTGCATCTCGAGACCAGGCTGGACGACGAATCCTCCTGCTGAACCGCTCCGTGCTGCGGAGTGCGTCACGGTTCGCGAATCATGGCCCACAGCATGGGCTTTGCGCCCACCGGCAGCGTGATGGTGCCGGTGACCTCGAACCCGAATTGCTCGTAGAAGCTGATGTTCTTCTCGCGTGTGCACACGAGGTAGGCGGCTGTGTCCGGATCGGCGGCGAGGCGGTCCGAGATCAGTTGAGCGGCATAGCCCTGTCCGCGATGATCCTCATGTGTCCCGATATTCGCCAGATACCAGTGCGGCGGTGTGCGGGGGTGGTGTTCGTCCAGTGTGCGGCGGACAGTCAGTGCGGCCGTCGTCCTGAAACGAAAAGCCGGTACCAGTTCGGGGAGAGCTCGAACGGTGCGCGAGATCGGTTGATCCCACTGCCCGGGTGGGTCCCACACGGCGACGCCCCGGAGGTGGCCTTCTTCGTCTGTCGCGACCTGCACCCCGCCACCGGGCAGGTGAAAATTCCGAATCGAGGCAGCAAAGTACCGAGCGAGCGCCCGGTGGCGTCGGTGCTGGTCGGGCCAGATTGCGGACATGACCGGGTCGTCGGCGAAGGCTGCGGCGAGCACTCGTGCGCAGTCGTCCACGTCGGTCGGGGTAGCGATGCGGGTAGCGATCGGCACGACCACACCTCCTGGGGGCTAGTGCCCAACGGTACGTACGGACCGGCGACGGTTCACTCTCGCCACTGATGTAGAGTAATCATTCTAATATCCGATCCAGGAGGTGCGATGGCCGTCTACAACGTGCACGAGCGACTACTGGCCGGGAAGCCCAGCGAGGTGGGACCGCTGATCGACACCCTGTCGAGCAGCAACGACATGCTGTGGCCGACAGCGGCGTGGCCGCCGATGCAGTTCGATCGACCCCTTCAGGTCGGAGCGGTCGGCGGGCACAAACCGATCCGCTACACCGTCGCCGCGTATGTCCCGGCCACCTGGGTGCGATTCACGTTCACCGGGCCGCGTGGCTTCCACGGCTTTCACGAGTACGCGGTTCTTGCCGTCGATGACGACCACACGCTGTTGCGGCACACCGTCGCCATGAAGACCAGCGGCCTGGCGCGTCTCACCTGGCCACTGGCCATCGGACCACTGCACAACGCATGTTTGGAAGACAGCCTCGACCGCGCCGAACTGGCCTGCACGGGCACCGTGGCCCGCCCGGCACAGTGGGGACTCTGCGTTCGGCTGCTGCGCAAACTCCTGGGATCACCGAACCCGGGCAGCTGAACGCGGTCACTTCGGCCGCCGAAATGGCAGATATGGGACGACGTTCAGGCCTTCGGCTTGCGCAAACGTCGATCACCCTCGCGTTTGACAGGATAGCTGTCACGTCATCAAACTGAGGGCGTCGATATCAGCTACCGGTCGGGAAACCTTGGCCGAGGGACCAGAACCAGGGGGAGCCCGTGCCCACACGCCGCGCCGACGCTCAATCCGCGCGGCGTATTGCTGGCGGCCGGGCCGCTGCGGGGAATCCCGGCCTCGGCGACGTCTACGACGAGATCGCGCCGCTCGATCTGGCTGGCTGACCATGGCGATTCTTCGGGAACTCGTGCGGCGCAAGCCGGTTCGGGAGATGACGGACGAGACCGGCGGCAGTGAACTGTCCCGTTCCATCGGGTTGATCCAGTTGTCGACGTTCGGCATCGGCGCCACGATCGGCACCGGCATCTTTTTCGTGCTGTCGCAGGCGGTTCCGGTGGCCGGGCCCGCGACGATCCTCTCGTTTGTGGTGGCGGGCGTCGTCGCAGGATTCGCCGCGATCTGCTACGCCGAACTTGCTGGCGCAGTACCGGTTTCGGGCTCTTCCTACTCTTATGCCTACGCGACGCTCGGCGAGTTGCCCGCAATGGTGGTCGGCGGTTGCCTGCTGCTCGAATACGGAGTCTCTGCCGCGGCCGTCGCGGTCGGTTGGTCACAGTATCTGAACGCGTTGCTGTACAACATCTTCGGATTCCGACTACCCGAGGCGCTGTCGCAAGCGCCGCAACAGGGCGGGATTGTCAATCTTCCCGCGGTCGTGCTCGTCGCGCTGTGCTGTTTTCTGCTTGTCCGCGGTGTCAGCGAATCCGCGAAGGTCAACGCGGCCATGGTCGCGATCAAGCTGGCGATCCTCGCGCTGTTCGTCGTTGTCGGCCTCGTGGGTTGGCACAGCGATCATTTCGCCGATTTCGCGCCGTTCGGCTTCGGCGGCATCATGTCCGCGGCCGGACTCATCTTCTTCTCCTACATCGGCCTCGACGCCGTGTCGACCGCGGGTGAAGAGGTGAAGAATCCCCACCGGAACCTGCCATTGGCGATCCTGATCGCACTGGTCGCCGTCACCGGCGTCTATATCGCGGTGGTCGCGGTCGCGATCGGCGCGCAGCCTGCCGCTGACTTCCAAGGCCAGGAAGCCGGATTGGCGGCGATCCTGGAACGGGTCACCGGAGCGACCTGGCCGGGCACCCTGTTGGCGGCGGGCGCGGTGGTGTCGATCTTCAGCGTCACCCTGATCGTCCTCTACGGCCAGACCCGAATCCTGTTCGCCATGTCGCGGGACGGGCTGATCCCCGCGGTGTTCCGCAAGGTGAATCCGCGGACCCTCACCCCGGCGCGCAACACCGTCATCGTGTGCGTGGTCATCGCGCTCCTGGCCGGTCTGATCCCGATCGACTTCCTCGCCGAGATGACCAGCGTCGGTACCCTGGTGGCCTTCCTCGTCGTATCGATCGGGGTGATCGTGTTGCGGCGCACCGCACCTGACCTGCCGCGCAGTTTCAAGGTTCCCGGCTATCCGGTCACCCCGGTGCTTTCGATGATCGGTTGTGTGTGGATCATCAAGGATCTACGGCCGATCACCCTTGTTGTCTTTGTCGGCTGGGTCGCCGTCGTGCTGCTGTGGTACCTCGGCTACGGCTTCAAACACTCCCGCCTGCGCCGATCCGAACTCGTCGAACAGGGGCAAGGATGACAGTCATCGTCGGTTGTCCGCCTGAGGTATCGAGCACTGCCGCTGTCCATCTCGCGGCGATGCTGGCTCGATCGGCACGGGCGCGGCTGGTGGTCTGCGCGATCGTCCCTGTCCTGCCGCGGCAGGGTACCGAACCGGAGTCCGTGCCGCCCGCGAGGATCGACGCACGCGCGACGCTCGAGTCGGCGCAGGCGTCGATGCCCGCTGATGTCGAAGCGAGTTATGTTGTCCGGGAGGCGCGTTCGATCTCGGCGGCCATGCTCGAGCTGGTGGCCGAATACGACGCCGACCTGATCGTCGTCGGCTCCTCCGCGGCCGGGGTGTTCGGCCATCTGGCGCTCGGCAGCGTGACCTCGCGCCTGCTGCACGCCGTGCAGGTGCCGGTCGCCTTGGCGCCCAAGGAGTTTCGCATGCCGGACCAGCGCGCCGTCGAGCGGGTAACCGCCGCCTACAACGGCTCCGTCGACCAAGACTGGGCGGTGCTCGCAGCGGCCGCTCTCGCCGCCAGGCTGGACGCCACCCTCCGCCTCGCGGCCTTCGCGGTGCGCATCCCGCCGCCGTACACCACTCGTCTCGGCACCGAAGGAGATGCACCGGTAGCCGACGAATGGGTCTCCGAGATCGAGCAAGCCGCCACCGTAACCCAGCGGCGGGTCGCCGAATTACCCACGACGCCACGCACTGTCGAACTGTCCATCGGTTTCGGCCGCACCCTGACCGAGTCGCTCGAAGACGTGGGCTGGGAGACCACCGACATCCTCACCATCGGCTCGAATCGAATCGGCCCCCTCTCTCGGATACTCCTCGGCGCCCGCGGCGCGAAGATCGTGCGCCACTCACCGGTCCCGGTAATCGTCTTTCCGCACTAGACGAAAGCGGCGCTGGAGATGACCCCGGTGCCGCTGACAACGCCTGGCCCGAGGCATGCGCCGAAGTTCTGCGGGGTACCGAGGTCATAGGCGGCATCGATGCGCACCCGCTGTCCGGCGCCGAGGCCGCTCACCACGGTGCGGGTGTTGTTCGCTGCGCCATTGCCGATGAGCGGTGCCGACCAGTTGCCGGACAGCGCGCTCTGCTCGCCGTTGTTCCAGAGGATGGCGACGTCGACGGGTCCATTGGCGACGTTGAAGCAATCGGAGCTGGTGTGTTGCACGCCGGATGACCGTCGAGTCGATCGGGTTTCGGTGATCGCGCTTGCGGTGACCTTCGAAAAGGCTGTGACTCACAGTTGCGGGAGCGGGCTGGGAGAAACCTCCGCGCCGATGGGTTAATGCGTTGTTCAACAAGATGATTCGTTTGGTCCAGACCAATGAAGACTCAGTGAACGGTGGCGCGGCGGGCTGGACGTCCGTCCACCTGCTTGCGATGGTCTAGACCATGAACTCCATGAGCAAGTCGCTATCGAAAGCCGTTGTTGCCGTGGCCGCTTCACTCATCGCCACCACCGCGCTCGGCCCCGTCGCACAGGCCGATGCCTCGGTGAACAAGGTCGTCGTCATCGGGCTCGACGGCACCATGTACGCGAAAATCAAAGAAACCAACGTCCCCAACCTGAAGAAGCTCAGCGCCGACGGCGCGCTGTCGCAGTATTCGATTCGCCCGCACACCACCATCTCCGGCCCCTCCTGGTCCAGTGTGCTCACCGGCGTATGGGACACCAAGCACGGCGTCAAGGACAACAACTTCGACGAGACGCCGTTCACCAAGTGGCCGAGCGTGTTCACGCGCCTGGAAAAGGCTCAGCCGCAACTGAATACCGCCGCCATCGCGACCTGGAGCAAGATCGCGACCATCGCGGGCAGTGGCAACCCGCACGCCGACGTGGTCGTCACCACCCCGCCGGTCCCGGGGGACAGCAACGAATCCAAGACCGACACGGCGACCGCCGATGCGGCAGTGGCCGCCATCGGCAAGGGCACCGACTTCCTGTTCACTCATCTCGATCAGGTGGACGAAGCCGGCCACGAATGCGGGCGCGTCTGTCAGAAGTACGCCGACGCGATCCGGCGGGTCGACGTCGAGGTCGGCAAAATCGTTGCCGCAGTGGACAAGCGAGCCGCAAGCAAGCCGAACGAGAAGTGGACGATCATGGTCACCACCGATCACGGCCACCGCACCCTCGGCGGTCACGGCGGGCAGTCCGATGCGGAGACGTCGAGCTTCCTGATCGCCCGCGGCCCCGACTTCAAGGCAGGCCCGACCGGCGGCGCATACACCTTCGTCGACATCGTCCCGACCGTGCTGCAATTGTTCGGTGCGCCACCCGCGGACAACCTCGACGGCAAGTCCATGATCGGCCGTCTCGTCAGTGCGGCCCCCGAGGATCTCTCCGGCGAGTCGCTCACCGACTGATCAGCACTCCCGGCTCAGGATTCGCGCTCGTCGGTGGGCGAGCGCGACCTGAGTTCGAGATCGATGCTCGTAGAACGCGGGTAATTCGGTTCGACGCAAATATCAGACGCCCAGAATTGACTCGTTATGCTACGGAGTGCTGAATCTTCTTAGCGTCGAAGTATTGATGTTATTTTGTTTGCCATGCTGCTTCGTCGTGTTGCACGCGCGGTCGGGTTCGGCACTCTCGCAGCCGCCCTTTTGATAGCTTCGTCGAACGCCCCGGCCGTCGCGGACGCGACCGTCAGCCTGCCGATGCAGACGGCAGGAAAATGGTTCACCGACTCGACTGGGCGCGTCGTGATCCTGCACGGCGAAAATGTGGCGAACAAGCGCCCGCCATACACTCCATCGGCGGAAGGTTTCGGCGAGCCGGACGCCGAGCTGCTCGCCGCGGAGGGTTTCAATGCGGTACGGATGCCCATCATCTGGGCTGCCGTGGAACCGGAGCCCGGGCAGTACGACGACAGCTATCTCGCCGATATCGCGCAGACCGTACGTGTGCTGTACGACCACGGAATCGGCACCGAAATCGAGTTCCATCAGGACCTCTGGTCGAGTAAGTACGGCGGCGAAGGCGCACCACTGTGGGCCACCATCGATAACGGAATGCCGGACACTTTCCACGACTTGGTCGCCGCGAACCTGGCCAATCCGGGCTTTTGGGCGGCCACCACCAATTTCTTCGCCAACGCACCGGGGCCGGGCGGTATCGGCATCCAGACCAGGTTTCTGGATATGTGGCGGCACACGGCCGCGTACTTTCGGGATACGCCAGGAGTCATCGGATATGGACCGCTCAATCAACCGCCGGCCGGAGCGTCCTTTCTGCCATGTCTGGCCAACGCGTGCCCGCCGGTGGCGATCGGTCAACTCCAGGCGTTCAATCACAATGTCAACGCCGCCATCCGGGACAGCGATCCCAGCACGCCTATCTGGTTCTCGGGCGTGATCACCACGAATTACGGCACCAGCGCAGACCTCGGTGTGCCGCCCGGACCGAACACCGCATACGGCTTCAACGTGTACTGCGTGGTCCAGGCATTGCAGGGCGGCGGCAGCGCAGGCTGCGATCCGCAATGGAAGGCGGGCGTCAGTCAGGCCGAGGTGTACACCGATGCCGTGCAGATCCCGCCTGTGGTCACTGAATTCGGCGCGACAGGTGACCGGACGGCCCTTGTCGAGAATGTGGATCTGTTCGATCAAGGCCGGCTCGGCTGGTTCAACTGGACCTACCTCGGCGGCGATCCTGCGACGGTGGCGAAAGATCCGAATGACCAGGCCATCGTGGTGGATGCACACCAGCCGCGCACCCCGGGCAACGTGCGCGAATCGAACCTCGACGCGCTGGTGCGCCCCTATCCGAAACTGACCGCGGGCACGCCGATCGAATGGCACTACGACATCGACACACGCAAATTCAACTATCGATGGGACACCGGCCGAGCCGATCGCGGTGGCCGATTCCCGGATGGCGCGACGACCGTGATCGCCACGCCGCCCCGTTCGTATCCCGGCGGGTATCACGTGCAAATCCTCGGTGGTCGTGCGGTTTCGGCGGCGAGCACGTCCGACTTGCTGGTGGCGTCCTGTCCCGGAGCCGCGCAGATCTCGGTCGTCGTCGAACCCGGCGAGGGTCCTGCCCAATCCGGTTGCTGAGTCGTCGGTAGCCGAAGAGTGGCACAGGCGGCATGTCGGCATCGAGTGCAAACATGCCGAATGTGCTTATCTGGTACCGGATTACGATCGGAACGGCAGCTCCGGCGCGCTCGTTTGGCCTTGGGTTACCGTGGTTCGGTATTCGAAGGAAGCCGCCTGAAGCGTCCGAGCCAGGCGGGAAGGTCGATCGGGTCGGTCTGGAACGGCATGACTGTGCGCAGGGTGGTTTCGGTGACGGACTCCGCCGACCACCCCACTGCGAAGCCGTTGCGCAGGTGGTCTGCCGTCAGCGAGGGCAGCATCTCCTCGAGTTTCAGCGTGTCACTGGGGAGTTGGTTCTCGAGCTGCTCGCCCAATGCTGGCTGCTCGTTCCGGAGGAAGGCGAAGGCACGGTCGCTGATACCCAGGATGTGCACCGTGGCATCCGTGCGGCAGGCGCGGTGTAGCGCTGCGGCATACCGGACGAGTTGGTCGGGATCGAACAAGTGCGCCAGGGCGGAATCGATGACGGTGTCGAATTGCTCATGGTAGTCGGCGAGTTCGAGGGCGTCGGCGGTGGCGAAGGTCGCGGTGAGTCCGCGTTCGCGCGCCTTCGTCTGCGCGATCGAGATGGCCGTCGGTGCGAGGTCGACGCCGGTCACCGTGTAGCCCTTCCCTGCGAGGAAGAGCGCGTTTTCGCCGCTGCCGCAACCACAATCGAGCACATCGCCGGTGATTGCCGCCGCATGTTCGAGCGCAACGTAGGCGGGTTGCGGCCCGTCGATGTCCCATGGTGCTCGCGCGCCGAACGGGCTGTCCTCGCGGTATGCCGTGTCGAAGTCGAAATCATCTGTGCTGGAACGGGTATCGGATTCACTCATGCTTCAACCATGGCGCGGCGGATGCCCCGGCGGCAAGGCTAATCTTCGGCAATCTTCGGCCAGTCCTTGCGGTCGTCGAAAGACGCGTAGGCTCAGACAGTGAAGCAACTGACCATCGGTGTAGTCGCGACCTCCCGCAAAGAGGACGAGCACCGACTGGCGATCCACCCCGCACATTTCGATCGAATAGATCCGACGCTGCGCAACCGTGTTTTCCTCGAGCATGGTTACGGTGACAGGTTCGGGTACACCGATGCGCACTTGGCGCCGCTGATCGGCGGCCATCGCTCGCGTGCGGAGCTCTTCGCCGAGTGCGACGTGCTGCTGTTGCCCAAGCCGCTGCCCGAAGACCTGGAGAATCTGCGTCCTGGGCAGGTGGTGTGGGGGTGGCCGCACTGCGTGCAGGACGAGCGGATGACGCAGCTGGCCATCGACCGCGGTCTGACGCTGATCGCGTGGGAAGCGATGAACCACTGGACGAAAGAGGGCAACTTCAGCGTCCACGTCTTCCATAAGAACAACGAGCTGGCCGGCTACTGCTCGGTCCTGCACGCGCTGCAATTGCGCGGATCCGCAGGGGATTACGGGCGGCGAATGCGGGCCGCGGTGATCAGCTTCGGTGCGACCGCCCGTGGCGCCGTTCGTGCGCTGTCCGCCCTCGGCATCAGTGACGTCACGGTGCTCACGCAGCGCAGCGTGTCCGCGGTCGCCTCGCCGTTCGCGTCGGTGCGGATGCAGCATTTCGAGCGTGACCCCGCCAACCCCAGTCGCACCTTGGCCCTCAAAGCGCCGGAACCGGGACCGCTCGCGGAAATGCTTGCCCAGTACGACATTGTCGTGAACTGCATCCTGCAGGACACCGAGCAGCCGCTGATGTTCGTCAACAACGAGGACCTACCACTGTTCGCGCGCGGCATGTTGTTCATCGACGTCTCCTGCGACGAGGGGATGGGCTTCGAATGGGCCCGCCCGACATCGTTCGCCGACCCGATGTTCACCGTCGGCGAAGACCTGCACTACTACAGCGTCGACCACAGCCCTTCCTACCTCTGGAACTCCGCCACCTGGGAGAACTCCGAAGCGCTGCTGGAATACCTGCCGATCGTGATGGCCGGGCCCGACGCCTGGGACGGCAACGCCACCATCCGCCGTGCCATCGAGATTCGTGAGGGCCGCGTGCAGAACCTGCGCATCCTTTCCTTCCAGCACCGCGCCGCGGCCTTCCCGTACGCGGTCGCGTGACCGTTTCCTCAGACGTAGTTGTTCGCGAATTCTGGCCGCGTGCCGCCAGCCGTGCCCGGTTCGGAGATGTTCACCAATGCCGACGGCACGGTAGTTGAAGACCTCAGCTGCCGAGCCTCCGTGACTCGGCAGGAGCGCGCGGTAAGTAGGCGAGTTGAGCGCGTTGAGCAGTTGTCTCTTACCTCACCGATGGTCGGGTGGCTGGTGGTCGGGATGTCAGGCGTTCGCTCGGCGGAGGTGTTCGGCTGCCTGTGCCCAGAACGCTTTGCCGGACACCGCGGTGTACAACGGCAGTGATTCGTGCACGCTGATATCGGTTCGGCAGTATGGCATTTCCGGAGTCGCCTGCGCGCTCGCTTTCATGATCGTTCCGTGGTCAAAACATTGAATATTTGATAATCCAATGTTTGATGGCCTGGGAACGTGACAGTCGTCAAAGATCAAGAGCAACAGCAGGATTAGCGATCAGCCGTCGTCGCCCCGACGCGGCCGGCTTCCCATCGCCGGAAAATTTTCGGTCGACGATGCTTGGGTCGTTTTTCTATTTCAGTTGCGGCCTCCGGGTATCTGCATATTCGCTGCCCGGATCGCCGGACGCCACATTATCGGAACATGCGAGGCCGGTCGGGTCTGCCGATGTTGTGCTGCGCCCGCCAGGCTCGACAAGCCTTGCGCCAGCACAGTTTTGGTGAGCTGGGCACCTTATTGAATTGTTTCAATCATGTTGCCAACGCATTGCATCCAGCTCACGCAAGGGTGACGATTGTTTGTGTTCCACACAACCGACGCAAGGAGTTGTTATGGCACAAGAAACCACCGAGACAACGCGCGAGGATGTTCCGAGCCTCCGGGATATGGACATTCTCCAGATGCGTGTCGATGAGGCGCGGCAGGATGCGCAGAGCGCGCGCCAGTCTGCTCAGCAGGCGCAGAGTCTTGCTCGGCAGGCGCAGCAACAGGCACGTCAGGTTCAGCACCAGGCGCACACGGCGCACAGCGAGGCCAACCAGGCCAGTCAGCAGGCTCAGCAGGCTCGCCAGCAGGCTATCCAGGCGCAGAATCAGGCCCAGCAGGCGCAGAACGAAGCTGACCGGGCGCAGAATCAGGCCCAGCAGGCGCAGAACGAAGCCGGACAGTCGGAGCAGCGGGCGCAGTCCGCTCAGGACCAGGCCGACCAGGCGAGCCAGTTGGCGCAGCAAGCGGAGGACCAGGCCACTCGTGCTCAGGACCGGTCCAGTCAATGGGAGATGCAGCTGCGTCAGCTTCGGCAGCAGACGCGTCAATCCGTTCGCTAGTCACTGAATGTGGCGAACCCAAAGGATCAGCCCCGTTGTGATCCTTTGGGTTGCCGGTGAGAGGCGTGCGGATGAGCGATGCGACTCCATCTCCTGTGAACGTCGAGGTGATCGTGCCTGAGGCGATGAGTGCTGGCGTGTATGCCAACGGTTTCACGTGCTGGTACAACCGCACGGATTTCACCATCGATTTCGTCATATATCTGCCGACCGACCCTGGTGTCGACGAGGGTGGCAATCCCGTTGTGCGTCAACCGGTTCAAGTGGTGTCGCGAGTGAAATTCCCGACGGCGATGATCTTCCGCCTGATGCAGACCTTGAACGACAGCATGAGCAACTACGAGAAACAATTCGGCGCTATCGTCCACCTAGGAGAATAGAGGAGTAGTTGATGCTCGTTTCCAGTGGCATCAGGATGTTGGGAAGTCCGGATGACCGGATCGTGGTGACCGATCCTGCCGTACATTATCGACCCGATCGGATCAGTGGCCGCCGATACCTGATCGCAATATCCGCCCCGAAAGCCGAGAACGGTACGGGGACCGATGCGCCACCGGCTCCTGGATCTGCTCGCTGACAGCGAATTCAGCGCGGGCGATTCGGTAAACATGCAGATCCACATGTTGAAAAGCGTCGGCATGGGCGAACCTTTGGCCGACTACCAGCGGGTCGTTACCGCGCGGTGGGCGCTGGCCTACTTGCACCGATCTTATTGCCCAGCATCGGAAAGCGATCGAGATTCAGCATTCTGTGAGATTGACCGGGAGTGAACGGCTACGGCTCACTCGGCCGAGACCGGACGCGGCTGTTCAGCTCGGCCAGGGTCGTTCATGCCAAAGCGAACGTCAGCTGGTACTGCGGTCGGCCTGGGCCACGTGACCAGCAGTAGCCGAACCACACGCCGGGTGTGACCTCACGAATCTCGTCCAACAGCTGAGGGGTCGGTGAGGGGGCATAGTCGATCTCCCACGCCGACTGTCCATCCAGTACCGACGAACCCGAGTAGACATTGGCGGGCCAGGCTTCGTTGCCGGCGGGACCGACCCGATTCAGCAGAAACCCGCCGTCGGGGCCGGTGTGGAACGACTTACCGAGCCATATCGCCGACGCCCACGACTGCATCTCCCGCGGGCTGATCACCCAGCCCTGTGTGACGCCGACCGGCACATCACCTCGCCGGGCCTCGCGGAAGATCGACTCCTGTTGCTCGGGCGTGCATCGGAAACGTAGCGAGTCTATTGTTGCTGATCGATTGCCTTCGAATAGAGTGCAGCCGCCACCGTAGTCCGCATCGGCGGCCGCGGGACCGGCGGGCGCAGTTGAGATCAGGGCGGCGACTCCGGCAGCAACCAGGTACCCGAGTAGTGATCTCTGGATATTCCTACGGTCTATGCCCATCACCGTCTCCTTATGACTGTCCCGGTGTACCGATCCGCCCCCTCAATGATAGTTTGCTAAACATTAGCTGAAGCTGGTCGATGCTGAACTGAGATCAAGTAGGGCAACCGAGTGCTGTGACCATGGGCCGGATGTTCGCGGCATTTTGCGTAGCGACGCCGAGGATTATCCAATCGTTGGCCGACAAGCGATCTCGTGGAGTGAGCGCACATGCTGCGGTGAGTGTGGCGGACGTTCCGATCGGAGGGTGTTCGCGCGCATCGTGAGGGACTGCGGCGCGCGGCCGGTCACAGTGCTCACGTGGGCGCGGCGCGTGGGGTTTCATCACCACCACAGCGTTCACGTCAGGTGCCCGTGCTTAATCGGTCTGGCTTCAGTCAGCGGGAGTGAGCGGTAATGGCCGATTACCGTGTGCCACAGCGACCACTCCTGCCCTATGCGAAGTCTGTGGGTTCGATCCCGCGCAGATTCTGTACCGATGCGCACAAGTCATGGGGCGAACTTGTGCGCACCACCACGATCCGTGCGCGGGACCATGTCATGGCGGTTGTTTTGGCTCGCGCTGCGTTCGGAAAGGTCCGCTTGTGCGCATAACGCGCGGCCTGGCATGGACGCGCGCACATGCCGCCTATCGCGCGGTCCGCGCGGAGCTCTCGAAAGGTCAACGGGTGGACGTCAACTCGGCCAAGGGGACGTCCGCTACTGCCGAGCAGCGCGCATCCACGTGGACGCGCGCTGCTGCCGATGTGCGTGCGTTCGGTAGACGGGTGATCAAGCGGTCGGTCGAATGCTCGGAGAAATCCGATCATGCCGAAGACCGCTGCGCCACGGCAGCGGGATTGATTCATTCCGGGCGTGAGCTGCTCGGGCAGAACGTCTCGGTCGGCCCAGCTATCGGCTGGTCCGGATACAGGCCGACTTGGACAGTCACGCTCGTGATTTCGACATCGGCACCTACGCCGCCGCCCAGGTCGAACTGGAACGACGCAAGACTGTTGCCCGGACCCACCCGCCGGACCTGTTCGTCAACGGCCTGATTCCCACTGTAGGCGACGAACTTCACGAACGCGTTTCCGGTGTCGGTGGGCGTACGCCAGTTGAATTCGGCGATGCGGCCGGTGACATCGACCGCCTGTTCTCCGGGACACGTCCATGACCGCCACACCAGCTGCCCGGCCACCCTCGCCTCGGACACCGAGTCGGTCACCTGCGTATCGAACGGCATCGGGGCTGCCGTGGCGGGTGGAAGATCCCCTGGCTCGGGGGGTGCAACATCGGGCTCGGTGGATCCCTGGTCACTGTCGCTGGTGCCTGGTCCAGCCGGGCCTGGTTCAATGTGCTCCGGCTCGGTATCCGACGATCGCTTCCGTCCGAACACCGTGAGCCCCAGCGCGCTGACGATCGCCAGCAGCGCTGTCGATCCGGCGAGCACGGCAGGTACGGAATCGAGGAACGATGTGCCGGACTTCACCTGTTCGGCCACGAATTGCCTGGTAGACGGCGCGACGTCGACCGGGATGTACAGCGGTTCACTCTCGTCTACGACTTCCCTGGTGTCTTTGTCATGAACGATGACCACCAGTGCTACCTGATACGAGCCGGCGAGTTTCGTCCGCAACTCCCATGACCAGCTCGCACGTCCGCTGTCGGAGAACGGCTTGATCAGCGATCCTCGTTCACGGATCGAAAGTTCTTGCCGTGAGGTCAGTTTCACCTCCATCAAACTGCCGACCGGCACACTGCCGAGTCGCATCGGTTGCCTGGACTTCGTCGAGACAAGCTCACACGAGTCGCGGACTACTGTCGCGGTGAATTCGAAAGGCTTGTCCAGGCCCGCTATTCCGCGCGGCGAAGCAATCGACAAGCAGCCCGGCCCTCCCGGCGGTGATCCAATCGGTGGTTCCGGCGGCGTGCGTCGAACTCCGTATCCGACGACGAAGACCATCGACACCACGATCGCCGACGCGATCACTGATAACCACAGCGCGATCTGTGGCCGATGGTGCATATCTCTACCGCAAAGCGTCGGCCACTCGTCCTGAGCGTCAGAGGAGTTGACCCCGCCCTCGTCAGAGCTGGACGACCTCTTTCCCCCAGGATTCGGGACCTCCATGCGCACAGGCTATAGCAGTGCCCCCGCCGGGTGTCGTGTTGTGGCGATGGCCGCCTGGCTCATAGAAATCCTGTACTAGCCGCTGGGCGCTCGTTGGTCGACTGTCCGAAATCTGGCTCGGATCAATAGGGCGGCACGTACCTTTGCTCGCTGCGATGGGGCTGCGGCGTGGGTACTCGCAGGGGCCGCGGGCTTCAGACCTGATCACGATGGAAGAAGGTCTGCGGGAATCCAATCCGGTGGGCCGTGGCCGGTATACGCCGGGCCGACGCGCGGGTGGCACCCAGCGGGGTTTGGTACCGCGGCTGGCGAAACGACTCCCGGCAGATCGGTGCCTCGGCCCATGCCACCCGCTGCCTGTCATTGAGATCGAGCAGCATTCGACAGAGCAGTAGCGCTCAGCGACCCAGCCGGTGTCGGATGTAATCCGGGTGGGCCGCGCCGACCTCGATGCGGTTCTCGTCGAGACCATTGACGATCCGCAGACAGTCCCCAGCGAAGGCGAACTCCACCGCCACTGTTCCAGCTGCCAGGTCATAGCTGGCCGGCCGCCACTCGAGCAGCGCGACCTCGCGCAGTTCCTGACCGACGAACGGTTCGAGGCGTTCATCGGTACGAGACCACTCGGGCGTGAGCTCGAACCACTCCCACCCGGTGATGGTCACCGCGATGTCGATCGTGTCCCAGCCGATCGAGAGCTCGTCGAGCTTCCAGTGGCAAACCTCCACCTGGACGCCGTCGAAGTCCAGCACTACCGGGCAGTCAGCGAACCAGTCTCCGTTCTCGACGAAGCGCACCAGGGCGAACCCCGTCAGTGGCCTGCCAGTGAGGGTCGCCAGACGTGATCCGTGCGCCTGCCGAACCGCCTCGATCCCGACCAGGAAGGACGGCTCGAAACCAGAGATCCCCATCATGTCCACAGCAGCTGAGTCTCCCGGCCTGCGGCCCAACCGTCCAGCGCATATTCGAAGCCGCCGGATCCCCGGCGGCACTTGACAGTTCGGATTCCACAGAAACATCAAAATGATCAAACGGCAAATGTTCGGCAGAGCAGATCTTCCCCTACTACGCAAACGTGTCCTCCTCACCGCCGCACAACGATGACACCGAACACACGCAGCGCTGGCACAACAACTTTCGTCACGGAAAGTGGGTCAGATTCCACAGATAGCGGACAAAGCCAGGCGTGCCGATACGGTCGCGTGGCGGATCGTATGTCGGCGCGGCGGCGGTTGAGTAGCAGCCACGGGAACTGCTCAGTGGCAGGTGGAAGGTGCGGGGATGCCGTTGAATCGGTCGTTGAGCCAATCCTGGGCTTCGGTGAGTCCGACGATCGGCGAGTTGACAGTGTGTCCGATGATGGTGCCGGGCAACAGCATTGGGAGTGCAAGGTCGACCAGTTCCACCGTGGCTCCTTGGTCGCACCAGGTACGTGCGAGCTGTCTAGGGTCCGTCGGGGGCACCAGATCGTCGTTGCTCCCGGTCGAAAGCAGCACCGGCGCAGTGGGTCTGGTGCGGCCGAGCATCATGTCTTCGAGCACTCGAGCCGTCCGCGGGTCGGCTTCGAGCACCTGCGCCATCGATCGGCCGTCCTTCGTGAGCGAATCGGACGGCTGGAAGCCGTAACTCAGCATCGCCCCGCCGACGCATTGGGCGGCAGTCGTTTCCAGGAACTGCCTGCCTTTGTCGTTGAGCATCTCGTCGACTGCGGCGGCCAGCTCTGGATAGGAGCTGATCAGCGACTTCAAGAAGAAGCCGCCCGCACCCAGCGACATCCCGCCCTCGGCGTACCTGAACAGGTTCAGATGCGATACCGGTGGTGCACCGACGTAGGAGCCTTTGAGATCGAGTTCAGGTGCATAGGACTCGACCAGCTCGGCGGCGGCGCCTACCGCGTGCCCGCCCTGTGAGTAACCCCAGAACGCGATCGGCCCGCGCGCGGGAATACCGGTGCCCGGCAGCCGCTGTGCGGCCCGCGCCGCGTCAATGACGGCGTGTCCTTCGGCGGCCGTGATGAGATAGGTGCTGGGTAGGTAATCGGTGACCACTACCGCGATGCCATGCATCAGCATCGCGCCGAGGAACACCGCCTCGTATTCGGTGGAAACATCGAACGGCGGGTGGTGGGTCAGCACGCGTTGCATCAATTCCGAAGTGCGGCAATGGGGTGCGATCCCGTGGGTGCCGACCGCGAAGCTCACCAGCGGCCGCTCGCCGACGCCGCGCCACGGGAGAATCGGGCTGAGCACCGTGGCGATCGCGGTGGCCGGCGCACCCTTGGCGTCGGTCGTGCGATAGACGATTCGCTGCGCGCTGGCCGGAAAGGGGCCGGGATCGACCGGTACCGACAGTGCCATCGGTAGCGGCTCACTGGTGAGGATGTCGCCCGGCGACATTGCCGTCGGTGAGGTCGCGAAATCGTCGGCGACCGCAACGGTCGGCAGGTTGGCCGCGCTGCCCACGAGGACCAGGGCTGACAACCAGGCCGACATCGCGACTGTTCGTCGAATCCTGCCTGCCATAGGCAACTCGTTTCACTCCGAAGGGAAACGCTCGACCGGACGGAGGATAGCCCGCCGAGTCGGCAGCGGACCGCAAACGCGCCGACATCCGCGGGCCGAGCACCTCCGAGATGGTCTCTCGGGCGGCAGGGGACGGGCACCTCCGAGATGGCCCCTCGGCGGTGCGGCGAGGGGCCATCTCGCGAGGTCTGGCTATGCGCTACCGGTGGGAGGCAGCGGGAACGGGCCGGGCTGCGGGCCAGGGCCGGGCTGCGGACCGGGGCCGGGGTGCTGATCGGGGCCGGGACGCTGATCCGGGCCCGGCTGCGGGCCATGCGTGAGCTGCAGCACGGCCTGGTCGTTGGCGGGGGCCGCGGCGAGCGCGGGCGCTGCCACGAGTGCCGTCGGAACGGCAAGCAGCGTGCCTGCGACGGCGACCTTGACGGCTATCCGTCTGCGTGCGGTGTTCTTCGTTGTCATCTGGTCGGGGCCTTTCGTTCGCGAGCCGGGCTGTGCCCGGTAGGTCACGTACTCGGTGTGACCTGGGATGTAGTCAAACGTCGGCGGATGGGTAGCGACTTTGTCCATGCTGTGCATCGGATAAGCGGTCACCCCGACAGGCGGCTCACAGCGAATGCATAGCTACGGCACAGTCACGCCCGAGCTCGCTCGCACACGATGTGCAGATGTCCACCCTCAGCGCTGGAAATGCCGGTCTCCCGGTGGAACGTGTCGTGCTGCGCCGCGCCGACGGCGCTCCCGTCACCGTGCTTGTCGTCGACGACGAGGCGGTGCTGGCCGAGATGGTGTCGATGGCGTTGCGCTACGAGGGGTGGTCGGTCACGACGGCGGGCGACGGCGCAGGCGCGGTGGTCGCGGCGCGCGAAGTCCGGCCGGATGTGGTGGTGCTGGATGTCATGCTGCCGGACACGACCGGGCTCGAGGTGCTCGGCCGACTCCGTGCGCAGATTCCGCACCTGCCCGTATTGCTCTTGACCGCAAAGGATTCGGTGGAGGACCGCATCGCGGGATTCACCGCGGGCGGCGACGACTACGTCACCAAGCCGTTCAGCATCGAAGAGGTGATCCTGCGGTTGCGCGCGCTGCTGCGGCGCACCGGGGTCACCACCGAAACCGACGGCGCCAGGGTCGTGGTCGGCGACTTGGTGCTCGACGAGGACAGCCACGAGGTTTCGCGCGCGGGGGAGCCGATCATGTTGACCTCGACCGAGTTCGAGCTGCTCCGATATTTCATGCGCAACCCCAAGCGGGTGTTGAGCAAGGCACAAATCCTGGATCGAGTGTGGCGCTACGACTTCGGCGGCCGCTCCAACATCGTCGAACTCTACATTTCGTATCTGCGCAAGAAGATCGACAGCGGACGCGAACCCATGATCCACACCCTGCGCGGCGCGGGCTATGTGCTCAAACCCACGCTCTGACAAGGGATCGCCGGGCCGGAGCTGGTTGCGGCGGCCGTGGTCGCTGCGGGCACGGCTGCTGGTAGGTCAGGTGATGCTGCTCGCGGTGGTCTGTGCGGGCATCGGCGTCGCGACCGAGCTTGCGTTGCAACAGTTTCTGACCAGCCGACTGGACAGCCAGTTGACCGATGTCATACAGCGGACGGCACACGACTTCACGCACGACCCCGGTCCGCCCCCGGGAGATCCACCGATGGGCCCGGTGACCGGACCGGGACCCGAGTTCCTCGGGAGGCCGGGCCAGCCTATCGGCACTATCGGCGCGGTCGTCGAAAGCGGCCGGGTCATCACTGGCGGCGAACTGAACTCCAGCTCCTCCCGAGAGCCGTTGTCCGACACTGCGAGTGCGGCGATGACGGCGGTACCAGTTGGTGCGAACCCGGCGACCCGCACCATCGGCGGCATGGGCAGCTACCGCATGATCGCCGAGTACGACCAGTCGGGCGAGATCATCGTCATCGGAATGCCGTTGGCGGACGTGGAGGCCACGCTGATTCGGCTGGCGCTGGTCTTGGTGGCCGTCACGGTGGTTGCCCTGGTCGCGGCGGCCTCGGCGGGCATGCTGATCGTCCATCGCGCGCTCACGCCGCTGAACCGGGTCGCAGACACCGCGGACCGGGTCGCCGATCTGCGGCTGGATCGCGGCGAAGTGACACTGCCGGTTCGGGTTCCGGCCGCGGATGCCAGCCCGCGCACCGAGGTCGGTCGATTGGGTTCGGCGCTCAACCGGATGCTCGATCACATCACCGATGCGCTGGCCGCGCGACAAGCCAGCGAGACCAGGGTCCGCCAGTTCCTCGCCGACGCCAGTCACGAGTTGCGCACGCCGCTCACCGCCATCCGTGGTTATGCCGAACTCGCACAACGGAACCGGGACGAGGTTCCCGCGGTCGTGGCGCACGCGCTCGGCCGGGTCGAATCGGAGACCGGCCGGATGACGCACCTGCTCGAGGACATGCTGTTGCTTGCCCGCCTGGACTCGGGCCGGTCGCTGGAACAGCAACCGGTCGACCTGTCGAGGTCGACCGTTGACGCGGTGAGCGATGCGCACGCGGCGGGCCCCGACCACCGATGGAACCTCGATCTGCCCGCTGACCCTGTGGTGGTGACCGGTGACGCAGCGAGACTGCATCAGGTGCTGAGCAATCTGCTCGCCAATGCTCGAATCCACACCGGCCCAGGCACATCCGTGACCACCGCACTGAAGGCCGATTCATCAGGCGGAGCGGTTTGGCGGGTGATCGACGACGGCCCCGGCATTCCTGCCGGGCTGCAGCCGGAGATCTTCGAACGGTTCGCTCGCGGCGACTCGTCCCGGTCGCGGCGAACGGGCAGCACCGGGCTCGGGCTCGCCATCGTGGCCGCGGTGGTCAAGGCGCACGGCGGAACCATCGAGGTGCACAGCGTTCCAGGCCACACCGAGTTCACCGTGCGACTGCCAACGCACACAGCTGCCTCATAGCGTGGGCCAACGGCACGCATAGTCGGCCACATAACCATCGAACGTATGACAACTGCCGCCCCGATCGACGGTATGACAACTGCCGCCCGCCCGCCGGACGCCGAATGGCCGAGCTGTCCGGTGTCCCGCGCGCCGCGCTGGGCTCGACCGAGCGTGGCGGCGCTGCTGATCGGCACCGCGGTGCTGTATCTGTGGGGTTTGGGCGCCTCCGGTTGGGCCAACGACTTCTACGCCGCCGCTGTGCAAGCAGGCACCCAGAGTTGGAAGGCGTTGCTGTTCGGTTCGCTGGACGCGGGGAACGCGATCACCGTCGACAAGCCACCGGCCGCCATCTGGGTGATGGCGTTGTCCGGCAGGCTGTTCGGGTTCAGCTCGTGGTCGTTGCTGGTCCCGCAGGCGCTGATGGGCGTTGGGTCCGTCGCACTGCTGTACAGCGCGGTGAAACGGTGGAGCGGACATGGGGCAGGGCTGCTCGCCGGCGCCGTCCTCGCGTTGACTCCTGTTGCGGCGCTGATGTTCCGGTTCGACAACCCGGACGCTCTATTGGTGTTACTGCTGGTCGCCGGTGCGTACTGCATGGTGCGTGCCACCGCATCCGGCAGCACCGGCTGGCTCGTATTGGCCGGGACGGCAGTCGGATTCGCCTTCCTCACCAAACTGCTGCAAGCGTTCCTCGTGCTTCCCGCCTTCGGATTGGTGTTCCTGGTCGCCGCACCTGGCAGCTTCTGGAAACGGATAGGCAAGCTGCTGGTCGCCTGCCTCGCCATGGTGATCTCCGGCGGTTGGCTTGTCGCCCTCGTCAGCCTGTGGCCCGCGGTGTCGCGGCCCTATATCGGCGGCTCGACGAACAACAGCCTCTGGGAACTGGCACTCGGCTACAACGGCCTCGGCCGCATCGTCGGCGGCTCAGGTAATGGTGGTCCGGGCGGCGGCGGCGCGAACGCGGCGTTCGGCGGCAGCACCGGCATCACCAGACTGTTCGGCGACTCGATGGGCACCGAGATCTCCTGGCTGCTGCCCGCAGCGCTGATCGGACTGGTCGCAGGCTTGTGGTTCAGCCGTCCCGGACACCACGCGCGCTGGCCAGGGATCGCTCGCGCCGGACTGCTGCTGTGGGGCGTCTGGCTACTGACGACCGGACTGGTATTCAGCTATATGAGCGGCACCATCCACCCGTACTACACCGTGGCGCTGGCCCCGGCGATCGCGGCGGTCGTGGCGATCAGTGTGTACGAATTGTGGCGCGGCAAGGAGTATTTGGTGGCCCGGGTCGTGCTCGGAGCGATGGTGGCGGTGACCGGTATCTGGAACTACATCCTGTTGGATCGCACGCACGACTGGCTGCCGTGGTTGCGCTGGGCGTTGCTGATCGGCTCCCTCGCCGTTGCCGCGGTGCTGATCACGGGTGGTCACCAACTACGCAAGTTCACTGTCGTACTCGTCACCGCCGGGCTGCTGTTCGGCCTCGGTGGCACCGCGGGCTACGCGATCGACACTGCCGCACAACCACACTCGGGATCGATACCCACCTCCGGTCCGAGCACAACAAGCGCGAGTGCGGGGATGCCCGGTGGCCCAAGCGATAACACAAGCACCAACACTGCCCTGGAAACCTTGTTGCAGGACACGACCTCTCGCTGGGCCGCAGCCACCGTCGGCTCACACGGCGCCGTCGGCCTCGAACTGGACACCGGAAAATCGGTCATGGCGATCGGTGGTTTCAGCGGCTCGGACAACTCACCCACGCTGGCGCAATTCCAGCAATACGTGGCGGGCGGCGACATCCGCTACTTCATTCAAAGTAACGGCCCAGGACGCGACGGTCGAACGGGCGACGGCCCGGAACAGAGCCCCGACGGAGGTGCGGACAACAGCGGGGGAACGAAGTCAGTCGGCCAGCAGATCACCACGTGGGTGCAGACCCATTTCGCCTCGACGACGGTTGGCGGCACCACCGTCTACGACCTGAGCTCGCCACTGAGTCTCTGAGCGAAGCGGGAGTAGCCTCCTTTATGCAACTCGTGCATAAGTCTGTGAACTGGGGGTAGGCGGTAAAGGGCAGCTACTTCGATGAATGGAGGCTCTGATGAACGTCGACAACGCTTCTGCAGATCGCGGCCCGGCGCTCAGAATCCCGCGTAGCCGGGGAGCCCTCGGCGGGCTCGCGGTGCTATTGCTAGGGGTCTGGGGTGCACTGATCCCGTTCCTCGGGCCCTATTTCGATTTCGCGTTCACGCCGGACGACTCCTGGGTGTGGACATCGGCGCGTGGTTGGCTGGAGGTACTCCCCGGCGTCACCGCGATCATCGGCGGCTTGCTGATGCTGACAAGTCGCAACCGCCTCATCGCCGGCTTCGGCGGTTGGCTGGCCGCAGCAGCAGGCCTGTGGTTCATCATCGGACCGTTCCTGACCGATCTGCTGAACATCGGCACCCTCGGCGACCCGGTCGCCACCACCGACCTGAAACGCGCTGCCCTGTACCTGACCTTCTTCTACGGCCTCGGCGCCCTGATCCTCTTCTTCGCCGCCACCTCCCTCGGCCGCCTGTCAGTACGCACGGCCCGCGACATCGCCTTCGCCCGCCGCGAGGTCGACGCCAGAGCCGCCGCCCGAACCACCGTCGTGCCCGAACCGGTGAGCACCACCGACCGACCCGTCACAGGAACCAAGCCGCAACTGCACAAGCCGCGACTGGGCGGCGCTTGATCCACAGGTCGTCGCCGCGCTACTCACCGTATGTACTTGTCATACGGTGTTGCCAAGGGCCAGAGCCGCTTCCGCACGTCACGGCAGTAGTCAACAAGCCGTGGATCGGTGCTGACGCCAACACCGCCGATTGCACGGCCGTCTTGGTCGGCCAGCGTGAATCCGACCTGTTCGCTGTCGATTAACCAGAAGTCGTCAGGAGACCGCTCCGGCGTTGTACTGCGCGAGCGGGACAGCCAGTGACCAGACTCGCTCCTTCACTTCTCGTATGTAGGCGACGATCTGCGGATCGGTGGTGACAGCGCCACCGAGCCAGCGCCCGTTCTCACCGGGCTCGAACACAGTGAACGCAACAACCGAGTCATCGAAGATCCACCAGTCGTCAGTAGACAGATCATCTTGATTGATCAGATGCCGTGGGAGGTACCGGACATCTTCGCCCGCTTCAACATTGAGCCTGGCGACATGTTTCGCGTAGCGGGTGTAGTCGTTGTGCGGCACGGTGACGACTCGTGCCCGGTTGATCGTCACCCCTCGGCCAACTGACTCCCGCACAAGTTGCAGCCATGGCTGAACCACTGGTAGTCGTCAGGTTCGTTGTTCAGGAAGCGGGCCAGCGGAGGGTAGTCGGGCGGGTAGTAGTCGTCCCTGACTTCCAAGTGGAATGCTTCCCGCTTGGACTGCCGGAACAGGTCGTTGAAAGCCTCACCCTGCGCTAGCTGCATTGCCGTAGAACGTCCTTCCTAGCTTGGGGACTTCGACGCACGTTCATCCTCGTACATGTCCATCTGCGCACGCGCTGCGCGGTCGGTTACCGGCGTCCAGAGAGGGTGAACTCGACGGCCACGAAGACAGTGGGCAGCGATGAAGTGTCGGCTGCCCGCGTTGGGCTGTGCCACATTTCAGTGTACGAATGCGTGAATCGTTCGGCTCGTTGGACTTTCAGTGAGGGTGTTCTTGATGATGGCGCCGTCTTTGATGATGAGGGCGAGGGCTTGTTCGGGGCGTTCGAGCATGGTGATGTCGTCGAGGGGGTTGCCGTTGAAGAGAAGTAGGTCGGCTAGGGCGCCGGGTTTGATGACGCCGAGTTCGCCGGGGTAGGGGTTGCGGGGGCCGGACAGGGCGAGGAGGTCGGCGTTGGTGGCGGTGGCCATGGTCAAGATCTCGGCGGGGGTGTACCAGCGAGTCATCTTGGCGAGTAGATGTCCGTGGCGGGCAACAAGTTCGGGGGAGAAGAGGATGTCGGTTCCCCAGGCGACGGCCATGCCGTATTTCTTGGCCAGACCGTAGGCGTTGTCGGTGCCGCGCACCATCTGTAACAGCTTGGTGCGGTTGGCTGGTGGCATCGGCGGCGCGTCCGCGTCGTCGAGGAACGGTTGCAGGCTCCACCAAACACCTTGTGCTGCCATGAGTTCGACGGTGGCTTCGTCAAGCAACTGGCCGTGTTCGATGGACTTGGCTCCCGCACGGAGGGCTTGCTGTACCGACCGCGGAGTGTAGGCGTGCACCGCGACGTAGGTCCCCCAGTTTTCGGCTGCCTCGACGGCCGCGCGCAGTTCGGCTTCGTCGTATTGGGTGACGTCGAGCGGATCGTGATCGGAGGCCACGCCGCCGCCTGCCATGACTTTGAGCTGACTGGCTCCCTGCATGAGTTGTTCACGGGCGGCGCGTAACACCTCGGCAGTGCCGTCCGCGACGATTCCGACTCCTGCCACTTCGGCGAAGCCACGCCCGCCGGTACGGCCTCTGGGGAGGTCGGAGATCGGACGGAAGTCGCCGTGGCCGGAAGTTTGCGAAATCATCGCTCCGGACGGGAAAATCCTTGGCCCACTGATACTTCCATTGTCGATGGCACGCTTGAGGCCGAACACCGGCCCGCCCATGTCCCGCACGGTGGTGAACCCTTGCCGCAGTGTCTGTGTCGCGGTCCTGCCTGCCAGTACATGGGCGTACCCGATATCCGCGGTCGCGAGATCCTCCTTGGGCACGGCGGCCATGAACCCATGCCAGTGCGCATCGATCAACCCCGGGGTGAGCGTGCGACCGTCGCCCTCGATCACGACGGCGCCTGGCTCCGCTGCTGCCGATACCGGGCCGAGAGGTTGCACCGCTTCGATTCTGTGGTCACGAACGACAACCACCTGCGGCTGCGTCGACGACCGGCCTGCTCTGCTGTCAAACACTCGAACGTTCTTGATGATCAAGACATTTCGCTCTGAGCTGGTGGTCATGAGGTCTCCAAGTCTGTGATGTCCGGCCGTTCCCGGATGTGGCGAGGTCCCCTCGGCAGCGGACCGGTTCGGGTCCGGTCATTCGTCGTGGTTCGAGGTCGGGCTATTCCGTGTGCGCCGCGTGCCGGGCGGGGAGGCAGTACACGCGCCGGGCGGTGGTGTCCATGACGGCGGTGCGCTCGGCATGGTTCAAGCCGCTGAGGAGAGCGTCGGTGGTCTCGAGGACTTGTTCGTAAGGGGTGGCCAGGGCGCTGATCGGCCAGTCGGAACCGAACATCAGGCGGTCCGGGCCGAAGGCCTCGAGGGCGTGTTGCGTGTACGGAACGAGGTCGGCGACCGTCCACGAGGTCCAGTTCGCCTGGGTGATCAGGCCGGACAACTTGGCGGTGACGTTGGGGAGGGTGGCAAGTGAATCGAAATGTGCCGCCCAGGGATCGCGCGCCCGTTCGCCGATCCGGGGGAGGGCGAGGTGATCGATCACGAATCGCGTCTCGGGAAGCGTGGCGGCTGCCTCGATGGCAGCGGGCATCTCGCGTTCGCTGATGTGCAGGTCATAGGCCAGTCCGGCCGCGCCAACCGCGCGCAGGCCGCACATGACGTCATCGCGGAGCAGCCAACGCGGATCGGGTTCGTCGCACACCGGGTGCCGAATGCCTGTCAAGGCAGTGCAATTCAGCGCTGCCAGCTGTTCGGCCACGTCGGGTGCGGTGAGGTCGACCCAACCGACGACACCGGCGATCATCGGGTTCGTGACGGCATGCGCGAGCAGATAGCGGGTTTCTTCCGCGGAGGCCAGCTCCTGCACAAGGACGGCTGCCTCGATCCGGTATGGCGCGGTCACCGCCGTGAACTCCATCGGCCCGAAGACGTGTCGCGACGATTCGACCCGAGCGTCATCGGGATGTGGGTAGTCGTGCCGCCAGATATCCCACAGGTGAAAGTGAGCGTCTACCACCATCTCGGCCCTCCTTGATCACTGATGCGCAAAGAGATTTCCAGTCACAGCATGCAGGTCGTCACCAAAGGTGTCAACGTGGTTGTCACCACTGGTGACAACTGTGTGGGCGATCTGACATACTGCGAGGGTGGCCACGAAAAAGGGGACCCCGAATACGACGGGCAAGAAGGCAGCAGACGCCGCTAAATCCCGCTTTCTCAGCCGCGAGGTGCTGCTGAACGCCGCGATGGAACTGGTCGAGCGAAAGGGCCCCGACAAGCTGACGATCCGGGCCCTCGGCGCCGATCTCGGCGTCGACCACACCGCCATCTACCGGCATTTTCGCAGCATGGATGAACTACTCCTGGCACTGGCCGATCGGCTGCTCGCCCAAGCCGTCGCCGATATCGAGCCCTCACCGGACTGGCGCGCCACACTGCGCCTGCTCGCACTCGGCGTCCGTCGCGCCTACCTCACCCATCCGCGCCTGGCGCCGTTGGCTGCTGCGCGCGTCACCCGCGGCGAAGCCGAGTTCCGCATCGTCGACCTCGGCCTTGGTGCCCTCAAAGCCGCCGGGATGGACGACCGCACCGCCGCCCGTGCCTATCTCAGCTTCGCCCATCTGGTCCTCGGGTCCACCGCACTCGAAGCCATCACCCAAGGTCTGGACGAGCGGACCCGCGCCGGTGACCTCGCGGCGACAACACGCGAATACCTGGCCGCCGCACCGGCGGACTACCCACATCTGGCAGCCGCTCTACCGCACTTCGCCGAGGCGATCCACGACGATCGCTTCGAACTCGGCCTCGACGTTCTCCTCGACTCCGTCGAGCTCCAGGTCGCCAAGCTCAGAAGCAATCCCTGAGGGCTTCCGACCACGGTTGTCGCGGAGCAGCGGGATGCCGGATCAGTTGGTGCGTGCGAGGTAGTCGGCGGGCAGATCTGCGGGGGCGCAGGCGATGACGGCGTCGTTGTCGATGCCGCAGTCCTCGACGAAGGTGATCTTGGCGAACGCCGCGACAACGTAGATCGGATAGGTGGGGCCTTGGTCGCGGTATTCGGCCATTTCCGCCAGGTGCTCGTTCTGGAAGCAGACGGAATGCTCCGGGTGCTGCTTGATCCACTGCGGGAAGAAGATCACGCCATGCAGTCGGCGTTGGCCCGGCATGATATTCACGCTGACCGAGGTGCCGGTCGGTTCGGTCCAAGAGATCTTGTAGTTGTCGGAATCGAGCCGGACGAGGTCGACGAACTGCCCTTTGACCCAGCGCCCACCGACCATCCCTGCATGGATTCGGTAGTCGATCGTGGTTGCGTTTCGTACGTAGAGCTCGTACCGCCAATCGTTCTCGTAGGTGTAAATGAAATGCCTGCCGACGATCTGCGACAGATCCTGAGTCGTGTCGTCCTTCGATATGGTCTCCATTGTGTGTCTCCTTGGTCGGGGACGTGCGTCGGTTTCCGATCGATGACGCAGAACGGCCGCGTCCTGCGCCTGGATTCCGCCATCGGTGCGGAATGATCGTGAGATGGAACAACGTCAAAGGAGCGTTGGGTGGAGTTTCGCACAATGGGTGCGTACGGGGGTGCTTGGTGGATCGGCCTGTCTGCTGGTGTTGGGCGTTGGGGCGGTTGCCGTCGCTGACCCGGGCGATAGCCCCGCTCAGCCTGCCGGTTATCGACCACCGGTCGTGCCTACCGAGCCGGGGCCGGTGCAACCCGAACACCTGACTGCGGCGTGGTATTTGAAAGACCATCCGAACGCGACGCCGACCGGTACCAACGACTTCGATTGCAAGCCGAGTGCCGAACATCCGCGTCCGGTGATTCTGGCGCACGGCACCGACGCGTCCGCGTATTCGGACTGGTCTGCCGTGGGGCCGCAGCTGGCGCAGGCCGGATTCTGCGTGTTCGCCCCGAATTACGGCGGGAAGCCGGGCGCGAAAACCTATGGCACCGAGGATTTGTGGATGTCGTCCAGGCAGATCGGTGATTTGGTCGATCAGGTGCTTGCGGCGACCGGTGCGGCACAGGTCGATCTGGTCGGATTCTCCCAGGGGGCCAGTGTCACAAGGTATTACACGAACAAGCTGGGCGGCGCGCCCAAAGTCGGGCATTGGGTAGGACTGGCCTCCCCGAGCTACGGCGGAGTCATGTACGGCCTCGTGCCGATCGCCAACGCGGTGCCCCCGCTCTGGGGTGTGTACGAGAAGCTCACGTCGCTCGCCGCGGTCCAGCAGGCGCAGGGCACGCCCTTCATGCGCGAGCTGAACGCCGGCGGTGACACCGTGCCCGGCGTCCGCTACACCACAATAGGCAGCCGCGTCGACGAGATGATCCAGCCCTTCACCAGCATCGCGCTGCGTGGGCCGGGTGCGGAAAACATTGTGCTGCAAGACAAGTGCCCGATCGACCTGACCGGGCACTTTCACACGGTGTACGACGCGTTCGTCCAGCAGTTGGTGCTGGCCATCCTTGATCCGAAGCACGCCAAGGAGCCGACTTGCACGTTCGTGCCCCTTGGCACGGGGATTCCCGAGGTGATCCTGGGTGGACACTCCTGATCGGGCTGATCTTGTTGCGGGTCAGCGCTTGTCGAGTCAGCGGAGGAATTCCGTCAGCAGAAAACTGACGGCGAAAACCAGGAGCACCAGCGAGCAGTAAATGGCGGATGCAAAAATCAGGACGCGTCGCCACCGCGCCGGTCGCTGCACTGCCCATTGCCGGATGACCGGAGGCGATTCGCTGCCCTGCGCGCGGAATTCCTTCACGGCGACACCGCTACCATGCCAGGCTCGATCATTCTCGGGCTCCTTCGGTATTCGCTGTGTCTGCTGCCATTCGATGAAGTTTGCCAAAGATTTGCTATGGGGCTGTAGTGCAGCTTGCTACGCCCGTGAATCATAGTCAACCCGCCTGTGGTGTGACCTGGCTCATATGTACTCGACGCTGGACGGCGGCGAGGTGGTGCCTTGGCGGCGGCCCCGTGGCGGATTCGTCACTACTCGGTGAGTGATATCGAATCCGCCACGGGCGCAGGTGTTGTCACGAACGTCGAGACCCGCTCGCGCGGCGACATCGCGGTGGGTTGCCGCTGCTATCGGTTAGAACAGGCCGCCGCCGTTGAAGCCGCCGCCCATATCGGCGAGGTCGCCCAATCCGCCGCCGAACATGTCTTGGCCGCCGCCCCCGCCGCCGAACCAATCGAAACTGTCGCCGCCGCCACCGCCGCCGAAGAGGTCGCCGCCGCCGAACGGGTCGCTGTCGCCACCGCCGAAGAGGTCGCCACCGCCGAACGGGTCGCTGTCACCACCGAACGGGCTGCTGCTGTCGCTGTCGCCACCGAAGAGATCACCGAAGGGGTTGCTGCCGCTGTCGGAGTCGCCGCCGGAAAGGTCGCCGAACGGATTGCTGCTATCGGAGTCACCGCCGGATTGATCGCCGCCGAACAGATCGCCGAACGGATTACCGCCGTCGTCACCGGACTGGTCGCCGCCGCCGTCGCTGTCGCCGCCGAAGAGATCGCCGAATGGGTTGCCGCCGTCGTCGCCGGACTGGTCGCCTGCGTCGGACGAGTCGTTGTCCTTGTTGTCTCCGAACCAATCGAAGCCGTCACCGGATTGGTCGTCGCCGCCGTCCTGGTCGGATTGGTCGCCGCCGCCATCCATATCCGACTGGTCGCCGCCGGAGTCCATATCCGACTGATCGTCGCCGCCGTCCATACCGGGCTGGTTCGACTGGTCGTCACCAGAGTCCTGGTCCGACGGGCTCGACTGGTCGTCACCGCCGTCCTGGTCCGACGGGCTCGACTCATCGCCGCCGGAGTCCTGCTTCGGCTTCTTCGGACCGCCCGGCTGTTTACCGCTATCGCCCGGTTTGTCCTTGCCGCCGGGCTTGTCGCCGCTATCGCCTGGCTTGTCCTTGCCGCCGGGCTTGTCGCCGCTATCGCCCGGCTTGTCTTTGCCACCCGGCTTCTTGCCGCTGTCGCCTGGCTTGTCCTTGTCGCCCTGCTTCTCGGAATCCTTGCCCGGCTTGCCCTTCTTGTACATGTTGTTGAGCTCGTTGATCTCCTTCTTCTGCAACGGCGTCGGGCCGCTGTTGCATCGGTTGACCACGCTGGCCATGATGCTGCAGCCGCTGTCGTCGTGATCGAGACCGATCGAGTGCAGCAATTCGTGTCCGGCGACCTCGGTTCGATCGGCGGAATTCATGCTGTTGTTATTGGAGTCGATTTTGACGAATGGACCGCTGGCGTCCATTCCGCCTAGACCAGCGACACCATTTCCGAGTTGGCCGCGGCTGATATTGATCGCACCTTTGCCCGTGCCGGGCTTGAATACGATGTTGAGACCCTCGGTCGAGTTCAGATGCTTGATGGCATTCTCGATACTGGGATCGTTGATCTTATTGTTGTAATGAATGATGGCTCGGCCATCTTTGTCGTACCCCTGGATCGGCGCTTTGAAGCCGAGCCCTGCGGCCTGTGCCACCGTGGCGGTGGTCGTCGTCAAGCTCAGTCCGACCGGTGTGAGCAGGGCACCGGCGAGCACGGTTGCGAACAGTCGGGGTGTGCCATTCGTGGGTGACTTTGCGGCGCGATGCCGTCCGCGGTAGTTGCGACGATTGGCAGCATTCGGCATGCTGTGGAGACCTCCGGTACATAACATGGGAACGTGGCGCCGTTTTCGCGATAGCGGGGAATGATAGAGAATTGCTATCCGTCGAATTGTCGATCGGCACGCTCGACCGTACTCGGGAAACGGTGCGCTACCGCACAATGTAAGTGGTGCTAAAGCTGACTGAGTGTGCATTTAAGCCTTGGTCGGCGTGCGCTATTGGATCGGCGAAATCGTTGGGCGCGTGCACAAACGCTGCGCCGTTTTCGCCGCGGGCTCCCCGGCCACGAGCATCGATGCCGACGACCACCGGCCACGGTGCGATGGGGACCACCGGGCCCCGCTGCGACGGGGGCCGGAGCCCAGCCCGACTCATAGGTGTGACGTGCGGTTAGCGACATGTTCGCTCGATGTGGCAATAATGGATTGCTATGACACGGTGGCGAGCGGTCGTTTGGGTGCCATTGCTCGCGGCTGTCGTTGTCGCCGCTGAGCTGCTCGAGCGGGTACACGTCCCGGCGCCGCAGATGGTGCTGGCGATCGTGGTCGGTGCGCTGCTTGCGATGACGGGCAGACTGCCTGCACCGCTCCCGGAACGGGTGTCCACGGCAACCCACGCGATGATGGGTGTGCTGATGGGTAGCTACCTTCAGCTGTCGCTACTGACCTCGCTCGGCGGCGCGTTGTTGCCGGTATTGGCGATCACGCTGATGACTCCGGTGATCGGCGTGCTGGTGTCGATCGGGTACGCGCGGGTGGCGAAAGTCGGGCTGCCGACCTCGTTCCTCGGACTCCTGGCCGGTGGGTCTGCCGCGGTCATCGTGGTGGCCGACGAGGTGGACGCGGATGCGCGGCAGGTGGCGTTCATGCAGTACCTGCGCGTCGCCCTGGTGGCGATCAGCGCCCCGGTGGTCGTCGCACTGCTTGGTGGCGAGAAGCCAGTAGACACTGGATCCGCGGAGCTGTTCGGCATCGGCACGGATCAAGGTCTGCCGTGGTGGACGATCGTTGCGCGCGAAGATCAGGCCGCGGGCCTGTCCATCGCCGTGGTGCTCGGTTTCGTCGGGCTCGCGGTGGGGCGCAAGCTGCGATTGCCGAGCCCCGACCTGATCGGGCCGATGTTGGCCGCTGCCGTGTTCACCGCGGTGGGCTTCACGCGCGATTACGCACCGACAAACCTGTTCCAGGAACTGCTGTTCGTGTTGATCGGCTTCGAGGTCGGCACGCGCTTCACTCGGCCAGTGGTGGCCGCGATGGCGCGGATGATCCCCGCCATGATCGCGGCCATTGCGACGCTGTCGGCCGCTGTCGGTGCGCTGGCGGTCGGCGTGGCGGCGTTGGTGGGGCTCGAACCGTCCGATGTCTATTTGGCAACCACGCCCGGCGGTATCAACGCCGTACTGGCCGTCGCGGGGGACATGAACGCAGACATGGCGCTGATCACCACGGTGCAAAGCGTGCGACTGATCCTCGTGATGCTCAGCCTCCCGCTGCTATTGCGACTGCTGCGCAGGCTCTCCGCGCGAGAGGCCGCGCCGCGGCCGCACGTGACTGTCGGCGGCTGACTGCGCCGATCTGTTCGGCCAGTTCGTCGCGGCGCCGTGAACGCCGTTGTGGCCGAACATGTTCGGGGCGAAGATCATCGCGACGCTGTCGACGATCGTGGCCGGCGTGGGTGGCTACCTGGCCAGAAAGCCTTTGTCCACGGGTATCTGCGCCCCGGTGATCACCCCTGCGGAGTCACTGGCCAGCCAGACCACGGCCTCCGAGATCTCTTCCGGCTCAACGAGTCCGTCGGTCTTCAACAGGTTCGGCGGGTAGCTGTAGACGAAGCCGGGGTGCTGCTCGAACATCGCGTACATCGACGTGTCGGTGCCGAGTGGGGTGTTGGTGCCATAGGGCAGCACGGTGTTCACTCGGATGCCGTACTCGCTCAGCTCGACCGCGAGCGACTTGGTCAGGCCGACGACGCCGAATTTGCTTGCGGCGTAATGGCCGCAGCCCGGCGGCGCCTTGACGCCCGCCGAAGAGCTGACCGTGACGATCGATCCGCCGTTGCCCGCCTCGATCATCGCGGGCACCGTCGCCTTCACAGTGTTCCACACGCCGACCAGATTGATGTCGATGGCTTCCTGGAACTGCTCGGCCGAGATCTCCCAGAGCCTGCCCCAACTGCACACGCCCGCATTGGCGATGACGATATCGAGGCGGCCGAACACGGCGATGGTGTCGGCGACCGCCGCCTGCTGGCCTGCGAGGTCGCGCACATCGACCTGCTTGGTCAGGATCTTGCGTCCTTCCGCCTCGACCAGGCGCGCGGTTTCGGCCAGGTCCTCGGGCTCGGCGAGCGGATAGCCGCTGAATTTCGCGGTCTGCGCGCAGACGTCGATGGCGACGATGTCGGCGCCTGCACGCGCCAGCCGGACCGCGTGCGAACGTCCCTGTCCCCGAGCGGCTCCGGTCACCACGGCGACCTTGCCGGTGAGTGTGGTCGTGGACATGATGGTGCCTCGATTCTCGATGGATTCAGTGGTTCGCGGTGAACGTGTAGTCGTCGAACGACGAGTACCTGCTGAACCACACTGCGCCGCTTAGCGTTTGCGGACGGTAGTAAAGCGCTTCGCCGTGTGAGTTGACGTAATAGCTGCGCAGCCCGGGATTGCAGTCGACGGTGTAGGTGCTGATGACCTTCCCGCGTCGGCGCATCTTGCGCACCCAGCGGTCGAACGCCGCGGTACGCACCTGTGCCACCGCGGCTTTGCGGCGCTTGGCCTCGGCGATGACGCGCGCCGCGTGGCGTGCGGTGAGGTCGATGGTGGTGTGCCAGGCGAAACCGACATTGCCTTGCGGCGCGATCAGGGACCAGCGATTGGGCAGGCCGGGGTGGGCGCTGCCGCCGTAGCTACGCAAGCCGTTGCGGCGGTAGTCGTCGGCCAGGTCGAAACCGTTGGGGCCGAGCGTCGTTCCTGGTCGATAGGTTTCCGGGTCGGTGAACAGCTCGTATCCCGTTGCCAGGACGATGAGGTCGTAGGTGCGGCTCGTGCCGTCGGCGGTGCGAATGCCGTCGGCCGTGATCCGCGCGATCGGGTCCGCGATCAAGGCGGCCGAGGGTGATTCGAGCACCGTGAGAAAGGTGCTCGACAGCACGGGACGCTTGGCGAGAATCCCGTAGCGGGGGACAAGGACACGTCGGGCTGCCTCATCGGAAACCTTGCTCCGCAACAGGAGTCGATAGAGACCGCGCCAGATTCGGTCGTACTGCGGCAGCAGGGCAGCGAGCAGCCTGTGCGGCAGGAGCGGCAGCACGTGGCAGATCAGTTGCAGTGGTAGTTCCATGATCGCGAGCGCGGCGGTGTTGATCGCCGCGATGACTCCCGGCAGTGCCAGAAGGCGTTGTGCGCGAGGCGATATCGCGACATTGGGCTTGGGCAGGATCCACGAGGGCGTGCGCTGGTAGACGTCGATCTGCGCCGCAGTGTCCGCGAGCGCGGGCACGATCTGCACCGAACTCGATCCGGTGCCGATCACCGCCACGCGTTTGCCGTGCCACGAATAGCGGTGGTCCCAGGCGTTGGGTCGCAATATCGTGCCGCGGAAGTCCGCGGTGCCCGCGATCGTGTCGGCGGACTTCGCATTGATGTAGCCGCCGACCGCATTGATGACGAAGCGGGCGCGGACCGGCGGCGCTCCGGCGATGTCGAGCACCCACACCTTGTTCGCGTCGTCCCACGCCTCACGCTCGACGGCATGGTGACCGCGAAAGTACTTGTACAGGTTGAGATCCGCGGCGACCTGCTGGTTGTACCGCTGGATCTCGGGCCCGTCGGGGAACAATCGAGTCCAGTCGGCCTTACGCGCGAACGGGAACTGATAGAACAGGGTCGGCACGTCGACAGCAAGGCCCGGATAGGCGTTGTCGCGCCAGCTGCCGCCGAAATCGCCCGCGCGCTCCAGGATGACGAAATCGGTGATGCCGGACCGGAGTAGGTGATGGGCCGCGGTGATGCCGCCGGGGCCTGCGCCGATGATCGCGACCTCGAAGTCCTCACCTGCCATCGGAATCGGCCTTCTCGGCGCCGCGCGGCGCGAGACCGTGCAGCAGGAATTCGGCGGTGCGCGAACGCACTTCGTCCGCGTTCGTGAATCCGGCCACGACGAACGGCAAGATCTCCAAGCTGAGCAGCACACGCACGATCCAGTCGCCCGCATGCAGCGGATCGAGCGCCGGGTCGACCTCGCCGCGTTCTCGAGCGGCCGCGACCAGGGTCGCCCAGAAGCTAGCCCAGCTGTGGCACAGGTGCTCGCCATAGTGTTCCAACAGTGTGGCGATGATGCTTTCGGTGCGCAGCGCGGGGGTGAACGCCTGCGGCGTCTTGACGTGGTCGTAGATCATCGCCGCGGCCTCGCCGATCTGCGCACGCAACGTCGGCAACGGTCGAACACCTGCCGCCAATCCTTCGATGAAGGCGTTGCACAGGTAGGCCAGGCCCGCGTTGATCGCGGTTTCCTTGTCGCCGAAGCCGTTGTACACCGTGCCCCTGGACACGCCCGCGATCTTGGCGACCTCGGTCAGTCGAAATCCGTTGACGCCGAAGCGTCGGACGCATTCCGCCGCGCCGAGCACCAACTCGAGGGGCGCATCGCCCCAGGGCGCTTCTTCCGCCGTGCTAATCACGTTGAACATATTGCGTCAGAATGTTCAAACCGTCAAGGGTGCGTTGGCGGTTCGTGCGGCTTCCGGAAAGATGTTGAGCCGCTGTGGAGTTCGGCCCGCAGGCGGTCTCGGCGGGGGTAGGCGGCGGATATTCGCTGGCCAGGACCCACTTGGACACGGGATGATTGCTCACCTGCATCGCTCGTTGATTCGAGGGAAGAGGGGGAGCATGAGTTCACGCGCGACGGCCCTCAAGCTGGTGCTGCGTTTCTACGGCCGGGAACTGGCCGCTCGCAAGGCAATAACGATTCCGGCGCTACTCGGGCCTGCGCTCGGCAATATCTGCAACCTGTACATCGCACCGCTGATCGTCGCCATGATGGTCGGCCGGGTCGCGGCGACCGGGGACACGAGTTTCGAAGCCCTGGCTTCGTACATCCTCGCCTTCGGTGGCGCCCTGCTGCTCGCGGAGCTGCTGTGGCGCATCGGGCTGCACTGCCTGAACCGAGTCGACGCCTACGGTATCGAGCACCTGTACGTGGTCGCCATGGACGAGCTGCTGGCCAAGGACGCGGCGTTCTTCCACAACAATTTCGCCGGTTCGCTGACGAAGCGCTCGCTCAGCTTCGCGGCTCGGTTCGAACAGTTCGTGGACACCCTCTCCTTCGAGATCATGGCGGCGCTGGTCCCACTGGTTTTCGCCTCGGTGGTGTTGTGGCGCTACGACCCCATGCTCGTCATCGTGCTGATGGGGATGATCGTGGTGACCGGTCTGATCATCGCGCCATTGATCCAGCGCCGCCAGCGGCTCGTCGACGACAGGGAAGCCGCCATCGCGCAGGTTTCCGGTCATGTGGCCGACAGCCTGTCGAATATGCAGGTCGTGCGCGCCTTCGCCGCCGAGCCGCAGGAGGCGGCTGAGCATCAGCGCCGAGTCGCTTCGGCGCGACGAAAATCATTGCGCTCCTGGGATTACGCGAACCTGCGGATCGACACGCTGGTGGCGCCGCTTGTGGTGCTCACCAACGTGATCGGCCTGCTGATCGCCCTCGGCCTCAGCGGCGGGAATGCCGGGGTCGAGGCCATTGTGGTGGCGTTCACCTACTACTTCAACGCCACCACGATCATGTTCCGGTTCAACCAGATCTACCGGCGGCTGGAGACGGTGCTCACCGAGGCGGCGCAATTCACCGAGCTGCTGCTGGACAAACCGACGGTGCTCGATACCGAGCAGCCGGAATCGGTGCGGCCCAAGGGCTTCGACGTGCGGTTCGAGAAGGTGGATTTCACGCACAGCGGTGCGCGGCCGCTGTTCCGCGGATTGGATCTGCATGTGCCGAGCGGCGCCAAGGTGGGTCTGGTCGGCCGCTCCGGTGGCGGCAAGACCACCATCACCCAACTGCTGCTGCGGTTGATGGATATCCAATCCGGCACCATCCGCCTCGGCGGGCAGGACATCACCCGGCTGCGGCAGGCGGATCTGCGCAAGCTGATCGCTTACGTGCCACAGGATCCGGCCATGTTTCACCGCACGCTGAGCGAGAACATCCGCTTCGCGCGCCCCGACGCCACCGACGAGGAGATCCTGCGGGCCGCCAAGGCCGCGCACGTCACCGAATTCGCGGACGCACTGCCGCAGGGCATGGCGACGCTCATCGGCGAGCGCGGCGTGAAACTGTCCGGTGGCCAACGTCAACGGGTCGCGCTCGCCAGGGCCATCCTGCGGGACGCGCCTGTTCTGCTGCTGGACGAGGCCACCAGCGCCCTCGACTCGGAAAGCGAAGTGCTTGTGCAGCAAGCGCTCTGGGAGGTGATGGAAGGGCGCACCGCACTGGTCGTCGCGCACCGGCTCAGCACGGTAGCGGGCATGGACCGGCTGGTCGTACTCGACCACGGACGCGTCCTCGAAGAGGGGACACACGAGGAATTGCTCTGTGCGGAAGGAACATACGCACAGCTGTGGCGGCACCAGTCCGGTGGATTCCTCGGTGACGACGCGATATCGAGGCGGTAGCGCGGCGGTTCATGGCAGACCGAAGGCAAGCAGGACATTGCCGGGCATACCGGTGGTGATCTGGCGGCCGTAACCGGAATTGGTGAACAGCATTCCGTTCGAGACGACCGCGCCGTGGCCGTTGATCCCGCCGCCGACGCCGGGCACCCCGTTCACGGTGTGGAAGGGCCGTGCGGTGTTGTATTCCCAAAGGATGGCGCCACTCTCGGCGGAGAAGATTCGCATCTTGCCGTCCAGGCTGCCCTCGTAAACCAGGCCGGGTGTGGTGGTGACGGCGTTCGGCATGGCGAGCTGGCAGAGCGGAAGCATCGGTATCGGCGGTGGATCGAAGAAGCAACCGTGCGCGGGATTCGGTGTGCTCCAGATGACCTCGCCGGTGGCGGGCTGCAACGCGAACAGGGTGCCCGGCGTGCCCTGATAGGTGGCGACGTACAGGCGCTGGCCGTCATAGCTGGCACCCCACTGGATGCCCTGCAGCGACTCCGAGCCGGGGATGGGCAGCGCAGGTATCGGCGTGTTCAACCTGGTCTGCCAGATGATCTCGCCGGTGGTGGCGTCGAGCAGGTGGTAGACACCGCTCTTCTGGCCCGCGCCGACGACCAGGCGATCACCGATCTCGAAAATGTTTGGCTGCGAACCGAAGTCGAAATCGTGGCCGGGGTCGGGGCAGTTGCCCGCCGGCGGTGGGTACGCGCAGCGGCCGTTCCACGGAGCGTCCCCCGGGGTCATCCTGCGGACCCACCGGGTGGTTCCGGTATCGAGGTCGAGCGCGCTGATCGCTTCTGCCCCTTCGGGATAACCCGTGTAGGGGTTGCCCGCGGTGTAATACAGCGTGCGCGTCGCCGGATGGATCGTCTGCGACGACCAGACCGGCGCGCCGCTCGGAGCGAACGGCGGCGAGCCGCTCGGGGTGGGCTCCGCTGGCGGGATCGTGTAGTGCTGCCATTGCACGCCGCCGGTCGCGGCGTCGAGCGCAACCACGCTGCCTCGGAAGGTGCAGCACCGGTAGAGATCGACGGTGGCGGCGCCTAGTTCCTGACTGGACACACCCACATAGACGTGACCGTCGAACACCAGGGGAGACCCGGTGATGATCGCGTGCGGATGGTCGTCCAGCTTGCGGACCCAGCGCTGGGCGCCGGTCTGCGCGTCGAGGGCCCACATCCTGGCCGAGTTGTCGCCGAAATAGACCATGCCGTCGGCGACCGCTGGACCGTTGCGCAATCCGTAGGTCGGGAGGTTTCCGCCGAGTGGCGTCTCGGCTTGAAACGACCATCGGGTTGCGCCGGTGGTGGCGTCCAGCGCATAAAACGTTCCGTTGCGGCCGCCGACGTACACCGTGCCGTCCACGACGGCGGGCTGGCTGGACGCGGCGATCGCATCGGGGAAGGCGAACGCCCACTTCAACTGCAACGATCCGACGGTGGCAGGGGTGAGGGCGGTCTCGTTCGGATTGTGCCGGGAGCCGGCGAGATCGAACTGCCACATCGGCCAATCACCGTTGGCGCCAACAGGTTGCGCGACGCTGGCGGTCGGCAGCAGTAGGATCGCCGCGGCGACCAGGATCGGGATGCGCAGGAACGATGTCTTCCGCAGTCCGAATGCCAACGCCGCGAAGATCTTTGCCTGGGTCTTCCCGTTCATGGTCAGACAAGCCTGCCACTCCGGTGGCCGGATTTCAGGCGGATCGAAGATGTTGTCTACGTGGGGGGCTGGTGTTGTCGGCGGGTCGGGTCGTCGAGAACCGGCAGATTGCGCCCTACATGGCGCCGAGGGTGCCGGCGAGCAGGACGCCGCCAATGATGACCGCAGGGACGCCGAAGACGATGGTCCCCACTATGGCGCCTAAGGCGGCGCCGGGGATGGCGGTGACGATGCAGCCGCCGAGGAAGCCGGGGATGGTGAGCACGCCGAAGGTGGGCACGGTGGCGGCGCCGCCGACCAGGATGCCGCCGACGAGGCAGCCGAGGGAAGCGCCGACGAGGGTGCCGATGATCGTGCCCAACGCGCTGCCGATGCCAACGATGGTGGAGAAGGTCGACAACGCGGTGCTGAAACCGGGAGAGGTCGGGTCCAGCGCGACGTTGTTCAACTGGTCGGTGACACCGGGGGCCGGGGTTGCACTGGCGGGGTCGACGCTGGGGGTGAGCGTCGCGGTGTTGCCGTCGATCCGGGCGGCGATCGGCCAGCGCTGGTTGTCTCGGTAGTAGCCGAGAGGGTAGGCGGCCATCAGGTTGCCGCTATCGTCTCGGATCTCGAGCCGGTCGTCGGCGGTATCGAGCGAACCGGAATCGGTGGTGAGGGTCAACGCTTTGCCCACGGCCTGCACCGTGTAGTTGATGCCTGCCTGTTCGGGTTCGGCCTGCGCCGTGGTAAGTGTGCCCGCCATGACTGCAGCCGTACATGCCGCCACCGCAATGAATTTCGTCGGTCCATTCATGCGCACACATACCCTCGACTAGGCCGGCTGACACGGCGGTACCGCATATCAGATCGGGGGTGTGCCGACATGCCGACGGCGTCGCTCACCCTCGCTGACAATAGCGATTTCGTATGAATATATGGCCAAACGTAAGTCGGCGAGGCGCTGCCCGCAAGTCATGCTGGATGTTAACTGCGGCACAGGGCGGTTCCCGGGGTCAGCGCGCGGGTGCGCGGCAAGCCCGGTCGTTGCGTGCGCTTCGGCCGCCTTGGTACGGTCGCTGCTGTACACGTTCTCAGGGCGGGGTGGAATTCCCCACCGGCGGTGATGACATCCGGGTGGTCCGGATGTACGAGCCCGCGAGCGCCATCGCAATCATTGCTGCGGTGGGTCCAGCAGATTCCGGTGTGATCCCGGAGCCGACGGTCACAGTCCGGATGAAAGAGAACGCGGCGTCGGAGTGCATCCGTGCGGTGTCTCCTGTTCGCGTTTGTCATGCCCTGGGTGACATAGCGAACGGAGGAAACATGTCACCCAATTCGAATCGCATCGGTTTGGTTGCTGCGCGCTGGCACGCCGACATCGTCGACCGGGCGGTGGTCGCGTGCCGGGCCGGTCTCGAGGAGTGCGGATTCACCGAGATCGACCTGATCGAGGTTCCTGGCGCCTTCGAAATCCCTTTGCGTATCAAGAGATTGGCGACCAGCGGTCGATATGCCGCGCTCGCGGGCTGCGCGTTGGTGGTCGACGGCGGCATCTATCGCCACGATTTCGTGGCCGCGACCGTGGTGGACGCGCTCATGCGCGTGCAGATCGACACCGATGTGCCGGTGTTCTCGGCAGTTCTGACGCCACACAACTTCCATGAGCACGGCGAGCACCTGGCGTATTTCGCCCGTCACTTCGACATCAAGGGTGCCGAGCTGGCCAACGCCATCGCAGCGACGTTGAGCCTGGACGGTGTCGCCGTCTGACCCAGCCATCCCTGCCCCGGATCCGATGCCGGGGCAGGGATTCGCCCCCGGTCAGCCGACGGGGCCGGCTCCGCTAGATTCGCCATCGTGGAATCTTCGCCCTCGCTCGACCGTCCTCAGCCGCCTTACTACGCCGTCATCATCACCACGCAACTTCGAGGCGAGGAGAGTCCCGACTATCGGGAAATGTCCACCCGCATGACCGAACTCGGCGCCAAGCAGCCCGGTTATCTCGGCAGGCAAGGCATGAGCGACAGCGAGGGGCGAGACTTGTCGATCATCTACTACCGCGACGAGGAATCCATCCGCGCTTGGAAGGCCGACCTGGAGCACCTCGAGGCGCAGCGGCTCGGCAAAGAGCGTTGGTACCAGAGCTATACGGTCGAAGTCGCCCGAGTCGAGCGGGAATACTCTTTCTCCCGAGTCACCCAAGATGATGCGTCGTAGCGGGCTGCCGCAACTCAGGCGCGCCCACGGGGACCTGCCGTTCATCTGGTGGGTGGTCGACCATGTGATGGAACGCGATCCGCAAGCTTGGTGGATGCGGCATTGGCTGCTGGGTACGCGATGCATACAGACTGGCGAGGTCTTCGAGAAGCAGGAGCCGGTCCTGCTGGTCAGCCACGACGACGATGACGGACTGTGGCAGCTGATCGGATCTACCGGTGCTGGGAACGAGGGTCACATCGGGCACCTGCACCACGCCATCGACGAGGACCCGACCTTGATGGATGTGCTCGACCTCGTTCCGGGCGCGCATGGAACCCGCTCCGCCGTCGGCGAGCCGTGGACCCGACACGATCCGGTCGTCTGAGCCGCAGGTCAACGCCACCGCACCGAACGCGCACATCCGGAGCTAGCCGATATACGGACAATCTGCGACCAGTATCGAGGTCGCCCACGGATCCATTTCTTGGTCGGTTGATCAGGAGGCGCTGTGGGCGGCATCGGTCGAGAGGCCAGTTACGCCATTGCCTCCTGATCACTTGTCCAGCAGTGTATCTCGGCAATTGTGCCTGAGATCCGTCGATGTGGACGAGTGAACGCTGGTCCGTGGCGGGGGTGGTTCAGGTGCTGGCCGTAGACTTCGGTGGTGAGTGATATCGCGGACTTTGCTCGGTTGATCAGGGGCGATCACGGGCTGTGTGTCGTGTCGACTTCGCGGGCGGATGGCACGGTTCAGTCCTCGCTCGTCAATGCGGGCGTGTTGGCGCACCCGCTGACGGGTGAATCCGTGGTTGGCATGGTAATTCGTAGTGGCACACGGAAGTTGGACAATCTTCGGGCTCGGGCGCGGATGACTGTCGTCGTGCGGGTCGGGTGGGCTTGGGCTGCGGTCGAGGGGTCGGTGTGGATCGTGGGTCCCGACGACCCGGTGCCCGATATCGACGCCGAACGGTTGCGACAGCTGCTGCGCGAGGTGTTCACGGCGGCGGGTGGCACGCACGACGACTGGGACGAATACGACCGCGTCATGGCCGCCGAACGTCGCGCCGTCGTTCTCGTCGTCCCGGACCGCGTCTACGGCAACGGCTGACGGTACGAAAGACTAACTGAGACAAGGTCATCGAGACGAGTCTCCGGGCGCGACCTCATGATCGCCGAACCGTAGGCGCCGGTGGGCCGTCGCGGAGCGCACCGCGCACCTGGTCCAGCGCGACGCCGGGCGGAAACTCCGCCATCCACCAGGTGGCGCCTGCCGCCGCGTAGGGCGCGAGGTCGGTTCCTGGCGGGAAGGCGACGGCGATGTCGTACGGCCCGGTGGCGTCTTGGCGAAGGTCGGTAAGGGTGGCTGCGACTTCGGCGACCTGATCGGGGTGTTCGAGGTTGACGGGGAAGAATCCGTCGTATTTGGCGGCCCGGCGCATCGGCGCGACCTTGCCGGGGAATCCGCCGACCCACACGGGCACACCTGGTTCCTGCACCGGCCGGGGAAGGAACTCGATGTCGTCGACGACGTAGTGTTCGCCGTGGTGGTGCACGGACTGACCGGACCACGCGGCGGTGAGTATCTCCAGTGATTCGTCGAGCATCTGCCCGCGTCGCCGATCGTTGAGCGGCTCGCCGGTCTTGGACAGTTCGGCACCGAACCGGTCGCTGCCCAATCCGACGCCGAGGGTGAGGCGGCCACCGCTGAGCCGGTCCAGCGTCGCGGTCTCCTTGGCCACTTTGGTGGGCCTGCGCCTGGCGAGCGGCGTGATCATGGGTCCGAGCCGCAGGCGTTCGGTGGCGGTGGCGATCGCCGCCAGCGTGATCCACGGGTCGGCTACCTGCCGCACGGGCGCTTGCCAGCGCAGGTGGTCCCAGAGGAACACGCCGTCCCATCCGGCTTCTTCCGCTTCGACCGCCAGCCGCGTGATCACCACGGGGTCGGCGAGTTCGTCGAACACCGGCAGCCAGAGTGCGGAGCGCAGTGCTGTCGCAGGCTCGAAGAGCCGCCCGCCGTTGGGCGTTGGTTCAATCATGAAGCTCACGGTATGGCGCGAGTGTCCTCGGGGAAAGCCACCATATTCAGCGTGGCTTCCCCCCGATGGACGCGCGGGTACCCAACGCTCGCGGCACCGATCGAGCCGCGGTTCGCTGGGCGGATCGGTCCGTGTACAGCGACCAGGCGTGGTGGGCAGGATTACCACTGACCATGGAAAAACTGGGCGCGATGCGATCGGGATACGTTCGCTTTCCCCGGGCTGTGGGCATCGTGGGGCGGGGTGCACGGTGGGGCTTGCTCGAAATTGAGTAGTCCGATACTCATGACCAGGGGTGGGCGAAGCAGAACAATAGAAATCTCGGCGGTGTGTGGTGCCCGAGTGTTTCCGGCGGATGTAGATACTTTCTGCACGGTGAGAGCGCGGCATGAAGAGTAATGGTGAAATACCACTGGGGTGGAGTGAAAATTCGGGACCGGTGCGGTCGGACCCCGATCTCCTGATCGTGGACGATTGCCGATTGTATCGCGACGGGCTTGCGGCGAGTATCGCGCGCGAGTTCGCGACGGGATCGGTTCGCACCGCGGATGATTCGGCATCGATGGTGCGCGCGTTGAGTCACCGTGCACCCGAGGTGATCCTGTTGAACCTGGCCTCTGCCGACAGTCGTGCGGTGATGCAGGCGGCGCGCAGGCACAGTCCGGAGAGCCGTTTGATCGTGCTCGGTGTGTCCGAGGAGGACGAGGTCAGCATCGTCGCGTGCGCGGAGGCCGGCGTGCGCGGGTACCACTTGCGCTCGGGATCGCTGGCCGATCTGCTCGACTTGGTCGCCAGCGTGCTGGCCGGTGAATCGCTGTGTTCGCCGCGCATCGCGGCGGTGTTGTTGCGCCGGGTTTCCGCGCTCGCGGATCAGGGCCGTTCGGAACGCAAGGAACTAGTCCTCACCGAGCGGGAGAACCAGATCCTGCAACTGGTGGAACTAGGCCTTTCCAACCGAGATATCGCGACGAAGCTGTGCATCGAGGTCCCGACGGTGAAAAACCATGTGCACAGCCTGCTTTCGAAGCTCGGCGTGCGCCGTCGCGCCGATGCGGCCGCGGTGATGCGGGGACGAACGCAGGCGGGTATCTGAATCCTTCGGGGCCGAAAGATGGATCCGATGGTTCATTTACCGAAAGGGGGAATGGCAGTGATGGTTATCAGGTGCCCATTCGACTTGCACTCATCGAGTTACCGAGGCTGCTTGCCGACCTCATCGCCGACACCTTTGCCGGCGACGAAGACGTTTGCATCGACCAGCTTTCCGACGATTCGGAGCTAGAGCTGACGGTCGAGGGGGCGCCGAGTCACGACGTGGTCATCGTCGGGGTGACCGACCCCTGGCGTGGCCGGTTGCTCGACCGGATGGCCAGGGCGACCAGACCGACGTTGCTCGGCGTGCGGACCGATGGGCGGGAGGCATGGATGTACCAGATGCGGCCCTGCCCGCACCGGCTCGGGTCACTCGGTCCGGATCAGATACGCGCGGTGGTGCTTGGCCACCAAGACCCGCTGGTTTAGCACAGTCGAAAGGACTTTCCCGATGCCAGTTCCAGTTTCCTACCCCGGTGTGTACATCGAGGAGATTTCGAGTGGCGTGCGCACCATTACCGGTGTCGCCACGTCGATCACTGCCTTTCTAGGGCAGGCGCCGCAGGGGCCCACCGACAAGGCGGGCAGGGTTCTGAACTATTCCGATTTCGTGCGTCAGTACGGCGATCTGGATGTGAACTATCCGATGGGGTTCGCGGTGCGCGATTTCTTCCTCAACGGTGGCACGAACGCGGTGATCGCGCGGCTCTACAAAGACCCGAGCGATGCGGCGAAGAAGCCGACGGCCTCGCTGCAGATCGGTGAGGGGACGAAGGTCGGGTTGCTCGCGAATTCCCCAGGGACGTGGGGCAATGCGCTGCTGGCCCGGGTCGACGACAAGGTCGACCAGGATGTTGCCGACGATCTCGGTGTCGCCAAGGCGGATCTGTTCAATCTGCGGGTGCGCCTCGGCCCGACCGGTCCGTTGGAGACCTTCCTGAATCTGACGGTGAAGGACACCGTGCGCCGGATCGATCGGGTGCTGGCCGCGGAATCGGCACTGGTCGTGATAGATCCGGCAACGCCGCTGCCTATCACGGTGCCCGAGAAGACGCCGGATCCCAAGGATCCCAAGAAATCCGAGTGGCTGGACGACAAGACCAAGCGGGTGGAGACCGAGGCCGAGAAGGGACACGACAGCGATCCGCTGGACAAGGCCGCCTACGAAGGAAAAAGAAATCTGCGCACGGGCAAGTACCTGCTCGAGGACATCGATCTGATCAACCTGGTGTGTGTCTTCGGAAACAAGGCGACCTCGTTGACCGACGCCGACATGTACAACGACATCTTGTCGTACTGCATCGAGCGCCGCGCATTCTTGCTCGTCGATCCGCCGACGGATTGGTCGCACAACGGGTTGATGACGAACCCGGCGACTGAACTGGCGAAGCTGAGTATCACCGGCAAGTCCGCGCGCAACGCGGCGGTGTTCTATCCCCGCCTGCTGCAAGCCAATCCGCTGCGCAACAACACCATTGAGCCGTTCGCGGGCAGCGGTGCACTGGCGGGTGTGCTTGCCCGCACCGACGCCGAGCGCGGCGTGTGGAAGGCGCCCGCCGGCATCGACGCCTCCCTCAACGGTGTCGCCGGACTCGCCGATATCCTCACCGACGCCGAGAACGGGGTGCTCAATCAAGAAGGCATCAACGTCCTACGGCAATTCCCAGTGCACGGCCGAGTGGTCTGGGGCGCGCGCACGATGCGCGGCGCGGATCGGTCCGGCGACGAATACAAGTACGTCCCGGTGCGCCGCACGGCATTGTTCTTGGAGGAGAGCCTGTATCGGGGTTTGCAGTGGGTGGTGTTCGAGCCCAACGACGAACCGCTGTGGGCGCAGATCCGGCTGAATGTCGGCGCGTTCATGCAAAGTCTGTTCCGGCAGGGGGCATTTCAGGGCAAGACGCCCGCCGAGGCGTACTTCGTCAAGTGCGACAAGGAAACAACGACCCAGGACGACATCAACAAGGGAATCGTGCACATCGTGGTTGGTTTCGCGCCATTGAAGCCTGCCGAATTCGTGATCGTGCAGCTACAGCAAATTGCCGGTCAGCTCGCGGCCTGATACCTGCGTAAAGGTTTGGAGGACCTGTCATGGCGGAGTTCACCGTCAACGCATTGCGTTTCGACCCGTACAAGAACTTCAAGTTCCGGGTGAAGTGGGATGGGCGCTATGTCGCCGGAATATCGAAGGTGTCGGCGCTCAAGCGCACCACCGAGGTGGTCAAGCATCGCCATGGCGGCGATCCCTCGACGAGCCGGAAGTCGCCGGGGCGCACCGAGTTCGACGCGATCACCTTGGAGCGCGGGGTGACCCATGATCCGGAGTTCGAGCGGTGGGCGAACCGGGTGTGGAGTTTCAACGCCGGGCTCGGCGCGGAGACCTCGCTTGCCGATTTCCGCAAGGACATCCTGCTCGAGGTCTACAACGAGGCAGGCCAGGTCGCGTTGACCTACCGGATCTATCGCTGCTGGGTCTCGGAGTTCCAGCCGGTCGCCGATTTCGACGCCAACGCCAATGCCATCTCGATTCAGCACATCAAGCTGGAGAACGAGGGCTGGGAGCGGGATCTGACCGTGGTGGAGCCGACCGAGCCGACATTGGCGTGATGTGCCCATGACTGCGACTGCACTCCGGGTGCCTGCGACCGCCGCGCTGCTCGATGCGTGGGAGTCGGGGCTCGGCGCCGATCCGGCGGATCGGGCGCTGCCGTTGCTCGCGCTGATGTGCGAGGACGACCGGGATCTCGACGAGTGCGCGCCGGGCGAGCTGAATCGGTTGCTGTTGCGGGCGCGGGCGTTGTTGTTCGGCGCCGCGGCCGACGCGGTGGCCGACTGCCCGGACTGCGGCACTCAACTCGAGGCATCGATTCCGTTGGCAGAGTTGACCGTCGGCGAACCTGACGGTGTCGGCGCTGCGGTGCTCGACGCGGTGGATGTGCGTTTCCGGTTGCCGACGCGGCGGGATCTCGCTGCGCTGGCTGATCTTCCCGTCGAGCAAGCGGCGCGGCGGTTGCTCGAACGCTGTGTGCTGTCGCTGCGCTCCGGTGCGGCGGAACTGTCGCTGGCGGAGTTGTCCGCGGAGACCGCCGACGCGGTGGACGCCGCGATTTCGGACGCGGACCCGGACGCGGTGATCGAGGTGACCCTGACCTGTCCCGAATGCGGTGATGCGGTGCGACTTTCGCTGGATCCCGCGTCGTTTCTGTGGGACGAGGTCGATCGCTGGGCGCTGCGGGTGCTGTGGGAGGTGGCCGAGCTGGCGACGGTCTTCGGCTGGAATGAGGACGCGATCGTCGCGTTGAGCCCATGGCGCAGGCAGATGTATCTGTCGCTGTCAGGCGCGCACCGGTGGTCGTCATGACCGGGGGCTTGCGGGGGTTGATCGCCAGCAGCCGGGCAGCGACGCCGCGGCTGCGGCCGCGTCCGGTCGGCCGCTTCGAATCCGGCGGCATGAGCGGGCCCGATATCGACACCGAGGCGGAGACGCCGGTGCGCTCGATCGAACGTTCGGTGCCGGAGCGCGTCGAGGCCCCGGTGCCGCACACGAGGGCGCCCGCTGTAGCGGCTCCGCCGGTGTCGTCGATCGTGGTGCAGGACAGCCGGATACGTGAGCCGGAACCGGTCCACGCCGAGCGACGCACAACCGCGCCGGCGTTGCGCCCGAGCGTCCCGATACGTGCACCACAGGTGCCAGCAGGCGAACCGAGAGATACCCCGACAGTGACTGTTGTGCACCATGTTTCGGCCGAGCAGCCGGTTGCGCCACGTCGTATCGACCACGAGTCCGAGCCGCCGCGGCCCGTACCAGCCGCCCGGCCCCCTGCACGAGCCGAGCACGAACGCGGCGCTCTGGTGTCGCCACCACTGCCGGACGTCCCGGTGCCGACCGCCCAGCGCGCCGCAGGCCGCGTGGACCGGCATGCGCCGCAATCGGTTTCGGCCGACATCGGGCGTGCCACCGACCCGGTGGTGCAGGTGAGTATCGGCCGGATCGAGGTGCGTGCCACCACGGCGACGAAGGAAACACCCGCCCGTACGTCGGCCACCCGGTCGGCGGTCATCGGACTGGACGACTATCTGAACCAACGGGGGGCGCGATGAGCAACGGACACGCCATCGCCGCGGTGACAAGGACCTTGCAGACCCTGCTGGTCGCGGCGACGCCGAACGTGACGATGCTGCCGCTGGACAAGGCCCGCGACGGTGCGGCCGCAGACGAGCAGCTGAATCTGTTCCTCTACAACGCCCCCATGTCGGCGGCGTTCCGCAACAGCGACGCGGTGGGCCTGCGTCCCGGCGAATCCGGCAGTCCGCCTTTGCCGTTGACGTTGCACTACCTGATCACCACCTACGGCCCGGACGAGGCGTCGGCGCATCGCGTGCTCGGCTTGGCGATGAGCATCCTGCACGATCACACGTTGCTCGGCAGGCAGGAGATCGTCGACGCCAATCACGGCGAGCCGGTCAGCGAGCTGGATCGCCAGCCGGAACGGCTGCGGATCACGCCGCTGCCGCTGTCGAACCACGACATGTTCGAACTGTGGAGCGGATTCGCCACCAGCTACCGGGTTTCGGCCGCCTACGAGGTGTCGGTGGTACTCATCGACAGCAGGCGCAACCGGCGTTCGCCGCTGCCGGTCTTGCGGCGCGGTCCGACTGCGGTGGCAGGCGGCGACGCGGTGTTGACCGCGGTGCTGGCCCCGGAGCGGGCGATGATCACGACGATAGGCGCGCCTGCGCGGCTGATCGGCTCGAACCTGGGTGCGGTGAGCACCGTGGAGTTCAGCCATCCGCGGCTGAGCGCACCGCTGGTGTCTGCGCCGGAGACCGGCGGCGACCAGGAGCGCCGAGTGCGCGTGCCCACCGGCGCCGGCGCCGTGTGCGGCTTCTACCAGGTGCGGGCGCTGACCGAGCGGGTCGGCGTACCGACGGTGGCCAGCAACAGCGTGCCGATGGGCTTGGGCCCCACCATCGAGGTGACCTCGCCGTTGGCCGTGCCTGCGGGAACAGTGGCCGTGACCGTGCGGTGCAAACCGCGCATCGCCGAGGGCCAACAGGTCGCGGTGCTGCTCGGATCTGCGTCGGCCGCACCGTCGACGGTGGTCACGCCGCCCGATCCCGACGATTTCAGCACGGTGACCGCAACATTCCCCTTGGTCGGTCCGGGAACCTACACGGTGCGATTGCGCATCGACGGCGCCGACAGCGACCCGGTCCGCTATCGCGGCGCCCCCGCGGTGCCGGAATTCGATCCGGCCGTACAGGTGGTGGTGTCATGACCGACCCAGGATTCGACCCGAACGACCGCTACTTGGTGTTGTCGCTGGCGTGGTTGCGGCTGTTGCTGCGCAGGGTCGCGCACCGCCGCGGACCGGCGATCGCCGCCGCGCTGCCGGAAGCGGTTGTGCCGGTGACCCGTTCGCGCCGCTGGTGGCAGGGCCAGGCCGAGCCTGCCGTCGCGCCAGTGCCCGCCGCACCGGTGGTGCCGCCGTCCGCGCTGGATGCCGAGATCGCCGAGGCGGCTCGGCGCATCGAGGAGTCCGCCGCGGCGGACCTGCCCGAGCTGGAGTCGTTGCGTCGGGTGTTCGGCTTGACCGAGTTCGAACGCAACGTGCTGCTGCTCTGTGCGGCAACGGAATTGGACACCGGTATCGCCACCCTGCTCGAAGCGTCCTACGGCAGCGCCCGTCCGAGCTTCGCGATGGCAATGGACCTGTTCGACGACGCCGCATGGGATGCGCGGTCTCCGCAACGCCCGCTGCGGTACTGGCAGCTGGTCACCACGGTCGGCGAGCCGATGTCGACCGGCGCGGGCCTGCGGATCGACGAGCGAATCCTGCACGCGATCAAGGGATTGCATCACCTCGATGCCCGCTTGGCGACGGCGATGGAACCGCTCCTGCCCGGTGACGACCTGCCTGGCAGCCAGCAGGAGGTGGCCGATGCCGCGGTGGGGCTGATCGCACGCGCCGCAGGCAGCGGCGAGCTCCCGGTGGTGCAGCTGGTCGGGACGTACGCGCCCGACCGCACCGCGGTGGCCGCCTCGATCGCGAACGCCCTTCGGCTCGAGCTGTATCGGCTGCGACTCTCCGCGCTGGCGGCGGTGCCGGTCGGCGAGATCGACACCTTGGCCAGGCTGTGGCATCGCGAAACCCTGTTGGTGCCACGCGCATTGCTGTTCGACGACGACGGCACCGACGAGCTCGCCACGCTGCGCCAGTCGCGGGCGATGTTCGTGCGCCGCAGCGGCGGTCTGGTGCTGTCGAGCGCGCCCGACCTCAGCCCCGACCTGCCCGCGCCGACCGTGAGCATGGAAGTCGGCAGGCCGACCGGCCCGGAGCAGCACGAATTGTGGGTGCGGGCACTGGGTTCGGCGGATCGGGCGCGCGTGGGGATGCTGGCCGAACAGTTCCGCCTCGACGGTCCGGAGATCGCCCGCGTCGTCGCTTACACCGACCTGCCCGCCGATCCCGATGACGCGACCAGGGCACTGCAGACGGCCGCGCGCCGGTCGTTGCGCCCGCGGCTGGAGAAGTTGGCTTCGCGTGTGCGACCGGTCGCCACCTGGGACACCCTCGTGTTGCCCGAGAACGAGCTCGATCAGCTCCATCAGATCGCCGAGCAGGTCGCGCACCGCTCGACGGTGTACGCGCAGTGGGGTTTCGGTGCCCGGATGAACCGTGGACTTGGCATCAACGCGCTGTTCGCCGGGGAGAGCGGGACGGGGAAGACGATGGCGGCCGAGGTGCTCGCCAACGCGCTCGGCCTCGACCTGTACCGGATCGATCTGTCCGGCGTGGTGGACAAATACGTCGGCGAGACACCGAAACACGTGCGCACCATCTTCGACTGGGGCGAGGCGGGCGAGGCGATCCTGTTCTTCGACGAATGCGATGCCATCTTCGGCAAGCGCAGCGAGGTCAAGGACGCGCACGACCGGTACGCCAACATCGAGATCGACTATCTGCTGCAGCGCATGGAGACCTATCGCGGCCTCGCCATCCTGGCCACGAACATGCGCGACGCGGTGGATCGGGCGTTCCTGCGCAGGCTCCGATTCGTGGTGAACTTCCCGTTCCCGTCGCAGACGGATCGGGAACGGATGTGGCGCATCGCCTTTCCGGCCGACACGCCCGTCGGGTCGCTGGATTACGAACGGCTGGCCCGCATCTCGCTGACCGGCGCCGCGATCACCGATGCCGCGCTCGGCGCGGCGTTCCGCGCGGCCGCACACGGCGGGGAGATCGGCATGGGCGATGTGCTCGCCGCCGCCCGCGATCAGCTGCGCAAGCAGAACCGCCCGATCAACGAGGCCGATTTCCGGATCGAGCAGGGGGTGCCGGCATGAACATCAGAATCGAGGTGGAACGGCTTGTGTTGCACGATCTTCCGATCGCGCAGGCGGACCGCAGGCGGCTGCTCGCCGCGGTGGAGTCGGCGATCGCCGAACGGCTGACCGCGCAGCACCCGCACTGGGATCCGGCCGCGGTCCCGGTGCTGACCGCACCGCCGATCACGCTGCCAGGCACCGGGATCGGTCCGTTGGCTGACGGCATCGCGTCCGCGGCGACCCAGGCGATCGGCTTGTCCGGCAGGGGGCGACCATGACGATTTCTCCCCGGGTGATCAGCGGCGGGATCGTCCTCGTCCCCGCGAGCGGGCCGATGCGGACCTTCCCACTGCAATACAACCCCGATTCGGTCTCGCGCTCGCTGCAACCACAAGGCACCGGCGCTTCGGGCCAGGATCGGTCCGAGGCGTTGCGGCTCAAGGGCCCGGCCACCGAAACCTACAGTGTCGATGCGGAATTCGACCTCACGGACGCCATGGCGGCTGCCGTGACCGAACCGGACGCGGTGAAGGACGGCCTGCACCCGCAGCTGGCGTTCCTGTCCGGGCTGATCAATCCGACCTCGGCGACGCTCGCGACCAACGACGCGCTCGCCCGCGCCGGGAAGTTGGAGATCATCCCGGCCCAGGCGCCGCTGACCTTGTTCGTGTGGAGCAGGCACCGGATCGTTCCGGTGCGCATCACCGGGCTGACCATCGTCGAAGAGGCCTTCGACACCGCGCTCAACCCGATCCGCGCCAAGGTGTCGCTCACCATGCGGGTGCTCACCATCAACGATCTGCCCTACGACCATCCCGGTTCGACGATCTTCCTGAACCATCTGCGCGCCACCGAACGACTCGCCGCGCCCGGTTCGGCCTCGTTGAGCCAACTCGGCATCACCACCATCGGATAAGGAGGACCGACCATGCCACCCGCACCGTTTCCACCGTCGAGTCGCTACGCGAGCGTCGAGGTCGCCACCTACACCGCACCGAATGGCCGGGTGCATCCGTATCTGCGGCGGCGGTTCTGCCCGGATCCGGACCGCCTCGTCCAGATCGGCACGCACACCGTCGTCGAGGGTGATCGGCTCGACCGGATCGCGGCCGCCGCGATCGGCGACCCCACCCAGTTCTGGCAGCTCGCCGACGCCAACCGGGCCGTGCGCCCCGAGGAACTCACCGAACGGATCGGCCGCAGGCTGCGCATCACGCTGCCCGAAGGTTTCGGAGGTGGGCTCGGTGCTTGATCGGGTGCAGCTGTCGCTGATGATCGGGCCGGTGGTGCCGATCCCGGCGTCGAAGACGGTGATGGAGGCGTTGACCTCGATCGAGGTCACCACCTCCGAACGCGGCACCGGTTTCCAGCTGACCTTCGCGCTCGGCAACCGGTCTCCGCTGCAGACCCTGTTCCTGATCGCGGGCGGCGGCCCGATCCTGTTCATGCGGGTGATCATCGAGGTCACCGTGAACGGCGAATCCACCGTGCTCGCCGACGGGGTGATCACCGATCACCAGATCGGCGCGGGCACCGACGACACCCATTCGAGCCTGGTGATCACCGGCGAGGACATCAGCGTGCTGATGAACAAGCAGGATTTCAGCGGCTTGCCGTTTCCGGCGATGCCCGCCGAAGCCAGGGTCGCGTTGCTGCTGGCGAAATACGCGCTGTTCGGCGTGATTCCGTTGATCGTGCCGAGTGTGTTCGTGCACGTGCCGCTGCCCACCGGCAACATTCCGAGCCAGCGCGGCACCGATCTGGCGTATATCCGATGGCTGGCCGCGCAGGTCGGCTATGTGTTCTATATCGACCCAGGTCCGAAAACGGGCACCAACGTTGCCTATTGGGGACCGCGCATCAAGGTCGGGGTGCCGCAGCCCGCGCTGAACGTCGACATGGACGCGTACACCAACGTGCAGACCTTGTCGTTCCGGTTCGATTCGAAGAAGAACAAGATCCCCACGGTCTACCTGTACAACGAGTTGACCAAAGGTTATCCCGGTGCCGATTCCGCCCATCACGCCGTTGAATCCACCGCTGGGGGTGATCCCGCCGCTGCCGACCAGCCTCGCCGATTTCGCGCCGGTGGCCGACAACCTGTCGAAACTCGCTCCGGTGCAAGCGATCCTGATCGGCATGGCCAAGGCGTCCAATTATGCGGACGCGGTCTCCGGGCAGGGCACCCTCGATGTGGTGCGCTACGGGCGAGTGTTGCAGGCGCGCAAGCTGGTCGGCGTGCGCGGGGTCGGTCCCGCGTTCGACGGGCTGCATTACGTCACCCAGGTGACCCACCACATCTCGCCAGGCAGCTACACCCAGTCTTTCAGCTTGAGCCGCAACGGCTTGCTTTCCACGGTCCCGGAGGTACGGGTATGACTAGCCCCGACGAGACGGCAGGAGTCCGGTACTACGGCAAGTACCGCGGCACCGTCATCAACAACATCGATCCCGAACAGCGCGGACGGCTGCTCGCGCAGGTGCCCGATGTGCTCGGGCTCGTGCCGTCGAGCTGGGCGATGCCGTGCGTGCCGCTCGCCGGAAAACAGCAGGGCACCTTCATGGTTCCGCAAATCGGGGCCGGCGTGTGGATCGAATTCGAACAGGGCGATCCGGACTATCCGATCTGGGTCGGCGGGTTCTGGGGCAGCGCCGCCGAAGTGCCGACGCTCGCGCTGGTGCCGCCCGCCATCCCGCCCGGACAGAACATTGTCGTCCAGACCACCGCGCAGACCACGTTGGTGCTCAGCGACTCTGCGCCGACACCGGTGTCGGGCGGCATCGTGTTGCGCAGCCCGGGCGGCGCCATGGTGGTGGTCAACGATTCGGGGATCTACCTGAGCAACGGCAAAGGCGCCACCCTGACCATGATCGGGCCGACCGTCGCGGTCAACCAGGCTGCACTGGTGGTGACCTGATGCCCGGGCCGCTCTTGCACCTGGGCGCCCAGGTCAAATGCAGCCACGGTGGCACAGCGACGCCTGCGTCGGTGAACCCGAGGGTGACGGTCTCGGCACAGCCGACCGCGCTGCTTCCGGTGCCGTACCTGATCGCGGGGTGCGCGCTGCCGCCACCGATCGCGGCCAACGGGCCGTGTGTGACGGGGCAGTGGATCACCGGCACCACTCGGGTCACCTCCAACGGGCAGCCGTTGGCCATTCTCGGCGGCACCTCCGTCTGTGCGCCTTCGGGCACGCCGATGTTGCCGCTGTCCGCACAAACCAAGGTGGTGGCGTTATGACCGACCGCGTGGATATCGCGTACCCGTACGGATTCGACAATCGCGGGCGCACCGCGAGCGCCGACTATCCGGCGCATGTGCACCAGATGATCGAGCAACTGCTGTTGACGTTGCCCGGCGAGCGGGTGAACCGGCCCGATTTCGGCGCCGGGCTCGAACGTCACCTCTTCGGACCCAACAGTCCCGAGATCGCCGCCGCGGTCGAGCTGAGTCTGCAGACCGCGCTGGCGCGTTGGCTCGCCGACGTGATCGAGGTGCGCACGCTGCGGGTGATCAGCGAGGGCGCCACCTTGAAGGTGCGCATCGACTATCTGTTGCGCGAACTCGGCGAGACGCGCACCGAAGACTTCCAGGTGGGGAGCACACCATGACCGAAACCATGTTGCGGTGCCGAGACGAACGCCGTCGCGCGCTGGTCCGCCGCGACCCGTGCCTCAACGGCCTCGACTATCTGGAGGTCTCTTCCGATCAGCGGCGGCTGACGGTGTACTTCCTGGACAAGGCGCCCGATGACCTCGAGCTCGGCAATCTGCGCGTCGTCGGTGGCAGGCGGATCACCGAGATTCGGGTCACCGGCTTCTCGATCTGCGCCAACGAGGACCCCGAACGCGACGACTGCCTGACCGTGGAGCTGGATCGGCCCGGTGACCATTCCTGCTATCGGCTAGAGGTCGTGGAGGCCGACGAGTACGGATATCCCACTGCGACAAGGCATCACGGGTTCGATCCGCGCTACTACGCGCTGGAGTTCAATTTCAAGGTCGACTGCCCGTCCGAGCTGGACTGCCTGCCCGCCCCGTGCCCGCCGCCGGCGTGGGCGCAGCCCGATATTCGGTATCTGGCAAAGGATTACCAGAGTTTCACCGAGCTGCTCCTGGACCGGATGGCGGTGCTCGCCCCCGGCTGGCGCGAGCGCAGCGCGGCCGACATGTACGTGATGCTGCTCGAAGTGCTTGCCTACGTTGGCGATCAGCTGAGCTACCGGCAGGACGCGATCGCGACCGAGGCGTATCTGACGACCGCGCGGCTACGCACCTCGGTGCGCAGGCACGCGCGACTGGTCGACTACCGCATGCACGAGGGCGCCAGCGCTCGGGCGTGGGTGGTGATCGAGACGTCGCACGACCTGGACGCGCCGAAGGCATTCGTCACCGACGTCGCCGCGCTACTCGCCGATGCCGCGCCGATAATGAAACCGGAAGCACTGGAGCGGATTTCGTCGGCCGACTACCTGTGGTTCGAACCGGTGTGGGCGCGGCCGATCCGTAAAGACCGCTCCACCATCTACTTCTACACCTGGGGCGACGGTGACTGCTGCCTGCCTGCGGGAACCACCAGCGCCACCCTGATCGATGTCGTCGACGACTGCGGGGACAGCACGCTGGGCTTGGCGGCGGGGGATGTGCTGGTGTTCGAGGAGATCCTCGGGCCCGGCACCGGACTGGACGCCGACGCGGACCTGACGCACCGGCACGCGGTGCGCCTCACCGAGGTGCGCCGCGACACCGATCCGCTGACGGACACCGCGATCGTCGAGATCGCCTGGGGCGCAGCCGATGCGCTGCCGTTCGCGATGTGCCTGTCCGCGATCGGGCCGCCGCCGGAGTGTGCGGTGCTCGATCCGGTCAGTGTGGTGCGCGGCAACGTCGTCCTCGTCGACCACGGCAGGACGACCTGCGAAGAGCTCGGCGAGGTGCCGATCGTCTCGCGCGTCGAGCCGTGCCAGGACGGCTGCCCGGATCCGCCGGTGCTGCGGCCAGGACGGTACCGGCCCGCGCTCACCGGCATCCCGCTGTCCTATCGGATGCCGTTCGCGCCGGACGCGCCTGCCGCCGCGATCACCGTCGATGCTCCGCGAGCCGCGCTCGCCCAGCTGCGGTTGACCAGCACCGATCACGGTGTGAAAGCGCGGTGGGAACCGCGGCCCGATCTGCTCGACAGCGGGCCCGGCGACCGGCACCTGGTGGTGGAGACCGACGACGAGGCCATCGTGCACCTGCGTTTCGGTGACGACACGCTCGGGCGGGCGCCCGCCGCGACGGAGCGGTTCCGGGCCGACTATCGAGTCGGGGCGGGGCCGGTGGGCAACGTCGGGCCCGACAGCATCCGGCACCTCATCTGCGACGACCTCGTCAGCGGTGCCGAAGTGCGCGTACACAATCCGCTGCCCGCCGTGGGCGGGCTCGCCCCGGAATCGGTGGTCGAGGTGAAGAAGTTCGCGCCGCGCGCCATGCACCGCGACCGGCAGCGCGCCATCACCCCCGCCGACTACGCCGAGCTCACCATGCGTGATTTTCCGGCGCGGGTGCAGCGCGCCGCCGCCGAACAGCGGTGGACCGGTAGCTGGTACGAGATGCGGGTCGGCGTGGATTCGTTCGGCGCGTTCGACCCGTGCCCGGATCTGCTCGCCGCCATTGCCGCCCGCCTCGACCACTATCGCCGGATCGGCCACGACGTGGCCGTGGCGCCCGCCATCAACGTCGGGCTGGAGATCGACATGCGGATCTGCGTCGCCGAAGGCTACCGGCGTGCGGACGTGGCGCGAATTCTGCACGCGCGGTTGGGAAGTCGCCGACTGAGCGACGGCACCCTCGGGATGTTCCACCCCGACGCCGTCACGTTCGGGGCGAGCGTGGCCGCGTCGACCATGGTCGCGGCGGCCGCCGCGGTGGCGGGCGTCGGCAACGCCGAGGTCACCCGGCTGCGGCGCTACGGCCAGTCCACGGTGCCCGCGGACGCGAAAGACCTGCCCGACAACGGAGTACTGCGCATGGGGCCGATGGAGGTCCCGCGCCTGGACAACGATCCCGCCGCGCCCGAACACGGCATCCTGCGACTGGATCTGCGAGGTGGACGATGAACACCGACTGTGGCACACGACCCTGCGGGGGCGGCAGCGGATGCGGCTGCGACGACTGCTGCACTGGAACCGCGGTTGCGACACCGGTTTCGGTGGCCAACCGGCCCGGCTTGCCTGCCTTGACCTATCGGGTCGGCACCCATCCGCAATTCCTGGCGAGTATGCGCGCGCGGCTCGGCAGCTCCGAGGTGCCGGCGCTGGCCGCGCTCACCACCCGCGAGCCGTCGGATCTGTCGATGGCGCTGCTCGACGGGTGGGCGACCGTCGCCGATGTGCTCACCTTCTACTCCGAACGCATTGCCAACGAAGGCTTTCTGCGCACAGCCACCGAGGAGTACTCGGTGCGGCGGCTGGCCGAACTCGTCGGCTACCGGCCCCGTCCCGGACTGTCGGCCTCGGCGTATCTGGCGTTCACGGTCAACAAGGACCAGCGGGTGCCGATCCCGGCGGGCGCCAAGGCACAGCAGATCCCTGGTCCCGGGCAGCTGCCCGCCACCTTCGAGACCGCCGAAGCCGTTGTGGGGTACGGGAATCTGAGCGCGTTGGCGGTGCGGCGCAGGGAGCCGCAACTGTTGATTCCGAAAACACTGCGATTCACCGAGGAATTGGTGTTCAAAGGTGTGTTGACGGACTTGCGGGACGGCGACAAGATCACCATCGATTTCGGGGGCGCGCGGACGATCTATGCGGTGACCGGCGTAGTCGTCGACGCCCCTGCCGATCTCACCACGGCCAAGGTCAAGTGGCTGGATTACGCCACCCGCAATCTTCCGTCCGCCGCCAAATCCTGGCGCCACGCCAGCGCATTGGCCGCCGATAACGTGGCTGCGCGAAAGATGAACGGGCACATCCCGACCCGGCTCGAACTCCTGGTCGATGCATTGCGCAAACCGCCATCGGTGCCGCCAAGCGCCGCCGCCGATCTGCCGCGCGATCTGCGTGATCTGCTCGGCGCGGACAAAGCGGGTGTCAGCGCCCTGCTCGGTGATCTGGTTCCGGAGATCGCGGGCACCCTCGACAGCGCGCTGGCCAACAGCACCGCGTCGAACACGTCGCCGCCGAAGGTCCGCCGGATGCGGCTGAGCGCCATGCTGTTCGGTGCCGCCGCGCCGAAGTTCCCGATCTATAGCGGCGGCAGAATCATCGGATATACCGACCCGAAGCTCATAGCGTTGAAGTCCGAACCCACTCCGACGACAGGTGGCGGTGGCGGCGGTGTGCACATTGCGGCAGATCCGCCGGTGCCATCGGTGGAGGAAAACCATCCGACGATCAAACCGCCGAAGTACAAACCCGGAAAGACACTGGACCTCGACGCCGTTTACCCGGCAGTCACCGTCGGCAGCACCATCGTTCTGATCAACCAGTGGGTGAGCCCCAAGGTCGCGACTCGCGAGGTCATCGCCATCGAGACGGTGACCGCCAACATCCTCGGCTTGTCCACCAAGGTAAGCAGACTCACCTTTGCCCAGGACTGGCCGGAGGGTGGCTCCGATGACCTGCACAAGGTGCTCGACGAGACCACGGTGCTCGCCCAGGAGGAAACTCTCACGCTGGCCGGTATCTCGCTGGACGACAAGGATGTCGGCTGCCCGCGCGAGCAGTTGCTGGCCGCCGCCCAGCCGGTGATATACGACGATATTTCGTGCGACACACTGGAATTGGATGGTCTCTTCCCCGAACTGACACCGGGCCACCGGCTGATCGTTACCGGGGAACGCACCGACGCCGACATCCGGGAGGGCCAGAACCCCGACACGTCTCAGGCCGGACCGACCGGTGTGCGCGGTGGGGAAGTGGTCATGGTCGCCGCGGTCGAACACCACTCCACCCGAAAGATCGTGTGCGACTCCAGCGGTGACCGCCTCGACGGCCGCCCGCACTGCGAGGTCGTCGAGCTGCCCGGCGATACCGTGCACACCTTCGTCCGATTGGCGGAACCGCTGGCCTTCACCTACCGGCGCTCGAGTGTGACCATCTACGGCAACGTCGCGCCGGCAACGCACGGCGAGACCCGTGGCGAGGTGCTCGGATCCGGTGATCCCACCAAGGAATTCGCGCGCTACCCACTCAAGCAACCGCCGCTGACCTACCTGCCCGCGCCGACCAGCGCGGGTGCGAGTGCGGCACTCGAGGTGTTCGTTGACTCGGTGCGCTGGCACGAAGCCGACAGCCTGCTCGATATCGGCCGCAACGACCGCGGTTATGTCATCGACACCGACGACGACGGCAACAGCGCGGTCGTCTTCGGTGCGGCTCGCCCGTCCAGCGGCGTCGAGAACATCCGGGCCCGATATCGCAGCGGCATCGGCCTTTCCGGCAATGCGGTGGCGGGATCGATTGCCACTCCGTTGGATCAGCCGCTCGGCGTCACCGCGGTCACCAATCCGCTGCCCGCCACCGGCGGCGCGAACCGGGACGGCCGCGAGACCGTCCGCCGCAATGCGGCGGTCAGCGTGCAGGCGCTCGATCGGCTCGTCTCGGTCTCGGACTACGCCGATTTCGCCACCGCCTTCGCGGGCATCGGCACCGCCGCCGCGCGTGAACTGTCCGATGGGCGGCGGCTGGTCGTGCACGTCACCGTTGCGGGCATCGATGACGCGCCGATCGCGCCGACCTCGGCGCTCACCGCCAATCTGCGGCGGGCGCTCCAGGAACTCGGCGATCCCGATCAAGAGGTGCAGGTCGCCATTCGCACCCTGCGCGCCCTGGCCGTTTCGGCGAAGGTGCGCATCGATCCGGATCGAGTATGGGCCGAGGTCGAACCGGTGATCCGGGCCGGGCTGCTTGCCGAGTTCGGACCGGGCAAGCGCGATATCGCCAGTCCCATCACCCAATCGGCGGTGCTGGCGGCCATCCATGCGGTGCCCGGCGTCGTCTACGCGGATCTGAGCATTCTGGATTCGATCGGCGAGACCGAATTGATCACTGCCGATCCGACCGCAGGACTCACCCTGCAGCCGGTGGTGCCTGCCGCGCCTGCCGAATTCGAGCCGCACGCCAGGCGGGGACTGGGTGTGATCCGGCCCGCCGAACTGTTGATCCTGAGCCCAACGGCCCCCGACACCTTGATCCTGGAGGCGTTATGACCCTGCCTGCCGAGCGATGGGACCAGCTGTATCGGCTGGTGCCCGCGATCTATCGGGCCCGCGACGAAGCGGAGGGGTACCCGCTGCGAGATCTGTTGCGGGTCATCAGCGAACAGGTCGTCCACGTCGAGGACGATCTGGACGGCCTGTACGACAACTGGTTCATCGAGACCGCCGCCGACTGGGTCGTGCCGTATCTCGGCGACCTCGTCGGCTATCGGCCCGGTAGTGCCGCAGGCGAACTCGCCCAGGCCGCGCCCGAACAGGTGCGGGCGCTGATCCCGCGCCGCGAGGTGGCCGACAGCGTGCGCGCCCACCGCCGCAAAGGGACCCTGGCACTGCTCGAGGAACTCGCCGCCGATGTGGCGGGATGGCCTGCCAAAGCGGTCGAGTTCTATCGGCTGCTTGCGGTCTTCCAGAACCTGAACAATCTGCACCGCGATCGGGGCGCGGTGGCCGATCTGCACGAGATCGAGCGACTGCTGCGCCTGGGCGGCCCCTTCGACACACTTGCGCACACCGTGGACGTTCGGCGGATCAATTCCACCCGCGGACAAGGGTTCTACAACATTCCCGAGGTCGGGCTGTTCGTGTGGCGGTTGCGCGCCTATCCGATCACCGATGCGCCCGCGGCGTGTATCGAGGAGGTCGGGCCGAGCTGCTTCACCTTCAGCGTGCTCGGCAACGACGCGCCGTTGTTCACCAAGCCGGACTCGAAGACCGGTGGGGAGCTCGGGCTGCCGATCCCGATCCGGCGGCACATGCTGGCCCGCCGGTTCCGCGAATACTACGGTGCCGGGCGCAGTTTCCGGGTCGAGGTCGGGGAGCGGTCGCGCGGTCGGGTGCGGCGCAAGACGGTGCCCGTCGAGGATTTCATCGTCGCCGATCTCACCGACTGGGCGTATCGCACCCCCAGGGGCAAAGTGGCCATTGATCCCGAACTGGGGCGGCTGGCGTTCCCGCCCGGCCAGCCGCCGCACGGGGTATGGGTGCGCTACCACTACGGTTTCAGCTCCGACATCGGCGGCGGGGAGTACCCGCGCCGCCTGCCCGCGATCGCGCAGGAAGAGCCGGAGGAGTCCGCGGCGGGGGAGTCCGAGCAGTCTTCGGTCGCTCCGAAGGTCTTCTATCAGGCCGTCGCCAAGAAGCACGGCCCCGGTGTGCTCGACAGCATCGAAGACGCCCTGCACGCCTGGGACGACGTGCGGGACGAGCGGCCGGTCGCGGTGATCGAAATCCGGGACAGCGATGTGTATGTCGAGCAACTCACCATCGAATTGCGGAAGGGCGAAAGCCTCACCATTCGCGCCGCCGACCGCACGCGTCCGGTGATCTACCTGCTCGACAAGCAGCGCAACGCTCCCGACGCGCTGACCGTGTTCACCGAGCGCGGCGAAAAGTGCCGCCCGGGTGGATGTTTCACCCTCGACGGGATCCTGGTCGCCGGACGTCCGATGCATGTGGAAGGTCCGCTGCAGCGGGTGGAAATCCGGGACTGCACGTTGGTGCCTGGATGGGGATTGGCGGGGGACTGCAGCCCGCGGCGCCCCGCCGAGCCGAGCCTGGAGATCTATCTGTGCGACGGACGGATCTCGGTGCTGCGCAGCATCATCGGCTCCATCCAGGTCTACGCGGACGAGGTCACCGCCGACCCCACCGTCATCGAGATCGCCGACAGCGTCGTCGACGCCACCGATCCCGAGCGCGAAGCCGTCGGCGCGCCCAACTGGCCGTTGGCGCACGCCGCGGTCTCGTTCACCGACTGCACGGTGATCGGAACCGTTGGCACCCATGCCATCCCGATCGGCCAGAACACCCTGTTCCTCGGCTGTGTTCGGGTGGCGCGCAGGCAGATCGGCTGCCTCCGCTACAGCTACGTGCCGCCGGGTTCGCGGACGCCGCGCAGGCACCGCTGCCAACCCGATCTGGTCGACGCCGTCGTGCGCGACCTGCCAGGCTGGTCCGATCTCACGCCGGAACAGCAGGCCGAACTGCTTGCCCCCGAACGAGATCGGGTGCGTCCGCTGTTCACCAGCCTGCGCTACGGCACGCCCGGCTACGTCCAGTTGCGTACCGACTGCGCGCCCGAGATCGTGCGCGGGGCCGACGACGAATCCGAGATGGGCGTCCTGCACGACCTCTACCAGCCGCAACGGCTGGCCAACCTGACGGCTCGGCTCGAACAGTTCAGTCCAGCCCACACCGACATTGCCGTCCTGATCGCGAACTAGGAGATTCCGATGCGTGGAGACTTTTCCCGGCTGACGCCGGACCCGGCCGACTACAGTCTCGTCCTGCTGCAACAGGGGCGGGTGCTGGTGGAATCGGACTGGAATACCGCCATGGCCACCCTCATCGGTGCCCAGCGCACCATGGCCGCCGACCTCATCGGACCGCACGGCGGTCCCAAGAAGAACCTCGGGTTTGTGCCACACCAGATCAGTAACGGGCGCACCGATCTCGAATTCAAGGCTGGTGTCTACTATGTCGACGGCATCCGCGTGGAACTGCCGCCCGAACTCGACAAGGTGCGCTGGTCGGCCCAGCCCTACCCGATCGCGGCGACGCCGCCGCAGCTGCCCAAGCCGCCGTACGTGGTGTATCTGGATGTGTGGGAGCGGCACGTCAGCACGCTCGAGGACGATCGCATCCGCGAGGTCGCACTCGGTGGGCCCGACACGACCTCGCGCCGCCAGATCATCTGGCAGCTCCGTGTCGCCGAATACTCCGGCGACAAACCGCAGTGTGGGGAATTCCCGCTCGCGGAGTGGCGCGCCGGACTGCGCGGCAATCCGCCGATGCTGCGGGCGCGGACCGGACCTCCGCCGACCGACGACGACCCGTGCCTTGCCTCGCCCGATGCCCGTTATCGTGGCGTGGAGAACCAGCTCTACCGTGTCGAAATCGCCTCGGTCGCTGACGAAGCCGTCAAGGATTCGGTGACCTCGTTCGTGTGGTCGCGGGAGAACGGATCGGTCGCCGCGGCCTGGACCGGAACCATCGGCAACCGGCTGCACGTGGCCGGGATCAAAGATGTCAAACGTGGCTTCGCCGCCGGCGACTGGGTCGAATTGACTTGGGACACCCTCGAATACGCGGGAATCGCGGGCACAAGGGTCAAGCTCACCGGCGTCGACGGCAACCTGCTCATCTTCGACCTCAACAGCAAGACCGGTGAAATCGAGACGGACCCGGCCAGCCGCCCGCACGCGAAGGTGCGCCGCTGGGACCAGCGCGAGCGCAAGGCCGCGCCGCTGGTTCATGGCGCGGTAGAGGTCGTCGAAGCGATCGGTGACAACGGCTGGATCCCGCTGGAGAACGGTATCGAAATCCAGTTCCTCACTGCCGATCCCGTTGGCGCCCATACCTACCGGGTCGGCGACTACTGGACCATCCCCGCTCGCGTGGTCACCGGTGACATCATCTGGCCGCGCGCCGCCGACGGCGTCACCGCGTCTTTCGTGCCGCCACACGGGGTCGAGCACCACTATGCACCGTTGGCCTTTGTCGGAAGCGGCGAAGGGGGCGACGAGGACCTGCAGCACGTGTTCGATCAAGCCGCCCACTGCCCCGACGCCACCTAGCCACCAGGTCCTGTCATGCTCCGTCCCGCTCACCAGCACCTCGCGGAGACTCGCGCCCTCCGGCACGCGGTGGCACGAAACGAATCCGAGTTCGAGCCCGAACACGGCTCGAATGCCACGGATTTCGGCATCGACGTCACCGCTGTTCCCGTCAACGGCACACCACTGGACGCCGCAACGCGCACCCGGATGGAAGCTCGTTTCGGGCACGACTTCAGTGCCGTGCGCGCCCACGTCGGCCCCGCCGCCGACACCTCCGCGCGCACCATGCGCGCCCGCGCGTACACCGTGGGCACCGATCTGGTCTTCCGCGACGGTGCCTATCGTCCCGGCACTTCCGCGGGTGACCATCTCCTCGCCCACGAACTCGCCCACGTCGTCCAGCAAAGCCGTGCCAGACCCGACACCGAAACACCGGTCTCGGCAATGGAACACGACGCCCACCGCGCCGCCGACCAGTGGGCGGGAACAGGCGCCGTCCGCGTCACTGGGCAAAGCCCCGTGCGAGTCGCCTGCTTGGACGAAGACGAGCCAACCACTTCGGCCGCACCCCAGACGCCGGCGCAAGCTCCCGAGCCCGGTTCCGGAGTGACGCTCGCCCCGGCGGACAACAAACGTTTCACCAATGATCGTGCGGCGGTTGATTTCTACGTGAAGTACTCCGAGCTGGCCCTTGCAGACCAAGCCAAGACCGGCGTGCCCGCTCTCCTCACCCTCGGCCAAATGGTCCTGGAAAGTGGTTGGAAACCCGGACCCCAGGCGAGCTTCTTCGGTGTCAAGGCCGACCCGGACGCGCCTCCCGAGACGATTCGGTGGCAGTGGACGCCGGAGTTCGTCGTAGATCGCGAAAAGGTGCGCCAAAGATACCGCAATTACGAGAAATTCGAAGAAAAGGAGCCGGTGCCAGGTGCTGACCGCTACATGGTGAAACTGCCGTTCCGGCGCCACGACAGTGTCGCCGACGCGATCGCAGGCCACAGTAAGACACTGCTGGCGAAGAACTACTCGAAGGCGTGGGCGAACACCGCAGACCCGGAGGCATTCGCCAAGGCGGTGACAGGCGGCGGCTACGGCGGAGGCACGGAGAAGGCGAACCAAGCCAGCTACGGCGCGACGCTGATCGACATCATGAGGACGCTGAACAAGGCTGCTGCCTATGCCCGGGAGCACAAGCTGCTCGATCCGGTCCGCCAGATCATCCATATTCTCGAGGCGAACCGATCGAGTGCGGGCTACCAACAGGCACGCGAGCTGCTCCCCAGCATGATTCCCAACTACTTTGTTCTCTCCGAAGAGTCCCAGCGCGCCGAGATCGAGAAGATTCGAGAGCGGCTCGTCGGCGCAGGCCAACCCCCGGAGGTCGCGGCCGAGGTGTGTCGGCCATGATCCGGCACGGCCGCTCGATTCGACACGAACTGATGCTTGTCGTCAGCTGAAATCCGATAGGTCCTGTCATGAGTACACCCGCCACTCGACACAGCACGGAAGCCCGAGTGCTGCGGCAACCGCCTGCACCGCGCGAATCCGTGCGCGGAGACGAACAGGACACGAACACAACAGGTTTCGGTGTCGACGTCACGGCGGTCCCGGCCGCAGGCGCGCCGCTCGACCCCACCGTCCGTACCCGGATGGAAGCAAGTTTCGGTCAGGACTTCAGCGCGGTACGCACGCACACCGGCCCCGCGGCGGACACCTCTGCCCGCTCCCAGCGCGCTCGCGCTTATGCCGTCGGCAACGATCTCGTCTTCCGCGACGGGGCCTTCCAGCCCGGTACTCCGGCGGGCGACCATCTGCTCGTCCACGAGCTTGCCCATGTTGTCCAGCAGGGGCCTACCCGATCCGGTGGCGACCCGTCCGCGATGGAACACGACGCCGACCGCGCAGCCGACAGTTGGGCGAGCGCAGGCGCAATCCGAGTTACTGGACAGAGCCCGGTGCGAATAGCGTGCCAAGACGAAGACAAGGCCTTCGGTCCGCCTACCCTGGCGCAGCAGCGCGCACAGGACTACATGGAATCCGACCCGACATTCCAATTTCTCACCTGGAATACACGGTTCCGCAAGGGTTTCGAGTCTGCGGCGGTGGATGCGGCAGCGGCCGCGGCGATCACCGCCGCGATGAACAACAGTAGCGACGTCAAGTTCGGCATCGGCTTCGGTGTCGGGGTCCCGGCGGGAGTTTTGGGGGACCTGTGGGGCCAGGTGAAGGGGCTGGCATTGCTCGGCTGGCAGGCTGCCAAGCTGTTCGTGAAGTACAAACTCGATCCCGTCGGATTGCTCATCGAAACGAAGCAAACCGCGCAGCAACTCGCGGACCTCGCACTGCGCACGCTGGCCGGGGCGGAACCATTAGGGAAAGCAGCGGGCGAGTATTTGAGCGGACGCCTGACGACGTTGGCCAAGGCGTCTCCGTATGACCAAGGCTTCGCGATCGGCGAGGCCGTCGGCTATCTGGTCGCGGAGATCGCCCTGCTGTTCATCGGTGTAGAAGAGGTGTCGGCTGCCGCGCGGGCGCTCAGCGCGACCGAACTCGGGGCTCGCGTCGCAAAGATCGTCGAAGGTTCCCGGGTGCTCAAAGCGCTCGCCGAAGCGAAGGGTTTGAAGAAGGCCGAGAGCGCTGGGAAGGCCGCCGCGGAATCGCACGCGCCGAAGGTGCCGGAGGCGGGGGCCGCACCGAAGGCACCCGAGCCCGCACCGAAAATGGTTGAGCCCGCACCTGCGCCGAAGTCGGTTGAGCCAGCACCAGCACCTAAGCCGGTCGAGCCAACACCAGCGCCCAAGCCCGCCGAGCCCGCGCCCAAGCCGGCCGAGCCCACACCCGCGCCGAATCCGCCGGTTCCGCAAAGTTCATCGGTCGCTCGTGAGGCCGCCCGCCAGGCGATTATCGGGGCCCCGCACAAGGGCTCCGGCGAAGGTGTCGAGGCAGCCGCGATGGCCGTAGAGGCGGTCAGTAAGCCCGTGTTCGACGTCAACCCGTTGACTGGGAACGCCCGGAACTTCCCCGCCATCGACTACCTCACGCGCGAAGGCGCCGTATCGGTGAAGTCGCACGACGTCGGGAAAGAGCTCACTGAAGCGGGAATGAAGGCGTACGTCAAGGACTTGGACGTCCTTCGGTACGGCGGTGAGCCGGGCGTCGCCCAGGTGAAGACACAGAAGGCAGGCGAACTCATCGCCAAGAACCGTGCCGCCGTCCAGCAGTCGGGCGCTTGGCCCGCGAACCTGCCCGCCGATGCTTCCGCGGAAGCAATCACCGCCGAGATCACCAGGAACGGCATCATCAAGATCCCGGACGAGCATGTCCCTCCCATGCGCGCCTACATCGAAAAGGTGGCCAAGGACAACCCCAACTATGCGGGGGAGAGCATCGAGCACCTGAAGCAACGCTTCCAACCGAGCGGCATCACGGCCGCCGAAGTCGCCGATATCCACGCGAAAGTCATGGCGGAACTAGCAAAATAGACTGCAGCGCAGGAAGTTCCGCCCGGGCGACGTCGCTTCGACGTCGGCGGCTAGGTCATACTATTTGTCAGGACCTGTCACACGGGGCCGTCGTTACGTGCACAGTTGTTGTGCCGATTGATTTTCCGCCGTCGATGCGGCTCATCCAGGCGATGGCCTTGATTTCGTGGGTGCCTGTCGCGGCCGGGGTCCAGGTGACGGTTCGGGTTCCGCCTGGACCGTGGGCGGGGCCGATGCCGATGAGGGTTTCGTTGTCGTAGAAGTACGTTGACCATCCGGTGGTGGGGGCCGGGTCGGAATGTGAAGTCAGGGTGACGGGGCAGCCGACTGCGACGGTTCCTGCGGTCACTTTGACGGTCGTGATCGCGGTGGCTGCGGCGTTGGGCGCCAACAACACCCCGGCGGTGATCATAGCCAGCACTCCGGTTGCCGCCGTGATGGTGCGTGTTCTCGTCAACATTCTTTGTTCACTCCTCGCTGCGTACTGAATTACGAACTAGAGCTTGTGAATTCATGATGCGCGCCGCTGCTGCGGCGGCGCGACATCCTGGTCCACTGATCGGCACAGCAGCCGAAATTCTCGTCGCGCAGCGGTAAAGGTCGACCTTCAGCTCGGTCGCGCGATCTCGTAGCGGAGAAGTGCTACGCCGTTGTCGAACCCGTTGGCCTCGACCAACTTCAGATCTCGCGGATCCTCGAAAACCGGCCGCCCCTTGCCGCGCGCCACTGGGCACACCAGCATCCGAACTTCGTCGACGAGCCCGGCATCCAACAACGAACGCATCAGTGTCAAGCTGCCCCACAACCAAATGTCTTTACCGTCTTGCTCTTTGAGCTCCCGGATGGTGGCGGCTGGATCGCGCGTCACGGTCGCTGCGTCGAACTCACCCCACGGCGCATCATCCAGCGTCGACGAGGCAACGAACTTGCCGAGGTTGTTCAGCTTCTTCCCGTACTCACCCTGCTCCTCGGCATGCGGCCAGTAGTCCTTCGTCTGGGCGTAGGTATTGGCCCCGAGAATCATCGTGTCGACCGAGTCGATCATCCCCATCATGTTCGCCTTGAACGCACTGGTGTCGGTCTCCGAAAACGGCTCCCCCGAAACAAAACTGAGCCCGCCATCCTCCTCCGCGGCAAAGTTGTCCACGGTAACCCACTGCTGAACTACAAGCTTGCGCATGATGCTCCCTCTCGTTTGTAAGGCGACCGTGTAGCCGCTCTACCCCAGAGACGGAGCCACTCGACCCTTCTCGACACCCCCAACTTGTGACCTACCTCACCCGCTTCGCACGCTCGCCGTACCGAATCAGCTACCGGCCAGGCCCATGCCGGACTTGGTCGGTTGATCACTGGGAAATGGTGTCGCCGCGAGAAACCCCCGCCGTGAGTTCCCACTCTGTACGAAGCCACCCTTCTGATCCCATATATCGGGATGGCAGGGCGGTTTCGTGCCGAGGGGGCAATGGCGGCGGGGGCCTCTTGGGCGATGCCGCCACCAGTGCCTCCTGATCAGCCGACCAGCTCTTGCCGAGGAAAGGGGGAGTTCATGATTCCTGGATCAGATCCGATCGCCGACTGCGGAAGCGTCACCATAACCCTCTATGCCAGTTAGCGAGGTTCGGTCGCTAGCAGGGCTTTCAGTTGGTTGTGTGGGAGGGCGGGTGAGTGGTGGCCGTCGCGGCCGGTCATCGAGGTGTTCACGATGAGGGCGTTGAGGACGGATTCTTCGACGGCCTCGACGACCGCGGTGTACATCGGGTCCATTCGGTTCCACGGTAGGCGGGTGGTGGTGACGAGGTCGGCGGGAGTGGGGTGGCCGATCGGGAAAGCGGTGTCGGAGGGGCGGTCTGTGGCGGTGGAGAAAGCGAGGAACAGGTCGCCGGAGAAGAGGCTGCCGGTGGTGCCGGTGCGGGCCAGGCCGAACGGGACGCGGCGGGCCATGGCCTTGCATTGCAATGGATCCAGCGGGGCGTCGGTCGCGACGACGACGATGACCGAACCCGAACCGCCCGGCGCGGCGGGCATTCGGTCGGGCGGGGTGCCCCAATCGGTTGATTCCATCGGGTTGTCGAGGTCGAGTTGATCGCCGATGCGGTGGCCGCGGATCGTCAGCTCGTGTCGGGAGCCGAAGTTCGCCTGGAGGAACACGCCGACGGTGTAGGTGTGCGGGCCGAACCCGACCAGTCGGGAGGCGGTTCCGCTGCCGCCTTTGCATGCGTAGCAGTTCATTCCGGTGCCGCCACCGACCGACCCCTCCTCCAGCGGACCGCTTCGGGCCGAATCCAACGCGGCGACAACGATTTCCGGCGTGACATGGCCGCCGTTGATGTCGTTGAGGTAACCGTCCCAGGTTTCGGCGCAGACCGGGAGCAGCCATTCCCGAGCCAGCGCCGGATGGGTTTTGTTGATCCACTCGATCGCGCCGGTGTGGCAGGCGCCGATGGCGTGCGTGTTGGAGATCGTGACGGGCATCGACAGCTGGCCGACCTCGTCGATCCATGCGGTGCCGGTCATTTCGCCGTTTCCGTTGAGCGAGTAGCGGCCCGCTGCGCACGGGCGGCCGACGCCGGAGCGACCGCGCGGCAGGATCGCGGTCACGCCGGTGCGCACCGGGCCTGCGCCCACCTGCAAGGGCCCGTCGCCTTCGATCAGGGTTCGATACCCGACCTCGATGCCGGCCACATCGGTGATGGCGTTCCACGGTCCCGGTGTCCCGCTCGGCGCGATGCCGAGGGCCCGCGCTCGCGGACGTCCATCCGGGGAAAACGATTGGTGCTCGGGCCCACCCGTCACTCGCCCACCGCTCACCGAATCACTGCGCGATGCTCCACTCATCTGTTCATCCTTCGGGCGTCGTGATATCGAGGCAGTGGGTCGCGGTCCGGGCGTAGGTACAGATCATTTCCGCGGCACGGGTTTTCGTAATCGATCGATTGCCGCTGATGATGTGCAAGCCGTAGGCGTCTTCCAGCGCAACCAGATTCGCGGCAACATCGAGGATCGGTGCATCGATCGTGAAGTGTTCCTGCGCGATTCCCACTTCCAGCGCACCCATATACACCGCCACTTGCTTCTCGAACAGCGCGGTGATCAGATCGCCGTGCTCAGCGGCGACGCTGCGATAGGCGGCAAGTCGATACAGCGCGACGACGAGGGCGTCGGTATCCGAAGCAGGCAACCCCGCCCAGATCAACGCACCGATCTTCGCGCGGGCGTCGGTGATCGTGGCGACCATGGCAAGCCGATCGCCGAAGAACCGGTCGCTGGCTTCGCGGTGGACCTCGCGCAGCAGGTTGTCGAGATCGTCGAAGTAGTAGTGCACGGTCGCGGGCGATACCCCGGCGACTTCGGCGACCTCACGGATCTTGAGCTTGCCGACACCACGGTCGGACACCGCCGTCAGCGCCGCGTCGAGAATCTCCCGGCGAGCTCGCTCCTGATCCTTCCTGCGTGCCATCCGGCACCTCCCGTTGCCTCATGTTGATGACGAATTAATTATTCGTAACGTCAAAAATCGATCCTTGACAGCGGCTTTAGTCCATTCTTTGACTGTACATCAAAGAAAGGACCGGCCATGGCTACCCAGACCACCGGCCAGACTGCCGACGACGACAACCAACAGCCCCGATACCGTCAGCAGCTCTCGCGCGCGCTGGGCATGGGCGAGAACATTCTGATCACGCTGTCGGCGGTGACGCCCGCGTCGAGCGTGTTCATCATCATTCCGGCGATCCTGCTGGCAGCGGGTGGCGCGTCGGTGCTGACACTGGCCATCGCGGCGGTGGCGTCGGTGTTCATCGGGCTGTGTTACGCCGAACTCTCGGCGACCTTTCCGATTACCGGCGGTGAATACACCTGGGCCGCAAGGCTACTCGGTAGACCCGTCGGGTTTGCCTTGTTCGCACTGACTTTGGTGAACGGCGTGCTGATCATCTCGGTCATCGCCCTCGGCACTGGCGACTACCTCGGCGTCGCGATACCGCAGCTCGGGGGAAAATGGGTCGGCGTCGGCGTCATTGTGGTGACGACCGCCATCGCGCTGCTCAACATCAAGGCCAACGCCTGGGTCACCGGAGTTTTCCTGTGCATCGAGATCGCGGCGATCGCGGCGCTTGCGTTCCTCGGCTTCGGCACGATCGAACGCGGACCCTCGGAATGGTTGCACGCGACCACGATCGGCGACGGTGGCCTGGTCCCGGTCGGCGCGGGAGCGTTGGCCGCCCTCATCCCGGTCGCACTGTTCGGCTACAACGGTTACGGCGCCGCGGTCTACTACGCGGAGGAGACGAAGAACGCGACACGCACCATCGGGCGCGTGATCATGGTCTGCCTGGCCGCCACCGTCGCCATCGAAATCGTGCCGCTGGCCGCGGTGGTCCTCGGGGCGCCGTCCATGACCGACCTGCTGAGCAGCCCGGCGCCGATGAACTACTTCCTGACCGCGCGCGGCGGAGCCACGGTGAACACGTTGGTGAGCGTCGGCATCGCGATCGCGATCGTCAACGCGGTGATCGCCATCATCCTGCAGATCTCCCGGCTGCTGTTCGCCTCGGCCCGCGACCGAAGCTGGCCGGACCCGATCGATCGGGCACTCGCCAGCGTGCACCCGCGCTGGCACACACCGGCGGTCGCCACCGTCGTTGTCGGCGCACTGGCCACCGTCGCGGCGGCCGCGCTGCCACTGTCCTGGCTGATCACCGCAACCGGCGCGGGCCTCGTCCTGGTGTACCTGTTCGTTGCGCTTGCCGCGTTCCGAGTGCGCGGCCGGCCAAGTTCCGGCGGCTACCGAATGCCACTGTGGCCACTGCCGCCGATCATCGTCGTCGCCGCCATGGGCTACGCGGGATACAGCGTCATCGACGCCTCCTGGCAGCAAATGGTCGTCGCGGTCGTCGCCATGCTCCTCGGCTGCGCCTACTACCTCCTCTACCTCCGCCCACGCCCCGACCGCTGGAAACTCCCCGACCCCATCCAGGAATCATGAACTCCCCCTTTCCTCGGCAAGAGCTGGTCGGCTGATCAGGAGGCACTGGTGGCGGCATCGCCCAAGAGGCCCCCGCCACCATTGCCCCCTCGGCACGAAAACCGCCCTGCCATCCCGATATATGGGATCAGAAGGGTGGCTTCGTACAGAGTGGGAACTCACGGCGGGGGGCTTCTCGGGCGATGCCGCCACCATTTCCCAGTGATCAACCGACCAACTCCGGTGTGGACGACGGGTGAACGTTGCGAGCCCCCAATTGTCGGTGCTGGGAAGGTGTGGGGGTGGTCGGCACAATGTGGGGCGTGAGTGCACCGCGGATGGGTCATGCCGGAACGGGTTCGGGGATTGGTGGGGGACCGCATCCGAGGCATGGGGTGGTGTCGGAGGTGGCGGGGGACAATCGGCTGGCGTTGGCGGCGCTTGTTGATGGGTTCGTGGCGTTGGTCGGTGGTTTGGCGTTGTCGCAACGCGTGTTTCATGTGACTGGTGGGGTGGCGGAGTTTCTGCCTGCGTTCATTCTCTGTGTGCTGGCCGTGTCGTTCGTCAACCATGTGTTCGGCACTCTGGTGTTTCGTGTCAGTCTGGGCAAGCTGTTGTTCGGGATGCGGGTGTTGCGCTGGAAGGACGGCGGGCGGCCGCGGTTCTGGCAGACGTTGGGGCGGTGGATGTTCGGGTTCGTGGTGATCGTTCTCCAGTTCGTGCTGGAGGGTGCGAGCGTAGGGCAGGCATGTGGTCTGCGCACCGTGCGCCGCCGCTGACCTCACACTCCGCTGGCCGTCGCTGGAAACCTGCAGAGCGAGCGATCAAGGCATCGCGTACGGTTCCGTTGCCGCGCCGCAGGACTCCGCTCGGTATGTAGATCAGCACCTTTCACGACATCGGAGCGCCGGCAACATTCGGGCCGACGGCGGTGCCGACCGGGCGTGCGGTATGCTCTCGAAACTTGAGGTTTCTCCTCCGTTTCCCACTGTTCGTTGATTGACCCGTGGGTGGCGGGAGCCGGGGGAGTGTTCGCACGCGTAGCGGGCCGCGAAGGTGCTGTATACGGGCCCTGGACTCAGCACAACCGGTTACCTCTAGGAGAACTCCGTCGTGTCCGTATTCCTCTACCGGTGGGGCAAATTCGCCTTCCGCCGCAAGTGGATCGTTCTGCCGCTGTGGGTCGTGTTCCTCGCGCTGCTCGGTGTCGGGGGCAGCGCGCTGAGTAAGCCGATGAGCGACGAGTTCAGCATGCCGTCGCTGCCGTCGGAGCGCGCCACCGACATCCTGGACAAGCAGTTTCCCGGTATGTCGAGTCGGTTCAGCATCGAAGCCGTGAGCGGCGCCTATGTCATCAAGGCGCCCGAGGGAACGAAGCTGACCGACAAGGCCAACAGCGCCGCCATCGACATGCTGATCGCCGACCTGACGGCGTTGTCGGTCGACGACGGCAAGCACCGGCTCGTCGCCGAAAAGGACGCTGCGGCACTGAAAAACCCGGTCGCCGTGACTGAGTCGATGGGTTGCCTGACCAAAGCGGACCGAGAAGTCTGCTCTGGCGCCCCACTCAATGTGCTGAGCAAGGACGCCCCAGCCACCGTCGCCGTGCTCACGGTGCCGTTCGACGTCTCCGGCCCGATGGAGGTCACCGACGAACAGCGGCACGCCGCCTACGACGTGGCCAACCGCGCTCGCGCACAAGGATTGACCGTCGAACTCGGCGGACCCATCGCGCAGCAGCAGGAGCAGCCGAGCGGCCGGGCCGAGATGATCGGCATGGGTGTGGCATTGGTCGTCATGGTGATCGCGTTCGGCGCCATCATGGCCGCCTTCGTGCCGATCATCACCGCCATCGTCGGCCTGAGCGCCGCCACGCTGGTGATTTCGCTGAGCACCTCGATCATCGAGGTACCGAGCTTCACGACGTTCCTGGCGTCGATGATCGGTATCGCCCTGTCCATCGACTATGCGCTGTTCATCGTCTCCCGCTACAAACACGAACTGCAAGTCGCCAGGAATCCCGAAGAGGCAGCGGGCATTTCGGTCGGCACCGCCGGATCCGCGGTGGTGTTCGCCGGTCTCACTGTCATCGTCGCCCTGGCCGCGCTGAGCATCGTCGGCGTGAACTTCCTGACCTTCATGGGCCTCGGCGGCGCCGTGGCTGCGTTGTTCGCCGTCCTCACCGCCATCACCCTGATGCCCGCCGTGCTCGGCGCTTTCGGCCGCTTCCTCTTCAAACCGAAGCTGCCGCTGGTCGCCAAGCACGACCCGGAAGACGACACCTCCGTCACCAACGGGATGCGGGTTGCCCGCCAGATCAGCAAAAGACCTTGGGTAGCACTGATATTCGCCGTTGCCGCGCTGGCGGCACTGGCCACTCCCGCGCTCAAACTGCAGTTGGGACTGCCCGGTGAGGACAGCTTCCCGACCAGTTCGACGATCCGGCAGGCCTACGACATCAGGACGGCGGGTTTCGGCGAAGGCAGCAACGGCATCCTGACCGTGGTCGCCGACCTGGAGCAGGTGCCGCAAGGCGAGCGCGAGGCCGCGGTCACCGCGCTGCGGGACCGGCTCGCCGCGTTCCCACAGATGGATTACGTCACCAAGCCGCAGCTCAGCACGAACGGCCTCGGCGCAATGCTCAGCGGTGTGCCGAAGTCGGGGCCGAACAACCAGGACACCAAGGATCTGGTGCGCGACGCCCGCGACGCGGAAAGCGAACTGTCCCAACGGTATGGCATCGAGTACGGCATCACCGGCACCACCGCCATCTACGCCGATATGGACCGGGTGCTGCTCGGCAAGATCGTCCCCTATCTGGCGATCGTCGCCGGTGCGGCCTTCCTGCTGTTGATCCTGGTGTTCCGGTCCATCCTGGTCCCGTTCACCGCGGCACTCGGCTTCCTGCTGTCCATGGCGGCGACCTTCGGCGCCACCGTCTTGATCTTCCAGGAAGGCGCCTTCGGCCTGATCGCCGATCCCCATCCGATCGTGAGCTTCTTGCCGATCATGTTGATCGGCTTGGTATTCGGGCTCGCGATGGACTATCAGGTGTTCCTGGTGACCCGAATGCGCGAGGAGTACGTGCATTCCAGGTCGCCGAGGTTCGCCATGATCACCGGCTATCAGCACGGCGCCCGGGTGGTCACCTCGGCGGCGATCATCATGGTCTCGGTGTTCGGCTCCTTCTTGCTGGAATCCGACGCCACCGCCAAGTCCATGGGCTTCGCACTGGCCTGCGGTGTCGCCATCGACGCCTTCGTGGTGCGCATGGTGCTCGTCCCGGCGTTGCTGGTGATCATGGGGCGGCGAGCATGGTGGATTCCGAAGTGGCTCAACCGCATTCTGCCGGACATCGATGTCGAAGGCACGAAGCTGCGCGGTCTGCGTGAGTCCGATCGCGCCGAGCTCGCGCAGGTCGTCGCTGCGCATGTGGCGCAGGCTGAGGCGGCGTCGATACGGTTCACCGAGCAGATCTGGGAGCCTGCCGTTCCCGCGGAGGAGCCGGTGCGCAATCCGGCTGAGGTCTCCCACGCGGATGCCAACACCAATGGGGAGCAACGGTTGTCGGACATGTCGACCGAGCAGGGAATCACCTCGCCAAGCGGCATGGCGATCGGCGGCTGCATTCGCCGCGACGACGGACACTTGGTGTCTGACGCGGCACTGACGCTGATAGACCAACGGGGACACCAAGTTTCGCGCGCGAAAGGCGACCCCGACGGCACCTACTCCATCGAGCCGCCCGCGCCGGGCAGCTACGTCCTGATCGTCTCGGCCAACGGGCATCAACCGGCCGCGGTGAATGTCACCGCCTCGGACGGCATCGCGCATGTCGACATCACGCTGCAGGGAGCAGGCGAGTTGACGGGTGTGGTGCGCACGGCCGCGCATGAGCCGGTCGCCGACGCCACCGTCACCGTGACCGATCTGAGCGGCGAGGTGGTCGGCGCTGCGGTCACGGCGACCGACGGCACCTACGCCTGCCGGGGCGTGATGGCGGGAACCTACACGTGCGTGACGGTCGCCGCGCGGATGCGGCCTGCCGCAATGACATTGAGCGTGCCTGCCAGCGGCCGGTTGCGTTTCGACATCGAGCTGGCCCCGATGGCGATGCTGTGGGGAACGGTGCGCGCCGAAGGCAGAGCGGTGCGCGACGCCAGGGTCACCGTGCTCGACTGGTCCGGCACGGCCGTCGGTTCCACCCACACCGACGAGGACGGCCGCTACGTCGTCGCCGACCTGCCCGAGGGTGAGTACACCGTCGTCGCCCGCGGGTACCCGCTGGTGACCGGCCAGGTGACGATCGCAGGAAGCCAAGTCGACCACGACATCTGGTTGAGCTTCGACGCCGACGAACACGCCGACCTGTCATAAGCGAACTGCGCTCGGCCAACAGGCGCACGGGAGACGCCGAGCGGCCGCACAATTAGTGCGACGAAGCCACAACCAGCAGGCCTTCGCGGATGAAAGTTTGCCGATGTCGACCCTCAACGGCCTTCCGGTGCACGTCCTTCTCGTCCACGTCATCGTCGTGGTGGTCCCGTTGACCGCGATCTCGGTGACCCTGTCGGCGCTGTGGCCGTCGGTTCGCCAACGGCTCGTGTGGCCAGCGGTCTTCCTTGCCGTCGTCGTGGTGATCCTGACTCCGATCACGACCGAGGCCGGCGAATGGCTCGAGCAGTATGTCGGCGCAAATCCCCACCTGGAGAACCACACTCAGCTGGGCGACACCTTCCTCTACTTCGCCATCCCGCTCTTGATTGCGGCAGTTCTCGTGGCGACGGTGCACGTGCGTCTGATCCGCGGACACGCCGTATCGCGGCTGATCATCGGCGCGGTAGCGGTGGTCGCCATCGCCGCGAGCGTAGCCGCATCGGTGCAGGTGTATCGCATCGGCGAGTCCGGCTCGCGGGCGGTATGGGGTGGCGTCGGTACCCAATCGGCTTCGTGACCGACGGTGTTGCGCATTATTCGACCGCCGGTTCGCCGAGCGACATTCAGGAAGGCAGTCGATCCAAGGATTCGACGTACAGCTGGAGCATGGTGACGAACACGTCCATGGTCCGGCGATCCATGTCCTCGGACGGGAAGGGGAGCCGGGTCAGTGCGTCCCCGTCGCACTGGGCGATGAGGACCCAGAGCACCCCGCTGCGCAGCTCTTGCGGAATCTTCTGCATCGCGGGCACCTTTTCGGCCACCGCGAGTATCTCCCTGCCGTATTCCGCCGTGACCGGTGCGAGGCGCTCGCGCAACTGATCGTCGGTGCGTGCGGCGACGAGCAATTCGTTCCAGACCGCATTGATCGGCGCGCGGGCGCTTTGCCGCAGCAGCGGCATGATGACCGCCGGATCGTCGATGTCGGGCAGGCGGGCGATGTTGTCCAGGAAGCGTTCCAGTTGCCGCCGGGAAACCTCGGCGGCCGCCGCGACGATCAGATCGAGCCGGGTGGCGAAGCGGCCGAACAGCGCACCGTGCGTCACGCCTGCGCGATCGCAGATCGGCTTGACGGTGGCCTGCGCGTACCCCTGCTCGGAGACGATCTGTATCGTCGCCTCGATCAGTTTCGCGCTCGTCTCGGCCCGTCGTTCGGCCTGGGTACGGCGCGCTGTGGTCGTGTTCGACACGGTCGCGCTCCTCCTGTTGTTCGCGCCGAGGGGTGGGGCGCTGCAACAATCATGCCGTATTGCCCAAAGATGACCGGCATGTTGTGTGCAGATGACCAAGGTTGGACGATGGCTACCGGCGGACACAAGAAGCCGCCGCACAGCGAAGGCTGTGCGGCGGCTTTGCGCGCGATCTAGCGAAAGAGTCTTCGGGCCAGCGATTCTGGCGTATCGACTAGGAGGTCGGGTTCAATTTGGTGACAGTGCCCAGGTAGCTGGTGGCATAGAGGGCGGCCTGATCCCAGCCTGGGCCGGAACCGAATTCGACGGCGGTGCTCAACGGCAGGTTGTCCGCGATGGTGCAGGAGGCGCCGGTGCCCGGGTCGAGCCGAACAATCCGGCCGCCGGTGCTCAGCGCGACGTACACCATGCCGTCCGACCCGACGGTCAGATCGTCGCCACCGTTGAGCGGTCCGAATCCCGGCAGGGTGAACAGCGTCGGCGCGGCGCCGGGGCGGTCGATGTCGAACATCGCGATGGTGGTGGCCGGATCGAAGGTGGTCGAGACGAACAGGCGCCGTCGGGACTGATCGTAGGCGACGCCGTTGGTTGAGGTCAGAGCTGCGAACGGCCCTGCATAGACATTGTTGCGCACCAACGACATTCGGGTGTCTGACCCCATGTCGCTGGTGACGACGAAGTCCCCGTTGGGCAGCAGCGCGATACCGTTCGGCGCGCGCAGGCCCGACACGGTCGTCGACACCGCGCCGGTGTCCAGGTCGATGGCGTTGATGGTTCCGTTGGCCTGTCCCGCCAACACCGAGGGCATGCTGAGCCCCGCGACGAAGTAGGCGGTGTTGTTCGAAACCAATACCGCACCAGGACCGTCCACCGTGGCCAAGGTGCTGCGTGCCCCTCCGGCATCGATGCGCCGGATGGCGCCGCCGGTGCCACTGGCTGATTGATCCGAAAGCAGCAGACCGCCGCGGCCGTCGAATGCCAAGCCTTCCAACATGTTATAGCCGGAGGCCACGACCGAGGTGCGCCACGGGCCGCAACCTGCGACGGGGCTCGGGTCTGCGGTGGCGGTCGTCGCGCCTACCGCGGCGATGAGTGCGACGCTGGACAGCGCCGCGAAAGCTGATCCGGCAACGTTGCCGCGAATTCTCATGTCTGCTGCCTCTCCTCGGGCGGGGCATGAGCCGATGATCCATCAAGGTGCGCGACGGACTTCGAACACGCACGGGCACAGTCGGTTTCGTGCCGACCCCGGCGATTCGAGTTCGGTCCCCAAGCGTTCGATGTTGGTGCCGTGCGTCACAGATCGGGTCGCGATGTGACACAGGCCATGGCAGACACCGTAGCGCTGTGACGCGGCACGCACAAGACAGAAAAATGGTGGTCGCAATAAAACTTGCGGCAACCGTTGAGCGGCCGTACGGTGAAGTCGCACGGTCTAATTGGCGCGGCGATCACGATCTGACGCGGCGTCCCGGGAGACCTGCCGGCGAGGAACATCCTGATCGTCTTTCTCGCGGGTCACCGCTATTGCCGTGCGGTACAAGGAAATTGCCGGTTCACCGGTGTTTTTCGGCGAAGGTGCCGAACCCTGTCATCGCGCAGTCGCGCTGCCTACCGCTAGTTCGTTTCCGAAGCGAACGCTGCCGTCGTCAGTCGCCCGAGTGGGAAGCCCCGTCTACACAGCGCGGGAAGGTTACGAAACTCTTGACACTCCAGGTTTTTGAGCAAATCAGCGGCCTAGTGAGTCGCAAACTTCAGGTTACGGAGTTGGATCCGGATACCGCCCTTGTCGAGTACGGCATGGACTCGGTGCGCGCAGCCGAACTCGTCGTCGAGCTGGAAACCCTTTTCCAGGTGGAAATTTCGGACGAGCAAGCAGCCGCGATGCACACCGTGCGCGACATCGCGACCAGGCTGGCAGGCCTTGCCGCGAGCCCGGCCGTGGGCCGGTCGGCGTGATGGATTCGTATCGGTCCTACGCCGCGCACGCCAGGCCGGAGCTGGCCAGGCTGCTGCGCGCGCTCGACCTGGACATCACCTACGGCGCCGCGCGCGGCGACGAATTGTTCCCGGCGGCACCGATTTCCGCCGGGCCCAGAACACACGGTGTGCTCGATCTCGTCGGCGGGCACGGTGCAACGCTGTTCGGGCACAATCATCCGGCCCTGGTCGGGGTGGCCGAGGACAGCCTGCGCGGTCGGGTGCCGTTCGCCGCACAAGCGAGCATCCGCGGCGCGGCCGCGCGACTGGCACAACGCCTTTCCGCGCTGGCCGGCGCCGCCACCGGCGCGGACTACGTGGTCACGTTCGGTAGCACCGGCGCGGACGCGGTCGAGGCGGCCATCAAACATGCTGCGGTAGCGCGCAATAGACGGTTGGCCGCGATCGCGGAAGAGCTGGAGCGCACCCTGCGCCTGGTGCGTCGCGATGGCGTCGCCGACCACGTCTTCCAGCAAGGACCTGCCGAGGGCCGCAGCTGTGCGGCGGTGCTGACGGCATCGATCGCGACCGTCACGGCGATCCAGGCGGCCGATCCAGTGTTCGTCTCGCTCGGCGGCGCCTTCCATGGGCGAACCGTCGGCGCGGGTGCCCTGACCGACAATGCCGGTGTGCCCGCCGATCTGGAGGTGCCGGGTCCGCGGAGGATCCGGCTGGCGAGTTGGGCGCCGGAGCAGGTTGTCGGCGCGCTCGACGGTGAGCGGCGGCCGTATTGTGCCGTGACCTTGGACGACACCGGTGCGCCGCACGCGGTCCTGCGCCATGTCTCGTCGGTGGCAGCGTGTTTCACCGAACCGATCCAGGGCGAGGGCGGGGTGCACGAGGTGCCTGCCGCGACGCTGTCGGCCCTGCGTGCGCTGGCTGATCGGCACGACGCGGCGCTCGTCTTCGATGAAATCCAGTGTGGGATGGGTCGAACCGGCACCTTCTTCGCGGCCGAGACCTCCGGTGTGCACGCCGACTACTACCTGCTGTCCAAGTCGCTCGGCGGCGGACTCGCGAAAATTTCGGCGCTGCTTGTCGACTCGCGGCACTACGTGCTCGAGTTCGGCAGGCATCACACCTCGACCTTCGCCGAGGACGACTTCTCGGCGGCGATCGCGGCAAAGGCCCTCGATCTCTTGGCGATCGAGCAACCGCGCATCGTGGCCGCGGGCGCACGGCTGCGCCTGCGGCTGGATGCCTTCGCCGCCCGTTGGCCCGATGTCGTCGCCGAGGTCCGCGGACGTGGGCTGCTGCTCGGCCTCGAGTTGCGTCTGCCCGAGCCGAACTCGGCGCTGTTGCGCGCGATCGTCGCACAGCACCTGTGGGGCTACCTGATCGCCGGTTACTTCCTGCATGAGCACGGTATTCGGATCATGCCGACCCTCTCGGCGCCGACCACGCTGCGCCTGCAACCGTCGGCCTATCTGAGCGCCGCCGAGGTGGATCGGATCATCTGTGCGTTCGACGCGACCGCTGCCGTGATCCGGCGCGGCGACTACGCCAGGCTGCTCGCCCACCTTGCCAGGCCCGCCGCGACCACCTGGATTCCACCGCAACATGTTCCGCGGCTGCGTGGCAGCGCGGAGCAGTCGCCCGCCGCACCGCATCGGATCGCCTTCCTGGCGAATTTGGACACCGCATCGACCCTGCGGACGCTGGCACCGGAGCTGGCGAGCTGGTCGGACACTCAGTGCGCCGCACTGTTCGACCGCGTGCGTGGCGTCCTGGAACCGTTCGAGATCACCAGGGCGACAGTCGAGTCGCCGACCGGCGCCATGGTCGAGGTCAGCATGATCGCGGTGCCGGTGTCGGCCGAGCAGATCGTGGCCGACCAGCGGGCCGGGCAGGGACGGTGGGCCCGTCGTCTGGTACTCGATGCCGTCGACGACGCAGTGACCGACGGCGCCTCGGTGATCGGGCTCGGCGGGTACACCTCGATCGTCACCGACGGCTCGCGCGACGTCGTCGAGGACGGTGTGCGGGTCACCTCGGGCAACTCGCTCACCGCCGCAAGCGCTTACGAGGTGCTGTGCGCCGAACTCGCGGAGCTGCCTGCCGGTGTGCGCACGGTCGGCGTGGTCGGCGCCCTCGGCAATATCGGCGCGGTGATGGCTGAACTGCTTGCACCGCACTGTGATTCGATCGTGCTGGTGGGGCGGCCCGGATCGGCGTCGCGGCTGTCGAGGGTGGCGGACCGGCTGGTCGACGCCGAGGTGCTGGTGCGCGAGGACATGACCGCACTGCGGGACTGCCGGGTGATCGTCACCGCGACCAACGCGGCGTCTCCGGTCATCGAGCCTGCTCATCTCGCGTCCGATCGCTCGGTGCTGGTCTGCGACCTCGCGGTGCCGGGCGACGTCGGGACCGAGGTCGCGGCGCTGCCCAACGTCACCGTGCTGGCAGGCGGCCGGATCCGGCTGCCGCTCGGGCAGACTCCGGATTTTCCCGGGACCGGTCTCGAACCCGGCGTGCTCTACGCCTGCATGGCCGAGACCATCCTGCTCGGCTTCGAACCGGAGACCGCGAGCCCCTCCTACGGCGCGCTCACCGTCGCGGGCGTGCGTGCCGCGCGCGAGCTGGCCGCGCGGCACGACCTACTTCCCGTTCGCCAGCCGAGGTCAGGAACCATCGCCATGCCACAGAGGTCACCATCGCTGCTGGGCGCCGCGGACTTTCCCATCGACGCGGCGGGCGGGAAGGCGCGCACGCTGCACGAGCTGCAGGCCGCCGGATTCCCGGTGCCACCGGGATTCGTGCTCGCGCCCGACATCGACCTCGGCGACCTGAGCGATGCCGAGCTGCGCGACTGGGTCGACCGGCTCGGCGGCTTCCCGGTCGCCGTGCGATCCAGCGGCGTGCTCGAGGACCTGGACGACGCGAGCTTCGCCGGGCTCTATCAAACCTATCTCGATGTCGGCGACGTGGACACGCTGCGCCGCCGCATCGTGGACTGCCGGCATTCCGCCGAAAGCGACAGGGTCCGTGCCTATCTCACCCGCGCGGGCTTCGACACGGCGGCGGCTCGGGTGGCGGTGCTGGTGCAGCGGCTGATTCCGGCCCGCACCGCGGGCGTCGCGTTCACCATCGACCCGCTGTCCGGCATCGAGGACAACGGCGTGCTCGAATGCTGCCGTGGCCTCGGCGAGCGCCTGGTCTCGGGTCATGTCACGCCGACGACGGTGCGCCTGCGCTTGCGCGATGGCGAGGTGCTCGACCGGATCGATGGCGACGAGACCGTCGAATGCTCGGCTGCCGAGATCGCGGAGCTGGCCCGACTGATGGTCGCGGTACAGGCCTACCGGCGTCGTCCGCAGGACCTGGAATGGGCGATCGACGGCGACGGCGTGCTGTGGTTGCTGCAATCGCGCGCGATCACGGCGGTGAGCTGGCGGACCGACATCGAACAGTTCACCGACGCCGACTTCCGGGACGGCGGTGTGGCCGCGACGGTGTGCACGCCGCTGATGTTCTCGTTGTACGACAACGCGTTTCAGCACTCGATGCAGCGGTTCCTGGTCGGCCTGCATCTGCTCGACGCCGCGGACGAGCCGGACTGGGTCGCCATGTACTACGGCAGGCCCTACTGGAATGCCGGTGCCGTAAAGCGTTCCTACACCAAGGTTCCCGGCTACCACGAGCAACATTTCGACCTCGATCTCGGCGTCACGAAGGACTACGGCGCTGAAGGACCGCGGCGCACGCCGATCACCCCGGTCACTGTGGCGCGTGCGGTGCCGATCCTGCGGGCGCTGTACGCGAGCTATCGCGAACAGCTCGCCGTGGTCGCGCGATTCACCGAGACCTGGTCGGCCACCTACCCGGGCTGGCGGGCGCGGGTCGCGGCGCTGCCGCGCACCGACGATGCCGAGTTCTACCCCGATCTCGTTGCGTGCCTGCGCGACTTCCACGCCGACACCGAGCGCACCTACTTCACCACGATCTACCACAACAGCAGCGTGCAAACCGATTTCAAGGGTCTGCTCGACAAGATCGAGGCGCGCACCGGCTCGGCCATCGTGGCCATCGACCTGATGGGCGGGCTCGGCGACATCGGCCACATGGCGATGCAGCGCGGCATCCTCGCGCTGTACGGCGTCGCGGTTGCGGCAGGCTTCGACGGGCCGGAGTGGGCCGCCGCGCTGGCGGAGTTCCTGGCCGAGCACGGATTTCACGCCGATGCCGAGCTCGAGCTGACCTGCCCGCGCTGGTCGGAACAGCCGGAGCGGGTGCGGTCGATGATCGAGTCGATGATCGTGGCGGGGACGCCACCCGCCGATCCCGACCGCGCGCTGACCGAGCAGCGCGCGAAATTCGATGCCGCGCTCGCGACCCTGCGGCGCGCGGTGCGGTCGGATCTGCGTGCGCGCGTGCGGTTCAGCGCGGCGTTGGAGCGCCACGTCGAGCGCGCCCGGCGCTATCTGATTGCCCGCGAACGCATGCGGGACCACTCGGCACGCTGCTATGCGATCGTGCGCGCCTATGTGGTCGAGGCCGGGTCGCGTCTGGCGGCCGACGGGTGTCTCGCCGCACCGGACCAGGTGTTCATGCTGTCCATGCACGAACTGGTCGAGCTGGCTCGAAGCCGCAGTGCTGCACCGGATCTGGCTGAGCAGCTGCGCTATCGGCGCGCGATGTACGACGGCTATCGCGACCTGATCCCGCCGCACGAGCTCGGTCGAGGCATCACCGCGGTGCCGGTCGCGCGGGGCGGCGACTCGGCACTGACCGGTCTCGGCTGCAGTCCCGGGGTGGTCGAGGGCACCGTCCGCGTGCTCACCTCGCTGCGCGACATCGGGCAGCTGCGCACCGGCGACATTCTGGTCACGCAGTTCACCGATCCCGGGTGGACGCCTGCGCTCGGTCTGGTCGCCGGCGTCGTCACCGAGGTCGGCGGCATGTTGTCGCACGCCGCCGTCATCGGACGCGAGTACGGCATTCCCGCGGTGCTCAATGTGGCGGGGGCGACGCAGGTGCTGCGGTCGGGGCAGCGCGTGCGTGTCGACGGCGGTGCGGGCACGGTCGAGGTCCTCGACCAGGGGGGTGCCGAGGTGGCCGAATCCGATTCCCTGCCAGGCGCGCCTGACGGCGGCGCGCTCGGTGTTCTCCCTCTCGAAAACTCAGGAGCCATGATGTCCGACGTTACCGACCCGGTCCGATCCGGCGCCGCCGCAGGCGAGCGTGATGCCCTGGCCATGCGCAAGCGGATGATCTGCATTGCGGGCGGCGACGGTTCCGGTAAAACGACTCAGGTCGCGCGCCTGGCGGCCGCCTTCGAATCGCATGGTCAAACGGTGGCCTCGGTGACGATCTGGGACGCCTTCCTCGATCCGAGCGTCGCGTCGAAGCTGCCGTTCGACCGGCCCGGCCAGATCTACCAGTATCTGCAGTTGCTCAACCCGCTGGCGCGGACCCACTTCCTCTTCCACGCCATGCAGCTCGCGCTCGATCTGGCGGCCGCCCGCGGACCGGATGTGTTGCTGGTCAACGCCTATTGGTACAAGTACTACGCCACCGAGGTCGCCTACGGCGGCGATCCTGCGGTGCTTCGCGCGCTCGCCTCCGGCTTCCCGGAGCCCGATCTCACCTTCCACCTGGGGATTTCGCCGCAGGACGCACTGTCGCGCAAGAACAAGCGCAGCGATTACGAGAGCGGCTACGGCGACCAGCAGGAGTTCCTCGAGTTCCAGTCACGGGCACATGAGGCCATCGGCGCGTTGTCCACGGAGTTCGGCTGGATCGAACTGGACGGCACCGCACCAGCGGACGCCATCACCGCCGATATCCTGGCCCGGCTGGAAGGCGATGACCGGTGAGCGACACCCCAACCCGGCGGGTTGCGGTCGTCGGCATCGACGGCTGCGGGAAATCCTCGGTGCTGGCGCGCCTGCGCGAATTGGCGCCGCGGACAACCACATTCGAGTCCTTCACCTGTCCGGACTTCCACGACACCCGCAATGCCCCGTTCGCCACGCTGTCCAGGCAGCTGAAGGCGATGAGCGACGGTGCGGACACGATCGGCAATCTGCAGCTGAAGGCGCTGGCGTTGTACCTGCAGATGACACTGTATGGGCCGGTGGAACGGTTCTTCACCGACACCTATCGGCCCGCTGTCCTCGTATGCGAACGGCATCCGCTCATCGAAACGCTGGTGTACGGGCCGTTCTATCTGCTGCTGGCGGGCATCGACGGCAACGGAGCGGCCGCGTTCGACGAGCTCCGTGCGGTTCTCGACCGCACCGAACCCGGCGCGCACGATGCGATCACCGCCTGGCACGCGGCCGAAATGCGCAGGCTCGGTGAAAAATTCGAGCTGTGGGAGCTGCTCGGCGAGGTGGCCGATGTGGTCGGCGCCGACACGGCAACCAGCGTCGCGGCGCTGGGCGCGCGCTATCGCACCACGTTGCCCGATGCGGTGCTGTGGCTCGATGTGCCACCGGCACAGGCCGCGGCCCGCTGCGCGCTGCGCAGCAAGGGCGCGGTCATGGAGGCGCACGAAACGCCGGAGTTCCTCGACACATTGCGCGGCGGCTACCTGCGCACGCGCGACCTGCTCACCGCGGCCTTCCCCGAGCTGCGGTTTCACACCATCGACACCAGCGACGGTGTCGACCTGGACGAGTCCGTGTCCACCTGCGTCACCGAAGGGCGGTTGTTCGATGAATGATGCTGTGTCCGAATCCGTTGTCATCCAGCGCGACAACGACATCGAAGCCAGGGTGCGCGCCGTGGTCGCCGAGGTGCTGTGGTTATCCGCCGCCGATATCGATGTCACGGCCCCGCTTGTCGATTTCGGGCTCGATTCGCCGACGGCGATCGACCTCACCGTGCAACTGGAGAAGGTGTTCGACATCGCCATCCCCGACGACGTCGCGGCGGAGTTGGCCACGGTCGATCAGATCGTCGCCTACGTGCGGGAGCAGCTGTCGTGACCGTGGTCCCTCGGCACGAGAGCATCGTGCACGCCCTGCTCAGCTATCTCGACCGTGCCGCACCGACCTCCCGGATGATCTTTGCCGCGGAAGCGTCCGGCGCACAGGAGATTTCCTACGCCGAGCTCGCGACGGCCGCGGGCAGGTCCGCCGCGGCGCTGGCCGAGGGCAGTGTGCGCCGCGGTGATCGGGTGCTGCTCTGTCTGCCCACCTCGCCGGGCTTCTTGACCACATTCTTCGGCGTCCAGTTCCTCGGCGCGGTACCCACCGCGGTGGCGACGCCGGGCGGGTTCGGCAGTCTCGAGTTGTTCGCCGACAAGTTCGCCAGGCTCGTGGACTATCTGCGGCCGTCGGCCATCGTGACGACTCCGGCCGTGGCCGAGGCACTTTCGGCGCTGGTTCACGATGTCGTCGTGCTGGATGGCGATGCGCTGCATCGCCGGGCGACGAGCGCGGACGCGCCGACCCGTGCGCCGGTGCTGCCCGCCGCGGACGACGTGGCGTTCATCCAGTGCACGTCCGGTTCCACCGGAACGCCCAAGGGCGTGCTCGTCTCGCACGGGAATCTCGCCGCGAACTGCGAACAGATCTCCCGCGCCTGCGGCTGCGGACCGGACGACACCTGGGTCGGCTGGCTGCCGCTCTATCACGACATGGGCTTGATCGGCGGATCGTTGACGCCGGTCTTCTCCGGCGCGGCCGCCGTGCTGCTGCCGCCGAGCCGCTTTCTGCGTGCGCCGGCCGAGTGGCTGCAGAATGTCGGGAAGTATCGGGGAACCATCACCGCGGCACCCAATTTCGCGTTCGGCTACGCCGCGGCCAGGATTCGGGACGAGGACCTCGACGGCGTCGACCTGTCGTCCTGGCGGTTCCTGTTCTGCGGGGCCGAACCCATTGTGCCCGAGACGGTCCGGGGTTTCGTCGACCGATTCGGGCGATGGGGGCTACCCGCCGACGCGCTCGTGCCCTGCTACGGCATGGCCGAGGGTGCGCTCGCCATTACCGTGGCAGGCCCGCGCGCGCCGTTCGCCTACGACGCGGTCGGGCGTACCTCGCTGGCGTTGGACGGTGAGGTCGTCGATGTCGCCGAAGACGATTCCGACGCACTGCACATCGTCGACTGCGGGCCGCCGGTCTCGGGCACCGAGCTGCGGATCGTGGACGCACAGGGCAGTCCGCTCGGCGAGAACCGGTTGGGGCACATACAGTTTCGCGGGCCATCGCGCACCGCAGGCTATTTCGCCCTGCCCGCCGAGACCGCTGCGGCGACCGACGCCGACGGCTGGTGGCAGACGGGCGATCTGGGTTATCTGCGCGACGGGCACCTGCGGGTCACCGGACGACACAAGGATCTGATCATCATCAGAGGCGCGAACTATTTCCCCGCCGACTTCGAAAAGGCCGCGGAGTCCGTGCCGGGCGTCCGGACCGGCGGCGTGGTCGCCTGCGGCCATCGCGGACCGGGCAGCGACTCCGAGGCGCTGCACCTGATCGTGGAGACCGAGGTCGACGCGGCAGAGCACGATCAGCTGCGCCGGGCCATCCGTGCTGCGGTAAGCGTGCGCACCGGAGTGCTGGCGGCAGGTATCGCGCTGGTGCCCAAGCGCAGTATTCCGAAGACCACGAGCGGCAAAGTGCAACGCGCCGAGGCCTATCGGCGCTTCCTGCACAACTCCACACTCGTGACGGCCAGCGTCGGTGCCCGATGACCGCGACTCGCAGGCTGGCCGGCCCGGCCTTCCGGAATCCGCTCGGCGCGTACCTCGACTATCGCCGCGATCCGCTGACCCTGTTCTACGAGCAGGCCAACGCCTTCGGCGGCAGTGTCCGCCTGCGCCTGGTCTACGAGCAGCTGCACTTGCTGGTGGATCCGGCGCACATCCGTCAGGTGATGGTGACCAATGTCGACGGCTATGCGAAGGGCATCAGCTATCGCAGCCTCGACCATCTGCTCGGCCCCGGCCTGCTCACCAGCGACGGTCCGCTATGGCATCGGCAGCGCGCGTTGATCAAACCCGCGTTCGGGCGCAAACACGTCACCGACGAGGTGCCGCTGATGGTCGAGTGCGCTGATCGCATGCTGGCCAAGATCGCCGCACACGCGGACACCGGCGAGGTGTTCGACCTGGTGCCCGTGGTGATGGGTTTCGCGGCGGATGTGGTCTGCCGCGCGGTGATGGGCGCCGACGTGGCAGGCCTGATGCCGCGGATCGAGGAGGACGTGCGCGACGGCGTCGACTGGGTGATGCGGAACATGGCGTCCCCGGTGCCGCTGCCACCTTCGGTGCCGACCCCGGCCAACCGCCGGTTCCGCAAGATTCTCGCGCGGCTGCATCAGGTGGTCGACGACGTCATCGCGGCGCACCGCACCGGCGAGGACGCACAGGGAGATCTGTTGAGCCGCTTGCTCGCCGCCCGTGACGACGACGGTCACGCCATGGACGAGCAGCAGCTGCGCCATGAGGTGCTGACCTTCCTACTCGCCGGGCACGAGACCACCGGCGGCGCGCTCGCCTGGACGATCTACGAATTGTGCCGCAATACAGCCGTATTGCGTGATGTCGTCGACGAGGTGGACGGCAGACTCGGCGGCGGCGCACCCGATGCGGCGAGCGTCGGTCTGCTCGAGCTGACCGGCCGTGCGATCGATGAGAGCATGCGCCTGCACCCGCCCGCGTGGGCGTTCAGCCGCACCTCGCTCGCCCCCGATTCGTTCGACAGCTTCGACCTCGGCAAGGGTGCGCTGATTGTGATCAGCCCGTTCGTGAATCACCGGCTGCCCGAATTCTGGTCTGCGCCCCTGCGTTTCGACCCGGATCGGTTCACCCCCGAGGCGGTGCGCGCTAGGCCCGCGTTGCACTACTTCCCGTTCGGCTGGGGACCGCATCTGTGTGTCGGCCAGCACCTGTCGCTGACCGAGGTACGAGTCGGCTTGTCGATGCTGTTGTCCCGCTTCGATATCGAACTGGTCAACGGCCTGCGGGTGCGTGAGCACCCCGAGATCTCCAATACGCCGGGGCCGGTGCTCGTGCGCGTCCGAAACCGGCGGGCGGGCAGTGGAACCGTGGCCGCGCCTGCCGCGTCGGTGGGCTGCCCGGTGGCGCATACCGAGGTGACGCGATGACAGCGGCGCCGCAGAGCGATTCGATGCGGGGCGGCCCAGGCTTCGCTACCGCGGTGCTCGACGAGCGGGAGGTCGCCGAGGTGGGCCCGGATCTGGTGGGCCACAAGGCCGCCAACCTGGCCTGGCTGGTGGCGCGCGGCTACACCGTGCCGCGGTTCTGCGTCCTCACCGTTGAAGCGTGCACCAGGATCCTGCGCCCGGTCGCACCGGAGATCGATACCGTGCTGGCCGCGTTGGATCCGCAGGACCGTGGCTCGTTGCGCGACACCGCCGCCGCCATCGGCGTGCTGATCGCCGAACTCGCGGTGCCCGAGGACATTCGGTCCGAACTGAAGACCGCGATCGGTGCGCTGGGTACGCACATTCTTGCCGTGCGCTCCTCCGCGCGCGGCGAGGACTCTGCGGCCGATTCCTTTGCCGGACAGCTGGATACCGTCCTTGGCGTCTCGCCTGACCAGGTCGATACGGCGGTGCTGACCTGTTTGGCATCGGCCTACTCCGAACGCGCACTGTTCTATCGGGCCCGCCGTGGGCTGGCCGACGCGGTGCCGGAGCCTGCGGTGATAGTGCAGGCGCTCGTCGACAGCACCGTCGCCGGTGTCGCGTTCGCCTGCAACCCGCAGAGCGGCGATCCTCAGGAAGCGGTGGTCTCGGCCGCGTTCGGCCTCGGCGAGGGCGTGGTGTCGGGATCCGTCGAATGCGACACGTATTTCGTCGACGTGCGCTCGCGCACCCTCACCACGCGGGCGGTCGCGGACAAGCGCAGCCGGGTGATCCTTGGCGCCGCGGGCACCGAGATCGAAACCATCGCCGCGTCCACCGCCGCCGCGCTCGACGACGACCGGGTCATCGAGGTGGTGGACATCGCCTTGCGCCTGTCCGTCGAACTCGGTGCGCCACAGGACATCGAATGGGCGGTCGACGCGAACGGCACGATGTACCTGTTGCAGACCCGGCCGATCACCGCGACCGGCGCGCACGAAACCGTCTTCGACAACGTCAATGTCGCCGAGTCGTATCCCGGCCTGTCCAGCCCGCTGACCTTCTCGGTGGTCCGATTGGCCTACGAGCAGGTATTCCGCGCCTGTCACCGGAGCTTCGGCGCCAGCCGCGCCACCGTGCGTGCGAACGCCGCGGATCTGTACCCGTACCTGGTCGGCCTCGCACACGGGCACATCTACTACAACATCAGCAACTGGTATCGGCTGTTCCTGCAGATCCCGGGCATGGAATCGGCCATCGAGGGCTGGGAGGCCGCGCTCGGCATCGAGAACCGCTATCGGCGTCCCGCCGCACCGCGATCGGCGTTCGCCCGGCTGCGCGCCGCCTATCGCCGGGTACGCATCGTGGTCATCCTGTTGTTCGGCTGGCTGCGCCTGCCGAAACGGCTTGCGGGCTTTTTCGCCGTGCTCGGCGACTTCACCGCGGATCTCGGGCGGCGGTTCGCGCCTGAAACCCCGGAGCGCGAGCGCGATCCGCATCAACTGCTCGGCTGGCTGGAGCGCTGCATCACTCAACTCGTGCCCGCCTATTCGGTGCAGATCTTCAATGACTTTCTCGCGCAACAGCTTTTCCACGTCGTCGGCGGACTGATCGAGCGCTCCGGCATCACCGGCGACGAGGCGCTGACGGTGCGCAACGAGCTGTTCTGCGGTGAAAAGGGTGTCGACAGTGTCGAACCCGTCGTATCCGTGCTCGCGCTCGCCGCCAGGATCCGCGACGACGAAGCCCTGACGGCGCTGTTCGCCAGCGAGCGCGACGCCGTCGAGGTCTGGTCGACGTTGCACACCGACTCCCGGTTCGGCGAGTTCCTCGCCGCCTGCGCGGCCCACATCGACGCCTACGGCGACCGGACCGTCGACGAACTCAAGCTGGAGACCGATCCGCTCGCACTGCGGCCGCATCGGCTGGTGCCTGCCCTGCGCAACTATGTGCGTGGCGGCCAGAACGTCGAGCAGATGCAGGCTCGTGAACGCGATATCCGGCACGCCGCCGAGGCGCGGATCGGCACCGCATTGCGCGGACATCCGTTGCGCCGCATCGCCTTCCGGGTAGTCCTGCGGCAGGCGCGGGCAACGGTCAAGCAGCGCGAGAACATGCGGCTCGGCCGGAGCCGATGCTTCGGCCTGGTGAAGCGGGTGTTTCGGGCGCTCGGCGCGCAGTTCCACGAGGCAGGACTGCTCGACGCGCCGCACGACATCTTCTATCTGACCTACGAGGAGATCACCGCATTGATCAGAGGGACCGCCGTTGACGCCGATCCGCGCGCGCTCGTCGCCGCGCGCAAGGCCGACTACGACCGCTGGCGCGGGCAGCCGATGCCCGCCCGTATCGTCACCTCCGGCATTGCCGCGGCCGCGGACAACTCGGTCGAATTCGCCGAATACGACAGCACAGCAACGGTACTCACCGGCATCGGCTGTGCGCCGGGGCGGGTCGAAGCGCCCGCGCTCGTTCTGCATGAGCCGGAGGCCGACACCCCGATCGACGGTGAGGTGCTTGTCGCCACGACCACGGATCCCGGCTGGGTGTTCTTGATGGTCGCCGCGGGCGGACTGGTCAGCGAGAAGGGCAGCGTGTTGTCGCACACCGCGATCATCGGCAGGGAACTCGGCATCACCACCGTCGTCGGCGTCCGCGACGCCACCAGCCTGCTGCGCTCCGGCGATCGCGTCGCGCTCGACGGGCGGGCCGGCACGGTCACCATCACCGGGCGGAGGTCGGTATGAACACCGCGGGCAGCGAGGAGGCGATCGTCGGACACGGCGAAAACTTTAGTCTCGCGCACTATCTCAACCCGACGGCACGCACGTTCGCCGATCGGTTCGCCGACTTCCGGCCGTATGTGACCCGATCGCGCGAGCTCGGTTTCGTCCTGCGCGAGATCGCGGGTCCGGCGGGGGCGACCGTCCGGCTTCGCGACGGGGCGGGGACCAGGGACGTCATCATGCTCGGCTCGAACAACTATCTCGGGCTGGCCAACGAACCCGAGATCGTCGCGGCCGCCGTCGCCGCCACCGAAGAGTACGGCGTCGGCTGCGGTGGTCCGCCGTTGCTGAACGGCACCACCTCGCTGCACGTTCGGCTGGAGGAGCGGCTGGCCGAGCTGAAGGGCTGCGAATCGGCGCTGGTGTTCTCCTCAGGATTCGCGGCGAATGTCGGCTGGGTGACCGGATTGTTCGGCAAAGGTGATCTGCTGCTCTACGACGTGCAGAACCACGCGAGCCTGTATGACGGCATCCAGCTCGGGCGGGTGCGGTCGATGTCGTTCGAGCACAACGATGTCGAGCAGCTGCGGCTGCGGTTGATGCAGGCGCGCTGGCGCAATCCGGGGGCCAATGTCGTGGTCGCCGTCGAGGGCGTCTACTCGATGGACGGCGATATCGCGCCGCTGGCCGAGATCCGCGAGCTGTGTGACAGTTTCGGCGCGTGGCTCGCGGTGGACGACGCGCACGGCACCGGCGTGCTCGGCGCCCGAGGGCGTGGCACCGCAGAGCATTTCGGCCTGGAGGGCCGGGTCGACATCGCCATGGGCACGTTCTCCAAGGTGTTCGCAACGACCGGCGGATTCGTCGCTGGCTCAAAGGATCTGGTGGACTACCTCCGGTTCTTCGCCAGGCCCTACATGTTCTCCGCGGCCTTGTCGCCCGGGGTGGTCGCGTCGGTGCTCGCCGCCATCGACTTCCTCGACGCCCATCCCGAGCGAGTCGCCGCGTTGCACGACAACGTCGGCTACTTCGCGGAAGCGTTGCGCGCCATCGGTTTCGCGGTGCACCCGGAGACGGCGATCGTGCCGATCCTGGTGCCTGCCGAGGTACCGGTGGCCGAGGTGGTCGCCGCACTCGATGCCGAGGGTGTGTTCGTCAACGGCGTCGAGTTCCCTGCGGTGCCGCGCGATCAGCAGCGCATCCGGGTGAGCATGATGGCGACGCTGACCAGGGCCCAGCTCGATATCGCCGTAGACCGAATCGACGCCGTGGCACGGCGATTCGGCTTCCACCCGGATCAGGATGGTGTGTCGTGACCGCGCGAGCGCTCGCAGGCGGCGTGACCGCCGAGGAACGACTGGTTGTGCTCGCGACGCTGGTCGCGCCGACTGCCGACGAACGGGCCGAGCTGGTGCTGTCGGCCGCGCGGGTCGGCGATTGGGCGGCGGTCTTCGACCTTGCGGCGCAAGGCGCGACGGCACCCTTGGTGGCCGCTGGGCTACGCAACGCGAAGGTGTTCGACGTCGCGCCCACCTCAGTGCGCGCGAACTTCGAGACCGTCGCTGGTGCCGTGGCCGACGTCAATCGGGCGAGGCTGGCGGGGGCACTACCGCTGCTGCGCAGGCTGCACGAGGCCGGGGTGCGGGTGGTGGTGCTCAAGGGCATGCTGTTCGCGGCAGAGGTCTACGGCGACCCGCTGTACAAGCGGATGAACGACATCGACATCCTCGTCGAGCTCGCCGATATCGACACCGTCATCGAGATCTACCGCGAATTCGGCATGTTCAGCGTGTCCGAGCTGCTCGGCAAGGCGCCGAAGGCGCGCGAACGCCGGACCCATCACCTGCCGTCGTTCGTGTCCCGCGACGGTGGACTGGTGGTCGGCACGCACTGGGGGCTGATCACCCCGCTGGCCGGTTACACCATCGACTACGCCGCGATCTGGTCGCGGGTGCGCGAGATCGACTACTACGGCGTGCGCGCGTCGGCGATGTCGCACGAGGACAACCTGCACCATCTGTGTATTCATCTGCCCTACTACAAGACCGGGCTGCGCGAGCTCGCCGATATCTGGAATCTGGTCCGGTTCGCCGGTGCCGAGCTCGATATCGAGCTGCTGCTTGCCGAGATCGACAAGGCCGGTTCGCACAACCTGGTCTTCCACGCGCTCTCGCTGGCCGAGTTGCTGGTGCCGAATCCACTGTGCGCCAAGGTGATCGATGCGGTAGCTTCGAAGGTCACCGCCTTCTACCGCTACGACGTCGCCCGCAAGACCCGGTCGGTGCGCACGCTGCTGCGCAGCCGGTCGACGCACACCGCGCGGATCGAGAAGGCGTACTTGGAGTTCAACGCGACCCAGGCGCCGGGGGAGAAGCTGGCGCGGTTCCGCGCACTGTGGTCGAACCTGCTGGTGGTGCCTGGCGCGGAGGCGGCGAAGATGAGTTCGCTGCCCGCCGACGCCACCGTGCTGGCGCGGGCCGGTGCGCGGGTGGCTGCGCCGTATCGGCTGACCAGGGTGTTCCAGCGGGATCTCGGTCCGTGGCTGTTCCCCGCGGCATTGGTCAAGACGGTCGTAGACCTCGGGATTGCCGCGGTGCCGCGGGCGCGCCGCGCCGGTCAGGCGGTCGATATCGATGCCTTCGCCGCCGGGGTCGGGATGACGCGTGGTCAGCTGCAAGCGGTGCTGGATGGTCAAGAATGACCGATCCAGCGGTAGCTTCGCTCCATGATCGCGGTGTGACGACGGTGCTGTGGGACCTGGACGGCACGCTGATCAAGCTGCGGCAGCGCACCTTTCGAGTGCTGATGCCGCTGGTGGCGGCCGCCGCGTTCCGCGATGTCGTGCCGCCGGTGCGGTTCCTGCGCGCGCTCGACGGCGCCCTGGATCGGGTCAGAGCCAACGAGAGCGCGGAGACCAACCACGATCAGTTGGTCCGGATGCTCGCGGAGACAACCGGACTCGATCGCGCCACTGCCGACGCGCGATTCCGTGTACTGGCAGACACCGGATTTCCGCGGCTGCGCAGGTGCTTCCAGCCGCTACCGCCCGCACAGACGCTGGTGGCGGAGCTGGCGAACGCCGGTGTGCGCCAAGTGGTCGCGACCAACCCGCTGTGGCCGCTGGTCACCGTGACCGACCGGCTGCGCTGGGGCGGGTTCGATCCGGGCACGTTCGCCCATATCACGAGTGGAGAGTCGATGCGACGAGCGAAACCACGGCTGGATTTCTACCGAGAGCTGCTAGGCCAGTTGAGTATCGACGCGGGGGAGTGCGTCATGGTCGGCAACGACGCGGTCAAGGATGCGCCTGCCGCGCGACTCGGCATTCCGGTGTTCCTGCTCGACAACCGCGGTGACACCGCCGGATCCGACGGCGTCACCCACGGAGATTGGGCGGCGCTGGCCGCATGGCTCGGAGTTGGTGCGTCATGTTCGTTGTCGTGAATTCGAAGGCCAAGGGCGGCAGCGCTACTCGCTGGCCGACGGTCGAACGAGAGCTACGCGAGCGCTATCCCGACCTGCGCTGCGCGACACCGGATTCGGTGAGTGAAGCGGAGAAGGCGATTCGGGCGGCGTTGGACGCCGGCGCGCGAACGGTGGTCGCGGCAGGCGGCGACGGGACCGTCAACCTGGTGCTCAACGCACTGATGGACCCGAGCACCGATCGGCCGCGCCGCCCGGACACCGCGCTCGGCGCCATCGGCCTCGGCAGCTCCAATGACTTCCACAAGCCCTTCGCCGCCGAACGCCAGGTGGCCGGTCTTCCCGTCCGGCTCGATGAGACACGAACCAGCACAGTCGATGTCGGAAAGGCGACGATGCAGTTGCCGGACGGCAGCAGCCAGGTGCGCTACTTCATGTTGAACGCGAGCATGGGGCTGGTTGCCGAGGGCAACCACGCTTTCAACACTGCGGGCGGTCTGGTGCGCAGGCTCAAGCGACTCAGTGTCGAAGCGGCGATCCTCTTGACCACCGTGCGCACCATCGCGGCTTTCCGGCCGCTCGACATCGAAATCCACAGTGCGGACTGGACATACCCCGGTCCGATCACCAATGTCGGTGTGCTCAAGACCGTGCATTTCGCCGGTGGAATGCGCTACGACACCGGCGTCGAGCGGTCCGACGGACAGTTCGACGTGAACATCTGGGCACCCGCCGGTCGCGCGGCGATCGTCGCGCTCATCGCCGGGCTGTACCGCGGCCGATTCTCGCAGTCACCGCTGGCGGTCACCCGTCGTGGCGGCGCGGTGGGGCTGCGGCCGCGGTACGCGAGCCCGCTGGAACTCGACGGCGAGGTCACCGTCGTGACCTCGGCCCGGCTCGAGGTGCTGCCCTCGGTGCTGCGGGTGTGTGGCTGATGGCGGCACGGACAAGGAGTGCGAAGGTGACCGAACAGGCAGGCGTCGTGCTGATCACCGGCGCCGCATCGGGCATGGGGCTGGCCACGGCACAGCTGCTGAGCGAGCGCGGCTATGCGGTGGAAGGCGCCGATCTGGTGGCGCCCGCTGACGCCGGCTTCCCGGTCGCCGCCGTGGATGTCGCCGACGGCGCCGCAGTGCGGCGGTGGGTCGCCGACGTCACGGCGCGGCACGAGAAGGTCGACGCGCTGATCACCTTCGCCGGTTACGCGATCAAAGGCGCGGTCGAAGAGACAGACCCGGACGAAGCGGCTGCGCTGCTGAACGTCAACCTGTTGGGCACCGCACGTGCTGTGCGCGCGGTCCTTCCGGTGCTGCGCGGCCAGGGTGCGGGCCGGGTGGTGCTGGTGAGCTCGGGTGCGGCCATCACGGCGATGCCGTTCGGCGGCTGGTACTCCGCGAGCAAGGCCGCGATCGAAAAGCTCGGCGAGGCAATGCGACTGGAGACCGCGGGGACCGGCATCCAGGTGACCACCCTGGTGCCGGGCTGGACTCGCACCCCGATCTTTACCAGCGCCAGAGAGACCCGCATACGCATCGACGAATACCGCGGTGCGGCAGCGGAGGTCGACAGGCGCCTGGCGGACTTCCTCGACCACGGCCAAGAACCCGCGGCGATCGCGGATGCGGTGGCCACGATTCTGACCGCGCGCCGGGTGCGCGGCACCTACCGGGTCGGTAAGGACGTGCGTCGCTCTCATCTGGCTCGCAGGCTGCTCCCGGCCGCGCTGTACGAGCGAAGCGTCAACGACTACTACGGAATTGGAGTATCTGCCCCCGTGTCTACCTTCACCACCATGCCGCCCATGATCGATCCGGCGAGCCGCGCACCCCTGACCGAGGCCACCGACGGCTCACTCGTCACCGCCGACGGCACCGTCGGACTGCAGGTCCTCGATCGGCGCTTGCGGCTTTACCGGGACGCGAACGCGGCACCGCCCGCCGACGCCGACCGCAAGGACACCATCCGGCTGGCTTACCGGATCTACTCCAAGGCCTACCCGATCGTGGCCACGCTGCTGTTCTGGGTCGTCTGGCGGGGCAACCTGCGCGCACTCGGAAAGTTCTGCGGCGACCAGATGCGCTCCGCGCAGACCAAGGGCACGGCCTTCGTCGAGGTCGGTGTCGGCGACGGCAGCCTGACCAAATTCGCGGTGCGCACGGCAAAGGTGAAAAACTTGCCGTCGTTGCTGTTCGTCGACCTGTCGCCGGACATGCTGGTGAAGGCGGCCAAGCGATTCCGCAAGGCGGACAACATGGTTGCGTTGGTGCAAGACGCCACCACGCTGGGTCTGGCGCCCGGTTCGGTCCGGTCGCTCGGCTGCTACGGCGCGCTGCACGTCTTCCCCGACCCGTCGGCCGTGCTGCATCATCTGGCCGGACTGCTCGCCGACGACGGTGAACTGTCGCTGTCGGTGCTGACCAGCCCCGGCGTCGGCTGGAAGGACCGTCTGATCGAACGCGCGGTCAGCACCGGAACCATCACCTCGAACTTCACCGTCACCGACGTCGAGCAACTGCTGACCAAGGCCGGGTTGGAGACCGTCGAGACCGTGCACAACGGCCACCAGCTGCTGATCCGGACGCGGCGCAGCACCAGCGCCGCATGAGCGTGGTGCTCGAGCTGACCGGTGTCGGCAAAAGCTATCTACGCGGCGGCGAACGCATCCATGCGCTGCGCGAATTCGACTTCGTGCTCGCCGCAGGGGAATTCGTCGTCGTGACCGGGCCTTCGGGTTCGGGTAAGTCGACCCTCCTGCACATCGCGGGCGGGTTGGACGCGCCGGACACCGGCACCGTGCGGTTCCGCGACACCGACGTCTGGGCGATGGGCGCCAACGCCCGCTCGGCTTTCCGCCGCCGCAACCTCGGCTTCGTCTTCCAGTTCTTCAACCTGGTTCCGATGCTGACCGCGGTGGAAAACGTCTCGCTCCCACTGGTTCTCGACGGCGTACCAGCGCGGGTCGCCGACGAGCGAGCGCGCACACTGCTCGGGCGGGTCGGGCTCGGTGCGCGCGCCGAGCACCGGCCCGCGGAGCTGTCCGGCGGGCAGATGCAGCGGGTGTCGGTGGCGCGGGCGATGGTGGCCGAGCCCGCGCTGCTGCTCGCCGATGAGCCGACCGGCAACCTGGACAGCGGTTCGTCGGCCGAGGTGCTCGCGGTGGTGCGTGAGCTCGCCGCCGAGCAGGATGCTGCGGTCATCATGGTGACGCACGACCCGGCAATGGTCGAATTCGGTTCGCGGCACCTCGGTTTGGTCGACGGCCGGGCGCACGAGCTCGTCCCGGACGCCGCGGACGGGCGGTGAGCGTGCCTGGTCGGGCCAGTATCACCCGATTCCATCGGATTCATCTGAAGGCGCTCGTCTTCGACTGGCGGCGAACGGTTTCCAGCATCGTCGGGGTGATGATCGGGGTCACCCTGGTGCTCGCGATGCTGCAGCTGCGCCAGGAATTGACCAGGCCGTTCGACTCGTTCGGTCCCGCGCTGACCACCAGCGCAGGCGACCGGGTGCTCGAGGTGACACCCGATGTGAGTGGGCGGCTGCCGAATTCGATCGTCGACCGGCTGCGCGCCGAGCTGCCCGACGCGGAGGCGGTGGTGCCGTTCGTGGCCGGGCTGGCGCCGGTGCAGATCGGCGGCGAGCGGCACGGGTTCTTCGTCATGGGCGCGCCATGCTCGATCGAGCTGCTGGTCGGCTCGTTCAACTGCGAGGAGCGGGCGCGCACCGAGCAGCCCGCGGCCGGGCCAGGCACGCCGTTCGAGGTGCCCGCCGTGATCGCCGAGCGACTCGGTCTGCGCCTCGGCGCGGAGGTCAGCATTCCCGGCCAGCTGCCCGGCTCGACCCACCTCGGCTGGACCTTCCCCGAATTCGACCGGGTGGCCGGAATCAACAACGGGCAGTTGCTGTTCGCGCCGACCCCCGACGACGCGGCCGCCCTGTTCGGCGCGCCGGGTTTCGTCACCGCCGCGTTCGTGGTGCCCAAGCCGGGAGCCGACCTCACCGCTGCGGTGCAGCGGATCGTTGGTGACGTCGGCAGCATCGGGCCGCCGCGACCGCAGATACCGGTCATCTACGCGACCGGCCAGCAGACGCTGAACCTGACCGCGCTCAGCGGCATCATCGTCGGCATCCTCATCGTGATCAACACGGTGCTGCTCGGCATCGAAGATCGCCGCAGGGTCATGGGGGCCATCGGTGCGATCGGCGCTACCCCGCGCACCCTGCTGTTCGGCTTTCTCGGCGAGGGCGCAGTGCTCGGCGCCATCGGCGGGCTGCTTGCCGTGCCGACCGGGTTTCTGCTCGGCTCGCTGCTCATCGACCGATTCGGGCGATCGATGCTGGACGGGTCCGGGGCGGTGATCGCGGCGGACTGGCATCCCGCGCTGATCGCCTACGGCGTCGGCGCAGGCGTGCTGAGTGGCATGCTCGCCATTGCGGGCCCGGCCTGGCGGCTGATCCGCGAGGGTCCGCTGGCGTCGATGGCCAGCTTCGGCGTCGTGCGCCGGACCCGCTCGGTGTCGATCTGGTCGCTGGTGCTCGGTGCCGGGATGCTCGTCGGCGCGGTGCTGCTGATGCGAGAGTTCAACCAGGGCAAGGTGTCTCTGGACACCGGAAGTACGGCGCTCTTCCTCGGACTCGCCGGTGCGGCGGCCGTCACGGTGTGGGCGACACCGCCGGTCGCGGTGCGGTTGGTGCGGCTGCTTGCGCGGCGCAGTGCGGGCGTCGGCAGGCTGGCGTATGCGGATCTGCGGCGGTACGCGGTACTTTTCGCGACGACGGTCGCCGTGCTGACGGTCGGCGCGAGCCTCGCTATCGGTTCGGCCAGTGTGCAAGCGCTTGCCGCGCAGCAGGTGGCGGGCCAGAAGCCGGATCGGCTGCCCGACACGGTGGTCATTGCGCCGCAATCGATCCTGGACCAGCGTCAGGGTCAGCTCTCCGCCTCGACCTACGAGAGGATCGAACGTGCCGCCGCCGGTCGTGAAATAGCGTCGCGCAGACAGGCATTCCTACCCTCGGCCACCGAACCGCGGATGGTGCTCGGGGTAGCGCCGGGCGGCTGGTACGCGACCGCCATCGCCGACCCGACCGGCGACGCAAGCACGATGTGGCGCGGACTCGCCGCCGGTGATGTTGCGTTGAGCGAGGTGGCCGCGGGCAGGCTGCATGCCGGTGCCGGCGACACCGTTGAACTGCCGACCCCGCAGGGCCGAAAACCGTATCGTGTCGCGGGAACCTTTGTGCCGCAGGTGATCAACGATTCGACCCTCGGCGATATCGTGCTGGTGTCGGAGGATCGTGCGGCACAGGACTGGCACGCGGTGCGTGACCAAGTGGTGGTGCGCTACACCTCTGCCGCCGAGGCAAGTGCCCACCGCGCCGACTATCTCGCCATCGGTGCGGGCCTGTCGGTCTACGACGATCACGAATGGGCAAGCGCCGCAGACGCCGCCATCACCCGCTTCTTCGAGCCCTTCACGGTCACCGGCTTCGTTGTCATGATCACCGCGGGCATCAGCGTCTTGAACATCTTCGTGCTCGGCCTCATTCAACGCCGCCGCGAACGGGCGGTGCTGCGCGCGATCGGCGTCTCGATCGGCACCGAGCAAGCCGCGATCGCGATCCAAGCGGCACTGCTGGCCTTCCTCACCGCGGTAGCCGCACTACTCGGCGGACTCGGCCTGATCTACCTCCAGGCCCTGGCCTCCCCGGTGTTCTACGGCTTCCAACTCCGCTGGAGCGTCCTACCCCAACCCCTCCTGATCAGCCTCGGCGGCATCGTCGCCCTGGTCGCGGCAGCCGCCGCCTACCCCCTCTGGCACGCGAGTCGATTGGAGGCAGTCGACGTGCTGCGTGCGGAATAGGTTCGGCTGTACCCCCGCCGCGGCCCACGCCGGGTTGGGCAGGGCGGCCGGGCGGTCAGTTTGTCGTGAGAGCCCGTTCGAGGGTGGCGTAGCCTGCAGGTTCCCAGGTCGGTTTGCCGCCGGGCAGGCCACGCCGACCGGCCTGCCCGATGTGGATCAGGCTCAAAGCACGCAGGACTGCCCACCCGCGAGCGCGGGCGATGGTCGATTCGTCGGCTCGTCCGTAGGCGTCGAAGAATCGGCTCGCGGCGTCGGCAGGCAACAGGATCCAAGCGGCGGAAAGATCGGTCGCGGGATCACCCGCACACATCTCGCCGAAATCGATCACCCCGGCCAGCATCCCGTCCTGGACAACCACATTCGCCGGATGCAAATCACCGTGCAGCCAGAGCGGCGCACCTGCCCAGTCGGGCGCCGCAACGGCCTGTTCCCAGACTTCCCGCGCGCGCTCAGCCATCGCGTCGTCGGCAACGACCCCGAACCAGCTGTCGGAAGGCGGTCCGCCAACACCGGCAGCCATGTCTGCTCAGTGCGCAGCAGAGCAGGCGCCCGCTCGGTCCGCGGCAACCGCACGGCCAGATCCTCACCGAGCCGCCACATCTGATTATCCCAGCCCCCGTTGACATCTCGGAGCTCGAGCTTCGCCAAATCAGGATGCTGCTCCCGCAACAGCGCCCGCACCAGGTCCTGCTCGAACCTGACCTCTTCCGTCACCAACCCTCCGATCTCGCAACGCGGGCACGCTAGCGTCCACCAAACACCGAGGGGGAACTGGTGTAGGTGGCTTCTCGCGAAATGCCTACACCAGTTCCCCTTGATCTTGAAATCGGCTACCTGTGGCGGGTGATGACGACGGGTTTGACATCGGTGGGGACGTTGGCGAAGGCGGAGACGGGGATGCCGAAGGAGGCGGCTAGGACCTCGCGGGGGATCGAGTTGAGGGTGCCGACGATGCCGATGTCGTCGTTGGGTTCGCCTGCGCTGGTGTTGAAGGTGACGAGAACGTCCAAAGGTGTGTCGGCGCTGGCGTTTTCGAAGTAGTGGAAGTATCCCTGTGGCGCGAAGACGAGATCACCCTGCTCGGCTTCGAAGACGTCGTTGTGATAGGTCCCGTCGGGATGGGTGCCCAGGATGCTCCACTTCGCCTTGCCGGAGATGATGTAGTTCAACTCCCAGGCGGTGGGATGCCAGTGTGGTTCCCGGATGCCGCCACCGTCGAGGTGGACGAAGTACACCGACCCCTTCTGTCCTTGTAGTACCGGGAAATTGTCTTCGTTCGCGCCCTGCAGGTAGCCACCGTCGAAGTTCGCCCGGTTTGCCGCCTTCAGCTTGAACAGGTGCGACTTGTTGTTGAGATTGCTGTCGACCGCGCCGTCACTCGCGACTGCGCTCGGAATGTCGGGACTTGCTGCCGCCGCGCCGATCAGTCCGCCGCCGAGCGCGGCGGCTCCCACTGCGACTGCGCTGGTGCCGAGCAGGGCCCTGCGGCCCATCGCGCCATTGCTGTTGTCCTGCTTCACATTCAAGTCGTCTGACATGTCGCCATCTCTCCTGATGCACAAGGGAACATCTGAACTGGTTAGCACTTCTAAGATTAAAGTTAACCCGTTAAGATGGGTGCGACCACGTGACTCGCGTCATAGCCGAACGGACTGGTGCTACAGGATCGAATTGGCGCAGAGTCGTTGAACGGCAAGAACTCTCGCCGTCCTGCCCGGGCATGGCGGGTCGCCGACCCGCAGCCGGCCGAGTACCGCTCAGGCGACAGCGCTACTCGACGACACCTGGCACGGGATCACCTTTGATCCGGCCGGACAGTTCGCCGCCGTACTTGCCCGCGTTCGCCTGCATAATCGGTTCGAGCAGAGCGGAATTCGCCGACTTTCCGGAGAACAGCGAGTCCCAGGTTTCGCCGCCACCGGCCACCAGGCTCGCTGCCTGCTGCATCTCCGCACCCAGCTCGCCCGACTTGGCCAGCTGGTTGAGTTGCTGCGCCTCTTCGGCCGATGTGACGTTCTCCTGGGCGACCCGCTGTGTTTCCGCACGCAACTTGTCGAGCTCTGATTTGAGGTTCGCAAGGATGGCCTCGTACTGACCACCTTTGTCAACGGCTGCCATGGTTTGTCCCTCGACTAGACCTGCGGCGGCTTCGGCAGCGACTCCCGGCTGAACTCCGAAACTCCCGAGATGAAAAGGTTGATGATCGAGCGAAGCAAGGTGAAGAACACATTCACCGCAGTGATCACGCCCTTGTACAGTTTGATGGCTTCCCAGCCCTTCTTGGCCAGATACGCCTGGCCGTACAGCGGGATCGACGCCTTCGTGAAACCGGCGGCAATGACGCTGACGATCAACACGAAGGCGTCGGTGATGTTCTGCGCCAGGTTCACCGCCTGCTCAGCGGCATCGTCGAGGGCCTGCGCCACTTTCCGCATGACCGACTCGAGGTTCTCGAACTTGGTCTTCCATGCGCCGAAATGCGCGCCTGCGGAGTTCGCCGCGTTGCCTTTCCACGTCTTCGAGATCGACGTCTGGCCGTTGGCCAGGTTCGCGTCCACGTCATCGATCAGCTCGGCAAGCATGCGCCACGCGTCGGCTTGCCTCGAGGCTTTCACGGTGTCTCCGGCGAGGAGTTTCGCGACCTCCTCGCGTGGATCGGACGCGCCGAGGAAGACGAGGAGATCGCAGACTCGGTCCCACAGAATGCCGAAGGACACCGTCGGGATTTCCTTGGCGCGGCTGTTCGGATCCTTCAGATGAGCTGTGGGCGCGGACAGATCGTCGAATCCGTTCGCTACCCCGTCGTCGGTGACGGTCACCGCGATCCCGGCGTCGAGATCGGCGAATGATTGCGCGAAGTTCCTGTCCGCGTTGACGTATTCCTCGGCCGAGATGTCCAACGCCCGCTTGGCCTTGTCCATGTTCTCATTGCTCGCCAGCAACACGGTGTGCAGCGCGGGCACGATTTTCTCGTAGTCGCCCTTGATGAGGTTCATGATCCGGCCGAACTCCGCGTCGTTGATATTGCGCACCGCGTAGTTGTGGGCCTCGAAGAGATGCGTGCCGGATCGTCCTGCTTGCGCGGCCCAGCCGCGAAGGTCGGCGATCTCGACGGTGAACTCGGTCATGGATACCCCCAAGGAAAGTGTGGTGCTAGCCAGTAATTCGTCCGTGCACGACCAGCAGGATCATGTTGACGACGATGATCCCGACCGATCCCAGCCATTGGAGTCGCCAATTGGTGCGCATGGCAACGAACGCCCCGATAATCCCCACGGCACCCGCCACGCAGTAGCCGATTTTCCACCCGGCTTCCGTCGAGTTGAGCGCGACCACGATGGTGAACGTCGAGAGCAGGATTGCCCCAACCATCAGTTCGCGCCGGAGCAATCCCTCGGCCAGCAACACGCCGATCTTGCCCATGTGCCCCCTCCAACGTCCTTTGCGCAGAGTGTAAACCGACCTAGGCCTGCACCGCGGGCGAAACCTAGCGAAAGTACGGGTAATCCTGTATCCAGTGGAATCCGCGGTTGCGCAAAGTGAAGCTGTTCAAATCTATGCGTTCCAAAGTGATCACAGCAGGGCGGTCGTGCAGGTTTCCGCGCAGCAAAAGCTGGTCCGGAGTAGGTCGCTCAGTCGATAGCATGGCGAACGGAGGCTGGCGCCTTGGGTTTTCGCGGGGTGAGTCCACCACAGCGGTGAGTTCGAGCTGTCCGGTGGGGAGGAAGTCGGCGTGCACCGGTACCAGTTCGCCATTCATTCGTTGGTAGGTTGCTTGCTCTGGGGCATCGAAAACGAGCCGGTGCCAACGATTCTCATCGGTTGTCAGTGGTGGCAGCGACTGGCCGTCAATGCTGAAATCCCGTACCTCCCATATTCCGTAGAACACGGACTTGGGCCTAGCGGGACCGTACTGCTCTTGCCAAACCACCCAGCGGTCATAGCCGCTGCCGAACGCCATCGAGAGGCCGATGGCCACCACAATCCAGAACGCGAGGCGATTCTTCCGAACGTCGCTGAACAACGACGGTGTTCTCAATGGTTCACATGAGCGTTGTCGCACAAAGACATTGGCCAGTCGCCCGAGGTGCGGCGCGAGCAGGACGACGCTGATCAGCAACAGATGCGAGGAGAGCAGCTTCTCCGGAATATCGAAGGTCATGTTCGTCAACAGGACTTGCGCCATGCTGGCCAGACTCACCACCGCGCCGAGCACTGCGGTTCGCGGCACGAGAAGCAGCAACCCAGCCACGACTTCGACGCCGCCGAGCACCATCTCGTAGGGGTAAGAGCTGCCGATCTGCAACCACAGCACGGAGGCGGGACTCAGGTCGCCGTACGGCTGCAACAGCTGTGCCAGCGATGGGCCGGGCATCTGCGTGGGGATCAGCTTGGCGAACCCGAACCCCACCATCTGCCCGGCCAGGCACAGCCGCAGGAACAGCGTGAACCACGCCAGCAGCCGAGCCGAGGAGCTACGCCGGTCGACGGCCGTCCACACCGCGGTAACCACAACCGCGACAACAAGAATGCAGAACATCAGCACCCACGTGGCTGTTTGGTCACCGGCGCCGGAGTCCTGGTGCAGCCTCGCGTCGACCCCGAAAACCGTTCGGCCCACCCAATCGGTGACCGGGTCCGTGAGTGCCATGTTCCACGGTCCCGGGTATTCGCGGATCCAGCGGCCGAAGATGCCGAGCAGTGCGAACGGAATGTAGGGGAGCAGCAGACAGAACAGGCCGAAGTAGCAGACGCAGAATCGGAATGCTGTCCGCGTCAGCGGATTCCAGCCTTCTCGGGTGTCGACGGTCTCGGCGGTTGGCACGTCGGTGCTGATCACTGCTGCATCCTCGGGTCCTGGGTCGGGTCGGCATACGGGGTCGGGCAGCCGTGCTCGGCGGCCTCGGGGCGAAGCTCGTAATGCCATGGCTCGTTGGCGTAGATCTGGCAGAGCCCGTATTCGGCGCCGTGCGTGGACAGCCATGCCGCGGCCACGGTGGGTCCGATGTCCACCGCCTGCCCGGACACGTGGGCCGACGCGGTCGGCGCGGCCACCCACCGAGCAGCCTCCTGCGCCGAGCCGTACTTCGAGACCGCTTCACGCAATAGTTGCGCCTGGTACTCCGGAGACCGCCAGCCGCTGTTGACGACGAACTCGACCCCGTCCGCCGCGGCATCGGTGGCGGCGCTGCGCAGGGCTTCGAGCAGGTCGGCGTCGAGGTTGATCACGGACGGACTGCGGTCATCGAAGACGGTCACGCCATTCGGCGCAGCGGCTGGATCATGCCAGGCCGCCGAGGAGGCGAGGAACGTCAACGATTGGTAGACAAGAACACCGACAGGCACCGCGCCGACGACCGCGAGGCCGGCGCGGAGCATCGATCGACGACTAGCTGTTCGTCTTGATTGGTTATTACTCATGTCTTCAGCTAAGGCAGCGCGGCGTTGTCAGCCCGTATGCGGTTTTCGATACGCCGACGATATTTCCCGCCTGGAAGAATCGAGTTCCTATGCGTGTGTTGATCGTGGAGGACGAACCGTATCTGGCCGAGGCCATCCGCGATGGCCTGCGCCTGGAAGCGATCGCCGCGGACACCGCCGGTGACGGCGACACGGCGTTGGCGCTGCTGAGCATCAACGCCTACGACATCGCCGTCCTCGACCGCGACATCCCAGGTCCGTCCGGTGACGAGATCGCCGAACGCATCGTCGCCTCCGGCAGCGGCATGCCGATCCTGATGCTCACCGCCGCCGACCGGCTCGACGACAAGGCGACCGGATTCGGGCTCGGCGCCGACGACTACCTCACCAAACCCTTCGACCTCCGCGAGCTCGTGCTCCGGCTCAGGGCGCTCGACCGCAGGCGTGCGCACAGCAGACCTCCGGTGCGGGAAATCGCGGGTCTGCGGGTGGATCCGTTTCGCCGCGAGGTCTTCCGCGACGGGCGCTATGTCGCGTTGACCAGGAAGCAATTCGCGGTGCTCGAAGTCCTCGTCGCTGCCGAAGGCGGTGTGGTCAGCGCCGAGGAACTCCTGGAACGGGCGTGGGACGAGAACGCGGATCCGTTCACCAACGCCGTGCGCATCACCGTCTCAGCGCTGCGTAAACGCCTGGGCGAGCCCTGGATCATCGCGACCGTGGCCGGCGTCGGTTACCGCATCAGCACGCACGCGGACGTCGAGCAGGACGGAGGAGATCGTGGATAGAGCGCCGGGTTTGAGCGTTCGCCTCAAACTCACCCTCAGCTACGCCGGGTTCCTCATGCTCGCGGGTACCTTGCTGCTTGCGGCGATGCTGGTCTTCTACCTCTACTATTTGCCCGACGGTTGGCTCTACACCTCCGGCGACTTCTGGATCAACCGCCCGCTTCTGCTCCGCTCCTTCGCGCCGTTCATGGCTCTCGTGCTGGCCTTTCTGCTGGTGTTCGGTCTCGCTGGCGGATGGCTGCTCGCAGGCCGGATGCTCGCGCCACTGACCCGCATCACCGATGCCACCCGCGCGGCCGCGAATGGTTCACTCTCGCACCGGATCTCGCTGCCAGGTTCGCAAGACGAGTTTCGCGAACTCGCCGATGCCTTCGACACCATGCTCGCGCGGCTCGAAGCACACGTCGCCGAACAGCAGAGGTTCGCTGCCAATGCCTCGCACGAACTGCGCACGCCGCTGGCGATTACCCAGACCCTGCTCGACGTGGCGCGCAATGCGCCGCAGCGCGACACCACCGAACTAGTCGACCGCCTGCACACCGTCAATACCCGCGCGATCGACCTCACCGAAGCCCTGCTCCTGCTCAGCCGCGCGGACCAGCGCGCATTCACCAGGGAGCATGTCGACCTGTCGCTCATTGCGGAAGAAGCCACCGAAACCCTGCTTCCCCTTGCGGAGAAGCATGGCGTCACTCTGGAGACCTTCGGTGACATGACCAGAACCGTCGGCTCCCGCGCTCTGCTGCTACAGCTGACGACGAACCTGGTGCACAACGCGATCGTGCACAACCTGCCGGAACATGGAGCGGCGTGGGTCACCACCACCGTCTACCCGGGGACTGTCGTGCTCACGGTCGAAAGCACCGGCGACAGACTCGCCCCGCAGTTGGTCGCCACACTGGTCGAGCCGTTCCGGCGTGGCACCGAACGCATCCGAACCCACCGCTCAGGGGTCGGTCTCGGCTTAGCGATCGTCAAAAGCATCACCCAGGCGCACGCCGGAACCCTCACCCTCACGCCACGCCCCACCGGAGGGCTCTGCGTCACAGTGCAATTGCCCGCATGGGCATAGGCTCTTCGGTCAGTCGATGACCGCGATCGCGTCGACTTCGATCAAATACCCTGGCGCAGCTAGTGTTTCGACGCCGAGGAGGACATCGGTCGGCTTGTGGTCACCGAAGAGCGCAATCCGGGCCTCTTCGATGACGGTCAGATATTCCGGGCGATGACCGACAACGTAGATCGTAATCTTGGCGACCTGATCCGGTCGCGCTCCGGCGGCGGCGAGGGCGCGGCCGAGATTGGCGAAGACCTGGCGAGCCTGCGCCGCCAGATCACCGGCGAACACCAGGTTGCCGTCGAGGTCGTCGGACATCTGACCCGCGACGAACACCATGCGACTCCCGGTCGCCACCACGACATGGCTATAGGTCTTCGGCGTGTCCAAACCCTCGGGTTGGATGATCTCGAGCATTGCCGCACCTTCTTCTTCACCGGTGTGCCTGCGCGCGCGACGCGAGACGGCATTCGCTGGACGGGCACGATCAAGTTAGCGGATTCGTCTGGCGAGGTCGCGCGATATTTTGCCGAGGTGGCGCCGGGTGTGGGTTGAGCGCGGCTTAACGCGGATCCAGGGATCGTGAACTGTTGCGCTCGCCTAATGCGCGGACCTTAGGCTTCGCGCCGGACGACAACTGATACGCCGCAGCTATCGGCGGAAGGACTAATACATGCGTTTCGTCGGAATACAGCGCGGCGTGGGACTGGTGCTGGTCGCGTTGCTCGGTCTCGGTCTGTTGTCGGCGACATCGGCCTCGGCGGCGGGTGACGTGGATCGTTATCTCGACCTCCCGCTGGTGAATCGGGACGGTTCGGTCGGTCCCGGCGGTGTGCACCCCGAACTGCCTTCCGGCCGTGTCGAACTCGGCCAGGCGTTGGATGAGGTTCGGGCCGCCGGGATCGCGCCGACCCGCTATGCCGCGCTGCTGCTCCAGTACTGGCTCGCCGACTCGACCGAGCAGGCAGGCCTCGACCTGAAGTCGTGGAATCCGCGCGCGGGCATGAACGTCAACCGGCAGAACATGATCAACACGTATCGCTACTACGAGCAGCTGCAGCTGGCGCACCCTGAACTGCAGTGGGCCGGGATGGCGGGCCAGGCGGGCGCCGCGCTCGCCGGCGCGATGGTCGACGGTCAGGTGGCGCTCGACGCGGGCACCGCGCTCGACGGGGTGCCCGCTGTCGTCGCTGCCGCGCAGGGTGTGTACGGCGCGGTGGAGCAGGCGGCGGGACCTGACGCGTTGCGACAGCTTCCGCGCGGGTTGGCCGCGGTCGTGGACAGTGGACGGACGCTCCAGGTCGCCGATGTGCGATTCATGCTGAGCGAGGTTCTGGTCATGTGGCGCAACATCTTCAGCGATCTGGTGCCGATGCACGAGGCGTACATCACTGGCGGGCTGCCCGCTCTGCAGGAGATGCAGGCTGCCGGCTTGTTCGGCGACACCATCATGAACGCGTGGCGCGACATCGCTTCCGGCGACGTGCAGCGCATCCCGGTCGGCAACGCTGCGTTGATGCGACGCGAGCAGCAGGAGATCGTCGGCGCACATTGGGATCGGGTTCGCGCGTACAAGGGCAATGTCGGTGAGGCCCTCACCTACATGATGGCCGTGGTCGGCGCGCCGACGGTCGCCGGCGTTGTCGCGCCGCGCGAGTTCCATCAAATAGCCATCCCATTCACTGGAACCGACGGCCGAGCCATGAAGCTGACTCTGCCACTACCGAACTGGAACTGGTCAGTGCTCGACGACCGCTGGGCCTACATCTCCGGCGAACTGCTGACCAAGTACCCCCAGCAGGTCCAGCACGACTGGCCCACCCTCGTCACCGAGATCAACAAACCCTTCGAAACCCAGGTAACCGAGCACCGCCCCCTCTTCAGCACCCCAGAAATCCTGGAATCCGCCATCCGCGGCCTCAAAGTAGTCCCAGCCGACCAGCCCTGACCCCGCCGCCAGGTGGATGCCCTGCAAACCCCGCAGCCGCACACTTTCTGTCTTCCCGCACACGATTTGGCATGCAATATCGTGTGCGGAAAGACAGAAAGTGTGCGGCTGAGAGTCTTTGATCTTGAATCTCTGTCTTTGATCTTGAAGTTCTCGAAACGGGAGCACAGCCAAGTGACCCGGCTGGGACGAGAGGTCGCGTGATCGACTGCGGAGGTCAGCCGGGTACGGCAGACGACGCCACCACGCTAATCCGGTGCAAACCCTGGACTGCCGTACTCGTCAGGAGACCGTGGACCCGAAGGAGCTCTGCCTTCGCCGAGCCCAAAGCGGCACGGCCGCAGCCCAACCCGCCCCGTGGGGCGCGGCCTCAGACGGGCGCGGTCTCGGACGGGCGCGGTCTCGGACAGGCGCGGCTTTGGAGGAGCGCGGCCTCGGACAGGCGCGGCTTTGGAGGGGCGCGGCTTTGGGGGTTGGTTCGGGTTTCGTGGGGCGTGTTGCGTTTGGGGTGGTGGTTTATCCGCGGGTTGAACGGTTTCCTGGCGAGCGGGACGGTTTCGGGGTTTGCACTGGATAGCGTGGTGGCGTCGGGTGCCGTACCCGGCTGACCTCCGCTGTCAGGTGCGGGTTCTCTCGTCCCAGACCGGGTTGCTTGGCTGTGGTCCGGTTCAAAGATCTTTTCGGGGAAGTGATCTCGAGGGAGGTTGACGGGAGTCGTATGGTGGCCGTTTTCGGGCGGGTGGCAACCATAGGACTCCCGTCAATGGCGCGCAGCAACCATTTCACTACCGTCAACACGGCTCGGCAACCATTGGACTACCCTCAATGAACTCTGCAACCATTCGACTACCGTCAACGCCGCTCGGCAACCATTCGACTACGGTCAACGCCGCTCGGCAACCATTCGACTACGGTCAACGCCGCTCGGCAACCATTTCTCTCCCGTCAATTCGGGTCAGCGACCAATTCTCTGACGTCGATGCGAGGCTCGCTGGCTAGGCATGGTTCCGGCGCGAGAGTTGGTGCAGCCATGTCCCGTTCGCGTGGGTGGTGGTTCACGAGTGGTACATGACGGAGGCGTTTACGGCGTGTCGCCTCCACCGTGTACCACTCGTGCGAGTGCGTCTGTGTTGCGAGCGTCTCGGGAGGGCCGCTCGCCTAGGTGAACTGGAGTACGGACCAGTCGCCGGCGTGTAGGGCTGCGCGGGCGGCTAGGGGGACGACGATGTGGTTGCGGACTGCTTGTTGGGCTACGGCCAGGTCGGCGGGGTGGTGTCCGAGGACGGTGGCGCCTACCGCTCGCCCCTGGGAGAGGATGAGGCGGCGGTAGGAGTGTGGGCGGTCGATGATGATGACCTCGTCCAAGAATTCCGGTTCCACCTTTCCGATGGCGAACAATTCCAGGCCGGCACCTTTGAGGATGGTGGTCGGCATGGTCTCGACGAGCGACCGGTCGCCACCGAGGGCGTTCTCGGCGGCGATCTCGGCTTGGGCGGCGGCGATCGCCCAGAGGCCGGGCACTTGCCCGCGATGCTCGGCGACGTCGCCCGCAGCGTAGACGCCGGGGATGCTGGTGCTCATTCGATCGTCGACGAGTACGCCGCGGCCGACCGGCACCCCGGCGGCCTGGGCCAGTTCGATGTTGGGGCGGATGCCGGTTGCGGTGAGGAACAGATCGCAGTCCAGCGTGCGGCCGTCGCGCAGCAGCACGCCACTCACTGCGGGATCGCCTGTGACGGCGACGGTTTCGGCGTTTCGTAACACCTGGATCCGGTTTCGGAGGAAGTGTTCGAGCACCAACTGTGAGCAGCGCGCGTCGATTTGCTTGCTCAGCAACCGTTCTCCGCGCTCCAGCACCGTGACCCGCAGGCCGAGCAGGCTGAGCGCGTACGCGGCCTCGAGACCGAGGAGCCCGCCGCCGGCGACTACGGCGTTGGCACAGTGGAATCGTTGCACGTAGGAGCGGATCCATGTCGCGTCGCCTGCTTCGCGGAGCACGAAACATCCTGGGCGCGAGAGCCCTTCGATGGGCGGCAGGGCGCTGCTGGCGCCCATGGCGAGGATCAACCGGTCGTAGGGCAGTGCGTCGCCGGTGCCGAGGAACACCCGGCGTGCCTCCAGATCAATACCGGTGACCAGGGTGTTCAACCAGGCGACGATGTGATGGTCGTCGTACCACCGATCCGGTAACAGCTGCAGTCCTTGCATCGCCGAGCGCCCGTACACCAGCCGGGAGATGCCCATGCGGTTGTAGAAGGTGCTCGATTCCCGCCCGACGACATGGATTTCGCAATCGGGATGGCCGCGCCGGAGGAAGTCGGCGGCAGTCACGCCCGCGATGCCGTTGCCGATCACGACGGCGCTGACGACGGAACGATCGAAGTGCGTCGGCCTGATCGGCTTCGCGTTGCCCGGCTCCGGCGTCAGCGCGACCTTGACCGTGCCGCTGCTGATCCGCGCGCAGCACGCCATTCGGGTGTTGTCCGCGAAACCGAGGCGGCGCAACGTGTTCTGCTCATCCTGTCCCGGCGGCGACAGGCACGACATGCCGTCGAGCACGGCGACCGGGTCGGCGCCGCACACCCCCATCCTGCATCCGGCTTCGATCGGTTGTTCGCCGCGTTCGGCGATGTCGAGCAGGCTCATGCCGGGATCGGCGCCGACTCGGGTGCCGCTCGGTTCGAAGTGGACCGAGATGGTGGATTCGCTCGGCTTGTCCGCGGTGCTCGGCCGTCGCCTCGGGAACGGCAGCAGCATCGGCTCGGTCCTGGCTCCGGTGCTGACCGCGAATTGCACCTCGACGACCCTGGTTCGCGCGATCCACACCAGCGTGATCGCCAGGACCGCGACGCTGATCGGCCACCGTAGCCATGGCGCGCTCAACCCGGTGATCGTCTCGAACGACTGTGCCAGGGTCACTCCGGAAAACCAGTAGAAGATATTGAGGGCAATGGCCGCGTAAACCGCGCTGATGGTCGGCGCGCTCAATGGTGTGAGCGACTCGATGGCGAAGAACACACCGACCGCGACAACCATGAAGAGCGCCAGCATCGAATATTGCCGCAGCAGGCCGGTTCCGGTGTCGGCGCGCAGGGTGAAGAAGCCGAGAATGAATCCTGGCAACGCGGCAGCGAACAGCTTGCGCGGTTGACTCCACGCCCGGCTCGGATCGGTCAGATCCGACTGATAGGCCGGACGCGGTTTGAGGTCGTAGCAGTTTTTGGCACAGCCGACGCACGGCTGGCAGTGACTGTTGGGCACCGTCACGAACGGTGTCTGCCCATAGGCGCGTTGCAATGCGAACAGCGGGCAGATACTGCTGCACCAACCGCTCTTTCCTTTGAACATCACTCCGCCGGTGAAAGCGCTGACCGCGACCAACGCCAGCACGATGCCCGCCGCCGCCCCGTTGCGATCGAGTCCGGCTAGTCGAGCGCCCGCGATGCCGAAGAACAGCGTGATCGACACCAGATAGCCTCGACCATAAAGCCATTGGGGTGGGGTTCGGCCTCTGGTGAAACGCAGCACCCGAGGAATCTGATTCGCCGCGGCCAGCGGGCAACTATTGCGCCACAACCCTGGCGCGATCAAGAACAGTCCTGGCAGCAGCGGCACGACCACGCCGAAGAATACGAACAACCCGCCCGCGGGCCGGACGAACATCGCGATCAGCACGGCCAGGTAGGCGACCATGCTCGCGATCCGCACCACATGCCAGAGCTCGCGTGGCACGCGGGTGGGCAATTCGGTGGAGGGGGCGAACAGTTTTCGTTTGCCGGTGGGATCGATCCCCAGCACTCGGTTCAGTACGGATATCAGCGGCGACGACGGCTGGTCGGCGTCCGGCGGCACGAGGGCAGGCAGATCGACCTTCGTGTCCTCGGTCGATTCCGACGGCTCCGCGGTCCCGGTGTAGAGCACGACGATGTCGGTGTCGCCGAGCTGAACGACGTCGCCGGTCGTCAGCGCGGCCCGCCCGGTCAGCACGGTGCCGTTGACGGCGGTGCCGTTGGAGCTGCCTAGATCGACCAGCGACAGCGCGGTCGGGCTCGGCACAAATCGTAGGTGCTGCCGCGAAACCGCTTTATCGGCAATGTATTCGCCGTCGCAGTCCCTGCCGAAGGTGGTCGGGCCCGCCAGCATCAGCCGACGGGCGGGCGCGCCTGGCTCGCGTATTTCGATCAACGGCGGACCGCTCTTCATGCCGCTGCGTCCGCCGAATCGGCGGAATGCGTTGTGCCAGTTCGACGATGCACCAGGCAGCGTTATCGCGCCGGTGTCCTGATCGTCGCCCGATCGGCGCGGCGCAGTACTCAGCGCTTCTGTTCGTGTGCTCATACCGTATGACCTCGACCGTCATGTCAACGGGCGCCGGTCTCCAGGCCGGCGCCGACCGCCCACAACCAAGTGATGAAGTAGCTAACGGTGAATCCGCTTGGAGAGTACGCGAATCAGCACGGTTGTGTAACGGTTTCGTCACGGCGATCCTGGATGTTCCTCCCACCCAACGTAATACGACACGTCATCGAAATCGATGCGACCGCGGAGTGCAAGTTCAACAAGGTTTGCTTAACCCTCGGACAGCTCCGGTAATCGCCACGTCGTGCGTGTCGTGATCGGCGGTCCTCGGTCGTGATCACAGGTCGATTTCGGCGCCGCCGACCGCAGGCACGGAGCGGCCCGGCGCGTCCGGATTTCCGGGCGTGGCGAAATCCGGGTTACGCGAGGACACTGAAGTCCTAGCCCGAATTCGTCCAGGAGGAAATCTGATGGCATCCGAAAGGCCTTTTGGGATCGATCCGGAAGACTTCGAACGCGCGTTGCGGGACGCGGGGATCGATTTCCGTGACCTTGTCGGAAAGGCCGGTCAGTACATCGACCGCGCCAGCGTGCAGACGCTGGCGTCGCTGCTCGGTCAATTCGTGCAGCAACCCGACCGCACGCGGCGGCCGAAACCGGACGACGAGACCACCGGCGAGACCGGCAGCGGAGTGTGGGTCATCTACAGCATCGACGACGCAGGTGACGCCAGGGTCGAACAGGTGTTCCCGAACGAGCTCGAAGCTTTGCGCGCGCATCGCGACAACACCGACGAGCGCCGTCGGGTGCGCTTCCTGCCCTATGGTGTCCCCGCCACTGTGCTGGACACACCGGACAGCACGACGAAATAGTCCCTACGACCGGGTTCAGTCGCACAGCCGAAGAGCCGCACGCGAGATCCGTGTTGCACCGACGCAGCTTGCCGCCCTCGTCATCGCACGAGAACGTTGGCTTCGAATGCTGCGGCGACGGTCTTCGCGACCCGGTCCAAGGTGGGCGCGGTGCGGTCGACCAGCTCGCGCTCGACCGAGGTCATGTCCACATCCGGCAGCCCGCAGGCGATGGCCATCCGCCACGGGTCCAGGTCGCCGGTGACGTTGAGTGCGAATCCGTGGGTGGAGACGCCGCGGCCCACTCGCATGCCGATCGAGGTGATCTTGCGACCGGTGGTCGTCCACACTCCGGTCAGCAACTCCGAACCGGGCGGGGTGTCCCGGCGTTCGGCGGCGATGCCGAGCGCTTCGAGCGCCACGATCATCCGGTATTCGACCTCGCGGATGTAATCGACCACGCCTTCCCCGTGCCGCAGCTTGACCACGAGATAACCGACCAGCTGCCCAGGGCCGTGATACGTGAGCTGCCCGCCGCGATTGGTCTCCAGCACCGGGATGCTGGTCTCCGGTGCAGGCAGATGCGCCTCGGGGGTGCGGCGGCCGACGGTGAAGATCGGCTCGTGGCTGAGCAGCCACAGCGTGTCGGGTCGCCGCTCCTCGACGCGTTCCTGCCACAGCGCCTGCATCCGCTCCATCGCGGCCGAATACTCGATGAGCCGGTCGGTGTCGTCGATCAAAGCCAGCGGGCGAACTTTCACAACTTTCATAGGTACCACGCCCAGGGGATTCACAGAGGCTCGGCACTGTTCACAACGGCTGTGAACAGTGCCCAAGGTTTGTGGATGTCGTGATCAACGGTCGGATCGTGACTGGTCCATGTGGATTCGGAGGCTGAGGGGGCGCATGTCGGTCCACACCTGTTCGATGTGGTCGAGGCACTCGTCTTTCGAGCCGGAGTAGCCTTCGGCGCGCCAGCCTGCGGGGATGGGTTGGGCGGCGTCCCAAATCGAGTACTGCTCTTCGGTGTTCATGACGACCAGGTAGTTCATGCCGGGGTCTCCTGTTTGGTTTCGCGGGTGTCCTTGACGATTCGGCCGCCCTTGACGACCAGCACGACGCGGGCAGGATCGTCGAACAGTTCGGGTGTGCTGAGCGGGTCGAAATCGACTGCGATGAGATCGGCGTACTTGCCGGGTTCGAGGGTGCCGAGCCGGTCGGCAACGCCCATGATGCGGGCGTTGATCGCGGTGGCCGACTCGATCGCGGCCATGGCGCCGATGACTTCCGCCTTCAGGACGAGTTCGAGACCGCGGCGATTCTGCACCGGCCCAACGAGATCGGAGCCGGAGCCGACCAGCACGCCGGCTGCGCGGGCAGCGAGAAGTGCTTCGCGCATGCCCTTTTCGGTATCGCCGACGCGGGCTTTGATCTCCGGGGGCAAGCCGTGCTCGTCGAAGTTTTCCAGCATCATTCGCGCGATCGCCAGGGTGGGCACCAGGTGGACGTTGTGGTCGGCCATCAGTGCCGCGGTTTCCTCGTCGATTCCGGTGCCGTGTTCGATGCCGCCGACGCCTGCTCGAATTGCGTTGCGCGCGCCCACCGCGTTGTGCGCGTGCACGGTGACATAGGTGTTGCGCGCCTTGGCTTCCGCGACGGCGACCGCGATTTCCTCCTGAGCGAACTGGGTGTCGCCGAGCGCGTCGGTGAAGGAGATGACGCCGCCGGTCACCGAGAGTTTCAGGAACGAACCGCCGCGCCGGAACACCTCTCGGCAGGCGTGCCGGACTTGATCGGGGCCGTCGCAGTAACGCCCCATCGCGGTGAGGCCGCGGATGTCGTGCCGGTAAGGGTCGTCGGCTGATTGGAGCGGCGAATGCAGGTGGCCGTGCCCGCCGCACTGGCACAGGCCCGCACCGCAGGCCCAGATCCGCGGGCCGGGCACCAGCCCGCGCTCCACGGCCCGGATGACGCCGAGGTCGAGACCACCGGTGTCGCGGACCGTGGTGAAACCCGCAAGGAGGGTTTGTTGGAGGTTGTTGAAGATGTCCGCGGCCCGCTCGGCGGCCGACAGCTCACCGTGCAGCACCGCTTGCATGTTGCTCGACCAGCCGAGGTGCACGTGCGCGTCGATGAGACCAGGGAGCACGGTCAATCCGGTCACGTCGACGACATCGCTGCCGCGGCTGGAGATCTGGTGACCGACCTGCTGAATTCCGCTCGCGTCGATGCGGATCGCGCTGTCGCCGATCGGATCGCGGCCGGTGCCGTCGATGATGGTCGCACCGGTGAAAACCGTTGTTCTGAGCGTCATTTCGCTCCCCAATAGGTGGTGGTTCGCGCTGGCATCTCAGGGATCCGGCCGAGGTCGGCGAAATGCTGGAGCATGGTGGCGAAGTAGTTGGCGTCGATGACGGGTGGCGCGATCCCGGTTCCCGCCAGTCCGGCGGTGGTGTTGGCGCAGTCGATGCGCGGAATGTGGCGATCGGGTGCGTTCGCCAACTTGCCGATGAGCGGGGCCAGCGCGTTGTCGTTGCCGCCGTCCACGTGTGCGGTGAGCGCGGCGAACCATTGGTCGTAGGGGAGGGCACGGATCGGATAGCCCGCCGCCCGGATGTACTCGAACATGGCGTTCCATGGCATCGGTTGCGGATCGACCAGGTGGTAGACGCCAGTGGATGAGTGAAGCGACAGTGCGACAAGGGCTCTCGCGACATAGTCGACCGTCGAGACCTCGAGCGGATAGTCCCGCAGCGGCGCGGCGCCGAGCGCGACGCAGCCTTGGATCATCTTCGTCAGGTAGCCGTCCGCATTGGAAATGCCGGTGGCGCTGTCGCTCCAGAGAATGCTCGGCCGATAGATCGAGACCGGCAGCCCACGGATGCGGGCGAGCCGGAGAATGCACTCGGCCACCCATTTGCTTTCGGTATAGCCGGTATCGGCCCCGATCGGCGGTGGTGGTTCGGCACTCTCGAAGACCGCCTGCGGCCGGGCAGGAAAGGCTCCGACGAGCACCGACATCGTGGAGACATGGTGCACCGGCTTGCTCCGGGTGTGTGCCGCCAGGCGCAGCACCTCCTGTGTGCCAGCGATATTGGTGGCGCGCAAGGCACGGTACGGGTGCAGGAAATCTACCGAGGCGGCGCTGTGGTAGATGACGTCGATATGTTTCGCGAGATCGTCGAAGATCGCGCGAGGCAACCCGAGCCGAGGGCGGGAAAGATCTCCCGGTACCGCGACGATGCGCTCGAACCGAGCGACGGGCACGCCGAGCGAGCTCAGCCGACGCCGAATGCGTTCTGCCCCTGCGGCTTTGCTGCGATCCCTGACCAGGCAGTAGATCTCGGCATCGGTCTGTGACAACAGCTCGGCGCACAAGTACCCGCCGAGAAATCCGGTGGCACCGGTGAGCAGGACGGTCTCGGCGGGCCCATCGCTCGGTGCCCCCGAGGCGCGAATGCTCGGGTCCAGTGCGACATCCAGAAGCAGTTGACTCATGACGCTGTCCCTCCGCGCCGGTGTCCGCCGCTCCGTGCCAACGCAGAACGGCGTCGGCCAGCGCCCGCTCGTGCGGCAGCGATGGCCGCGTCGCCGGAACCGTCGCCGCTCAACGCCGCGGCCAACATGTGCGGCGTGGGGTAGCGGAACACATCGACCAGGGACAGTTCCCGGTGCAACGTGTCGCGCAACCGGCTTCTGGCTTGCACCGCGAGCAGCGAGTTGCCGCCGATTTCGAAGAAGTTGTCGTCGCTGCCGACACGATCCACGGCGAGCAGCTCGGTCCACAGCTCCGCGATGGACTGCTCCAGCTTGTTCTCCGGTGGTCGGAACTCCCTGCGCGGCAACTGTTCTTGCGACAGCTCCGGCAGCGCCCGCCGATCGATCTTGCCGTTGGTGGTCAGCGGGAACTTCGGCAACTCGACGATCGCCGACGGCAGCATGTAGTGGGGGAGCGACCGACGCAGAAACACCTGTAGTACCGCGGAATCCACCGGGTCAGCGCCGGGGACGCCGACGTAGTAGGCGACGATGCCACGCGCCGCGCCGACCCCGGTCGGCATCGCGACCGCGGTCCCGACAGCTGGATGGGCCGCCAGGTGGTTCTCGATTTCGCCGAGCTCGATGCGATGGCCGTGGATCTTGACCTGATGGTCGAGGCGACCGAGGAACTCCAGCTCGCCCGACGCGCGCCACCGCACCAGATCACCGGTGCGATACAACCGTGCGCCTGCTACGCCCGAGAACGGATCGGGGACGAATCGGGTTGCGGTGAGCGCAGGCCGCGCCCAGTAGCCGCGGGCGATTCCGCCACCGCCCAACAGCAATTCACCGGGCACGCCGACGCCGACTGGCCGCAGCCATCGATCGACCACGTAGGCACGCACATTCGACATCGGGCGGCCGATGCCGACCGACCCGCCCGTCAGCGGCTTGGTCGTCGCCCACACCGTGGCCTCGGTCGGACCGTACATGTTGTGCACGCGGCCCGCGACCAGCCCGGACAGCTCGTCGGCCAGCGTGTCGGGCAGCGCTTCACCGCCGACGAGAAGTTCACGCAGACCGTGCAATTCGGTGCGGGCGTCCGCGTCCGCGGCGAGCAATCCGGCCAGAGCAGGCGTGCACTGCAGATGGGTCACCTGATGCCTACGCAGCTGTTCGGCGAACGACACATCCAGGGTGGCGACCCGGCGCCGCTCCTCGCTGAGAGCCCGTACGTCGGTGAGGTTTTCGAGTGCATCGAGGACCAAGCCGTGGTCGACGCCGAAGTCGATCAGGCAGGCGATCTCGTCGACGCCGATCGCCTTGAGCCGGTCGACGGTGTCGGCACAGGTTTCGGGCGTGCCGAGCAGACCGGCTGTGTCGAAGAACCGATCGAACGCCTCGTGCACCAGCCCATCCAGCTCCTGCTCGGACAGATCGTGGAAGTCGGTGCCGCGACCCATGGTCGTGCCGAGACCGGCGATCAGGTCGAAGGAGGTTTTCAAATAGCGGCACAACGGCTCTCGGACCGTCTCGCGCACCGCCTCGGTATCGGACCCGACGAACGTGTGCATCATCAACGTGACGTGCCCGTCGCCCTGGTGCCCGTGCTCGCGCCAGGACTGCCGATACAGCGCGATCTTCTCTGCGAGCTGTCCGGTGCTGTGACCGAGCAGGTGGGTGAGCAGGCCGGCACCGAGTTCGCCCGCCAATGCGAAGGTTTCGGGGCTGCGCGCGCTGGTGATCCATATCGGTAGCTCGGCTTGCACCGGCGGCGGGAACACCCGCACCGCCACCTCGGCGCCGGTCCCGCCGCGGCGTTTGAGCGCGTCGCCGCGCCAGAGGGCGCGGACCTGTTCGACGCCGCGGATCATCACGGCCTTGCGGTCGGCATAGTCGTCCGGTGCGAACACGAAATCGTTGGCGTGCCAGCCGGATGCGACGGAGACGCCGACCCGGCCGCCGGTCAGGTTGTCGAGCACCGACCATTCCTCGGCAACCCGGATCGGATCATGCAGCGGCAGCACGACACTGCCCGCGCGCAGCTGCACCCGCTCGGTGATGGTGGCGAGCGCGGCACTGGTCAGCGCCGGATTGGGGTAGAGACCACCGAAGTCGTGGAAGTGCCGTTCCGGCGTCCACACCGCGTGGAAACCGTTGCGGTCGGCGAACTTCGCGCCTTCGCGCAACAGCCGGTATCGGTCGGCCGCATCGCCGCCGTCGTCGCCGCCGAAGTAGAACAGGCTGAACTCCATGGTCCTGGCGCGGACCGAATTCGGGACAGCCGGGCTGTGTGCTCCGGTGTCGGCGGTCGACGGCGGGTCGGCCCGCAGGACGACCCGGTACCCGCGGGCCATGGTCCACAGCAGTTCGAGGACCGAGATATCGAACGAGACACTGGTCACCGCGAGCCAAGTGCCCGGATCCGGTGCGGACGGTCGGCCGAATACCGCATCCATGCCCGCGAAGAAGCCGATCGCGTTGCGGTGGGTGATCATCACACCCTTCGGGCGGCCCGTTGATCCGGAGGTGTAGATGACGTAGGCGAGGTTGTCGGGCGATGCCGAAGGTTGCGTATCGAACTGCGCCGCAACAAGTGCGAGCTGATCGTTGTTGTCTACTTCGACGCGAGCTACGGGGATGTCGGCGATATCCGCGCTCAGCCCGCGCCGGGTGAGCACGATCTGCGTACCCGAATCGGCCACCATGAACGCGATCCGTTCCGGCGGATAGCTGGGATCCAGCGGCAGATAGGCGGCACCTGCCGTGAGCACGCCGAGCAGCGCGACCATCAGCTCCGGCGACCGGTCCAGGTAGATACCGACGAGGGTGTCAGGTCCGGCGCCGAGTGCGCGGAGCCGGTCAGCCAGACGATGCGCGCCGCGGCTCAGTTCGCCGTAGGTCAACGTCGAAGTCCCGGAGACGGTGTCGGCGAGTACTGCAGTGAGCTCGGGATCGCGGGCCGCGCGTGCCTCGAATTCCTCGTGCAGCAGTGCAGCGTTCGGCAGCGCCGCCGCCGTCTCGTTCCACGCCACCAGCACCCGCCTGCGTTCGGCATCGGGCATGGTCGGCAGGTGCCGGATCGGGCGATCGGGCCGCTCGACGGCCTCGGTCAGCAAGTGCTGGAACTGCTCGGCGATTCGTGCGGCGGTCGCCGCGTCGAACAGCTCGGTGCTGTACTCCAACCGCCCGGTGCAAGCACCGCCGGTCCGGGTGATGCTCAGGCTCAGATCGAATTTGGCGGTGCCGCTGTCGCCCGGCACCGCCGACACGTCGCAGCCGGGCAGTCGCCAAGCGCTCGCCTCCTGCTCGTGATAGCTGAACAGCACCTGGAACAGCGGATTGCGAGCGAGATCGCGGTCGGGCTGCAACTCCTCGACGAGCTTCTCGAACGGTACATCGCCGTGCGCGACAGCGTTTCTGGTGAGTTCACCCACCGCACGGACCAATTCGGCGAAGGTCTGTTCGCCGGTCGGGCGGACCCGCAGGACCAGGGTATTCGCGAAGAACCCGATGAGATCAGCGGATTCGGGACGCAGCCGACCGGCGATCGGCGTGCCGACCACGACATCCTCGGCACCGCTGGACGCCTGCAACAGCACCGCGAAGACGGCAAGCAAGGTGGCGAACGGCGTGGCTCCTGCGCGGCGACCAATGGCCGAAACCCTTGCGGTCACCGACTCCGACAGCGAGAAGCCGAGGTGCGCACCGCGAAAGTTCTGTACCGCTGGCCGTGGCCGGTCGCTGGGCAGCGCGGTCGCCGGTGCGCCGGTGAGTTGTTCGCGCCAGTAGCGCATTGCGTCGTCGAATGCTGGGCCCTGCTGCCTGCGCAGCTGCCATTGCGCGAAATCGCTGTACTGGATGGGTAATTCGGGCAGCGTCGAGGACCGGTCGAGTCGGTACGCCGCATACAGCGCCGACAACTCCCGGCCGAGCACGTCGATCGACCAACCGTCGCAGACGATGTGATGGATGGTCAGGCACAGCCGGTGCCGCGTCGGTGCCAGCCGCAGCAGCGTCGCGCGCAGTACGGGCCCACGGGACAGGTCGAACGGCGTGCGCGCCTGCTCCTCGGCGAGCCGGGCCGCCGCGGCCGCTGGATCGGGGTCGCTGGCGAGATCGACCACGGGGACGTCCACCGGCGCCGCATCGAGCACCAGTTGCCACGGCCTGCCCTGATCGGCGAGAAAGACCGTGCGCAGCACCTCATGTCTGCGCACCACCTCGCTCAACGCGCGCCGCAGCGGCTCGACCTCCAACGGCCCGGTGATCAGATACCCGAGCGGCATGTTGTAGACGGCGCTGTCCGGATCGAGCTGGTCGAGGAACCACAACCGCTGCTGCGGATAGGACAGCGGCCTACCGGAACCGTTGTGCCGCAACATGTTTGCGAGCAGTGCGCGGCGGTCGCCGGTCGAGATGTCTTCGGTCATGCGGTTTCCTCGGTGTCGGAATAGGTCTGCAGGTACTGGTCGACCTGCTCATCGGTGAGTGCGTCGAGCAGTGCGAGCAACTCCTCGAAGGCGAGCTCCTGTGCCCGGTCGATCCGGTCGTCGTCGGCGCCGCTTACGTCGATCGCGGCGGCGAGTGCGGCAATGGTTGGCGTTGAAAGGAACTCGCTCAGCGCGACCGTGGTGTCGAACTCGCGGCACGCGGTCCCGACCAGCCGCATCGCCAGCAAGGAGTTGCCGCCGAGGGTGAAGAAGTCGTCGTCGACGCCGACCTGGTCGAGATCGAGCAGCTGGGCGCACCACCGCGCGAGTCGCCGCTCGGTCGGGGTGCGTGCCTCGACGAAGGGGACCGCCAGCTCGGGCCTGGCGCCGCTGCTCGCCGGGAGCGCGGCGCGGTCCACTTTGCCGTGCGCGGTGAGCGGCAGCACGTCGAGGTAGACGAATTCGGCGGGCTGCCATGGTGTGGGCAGTCGGTCGCGCAGGAAGGCGCGGAGGCCGGGGACGGAGGGAGCCGGTGTGTCCGGTTTGCCCACCAGATATGCGACGAGCCGGTGCTTGCCATCCTGCTTGCGCGCGACCACCATTGCCTGCGCGAGGGCGGGATGACCGGCCAGCGCCGCGCCGACTTCGCCGGGTTCGATGCGGTATCCGCGGATCTTGACCTGATCGTCGCCGCGCCCGAGAAATTCCAGCACGCCGGACGGCAACCAGCGCACCATGTCGCCGGTCCGATACAGCCGTTCGCCGGGAGCGCCGAAGGGGTCAGGGACGAAGCATGCGGCGGTGGTCCGCGGCCGCCCCGCGTATCCGCGTGCGACCCCGGCCCCACCGATGTACAGCTCGCCGGGTACACCGATCGGCACGCATCGTCCATGGCGGTCGAGCACATAGCAGGTGGTGTTGGCGATGGCCCGGCCGATCGGAATGGGCGCGGCGTCCGTCGGGGCGGTGTCGATCTGCTGGTATGCCGCGAATGTGGTTGTCTCCGTTGGTCCGTACGCATTCAGGACGCGGCGTGGCGGGCTTCCGTCGAAGAGCAGGCGCACCGTATTCGGATCGAGCGCTTCACCACCGATCAACAGCGTGTCGAGCGAGGCGAAGCTGTCCGGGTGCTCCTCGACGATCGCGTTGAACAGTGCGGTGGTCAAGAACATCCCGGTGATCCGGTGCTCGCGGAGCCAGCCGCCGAGCCACCCAGGCGTGATCGCCGCATCGGTGGGGGCCATGTGCACACTGCCGCCGTGTAACAGCGCGCCCCACAATTCGAAAGTCGCGGCGTCGAAAGAGATGTCGGCCAGTTGCGGCAAACGCTGCTCTGGACCGAACCTGAGATAGGACTGGCCGAAGACCAGCCGGAGCACCGAACGATGCTCGACCAGTACGCCTTTCGGCCGTCCCGTTGACCCGGAGGTGTAGAGAATGTAGGCCAGCCCGCGCGGCGTGGTGGTTTCGACGAGATCCGTAGTGGGCCAACGCTCGAGCCGCTCGCGATTGAGCAGGATCGGGTCTGGCGCTTCGTCGGGCAGCCGGTCGAGATGGCGTGTATCCGTCACGACCGTGGTCGCGCCGGCGTCGGACAGCATGGCCGTCAGCCGTTCGGCGGGATAGGTGGGATCCAGCGGCAGATAGCCGCCACCAGCCTTGAGTACCGCTAGCAGGGTGACGATGAGGTCGGCATCGCGGTCGAGTAGGACACCGACCGGAACATCAGGCCCGACACCGCGTTCGCGCAACAGGTGGGCGATACGATTGGCTCGCCGGTTCAGCTGGGCGTATGTCGTTTCGGCACCGTCACAGACCAGCGCGACCGCATTCGGTCGCTGTCGGACCTGATCCTCGAACAGTCCATGTATCGTCCCGAGCGGGATATCGCTTGCGGTGCTGTTCCATTCGTTGGTGACCTGTCGAATCTCAGTGGGCGACAACAGGGGAAGCTCGCCGATCATCCGCTCAGGCGCATCGAGCGCCGCCGCGAGCAGCCGCTGATAGTGCTCAACCATTCGGCGCATCGTCGACTCGTCGAACAGGCTGGTCGCATATTCCCAGATCAGGGTGATGGGCTCGTCCTCGGCGCGCTGGTCGGTACCGGCGCGCTGTTCGGCCAACGGCACGACGACCACGTTGAGGTCGGACTTTGCCGAGCCGTTGTGCCGCTCCAGCACAGTCCCGCGCACACCGGCGAAGTCCAACTCGGGCACCGCCGCATCGTGGAAACTGAACATGGCTTGCACCAGCGGATTTCGTGAGGCATCGCGGGCGGGCGCCACCGCGTCGACCACTCGGTCGAAGGGTGCGTCTTGCCACTCGTTCGCCTCGATCGCGGTCCGGCGCACCCGCTGCGCGAGCTCATCGAAGGTCGGCTCGCCCGCGGCATCAATGCGCAGCACCAGCGTGTTGACCACCATCCCGATCACCTGCTCGAGTTCGGCGCTGCGGCGGTTGGCGGCACCGGTGCCGATCAGCAGGTCCGTCTGCTCGGTGTAGCGGTGCAGCAGCGCCGCGAATCCGGCCAACATCGTGACGAACAGGGTCGTGCCCCGTTCGCGGCCGAATGCGCGCAATCGTGCGCACAGAGCGGGCTCGAGTTCGACGCGCAGCGCGGCGCCCGCGAAATCCTGGTGCCGCGGTCGCGGCCGGTCGGTGGCCAGATCCAACACGGTCTTGGCGCCATCGAGTCGCTGTTTCCAGTGCGCCAACTGGCTGCGCAGCACGTCGCCACGCATCCACTCGCGTTGCCAGGCAGCGAAATCCGCGTACTGAACCGAAGGCTCGGGTAGCGATGCGGCGTTGCCGAGCGCCAATGCGGGGTAGATCTCCCGCAGTTCGCGCAGCAAGACGGCGAACGACCATCCGTCGTGGACCAGGTGGTGCTCCACATGCACGAGGAGGTGATCATCCACCGCGATGCGGACGAGCAGCCATCGGATCAGTGGCGGCCGCGCCAGGTCGAACCGCTCGGTGATTGCGTGCGCGACAACGTCTTCGGCGGCCTGCTCGGCTCCCTGCGTGGCGAGATGCGAAAGATCGATGAGCGGTACCTCGACCTCGACGTCGGCGAGTGGTTCCTGCGTCGGCATGCCGTCGGTCCAGCCGAAACGGGTGCGGAAGATCTCGTGCCTGCGCACGATCTCCTGAAATGTCCGCTCCAGCACATCGTGTCGCAGCGGGCCGCGCAGCCGTACCGTGGCCTGCGCGTAGTAGGCCCGATTACCGGGGGAGAGCTGCTCTAGGAACCACACTCGTTCCTGCGGGAAGGACAGTGGCAAGGGAGTATCACGGCCGACAAGTGAAATGGCGGGCAGCAGGGGCACATTCGCCGCGGTGTCCAGATAGCGGGCCAGCTCTGCGACCGTCGGTGTGTCGTGGATCGCGGCCAGCGGTAGCTCCGCGGCCAGCTCGGCGCGCACCCGGGCAGCGAGTTTCGCCGCCAGCAGTGAGTGACCGCCGAGCGCGAAGAAGTCCGCATCGACGCCGATCTCGGGAATGCCGAGCAGCTCGGCGGCGATGCGTGCGATGGCGTGCTCGCTCGGCGTGCTCGGTGCGCGCGACCGTCCGACGTCGGCCGGGTTCGGTGCGGGCAGCGCCGCGCGGTCCAGCTTGCCGCTCGGCGTCAACGGGAACTCGGGCAGCCGGATGATCATCGTGGGCACCAGCTGCACGGGTAGCCGCCGGCCGAGGAAGTCGCGTAGGTGTGCTGGATCGGCGGTGCCGACGACGTATCCGACGAGCCGATCCTCGTCGCCGTAGCGGTGCGCGACGACGGCGGCGTCCCGCACCTCGCGATGCTCGCGAAGCACCGCCGCGATCTCGTCGGGTTCGATGCGGACGCCACGCACCTTCACCTGGTCGTCCAACCGGCCGAGGAACTCCAGTTGCCCGTCAGGCAGAGCCCTGGCCAGATCGCCAGTGCGGTAGATCCGCCCGCCGGGCACGGTGCCGCGCGGGTCGGGCACGAAGTATTCCGCCGTGCGACGGGGCTGCCTCAGATAGCCGCGCGCGACTCCAGCGCCCGCGATGACCAGCTCGCCAGGCTCACCGCTCTGTCGCACACCCAGCCCGGCATCCACTACCGCAACGTCGACGCCGTGAACAGCACTGCCGATCAACGGTTTACCGCCATCAGGGTGGATTTCGGCGACAGTCGCCCACACCGTCGCCTCGGTCGGACCGTAGGCGTTGACCATTCGGCGGCCGGGTGCCCAAGTGTCAACGAGCGAGGAGGACAACGCCTCCCCGGCACAGACCAGCGTCCGCAACGTCGGCAGTTCCCGGTCGGGCACCGTGGCGAGCACGGAGGGCGGCAACGTGACGTGCGTGGCCCGGCTCGATGCGAGCAGATCACCGAGTTCCTTTCCGGCCAGCATGGATCCGAGCGCAGGAAGGACGATGGTCGCGCCGCAGGCGAGCGCAAGCACGATCTCGAACACCGAGGCATCAAAGCTGGCCGTGGCGAACTGGAAGACTCTGCGCTCGCGCTCGCTCCCGAAAGTTCGCGCCTGTGCGGCGATCAGATTGCCCAAGCCGTTGTGTGTGAGCATCACCCCTTTGGGGCGACCGGTGGAGCCGGAGGTGTAGATCACGTAGGCGAGGTTGTCGCCGATCAGTGCTGGCTCCGGTACGCCCGGCATGCCCATGGACACAGGGCCTAGTGGATCGATGCGGCGAATATCCTTGCGCCTCAACTTTTCATAGCCGACGTCATCGGCAACCAGCAGCTCCACCGCGGCGTCGGTGACGAGGTAGTCGAGTCGATCCCGGGGATAGCCGGGATCGAGCGGCAACCAGGCGCCACCCGCGCGGGAGATCGCGAGCAGTCCGATGACGAACTCGGGAGAGCGGCGAACGGCCAACCCCACCACGCGATCCGGTCCGACGCCATGTGCGTGCAGCACGGCCGCAAGGTCGTCGGCACGGGACACGAGTTCGCCGTAACTCACTCGCCGGTCACCGCATTCCACGGCGCACTCATCGGGGTGCGTGGACGCATGCCTGGCCACCACGCGATGCAGAAATGTGTTGTCCCCGTCGATCATCGGATCCGTGCTCCTTCGGCGCCTATTGGCATGGTTGTGAAAGCCTTTCCGATGCTGAGGATCTCGCTCATCGCCGGTGCGCCCGGCGGATGTCCGGGATCCAGGTAAGTCCGCCCGTATCGCGACAGCAAGGCGTCGGGCCGCTCATCGGCCCTGGTCCAGCGCGCGCAATCAAACCGGTCGGTGACCATCGCGACGCAACGGGGCCGCTGAGTGGCCCCGTTCGTTGCCGTCCGCCGGACTCGTCTCTCTAATGGGATCCGGGGGTTCCACTCGGCCTCGGGATCGCGAGGGCCTGGAAACAAGCGTCTGTTCAGTGTGATTCACACACAGTGGACGGAAACACTTCGGCAACACGGGGTTCCACTGAACTCCGGGGAGATTTCATGAGAATCGGCGTGGTCGAACACGATGGCCGTATCGCACACTCGGGGCACTTGGCCCCGGCAAGGATGGCGGGATGAACGCCCGTCAGGATGACGGCGTCGAGCCGATCGCGGTGGTCGGATTGGCGGGTCGGTTCCCCGGCGCCGCCACGATCGACGAGTTCTGGCGCAACCAGCGCGACGGCGTCGAGTCCGTCTCCAGGTTCAGCGCACAGGAGTTGATCGACGCCGGGTGGCCGCCGCAGATGGTGGCGCACCCCGACTATGTGCCTGCCTCCGCCGTCTTACCCGGCGCGGATCTCTTCGACGCCGAGTTCTTCGGCTACTCCGCGATCGAGGCCGAGATCAGCGACCCGCAGCAGCGGATCTTCGCCGAGTGCGCCTGGCACGCGTTGGAAGACACCGGCCACGATCCGTCGAGGTTCGCCGGTGCTATCGGGGTCTACGCCGGCTGCTTCGCGAACAAGTATCTGCCGCTGAACCTTTCGGCGAACACGAAGTTCCGGCAATCGTCGCTGGCCTTCTCGGCACGCACCTACAACGACAAGGACTTCCTCGCGACGAGGGCGGCGTACCTGTGCAACCTGCGCGGCCCCGCGATCACCGTGCAGACCGCGTGTTCCACCTCGTTGGTCGCGGTGCACCTGGCCTGTCAGGCGCTGCTGAACTACGAGTGCGATATGGCGCTCGCGGGCGGCGTTGCGTTGACCGTGCCCTTGGTGAGCGGCTATCCCGTCGTCGCGGGCGGTCTCTTCGCCCCGGACGGCCATTGCCGTCCGTTCGACGCCGCCGCCGGGGGGACCGTGCCCGGCTACGGCGTCGCCATCGTCGCGCTGCGTAGGTTGAGCGACGCGCTCGCGGACGCCGACCATATCCGCGCGCTGATTCCGGGCAGCGCGGTCAACAACGACGGCTCGGCGAAGTTCGGGTACAGCGCGCCCAGCGTGCAGGCGCAGGCCGAGGTGATCGCCACCGCCCAAGCGGTGGCCGCGGTGGCGCCGGAGACAATCGGCTATATCGAGGCGCACGGCACGGCAACCCCTTTCGGCGATCCGATCGAGGTGGCTGGGCTCGCCCAGGCCTTCGACACCCCCAAGCGGGGATTCTGTGCGCTCGGCTCGGTGAAGGCCAACATCGGTCACCTCGACGCCGCCGCAGGCGTCGCGAGCTTGGCGCGGGCGGTGCTGGCACTGGAGCACGGTGAGATTCCGCCGAGCATCAACTTCGACACGCCCAACCCGGCACTGCGACTGGACCGCACGCCGTTCTATGTGCCGACCACCGCCCGCCCCTGGCCGGTCGGTGCGACGCCGCGGCGCGCGGGTGTCAGCTCCTTCGGGATCGGCGGCACCAATGCGCACGTGGTCCTCGAGGAGACGCCGCCGATGCGGCACAACACGTTCGGTGGACGTGGCGCACAGCTGCTCGTGCTGTCGGCGCGCACCGAGCAGGCCGTGGCGGACGCGGCGAGCAATCTCGCCGCGCACTTGGACCGCAACGAGGACCTGGACATCGTCGACGTCTGTTACACCCTGCAGGCCGGTCGGCGCCGTTTCCCGCTGCGCCGCCACCTGGTGTGCCGCAGCAGAACCGAGGCGATCGTTGCGCTCCGGACACTGAGCGCTGAACATCAGGAGTTGGCGGCGGAGCAGGCAGCGGAGGGTGCCGGTAAACACCCCGGCGGCGACGTGGATGCGCGCGAAGTGGTCTTTCTGTTTCCGGGAAGCGCCGCGCGACACCCGGACGCCGGAGCTGAGATCTACCGCAGTGAACCGGCTTTCGCTGAGCAGGTGGACCGTTGCGCCACCTTGTTGCGGCCACGGCTCGGATACGACGTGCGGCAGTTGCTGTTTCCCTCGACCTGGCGCGGTCCGGACGAGATCCATGACGATTCACGCGGTGTGCCCGCCGCCGCCTTCTGTCTGCAGTGGGCGCTCGCACAGCTGTGGCAGTCCTGGGGCGTACGGCCCGCGGCGATGCTCGGCCACGGCGACGGCGAATATGTGGCGGCCTGCCTGGCGGGCGTGCTCGATCTCGAAGCCGCCCTCGACATCACCGTCGCCAGGGCAGACATCGCCAACCCCTCGGACGCGCAGCGCGCCGAGTTCGCCACCGTGGTGGCCCGTTACGAACGGAAGCCGCCGCAGCTGCCATACCTCTCGGGAGTGACCGGAAGCTGGATCAGCCCGGACGAGGCGATGGATCCTGCCAACTGGGCGCGCCAGCTCGGCGAGCCGATGCGACTTGCCGAGGGACTGCGCGAGTTGGTCAGCGGGCCCGGACGGGTCCTCCTGGAGGTGGGCGCGGGCAACGCGCTGATTTCCGCTGCCGCGGCCCAGCATTCAGCGGTGGAGCGAGCGTTGTCCTCGCTGCCGCCCGTGAAGACTCGAGCCGAATCTACCCATCTGCTCGACACTGTCGGCGCGCTGTGGCAAGCCGCGGTGGAGATCGACTGGGTCGGCTTCCATGGCTCGGCACGACCCCGGCGAGTTCCGTTGCCGGGCTATCCATTCCAGCGTCGTCGGTATTGGCTGGGCCCGGACTCCGGCCGCTATGAGCCGATGGGCTATGAGGAGACAGCATGAACGACACGGTCATTGCGATCGTCGGCGCGGGTGTCATGGGCACCGGGATCGCGACGCTCGTCGTCGGCCACGGTGTACCCACTGTGTTGGTCGACATCGACGCGGCCGCGCTGCGGCGGGCCGAGCTCGCCGTGGCGAGCGGGCTACGGCATGCACAGCTGGCCGGTGCCTCGCCTGCCGCGCGCGTGCCCGCCGCGCTGCATACGACGCTGTCGCTGAACGACATTGCCGACGCGACGGCGGTCATCGAGGCGGTGACCGAGTTGCCCGAGCAGAAGGCGGACGTGCTCACCAACATCTCGGCGTTAGTTCGGCCGGGAACACCGTTGATCTCCAACACATCCGGGATACCCATCGACGAATTGGCCGCCTGGGTACGACGTCCCGGCGACCTGATCGGCACGCACTTCATGAACCCCGCGTATCTGATCTCGATGGTCGAGGTGATTCGTGGGCCGCGCACCTCGGAAAAGACCGTCGAGTCGGTGCTTTCGCTGCTGACCCGGCTCGGCAGACGTCCCGTGGTCGTCAGGGACGCACCAGGTTTCGTGACGAGCAGGCTGCTGCATCCGATGATCAACGATGCCGCCCGGGTAGTCAGTGCGGGCACGGCTGGCGTCGAAGAGGTGGACACCCTCATGCAGGGCTGTCTCGGTCACCCGACGGGGCCACTGCGCACTGCGGATCTGATCGGCATCGACAACCTCGTCGACTCGTTGCAGGCGTTGCATGTTCGGACCGGCGACGAACGGTGCCGCCCCGACGAGCTACTGCTCGACAAAGTTCGCCGAGGCGAGCTCGGCCGGAAGAGCGGCCGTGGGTTTTATTTTTACAGGGAGGTACCGGTATGAGTCCGGAAGAAAACATCGAAACGGCTTCCATCGATACCGAGGCCGTCATCCATGGCATCACCGAGTTCGTGGCCGAACAGACCGGCACCAGGCCTGAGGTAGACCAGGATCTCTTCGTCTCCGGTATCGCCAACTCCATGTTCGCTATGCAGCTCGTCGTCTTCTTGGAGCAGACCTACTCCGTGATGGTCGGTGGTGCGGATTTGCAGCTGCCCAATTTCTGCACCGTCAAGAGCATGGCCGCGCTGGTCGGTCGGCTGCACGCGGAAGCCACCGCGAACTGTGATGTCTGACGAGCTGACCGTCGAACGTGCCGCCGTCCGTCGTCTCGCCGGAAAAGACGCTGCCGCATGGGATCTCGCCGGCGTGATCCCGCGGCAGATCCTGCGGGAGCTCGGCGCCGCCGGTGTGCTCTGCGCGGAGCTGCCCAAAGAATACGGCGGACTCGGGGCAGGCAGCCTGGCGAGCGGTGAGTTCACCGCCTATGTCGGCAGCGTGTGCAGTTCCCTGCGCAGCGTGCTGACCTCGCATGGCATGGCGGCGTGGACAATTCAGCGCCTCGGCACCCGCGAGCAACGCGCCGCGCTGTTGCCCGAATTGGCGGGCGGCAGGCTGGCCGCCGTCGCCTTCAGCGAGTCCGACGCGGGCAGCGACCTCAGTGCTATGCGCACCCAGCTGCGTTTCGTCGATGACACGGTGATCGTCGACGGCAGCAAGTCGTGGATCACCGCCGCGGCCTACGCCGATCTGGTCATCGTGTTCGGCAAGGTGGGCGACAACGCCGCGGCGGTCATCGTGCCGACGGACGCGCCCGGCGTCGAGGTCGAGAAGATCGCGCACCCGCTCGGGTGCCGTGCCGCAGGGCATGCGCATGTGCGGCTCACGGACGTCCGGCTGCCGATCACGAATGTGCTTGGTGGAACTGGACTCTCGTTGTCGCTGCTGACCACGACCGCGCTGGCGTACGGCCGGATGTCGGTCGGGTGGGGCTGCGTCGGCATCCTGCGCGGGTGCCTCGCCGCGGTGACCGACCATGCGCGAACCCGGGTGCAGTTCGGGAAACCACTCGCGGAACACCAGCTGGTGTCCCGCTTGGTTGCCGAGCTCTATATCGCGGAGCAAATCGCCACCAGGGCCTGCCAACACGCCAGCCAGTGCTGGGAGTCCGGTTCGCCGGAGGTCGTCATCGCGACCGTCCTCGCCAAGCATGTCAGCGCGACTCAGGCCATGCACGGTGCCGCGTCCGCGATGCAGGTGATGGCGTCGGCGGGCGCCTCCGACGGGCACGTGGTCGCGCGCGCCTACCGAGACGCGAAGTTGATGGAGATCATCGAGGGCAGCAGCGAGATATGCCAGCTGGAGCTGGCCAAGCATGCCATCGCCACCGCGGAGGCCACCAGGAGGGCGGCACAGTGACCGAGGCGATCACGACCGTGAAATGCGTTGTCTGGGATCTGGACAACACACTGTGGCGGGGCACCCTGCTCGAGGGCGACGATGTGGTTCTCGACGACCACGTCGTCGAGACGATCAAAGGCCTCGACTCGAGGGGCATCCTGCAGACGGTTGCCAGTAAGAACGACTACGACCTGGCATGGGAGCGTTTGGTGGCGCTCGGCGTCGCCGAGTACTTCGTGCTCGCGATGATCGGGTGGCATGCCAAATCGGCGTCGATCCGGAAGATCGCCGACGAACTGAATTTCGCTTACGACACGATCGCCTTCATCGACGACCAGCCTGCCGAACGCGCGGAGGTCGCGTTCCAGCTGCCCGAGGTGCGCAGCTATCCGGCCGAGGCGATTTCGGAGTTGCTGACGCTGCCCGAGTACATTCCGGCGACGGTCACGGTCGACTCGCGCCGTCGCAGGCAGATGTACCAGGCGAACCTGCGCAGGCAAGCCGAGCAGGAGTCGTTCGCTGGGCCGTCGGAGGAGTTTCTGCGTTCGCTCGAGCTCGTGATGGAGATCAAAAGAGCTACCGCGGAGGATCTTTCGCGCATGGAGGAGTTGACTCTGCGCACCAGTCAGATGAACGCGACCGGTGTGCACTACTCCGATGCCGATTTGCATGCGCTGCTCGATGACGCACGCCACGAGGTCCTCTCGGTGACGATGCGCGATCGATTCGGGCCGCACGGTGCGGTCGGCGTGGTGCTGCTGGAACGTGCTCCGGCAGTGTGGCATCTGAAGTTGCTTGCCACGTCGTGTCGGGTCGTGTCGTTCGGCGCGGGTGCTACGGTGCTGAACTGGTTGATCGGTGCGGCGGCCGCCGCAGGCGCTCATCTGGTCGCGGACTTTCGGCCGACCGCACGGAACCGGATCATGGAAGTCGCGTACCGGTTCGCCGGATTCACCGACGAGCGGTGCGCGTGCCTCGACACGCTGCCGGATGCCGACGATGCAGAAACGCAGCGACTGCACATACTGCCGAACCCGAGGCCGGCGCCCGCCGCAATACGGCTCACCGCAGTGCAATTGGCGGGCTGACTCCGCTATTTCTTTCGAACCAGCGTTATTCCGTCGGCCATCGTCAGCAACGAGATATCCACTCGTGCATCGTTGTGCAATGTTGCATTGAGTGCTCTGATGGCGACAGTTTCTGGATCCTGATTGAGCGGATCGGCCACTCGGCCGAAATACAGTGTGTTGTCGATGACGATCAATCCGCCCGGTCGCACCAGGGCGAGTGCGGCTTCGTAATATGCGCCGTAACCGGTCTTGTCCGCATCGATGAATGCGAAATCGAAACTGCCGGTACCGCGTTCGTCGGCAAGGTCGGCGAGTGTCTGCGTCGCGTCGCCGATGCGAAGGTCGATGCGATCGTGCACAGCGGCCCGCCGCCAGAAGTCTGCGGCAATCGCAGGCCACCGTGGACTGATATCGCAGGTCACGACCGTGCCGCCCGGTGCGAGTGCCCGTGCCATGCACAGCGTGCTGTACCCGGTGAAGGTGCCGATCTCCAGCACCGAAGTCGCACCGGACAATCCGACGAGCAGCGCCAGCAGCTGCCCTTCCTCCGCCATCACCTGCATCGCGACGCCGCCGGGCAAGTTCGCTGTCAGCGTTCTGAGTTCGGCCAGAATCGAATCCTCACGCAATGAAACGTCGCGGATGTAGTCACGAATTTCCGGTGTTGCCACAATCTGATCTGCCACCAGGCAATGATATCGCCGATCCGGCAGGAAAACCATCACGAATTGGGCCGAGTTCGGTTGTCTGCCTTGAGGATAGAATGAAAAACCAGATACACTGCGATGGTCTGAAAAGTGGGGGACTTCAATTCTTACAGAAGGAACATCGATGACTTCGATGAGCGACCTCGAGAAGATCGAAACAAATCGCCAAGGCTTCAATCTGCGCGCGCAGGCGCATCGGCAATCGTCGTACTACGACCTGGAGATGCTGCGGAACGGCCACAACATGTTGCGCACCCTCGAACAAGAGGAACTGCGTGATGTGCGCGGACGATCGGTGCTCGAGCTGCAATGCCACCTTGGCGCCAACACCATCTCGCTGGCGCGGATGGGCGCCGAGGCGACCGGCATGGACATCTCGGACGAGGCGATCGGCATCGCCCGCGACCTCGCCGAGGAACTGGGCGTCGACGCTCGGTTCGTCCGCTCGGACGTCTACGACCTCCCCTTGGTGCTCGACGGCACGTTCGACATGGTGTTCACCGGATACGGCACCCTCTCGTTCCTGCCCGATATCCCGCGCTGGGCCGAGGTGGCCGCGCACTTCGTCAAACCGGGCGGCACGCTGACAATCGTGGAGATCCACCCGATCGTCAATCTCTTCGACGTGGTCGACGGCGAATTGCGCGTTGCCCGTTCGCTGTTCCACTCCCGGCAGCTGCACCACGTGATGAGGTCGAGCTACGCCGACCGGCTCGCCGACGAGGTGCCGGTGCCGGAGCACACGCTGCACGGCTGGCGGTGGACCATCGGCGAAGTGGTCAACGCGCTCATCGAGGCAGGCCTGGTCATCGAGCGACTTCGTGAGGTGCCGATCGATGCGCGCCAACGGCTTTCGGTGATGGAATCCGACGGGGAGCACAGCTGGCGGATCCCCGGCGACCCGCTGCCGCTGTCGTTCGCCTGCGTGGCCAGGAAGCCCGCCGCTCAGTGAGCATCCCACTCGGATTGTGCTAGCGCCCGGTTGATGTCGGCGGTCGCGTGGACGACCAGGTCGGCGATCACCGGGCGCAGCGTGCGAGACAAGACCATGGCGGTGACCGCGGCGACGCAGTCACCGTTCGGCAGCCGGATCGGCGCCGCGGCACAGCAGATGCCCACCGCGGCGTCCTGTTGATCGATCACCACCGGCCGCGGCTCGGCCAGCCGGGTGCGCAGTCGTCGAATCTCCTTGTCCGACCAGGCTTCACGCAGTCGGTACAGCTGATCGGGCTGGGTACCGAACAGGACCCGCCCGACAGCGGTGCGCGCGGCGACCTCCGTGAGGTCGGCGGGCTGCACCAACGCGGTCCGGCTGTGCGGTATCGCGACGGTCACCATCGGCAGCTGGCCCGCCTCGAGCACGTGAACCGCGACCATCGTGCGGGACAGATCCGCAAGCCGGTGCACCGGTCCGGTCACGGCGCGGCGCAATGCCGCGTCGGGCTGCCACCGGCTCCCCAAAGTCGCGAGCGTCGACCCGACCAGATAGCGGGTGCCGACCCTGCGCACCGCGTTCATCTCCAGCAGTTGGGCAATGTGCCTGCGGACCGTGGTTTTCGGCAGCCCGGTCGCCACCACCAACTCCATCACGCGCAACCCTTCCGGCGCGTGGGCGAGTGTTTCGAGTATCGAGAACGCGCCTTGCAGGACGGTCCGACTGGAATCGACGGAGGCGGCGCCCTCTGTGGGCTGAACGAAATCGCCATCGTCGGAAAGGAACATCGTGATCCTCCTCCAACACCGGACGGTCGACCCGACCGGGTGGTTCTCAGGTGTTCCGAGCACCCTGTCCACCACATATACGCACCACGCGTCACCCTGGTTCGAAAAATCCGTTCAGCGAACCGCCCCCGCCCGCCATACCGTTGCCGCCCAGACCTTTTCGCCCACGACATCGCGAACCCACCCCACACCAGCCCCCTTCCCGCCCGCCCACATGCCCACCGCCTCTGGCGCCCACCCGCGCCACAACCGTTGGCGTCATCCTTTCGGAGTTGGTCGGTTGATCACGGGGCACTGGTGGCGGCATCGCCCGAGAAGCCCGCGCCACCAGTGCCCCCTCACCACGAAACCGCCCCACGGATCCCACATATCGGGATCGTTGGCGCCTCTGATACCGGCGACCTCGCCGACTCCGGAGTCGTTGATCTCGAAAGCTCCCGAAACGGGGCCACTGCCAGATGACCCGGCTGGAACTAGAGGCCGCGCGGCTGACTGCGGAAGTGCCGAGCGGCGATGGGTTCGTTCAAGACGAAATCCAAGCTCGGGCAATTCCAGGCGGGGGTGCCGACCAACTGGAAGAGCGAGTACTGGCGGGGCAGTGGGGTAGTGGATTCGTTGCAAGCCGATGCTGGGAATGAGCACTATTCCGACTGGGACGGGAAGATCGGGCGGCAGGTGGTCGTTCACGATGCGGGCGGCGACAAGGACGTGGTGTTCGCCAGAGGGTTGTGTTGAGCGGGGCCGTTCGGCGTTGGTGCTGCGCGTGTGCTCCTGGGATTGGGGTTTGCTCGGCTTAGAGTGAGAGCGTGGTGGTCGTTGGCGTGGGAGTCGTTGTCCTGGCGATGTTCTGCGGGGTGCATTGGTATGTGTGGCGCAGGCTTGTGCGGGATACGACGGTGCGTGGTTCGGTGGCGCGTTGGGTGGGGACGGGTGTTGTTGTTTGCGGGCCGGTTTTGTTGGTTGGCGCGTTTGCGGCTGAGCGGGCGGGGGTTGCGTTTCTGCTTGTCCAGATCGTTGCTTGGCCTGGGTATTTGTGGGGAGCGTTGTTGGTCTATCTCCTGCTGGCGTTGTTGGTGGGGGAGTTGGTCCGGCCGTTGCTGCGGCGCTGGACTGAGCGCGCGAAGCGGGCCGACGTAGTCGAGGAGGTGACGGTTCCTGCTGCGGTGGCGGAGGTGCCGGGGCCTACTGCTGGAGCGGAAGAAGAAGCAGCGGCGGTTTCTCGGCGGCTTTTCGTTTCTCGTGCGGTGGGTGGTGCTGCGGCGTTGGCTGCGGTGTCGACCGTGGGCTATGGCGCGCACGGTGTGTTGACGGGGCCGAGTGTGAAGCAGGTGACGGTGCCGTTGACGAATCTGCCGCGGGCCGGGCACGGGTATCGGATCGCGGTGGTCAGCGATATTCATCTCGGGCCGATTCTGGGGCGCGGGTTCGCTGAGCGGGTGGTCGAGCGGATCAATGGGACGCAGCCGGATCTTATTGCGGTGGTGGGTGATCTGGTCGACGGCAGTGTCGAACATCTGCGCTCCGCGGTCGAGCCGTTGGCGCGGCTGCGGGCCAGGCACGGTGCGTATTTCGTCACCGGGAACCACGAATATTTCTCCGGTGCGGAGGAGTGGATGGTGCACGTCCAGGAGCTCGGACTGCGGCTCCTTGCCAACAGCCGTGCCGAGTTACCGTATTTCGATCTGGCCGGTGTGAACGATATTCAAGGTAAACGGATCGGACACGGCCCGGATTTCACTGCGGCGCTGGGTAATCGGGATCTGGGACGGACCTCGGTGCTGATGGCGCATCAGCCGGTGCAGATCCACGATGCGGTCAAGTTCGGCGTCGACTTGCAGCTGTCCGGTCACACCCACGGCGGTCAGGTGTGGCCGGGCAATCTTCTTGCAGGACTGGCGAACCCGACCGTCGCAGGCTTGGAACAGTACGGCGACACCCAGCTCTACGTCACTCGTGGCGCCGGCGCGTGGGGGCCGCCGGTCCGTGTCGGCGCCCCCTCGGACATCACGGTGATCACCCTCGCGTCGAAACAGGCCTGAGCGGCACCAGAATTCGCAACGAGGTCAGTCGGTGAAGTGATAGGTCGCGAGGATGCCTTTGTGGTCGCTGCCCCACCTCGGTGGCGTTGCGGCGAAGTTGTCCTGGGTGAGTTCTTCCTGCCGGGTGCCGCGCACGATGGACGAACGCGGCCCGACGATGCCGACGGCGGACAGCCGTAATCCGTTGGCGAAGATGAAATCGACGCGGTCGCGTTCGTCGGCCTCGGGGGCCCAAGCAAGCTCGGAGACGTCCACTTCCGGATTGTCCGACGGCCAGGTCAGCCCGGGATGGCTGGCCGGATCCGGGTACATCGATCGGTAGGCGTCGACGAAGCCCGCCTGGTGCAGCCGCCGGGTGGTTTCCCACGCCGTCACCACCCCGTTGTGGTCGAACATGCGCGCCGTAGCGGACGTCCAGTCCAACAGGGACGGCTCGTTCAGGTCACCGGCCATGATGACCGGAATCCCGTCCGCTATCTCGTCTTTCGCATCAGCGAGAAAGGTGCTGATGACCTCGGGGCGACCTGAGGCAGCGTTGACGCGCTGAATCGCGGCATGATCGGTCACCGGACCGTCCGGCAGCTTGTCGAACCCGTGCTCGGCGAACTCACCCGGCGCCGGGACCCCAGGACCGTACCCGCGAGGCAGGTTGGACGCATACCAGCGGAACTTGAGATGTGCCGAGTAGACGGCGAGTCGCTTTCCGTCAATGTTCAACCGCGCCTTGACCATCCACCGCGTCTCGGCAGTCTCTTCGACGGGAAACACCGACAGGATTCCGGTATCGGGGGACGGGACCGCATGGAACAGCTGCCCCCGCCGCGCCAGCTCGGCAGCAACGGCCGTGGTCGCTTGGGTTGCCTCCGACAGCAACACGATCGACGCCTGCGTCGAGAGAATGAGATCCGCGAGCAACGCGGTACCGTCGGCGACCTTGCTACCGCTGTGCCACACATTCAATGCCAGCACCCGGATCTCAGGTGCACCAGCGGTGGATGTCCTCATACCGGCGCCCGGCTGGCCTGCAGGAGTCATGCGGCCATCCTGGCACGCCGAGCAGTCCTCGCCCCCGTCACGCGCCGGTCGCCCCTCAATGGACGCAAACAACCGGCCAACCAGCGCGGAACCCCTGTCGGACAGTCAATCCGACAGGGGCGCGGTGATGATCAGTGCTGACCGTGCGAGCCGGGGGCGGCGCTTCCGCTGTATTCGTCGAGATCCGAGACCAGCTTGGTCAGTTCCGGGTCGCTGTCGTAGCGGCGCTGGTGCAGTTCGGCGATCTTCTCGCCCATCTGCGGGTCGAGGTCGTCGGTGATGTCGAAGGAGGCGAACTTCTCGACCAGGGGCAGCCCGACGCGGTCGGTGTTGCGGTGGGCCGGGTGGGTCAGGTACTCCCGGTAGCCTGCCAGGTCTTCGATGACGAAGACTGCGCCCCACTGGTATTCGCCGCCGAAGTCGGGACCGACGACGAAGGACTGCACCGACGGGATGACCCGTCCCTGGTTGCGCAGGCTTTCGAGGGCTTCTTCGATCGCCTCGGGGGTGGCGTCGGCGCGGAGGGTGAAGCGGTTGCCGTGGTAGATCATGTCTTTCATCCTTTGACTCGTGCTCGCTTGCTGACACCAAGATTTCCATCAGCACGCCACCGTTCGCGTCGGCGATTTTCACCTAGATGCGCAGCGGGATCGGCGTAGGTATCAGCTGTCGATGGTCGGCTCCGCGGGACCATCGACATCAGGTCGACACATCAACAGGGATGACATCGCGTCCCCGGGGTCGTCCTACAGGACCACATGGCCAGCGACCTCTGGGCGATGCCGCGGGCGGGTGGGACGGCGCAGAATCTGAGGCGCCGGATCGTGATTGCAAGCTTTCTGTAGGAAGACTTTTAGCCGCAGGGGATTTGATACCTCAGCGCGGACATGCGCCCGATCGAGTTCGTGAACTACCTGGTGAATGGAGAAGACAGTGCCTGTGACCTCAACCAGCTCCGTCACCGCGGCGAGCGCGGACGCCGCGCACGGCTACCGCGAGCGCGGTTGGACGGTCGCCGAAACAGCCAATGGCGTATGCCTGATCACCGACGAGCGGGTCGCCGCCGTCGAGGTTACCGGCGCACTCGCTGCCGATGTGCGGCGGTTTCTCCTGGCCAACAATCTTTCCGGCCCCGTGATCGAACTCAACGGCGCGCAGCCACGCGATATCCATCTCGTTGTCGGCGTTGCGAAGGCGGCCCGGGCAATCGAGGCCCTGCGCGATGCGGGTGCCATCGTGCACACCGACGGCGCAGGCATCCCGCTTCCGCCGACCAGGCTTTCGCACGGTTCGGCCTGCTGGCGCATCGCCCCGAGCGAGGCGCGCTGGGTGCCGCCGGTGGTGGCGCTCGCGGCCGCCGTGCGCGCGACGGCATCGGCCCGCGCACGGCAACTCAGCGATATCGCCTGCTGACCGAATGCGCTGCTGACCGCTAGCCCAGCGGCTGCGGGCAAGCTCACAGTGCGGCTCTGAGCAGGGGAAATGCCGTCGATCACGAAAAGAGTGGTTTCACGGATCCACTGCTGGCTACCCCGCAGAGAACGCCGGTTCCTGCCGACGGCACGAATGGACGGCAGGCGGCGTACCGGAGTCCGTCATCACGCGGCGGATTCTTCTGACAGCGGGAAGGAAACCAGAACGTATGTTGATGCTTACCCCCACCGCCATCGAGGTCGTCCGCACCATCACCTCTGCGGACGGCACACCGCGGGATGCGGGCTTGCGAATCTCCACCACGGACGGCGCCGAGACATTGCAGCTTCAGGTCGCCGAGGCCCCGGCTGAGGAAGACCAGATCCTCACCGCCGACGGGTCACGAATCTTCCTCGACCGGGAGGCCGCCGCCTTCCTGGACGACAAGGTCCTCGACACGGGCACGAACGCCAATGGCGACGGCGGCTTCGTGATCGCTCTGCAAGGCACCGCGGGCCTCTGACCAATCCGCGGCTTCTGGGCAAGGGGTCATGGTGGCGATCGCCACCATGACCCGGGCCCGGTGGGTGCTCAGCGGAGGGAGAGGTCCTGCCAGATCTGCCGGGACGCGGCCAGCGGGTTCACCGCTACGGTCGGCTCGGCGTCCCAGATCTTGGTGACTGCGGATTCTGTGCTGAAGGCGGGCCAACCCGGGTCGCCGGTGGTGGCAAAGGAAATCCACGACGCGCGGAGTCGACCGGACATGCGGTGCAGACTTTCCGGTGGACGACCGCCGCCGAGCAGGAACGCGGCGAGTGGATTGTCGGTGTTGCCGAGGGTCGCCATGATGTCAGCCGCGTGACATGCGCCCAGCGCGCCGCCGAAAACCGGCGTCTGCCAAGTAAAGTCGTAGAGGTAGCTGCGTCCGCCCGCCGCGGTGTGCGCTTCGGCGAGCCAGATCGCCGGCATCCGGAACATCGCGTCGGAGTACATCAGCGTGTACAGCTCGGCGTCAGTCGCGGCCGGGTAGGCCGCCTGATAGTCAGCGGTCGCCGACGCGGGGAGGCCGAGATGCGCTGCGGTAGAACGCACATCGACGGTGCGCAGCCTGCTGGCGCGGCGGGTGGCGGGTAGTCCGTTGCGGCGGAGACCGCGCATGGTGGTGCCCACCAGGTGCGGTAGCGCCTTCACCATCGCAGGCACACTCGGGGAGATCAGGCCGCGGCTCATCGCGAACAGCGTGAACTCGTCGTGGGTCGCGCCTGCGATCAGATCGATATCGCGGGCGACCCCCGAACGGAGCGCCAACCACGGTTTGTCCACCACGGTGACGCCGTCGATGACGGGGGTCGCTGCGGTGATCGCCTCCGGAGTCGTCCACGAGCCGGGATCGGCCTCCATGTCGGTCAGCGCCGCGTCCTGCACGGACAGCAGCGCGACCGGTGGCTGGGTCGCCAGCTCGGCGAGGCGGACGCCGAGCGCGCGGGCGGTGAGCTCGGCGATCCGGCGCGACTCCTGTTCGGGAAGCACACGGGCGGCGGTGCTTTGCGCGATGGCTCGGTGGAACAGTCCGCGCGCGCCGGGTGCGGTCAGGAGCGCGGCGACGGACAACCCGCCGCCGGATTCACCGAAGATCGTGACGTTGTCCGGGTCGCCGCCGAACGCGACGATGTTGTCGTGGATCCAGCGCAGGGCGGCCGCCTGGTCGAGAAACCCGCGATTGGCGGGGGCGCCGGGCACGAAGCCGAAGCCCTCGAAGCCGACCCGGTAATTGAAGGTCACCATGACCACGCCGTCGCGGGCGAGGGTGGCGCCGTCGTACGCCGGATCGCTGGACGATCCGGATTTCCAGCCGCCACCGTAGATCCACACCATGACGGGAAGACGGTCGCCCTTGCCACCGGGTGACCAGACGTTCACGCTCAGACAATCGAGACCGTCGGCGGGCCGCCACAGCGGCGGTGTGCCGGGGGTCAAGGGCAATTGCGGTGGGGCGGCGCTGAATTCGAAGGCGCGCCGGACACCGTCCCAGCGCGGCGCCGGGACTGGTGCCTGCATCCGCAGCGGTCCCTCCGGCGGCGCGGCATAGGGGATGCCTTTGAACACGGACAGGGTGCCCTCGGTGCGTCCCTCGACCATGCCCGCAGTGGTGGTGACAACGATGGTCATGACTGTGCCTCGCTGACACTCTCCGGGATGACGGCGGTGACTTCGATTTCGACCTTGGCGTCCGGTTCGACGAGACGGCTCACCTCCACGGCCGTCATCGCCGCGGTGAAGCTGCCGATGATTTCCCGGAAGGCGGCGCCGATCTCCTGCGACGCCTGCAGGTAAGCGTCGACATCGGTGACATACCAGGTCATTCGGACGATGTGGGCGGGCTCGGCACCCGCTTCGGCAAGCACCGCAACGACATTGCGCAGCGCCTGACGCACCTGCCCCGTGATGTCGGTCGTCTGGAAGATGCCATCGGTGTCCCAGCCGATCATGCCGGCCACGAAAACCAGCTCACCTCTGGCGGCGACACCGTTCGCGTAGCCGCGCGGCCGCGGCCAGCCCGGCGGCTGCAGAATTCTCATGGCGTCGGCGCCGAATCGTTGTGCGCTGCCACCGATTCCCGGAGCCGGAAGCGCTGCAGCTTACCCGTCGGCGTGCGCGGCAGCGCGTCGACGAAGGCGATCGCCCTGGGGTACTTGTACGGCGCCACAGTCTGTTTCACGAAGTCCTGCAATTCCTCGACCAGCCTTTCGGTTGCTTCGATCTGTGCATGCAACACCACGTAGGCCTTGACGATCTGGCCGCGGTCCTCGTCGGGGATGCCGATGACGGCGCAATCGGCGACGGCGCGATGCCCGGCCAGTGCGTTCTCGACCTCGGGTGCGGCGATGTTGTAGCCGGCGGACACGATCATGTCGTCGGCGCGCGCCTGATGGTGGAAGTAGCCGTCGTCGTCCATCGAGTACGCGTCGCCGGTGTAGTTCCAGCCGTCGCGCACGTAGACGGTTTGCCGCTCGTCGGCGAGGTAGCGGCAACCGGTCGGCCCGCGCACCGCGAGCAGGCCGATCACGCCGGGGCCCACCGGTTTTCCGTTGTCGTCCACGACTCGGGCCTCGTATCCGGGGACCGGCAGTCCGGTCGCACCCGGCCTGGCATGTGCCTCGTCGGCGGAGATGAAGATGTGCAGCATCTCGGTGGCGCCGATGCCGTCGATCAATTCGAGGCCGGTGGCCACCCGCCATTGCACCCTGGTGGCGGGCGGCAACGGTTCGCCGGCCGACACGCATTTGCGGAGCGTCGAATCGCGGAGCTCGGCGCTGTGCCGAGCGAGCACCCGATAGGAGGTCGGCGCGGTGAAAAGCACTGTGGCGTCGAACATGTCGATCGCGCCGAGCAACTGCATCGGGCCCGCCTGCTCGAGCAGCACCGCCGAGGCGCCGACGGCCATCGGAAACAACAGCAGCCCACCGAGTCCGAAGGTGAACGCCAGCGGGGGACTGCCGATGAACACATCGTCGGGTTCGGGCCGCAGGATGTGCGTGGGGAAGCAGTGACAGATCGCCATGACGTCGCGATGGAAGTGCACCGTCGCCTTCGGCACGCCGGTGGTGCCCGAGGTGAACGCGATGAGGCAGACGTCCTCGGCGGCCGTGGCCACCGTGTCGAACTCGCCGTCGTGGCGGGCCATCAAGGCTTCGAGACCGTCGTCGGCGTCGGTGTGGAAGTAGCGGACCTGATCGAGCGTCGGGCAGGCCGCCACCGCCGGCTCCAGCTGCCCGGCCAATCGGGAATCGCACAGCGCGTGCGTGATTCGCGCCTTGTCGACGATCTGGGTGAGCTCCTTGGCGCGCAGCAGCGGCATGGCCGTCACGGCGATACCGCCCGCCTTCAGCACCGCGAACCAGCACGCCGCCAGCATCGGGGTGTTCGGGGCGTCGAGCAGCACCCGATTGCCCGGTACCAGGCCCATGTCGTGCACGAGGACCGCCGCGATGCGATTGGCCTGCTCGTGCAGGTCGGCGTAGGTCCAGTGCGGTCCGCCCGGTGCGCGCACGCACATCCGGTCGCCGTTGCCGAGGGTGAGCTGGCGGTCGAGTAGTTCGGCGGCACAGTTGAGTTGGGCGGGGAACTGGAGCTCGGGTCGATCGAACACCAAGTCGGGCCACTGCTCGCGCGGCGGGAGGTGGTCGTGGGCGAAGGTATCGATGTGGGCAGTTGTCATGGTCGAACCTTGTGGGGGGAGAGGGAATTCGGGATCAGGTCGGGTCCGGGCTGCGCAACAGTTCGCGGGCAATGATCAATTGCTGTACCTCGGTGGCGCCTTCGTAGATGCGCAGCGCACGGATGTCGCGGTAGAGCCGCTCGACCGGCTGCTCGCGCACCACGCCCAGTGCGCCCCACATCTGCACGGCGGCATCGATGACGCGCTGAGCGCCCTCGGTGGCGGCCATCTTGGCCATGGCGGCTTCCCTGGTGACGGATCGGCCCTGATCGCGCTGCCAGGCCGCGCGATAGGTGAGCAATGCGGTCGCATCAATGGTGGTCGCCATCTGCGCGAGTTCGGCTCGGGTCAACTGGAAGTCGGCGAGCACCCCGCCGAACATCTGTCGCGAGGTGGCCCTGGCCAGCGCCTCGGCCATGGCCCGCCGGGCGAACCCGACCGCAGCGGCCGCGACCGAGGTTCGGAAGATGTCCAACGTGCGCATGGCGAGCGAGAACCCCGCGCCCGCGTCACCCAGCCGCGCCGTCGCGGGCACCCGGCATGCCTCGAAATGCAGCCGGGCCAGCGGATGCGGGGAGATCACGTCGATGCGGTCGGCGATGTGCAGTCCCTGCGTGTCCGCGTCGACGAGGAACGCCGAGATCCCGCGCGCGCCCGCCGCCTCGCCGGTGCGTGCTAAAACCACGTAGAAATCGGCGATTCCGCCGTTCGAGATCCAGGTCTTCGTGCCGTCGAGGACGTAGGTGTCGCCGTCGGCGCGCGCCGTGCACGACAGCGCCGCGGCATCGGAACCGGCATCGTCCTCCGACAGCGCGAACGCCGCGATCGCCGCACCGGTGGCGACCAGGGGCAGGTAGCGTCGCTTCTGCTCGTCGGTGCCTGCCAGGCTGATCGCGCCGGAGCCGAGACCCTGCATGGCGAAGGCGAAGTCGGCGAGCGCGTCGTGGTCGGCCAGGATCTCGCGCGCGAGACACAAGGCGCGCGTGTCGATCCGGTCGCTGTGGCCGCCGAACGCGGTGCCTGCCACGCAGTAGCGCAGCCAGCCCGCGTCGCCGAGGTCGCGGACCAAGCGGCGGCAGCGGCCGTCGATATCGGTATCCGCGGCGTGGCCGAGGTGTTCGGCCGCCCAATCATTCAGCGCTGCAGCCATTTTCCGATGCTCGTCGTCGAAGAACGGCCAGTCCAGGTGGTCGGTGGCCATGACTAGTTCCCTTCGAACTTCGGCCGCTGCTTCGCGACGAACGCGTGGTAGGCGCGCGCGAAGTCCTCGGTGAGCATGCACAGGGCTTGTGCCTGCGCCTCCGCTTCGATGGCCTGATCCAGGCTCATCGACCACTCCTGGTGCAGCATGGTTTTGGTGATGCCTTGGGCGAAGGTCGGGCCGTCGGCCAGCTTTTGGGCGAGCAGCGCGGCCGTGTCGAGTAGCTGCTCCGGCTCGGCGAGCTGGTTGAAGAAACCCCACGCGACCGCTTCGTCACCGGTCATCGCCCGACCGGTGTAGAGCAATTCCGACGCGCGGCCCTGACCGATGATGCGGGGCAGCATGGCACAGGCACCCATATCGCAGCCGGCCAGGCCGACCCTGGTGAACAGGAAAGCCGTTCTGCTGCGGGCGGTTCCGACCCGCAGGTCCGACGCCATCGCCAGGATGGCGCCCGCCCCGGCGCACACCCCGTCGACCGCGGCAACGATCGGTTGCGGGCAGGCCCGCATCGCCTTCACCAGATCGCCGGTCATCCTGGTGAACCGCAACAGCTCCGGTGCGGGCAGCGCGATCAGCGGGCCGATGATGTCGTGCACGTCGCCGCCGGAGCAGAAGTTGTCCCCGGCGCCGGACAGCACGATCACCGCGACATCGTCGGCGTAGACCAAGCGGCGGAACAGGTCTCGCAGCTCGGCATAGGAATCGAAGGTCAGCGGGTTCTTGCGGTCCGGACGGTCGAGCATGATCGTGCCGACACCCTCGTGCACCTGCCAGCGGAAGTGGGTGCTCGAATAGTCGGCGAGCGTCGTCCGGTTGGCTGCGCGCAGTGCTGGATCCAGGTCGTAGGTCATGAACGGTCCCGGTGGTTCGGTGGGCGGGTGGTGTCGGCCGTTGCGGCGAGATGGACGCGGAGCCTGCCGAGCAGATCGAACAGCGCCTGCTCGTCGCCGCGGCCGAAACCGGCGAACATCTCGGTGAGCCAGCGTTCGTGTTCGTCGGCCATCTCCTCGAACCGCGCACGTCCCAGGTCGGTCAGCCGAACGAGCGTGGCACGCTTGTCGATCGGGTCGGGGATCCGGTCGACCCAGCCCTCGGCCACCAGCTGATCGGTGAGGCCCGTGACGTTGCCGCCGGTCACCATCAAGTAGCGCGACAGTGCGCTCATTCGCAGCCCGTCAGGGTGGCGTTCGAGCTGGGCCAGATAGTCGAAGCGGGGGAGCGTGGTGGCGAACCGGGTCCGCAGCCGAGTGCGGATCTCCTGCTCGATCTCGTTGGTGGTGGCCAGCAGCCGCAACCACAGCCGCACATCGAGATGATCGCCGGAGACGGTGCGCGCCTCCATCCCGATGCGTTCGTCGCCGAGCACGCGACTGGTGTCGGCAGAGCGGGGACTCACCTCACATCACCTCCCCGCCGCTGACCGAAATCGATTGGCCGGTAACGGAAGCAGCCGCATCCGAGCACAGCCAGGCAACGGTGTCGGCCACCTCGACCGGCTCGATCAGCCGCCCCTGCGGGTTGTGCCGGACGAATGCCGCCCTGGCCTCCTCGGCGCCGCGGCCGGTGGTGTCGATCACGTGTGTCACGCTCTCCTGGAACAGTTCGGTGTCGGTGAAGCCGGGGCACACCGCATTCACGGTGATCGGCGTGCCTGCGAGTTCCAGCGCCATGGCCCTGGTCAGGCCGATCACGCCGTGTTTGGCCGCGGTGTACGCGGTGACGTAGGGATAGCCGCGCAGGCCTGCCGTGCTCGCGATGTTGACTACTCGGCCGCGGCCGGACGTGAGCATGTCGGTGACCGCGGTCCTTGCGCACAGGAAGGTGCCGGTGAGGTTGACCGCGAGCATGCGATGCCACAGTTCGTCGCTGGTGCGCCGCAAGGGTGCGCTCGCCGCCTGCCCGGCGTTGTTGATCAGGATGTCCACCGCGCCGTGCTGTGCGCGGGCGTCCGCGAATGCGTCCGCGATGGCTGCCGGGTCGGTGATGTCGCACGCGATGGCGTGTGCGTGCGCCGATTTCGGCAGTCGGGCAACGGTTTCGGTGGCTCGCACGAAGTCGCGGGACAGCAGGGTCAGGCGGGCGCCGTCCGCGGCGAGCCTGTTCGCGATCGCCGCCCCGATCCCGCGCGATCCGCCGGTGACGAGCGCGTGGCGACCGGAAAGACTGCCGGTGGTGTCGATTTCAGACATGCCGGTCAGCCTTTCCCTGCGGAGGCGGCCTGCTGGCGCTGGATGTTCGCTTCGAATTGCCGTTTGGCGGCACCGTATTGCTTCGGCCAGACCAGGTCGGTGTAGCCGATCTTGGCGGCCTCGGTCAGCGTCCACGCCGGATTCGCGAGATGCGGGCGGGCGATCGCACACAGGTCGGCGCGCCCGGCAGCCACGATGCTGTTCACGTGGTCGGCCTCGGAGATCGCCCCGACGGCGATGGTGGGGATCCCGGCCTCCTGGCGGACCCGGTCGGCGAACGGTGTCTGCCACATCCGGCCGAAGGTCGGTGTCTCCTCCTTGCTGACCTGGCCCGAGGAACAGTCGATCAGATCCGCGCCCGCCTGCTTGAACCGCTTCGCGATCTCGACGGCATCGGCAGGAGTGATGCCGCCGTCGACCCAGTCGTGTGCCGAAATACGTACGGACACAGGCAGGTCCGACGGCCATGCGGCACGCACCGCCGCGAACACCTCGAGCGGGTAGCGCAGTCGGTTCGCGAGTGACCCGCCGTAGGCGTCGGTGCGCCGGTTGGTCAGCGGTGAGATGAAGCTGGACAGCAGATAGCCGTGCGCGCAGTGCAATTCGAGCCAGTCGAAACCCGCCGCGGCGGCACGGCTAGTGGCCGCAACGAACTGGGCTTTCACCTCGTCCATGTCGGCCTCGGTCATCGCGCGCGACCATTGGCTCACCCCAGGCAGGTACTGCTGGGGTGAGGCCGAGATCAACGGCCAGTTCGGTTCGTCGTCGTCGGCGGTGAGCGGTTGGTCGATGCCGTCCCACATGCGGCGGGTGGAACCCTTCGCACCCGAATGGCCCAGCTGCATACCGATTTTCGCGTCGGAGTTGCCGTGCACCCACTCGACGATGCGCTGCCATGCCCGCTGCTGCTCGTCGGTGTACAGGCCGGGGCAGCCCGGCGTGATCCGCCCGGTGGGACTCACGCACGTCATCTCGGCGAACACCAGGCCGGCGCCGCCGGTCGCACGGGCGCCGAGATGCACGAGGTGGAAATCGCCGGGCACCCCGTCGACGGCGGAGTACTGGGCCATCGGCGAGACGATCACCCGATTCTTCAGCGTCACCGACCGGACGGTGTACGGCGTGAACATCGGTGGGACGGAAGGCTCTTCGGCCGTCCTCGGCACGCCGGCCCGCGCGTCGAACCAGCGCTCGTACCCTTCCAGCCAGCCCTTGTCACGCAGGCGCAAATTCTCGTGGCCGATGCGCTGGCTGCGCGTGAGCATCGAGTACATGAACTGCTCGGGCTCGAGCTGGCCGCAATACCGTTCGCCGCAGACCTCGAACCACTCCATCGCGTTCCATGCCGCGTTCTGCAGTCGCAGCACGTCGATCGAACGGATGTCCTGGTAGCGCGTGAGCACCTCGGACAGGTCCGCGTCGCCACGCGCACCGATTTGCCGCACCAGCTCGATCGCGTCCTCGAGTGCCAGCTTGGTGCCGGAGCCGATCGCGAAGTGGGCGGTGTGCACGGCGTCGCCCATCAGCACCACGTGGCTGTTTCCGTTGTGCAGCCACCATTTTTCGCAGGTGATCCGCTGGAAGTTGAGCCATGCCGACCCGCGCAGGTGGCGCGAGTTGGTCATCAGTTTCCTGCCTTGCAGGTTGTCGGCGAACAGCTGCTCGCAGAACGTGACGGACTCGTCCGGCCCGGCCTTGTCGAGTCCGTGCGCCAGCCACACGTGCTCAGGGCACTCGACGATGAACGTGCTGGCCTTCTCGTCGAATTGGTAGATATGCGCCTGGAACCAACCGTGCTCGGTCTCGACGAAATCGAAAGTGAAAGCGTCGTACAGCTTCTCGGTGCCGAGCCAGATGTAGCGGTTCGGCCGGGTGACGATGTCGGGTGCGAACACGTCGCGATGTTCCGCGCGCACCTTCGAGGAGACCCCGTCCGCGGCCACGATCAGGTCCGCATCGGGGAACTCCTTGTCGGAACAGATCTCTCGATCGAACTCCAGCACCACCCCGAGCTCCTCGCAGCGCGCCTGCAGGATGTTGAGCAGCTTCTTCCGGCCGATGCCGACGAAGCCGTGCCCGCCCGAGCGCAGCGTGCGTCCCTTGAACCGCAACTCGATGTCGTCCCAGTGGTTGAACGCCGTCTGGATCTGCCGCGCGGACTCCGGATCCCACGCCCACATGTTCTCCATCGTGGCGTCGGAGAACACCACGCCCCAGCCGAAGGTGTCATAGGGCCGATTGCGTTCGACCACGGTGACCTCGTGGTCGGCGTCGAGTCGCTTCATCAGCAACCCGAAGTACAGCCCGGCGGGTCCGCCGCCGATGCACACGATCTTCACGTGCGCCTCCTCAGGAGTCGCGATAGAAGTACTTTATACCTAAAGCTTTAGGCATGAAGCAGTTTCCCGTGGATCGGATCGGTAGGCTCGCGCTTGTCATGATCTTCACTCGGTGCACGCTCGTATCGGGGTGGAGTCCGAGCCGAAAAGTGGAGCAACGATGACCGCATCGATCACCCTCGCCGATGTGCAGGACGCGGCGGCGCGCCTGGCGGGAGTCGCTCAGCGGACGCCGGTGCTGTCCTCGCGCGAGCTCGACGATCGGGTGGGCGCCCAGGTGCTCATCAAGTGCGAAAACTTCCAGCGCATCGGCGCATTCAAGATTCGCGGCGCCTACAACACCATTTCGCGCCTGAGCCAGGAGCAACTCGCGCGGGGCGTGGCCGCCTATTCCTCGGGCAACCATGCTCAGGCCGTCGCGTTCGTCGCACGGGAAGTGGGCACCAGTGCGGTCATCCTCATGCCCGCGGACACCCCGACCTACAAGATCGAGGCCACCCTCGGCTACGGCGCCGAGATCGTCACCTATGACCGCTACACCGGCGACCGCGTGGCACTGGCCACCGCGCTGGCCGACGAGCGCGGTCTGACGCTCATTCCGCCGTACGACCATCCGCACGTGATCGCCGGACAGGGCACCGCCGCCCTGGAACTGTTCGACGAAGTCGGCGCGCTGGATGCGTTGGTTGTGCCGATCGGTGGCGGTGGGCTCATTGCCGGAAGCGCTACGGTGGCGAAGGCGCTGCATCCGGATATTCGCGTCATCGGTGTGGAACCGGCCGCAGGCGACGACACCAAGCGCTCGCTGGCAGCGGGCGAACGAGTCCGGATCCCGGTGCCGAAGACCATCGCCGATGGGCAGGCGGCGGAAATCCCCGGCGCGCTGACCTTCCCGATCAATCGCCGCCTCGTCGACGACATTGTCCTCGTCGACGACGACGCGATAAGGGACGCAATGCGTTTCGCCTTCGAGCGGTTGAAGATCGTCGTCGAACCCAGCGGTGGCACAGCCTTGGCCGCCCTCCTCCAACAGGCCGTTGGCGAGGCACAACGCGTCGGCGTGATCGTCTCAGGCGGCAACATCAGCCCAGAGCGCTTCGTCGAACTCACCCGCGTCTAGCTGGCAGACCGACCTGAGATCTGCTGCTGGACAACTGATCACGAGGCACTGGTGGCGGTGGGCTCTCGCGAAATGCCGCCACCAGTGCCTCGTGATCGACTGACCAACTCTGGTCAGTGGGGTGGGGCGGGGGAGTATTCGATGCATTCGCGGGAGAGGGCCGAGCTCGGCGGCCTGTCTGGCCGGGAACATGAATGCGGCGATGCCGTCGAAGAGGTCCTGCTGATCGGTGTAGTGGCGGTAAACCGTGTCGGGTCGGTGTCGAGCGCGGCACCTGGGCGAGTGGCGAAAACTGTTCTCGTGCAACAACTGCCGTGCCAGCGAAACGACCAGCCGGCCATCCGGTTGCCTGCCTACACTGACAACCATGGCATCCCGCATCAGTGAACTGGTCCTCGACGCTGCCGACCCCGAGTCACTCGCCACCTTCTGGAGCAATGTCCTCGGCTACGTCGAACTCGGCCGCGAGGACGACGGCAGCATCGAAATCGGTCCGCCCGCCACCGGGTTCGGTGGTCCGCAACCAACCCTGATCCTCAGCCCGAGCGCCGAGCCCCGAACCGGCAAGCTCCGACTGCACATCGACCTCAACGCCACCGACCGGGACCAGGACGCCGAGTTGGCGCGGCTGCTCGCCCTCGGTGCGGTGCCCGCCGACGTCGGCCAGAGCGGCACCGAGAGTTGGCACGTGCTGGCCGACCCGGAAGGCAACGAATTCTGCCTCTTGCGCACTCGCCTCCAGCCCCTCTGACCGCGCGCCTGGCCCGGCCGCTGCAGCAGCGGCCGAACACGCCTGCGTGATGGCGGCTTTCAGCTCGTCGACGAATCCAAGTCGGCATCGCGGAGTGGGTGTGGCGCGTCAGTGCAGATCCCACTCCGACTTGCGTTGGTTGCTCCAGTCGATGTTCGACTTCAGTCGGACGTCGCGGCCGTCTTCGGAGCCGATGGTGTAGCTGTCGCGGAGACTGTCGCTGGTGCTGATGAAGGTGAAGTTGTAGGTGGGGTGGGTTTGGATTGCCCACTGCTGGCGCACATCGGTTTTGACGCACGGCGACAACGTGATTCGTGCGCCTGCGCCGTTGTAGGTGCTGTTGAGGCACTGGCCTTTGCCGTTGTGCAGCTGTACCACCCGCCGACCGTAGTCGTCGGTCCGCACCGACAGCTCACCCCATCGCTGAGTCGCGATCATATCGGTGAATATGTCTGACTCCCATTGGCATTGCCGCATCTCGACCCCGCCGTTGCCGGTATCGGTCAGACACGAGTCGTGATACCAGTTCCACAGAAACGGTGAGATGGTCAACGGCGGATGTGTGGCCGCCGCGGTCGCAGTGCTGACGAGCATCGCGACGGCCCCCGCCGCGGCGGCTACTATTCCACGCTTCAAAATTCGCATAGCCGCAGCGTCGTCTCCAGAACTTTCACCGGCATTTCACGCCGATCTCACGGCCGGGGCTCGGCCCTTGTCGGCGAATGCCGCTGCGGCGTATCGAATTCGGCAATCGGTGCTCGCTCGGTGTGGCTGCGGCGAGCCTGCCGGTCATCGATTCCGGCGTTGGTCGGCTGGTTGGTGCTGCATCGCCGGTGCTTGCGCGTTGCGCAACGACCCGCGTTGAGGTCTGCGGGTGCAGCTGCGGCGGCGGGCCGAGAACTGGTGGCGCGCAGGGGGTTTCTGACAGTTGGCAGCCGGGCTGTGATGTGACCGTGATAAGGGTGCTTTTCCGACAATTAAGGCTGACTTACAAATTCGTTGTAGTGCTCTGGTCGTCTGTACAGTTGGCCACACCGATCCGCGAGCCGACGCTCGATTTCACATATTGGTCGCCTGATAGCCGTGCGGTATCAGGCGCTTTCAAGGCTCGGTAAAAACGTTCAACTGCAGTACAACACGGAGGTCTTCGCGGGTTATGTCGGGTGCCAATCGTCGCAACTATCGTGGAAAGCATCGAGCCAAGAAGTCGCCCGCGTACGGCTCACCTCGACTGGCCGCAACGCTGATCGCAGGTACGCTGCTCGGGCCGGCCGCGGTCACCCTGACGACCAGCGCCACCGCGGTCGCCGCGGCGCCGAGCTTCGGCTTCAAGGTGCAGACCCAGGGCAACGACAGCCAGGGCAGGGCGATCCTGCACTACAACAACACGATCAAAGACGAAGCCATCGAAAAGGCTGTCAAGCACCTGAATTCGACACCGGGCATCAACTGGGTGTTGAAACCGGGAACGGGCAGGGGCGCCATCAAGATTACGTCGGAGCGCTTCGGCGGTGGCGTGGCAGGCATGGGCGGCTGGGACGGCAGCGGCCCCTTCGTGAAACTCGATCCCAAGAATAAGGGCTTCAACGCCGACGATCGCACCGAAGTCGCCGCGCACGAACTGCTGCACGCCATGGGTCTCGACCACAACGACAGTGGCTGCAGCATCATGGCGAGCTCGGTGAACAGGTGCAATAAGGGCCCGACGCCGCTGAGCAAAGACGAAATCAATGTGCTCAACAGCAAATACAAGAAGGGAGCGCCGGGGAAGGACGATCCGTCCGATCAGAACAAGCCCGGCGACAGTGAGCCAGGAGACAGCGAGCCTGGCGACAGCAACCCTGGCGGTGACGACGAGACCGGGCAGCCGGACGACTCCACCGACCCGGGTGAACCGGATGACAACTCGTCGAATCCTTGGGAAGGTGACGACAATTCGTCGAATCCATGGGAGGGCGACGACAATTCGTCGAACCCGTGGGAGGGCGACGACAACTCGTCGAACCCGGGGGAAGGCGACGACAACTCCTGGGATCCTTGGCAGAGCCAGCCCGATAACAACTCGTGGGATCCTTGGCAGAATCAGCCGGACAACAGCTCGTGGGATCCTTGGCAGAGCCAGCCGGACAACAACTCCTGGGACCCTTGGCAGAATCAGCAGGACGACAACTCCTGGCAAAGCGATTCCGACCAAGGGACATGGAACCCGTGGCAAAGCCAGCAGGGCCAGAGCCCTTGGGACAACTGGTGGTGAGTCCGGCTTACGGCGCCAGCATCAGGAAAACTTGTGGGCGCTCAAATACCTGATGCTGCCGAACACCGTGGCAAAAGGCTCCGGCATGGTCGGCAGCGGCCGCTGATATCGCTCGGCCAGGTCGCTGGGTGGCACACTCCGGGTGTTCCATCCTTGTTCAGCCAGCCATTCGCCGGGTTCTTTCCGGTCGTCGGTGTAGAACAATGACGCGAGCTCGGAGGCATCTATCGGGGTGCCTCCGAATTGCTCGGTTTGCGCGTCGACGAGCTCCTCGAAATCTATGTCGACACCGATATCGATATCGTCGACGGCCAGTCGGCTGCCCGGGGTCGATAGTTCAGTGATCCGCGCGAACAAGGCGTCCTGTGCGGCGCCGGGCAGATAGGCGAGCAGTCCCTCCGCCGACCATGCCGTCGGCGCGTTCGGATCGAAGCCTGCGGCGAGGAGCGCGGCAGGCCAGTCGTCGCGCAGATCGACCGCGACCTCCCTGCGCGAAGCCTTCGCCTCGGCGCGGGATTCGATGAGCACGCGGCGTTTGAACTGCAACACCATCGGCTGGTCGACCTCGAAAACGACGACGCCTTCCGGCCAGTCGATGCGGTAGGCCCGCGCGTCGAGACCAGCAGCCAGAATGACCACCTGGCGTACCCCGGCGTCCGTCGCGGCCAGGAAGAAGTCGTCGAAGAATTTGGTGCGCAGCCCCATCGCGCCGGTCGCGAGCGGATGCTCCGCCCACAGCGCCGGATCGCTGATCAGCTGGATGGTGTCCGCATCGCCGGAGGCCACGATGAACCGCTCGGCGTATTCGTCGACGATCAGCGGATCGGGCTGCTTGCTGACGACCGCCCGCGCGGCCGCGACCTGAAGCGCGGTTTTCCCGACCCCGGTCACAATGTCCCAGGTGTCACCTTCGAAACGCATCGTGCTCTCCTCGAACCTACAAACCACGCGCCGACGCGATAGCTACGCCATTGCCGCTGGGTAGAGCGTTATCGAGTTTGATCATACGATCGAGTGACTGGGACGGCAGCGTGGGTGGGTTCGGCGAGGACCCAGCGCCACGCTGCGGCTGGCGATCAACAGTGCGATTCGAGTCAGGCAGACATGAATGCGGTAGCTGCGGCACACGCCTTCAGCCACGCGGCAAGTCTCGGTCCGTCCTCGCTGCCGTTGGACAGGGTGGACGAAATTCACGCCAGTTCGGACGATAACCATGCAGAGAGCTATCTCACTACGGCTTCATCGTCTCCGAACGAAGGATGTGGTGGATCGCCATCGGTCATACCGGGCATTGGGGACTGTCGCTCGAGCGCTCCGGTCATGTCGGTGGGCCGATGCGGTCATGGCGTGCGTCGCCGACCTGCTCGTAGATTCGGCTCGTGAGCCCTTACCGGCGCTCGACAAGGCTGGTTCCACGACGAGAGGTAAGGCGCGAGTGGACGAAACGGTCGACGGCCGGGCGCTGGTGGAGATGTTCAATGCCGGCCTCGCGCATGCTGTACCCGCCATGTACGAGCTGGGTGTTCGCCTGGTCGAGTTGGCGCCGGGACGTGCGGTGGGCATGGTGCCGATGGACACCAACCGCAATCACTTCGGTGGAATGTACGCGGGGGCGTTGTTCGCGGTAGCCGAAATGCTCGGGGGCGCGGTGGCTTTGGCGTCTTGCGACGCGAGCCGGTTCTATCCGATTGTGAAAGACATGCAGATCAACTATCGGCGACCGGCGACGACCGATGTACGAGCCTGCGCCGAGTTGGGTGCCGCGGAGATCGAGTCGATCGTGCGACAGGCAGAAGCCACCGGCAAGGCCGAGTTCACACTCGATGCGGTGCTGACCGATGCCTCCGGTGTCACGGTCGCGACGACGCACGGCACGTATCAGATCCGCGCTCGGTAGACGAGTGGCTCGGCCGCTGTCCGCTCGGAACGTGGGCGCCGCCTTCGCCGAGGACGGCTGGGAGATCCCGCGTCTCGGTGAGCCGCTGTGAACGCTAGCTCGTCGCGGGCCCACTCGCCTCGGGCCGGTGCTGCCGTTCACTCAGCACGAGCGCTCCTGCCGCCAGCAGGTAGAACGGCGACAGGAACAGCAAACCCGATACCGGCGTGGCACCGTACTCGAGCGACGACATCCCGAGATATCCGCCTACCGCACCGAGAACGGCCAGAATACCTGCGGCCCAGCGCGTTCCGAGCCGGGCATACCTGCGCGGCAGCACGAATACGACCGCGGGCAGCAGCACCACGAGGCCGGACTCTGCGACATATTCGAGCCATTGCTCGAGCAGCGGCGGCTGGTCGCCCACCGCTCGGAACACTATGGCCGCGCTTTCGAACGCCCTGGACTCGCCGTGGATCGCTCCGGCGTCGCTGTCCGGCAGCTCCGGGAAGTGCGCATTGAGTACCTGTGGTAAAGCGACCAGGACCAGGGTCAACACACGCCAGCAGGTCACCGAGCGCCACCACCGCCCCGGCGACACCATATGCCTCAATCCCATCTAACCGACCTCTCCGCGGGCGACGCTACCCGCGCAGCCCATCCTCAGCGAATTCCGGTACCCGGGCCCGCCAAGGCCTGAAACAACCCTACTGTCATTCCGGCATGCCTTCGGCTGAAACCCACAGGCCGACAACGGATCTGCGGGATCGTTCCCGACAGCCGGTATTCAGCAGTAGCGCGCGTTCCCTTGGCCGAGTCGACATCCACCCGTTGATCTTTCGAGAGCTCCGCGCGGACCGCGCTCCGCGGCAGTACCGGATGCTCAGAATCGCAGCGCACCTCAGCTCGTGGCAAGCAACAACGCTGTGCGTTTGGCCAACATCGTCCGAGATGCACTACTGGACAGGCGATCACGGGGAAACTATGTGACTGGCCTCTCGACCGATGTCGCCCTCAATTCCCCGTGATCAGGTGACCAGTTGCGGCCGGCGCCCACACATCAGCATTTCCGTGCGTTCCTCTGCCCGAGATGATCTCGGCCAGTTGATCTTTCAGGAACGCCGAGTGGCTCCTTCAGGCCGCGCTCCGCGGCATGAGCGCGCGTCCATGCCAGGCCGCGCGTTAGGCGCACAAGCGGACCTTTCCGAACGCAGCGCGAGCCAAACCCGCCATGACATGGTCCCGCGCACGGATCGTGGTGGTGCGCACAAGTTCGCCCCATGGCTTGTGCGCATCGGTACAGAATGTGCGCGGGATCGAACCCACAGACTTCGCATAGGGCAGGAGTGGTCGCTGTGGCACACGGTAATCGGCAGGTCCGGACGTTCTACGAGCGTTCGGCCGATCATTTGATCAGGGTCGGTCGAACGCGCACTTCGGCATTTGCTTGCGTCCGCATGAAAGGCGGTGACGCAACCCGGCCTGACAACCCGTGAACTTGTTAGATTGGTTGTGCAGCAATGGCTTTAGTAGTATGACGGTCCCGACTCGGCGCGTCGTGGACTAGACGTTCAGCCGAAGTACTCGCGGATCTCGGCGAAGTGGGTATCGATGAGGCCGGTCCGGGGGTTGACGGGGATCAAGTTGGTGGGTGTGTCGCCGCGGGAAGACAGGAACTCGTCGCGGGCGGTGGGGTACATGCCGAAGTCGTCGTCGAGCCAGACGAGCGGGCGTTGCCGGGCGTAGGCGCAGACGGCGGGAAACTTCCAGGCAGGTCCGGTGTCACCGAACTGGATCACTGGCAGCTTGGGCAGGCCGATGGCGGGGCCGACCATAGTGTTGGCCTGGTGTTCCCAGGTGGTGGCCCAGACGAGCTCGGCGGGGCCTGCGGCTTGCAGTAGGGCCCGGCCGTGGGTGGGGTTGAGCCACATGCGCAACGGGTGGCGCCTGCTCCAGCCTGAGATCGTGAACTTGTGCTCGCGATAGCCGACTGGTTTGGCGTCGGCTTTGGCCGCGAACGGGTTCAGCGGGCCGTCGATATCGAGGAGCAGAAGAGGCCGCACGATCTATATCGTGCCAGAACGTCGGCATCCTTCGGCGTAAACGTCGTTGCGGTCGGCGGTCGGTGGTCTGGCGGGGTGCGTCGGTGGTTCTGTGATCAGTTACTTTGCGGGGTAAGGACTTTCGCGGAGCATATCGAGGGAGTGGTGCTCTGGCGAATTGATAGCGGACGAAACGCACCGACCTTGCCGCGCCTGCGTGACGAAGCGCGCATCATCGGGCGATAGATCGGGCGAAACGGAGGGTGACCAGCTGGAAGGGGCGCAGCCGCACGCGGACTCCCGCGTCCTCGACGGTGGCGGATGGGTCCTTCGGCAGTGGGCGTTCGAGCAGATCGCAGACCTGGACGTCGGTGCTGGGGAACCCCGCGGTGACCAGTGCCGAGGCTCGGCCGCCGTGCGCCTCGTAGACGCGGAGAACGACGTCGCCGCTGCCGTCGTCGGCGAGTTTGACGGCGCTGGTCACCACGGCGTCGTTGTCGACGGTGAACAGCGGCTCGACCGGTTCGGCTACGCCTGCGGTCGGCGCGGTGAGGTTGATGCGGTAGCCCGCGCGCACCGCATCGCCGATCGAGGCGCCGGGCAGCAGCGCGTGCCGGAAATGGTGGACGCCGTGATCGGTCAGTGGGTCGGGGAACCGCGGGGCGCGGAGCAACGAAGCGCGCAGTGTTGTCGTCGTTCCGCCGTCGGCGCGGACCGTGCGGGTGACGTCGTGGCCGTAGGTCGAGTCGTTGACCAGCGCGACACCCCAGCCCGGCTCGGCGAGGTGGACGAAGCGATGGTTGCATGCCTCGAACTTCGCGTACTCCCAGCTGGTGTTGGTGTGGGTGGGGCGGTACAGGTGACCGAACTGCGTTTCGGAGGCGTACCGGTTGGAGTGAATATCCAGGGGGAAGGCCAGTTTCAGGAATTTCTCGGTCTCGTACCAGTCGACACTGGTGTCGATGTCGAGGCTGTGCGCGCCGGCCCGCAGCGTGAGGGTTTGCTCGATTTTGGAGGACCCGAACGAGCGGGCGATCCGTACTCGGTCCGAATCCGGTTCCGCCACGACGAAATCCGCGTCGGTGAGATCGGTGACCCGGTTCCGGTAGAAGAGATCGACATCCCAGGCGTCCCACGAATTCGGCAGATCCGGGTGCAGCTGCAGCAGATTCGCGGCGGCGCCGGGCGGCAGCGTCTCGCGCTGCTGCGCAAGGTCGAACACCGACACCACGAGACCCCGCTCGTCGACTTCCACCCGCAACAGTCCGTTGTCGAGAACGAATCCGCCACCGGTGCGTTCGAGCACCGAGCAACTGTCACCCGTCGTCGTCGGGCCCGCCCCGCCCGCCGGAACCGACTGCCACGCATGCGGCGTCGAATTGAAGACGTTCGGGCCTGCCTGCCCGCCGCCGAGCGCCGATTGCGCCCGCTCGATGATCGTAGTCAGCTCCTCGGCCACCGCGGCGTATGTCTGCTCCGCCTCGCGGTACACCCACGCGATCGACGAGCCGGGCAGGATGTCGTGAAACTGGTTCAGCAACACCGTCTTCCAGAGTCGATCCAATGCCGCGTACGGATACTCGAGCTTCTTGCGCACCGCCGCCGTCGCGGCCCACAGCTCGGCCTCCCGCAGCAGGTGTTCGCTGCGGCGATTGCCCTGCTTGGTTTTCGCCTGACTGGTCAGCGTGGCGCGGTGCAGCTCGAGGTACAGCTCGCCCACCCACACTGCCGGGTTCTGATACTCGGCCTCGGCCTTGGCGAAGAAGTCGGCGGGCTTGTCCCACACCACCTTCGGCGAGCCTTCCAGGTTCTTCATCCTGGCGGCCTTGGCGACCATCTCCCGCGTCGTCCCGCCGCCGCCGTCGCCGTAGCCGGTCGGCGCCAGCGACATCGACGCGCGGCCCTTCTCCTTGAAATTCCTTGCGGCGTGCGCGATCTCGCGGCCTTGCATCGAGCAGTTGTAGGTGTCGACGGGCGGAAAGTGGGTGAAGATCCTGGTTCCGTCGATGCCCTCCCAGAGGAAGGTGTGATGCGGAAACTGGTTGATCTGACTCCAGGAGATCTTCTGTGTCAGTAACCATTTGGACCCGGCGGCCTTGATGATCTGCGGCAGCCCTGCCGCGAATCCGAACGTGTCGGGCAGCCATGCCTCCTCGTTCTCGATACCGAACTCGTCGAGGAAGAATCGCTTGCCGTGCACGAACTGCCGCGCCATCGCTTCGGAGCCGGGCATATTCGTATCGGCCTCGACCCACATGCCGCCGGCGGGCACGAACCGCCCCTCCGACACCGCTTTCTTGACCTTCGCGTACACCTCGGGACGATGCTGCTTGATGAAATCGTATTGCGCGGCTTGGGACATCGTGTAGACGAAGTCCGGCTCCTCGGCCAGCAGGGCGGTCATGTTGGCGGTGGTGCGCGCGACCTTGCGCACCGTCTCGCGCAGCGGCCACAGCCACGCGGAGTCGATATGCGCGTGGCCGACCGCGGAGATCGTGTGCGCGGACGGGATCGCAGGCTTGGCCAGCACATCTACCAGGCAGGCGCGCGCGGCGGCCGCGGTGGCGTTCACGTTCTGCAGATCGATGGCGTCGAGCGCGCGTTCGATCGCACGGACGATGTCGTAGCGGCGGGCGGGATCCTCCGGCATCTCGTGCATCAGTTCGCCGAGCACCTCCAGATCCAGCACCAGCTGCCAGACCTCTTCGTCGAAGACCGCGAGATCCATTCGGCCGAGCCGATATTGCGGGTCGCTGCCCGCGGTGAGCTTGTCACCGAGTGCGGTCGGTCCGAAGAAGGGAATGCTCGGATTCGACGCCGCCTCGACATGCCACAACACCTGCTCGCCGCCGACCGCCGGCGACGCAACCCGAACCCACTGGCTGCGTGGGTGCAGACCCTTGACCGGTGACCCGTCGGGTCGATAGATCAAGCCCTCGCATTGGAAACCCGTCGCGTTGACGTCGAAGCCGAGGTCGATGATCGCCTCGACGGTCTTACCCGCCCATGCCTCCGGCACGGTGCCCTCGACCGTGAGCCAGCTGGTGCCCCACGGCGCGCCCCACGGGGTACCGGGCCTGGTCGGCGTGCGCGGCGCGGCGATGCCCTCGGCGACCGGCACCGGCTCATCGGGCGCGACCCAGATGGATGCCGTCAGCGGCACGGACTCCGGGTAGATCGCCGGAGCGATCCGCTCGGACAAGACCCGTCCGAGGCGGCTCTCTATCAACCGACGGTCATCGTGCATAGCGGTGGCTCCGATCGGATCGACGGCGTGAGCAACGCGGTGTCCCCATTGTCCACAGCAAGGTGAACATTCTCCGGTACAGCCGACGGTGTGCCGTAGCGCCTTCGGCCGATTCCCGGGAATGGGCGTCGGTGCGCGGCGTCTTGTGACACCGTCGGTGTGAGGATGGATTGCCTTGCAGGAGGACCCATGGCATCGAACTGGCGGGTGTTCGCGGCGGTGGTGAGCGTCGGTGCGCTCGTGGTCGGGGGAGCGGCGTGCGGATCGGGCGGTAGCGGGGCGTCGTTGACCATCACCGCGAACGCGATCAACTCGGCGGGCGGGAAGAACGCGGCCGAGGCGAAGTGGATCGAGGAGTGGGTCATCCCGAGGTTCGTCGACCAGCAGCAAGCCAAGGGCGTCACGGTGCGGGTCAAGTTCCAGGCGACCGGGGTGCCGGACGAGGACTACAAGAGCAGGATCGCCAAAGACTTGAAGACCGGCACCGGCGCCGATGTGGTGTCGCTGGACGGGATCTGGGTCGGCGAGTTCGCCGAAGGACACCAGATCGAACCGCTGGACAAGCTGGTCGGGGTGGACAAGGTCAAGGCATGGGACGGCTGGCAGCACGTGCCGGACGCGGTGCAGCAGTTGACGTCCTATCAGGGCGCGCAGTACGGCATTCCGATCGAGACCGACGGGCGGGTGCTGTTCTTCAACCGCAAGGTGTTCGAGCAGGCCGGCTTGCCCGCGAATTGGCAGCCGACCGCGTGGGATCAGGTGCTCGAGGCGGCGCGGAAGGTGAAGGCGGTGCCCGGAGTCGTTCCGGTGCAACTGAATGCGGGCACCAGCTTCGGCGAAGCGACGACAACCCAGGGGATGCTGCCATTGCTGGCGGGCACGGGGAGCACGTTGTACGAGGGCGGCAAGTGGGTCGGCAACACGGCGAAAATCCGTCGGGTACTCGACTTCTACCGCACGCTGTACAGCGAGCAGTTGGGCGATGCGGAATTGCAGCAGGACGCCAAAGGCCGGGAGAAGAGCTTCGAGAAGTTCGCCAAGGGCCAGGTGGGAATCCTGGTGGAGAGTGACTACTTCTGGCGCGGCGTGCTGAACCCGACCGGGGGCAGCTTCCCGATGACCGAGCGCGACACCCAGGTGGGCTGGGCGAAGATTCCCGCGGCGACGCCGGGGAGCGGCGTGCACGGACAGGACTTCGTGAGCATCTCCGGCGGCGGCGGGCGGGTGATCAACCCGAAGAGTAAGAATGTCGCATTGTCTTGGGAACTCCTGCAATTCATGAACTCGCCGGAGGCGTTGCGCGAGCTGCTCGCCCGTGGTGGCCCGCGCATCACTGCGCGTCAGGACGTCAACGCCGACGCGCTCGGCAGCGACCCGATGCTGACGTTCGTGTCCGAGCAGATCTTGCCGATCACCGCGTTGCGGCCCGCACTGCCGGAGTACAACGCCGTGTCGAAGGCGCTGCAGCAGGCGGCACTCGACGTGGCCACCGGCAAGAGCACGGCGGATGCCGCTGCGGCATATGGCAAAGCGGTGGTGGCGGCGGTCGGCGGCCAAGACAAGGTGGCCAGTGACTGATCCCGCTACCCCCGGCGCCGCCGCTGTCGCCGGAGCACAGCGGGGCGGATCCGATACCGACGTCGCCGGATTGGGGCGTTGGAAGGCGAGCGCGTTCGTCACGCCTGCGCTGCTGCTGATCGCGGCTTTCCTGGTTTTCCCTGCACTGTGGTTGCTGTGGATCGGCCTGACCGATCTCACCGTGTCCGGGCGCACCTCGGTGGACGTTTCCTTTGTGGGACTCGGCAATTACACGAAGGCGCTGACCGACCCGCTGTTCGGCAACAGCGTGTGGATCACGCTGCTGTTCGTGTTCGGCTCGGCCATCATCGGCCAGAACAGTCTCGGCTTCGCACTGGCCTGGACGATGCGCCGTGCGGTCCGCTGGGTCCGCGTCGTGGTGGAGAGTCTGGTGCTGCTCGCGTGGATCCTGCCCGCGAGTGTGGTTGCGGTGGTGTGGATTGCGATGCTCGATCGCGATGAAGGCACCGTCAACCGGTTGCTCGGGAATCCAGGCTACGCGTGGATGATTCACCAGCCGCTCGCCGTCATCATCGTGTTCAACATCTGGCGCGGCACTGCGTTTTCCATGCTGCTGTATTCGGCCGCGCTGTCGACCGTGCCGCCGTCGCACCTCGAAACCGCGCGGCTGGCCGGGTCTTCCGGGCCACAGACTTTGCGGGACGTGGTCTTTCCGCACCTGCGCGGGCACGTCCTGACGAACACGCTGCTGATCAGCTTGTGGACCTTCAACGACTTCACCCCGTACCTGCTGACACGGGGCGAGCCGAACCACCGCAGCGAGACGCTGCCGATCTTCCTGTACCGGCAGGGGATCGACGACGGCGCGCTCGGCTACGGCGCCGCGGCGTCGGTGCTGATGCTGCTGATCAATCTGGTGCTCGCGCTGTTCTACCTGCGCCTATTGCGGCGGAGGAGCTCATGAACCCACGGCATATCGTCTCCAGGATCGGCTTCTACACCTTCGTCGCGGTGGTGACCGGATTCTTCGTGCTGCCGATGCTCTGGCTCGCCTCGGCGCCGTTCGACGCCAATCCGGGGTATGCGCCGCGTATTCCGGAAAAGCCCACGCTGAAACACTTTTCGGCATTGTTCGAAGATGACCTGACCATGGGTTCGCTCTGGAACTCGGTGCTGCTGTCCGGATCCTGCATGGTGCTGGTGGTTTCGAGCGCGGCGCTGGCGGCGTACGCGCTGTCGCGGGTCCGGATCCCCGGCCGGGACGCACTGCTGTATTTGCTCCTGCTGCTGTCCAGCGTGGTGACCGGCACCGCGGCGATGGTGCCGATCTTCCTGATGATCTGGAAGCTCGGATTGCTCGACCAGGAACTGGGTGTGGTGCTTGTGCTTTCGGGCGGTCTGCTGCCCGCAGCCATCTTCATCCTGAAGGACTTCATGGACTCGGTGCCGAAGTCCTATGAGGAATCGGCGCGGGTGTTCGGGGCCGGGCCGCTGCGGATGCTGCGCGACATCGTGGTGCCGCTGGCTCGGCCTGGACTGGCCACGATCGCGGTGTGGACCGTGGTGAACGTCTGGGGTAGCTACTTGGTGCCGTTCCTGCTGTTGCGCGACCAGGACAAGCAGCCTGCCGCGGTGGTGGTGCGCACCTTCTACGACGAGGGCGGCGGGGCGCTGCTTGGTCCGATTTCGGCGTTCTCCCTGCTGTATTCGATTCCGGTCGTGCTGATGTACGTGTTCGTCAACCGGCGCTACGGCTTCCGGCTCCACGGAGGGATCAAGTCTTAGATGGCGCAGATCGATCTGGTCGACCTGACGAAGGTCTTTCCCGGTGACGTGAAAGCCCTTGACGGCCTGAACTTCACGATTCAGGACGGCGAGTTCTTCGCGCTGCTCGGACCATCCGGGTGTGGCAAGACCACCTTGCTGCGCAGCATCGCCGGACTGGAAACCCCGACCAGCGGGCAGATCCGGATCGACGAGAAGGACGTCACCCGGCTCTCGCCTGGTCGGCGCGACGTGGCGATGGTGTTTCAAGACTATGCGCTGTTCCCGCACATGACGGTGGCCGACAACATCGCCTATCCGCTGAAGGTCCGCGGCACTGACCGTCGGACCAGGGCAGGGAAGGCGACCGAAACCGCGGAACAGCTTTCGCTGCAAGGACTGCTGGCCCGCAGACCCGCCGAGCTGTCCGGCGGACAGCAGCAGCGAGTTGCGTTGGCGCGGGCAATGGCCTGCCACCCCAAGGTGTTTCTCTTCGACGAGCCGCTGTCCAACCTGGATGCACGGCTGCGCTTGGAAGCCCGCACCTTCCTGAAGAAGCTGCAACTCGAGCTCGGCGTCACCACGGTCTTCGTGACTCACGACCAAGCCGAGGCACTGGCCATGGCGGACCGGATCGCGGTGATGTCGGAGGGTCGGATCCGCCAACTCGGCACTGCCCGTGCGGTTTTCCGCCGCCCCGCCGACACCTTCGTCGCCAACTTCATTGGCTCCACCCCGATGAACCTGATCCCCGGCGAGCTGGTCGGCCTGAGCCCCTCGGTCATTTGGGGCGCCCGCCCCGAATACCTGACCTTCTCCGCCACCCCCGTGGACGATGCGCTGTACGGCAGCGTCTCCACGGTCGCACACCTCGGCGCAACCTCATTGGTCACCGTAGAGGCGGACGGCTTCACTGTCGGCGTGATCGTGCCGGAGGCGGAAGAGCCTGACGTCGGCACCGACGGTTGGGTTGTCCCGCAACCCGACCGGATCCTGCACTACGACGCCGAATCGGGCGCGCTGCTCCCGTGAGGCCGAAATCTGATGCAGCGGGCACGACACCCTTCCGATGAGTCAGGAATCGATCAGGTACTGGGCGACGATGTAGCCGGAGTTTCCGGAAACGCCTGCGCCCGGCCAGGTGCCCGCGCCGAGGACATACAGATTGGGTACGAAGGTGCGGTGGCCCGGTGCGGCCGCGATGGGGCGCAGCGCGAAGCTCTGGGCGAGGTCTTGGGCGCCGCCGTACGGGTCGCCGGGGCCGCTGTTGGGATTGAAGGCGGCGAGGGTGGCCGGGGTGACTGTTGCTCGGGTGACGATCTTTTCGGTCAATCCGGGGATGTGGCGTTCGACGACCTCGAGTACTCGATCGGCGAAACGGTCGACCACGCAGGAGTTCCAGGTGCCGTCGGTGGCGATCGCGCCCGCGGCGTCACCGCGCGGACTGGTCGGCACATCCGTGACCTCGATGCGAATCACGTTGGTGCCCTCGGGCGCTCGGGTCGCGTCGTGCGCGGTCGGGCAGTCGAGGGTCATCGTCGGCCATGCGGGCAGCAGATCCGCTCGCGACTGCGCGACGTGCAGGGAGAGCCCATCGAGGGAATCGGTGAGGAAGGGCTGGCCGATCCGGGCGAACCGCTTGTCCGGCCACGGGATCGGACCGTTGATGGCGAGGTGCAGCTGGAAGATGCCGGTGCCATATCGGTATCGGCGTGCCTGCGACAGAATGCGCGGGGGCACAACGGTTTCGGCGAGCAACCACTCGTAGAGCTGGTCGGGATTGACGGAGGCGACGACGCTGTTCCGTGCCCGATACGCGCTGCCGTCGGACAGTTGCACGCCCACCGCGCGCCCGTCGGCGACCTTGATGCGGGTGACGGTGGCCTTGTTCTGGACGACACCGCCGTGCTCGGTGATGATGCCGCTGAGCGCCTCGGCGAGCTTGCCCATGCCGCCCTGGGGGATCGGCATGCCGCCCGCGGTGAAGCCGAGTGGGAAGATCGTCGTCCAGAACGCGCCGCCCGCGTCGTCGGGCCCGTGGCTCACGTGGGCCGGCCACGACCCGAAAAGGCTTTGCAGCGCCGGGGATTCGAGTTCCGATACGGCCGAGCGCGAGGTGTCGAGCGCCAGCTCGGCGACCTGGGACCAGCCCTTGCCTTCGCTCACCAACCGGGCGATGGTGGCCCTGGCCGCGTCGGAGGTCAGATCCTGGCCCATCAGACCGAACGCCTCGCCTGACGACGGACCCAAGGCCGCCATGATCTCGGCGACCGCCGAGCTGTCACCCGGGTGCAGGCGATCGGCCTCGTCCGCCAGCGCCAAGGGATCGCGCGGGAAGACCGCGGTGGTGCCGTCCTGCATGGACACGCCGGTGGGGAACTCGGGTTGCAGGATCTCCAGGCCCTGTTTCCGCAGATCCGGACCGAGATCGCGCCACGCGGGTCCGCTGGTGAACAAGGGAACGGCGGACGAGAACGGGTCGTAGGTCACCCCAGGCGACAATTCGGCGCTGCGGACGAAGCCGCCGACCCGATCGTTGCGGTCGAGGACGAGGACGTCGTATCCGGCCCTGCTCAGATAGGCGGCCGCGACCAACGCGTTGTGGCCGCCGCCGACGAAGATGTGGTCGAAGTTTTGCATGCTGTCAGTCGACCAGTCCGGCGTCGTGAGGTCGAGATCTGTTGTCACTCAACGGACCACGACTTCAGGTATCGTGTCCGGCTTGGTGGCGACGATGATCTCGAACGGTCCGGGGAGCACCGTCACGTCCCGGAAACCGAGGTCGCCGAGCAGCCTGCGATAGTCGGCCACCTCGCGCAACATGCTGGCGCAGCTGTCGACACCGATGAGGAAATAGGACCAGAAGAATTGCCGGGCAAGGCGTTCGGCGTCGCGGAACTCCTCGCAGATGAGCACGCGCCCGCCCGGAGGGAGCGCTTGGTAGGCCTTGGCCAGGAGCTCGCGGGCTCGGGGGCGCGGCCAATCGTGCAGTACGCGAACGAACGACACGATGTCGTACCCGGTGGGCAGCGGTTCGGCCAGGAAGTCGCCGCCGACAAAGCCGAGCCGGGCACCGCAGCCCGACGTCGTTCGCGTGCTGTCGACGAGGGATCGCAGCGCAGGAAGGTTGTAGACATCGACGCGCAGACTCGGGTTGTCCTGGAGCAGATGCACCGCCAACGTGCCATCACCACCGCCGACGTCGAGTAGCCGCAATGCCGAACGCGTGCACCATGATTCGGCGTTTGTCCGGAACGCCTCGGCGATGGGCCCGATTCCGGCCGCCATGCTGTGTTCGAAGCCCGCGACCTGGTCGGCGCTGTCGAGCGGCCAGGTGAACGCCTCGGGCGGCATGCTGCGCTCGCCGCGGAGCACGTCGGGCAGGGCTCCGTACAGGGTCCGCCACGGATAGCCGTCCCGGTCGCGCTCGTTCGAGTCGGGACCGAGGACGTCGATCGCGGCATCGCAGGCACCCTCGACTGCCCGATATCTGGTGTCGGGCAACGTATCCGAGGGATACCGGACGACGAATCCGAGGCATTCGAGGCAGTCGAGCACTTTGTACAGCCGGGCGGGCACCAGACCGAACCGGTCGGACAGTTGGCCGAGGGACACCGACTCGGCGTCGTGTTCGTCCAGCGCGTCGAGGATGCCCATGTGCCACGCCGTTCGCACGACGTCGATGGCCTTGTCGCCGTGGAAGAGCAGGCTCATCAGCGCTCGGGGCGAGAGGACGTGCCCGCTCATCCGCGCACCAGACCTCGTTCGGAGATCAGTGCGTCCATGAAGGCATCCACCTCGTCGACCGTGTTGTAGATATGCGGAGCCACCCGCAGGCCTTCGCGCCAACTACAGACCATGCCGTGCTCCACGAGCCGCTTCTTCACTGCCTCGTCGCCCGGAAAGCTGAGGCAGACCACGCCGCCGCGGCGCTCCGGCGCGGCGGGCGTGCGCACCGCGATACCGGCCTCGTCCGCGCGGGTCAGGATGCGCTCGGTGCAGCGCAGCGAGTGCTCGCGGATGCTCTGCGCGCCGACGCCTGCGAGCAGGTCGAGTCCGACCCGGGACATCATGGCGGTGAGCGGGATCGGCGTGCCGCCCGCCAGCCGCTGCGCGTCCTCGGCCCAGTCGTCGGCGGGCCGGAAGGACAGCGGGTCGCGGCCCGCGAACCATCCGGTCGCCGCGGGGCGCAGTGTGGGCAGGAGTTCTTGCCTGGCGTAGAGGAACCCGGTGTGCGCCCCGCACAGCCATTTACCGGCGCCGCCGAGGAGGAAATCCACGCCGAGCGCGCGCACGTTCAGCGGCAGCACGCCGACCGTTTGGAAGGCGTCAACGACGACCAGCGCGCCCATCTCGTGCGCACGCGCGACGATCCGTTCGAGATCGAGGACGGCGCCGGTGGTGTAACTGCCGTGCGCGACACAGACGAGCAACGTGCGTTCGTCGATCGCCGATTCGACTGCGGCGGTGTCGAAGCCGACCACGACCCGCTCGGCCCCGTACTTCGCGAAACCCCGCCAGAGGAACGGCACGGTGGGGAACTCACGGTCGGTGGTGACCACCTTGGTGCGCTCGCCGCCGAAGTCGAAACAGGTGGCTAGCCTGCCGAGCAGGGTGGTCAGATTGGTGTCCGTGACCACCGTTCCCGTTGGGGCGCCGAGGAATTCGGACAGGGCGCCGATATAGCCGTCCAGCTCGTCGAGCCATCCGGTCCACGCATCGTCGCGCCAGTTCCGCATCGTCGCCCAGTAGCGATCGAGCACCCGCGCCACGCCACGTGGCAGCGCACCCGTGGAATTGCTGTTGAGATAGACACAGGTCTCCAGCACCGGGAATTCCGCACGCAGCGCCGCCACGCTCATCGGGACTCCCGCGCCGCGCCCGGCGCGTAACCGCCGTCACGACGCCAACTCTCGGTGAGTTCGTTGCGCACCTGCCACAGCGTGCGGAAAAGCGGTTGGGTCATCCGGCCGGTCAGCACCCTGGTCGGTACCCCGTCGAGCGCGTTCACCCCGTGGCCGACGCCGATCGTCCTGCGCACCAACATGAAATGCGCGACAAGCCACCCCTGGAACCGCTCGTCGAGGTCGACGAGCAGCTCGCAGACGCGCTTGAGATCCGGCTGCGCGACCTCGGTGGAGTACACCGCCGCGACCGGGACACCGCGTCGGTCGAGGAGCCGATCCAGTGCCGCGGCAACCTGTTCCGCCGCGGCGAGCACGCCGTTGTAGCCCGGCGACTGCTGCCCGCTGCCGTTGCCGAGGCTGCGCCGGATGATCTGATAGGTGTCGGGTGTCATGGTCTCGAGGACACCGATTTCCCGCTCGAGACATTCGGCGATCCGGATCGCCCGATCCAGCCGGGCCGACGTCTCCCACAGCGCATCCCGGTCCACCTCGCCGACGACGCCGGCGAGTTCGTGGGACAACAGCTTCAACCAGACCTCTTGGGCCTGGTGGACGATCTGGAACATCAGCTCGTCCGGGTCGGTGAGCCGGTCGAGCGTCGTCTGCAAGGACAACAACTCGGCGGTGCGCAGATAGACCTCGTAGTCGGTCGTTCCGTCACCGACCCAGGCCTTCAGGACCGTGTTGAACATGGGTTTGGCCAGCGTTTCGCGTAGCTGGTCCTCCGGGGTCACCGTCTTCATCGTGGACAAGTCGTTGCCTCCTGGCGATTGCTCGCCGCTTGTCGTTCGCGATGGTTGCCCGCCGCCGCCCGGCCGGCGACGGGCCACCGAAATAGCCTGTGCCACAGTGACATGCTGGAACCGTGCAGGCACTATTCCGGTCCGCCCAGCGGATCCCCGCCCGGTGCGGCGGGGATCACGCCGCGGCGTGCGCTACGGCGCCGTTTCCGTCCAGGTGACCGGAAGTTCGTGCACGCCATAGATATTCATGTCGGTCCTGAGCCGAACCTGATCTGCGGGCACGGCAAGCTCCAGCGTCGGGAAGCGCCGCAGCAGCCCGGCGAAACCGGCGCGCATCTCGATGCGAGCCAGCTGCTGACCGAGGCAGGAGTGGATGCCGTGCCCGAAGGACAGGTGCCCGCGGGCCGAGCGGTGCAGGTCGAGGGTGTCTGGGTGCTCGAAACGCCGCGGATCGCGGTTGGCGGCGAGCAGCGAGACGACAACGGTCGATCCCTTGCCGATGGTCTCACCGCCGAGTTCGATGTCCTCGGTGGCATAGCGATAGAAGATATCGGCAACGGACAGGTAGCGCATGAGCTCCTCGACCGCCTCGATGACCAGTGCCGGGTCGGCGCGCAGTTCGGCAAGCTGTTCGGGGTGCTCCAAGAGGGCAAAAGTGCCGAGCCCCAACATGTTTGCGGTGGTTTCGTGCCCGGCGAGCAGCAGCAGGAAGGCGATGCCGACCAACTCCTCGACGCTGAGGTCGTCGTCACTGGCGAGGTCGGACAGGATGTCCTCGCCGGGTTCGGCGCGCTTGCTCATGACCAGTTGCGCCAGGTACGCGGACATGGCGCCGAATGCGGCCATCTTCTCCTCGAGGGTCTGGTCCTTCACCAGGAATTGTGCGGAGTTGACCTGAAAGGTGGCCCGGTCGGCGTAGGGGACGCCGAGCATTTCGCAGATCACCAGCGAGGGCACCGGCAGGGCGAACTCCTTGACCAGGTCGATCGGCGGGGTCAGGCGCGCCATTTCGTCGAGTTGCCGTTCGGTGATCTCGATGATGTGTTCTTCGAGCGCCCGCATGCGCCGGACGGTGAAGGCGCCGGTGAGCTTGCGCCGCAGCCGCGTGTGGTCCGGCGGGTCCATCGCGATGAACAATCCGGGCATCTGCGGGGACGGTTCGGTAGGGGCGGGCATGCCTGGGGTCTCGTACGGCACATGAACGATGCCGATGTCTTGCCGAGAGCTGAACCTGGTGTCGCCCATCAACTTTCGGACCTCGTGATAGCCGGTGACGAGCCAGCCATGGTGACCGTCGGGGAAGACGAGCGGACTGACGGGTCGGGCCTCACGCAGCTCGGTGATTTCGCGGGGCGGGTCGAACGGGCCCGCGTTGCGCTCCATGGGAAGCCCGTGCGGAACCGGAATGGTTTGCGTCATCGAAGTGCCTTTCGTGCTGTTGTGCCGATATCGGCGACGAGAATCAGTCGCGGGAGACGAGAGTGAGCGCGCCGGAAGGGCACATCTCGACGGCCTCGCGGACGGCCGCCGCCCACTCGGGCGCGGGAGTGGCGCTCAGCGGCAGCACTCGCCCGTCCGCGTTGTCCTGGTCGAATACGTCGGGAGCGGTGAGCACACACATGCCCGCGCCGATGCAGCGCTCCCGATCCACCCTGAGTTCCATCAGTTGCCCCCGCCGCAGAACACCTTCTCGATGAGCTGCTGCGTCGCCTTCGGGAACTCCTTGGTTGGCTCCATGGCGGCGTCGCCCATGGTCAGCGAGGCGGTCATGGTCACGCTGCCGTCCGGTGAGCTGTACATCATGGTTCCGTAGCCTGCGGGCGGGCTGCCGTTGTGGTGATAGACGGCGCCGCCGCACTTCGGGCCGACATCCTGCACGAAGATCCCGAGTCCGTAGCCGAGTTTTGCGTTGGGCGTGCGCATTTCGGCCAGCAGCGGCGCGGGCAGGAGCTTGCCGCCGTTGAGCGCGGCGAAGAACCGGTGCAGATCCTCGGTGGTCGAGATCAGGTCACCGGCGCCGGCCAGCAGGGAGAGGTTCTGGCGGGCGACATCCACCGTCTTCCACTCGCCCGCCTCCTGGTAGCGAAAGTAGCCGTGGGCGTGCGGCCCAGGCAGCTCCGCCAGGTCGCCCGGCACCTTCGTGCCGTGCATCCCGAGCGGATCCAGGATCCGACGCTGCATCTCGCTGGCGTAGGAGTTGCCGGTGACCTTTTCGATCAGCAGCAGGGCGAGCGTGTAATTGGTGTTGGCGTAACTGAAATCCGTGCCCGGCTCGAATCGCGCGGGCTTGGACAACGCCAGCCGGACCAGCTCCTCCGGGCGGTAGCTGTGGAACCGATTGTCCAGCCACTCTTTTCCCGCGGCGGGGATCCCCGGCACCATCGACCCGTCGTCGTAGTATTCGCCCGTGTAGTTGAACAGACCGCTGGTGTGCTGCAACAGCATTCGCGTCGTGATCCGTCGGTCCAGCCCGAGTTCGGGCAGCTGGTCGGCCACCGGGGCGTCCAGCCCGATCCGGCCCTCTGCCACCAGTTGCAGCACCATGGTCGCGGTGAAGGGCTTGACGGAGCTGCCCGTCCAGAACGGTCCGTCGGTCGGTGGTTTCGCCGCGTTACCGAGTTCGGCGACGCCGGCGCTGCCTGCCCACTCGCCTCGCTGATCGTGCACGCGCAGTTGCACGCCGGCGAAACCGGAATCGACGATCTCCTGGATGGCCTGCTGCAGCTCCGGACGATCTTGTGCGGCCGCAGCTTTCGGCTCGGATGCACAGGCGGCGGCACCGAGCACTGCCGTGCATGCCAGCGCGGTGGCCGTGACTCGCCGGAATGTGGTGGAGGATGGGGTTCTCATGGTGAGTACTTTCGCCAGACCGGCTGATACCGACCTGACAGCGACCTGACACGCCAACTGGCGCCGCGTTGGCCAGCTATCTGTTCGGCCAGAGCGGCTGGATGAACGCGACGGACGTGCAACGAGAGAACCGGAAGTCGTTCCTGACCGTGTGCACTCCCGACCCGAAGTGACGGCGGCACCCAGCTCGCGGGGTCGCGCAGGGAACTCACCTACGATTCAGCTACGAATCAACAGGGAGTGGACGCGCATGCGGATCGAGGAAGATCGGACGAGTGTGCTGGTGCTGTGGGCGGTGGCGGCCTGGGGTGTGATCATCGCGGTACTGGCCGCCCCGTTGGCGGCGGCCTTCGTCGGGGTCGTGTACCGGTTCCCGATTCCGTTCGGTGACGAGGCGCGTGGCATGAAAGAGGTCGGCAACGCGGCAATGGCATCGGTGTTCTATCTGGTCAGGGGCGAGGGTCCGCTGCTCGCGGTGCTCGGTGGCGGTGTCGGCTATTTTCTCGCGCGAGTTCTCGGGCCGGGACTGTTTCGCCCGCTGGTGCTCGCCGTTCTCGCCGCTTTCGGTCTGGCACTGCTCGGCGCCCTGATCCTGGCCGCGTTCTAGCCGCTGCGTGACCGCCGAAACGCGCACGGCAGAATGGTCGGAGTGCAGATCGGGATACTTGGACCGCTTGAAATCCGATTGAATGACGGCGGATCGATTGCGGTACCGGGTGCTCGGTTGCGAGCGCTTGTGGTTGCCCTTGCGCTCGAACCGGGTCGCGTGGTCCCGAAAGGCACACTGGTCGACTGGATTTGGGGCGAGCAGCCGCCCGCCGACGCGGCCAATTCCTTGCAAGCTTTGGTCTCCCGGCTGCGCCGGGTGCTGCCGGACGGCTCGCTCGATGCGCAGGCAGGCGGATACCGGCTGACCGTCGAACCACGCGCGGTCGACGCCGTGCGATTCGAACAGCTGCTCGACCAGGCCCGTGGCGGCGATGATGCGCACCGGGCCGATCTGCTGCGCGAAGCCGTCGACCTGTCGCGCGGCGAGTTGATGCAGGACGTCGACATGAGCGACAACGCCGCGGTTGCCGCGGTGATCGCACGGTTCGACGGCCTGCACCTGGCCGCGCTGGAGGATCTCTACGAGGTGGAGATCCGCCTCGGCCGCGGTCCGGAGCTGGTCACCGAGCTCACCGAGCTGGTCGCCAAACATCCGGTGCGCGAACGCCTCGTCGTCGCGTTGATGCGGGCGCTGGCCACCGCAGGCCGCAGCGCCGAGGCGTTGACCGTGTACCAGCGGGCCCGCGAGGAGCTGGCTGACACACTCGGCGTCGATCCATCACCGGAACTGTCCGCGCTGCATGTCGCGCTGCTGCGCGGCGAGGTGGGCGTGCGCGAGGACGACCGCAAGACGAACCTGCGCGCCGAGTTGACGAAGTTCGTCGGCACCTACGCCGACGTCGCGGTCGTGCGCGAACTCATCGCTGACCATCGGCTCACCACGTTGACCGGGCCGGGCGGCTCGGGGAAGACCCGGCTCGCCATGGAAACCGCGCGGACCATGCTCGACGATCTGCCGGACGGCGCATGGGTGGTTGAGCTGGGTTCCCTCGGCGCAAGCGGCGACATCGCCCAATCGACGCTCGGCGCGCTCGGGCTCCGCGACGCGCTGCTCGGCGGCGGATCGAACGCGGAGCCGATGGACCGGCTCGTCGCCGCGATCCGCGAACGCGAGTTGCTGCTGATTCTGGACAACTGTGAGCACGTGATCGAGTCCGCGGCGACGTTCGCGCACCGACTACTGGGGGAGTGTCAGCGGCTGCGCATCCTCGCGACGAGCAGGGAACCACTCGGCATCACGGGTGAAGCGCTGTGGCAGGTCGCGCCGCTCGGGTTGCCCGCGGCCGACGCCGACTCCCGTGCGATCGAATCCTCGCCTGCGGTACAGCTATTGCGGGACCGCGCCGGTGCGGTGCGCAAGGATCTCACCGTCGATGCCGACGCGCTGGCGACGATGGCGCGCGTCTGCCGGGCGCTCGACGGGATACCGCTGGCGATCGAACTGGCCGCGGCCCGATTGCGCACCATGTCCCTGGATCAACTCGCCAACCGCCTCGATGATCGGTTCCGCCTGCTGACCGGCGGCAGCCGGACCGCGCTCGCGCATCACCGGACGTTGCGCGCGGTCGTCGACTGGAGCTGGGAGCTGCTCACCGACGCGGAGCGAACGGTGCTGTGCAGGCTCGCGGTGTTCTCCGGCGGCGCGAGTCTCGAAGCGGCAGAGCAGGTTTGCACGGGTGCGGGCGCCACGATCGAGCAATGGGAGGTGCTCGAGCTGCTGACGGCGCTGACCGAGAAGTCGCTGCTGCTGCCCACCGGCGCGGCGGCAGATCATGAAGCGGATTCTGCGCGAAGCAGATTCGGCACGGCGGACAGTGAGCCGCGCTACCGGATGCTCGACACGATCAAGCAGTACGCGAGGGACCGGCTCGTCGAGTCGGGCGAAGCGGAGGCGGCTCGCCGGGCGCATCTCGCATACTTCACCGGGCTCGCCGCCACCGCCGAGCCGCATTTGCGCCGCGCCGAGCAGCTGGAATGGCTTGCCAGGCTGGCGGTCGAGCACGACAACATCGCCGTCGCGATGCGCGGTGCGCTTGCGGCGGACGACGCACCGGGTGCGCTGCGGCTCGCGGCGGAAGCAGGCTGGTACTGGTGGCTGGCCGGCCACAAAGCCGAGGGCATGGAACTGGTCACCGCGGCCGCCGCCATGCAGGGCGAGGTGGACGATGCGACCCTGGCCACGGTGTACGGGCTGGTCGTGCACTTCCTGAGTTCGGCGGGGCGCAACGACGAGTACGAGGTGGCGGAATGGATCCGCAAGTCGTACAAGTTCAGCCGTGGCGTGGAAAGCGGCCATCCCACACTGGTTTTCGCCGCCGCGCTGGAACAGATGTTGCAGGGGCCGGACGCGCTGCTTCCCGCGTTCGAACCGTTGATCACCCACGACGACCCGTGGGTCCGTGCGCTGGCCCGGCTCCAGCTCGGCAAGTTGCGGATCGTGCTCGGCCACCCCGGTCGGGATGCGGATGCCTATCTCGAGCTGGCATTGATCGAGTTCCGCGCCCTCGGCGAGCGTTGGGGGACCTCGTTCGCGCTGACCGAACTGGCGGATCGCCGCGCCGTGCGCGGCGAATTCGCCGAAGCGTGTGACCTTTTGGATCAGGCGGTCGTGGTGGTCACCGAGGTCGGCGCGATCGAGGACGTCGGCCGGATCCGGGCGCGGCAAGCCCAGCTGTACTGGTTGCTCGGCGCCGAGGAGGCGAGCGCGACCGCCATGGCGGAGGCGCAGCGGTACGCGGATCAGGCCGCCTGGCCGACGGCACTGGCCGAACTCGCCACGGCGAAGGCGGAATTGGCCAGGTGGCGCGGCGACACCGCGGAGGCGCACCGGCAGCTCGACATCGTGACGTCGGTGCTCGGCAGCGACGCGGAGCTGGCGCTCTTCCGCGCGATGCGGCACACCCTGCTCGGTTACCTCGCCGAGGATGTCGACGAAGCGCGAGCACACCTAGCCTCGGCGTTCGAGGTGGCCACCGAGGCGGGATATGCGCCGTTCGTCGCCCAGGTCCTCCTCGGCATCGCGGATCTGGCCTTGCGTACCGAGCAGCACGAACAGGCCGCGCGACTGCTTGCCGCGAGTGCAGGCGTGCGCGGACTGCCCGATCTTTCCCAACCGGATGTCGCCAGGATCGAGCAGCAGGCACGACATCGCCTCGGCGAGGCAGGTTTCGCCGAGGCGACGAGGGAAGGCGCGGAAGCGGATTGGCGCGATCTGGTCGCGGCCACGCTTGCTGGTTGACGTGGCATCGACACCGCCCGGCCAAACTTGTTGAATCTCAAAGTATTCCGGACCCGAGATCACTATTATCCGAACGGTGAGCTTTCCTGAGTCGATCGTGCGGGCATTGCGTGCCGATCCGGGTCAGGTGGCGGTCGAGTACGGCGCTCGCGCGGTGACCAGAGGGCGGCTGTTCACGATGATGGGCACCATCGCGGGTGGTCTGCGGAAGTCAGGGCTCGGACCAGGTCGCGGGGTGGCGATGGGCCTCGACGTGAGCCCGGAGTCGTTGGCCGCGTATCTCGCGGCCTACACCCTCGGTTGCCGGGTGATCGGGGTGCGGCCAGGGCTGAGCGAACGACAGCAGCACCATGTGCTGAGCAACGAAGTGGATGTCGTCCTGGACAACGAGCAGGTGGTCGCGCTGCTGCAGGGCGCAGCCGAGCCGTTGACGGTCGAAGCTCGGCCGGACGACATCGCGAGGGTTTCGTACACGAGCGGCACCACCGGGCTGCCCAAGGGCTGTGCGCAGACCTATCGGGCGATGTCCGCGCATTGGTCGTGGGGCAAGCCGACCTGGAGCGAGCACACCGCGGAGCTGGCCGCCTGCACCGAGCGCTACCTGCTGTTCGGGACGCTGGCGAGCGCGGTCGTCCAGGACTATCTCGCGCTGTGCCTGCTCGGTGGCGGCACCGCGGTCATTCCGGAACCCGGTGGCGCGCAGCTGTTTCCCGATGTCATCGAGCGGTTGCGGATCACCGCAACGATCATGAACGTGCCGAGGCTCTATCAGATGCTCGACGCGTTGCGCGCCACCCCGACGGACACCAGCAGCCTGCGGGCCATGGTCGTCGCGGGGTCGCCGTTGCCCGCGCATCGGCTGGCGGACGCGGTGCGGGCACTCGGTCCCGTCGTGCACCAGGCGTACGGCCAGTCCGAAACCGGCGGGCTGACCGCGCTGACCCCGGACGACATCGCGGCAGGCATCCTCGGCTCGGTCGGCCGTCCGCTGCCCGGCGTGCACATCGATATCCGCGACGGCGAGATCTACGTGCGCACCGACTACATGATGTCGGAGTATCTCGGCGACCCGGCGGAGAGCGCCGACGTGCTGGTCGACGGCTGGCTGCGCACCCGCGACCTGGGCTACCTGGACGACGGCTATCTCTACCTCACCGGCCGGGCGCGCGACGTAATCATCGTCGACGCGCTGCCGGTGTACGCGGGCCCGATCGAGCGCGTGCTTGCCGGGCATCCCGATGTCGATCAGGCTTATGTCGTCGGCGCGGCGGACGACCGCTCCGGCGAGGCGGTACACGCCTTCGTGGTGCCCCGAGCGGGGCATTCGCCGGATTCGACCGTGCTGTCGGCGTTGGTGCGCGCGGAACTCGGCGAGTCGAGTGTGCCGCGGACGTACACGCTGGTGCCGGACGCCCCGATCGCGGCGAGTGGAAAACCGGACAAGAAAGCCTTGCTGGAGCTGTATCGACGGTAACGCACGACAGATGGAGGAGATCTTGTCCGAGCTCGACTACCTGGTGATCGGCGCTGGGCCTGCCGGTCTCCAAATGGGCCACCACCTACAGCAGGCCGGTCGCGACTACCTGATCGTTGAGGCAGGTGACGCGCCAGGCACCTTCTTTCGCACGTTTCCCCGGCACCGCCAACTGATCTCGATCAACAAGGTGTACACGGGCTGGGACGATCCCGAGCTGAACCTGCGCATGGACTGGAATTCGCTGCTGGCGGGTTCATTGTTCAAGGAGTACTCGCAGCGCTACTTCCCCTCGGCCGACGACATGGTCCGCTACCTCGGGGATTTCGCTGCCGAACAAGGGCTTTCGGTCCGGTACGGCACCCGGATCGAGCGGATCAGCAGGCCGGATCTGTTCGAGGCCGTCGATCAGGACGGCAACGTCCTGCGCGCGCGACGCGTGATCATGGCGACCGGCGTCACCAAGCCATACATCCCGGATATCCCCGGCATCGAGCTGGCCGAGCTGTACACCGAGATGTCAACGGACCCTGCGGACTTCATCAATCAGCGGGTGCTGATCATCGGAAAGGGCAACTCGGCCTTCGAGACCGCCGACAATCTGGTCGAGACCGCCGCCGTCATCCACGTCGCAGGGCCGCACTCCATTCGGATGTCGTGGCAGTCGCATTTCGTCGGACATCTGCGTGCGGTCAACAACAACTTCCTGGATACCTACCAGCTCAAATCGCAGAACGCGATCCTGGACGGCAATATCCTCGACATCACGAGGCAGCCGGATTCGTCGTATCTGGTGACGGTGAGCTTCTCCCGGGCCGACGAGGTCACCAAGGACATCCGCTACGACCGGGTGATCGCGGCGACCGGGTTCCGGTTCGACGCTTCGATCTTCGCGCCGGAATGCAGGCCGGAACTGGTGATCAACAACCGGTTCCCGGCACAGACCCCGGCTTGGGAATCGACCAACGTGCCCGGACTGTACTTCGCGGGCACGATCACCCAGCAACGCGATTTCAAGAAGTCCACCAGCGGGTTCATCCACGGGTTCCGTTACGGGACAAGGTCATTGCACCGGATCCTGGAGCAACGCCATCATGCGCAGGACTGGCCGCACCGCGAGCTTGCCGGGACCGCCGACGAGATCGGTGCGGAAATCCTGGCGCGGGTGAACCGGACCTCCGCGCTGTGGCAGCTGTTCGGCTTCCTCGGTGATGTCGTCACGGTGGGCGCGGACGGCTCGACGCGGTATCTCGAAGAACTGCCAGTCGATTTCGTCGCCGACGCTGTTGCCGGAGGCGCTTTCGGCACGGTGGACACCTATCTGGTGATCACGCTGGAATACGGCAAGGACCACGACCGGCTCGACCCGTTCGACATCAACGCCAGGCGCTTCAGTCAGTCCGACGCCGAGCACGCGCTCGACGGTCGCTACCTGCATCCGGTGGTGCGGCAGTTCCGGGCAGGCGAGCAGATCGCGGAGCATCACATCGCGGAGAACCTCGAGAACGAGTGGACCCACGAAACTGTGCACCGTAAGCCACTTTTCGATTTCTTAGCGAGCGCATTGCGGCTACCGGAGCCGACCCGGTGACCAGCCCGCTGGCTGCTTTCGAGCAGCGAGCGAAGGAACTGCTCGAACCGGCACACTACGACTATTTCGCCGGCGGGGCCGGGGACGAAACCGGGTTGGCCGAGAACGAGCAGGCCTTCCGGCGACTTGCCTTGTTGCCGAGGGTGTTACGGGACACCCGCGGCCGGTCCATCGTGACGGACCTGCTCGGTGATCCGAGCGCGATGCCAGTATTCGTGTCGCCCACCGCGTTTCATCGACTGGCGCATCCGGAAGGTGAGCGAGCCAGCGCACGGGGCGTTGCCGCAGCGGGGCTCGTCCTGGTCGCCAGCATGGCGGGGACCGTGGCCATCGATGCGGTCACCGCGGCCGCACGTGAGGTCGATCGCGATGCGCGCGTGTGGTTTCAGCTGTACCTGCAAACCGAGCAGGCGGCAACCGACGAACTGGTCCGGCGGGCCGAACGAGCAGAGTGCACCGCGCTGGTGGTGACGGTCGATTCGCCGGCGCTCGGACGGCGCGCCAGGGATGACCACCACGGGTTCCACGACTTGCCCGCAGGCATGTACGCGGAGAACATGCGTGGCTTGCCCGGAGCCGTGGGGAGTGGCGTGCGCAAGATCGCCATGTCGCCCGAGTTCACTTGGGAGCACCTGGCGCGGATTCGGGCAGTGACGCGGCTTCCGTTGGTGGTCAAAGGCATTCTGCATCCCGAGGACGCACTGCTTGCCGTCGAACACGGGATCGACGCGATCGTGGTGTCCAATCACGGCGGGCGCCAGCTGGATCTCGCGTCGGCAACCCTGGACGCGCTGCCCGCGATCACCGCCGCAGTATCGGGCCGGATTCCGATATACCTCGACGGCGGCATCCGTCGTGGCTCGGACATCGTGCTGGCGTTGGCACTCGGCGCGACGGCGGTCGGTGTCGGCCGTCCGGTGTTGTGGGGCTTGACCGTTGGTGGCGAGAAGGGAGTAACCGAGGTGCTGGACACCCTGCATGCCGAGCTCGAGCACACGCTGACCATGTGCGGGATCGCCGAACTGGCCGAACTGAATGCCGGGCTGGTCACCGCGCGCGGGGCGGCGGCGCGATGCTGAAGCGGTCGACGACGGTGCCTGGCACGCTTGCGGGTGCGGGCACGCTGTGGGCGGTATCCCGCTGGCTGCCGCAGGCGGTGGTGGCGCTGCGGGTGTGGATCTTCGCAAAGGTCAACGGCAGCAACGAGATCACGCTCCCCGGCGAGCGCGGTGGTCCAGGCCTGTTCCTCCGGCTGTACTCGAGCCCGGCCGCGAACGGGCGCAGCAGGGGAGCGGCGCTCTCGGATCTGTTCTGGTACTGGCTCGCTCCAGGGCCCGAAGTGCATCAGGAGCACCTGGAGGACGGACCGCGCTACGACGAGGCGGCGCGGACCACCAGGGCCGTGCTGTCCCTGCCCACCGCCGAGATCGAGCAGCTCGCCGACCGGTGCGCCCGGCGGGTGCTCGACGAACTGCCTGCCCGCCCACTGACATTGGTGCGCCTGCGCGACCTGATGATGCCGATCTGGGCAGAGTTCTTCTACGAGTTGGTCTTTCGCGAGCCATGTCATCCGATCGCCAGGGATCTGATCGTCGGCAATGCCAACGACGTGGTGACCTCGCTGAAGTGCACCGGGCTGCGGCACATGGACAGCCGCCACCGCCTCACCCGATACCTGCTCGCCCGAATCGACGCGGGTGAGGTGCCCCATGAGCTGCCCGCCTTGCTCAGCCGCCGCGAACGCGCCCACTACCTGCAGGGCGCGTTCTTCAACACCGCCGTCGTGCAGATGTCCGAGGGCATGGCGCACCTGCTGTTGACGATCGCTCAGCACCAGGACGTACAGGACCGGATCCGGGCCGAGCCCGACACGAACTATCTGGACCACGTGCTGGACGAGACTTTGCGCCAGTTCCCGCTTTTCGGCATCGCGCACCGAATCACCACCGACGACATCGACATCGGTGACGGGGCTCCGATCCCCGCAGGGACGGTGCTCTGCTTCAACTATCAGGAGTTCGAACGCACCGGCCACGCCGACCCGGATCGCTTCGACCCCGACCGCTGGGCTACCCACCGCGCCAAGGACACGCACCACATTCCCTTCGGCGTCGCCGCCAATCGCCCATGCCCGGCATGGCGGCTCTCACCGATCGCGATGCGGGTTGCCGCACGTGCCGTGTTGGAGCGGTATCAGCTGCGCTCCTCGGTCTCGCACACCCGCTCCATCCCGCACCGCGCTCCGTGCCTCCTGCTGGCCGCAGACAAGCCGCCGGCGTCGACTGTGGTCCGCGCCGCCATGACCGGCCTGCGGCTGCGTGATCGCGTCGAAGACGTCACCAGGGGCATCACCCAACTGGTTCTCGGCACCTGGATGGTCCTCGACGCCCGCCGCCAGCAACCATGCACCCGCTATTTCGCCGAGCAGGACCGGCAGGAGGCGTCGAGGTGTCCGATGGTCCGGAGCTAGGGGAGCGGGCCCAAAAGCCAATTTCCCGGGGCATTTTCGTCATCACTGAGGTAGAACTCGATGATGGCGGTGCGGAATTCGTCGTGGCTGATCGCGCCGTTCCCGTCGCGATCGAGGCGCCGGAACGCGTCGCTGGAGTGTGCCGGGTCGATGCCGAGACCCTTGTACATCTGCACGTACTCGTCGAAGTCGAGCGAACCGTTTCCGTTGGTGTCCACGATGCCCATGAAAGCGTCGGCAATCGTCAACACCGCGCCTTCGAAGTTTTCCGGTGCGGTGACGCTGGATTGCATCACTCGAATGAACTCGTCGCGGTTCAACCGGCCGTCGCCGTCGGCATCACCCTCTTTCAAGAGCAGATCCCACCATTTGTCGAATGCACCGCGTAGTGGTTCTGCCTTGTCGGGAGCGTCCCCGCCGGGCAACGCGATGAACAGCGCCGCCATTTGCTGGAGATCATCTTGGGAGAGGTAGCCGTCTCGACCTTGATCGAACCAGTCGAAGAGAGTGTGGAACTTCCGATTTTTCGCGCTATCTGCCATGGAACTGTCCTTCTCGGATACCGAGCGTCTCGGCCGCGGATCAGAATGATGTAGCAGTGGCAATGGAGTCGGCCAATTCTTATTGTCGCCTGAATCCACTGCACCGGTTGCCGTTTCGCGACTTGCGCCGCTACGGAAATGGTGCGCGATACCTGTCGGTCGCATCCGCGGCACGCCCATTGCGACCGATCTGCCGAATTGCGGGTGATCGCGTGCCGTCGAGGAGATGGTGCGCACAGATGTGACCTTTCCGGCGCATCGGCGGTCCGGACGCGGTAAACAGGATGTGATCGGCTGGCATGAGTCGGCGACGTCGGTAGGTGAGGAGTGGCGATGGAGCCTGTCGTCGCGGTGTCGAGTGGCAAGATCAGCGGCCGGACCGTCAATGGGATCAGCGCTTTCCTGGGTGTGCCGTACGCGGCGGCGCCGGTGGGGGCGGCGCTGTTCCAGGCGCCGCAGCCTGCGGCGCCGTGGGACGGGGTGCGCGAGGCCGTCGAGTTGGGCGGCAGCTGTCCGCAGTCGCCGTATCCGCCGCCACTCGCGGCGATTTTCGGCGACCAGACCGTGCCGGGCGCGGAGTTCCTCAACGTCAATGTCTGGACGCCGGATCCAGGCGGGTCCGGGCTGCCGGTCATGGTGTGGATACACGGCGGCGCGTTCACCCGCGGCTCCAATGCGTTGCCCGCGTACAACGGCGCCGCGTTCGCCCGCGACGGTGTCGTCTTGGTGTCGATCAACTATCGGCTCGGCGCACCGGGATTCGCGGTGCTCGACGGCGCGCCGTCCAATCGTGGTCTGCTCGATCAGCAGTTCGCGCTGGCCTGGGTACAGGAGAACATTCGCGGCTTCGGCGGCGATCCGGACAACGTGACGGTGTTCGGCGAATCGGCGGGCGCGATGAGCATCGCCGCCTTGCTCGCCTCACCCCGCTCGGCGGGACTGTTCCACAAGGCGGTCATGCAAAGCGGCAACGGCGAGGTCGTCGCGACCGAGTCCGACGCGCGCATGGTGTCGGTGGAAATCGGCAAGGTGCTCGGGATCGGCCCTACTGCCGCCGAATTCGCGCAGGTCGATTCGGACGCGTTGCTCGCCGCGCAGGAGAAGGCGATCGGGGACTTCCTGGTGCACACCGACCCGGCCCGCTGGGGCGCTTCGGTGGTTACCGGTGGCTTGTCATCGATGATCATGTTCCCCGTCATCGACGACGTCGTGCTGCACGAACGGCCCATCGATGCGGTCACCGCCGGTGCGGCGCGCGGGATTTCGCTCCTGATCGGCAATACCAGCGAGGAATTCCGGCTGTTCATCGTCCCGACCGGCATTGCCGACGCACTGACCACACAGGCCCTGCCGTACGTGCTCGGCCGGTATCAGCTCGACGCTTCCGCCATCGAACCGTATGCGGCGGCACGCCCCCAGGATTCGGCAGGCGACCTCTTTGCCGCCATTCTCACCGACAAGGCATTCCGCATTCCGGCAAGGCAATTGGCGCAAGCGCAGGCGGCGACCGGCACCCCGGCGTTCGCTTACGAATTCGCCTGGCGCCGTGTCGATCAGGACCTCGGCGCGTTCCACGCGCTGGAGCTGCCGTTCGTGTTCGACACCCTCGCCGCCGCACCGGATCTGGTCGGGCCGAATCCCGCACAGTCGGTCGCGGACGAGATGCACGCGGCCTGGGTCGCTTTCGCGAAGACCGGCGATCCCGGCTGGGCCGCCGTCACCGCCGAGGACATGTTCGTCCGCGTTTTCGACGCCTAGACGACGCGGGCTTCGATCGCGATCAGTCGTCGCAAGGTCGACAGTTGGTGCGCGTAGTCGCCGTCGAGTTTGACGAGCAGGCTGGTGATTCCGGCGGACCGGTAGCGGCGTAGCCGCTCGGCGATCCGGTCGGGTGTGCCGAGCAGGTTGGTGAGTTCGCCGAGTTCGCGCGGCACGGCACGGCGCGCGGCGTCCTTGTCGCCGGATTGCCACAGCTGCACGACTTTCTCGACTTCGGTGCCGAAGCCGAGCCGGGTGAACGCGTCGTTGTAGAAGTTGCGCCCGCCGACGCCCATCGCGCCGATGGTGAACGCGTAGCCTTCGGCGTGCTTGTCGATCGCCCGTGCCGTCGCCTGCTCGTCCTCGGTGATCTCGACGGCGACCGGTGCGACCAGATCGAGGTCGGCCAGCGTGCGTCCGGCCTGAATCGCGCCCTCCCGCAACGGATCCAGGAACACCTCGGCCGCCTCGGGGATGAAGGCGTTGCCGAGCCAGCCGTCGGCGAGTTCGCCGGTGAGTCGCAGGTTCTGCGGGCCCATGGCCGCGTTGTAGATCGGCACATGCGCGGCGCGCACCATGGGCTGCAATGCCCGGCCCGGTCCGTCGGGGAGCGGCAGCGGATAGATCGCTCCGGGGTGTTCGAGCCGTTCCGCCCGGCTCACTGTGCGGATGATCTCGATGGTCTCCCTGGTTGTCTGCACCGGCCTGTGGAACCGGACGCCGTGCCACCCTTCCATGACCCGTGGTCCTGATACGCCGATGCCGAGGTCGAACCGGCCGTCCGACAGCTCGTGCATGCTCAGTGCGGAGGTCGCCAGCAGTGCGGGCGTGCGCGAACCGAGCTGAACTACGAACGTCCCCAAGCGAATCGACGAGGTTTTGGCCGCCAGATAGGCCAGCCCGGTCAGCGCGTCGTAGCTCCACACCTCCGCGACCCACAGCGACGAGGCCCCGGCTTCCTCGGCCGCCATCGCGAACTCGACCGCACCGGGCAGCCGCGGTTCGAGCAGAACACCGATACGCATGAGGGCCTCCTCGGCATGATGGACCGGAACCGGTCACTGCTCTATGTGCTATGCAATAGCGTATAGATCGTGCTGATCGAAGCGTAAGGGAAGAGGTGCCGTGCGTTATCGCGACTGTCCCACCGTCGAAGTGGCGGAACGGATCCCGTGCGACCCGGCGACCGCGTGGGCCCTGGTCACCGATATCGAACTGTCTGCGCGGTGCTCCGACGAACTGGAGTCCGTCGTATGGGAGGGCGCCGTCGACCGGGTCGAGCCCGGCGCGCGGTTCCGCGGCCACAATCGCCACTCCGCATTCGGTGAATGGCAAACAGTCTGCGAGGTCGTCGAAGTCGAGCCGGAACGTCGCTGGGTGTGGAACGTGATCGGTTACGACGGCGGCATCAGTGCCACCTGGGGTTTCGAGATCGACCCTGCTCGCGAAGGTGTGATCGTGCGTCAGTGGGGTCGCATGGGACCGGGCCCGTCGGGCCTGACCCCGGCGATCGTCGCCAGCCCGGAACTCGAGGGCAGGATCGTCGCGCGCCGCCTGGAGGAATGGGCGAACGGCATGCGCGCGAATCTCGCCTACGTCCGCGCTCAGGTCGATCACTGACCACTCCGCAGCACAGGGCGCTGTGCGCGCCCAGCCGAGCCGGTGTGCCCGCTGCTGTGATCTAGATCATGGTTTGCCGATTAGTTTCGGCTGGAACCGGTTTGCTAAGTTGCTACTCCTGGCTCGGCTGCGGTCATCGGTGGGGACCACGGTCGCAGCCGAGCCCAGGGCGCTTAGGTAGTGGGGGAGTATCGCGCCCGATGACATTTGTCATCGCGAAATCATAGGTATGTCATAGCTATTCGATGACTGCGCGTACTACAGGTCGACTCCGGTGTTCGCGATCGTAGAACGCATGAACAGGATTGGCGATGTCATCACTGCCCACGGTCTACGCCGGACCTACGGGCACGGCAAGGACGCGTTCGAGGCGGTCACAGGAGTAGACCTCTGGGTCGTCGAGGGGGAGGTCTTCGCGCTGCTCGGCACCAACGGTGCAGGCAAGACCTCGACGCTCGACATGCTCGAGGGGCTGGCCGCTCCGTCGTCGGGCGCCGTCGAGGTCTTCGGCCTCGATCCGCAACGGGACCGTGCACAGGTCAGGGCGCAGGTCGGCATCATGCTGCAGTCGGGTGGACTGCCCGCCGAGCTGACCGTGCGCGAGACGCTCGAGATGTGGCGGGGGACGTGCACGAATCCGACGACCGCCGACATCGTCCTCGCACAGGTCGATCTGGCCGACCGCGCGGACGTCCGGGTCGGATCGCTCTCGGGCGGCGAACAACGCCGCGTCGACATGGCGTGCGCGCTGCTCGGCCAGCCCCGGTTGCTGTTCCTCGATGAGCCGACCACCGGGCTGGATCCCGAAAGTCGCCGTGGCACTTGGCGATTGCTCGCCGACCTGAAGGCATCCGGCGTCACCATGGTGCTGACGACGCACTATCTGGACGAGGCCGAGGCGCTGGCGGACCGGATCGCCATCATGCACAAGGGCGAGATCGTGCGCACGGGCACACTGCGCGAGATCGTCGACGACCATCCGGCGCGGATCGTCTTCGACCACCCGGGGCTGCCGTTGCCGCACCTGCGCGACGCGCACATCGATGCGCAGGCTCGGGTCACGGTCAGCACCTATGACCTGCAAGGGCATCTGTTCGCGCTGCTCGACTGGGCGCGCGAACACGGCGTGCAGTTGAGCGGGCTCGAAGCGCGCGCCGCCTCCCTCGAGTCGGTGTTCCTCGACATCGCCAGCGAATCGGCCGACACGTCGGCGGCCAGCCATGAACTGATCGGAGCAGCTCGATGACCACGACCGCGGCACCTACCACCCGCTTTCGCCGCCGCTCGCTGACCGCACTGGCCAAGGCCGAATGGCTGCAGTTCCGGCGCAACAAGACGCTGGTCTACATGGCGACGCTGTTTCCGGTCGGCATACCGGTTGCCATCTATCTCATCGCGATGCGCGAGGCGGCGCCGACAATGGCAACGGCGGCAGTGACTTTCGAGCTGCTCGCCCTGCTCGTGTTGTTGTTCGTGCAGTACTACTCGGTGCTGTCGATGGTCACCACGCGCCGTAGCGAGGGGGTCTTGAAGCGGCTGCGCACCGGCGAGGCCGCGGACTGGCAGATTCAGCTCGCGCCTGCCGTTCCCGGTGCCGTGGTGACGATCGTCAGCGCCGTACTGGTCACCGCGGTGGTCTATGGCACGGGAACGCCTGCCCCGGTGAATCCGCTCGCGATCGCGCTCGCTCTCGTCGGCGGTGTCGTGCTGTTCTCCTTGCTCGCGCTCGCCACCAGCGCGGTCACCAAGAACGCCGAGGCCGCACAGATCACCTCGCTTCCGGTGATGACGATCGCGATGCTCGGCGTCGCGTCCATCCGCAAAGTGCTGCCCGATCGGTTGGCCGATCTGGCCGACTGGACCCCGTTCGCGGCGGTGTCGGACCTGATGTCGCTCGGCGCGTCCGGCAAGCTGGCGACCAGCTCCACCGCCGACGTGGCGCTCGACTTCGCGGGCACCTGCACCGAACTCGGCAGGCCGTTTGCCACACTGGCGATATGGACAGTCCTGGCGCTCGCGCTGACCCGCACGAGTTTCCGCTGGGACGACCGGGGTTGAGCCGCCTGACCTCGTGGTGGCGTGGGCTGTCTGGACCGGCCAAGTTCCGGCTCTACACCCGATACACCTTGCAGGCCGGAGTTGTCGCGGTGATCGCCGTCATGGCGGTCACCGCGCGCTCGCCGTGGTCGGTGTTCGGGATCGTGATCGCCGGTATCGCGGGCTTCGTGGCGGTGGAGGCGCAACCCGACTTCGCGGTGTCGTCGCGGGTGGTGTCGCGGCGGTGGGCGCTCCCCGCCGCCGTCGGGGTGCTGACCGCGGTGTGGCTCGCCTACGCGGTGCTCGCCAGGGTAGCGAGCAGCGAGTCGACCGTCGACGAAGCGCGGCTGGTCGGCATCTATACCTCGGTGCTCGCGGTGTTCACGGTCGTGCCGTTCATCCGGCACAAGTGGTGGATCGTCCTCGGCCTCAGCCTGGTCACCGGCCTCGCCTTCGGCACGACGCTGCGCGGGGGCATCGGCACCGCGGTGGTCACCTTCGTTTCCGGAAGTTTCGTCGTCGCAACGACATTGCTCACGTTGTGGGGATTGCGGGTGGTCGAGGAGCTGGACCGGGCGAAGGCCGTCGAAGCCGAATTGCAGGTAGCCGAGGAACGATTGCGCTTCGCGCGGGATCTGCACGATGTCGTCGGTCGCGGGTTTTCCGCGATCGCGGTGAAAAGTGAACTCGCGGCGATGCTTTCGCGATCCGGCGATGCCGAGCGTGCGGGCGCGGAGATGACCGAGGTGAAGGCGCTCGCCGTCGAGTCGATGGGGCAGATGCGCACACTGGTTCGCGGCTATCGCGGTATCGACCTGACCGCTGAGGTGGCCGGTGCGCGGTCTTTGCTGTCTGCGGTGGGCTGCCGGCTCGAGCTCGAAGGGGATCCGGCCAAGGTGCCGGCACGATTTCACGAGGTCGCTGCCTGGGTGGTGCGTGAGGGCACGACGAATATCGTCGAGCATTCGTCGGCGACCTCGGCGACGCTGGCGCTCGGCGATGCCGGGATGTCGCTGCGCAACGACGGTCCGCACGGCACGCCGGGCGAACGTTCCGGGCTCCGGGGACTGGCTGAGCGGCTCGCGGCCATCGGCGCCACTCTCGACGTGCTCGCATCGCCCGAGGAGTTCATCCTCGAAATTCGTTGGGAGAAGAAATGATTCCGGTGTTCCTCGCCGACGATGAGACGCTCGTCCGCGCCGCCATGGCGACCATGCTCGGTCTGGAAGCCGACATCGAGGTGGTCGACCACGTCGGCTCCGGCGAGGAACTTCTCGCCGCGTGGCGTCGGCACCGCGACAGCGGCGGGCCTGCCGCGGTGGCGGTGATCGATCTGCAGATGCCGGGCATCGACGGCATCGAGACTGCCGTCGAACTGCAGCAGATCACCCCTGGCGCAGGCACTTTGATCGTCACCAGCCACGGCAGGCCCGGCTACCTGAAACGCGCACTCGCCGCGGGCGTGCGCGGTTTCCTCCCCAAAACGACCTCGGCCGCCACCCTCGCCGAGGTGATCCGCACAGTCAACGGCGGCGGTCGCTACGTCGATCCCGAGCTGGCCGCGGAAGCGATCAGCGCGGGCGACACCGTCCTCACCGCCCGCGAAGCCGACGTCCTCGAATACGCCCTCGATGGTGCGTCCGTCGAAGACATCGCCCGCCGCGCGCATCTCTCACCAGGCACCACCCGCAACTATCTCTCGTCCGCCATGGCCAAACTCGGTGTCGCCAACCGCTACGAGGCGGCCCTCAAAGCCCGCGACAAGGGCTGGATCTGAGTGGCTCAGTCGCATCGAAGCCGCGTTATGCGGACCGGTCGCTGACATCTTCGGTCGAACTCGTTCGTGTGGCACACGAAACCACGCTGCGTCGCTGGGGAGGCAGGCGAGGGTAGCGTTGGCGTTCATGTCTCCTGGTGGCAGCAGTACGACTGCGATATTGGCCGCGCTCGCGGCCAATGCCGGTATCACGCTCGCCAAGTTTGTCGGTGCGGCGTTGACCGGGTCGTCGTCGATGTTGGCCGAGGCGATGCACTCGCTGGCTGATACCGCCAATGAAGGGCTGCTGTTGGTCGGCAAGCGCCGCGCCGCGCACCCGCCGGATGCGAAGCATCAGTTCGGGTACGGACGTAACCGCTACTTCTATTCGTTCGTCGTTGCGCTGGTGCTGTTCACCATGGGTTCGCTTTTCGCTGTCCTCGAGGGCATCGGCAAGATCCGTGAGCCCGAGGAGCTCAGTTCACCCGTGGTTGCGATCGTCATCGTGGTCATCGCCATGGTTTTGGAGACCTTCAGCCTGCTTACGGCTCGGCGGGAATCTCAACCGCTCAAAGGGCGTGGCAGTTGGTGGCATTTCATTCGGGCCTCGCGCAATCCCGAACTGCCGGTCGTGCTGCTGGAAGACACCGGCGCGTTGCTCGGCCTCGGCTTCGCCTTCAGCGGCGTCGGGCTGACGGTGCTGACCGGCGACGCACGCTGGGACGGCATCGGCACCGTGGCCATCGGCATCCTCCTCGGCGCCATCGCGCTGATCCTGATCGTGGAGATGAAAAGCCTGCTCATCGGCGAAGGCGCCACCTCCGCCGAAGACCGCGCGATTCGCGCCAACCTCGTTGACGGCACCATCATCGATCGCGTAATCCATTTGCGCACCGAATATCTCGCCCCCGACGAACTCCTCATCGCCGCCAAGATCTCCGTCCGCCCCGGCCTCACCATCGACGAAGTCGCCGTCGCCATCGACGCCGCCGAGGCCCGCGTCCGCGCCGCCGTCCCCACCACCGACGTCATCTACCTCGAACCCGACCTCGATCGCGGTTAGCGCGCCAACTTATAAGCCGGCCTTCGTTATTGAAAATCTGTCCTTGTGAATGCGCGTGGTTTTCGTTCGGGCGACCAATATTGGCGGCGGAATATTGAGACTTCATCCAAAGTATCGGGTGGTGGTCGCGCTCGGGAGGGAACGCATTCATCGGTGTGTAGGAGCGCTTACAGTGCTGTTTGTGGTCGGGTGATTGCCTTAAGCTCTCGAATCCAAGAGAGTTCGATGGAAAGTAGTCGATGGGTAAGCACCGCGCACCACGAAAGCCAGACATGGCAACGCGGGTGACGATGATCTCGACAGCCGCGTTGTTCACCACTCTCATCGCTGTCAACAATGACGCGTTGCCAGGTGGTGAGCCGACACCGAATCACCTCAGCACGCCTTCGGGAACATCCGGCGGCCTGTTCGCATTACCGCCGCCGGCCAGTTCGACGCCGGACATACCGGACTCGGTGGAGAGCCGACCTCGTTCCGAGAACGAAAAAGAGGCTGTCGACCCGGCCCCGGAAACCCCGCCGGTCGCCGCCGCGCCCCGCACCAGCTCGACAGAGCCGGTCGACACCGCCAAGCCGCCGCCCGACCATCACCGCACGCTGACCGCCACCTTGATCTCCGGCATCCTGCACGGCTGGGGCTGGCTGGCCCACGCCCTCGAATACCTCATCGCGCACATGATGTCGGCACTGGAATCACGCGAAGTGTGAGCTGACCCGAAGCCCGGGTGCGGAGGCGTTCGATCTGGCCGTCAAAGTCTCGTCACGGCACCAACGGGCCGAGATCGATACCACGGGCGGCCAGCCAGGGCAGTGGATCGGCTTTGTCCCTGCCGTGCAGCCACACTTCGAAATGACAATGCGGGCCGGTGGAGAAACCCGTGTTGCCGAGAGTCGCGATCTGATCGCCGGCATCAGGGACACGTCTGCGTCAACGACGTAGACGCGCCGAAGTGCAATGCCTGCAATCACTCTCGCCGTGTTGTCCTGCGCGAGATCCTGCGGGCACTGACAAAGTTTGGCAGCCAATTGGACTGCCACCATTAATGCTGAGGGCCTTGCGATGCACCCGGCCGCGTTAGGCTCGATCAGCGGCCGTCGAAAGCAAGTTCCGACAAGGCATTCCGAGGTGGGGCAGTGAAGAAGCTATTTTTCGTGGGCATCATGACCGTTGCGGCAGGCGTCGGCAGCGCGATGATCGCGGGACCGGCGCAGGCTGACGCGGCGCAGGACGCGGTGTGCGGCAAGGGATATCAGTACGGCGTGATCGTCACCATCGGCGGCCAGGACTGGAAGGTCACCGGCCTGACGACCGACGGGCAGTACTACTACCTGCTCGACAACTACGGTCGTAACCAACGAGTCAAGTGCTTCTAGGCGCTTTCGCGACCTCGAGTCGATAGGTGAGGCGGCACGATCGGCAAGTCGCCGACAGTGTCGCCTTTGTCGCTCGAACCGCGTGTGGGTCGCGGCTGCCGAGGACCGCTGCTCAACCACGTCGACCGGCGGTTGATGGCATCGGGCAGATACCGGTCACGGGTGTTTTGCTTGACGAACGTTATCGTCGAGTGTGATCAAAAAGGTGTGGGTTGTGTCGGTGGGGTCGATCGGATGCTGATCGGGCTGTTTGCGGCGTTGCTTGCGTGCGTGGGGTATGGCGTGGGGTCGGTGTTGCAGGCGTATGCGGCGCGGCGGTCGGCGGCTGCGGCGCAGGAGCGCGGCGAGGTCGGGCAGTTGACGGAAACCGGGGCTCCCACAGTCGCTTCGACGGTTGCGGCGGTGCTGACGGCTGCGTTCATCGTCGGCAGTGTGCTCGATGTGGTCGGGTTTGTCGGCAACGCGGTGTCCGCACGGTTGATTCCGCTGTTCCTGTCGCAGACGATCATGAGTGCGAACCTGATCGTCACCGCGGTCCTCGGCATCTTCGTGCTCGGTATCCGCCTGCACCTGCGCGACTGGGTCGCGATCTGCTCAGTGGTCCTCGCGCTCGCCGCACTCGGCGGCGCCGCGGGGCACGAAGGCGGCGGCAGCGATGATCCCGTCCTGCACTGGGGTGTGCTGGTCGCTTCGCTGCTGCTGTTCGGGGTCAGCCAACTCGTCGTCCGACGCCTGGGATCCAGGGGTGCGGTGGCCGCGGGTCTGGCCGCCGGCATGCTGTTCGGCGCGCTGGCGATCGCGGTCCGCATCGTCCAAGGCATCGATCCGCTCGACGTGCCGACGCTGCTCGCCGACCCGGCCGCATGGACGATTGCGATCGCCGGTATCGGCGGCTTCTATTTGCATACCGTTGCGCTGCAACTCGGTTCGGTGAACGGCGCCACCGCGGCGCTGGTCGTCGGCGAAACGGTCATTCCGGGAATAATCGGCGTCCTTGTCCTCGGTGACACCTCACGACCCGGCCTGGAATGGCTTGCGATTCTTGGCTTCTTCCTTGCTATTGCCGGGGCGGTAGCGGTCGCGGTATTCGGCAATCTGCCGCACCCGGAGGACGAATCCACCACAGATAAGCCCGATCCCGTCGCGGTCGGCGGCGAATAGCAGAGATCTGCCATACCCTGCGGACGGTGACAGTGGGACTGCTCACGTCCCGGTCCCGGGAACGAGCGTAGCGGCCCGTACGGCTTATAACGTTGAGAAGTCGAAACGGTAACGATGCGAGCAGATCGGGAAGATGAGCGAAGAGCAGAAAGGCACTTCGGAGAAATCGGAAAAAAAGGACGGCATCAAACCGTCGCAGGTTGGCGCGGCAGCCCTGGCGGCGGTCACCGCGGCCTTTCTGGGATCGACGCTCGGGGTGGCGGGCACCGTCGCGGGTGCTGGGATTGCCAGTGTGGTGTCCACGGTCGGCGGCGAGTTCTACCTGCGCTCGTTCCGCAGGACGAAGGACGCTGCGCTGGCACTGGCGGATTCGACCACCCGGCAGCAGGCCGAGCTGACCCAGCCTCCGCCGCAGACACCCGAACAGCGCACGGCCGGTTACCATCCGGCCGCACCAGGCCGGGCAGGGCGTAGGAACGACAGGCTGCCAGGACCCGGTTCCGGGCAGCGACCACCGTGGGGACAGCGGCCGCCGACGAACGCCATGTCGCCCGCGAACGCCATGCGGCCGAACACTATGCCGCCCGCGAACCGCATGCCGCCGAACACCATGCCGCCAGGACCCGGTGCCGGACGGTTCGTCGACGCGGACCGTACCGTGGCGATCCCTCAGGTGAATCGCCAGTTGCCGGTTGGCGATAGCGGTAGCCGTGCAGCGCAGCAACGCCGCGGATACAACCTGCGGTGGCCGCTGATCATCGGCACCAGCGTGGCGGCGTTCCTCATCGCGATCCTGGCGATCACCGGCTTCGAGGGCGCTACCGGGAAGTCGATCTCGGGCAACGAGGTCGCCAACGTCGGCCACTGGTGGACCAACGACGGCAGCGGCCAACCCGACAATCCCCCGACGAGCGAGGACGACGGGACCGTGCAGCCCAGCCAGAGCCAGGTGCCGACGACGACCTCGCAGAACGGCAGCAGCACAACGAAATCGCCGACGTCGGCCAGTTCGACTCCATCGACAAGTGTGCCGAAACAGTCGACGAGTGTGCCGTCGTCGGCGGGCACGCTGACGCCGTCGGCACCATCGACGAGTGCGCCGGAGGCGTCGAAAACGCCGAGGACCCAGAACTCCCCGCCGAGCAACAGCAACAACGCGCCGGGCAACGGCAACACTCCGGGCACCGGGACTCAACGCTCCGGCTCAGGTGGGGGCGCCGGGGACAACAACTAGATCGAACGCCTGCTGCCGCTGCGCCAGGAGCCGCACGAGGCGAGTGAATAGTTCACTCGCTCAAGGCTCCTGGCGCAGTGCTGTAGTCGCGGGCTGCCGCTCGTGTCGCCGCACCGAGAGCGGCCCGTAGATGACGGGCGGTCGCACTGGCTCGGCCTTCGGTGTCCGAGGCAGTCGATAGATGTTGATCGGCCACCAGAACCAGTGGCCGGTCAGTGCCGCGATGGCGGGAACGACGAACGAACGAACGATCAAGGTGTCGAGGAAGAGTCCGATGCCGACGGTCGTGCCGATCTGGGCGATGTTGTGCGCGTAGCTCACCAGCATCGCGAACATGGTCACGCCGAAGACGAGCCCCGCCGTGGTGACCACGCCGCCGGTGTTGACCATGGATCGAATGATCCCGGTGTTGATGCCTGCGCCGAGTTCTTCCTTGAATCGACTGACGAGCAGCATGTTGTAGTCCGCGCCGACGGCGACCAAGAAGATGAACGAGACCGGAGCCACCGACCAGTGCAGTGGGTTACCGACGATGTGCTGCCAGACGAGCACAGTCAGCCCCAATGCGGACAGGTACGACAGCGCGACGGTGCCGATGACCGCGATGGCGGCGACGAGACTACGCAGCAGGATCAAGACCACACAGAACACGAACGCGAACGCGGCAACCAGACTGGTGATGAAGTCCTCGCGGACAAAGGCTTCGATGTTGAGCAAGGTGCCGCCTGGACCGCCGATGCTGACCGTGCTACCCGCAAGGGAAGTGCCCTTCATCGCCGTCAAAGCCGTCGGGATGATCTGCGCGCTGAGGTCCATCGCTTCGCGACTGAAGCCTTCCATCTGCGGCGTGACGATCATCCGCGTCACCTTGCCGTCCGCCGAAAAGAAGAAGGGCAGCGCGCTTTTGAACAGCGGACTGTCGAATGCTTGACTCGGCAAGAAGAAGAAGTCGTCGGGCGATCCTGCGCTGAAGCCCTTGCCGACCTCCGCCAGGAACTGCGTCATGTCATTGACCTGAGGGAGCAGGACATCGAGGGTGCCCTGTAGTGGTGCGAGCAGTTGCTTCACCTGTGCGAGAAAGCCTTTGAGCGAGTCCACCTGGGTGGCGAGCTGCGGCAGCGCCCGAGAGGCGTTGCGGAGGCCGTCCACGAGGCCGTCGACCGAGCCGTCGACCCGGTCCGCGTCGTCGAACAGCGAGAACCCGGTGAGCGCGGCTTTGCAGGCACTGATGTCCTGACAATTCGGGATCGAGTTCACGAATTGCCGTGCCGGACCTGCGGTGTCGCGTAGCGAGTTCAGCTTGTCGACCACCCCGGCAACATCGGCTTGCAAGGCGGCGGCACTGTTGTTCACCTGGCCGAAGCCTTGTTGTCCGGTGTTGAGTGCCGTTTCCAGACCCTTGATCGTGAGATTCAACTGGTCGATGCGCGCCGCGAGGGTGGTCAGGTCATCGAGCCGCGGGGTGAGCATGCTCTTCAGCTGGGTGAAGCGGTTGCCGATGTAGCCGGCCTGAGCGGTGAGCGAGCCCTGCTCCAGTGGAGCATTCAACGGTCGGGTAATCCCCTGCACCCCACTGACACCCGGCACCTTCAGGACGGCATTGGTGACCTTTGCCAAGGCGATCAGGTCCGCTGGGTTGCGCAGATCGTGATCGGATTCGATGAGAAACATGCTGGGCGCCATGATGTTCGGTGGCAAATGCCGGTCGGCGGCCGCGATGCCCTGGTTCGACAACGAGTCGCTCGGCTGGGCAATGCGCTCGTTGAAGCTCGGCCGGAACGTCGGAAGGACGAGGATCGCGACCACGAGCACCGCGAGGCTGGCGACGAGCACCGGTCCCGGCCAGCGGACCACGGCGGTGGCGATCCGCCGCCACCTGCGCTGCGAGGATTGCGCGCGCGGTTCGAGGAAACCGAGGCGGCTGCCGAGCGCAAGCAAGGCGGGCCCGAGCGTCAATGCCGCTGCTAGGGTGACGGATACCGCGATCGTGCACGGCAGGCCAGACGTGCTGAAGATCGCGAGCCTGGTGAAGGACATGCACGCGGTAGCCCCGGCGACCGTCAAGCCGGACGCGATGATGATGTGCTGAACCCCGTGCAGCGCTGTGTAATACGCCGTCTCCGGGTCCTGGCCGGCGCGCCGGGCCTCTTGATATCTGCCGAGCAGGAAGATGCCGTAGTTAGTGCCCGCGCCGAGCACGATCACCGCGAGCAGCGCGGACGCGAAGATCGAGACGCCGATCACCTGATGCTCGCCGAGGTAGGCCACCACGGGCCGAGCCACTGCCAGGCCCATGCCCACGGTCAGCAGCGGCATCGCCACCGTGATCGGCGAGCGGTAGACGCAGAGCAGCACCACGCCGACCAGGCCTGCGCACATGACGATCAGCAGCAGCATCGAGTCGTTGATGGCGAGGAGTTCGTCGTTGACGACGGCGGACGGGCCGGTCAGATGGACCGTGATCCCATGTGGCGGTGGGTAATCGGCGATGATGTCCCTGGCGGCCTGGGTGGATTCCATGGCGAGGGCGGTGCCCATGTTTCCGGCCAGATTCAGTAGCACGTAGGCCGCCTTGCCATCGGCGCTCTCGCTGGCGGGGGAGAAGTCCGGGTTGGACCACAGGTCCATCGCGGAGTTGACGTGGGTCTTGTCCTTCGTCAACCGGTCCAGCAGCGCCGTGTAGTAGCGATGCGCGTCGCTGCCGAGCGGGGTGTCGCCTTCGAGGAGGACGTAGACGAAGTTGTTCGTCCCGGCACCGCCGAACGAGTTGCCCATCTTGACGATTGCCTGCACGGAGGAGGCCTCGTCGGGGAGGAACGACTTGGCATGTCCCTTGACCACGGTTTCGAGTTGGGGGACAACGAGATTCAGCCCACCGGCGACCAGGAGCCAGACGGCGATGATCGGTATCGAGAACGTGTACAGCAGGCGCGCGATCCGTGGTCTGCGGTTCATGACACCGGCACCGAGCAGTTGACCGCGGCGAATGGTCCACTTGCCGAACGCGAGTCACGGGTTTGCCCGTTGACAACGATCCGACAGGAGACCTGGTCGCCGTTGGACTGTGCGACCACGCCGGTCGCCAAGGTCAGTGTGCGGGTACGTACCGAGGCCCGCCACGGGAGGTTGGCCGAAATGTCCTGAACGGCACCCTGCTCGTTCAGATAGGACAGCAGCACCGGCGTTCCGTCGGGCCCGTCGAGTTCGTAGTCGACAACCTTCTCGTTCAGCTGTCCCAGCACCGGCGGCGGGGCCGAATGTCCGATCGCCAAGTCGGGGATCTCGCTCAGCCGCAGCCGCGCGATGAATATTGCTGTCAAGCCCAGAACCAGGAATACCACGCCGTACACCCAGACACCCTTCATGACCTTCTCCGCCATCTGTTCGAGCTGTAGCCCTTCATGTCCGCATCGTGTGCGGCACACCTGTGCGGGTCTCGTTCACCAGCACGTCGACAGGAGCCGATTCGGCCCGCCACCTGCGGCGGAATATTGCCGTGACGCACCGTAACAGATAATTGCTCGAGTAGGCAATATGCCAGAAGGCATAATCCGGGAGCTGTCTCGACGCAGGCCGTGCTGCCTGAGTTGCCTGGTCAGCGGCTCGCTGGTGCGTCCCCGAGGCATGCCACGGCGAAGTCGTCACCGAGCGCGCGGATGCGGCGAGAGGGTGACGTCTGACGCTGTCAGTGGGAGCGGAGGGTGATCTCGAGGGCGGCGGCTAGGCGGTCGAGGGGAGTGTTGTTGCCTTCGGCGCGGCACAGGACGAGTGCGCCTTCGATGCCTGCGATGAGCAGGGTGGCCAGGTTGGCGGCGTCGGGATCGGGGGTTCCGTTGCGGCGCAGGCAGTCTCGAAAGGCTCGTTGCCAGCGGCGGTAGATGGCGTCGGCGGTATCGCGCAGTGTCTGATCGTCGGGGCCTGCGCCGAGGGCGACGGCGGCGACGGGGCTGCCGGGCGGATGCTCGCCCATCGCCATCATCATCTTGGTTCCCGCGATGATCGCGCGCATCGCCGGGATCGGTTCCTGGTTGGCGCACCATGATTCGATGTAGCTGCCGACGGCGGCGTCTGTCGCGGCCAGAACCTCTTCTGCCACTTCGGTTTTGCCGCGCGGGAAGTGGTGATACATCACGCCGCGGTGTGCGCCTGCCTGCTGGGCGATCTCCCGGATTCCGGTCGCGCCGTAACCTCGACCACGGAACAGGAACGCGGCCTGCCGGATCATCTGGTTGCGGGTGTCGCGCCTCATGTGAGTCCTCTCCACACCTCTTGACTAAGTCGATCGACTTAGAACATACTCCACCTCATCGCTATGTCGATCGACCTAGAGCGGTGTCGCGGGCTCGCGACCGTGTCGAAACGTGTGGAGGTGCGCGATGCAGCAGCTGACGTTCTTGCCTGAGCAGCGGTTCGAGTGACGGGAGGTGCCGCGCCGGAGTTGCAGAGTGATCAGGAGGTCATCAGCCGCCCCGCTCTCACCCCGACCGGTTCGCCGGTGTCAGCATGAGCGAGGCGACACAGGCGCGACTGAATTCCCTACGCGGCCAAGACCTGTCCCTGCTGCACGCCACCGGAACAGCGCCGGAACTCGGCTAAATGGAATCACGCTGTGGGAGTGGGGAGTTGGAGGAACGGGTCGACGCCGGTGAGCGTTGCGCTGGCTTCCCAGAGTCTGGCCGCGATGTCGGGGTCGGTCATGTGTGGCTTCGGGGACTCCCGATGCGGCTGACCGCGCAGGCCGAAAACCGCGGGGCCCCATAGTTCTCCGCCGGTGACGTCAGTGTCGAGGGTGGCGTGGACGATGGTGCGCGCGGCGGCGTCCTTGCCGTGCAGTAGGAGGCAAGCGGGTAGCCCGCGGAGGTGTTGGGCTGGTGTGCGGACGAACAGCGGCGGGCGGGACGGGGTCAGAGAGTCCAAAGCGCCGCCGGGATGGGCGACGACGCTTGTTGTCGTGGCACCGGCGGCGCGTAGTCGGCGATCGAGTTCGAAACCGAACAGCATTTGGGCCAGTTTCGATCGTCCATAGGTCCGTTTGGACTGGTAGTCGTGCTCGGACTGGAGATCGTCCATGTCCAGTCGTTCCGAGCGTGCGGCGAAGCTGCCCACGGTGACCACGCGACTGTTCGGGGTCTGCGCCAACGCAGGCGCCAGGTGATGGACGAGCGCGAAGTGCCCGAGATGGTTTGTCGCGAACATCAATTCGTGGCCATGCACGTTGACGCGGCGATCGGCGCCGTCCAACAGCACCCCGGCATTGAGGACGACCGCGTCGAGGCGATCCACCTTTAGGTCGCGCGCCGCCACCGGCAGCGAAGCCGGATCCGCGAGATCGAGTCGCACCCAGCGCACGCGCGCGCCCCGAACCTGCTCCGCGATGGCGTGCGCCGCGAGTTCGGCTTTGGCGGTGTCCCGGCAGCCGAGCACGACCTCGGCGCCGCTGGCCGCGAGCTGCTCAGCGACGAAATACCCGATGCCCGCGCTGGACCCGGTGACCAGAACCGTCATTCCCGCGCCCGACGGGCCTGTATACGTTGTCATGTCCCTGACTCTGGCGCAGCACGCTTGCACCGCGCTCACATCCGGCTGGCACGGGTGCGACGGTCATGGCTCGATCGCCGGGTCGGTCGGTGCGCCGGTGGCCAGGAGTGCGCCGATCCACATGGTGCTGACGATGTCGATGACATCCTCGATGGTGCGGCCAGGTGGGAGATCGATAACCCCGCCGTGCATTTGCGCATCGATCCCTTGCACGACGAGCATGGCCGTCACATAGGGGTCGGGCCCGCCGACGTTCATCCTGCGCAACTGGGACTCGAGCGCCGCGGTGAACTCCGCTTCGAGCGCGCGCGATTCCTGCGCCCCCGCGAGATTGCGCTGCGCTTGCAGATGGAGCAGCCGGTTGAGGTGTGGCTCTTGGTTGTGCCGATGGGCCATCTCGGTGACCAGCTGGCGCACGGTGTCCGCCAGTGCCGGATCGTCCGCGGTGAAGGTCGCGAATCGGGACCGCAGCCACTCGCTGCTGCGCTGGTAGTGCCGTCGCGCCAGCGCGTACAGCAGTGCGTCCTTGTTCGGGAGGTAGTGGTAGAGCGTGCCGATGGACACGCCGGCCAGCTCGGCGATCTTGTTGGTCGTCGTGGTCTTGTAGCCGTCTTCCTCGAACAGTCGCGCGGCCGCATCCAGGATGACGTCGAACGTGAACTGCGAGCGTTTTTGGCGGGGTTCTTTGCGGGGTGCGGACACGGTCGCTTTCGAGGGTTGGTCGGGGTGAGACGGACGGGGTACGGCGCCGTTTCCACCTTGCTAGAGTCGACAGAAATACTTCTGAAATCATTCTTGAATCGCCTGGTCAAGTAGTACTTCTCCGGTGGTGCTTCCGCGGGGCCGGTAGTACTCCTCCAGGAGTACTACCGAGCCGATGGCGTGGTGGCATGGAAAGGGCGCGGTGGAGTTTCGCCTGCTAGGCGGTGTCGAGGCGATTCATGACGGTCGGCCGATCGACATCGGGCATGCACGGCAGCAGTGCGTGCTCGCGGTGTTGCTGATCGAGGCCGACACCGTGGTGACCGTCGATCAGCTCGTCGATCGTGTCTGGGGTGTGCACGCCGCACCACGCGCGCGAAATACGTTGCACACCTATATCACTCGGCTGCGCCGATGCCTCACGGTGGCGAACGGTGAGGTGCAGATCGTGCGCCGCGCCGGGACGTACCGGCTCGCCGTGGCACCGCTGGCGGTGGACCTGCATCGGTTTCGGTACCTGATCGCCCAGGCGGGCGGCACCGACGATCGCCAGGCCATGGCGTTGTATGAACAGGCGCTGGGACTGTGGCGTGGCGAGCCCTTCTCGTCCTTGGACACGCCGTGGATCAACAGCGTGAGCACTGCCCTTGTCGCGGAACGTCTTTCGGCCGAACTCCAGCACACCGACGTGCAACTGCGGTGTGGCAAGCACGCCGACCTGGTGGCGGGTCTCACCACGCGAGCCGCCGAGCGGCCGCTGGACGAACGACTGGCCGGGCAGTTGATGCTCGCGCTGTACCGCAACGGGCGCCAAGCCGACGCCTTGCGGCACTACCGGCAGGTTCGGCGTCAGTTGGCCGACGAACTCGGCACCGACCCCGGGCAGGCGCTGCAGCGGCTGCATCAGCAGATCCTGACGGCCGATCCTGCCCTCACCAACCCGGGCACGGTCGCGATCGGCTCGGCGTTGCCGGTGCCGCGGCAATTGCCTGCCATGCCGCAGTTGTTCGCGGGTCGAGTGCGCGAGCGGGCTGTCCTCACCGAGTTCATCACCGCGCACGCGAATGCCGGTGGCCCGGTGGTGATCTCGGCGATCGGCGGCATCGGGGGGATAGGCAAGACCTGGCTCGCGCTGTACTGGGCGCACCAGCATGCGCACCGGTATCCGGACGGGCAACTGTTCGTGAACCTGCGCGGTTTCGATCCCGCGAGCCCGCCGATGGATCCGGCGGTGGCGGTACGGGGATTCCTGGAGGCGCTCGGCGTCGCACCGGCCGCCGTCCCGCAGGATTTCGACAGTCGAACGGCGTTGTATCGCAGCCTGATCGCGGACAAACGGATGCTCGTCGTGCTGGACAACGCCATCGACAGCGCCCAGGTCGCTCCGCTGTTGCCGGGCAACGCCGCCACCACCGTCGTGATCACCAGCCGCAATGCCATGCCCGCGTTGATCGCCGGCCACAGTGCTCGCTCGTTGTCGCTCTCGACCCTCACCGACGACGAGGCGCGCCACCTGTTGATCGGTCACCTCGGCGCCGAGCGGGTGGCCGCCGAACCCGCGGCGGTGACCGAACTGGTCGACCATTGCGCGGGATTGCCGCTCGCACTGGGCATTATCGCCGCCCGTGCCGCCAGTCATCCCGCGCTGTCGCTGGCGACACTTGCCGCGGAGATCCGGGATTCCGCCACCCGGTTGGACGCGATGGACACCGGTGAGTTGTCGGTGAGCCTGCGCGCGGTGTTCTCCTGGTCCTACCGCACGCTGCCGCCGGACTCGGCCCGCGCGTTCGGGCTGCTCGGCCTCGCGCCAGGATTCGACATCAGCAAGGAAGCCGTCGCCGACCTCACCGCGCTCACCACCCAGCAGACCAGAACCCTGCTGCGGGAGCTCGAAACCGCTTGCCTGATCCAACAATCGGAGCCTGGTCGCTACCGCATGCACGACCTGCTTCGTCTCTACGCCACCGAACAGGCCGATGCGGACATTCCCGTCGAGGTACGAAATGCGGCACTTGGGCGCCTGATCGACTTCGCTCTGCACACCGCGTACGCCGCAGCGAAGCGCTTGGACCGGAACCAACCACCTATGCAGCTCGCGAAACCCGCTGACTGTCACCCGCATCCGATGGAATCCGAAGCTGCGGCGCTGGCCTGGTTGGACGCCGAACGCGCCAACTTGCTTGCCCTCGCCGCGTACGCGGCCGACAACGGCTGGCCGACCCACACCGGCCAGCTGTCCCCGGTGCTGTGGCGCTACTTTGATGTTCGCGGTCACTACGACAGCGCCCTCGACCTGCACACGCGCGCGCTGGCCGCCGATCGGGTCACCGGAAACCGCGCCTTGGCCAGCCACACGCTGGTCCTGCTCGGGCTGTTGCATTGGCGCTCCGGCCTTTACGAGCAGGCCCTCGGCTACTACGAAGAAGGCCTCGCGTCGTGTCGTGCCGTCGGCATCCGGATGCTCGAAGGCTACGCGCTGTACGGCAGTGGCCTGACCTGTGCCTCGCTCGGGCGGTTCACCCAGGCGCGCAATCACTATCAGGACGCGCTCGCCCTGGCAGGCGAGCTGGGTGTCGGCGAACTGGAAGCAGACGCCAGACACGGCCTCGCCATGATTCACCGTCGGCTCGGCCGCTACGAGGAGGGGTTGGCCGAACTCGATCGCGCTGTGTCGCTGGCCCGCAGCGCCCGCGTGCGCGACCTGCATGGCAGGACGATTCACGGCATCGGCCAGATCTATGAACGGATGGGCCGTTTCGAGGAGGCGCTCACCCACCTCGGCGAAGCGTTGGCCATCGGCCGCGGCGGCAGCCGCCCCCTCGAGTGCTATGCCCTGTGCACCCTCGGCGCGACCTACCAAGGAATGGGCGACTACGCCAAGGCCAACGCCCACCTCAGCGAAGCCTTCGACATCGCCCGCGAGACCGGCAGCCTGCACCTGCAAACCAGCGCACTCACCGGCCTCGGCCAACTGGCCTTGGCGACCGCCGACCCGAACCAGGCCCGTACCCACTACGAAACCGCGCTGACCCTCGCCAACCGAACCGGCGAACGCGACCAGCAGGCGCACGCCCACAACGGAATCGCCGCCGCCGCAGCACAACTCGACGATCGAACCAGGGCCCGCCACCACTGGCAACAAGCGCTGGAAATCTTCGCCGAGCTCGGCGTCCCTGAAGCCGACGCAGTCAGTCGACGCCTGCACGGACCGGACTGCGGGACCGTCTTCAGCATCCCGACCTGACGACACCGAGCTTTCGGCGAGCGTCAGTGCGCCGCGAACACGGTGGGTCTTGCCTCCGCGAGCACCCCGCATGCCCGCGGAGGCAAGTCTATTGGTTGCCGAGCCCAATCGCGGTGTGGTCAAGGAGCTTCCGCCGTCAGCAGTCGGGCCATTATCTGGACGGCCAACAGGATTACCGCGTCTTCGAGTAGCACGCCGAGACGGTTCGCGTAATCGTGGACCAAGGAAAGGTGCCAGCAGTCGTAGACGAGATCGGGAACGCTGAGCAGTTCGTCGAGTTCCATTCCGATAATGGCCTGATCGCGCGTCAGCAGGCGGCCGTGCAGCCAGCTCAGCATCCATTCGTGCTCGTCGTCTTGTGGTACCCGAATAGCCCACTCCGGCGTGATGTCGCTAGTAATTGTCCACTCGGTCGAGTGCAAGGTCATCGAATTGTCTTTCCGCACTTCATCAATTGCGCCGCAGTGCGATATCAGGGCACCGGATCGGCGGGTGTGCAGCCGCCGAACGGGTAGCACGTCCTGGCCGGATCGTGGGATTGGGTGGTGCCGACCTGCGTCGTGGTAGTCGGGGTGGTACTCGGCCCGGAGAATAGGAAGAGCACGGCGACCATGACCAGCACGGCGAAGACCATGGTCATCGCAAAGGCCACGATCACCCGCGCCAGCAACTGGGGGAGCACCGCTTGTCGCTCTTGCACAACGACATACGGCTGGGCGATCACGCCGACTTCGTCGTCGCGCGCCGAGCCGGATTCTCGCCATGTGTCGGAAATCTGGGTGCCGATGATCTCGGTTTCCATGGTGAATGCTCTCGTTTCGCATAACACGCACACGACGTGCGCTTCGGAATTGCAGAATGACTCCGCGGTCGTGCCTGGTGCGAGGGCGACCGATTCGATTCACGGTGTGTGGCACGGTTTTGCACGCGATGCGGGCACTACCCAACGTGCCGTCGACATACCGCGGAATGCGGGGATAGGCTTGGCTCGAAGTGTCACCAGACGGGGGTGATCCCCAGGGGAACAAGTGGTTCGCATGACGAACGGCCCACACGCCAATCGATGCGCGCGGCGCGTGGCACGCGAGGTCAAATACGCGGGCGGCTCCGATTACCAGAGCGCATTGGCGGTGCACCAACATTGTGGGGTTTCGCTGCTGCGCGCGCACCGTATTGCGCGCAACTACACCCTGGTGGAAGCGGTCGAGGCGCTGAAGGAGATCTTGGCGGCGCGCGGCACACCCAGCGAGGGGCTGCGCCATCAGCGGCTGTCGCAATGGGAACACGGTCAGGATGTGCCGTCGACGCACTATCTGGACGCATTGTGTTTCCTCTACCGCACCAGACCGGACCGGCTCGGTTTCGGACATGACTACTCGGACGCGGATGCCTTGCCGCAGAACGGAATCCAGGACGCTATGGATCGACGTCATTTTGTCAGTCTTGCGGCGGCCGGGGCGATGTTCATGCCAGCGCCGCCGGGGGTGGGGTTGTTCGGCGATGGTTTCGATCCGCCGGGCGGCCGCCGGGCGACCGCGGCGTATGTCGGTCTGCTCGAGGACATCACCGAGCAGAACGGGTACCAGCTCTACGCGCCGCCCGCGGAGTTCATTCCGGCACGCATGGTCGATCTGGCCAGAGCCGAGGCCGGTCTGCTGACCGCGACCAGCGAGGAGATCCGGCGCAGGCTGCAGCGGGTGTACGCGAAGAATTCCGGGTTCATCGCCATCCGGCTCACCGACGTGGCGAGCGCAGGCGATGCCTTCGAGTGGTACGGCATCGCCCGCCGTGCGGCCAGGCTGGCGGACGACGCCACCGTGCAGGCCTGGATCGCCGCCCGCACCGGTGACGCGTGCGCGTGGCATCACCAGTTCAAGTCCGGCATGTCGGCCGCCTATGCGGCACAGTCGGTCGGCGCCCGCCGGGCGAACTCGTCGGCGGTGATGGGTTATCTCGCCGAGGCGGGTGTGCAGGCCCGGTTGGGTCGCCGCCGCGAGACGCTGGAGGCGATCCGCAGCGCGGAGCGAATGTTCGCCGAGCTTCCTGAGGCCGAGACGGTCGCCGACGGATTCCGGGTCAGCGAGTACCTGTTGCGCTGGCATCAAGCGAACTCCCTTGCCCTGGTCGGCGCCCATGCCGAGGCCGCGCCGCTGCGCGCGTTCGTGCGGGATCTGCCGTTGGCCAACCACGATCAGGTCGGGTGGGCATTGCTGAACCTCGACGAGGCGGCAGCGCACATCGCCGCGGGTGAGCTGGAATCCGGGTGTCACACGATCACCACGACGTGGCAGCAGCTGGCCACCTACTGCCGGGTGGGACAGGTCCAGGACCGGGTGCTCGAACTGCTGCAGTCGCTCGATTCCCGCCACGCCGTCACCCGCCAGGTGGCCGAGGTGCGTGAGCTCGTCGAGTCCGGCTCCGCCGGTCGGGAAACGGCCACATGACCGGTTCGACATCGGGCCCGCACCCGGCTACGTCCGTCGATCAGCCTGTCTGGCGCCGCTCGCGTCGCAAATCGAGTGTGACGCAGTGCAATCCGCCGCCCATCGTGCGCGCGTGCCGTAAGGTGTGCGGGATGACGTCGATGGCGCGGCGTCGCAATACGTCGATGAGCTCGGTTTGCGCCCCGTCGACGATGGCGAGGTCCGGTCGCACCATCAACAGGTTCATCCCGATCCATTCCGATGACAACGGGTGCCGGGACGAGCAGGGGGCGACAGCCATGGGCGGACACCAGAGATGGTCCCACGACCGAAGCGGTTGCGGCAGTTGCCATGGACTGCGGATCCGTTCGGGATTGAGGAGCACCAACCCCTCACGCAACAGGCTGATCGTGGAGTCGATGTGGGTGTGCGGGTAGACGCCGCGGATCGGGTGCACCCGGTAATCGCCCAACGCGGACAACGTGGTTTGCAGCCAGCGGTGCCCGAGTTCGTTGCCGCTGTTGGACACCAGATAGAACAGGTCGGCGCCGCAACGCAGGATATTCGCGGCATCGAAGACCGGTTCGGTTTCCCCGAGCGTGAGCTGCCCGCGACCGTCGTCGGCGAACAACTCCTCCCGAAGTTGCGGCGGCGGGGCGGCGATCCACGCCGAGCCTGCGAGCATGCGCTGCTGGAACAGTTCCCGCAGTCCGGCGAGCTCGAACATGCGCGCGCGCATCGGACTCGGCGCGGCGATGATCGCGGAACCGACGATGAGCGCGAGATCGCGCGGGCAGTAGGAATAGAAGCCGCTGGTACGCCAGTGCGGTGTGCCGAACTCGAGATCGTGCACGATCGGCGCCGGGCGGTACACCCGAACATCCAAGTCTTCCAACAGTTTCGCGAGCCCATCGAGATCTTCGGCGGCCTCCGCGAGTACCCGGGACGGAAACGCACCCACGGTGACGCCGGCCAGCTCTCCTGGGGCGAGATCAGGGAAAAGATTCAGCAAGGTCGAACGATCCAACGGCGGTATCCGCGCACCATCCGCCGTACCGACCACCACTTCGAGCAGCGGGCTGAATTCATCGTCCGAGCCCACCGGTCCGGGTGCGGCGGCTGCTTGGGTCGGCACGGGAGAAGGAGTAACCGGGTACGACACGGCACGGTCCTTTCGAAAGGAGAAGGGGGGACATTGGCGGGTGCGGGCCCGGCGGCTCGGTCAGCCGAGGGCCCGGCAGGCACCGCGACGGCGATGCGCCCGGACCGAAGCACAGGTCATCGTGCGCAGCAACCATCGGTCGGTGCCGTCGTAGCGCGGGTGGAACACGGTGCGGCCGTGCACAGTTCGCCGGTTGTCGGCGAGCAGTACCTCGCCGGGGCGCAGTTCGTGACCGATCGCGGCGCGATCGAGCGCAGCGGTCAGCGCCGTCAGCGCCGCGGCCGCCTGGCGATCCCCCGGGTGAGCAGGGCGCGCGTCCTCCTCGCCGAAACAGATCTCCGGATCGGTGGCGGGCCCGGTCAAGATCGGCACCACGGGCAGCACCGAGTGGGCGGGCAGGTCGTGCGCGGTATCGGGTGCGATCACGAACCGCGGCTCGCGCAAGACGGCGACGACGTCGTCCGGCAGGTCGAGGCGCCGCGCGGGCGCGAGGATCGTGACGGCGCCTGGATGGCCCCGCAGGCACAGCAATCCGAAGTAGTCGCAACGGTTTTCGGTGAAGCCGTCCTCGACGTGCCATTGCAGCGCGGCCCTACTGCCCGCACTGGTCTGCGCGCGCTCGTGACCGGGCACCGGAATGATGTGCTGCACCAGCCGACCGTCGTGCAACGACCGGAATGTGTACGGTTCGCCCAACGGCAACGACAAGGCCAGCAACAGCAATGCGGCGGCATCGACCATCGGCATGGCGCCGTGCGGCGTCACGGTAGGCGGGGTGGCGGGCAGATCCTTCAGATTCGCGCAGACGCCCCGCAGCAACAAGGCGTTGTGTGCCGCACCGGCAGTGCGGAATCGGTGCAGGGTGACGATTGCGCGCGTCGGCAGGCTGGTGAGCAGACCCGCCGCGGCCTCGACGGGATCCGCTGTCGCATGCCGCGCTGCCCGCAATGCGGCGGTCCACAGGTGGGCTGCTTCCCGCCGGGTCAGCGTCACGACTTCATCAGGAGCAAGGCTCCTCGAGGAGGTGTTCGTATTCATGGCGACTGTCCTTCGTGTTCGACAGCGGCACTTCGGCCGCTGGACACAGTGCACCGGGAAATCACCGAGTCCGACATGGGGCCGGACAAACCGCCGGATACACGTCGCATTTCCGGACTGTCCGGCGGACACCGCTGAGACATTCCCGGACAATTGCCGAGATGCCGTGGCGCAGTGGACGATAAGCGGGGGAGAAGCGCTGTGACGATGTTTCCGAACCGGGCGGTGACCCGCGAATATCTCGCGACCGTGACAACTCCCTCCGCATTCGGTGGCGCGCTGCGCAGAGCGCGCGGCGAAGCAGAGCTGTCCATTCGTCGCCTCGAACAAAAGGCCATCGACCGGAACAGCGGCGGCCCACCCAGATTCGTCGAGCTGACAAAGAACCTCATCGAGGACATGGAGAAGGGAAAGCGACTCGAAGGCAATCGACTCGTCGCCGAAAAGGACAACAGGCTGGAGATTTACCTGTGGTGCTGCGGAGTTCCCAAGGAGGACCTGCCTGCCTGGCTGGAAACGCGCAGACGCGTGCTCAGCGATCCGGCGCCGACGTCCCCGGAATCCGAACCCGCGCCGGACGTGTCCGCTCAGCTTCGCCCTGCGGTGAAAACCGCTCTTCGCCGCGACGTGCGCACGTTCATCGGCCGCGACGCCGAACTGCGCCGGATCCTTGCCACGGCCGACCTCGAACACGGAGCGCCGATTTACACCATCGACGGCATGCCAGGCGTCGGGAAAACCGCGTTGGCGACTCGGGCCGCGCACCTACTTGCCGACCGATTTCCCGACGGCAGATACTTCATCGAGTTGCACGCGCACACCGCGGGTCGTGCGGTGGCCGATCCCGCAGATGTGCTGGCGGGCTTGCTGATTGCGCTCGGGGTCGACGTCCGCTACATCCCGGACACCCTCGACGGGCGGCGCGATCTGTGGCGCGACCGGCTGACCGACAAGCGAGTGTTGTTGATACTCGATGACGCGCGCGACGAAAGTCAGATCGAACCGCTGTTGCCTGCCGCCGCCGAATGCCTGACGTTGGTCACCAGCCGGCGCAGGCTCATCAACCTGCAGAACGCGATGCCGCTGGCATTGGACATGCTCGGGCCAGGGCCTGCCACGGAGCTGTTCACCACGTTGGCAGGCCGCGATGCGGCCAGCGCCACGGACCAGGCGGCGGCGACCCGCATTGTGCGATTGTGCGGATACCTACCGTTGGCGATCACGCTGCTGGCCGGTCGCCTGGCCCACCATCCGGCCTGGACGATCGCCGAGCTCGCCGACGAATTCTGTGCCGCCACAGATCGACTCGGCGAACTGGATGCTGGACCAAGGGTGGTCCGTGCCGCGTTCGACCTGTCCTACCGTGATCTGCCGCCGGAGCGCGAGCTGCTGTTTCGCCGGTTGGGATTGCATCAAGGCCCCGACCTCGACGCGCACGCCGCGGCGGCGCTGGTGGGTATCGACGTCGCCACGGCCCGGTGGGAGCTCGAATCCCTCTACACCGACCACCTTGTGGACGAGCCTGCGCGCGGTCGCTACCGGCTGCACGACCTGCTGCGCGAATACGCACGCGCCCTCGCCGACGCCGAGCTCGGCACGGACCGTGTCCGGGCGCAGGAGCGATTGCTGGACTACTTCCAGCACACCGCCACCGCGGCGGACCGGTGGCTGGCGCGATGGACTCGACCCACCGACGAACCGCTTGACGCCGGCAAGGCGGCGGTGCGCGAATTCGCCAGTGAGATACAGGCGTTGGAATGGATGCGCCTCGAACGGGAGAACCTGCTCGCCTGTCTCGACCACGATGCCGTTGACCGCTGTCCCGCGCGCACGGTCACCCTGGCCGGTGTGCTTGCGGGGTTGCTCGACCGGGACGGCCCGTGGCCGCTGGCGTGCCAACTGCATCAGCGCGCGGTCGTCGCCGCCCAGCGCCTGGGGCGACCCCTCGACGAGGCCAACGCGCTGAACAATCTCGGCGCGGTGCAGTGGCGAGCGGGGGACTACGACGCGTCGATCGATAGCGTCGAGTCGGCACTGCGCATCTACCGCGAGCTCGGCAACCGCCGCGGTGCGGCGAACGCGCTGAACAATCTCGGCAATGTCCATGTGGCAACCGGGGATTACGTCGAATCCGTCGACCTGCACCGTCGCGCCTTAGCGCTGTATCAACAGCTCGGTGATCGCCTCGGCGAGGCGAATGCGCTGAACAATCTCGGCAATGTCCGAGAGGAGACGGGGGACTACCCCGATGCTGTCGATCTGCATCGGCAGGCGTTGGCTTTGTACCATCAGCTCGGCAATCGTCTTGGTGAGGCGAACGCGTTGAATAATCTCGGTATTGTTCGGACTCGGACGGGTCTGTATGCCGAGGCTGTTGATCTGCATCGGCAGGCGTTGGCTTTGTACCATCAGCTCGGTAACCGTCTTGGTGAGGCGAACGCGTTGAATAATCTCGGTATTGTTCGGACTCGGACGGGTCTGTATGCCGAGGCTGTTGATCTGCATCGGCAGGCGTTGGCTTTGTACCATCAGCTCGGCAATCGTCTTGGTGAGGCCAGCGCGTTGAATAATCTCGGTATTGTTCGGACTCGGACGGGTCTGCACGGCGAGGCTGTTGATCTGCATCGGCAGGCGTTGGCTTTGTACCGCCAGCTCGGTAACCGTCTTGGTGAGGCCAGCGCGTTGAATAATCTCGGTATTGTCCGGACTCGGACCGGTCTGCACGCCGAAGCCGTTGAGCTGCACCGGCAAGCGCTTGCCCTGTTCCATGAGCTCGGCTACCAGCGTGGGGAAGCCGAGGTGCTCATTGATATCGGGAAGCTGCTGCTCGAGATGGGTGCGGCAGGCGCAGCGTTGACGGTGTTCAATGATGCGCTCGCGTTCGCCCGCGGGATCGGCAGCCAACTCGAACAAGCCCACGCATTGGAGGGCATCGCGCGGTGTCGAGTGGGCATGGGTGATCAGGGGAGTCCGGTCGAGCTGCGGGAGGCGATCGAAATCTACCAACGCATCGGGGCTCCCGAAGCCGCGACGGCCGTCACCTACCTTGTGACACTGGAATTCGGCCCCTAGTCGTAGAGACGATTCGTCCGGGCAGTGTCCCTACGCTTGGTGTTCGGACTGCTGTGCGCTCTCGGTACTGGAGTAGGTGCGGTCGATGACCGCCGGGTTGTCCAGGATCTGCACCGTGCCGAATTCCGTGTTCGTCACCTCGTAGAAGAGGTACCGATCGACTGCCATTCGAATTGACCACGCTCTGCTCAACTTTGCGGCGGTGCAGAAACGTATCAGTCGCTCGGCGGTCGTTTTGTCCAGGCAGATATCGGCCGGACTAGCGAAACGTAGTGTGACGCTTCTGTGGACAACAGCGCCTTGCAGCGGATCGAAATCTCCAGATTGCTTGGCGGCTGCCGTGTAGGTATTGATGTCGACCGCGCCGGCCAGCGCCTTGATATCGCCGACGACGTCGAAGTCGTTGAGCGTGGCGACTATTGCCGACTGAATCAGTTCGCCCTCTGACACGCCACGCTCGTTGGCCAGGATGCGGATCAAGGACATGACGACTGGCGAGAACCCCACGGTGAGCCGCGTATTGACGATGTCACGCTTCACGGGCTGCCCACCTTGCCTTCCAGCCACAGACAATTGAGGCTGTGGCATTACGAACAAGGGGCAAGCCAAAGCATCGCCAAATATACTAACATGCGGCGACATCGAGCGCTGCTAGGACGAGTGCGCGGGCGTCGGCCGCCCCAAATGTGTCTCGATATCTTCTGTTGGTCTGCGTAGGCGCAAGCCGTCCTCCACAAACGCTGGGGTGATAGTGAATCCGGCGCCGCCGAGCCCGCCGAGATGCAGCACGCCGATGTGCCCGGTGCTACTGCGCGGCACCCACTCCGCAATCGCCCGCTCGGCCGCGGGCCGCAGGCCGTACCAATACCGGTAGTCGCCGTCGGCCAGGGCGGGGCCGAGCAAGGGGAATCGTTCGAGCAGCCTGTCTCGAATCCCTTGCATGGCCTCGATGACATAGCGAGGAGCTCGGGTCACGTCGCCGAGTCCGTGCTCGAGCTCGGCGTACTCCTCGGGTTCGGTGATGAGCCTGCCTGCGGCGCCGCCGAGGCAGACGTGGCCACAGGCCCGATGCGGAATGCTGTGCGTCAGCTCGTGGTCTCGGTCCTTGTCCACCAGCACGATTCGATCGAACGGCGCGGGCACCTTCGACAGGTCGACAAGCAAGAGCAGACCGAAGTTTCCTTCGATTCGCTTGTCCCCGAGGAGGAATTGCGCCCGATCGCCTGCGGCGACGCACGCGACTTCGGCGCCGAATTCCGCGGTGATGTCCAGCAGATCGGCGAGGTCGCGAAGGTGGCGCACGCGTGGTGTGACACCGGGTAGTCGGCTGACCTTCTGATACAAGCGGGGCATCAACGTGCAGGTCGAGATGATGGACCCGTCGTCGAGGCGGGTGGCTCGGCTGTAGAAGGATGCGGCGAAGTCGGCCGGATCCGCGGTGGCGGCGTTTCCCGGATGTCCGTGCGGGAGCCGAATGTGTGGTTCCCTGCTGAGGAACACGCTTTCGATGCGGGCGAGGAAATCGCCGAACCCCAAGTCCGACAGCATGTTCCACCGGCGGAATGATCGGTGTGCCCAGGCGACGGTTCTGGGGTCGCCGCTGAGAATGGGCATGTGCCACCCGCTCGCGCCGAAGCTCGCGATGCGGTGGTCGTGCCGATCCGCGACCCAGAGGATCTCGATCGGCCGGCACGCGCGGCGCCCTGCCGAGAACAGCTCGTAGACGATCTGATGACCGGCGATGCCGTGGCCGATAACGACCGCCCGCAATGTGCGTAAGGCAGTCTCGAGGAAGGTTTCCGGCTCGGCCCCGATCTGACGGGAAGGTACGTGATGCATCGTTGGCACCTCTTTTCGCCGGATCATCAGGGGCTTTCTGCGCGGCGTTCGTGCGCTTCCCTGTGAGCTCGAGAGTGACGCGATGGCCCGGCGTTGTCAAGCAGGGCTTTGCAACTATTTCAACGCTGGTAAGCTCCGCTTGATCGGGAGGGCCTACACCGAGGGACAGCCATGCGCGAGGTGAAGTTGGCAGCAACACTGAAGCGTCTCGTCGATGAGGGTGAGTATCGCGGCAACCGCAAGCGGGTGTCGACCGAGCTGGGTATCACTTCGGCTGCTTTGTCTCAATACATCAATGGCCAAACGATGCCGAGCCTCGAGAAACTCGTGGCGATCGCTGACCTTTTCAAGGTGTCGCTGGATTACTTGATGTTCGGTGAGGATGCGGTGACCGCGCCGACCGGGATGCTACAGTACGGCCCGCTTGCTCGTTTCGTAGAAGCCGGATTCTCTTCCGTGCGAGCCGACATCGCTGCGGAGTCGGCCTTTGTTGCGAAGATCGGGACCATCGTGACCGAGCAGATCGAAGCGGCGGCCCGGGCCGCGGCAAAGCGTCCGGCGACGCTCTACGGCATGCTCGACAAGGAGCAGCTGCTCGAGCTCGAGCGGCACAGCACCTCGAGCACCATTTTCACGACGGACCTCGACGATGACATCGTGAAGGTCGACAGTGAGATAGAACAGGGTGTGACCGCGGGCAACTTTCTCACGGTTGTTGCCGAGAATATTGCGAAAAAGCGTACCTATCACTACATTCTGTCGCCGGACATGCCGGATCGCGAGCTGCTCATCCGGCAGTTTCGTGCCCTGCTCCTGCGGGAGAATGTGAGCGAGAAAGATCTGGAACGCTGCAAGTTCAGTGTTGCGCTCGACACCGTGTATGTCGGCTTCTGTTTCTTCGAGCTCGATGTCGAAGGCCTCAAGAATCAGAGCCCGGTGCTGTTCCAGTACGTGCGAGATTACATCGGCAGCGATGGGCGGATCGGCTACATCGAACCACCCTCGTCGCCTCTTCGGGCCTACTTTCTGGTAGACACCGAACGTCAGCGGTTGGCTGCGCGCGCTTTGGCGCGCCTGGTTCCGAAAACCTAGGCATACTCCTGACACCCACTGCTTCACCTTTCATCTACCCTGACCTGAAAGGCCTCATGGATGAGCCCTTTTGACTGGACGAGTCGCGACGTCACCCACCTGCTGCCCCATGACTGGCGGGCCCAGATCATGCAGGTTGCCGCGGAGGAACGGATCGTACGCACGCTCGTCAGCAGTCACTCGACGTCGCGCGAGGCCACCACGCACGAGGAGCTGCCCTGCGGCGGAGTCGGCGGCCGCGTGCTGAGCGCCCGCTTGCCTTGGCTGCGCAAGCTCTATGACGGAGAGTTTCTCGATATCGCGAAGTCGATGTCGGAGGAGTCCGTCACCACCATGCTGGATGACCGGTTCGCCATGGTGCTCAACATCCAACGCGACAACGAACGATACGAATGCCACGTGGATACGAATCCCGTTGAGGCACTGCTCTATTGCACGAACCACCCGGCCGGCGGCGGCGAGCTCGTCGTCTCGAACCGTGGCGACGTGCGCTCGGTGCGCGAGGTCGACGAAGACTGCGAAATAATCGTGCCGAGAGCGGGTCACCTGGTCCTCTTCGACGGTCGACGGCACAGCCATTACGTCAGGCGTCTCGTGGATCCCGACGACATGAGAGTTGTGGTGGCGATGAACTACTACACCGAGTCCAGTCCGGAGTGGGAAGTTCGTCCACCGGACTTGAATCGCCACTTGACCGGCCAGGACTGACCATTAGAAGGCCGGAATCTCTTGTACTACAAGATATTCCGGCCTTCTTGTGTGGTCCGGTCAGTTCGCGCCATCAGCGGGCGGACGGTGGGTCGGCGGGATCTCGAGGCGGATGAGGTCTGCGGCCCTGCGGAATTCGTTGGCGTTGGCGTCGGCTGCACGGGTTGCTCGGGCAGCGAGGAAAGTGGAGTCGATGCCTGCTACCTGTTCGGCGATGCGGCGGGTTTCGGGGATGCCGAGGCCGACGGCGATGGCCAGCGCATCCTTCCAGTGTTGGCGCGCAACGGAATAGTGGGCTGCGCCGTAGTTGACAGTGGCGATGGCGTCGTAGGCGAGGACCTCTTCGTAGGGCGAGCCGGACGCGCAGGCGATGTGGAGTGCACGCTCGAAGTGGGCGAGCGCTTCGCGGCGCTGGTCCCGTCGGCGATGCACGTCGCCGATGCCGAGATGGGTGCAGCACTTGAGGATCAGGTCGTTGTTTCGCTCGGCGCGCGCCATGGCGCCGCTGAAGCTGTCGAGGGCGAGCTCGTACTTGCCCATGTTGGCGTAGACGGTGCCGATGCGAACCGAAAGATAGTTGTGGAACAGGGTTTTCGACGCAATCGAGGCCAATGCCTGGCCGGCTTCTTGTAAATGGGTGAGCGCGTCGGTGTATCGGCCCACCCGGACGTCGGCGTCGCTGGTACGCATCAGGGCGCACGAGCGCAGGTAGGGGTCGGCGGTTTCGCCGGAGATGGCGACGGCCTGCGCGAAGTAGTCGTAGGCGTCGTTGACGTAGCCCATGCGTTCGTGGACCTGCCCGAGTCCTTGCAGCGCATAGCCTTCCATGAATGTGTCGCCGATCAACCGGGACAACGACAGGCACTGGTAGTAGCCCATCAACGCGTCGCGATAGCGCGCCATGCGGAAGTAGACGAGGCCGCTGTGATGCATAGCCCTTGCGGCACTGGAATAGTCGCGCATGCCGTGGGCCAGGCGCATGGAGTCGTTGAGCACGACGAGCGCCTGCTGGCAATGCCGCATGCGCCACAGCGTGTAGCCGAGGTTGACCAGCAGCCTGCACTCTTCGGCCTGTTCTCCGTTGCTGCGTGCCACCTCGACCGCGTCGAAATGCAAGGTGATGGCATCGTCGGAGCAGCGAAGTCCGGTGACGTAAGGCCACCACAGGATTTCGGAGAACAGCTTGGTGTAATCCGACCAGCGCGCTCGAGTGGCTTCGCGCGCGATGGCCAGCAGATTGAGGCGCTCGGTATGTAACCAGGTTACGCATTCGTGATGGCTGGCGAAGGCGGGAGTCGGTGTCGTCGGTCGCGACAGCTCGGCGATACGGCCCGCGCGCTCCGGCAGGATTTTGCGCCCGATCGCCCATGCGCCGTATCGGTAATAGTCGAACAGCCGGGTCAACGCCGCGCCGCGGTCGCTGTCGCCGGGGCCGCTCAGTGTCGCGGCGTAATCGCGCACCAGGTTGTGAAACCGATAGCGTTCGGAGACAGCCTGCTCCAGCAAATGCACATCGACGAGTGCCTCGAGAATTCGCTCTGCGGTGTCGACACCGATGTCGGCGAGGGCGGCAGTGGCATACACATCGAAGTCACGACCGGGATGCACGCCGAGCAGCCGGAACACCCGCTGCTGTTCGATCGGCAGGTCTTGAAAACTGGCCGCGAGCGCGGCAGTCACACTGCGCGACCCCGCGGCCAGGTGTTCGAGGCGTTGGCTGGGATGTCGAAGCCGTTCGGCCAGCCGATCGATGGGCCATACCGGCCGCGCACGCAACCTGCCGGCGGCGATGCGAATCGCCAGCGGCAGATAGCCGCACAGCCGAACGAGCTCCTCCACCACATCGGCTTCGGCCTGCACCCGCTCGTCGTTGACGATGGTGGCGAACAATGCCGTCGCGTCCTCAGGAGACAGCACGTCCAGCGAAAGGGTTTGCGAGACTTCCAAGTCCACGAGCCTGCGCCTGCTGGTGATCAGCACCAGACAACTGGGTGTGCCCGGCAGCAGCGGCCGGACCTGGTCGACATCGGCGACATTGTCGAAGATGAGCAGCGCGGACCGGGACGCGATCTCGGTGCGCCATAACGCCGACCTGGCATCCAGATCCGGCGGTATGGATTCGCTCGGCACGCCGACGGCCCGTAACAGCCTGTCCAACGCCACCATCGGTTCGACGGGCGCGCTCTCGGCGGCGTGCCCGTGCAGGTCGATGTAGAGCTGTGCGTCGGGGTAACGGCTGCTGAGTCGATGGGCCGCGTGAATCGCGAGCGTCGTCTTGCCGACGCCCGCCATGCCGTCGATGGCCTCGATCAGCACCGTCGGGCGCGCGGGTTTGGGTGGGAGATCGGCGAGCAGACTGGCCATCTCGTCGATGCGGCCGGTGAAGTCCGCGATATCGCCCGGCAGTTGGTTGCGGCTCGGCAGCAACTCGGCACGCACTTCGAGCGTGCCGTTCGGCGTCCCTTCGCTGTGCGAGTTCGCAACGGGCAGAGAGGACTCCTGCTCATAGTCGGTCGCCGCGGCGGTGGCGTCGAGCGGTGGTTCGATCTCATCGCGCAGGATCCGCCGGTGCAGTTCGCGAAGCTCGCGACCGGGCTCGATCCCTATCTCGTCGGCCAGCCTGCGCTGCGCATCCTGAAAGACCAGCAACGCCTCGGCCTGGCGACCGCAGTGGTACAGGCCGAGCATGAGCAGCGTCCGAAACCGTTCTTGCAGCGGATATGACGTGACAAGCGGGGCAAGTTCGGCGACTGCTTCGGCGTGGTGCCCGCGGGCGAGTTTGAGCGCGGCGCGCACCTCGAGCGCGGTCAGATAGCGCTCCTGCAGCCTGCGCCGCTCGGCCTCGATGATGGGGCCGGCCAGCCCGCTGAACGGCTCGCCTCGCCACAGGGCCAGCGCGGCATCGGTGTGTGCGGCCGCCGCGGCCAGATCGCTGTCGCGCCGGCACCGCTCGGCCGTCGCGATCAGCCGATCGAACGCGACGTGATCCGACAGCGACGGATCGCCGTGCAGCACATACCCCGTTTCGGACCAGACCAGCGCGGGCTCGGCCACTTTGCGGCGCGAACCCAGTGCTCGGCGCAGTCGGCTGACGTAGGTCTGGACGCCGTTGCGCGCGTCGCTCGGCGGGTGTTCACCCCACACCCCGTCGATGATCGCGTTCACGGTTACCGGCCGGTTCATCTCGAGCATCAGCGCTATGAGCACTGCCTGTTGTTTCGCTGGGCCCAAGTCGATTTCACTGTCATCCCGCCATGCCGTGAACGAGCCGAGTACTCCATATCTGATCTGAGTTTTAGCCATGGACAAGCCCTCCTGAACCATGTGCTGCCAGCGCAGAGCATAGGCGGCAACGGTCGCGACAAGCCCGGGAACGGGGCGATAGTTACCACTTTGACCAGTCATTTATGCACTAGTACAGCCGCAGTTATGCCGACCGCGACATCCTGATCGAGTGTGCTGCACCAAGATTCGGGGGCAACAACGTACGAGGCGGCCGACCGACCGGTCACCTCGCACCTACTCATCTTGTTATGGTCGAACGTCCACTTGCTGGATCGGCCGACACGCCGCGGGATCGCGGCGGATCGAGTGGGTAAACGCGGCGCACCAGCTGAGCAACCGTACCGGCCCGTCGATGCGGGCTGTGGACGGGGTTGTCGCCCAGGGGGATTCAGGGTGGGTGGCGCGCGCATGTCCTTTGACCTGCCCCGGCTGTGCGATCGAACGTGCCAGGAACGCTCACCACCACAGACGTTCGGCTAGCAGAAGATCGGCACCGCTGGGCACGGGTGATGAGCGAGGGAGTTCGCTATGCAATCCGGTAACAAATCACTGCTGCGCAGTGTGACGTCGATTCAGAAAGAGCTGTGGATAGCGCACGAACTTTCGGATATTCCCAACAATTGCCTCATATACATCGACATGCATACCGAGTTGAACCTCGGTCATTTTGCCGCGGCACTGCATCATGTGTACGGCGAGTCGGAGTCTCTCGCGGTCAATTTCGTGCGCGGCGCCGACGGGCCGAGGCAGGTCGAACGTGATATCAGGGAATGGCGACCGAGCTATGTAGATTTCACCGAGAAGCCGGATCCGATGGTGGCCGCGTTCGACTATATGGCCCGAGAACGCGCATCGGGATTCGACCTCGCGTTGGATTCACTGCTGCGCGTCGCAATACTCGAGGTCGGCGCCGAACATTACCTCCTCTCGATGTGTTTCGACCACATCATCATGGACGGTGTCGGTGTCGTCACGTTGGCGCAGCGGGTGCTCGACGTGTACTGCGCACTGGTGGCCGGAAATCCGGTGCCGCCTGCGGATTTCGTCTCCGTCGACGACATCGTCGAGAGCGATCTCGAGTACCGCAGGACCCGGCAGGCGATCGATCGTGCCTACTGGCACGGGCAGATTCCGGCGGGGATCGAACCGGTGCGGCTGCCCGGCAGCGCCGAGCACGGTGTGCGGCCGGGGCGAGTCGGTGGTACCCAAGGCTTTTCGGCCGCGGAGTTGGACGCGCTGCTGAGCTCTGCGCGCGCGATCGGGGTCAAGCTGCCGTTCCTCTTGATGTCGGTCGCGGCGGCCGCGATCCAGCGGCACGCGCTCCGCGACGAATTCTGTGTGCAGATACCGGTGTCGAATCAGGACGCCATCCCGCGCAGGACGCCGTGCCAACTGTCGGACACCGTGCCGATGCTGGTCGATTCGAGCAGAGAGCTCTCGCTCGGCGAGTTGGCTGTCCGGATCAGCGACACCATCGCGAGCGCGCGAGATCATCTGCGATACGGCATGTCGGAGATCCGGCGTGACCGGAAAATGCCGAATACCAAGGGGAATCCCTTCGGCCCGGTGATCAACGTCATGTCGTTCTTCGGTGCGCTGCGGATGGCGGGTGGCACCGCCGATCTCCAGGTCTATTCGGCGGGCAACAGCGGCGATCTGTCGATCGTCTTCTATTACGAGCGGGAGTCGGATCGCGGTGGCTCACTGCGGATCGAGGGCGATGCGCAGCTCTATACCGAGGCCGATCTGCGCAGGTATCTCGCGGCGATCACCTGCTACCTGCGACAGGCGATCACCGACCCGGATGCGCTGATCGGCGCGGTCGACATCCTCGGCGCGGACCGGCCGCTGGTGGTCGAGGGCTGGAACGACACGGCGGTGCCGGTCGATCCCGAAGCGACCCTGGTCGGGTTGTTCGAGGAGCAGGTGCGTCGCGTGCCCGATTCGGTGGCCGTGGTGTGCGGTGCCACGGAGCTCTCGTATCGGGAGCTCGATATGTGGTCGGATCGCGTTGCGCGGACCTTGATTTCCCATGGGGTGCGGCCGGACAGCGTGGTGGCGGTGGCATTGCCGAGATCGGTGGAGCTGATCGTCGCGATCCTGGCGGTGGTGAAGGCGGGCGGCGCCTATCTGCCGGTTGATCCGACATATCCAACGGAGCGGTTGGTTTTCGTGCTCGGGGATGCCGCGCCGATCGCCGTCCTCACCGATGTCGCGACCGCACAGACACTTCCGGATGGCAGCGGTGTGTTCATCATGATCGACGACGATGACGCCGAACAGTCCGGCATCGTCCGGCCCGCTCCGCTACGGCCGGGGAATCTCGCGTATCTGATCTACACGTCCGGTTCCACCGGCACGCCCAAGGGTGTCGCCGTCACGCATCGCAACGTGGCCTCGCTCTTCCTGAGCACCGCGCCGTGGTGTGACTTCGGCACCGAGGATGTCTGGGCGTGGTGCCATTCCCAGGCATTCGACTTCTCGGTGTGGGAGATCTGGGGTGCGCTGCTGCACGGCGGTCGGGTCGTTGTCGTGCCGTGGGACGTGGTGCGTACCCCGGCGCAGCTGTGGGAGCTGGTCGTCGCCGAAGGCGTGACGATCCTCAACCAGACGCCGTCCGCCTTCTACGCGCTCGCCGAAGCGCGCTCGGCCTGCGGCAACCCCGAATCCGCCTTGCGCATGGTGATATTCGGTGGCGAGGCGTTGAATCCCGCATACCTGCGGCCCTGGTATTCCGCAGGCGTCGAGGCCGGTCCGGCGCTGGTGAACATGTACGGGATCACCGAAACCACGGTGCATGTCACGAAACTGGACATGGAGACGGCCCGCGGGACCATGGGTGGCAGTCCGATCGGATCTCCGCTCGGCAATATGCGTGTGTACGTGCTGGATTCGTGGCTGCAGCCGGTTCCGGTGGGAGTGGCCGGTGAGTTGTACGTCGCGGGTACGGGGTTGGCGCGCGGCTACCAGCGGCGAACGGGTTTGACGGCGGGACGGTTCGTCGCCGATCCGTTCGACTCGGCGGGCGGTCGGTTGTACCGCACTGGTGATGTGGTGCGGTGGACGGCTGGCGGCGTACTGGAATACGTGGGCAGGGCCGATGATCAGGTGAAGATCCGTGGCTTCCGCGTGGAACCCGGCGAGGTGGAAACGGCACTGGCACACCATCCTTCGGTCGCGCAAGCAGTGGTGATCGCCGTCGACACCGACGGCGGCACGCAGCTGGTCGGGTATGTGGTCGCCGATCGGAGCACGAACGGTCACGGACTCGACGGGGGAGAGGTCCGCCGGTTTGTCGCGGAACGGTTGCCGGAGTTCCAGGTGCCCGCGGTGGTGATGGTGATCGACGCGGTGCCGTTGACGCCGAACGGCAAACTCGACCGGATCGCGCTGCCCGCGCCGGAATGGGTGTCCTCGGCCCGTTATCGGGCACCGGGCAGCGCGGGCGAGCAGGTGTTGGCGGACCTGTTCGCCGAGGTGCTCGGGCTGGAACGGGTCGGCGTGGACGACAGCTTCTTCGAGCTCGGCGGGCACTCGTTGTCCGCAACGCGTCTGATCAGCCGGATCCGGGTGGCGTTGGGCGTCGAGGTGCCGATCCGGACGGTCTTCGACGCACCGATGGTGGCGCAGTTGAGCACTCGGCTCGACGCCGGTGTCCAGGTGCGGCCCGCATTGACGGCTCGGCAACGGCCCGAGGTGATTCCGCTGTCGTACGCGCAGCGCCGACTCTGGTTCATTCAGCAGCTGGAGGGGCCGTCGGCGACCTACAACGTGCCGTTGGCCGCGCGGTTGACGGGCGTCTTCGACGTGTGTGCGTTCGTTGCGGCGGTCGGCGATGTGGTGGCGAGGCACGAAAGCCTGCGCACGGTTTTCGTCGACGTCGACGGTGTGCCCGCACAGCGGGTGCTCGATGGGGTCGAGGTGCCGGTGGCGGTCACCGACATCGAGCCGTCGGAAGTCGAGGTGGCGGTCGCGCAGGCGGCGGGGTATCGATTCGACCTCTCGTCGGAAATTCCGCTGCGCGCCAGTGTCTTCCGCTGCGGTGCGGAGGAATGGGTGCTGGTGCTGCTGCTCCATCACATCGCCGGTGACGGTTGGTCGGCAGCCACACTGTTGCAGGACCTTTCGACGGCGTATGCCGCGCGCCTGGAGCGGCTGGCGCCGGGGTGGGCGCCCCTGCCGGTGCACTATGTGGACTACACGCTGTGGCAGCAGGAATTGCTCGGTTCGTCGGCCGATCCCGAGAGTGTGTTGTCTCGGCAATTCGAGTACTGGCGTGGCGAACTCGCCGATCTGCCCGACCAGCTGCGGCTGCCGACCGATCGGCCGCGGCCGAGGGTCGCAAGTTACCGGGGCGATCGGGTGCTCTTCGAGATCGATGCCGAGACCCGTGCGGCGGTCGAGCGGTTGGCCGGTCGGGCCGGCGCGACGGTCTCGATGGTGTTGCAGTCGGCGCTGGCGGTCCTGCTGCGCAAACTCGGTGCCGGAGCGGATATTCCGATCGGGGCGCCCATCGCAGGCCGTACCGACGATGCGCTGAACGAGCTGGTCGGGTTCTTCGTCAACACCTGGGTGCTGCGCGCAACCGTCGCTCCTGCGGCCACTTTCGTCGAGATCCTCGCCGATGTCAGGGCGAAAGCGCTGGCCGCCTACGAGAATCAAGACGCGCCGTTCGAGCTGCTGGTGGAACTGCTCAATCCCACCCGCTCTGCGGCACACCATCCGCTGTTCCAGGTGCTGCTGACGCTGCAGAACACCACGATGCCGACCTTGGCGCTGCCAGGTGTCGGTGTGCAGGCGTATCTGCCGCCGACCACCACCTCGCGATTCGACTTGACCTTCAACATCGGCGATGCCACGGTCGCGGCATCACCCAACGGTGATGCCCCCGCGCCGATCGGCTGGGACGGATACATCGAATACGCCACCGAGCTGTTCGACCGGGCCACCGTCGAGGCGATGGCAAGCCGATTGGTGCGGATATTGCGGCAGGTGACGGCGGACCCGGGCATTCCGGTGGGCTCGGTCGACGTCCTCGACGCAGGCGAGCGCGACCTGCTGGTGCATCGATGGAACGACACCGCGGTCCCGATTTACCGGCACGGCACGGTGGTCGGGTTGTTCGAGGCGCGGGTGGCCGCGCATCCGGACACGATCGCGGTCGTCTGCGCGGACACCGAGGTGTCGTACGGCGAACTCGATGGCCGCGCCGATCGGCTCGCTCAGGTCTTGATCGCCAGCGGGGTCGGTCCCGACACGATTGTCGCGGTGGCGCTGCCGCGCTCGGTGGACCTGATTGTGGCGTTGCTCGGCGTCTTGAAGTCCGGCGGGGCGTACTTGCCGATCGACCCGGCATACCCCTCGGATCGGTTGGCATTCGTCCTCGCCGACGCCGCGCCTGCCGTCGTCGTGACGGACAAAGCCACTGAACTGACGTTGCCGCCTACTCCCGCGCCCCGGCTCTTCCTCGACTCGCTCGATCCCGGTGCGACCGGCAGCTACCGAACCGACATCGTGCGGTCGGACAACCTGGCCTACGTGATGTACACGTCTGGCTCGACCGGCGTGCCCAAAGGTGTTGCGGTAACGCACCGTAACGTGCTGAACCTGGCCTGCCAAGCCTGGTCGGCCGGTCCCGGCGAGCGCGTGCTCGTGCATTCGTCGATCGCCTTCGATGCCTCGACCTATGAGATCTGGCCCGCGCTGATCGGCGGCGGGGCCGTGGTGGTGGCCGGTGCACAACGCTCGGATCCGGCCGAGATCATCGGGTTGGTCGCGGATCGGTCGGTGACGAAGATGTTCTCGACGCCCGCGTTGCTGTCGGTACTGCTCGATGAGGCAGCCGGGGTGCCCGACGCACCGTTGCGGAGCCTGAACCAGGTGATCGCCGGTGGTGCCGAGCTGACCTCGGCGGTGGTGCGGCGCGTGCAGAGCTTCGCCGAGGTGCGGGTGTACAACGGGTACGGTCCGACCGAGACCACGGTGTTCGCCACCACGTTCGCGGCCGACGCCGTATCTGCAGACGCTGCCGTACCGATCGGCTCCGCGTTGGCCAATATGCGTGTGTACGTGTTGGATTCGTGGCTGCACCCGGTTCCGGCGGGTGTCGCCGGTGAGTTGTATGTGGCCGGTCCGCAACTGGCGCGTGGGTACCACGGTCGAGCAGGCGCGAGCGCGTCACGGTTCGTGGCCGATCCGTTCGATGCGACCGGTGGCCGGTTGTATCGCACCGGTGATGTGGTGCGCTGGAACAAGACAGGGCAGCTGGAGTTCGTCGGCCGCATCGACGACCAGGTGAAGATCCGGGGCTTCCGTGTCGAACCCGGTGAGGTGGAAGCGGTGCTGGCACAGCATCCTTCGGTCGCCCAGTCGGTCGTGGTTGCGCGGGACACCGACGGCGGTAAGCAGCTGATCGGGTACGTGGTAGGCAGTGACCTCGCCGGCGCGGACGTGCGCGCGTTCGCTGCAGAGCGGTTGCCGGAATTCATGGTGCCCGCGGCGATCACGGTGCTCGATGCCATGCCCATGACGGCGAACGGGAAGCTGGATCGCGGCGCGTTGCCCGATCCGGAGCTGGTGTCCTCGGTGCGCTACCGTGCGCCGAGCACCCGCCAGGAGCAGCAGCTTGCCGAGCTGTTCGGCGAGATCCTCGGACGCGACCGGGTCGGGGTGGACGACAGCTTCTTCGAGCTGGGCGGCCACTCATTGCTGGCCACTCGCATGGCAAGTCGCATCCGGGTGGTGCTCGGCGTCGAAGTGCCGATTCGGTCGGTCTTCGACGCGCCGACGGTGGCGCAGCTGGCGACCAGACTGGACACCGGTGCTCAGGTCCGGCCCGCGTTGCTCGGTCGGCAACGGCCCGACGTGGTTCCGTTGTCGTACGCGCAGCAGCGGCTGTGGTTCATCCATCGGTTGGAAGGGCCGTCGGCGACGTACAACATGGCGCTGGCTGTGCGGCTGCACGGGGTGGATGTGTCGGCGTTGCGTGCGGCGATCGTGGATGTCGTTGTCCGGCACGAGAGTCTGCGCACGATCTTCGTCGATGTCGATGGGGTGCCGTCCCAGCGGGTGCTCGAGGCCGACGGGATCGAGGTGCCGGTCACGGTGACCGAAACCGCGGCGCTGGACCCGGCGGTGACCGCGGCGGTGCGGTATGGGTTCGATCTCTCGTCGGAGATTCCGGTGCGTGCCAGCATATTCCGCTGTGGCGCCGACGAATGCGTTGCCGTGCTGCTGGTCCACCACATCGCCGGCGACGGCTGGTCGTTGACGCCGTTGCTGACCGATCTGTCGACGGCGTACACGGCTCGGCTGGCGCGCCGCGCGCCGGACTGGGCGCCGCTGCCGGTGCAATACGTGGACTACGCATTGTGGCAGCGCGAACTGCTCGGCTCGTCCGACGACCCGGACAGTGTGTTGTCTCGGCAATTCGAGTACTGGCGCGGTGAACTCGACGGCTTGCCCGAGCAGTTGCGCCTGCCGATGGATCGGCCGCGGCCTCGGGTGGCCAGCTATCGCGGGGATGTGCTGCCGTTCGAGATCGATCCGGCGCTGCGTGCCGCAGTGGAACGGCTGGCCGCCCGCGAGGGCGCGACCGTTTCGATGGTGCTGCAGTCGGCATTGGTCGTGCTGCTGTTCAAGCTCGGTGCGGGAGAAGACATTCCGATCGGTGCACCGATCGCGGGCCGGACCGACGAGGCGCTGACCGATCTGGTCGGGTTCTTCGTCAACACGTGGGTGCTGCGCGCCGCCGTCGCTCCTGCGGTCCCGTTCGCCGAGATCGTCGGCCGGGTCAGGGCGAAAGCGTTGGCCGCGTACGAGAATCAGGATCTTCCGTTCGAGTTGCTGGTGGAGTTGTTGAACCCGACTCGGTCGGCGGCGCATCATCCGCTGTTCCAGGTCACGTTGGCCTTCCAGAACAACACGCTGCCCGCCCTCGAGCTGTCGGGCGTGCGGATCGAGCCCTATCGCGCGGCTACCGCGACGTCACGGTTCGACTTGTTCTTCAACATCGCCGAGGCGGCCGCCGGTGCGCCGTGGCCGGGGTTCGTCGAGTATGCGACCGAGCTGTTCGACCGGTCCACCGTCGAGGCGATGACGCAGCGGCTGGTTCGGCTGCTGCGGCGGGTGGTTGCGCGGCCGGACGCACCGGTGGGGTCGATCGATGTGCTCGGTGGCGACGAACGGGCGCTGGTGTTGCAGCGCTGGAACGACACCGCGCGCGTTGTCCTCGACAACACCGTGGTCGAGTTGTTCGCGGCGCAGGTCGCCACCGTGCCCGAGGCGTTCGCGGTCGTCTGCGGTGACGTCGAGTTGACCTATCGGGATCTCGACAGTCGGGCCGACCAGGTCGCCAAGATCTTGGCTGCCCAGGGGGTCGGCCCGGACAGCATTGTGGCGGTGGCGTTGCCGCGCTCGGCCGACTTGATCGTCGGGTTGCTCGGTGTGCTCAAGGCAGGCGGCGCGTATCTGCCGATCGATCCGGCGTACTCGTCGGACCGGTTGACGTTCGTCCTCGCCGATGCCGCCCCGGTTCTCGTTCTCACCGATCACCACACGGCAGAGCGCCTGCCGCACAACGGAACACCTCACCTCTACCTCGACACGATCGAGGAAATGCCCAGCGTCGACGGGCCGGTCCGGTTCGGTGTGGACTGGGCGTCGGCGATCACGGCGCAGAACCTGGCGTACGTGATCTATACGTCTGGCTCGACCGGTGTGCCGAAAGGCGTTGGTATCACGCACCGTAACGTCGTCAACCTGGTGGCGCAGGCTTGGCGGGCCGGTGTCGAGGATCGGGTGTTGGTGCACTCCTCGATCGCGTTCGATGCCTCCACCTACGAGATCTGGCCTGCGCTGTGCGGCGGCGCCACCTTGGTGATCGCCGCCGCGGAGCGTTCGGATCTGCTCGAGATCACCCGGTTGGTCGCGACCAGGTCGGTGACGAAGATGTTCGCGACGCCACCGTTGCTGTCGGCACTTGTCGATCTCGTCGAGTCGTTGCCGGGCAATGCATTCCGGAGCCTGACCCAGGTGAGCACCGGTGCGGACACGCTGTCGCCAGGGCTGGTTCATGCGCTGCAGGCCACGTGCGGCGATGCCCGAATCGACAACCTCTACGGCCCGACCGAGGCGACCGTCGATGTGACGGCCTATCGCGTGCCCGACGGCGCGACAGACGCCGCGGTGCCGATCGGTGCGCCGGTGGCCAATACCCGGGTGTACGTGCTGGATTCGTGGTTGACGCCGGTGCCGGTCGGCGTCGCCGGTGAGTTGTACGTCGCCAGTGCGCAATTGGCGCGCGGCTATCACGGCAGGGCCGGGCTGACCGCGACACGATTCGTCGCTGATCCGTTCGCCGCGACGGGCGACCGGTTGTATCGCACCGGCGATGTGGTGCGCTGGAACAGCCTCGGGCAGTTGGAGTTCGCGGGCCGTGCCGATGATCAGGTGAAGATCCGGGGCTTCCGCGTCGAACCCGGCGAGGTCGAAACGGTGCTGGCGCAGCATCCCTCGGTTGCCCAAGCGGTGGTGGTGGCCCGCGATACCGGGGTGGCCGCTGGGAAGCAGTTGGTCGGGTACGTGGTCGCCGACCCGTCGGGGCCGACGGTCGGCGAAGACGAGCTGGTTGGACACTGGCGCCAGGTGTACGACGATCTGTACGCCGAGGCGGCCCCTCGGAGCGGCGACGTTGCGCAGCCTGCCGCAGCGAGCGAGTTCGGGTCCGATTTCGGTGGCTGGAACAGCAGCTATACCGGGGAACCGATTCCGCTGGCGCAGATGCGGGAGTGGCGGTCGGCGACGGTCGATCGGATCCGTGCGCTGCGCCCGCGGCGGGTGCTCGAGATCGGTGTGGGGTCGGGCTTGCTGATGTCGCAGTTGGCGCCGCATTGCGCCGAGTACATGGCGACGGACTTCTCGGCGGAGACCATCGCGACGCTGCGCGCACAGTTGGCTGGGCTCGGCGCGGAGTGGGTCGAGCGCGTCGTGTTGCGCGTCCGTGCCGCGGACGACGGGGACGGACTGCCGGAAAGTCATTTCGACACCGTGGTGTTGAACTCGGTGGTCCAGTACTTCCCCGGTGAACGGTATTTCCGTCGCGTCCTCGAGCAAGTGCTGCGGGTGCTGGCACCAGGCGGCGCGGTGTTCGTCGGCGATGTGCGCAATCTCGCGCTGCTGGAAGAGTTCACGACCGCGGTGCAGATCGCCCGCAACGGCGGCGACGACCCGGCGGCGGTCAGAGACGGCGTACGCCGCGACATCGCCGCTGAGCAGGAGCTGCTCTTGGCGCCGGAGTACTTCCTGGCCATGAGCCGCGTCCTCGACATCGGTGCCGTCGATATCGCACTCAAACGCGGCTCCTCGGTGAACGAGCTGACGCGCTACCGATACGACGTGATCATGCGTAAGGCGCCGGTCACCCCGGTAGCGGTCGCCGACGTGCCGAAAGTCGAGTTCCGCGACCAGGATTGGCTGTGGTCGCTGCTGCGGAATCGACACGGTGACGGCATCCGGGTCACCGGGATTCCGCACGCCGGGCTGGCCGGCGAAATCGAAGCGGCGCACCGGATCCGGACGGGCCACGCAGGCGCCGACGGACTGAACGTCGGCTACGAGGCGATGCTCGCCGAGGCTGCCGCGCGGACGGGCAGCGGGTTGTTGCCCGAGGACCTGCACGTGCTCGGCAGCCAGCTGGGGTACATCACCGCGGTCACCTGGTCGGGCGAACCGGGTCGGATGGATGCGGTTTTCCTCGACGCCGTTGCGCACGCTGGACGACCGATGACCGGCGTGTATGTGCCGACTGCGGTGGGTGATCCGTCAGGTCATGCCAACAATCCGCAGTCAGGCCTGCTGGCCGCCGAGGTCAGGCGGTGGGCGGTCGATCGGCTGCCCGAGTTCATGGTGCCCGCAACCGTGCTGGTGATCGACTCGGTGCCGGTGACCGCGAGCGGCAAGCTCGACCGGGCGGCGTTGCCGGATCCGGAGTTCGCCGCCACCAGCGAATATCGGCCGCCGCGCACCGAGCAGGAGCGCGCACTCGCCGAATTGTTCGCGGAGATCCTCGGACTCGATCGCGTCGGCATCGACGACAGCTTCTTCGCGTTGGGTGGGCACTCTCTGTTGGCCACACGCTTGGCGAGCCGGATTCGGGTGGTGCTCGGCGTCGAGGTGCCGATTCGGACGGTCTTCGACGCGCCGACGGTGGCGCAGTTGGTGACTCGGCTCGATGCCGACGTGCAGGTGCGTCCCATGCTGTATGCCCGGCAACGGCCCGACGTGATTCCGGTGTCGTTCGCGCAGCGACGGTTGTGGTTCATTCATCGGCTGGAGGGGCCGTCGGCCACCTACAACATGGCATACGCAGTGCGGTTGCACGGGGCGGACGTCGCCGTGCTCGGTGCGGCGATCGGCGATGTGGTTGCCAGGCACGAGAGTCTGCGCACGGTCTTCGTCGACGCCGATGGCGTGCCGTCCCAGCAGGTGCTCGACGACATGCGTGCGCCGGTGCTCGACACCGAGGTCGCCCCCGCCGACCTGGCTGCGGCGGTGACCGCGGCCGTGCGGTACGGATTCGATCTGGCCACGGAAATTCCGCTGCGCGCCAGTGTGTTTCGGTGCGGCGCCGACGAGTGTGTCGCGGTGCTGTTGATCCATCACATCGCCGGTGACGGTTGGTCGATGACGCCGTTGCTGCGGGATTTGTCGGAGGCGTACGCGGCGCGCATGGCAGGGCGCGCACCTCGGTGGACGCCGTTGCCGGTGCAGTACGTGGATTACACGCTGTGGCAGCGGGAGCTGCTCGGTGCGTCGACCGATTCGGACAGTGTGCTGTCGCGCCAGTTCGAATACTGGCGGCAGGAGCTCGATGGGCTCCCGGAACAGCTGCGTTTGCCGACGGATCGGCCGCGGCCTCGGGTGGCCAGCTATCGCGGGGACATGGTGCTGTTCGAGATCGATCCGCTGCTCCGCGCCGCAGTGGAAAGGGTGGCCGCCCGCGAGGGTGCGACCGTGTCGATGGTGTTGCAGTCGGCGTTGGCGGTGCTGCTGTGCAAACTCGGTGCGGGGGACGATATTCCGATCGGATCCCCGATCGCGGGCCGGACCGACGACGCCTTGGCCGACCTGGTCGGCCTCTTCGTCAACACGTGGGTGCTGCGGACCAGGGTTCCCGCGGCAGCCGCGTTCACCGAGATCCTCGGTCAGGTCAGGGCAAAGGCGTTGGCCGCGTACGAGAATCAGGACGCGCCGTTCGAGCTGCTCGTCGAGTTGCTCAACCCGGCCCGTTCGGCCGCCCACCATCCGCTGTTCCAGGTATCGCTGGCCTTCCAGAACAACACCATGGCGACGATGGAACTGCCTGGGGTGCGGCTCGAGCCGTACGTCGCCACCACGGCGACCTCGCGGTTCGATCTGTTCTTCAACATCACCGACGCTCCGGCCGGGCACCCGTGGAGCGGATTGGTCGAATACGCGACCGAGCTGTTCGACCGGTCGACGGTCGAGACGATGGTGGACCGGCTCGTTCGGGTGCTGCGGCAGATCGTGGCGGATCCGGGTGTCGCGGTGGGGGCGATCGATGTGATCGGCGCCGAGGAACGCGAGTCGGTCTTGCGTTCGTGGAACGGTGCGACCGCCGGGGTTCCTGATTGCACGCTGATCGGGTTGTTCGAGGCGCAGGTTGTCCGGACGCCGGAGACGATCGGGGTCATGTGTGGTGACGTCGAAGTCTCGTACGGCGAACTCGACACCCGCGCCGGCCAATTGGCGTGCTCGTTGATATCGGCTGGGGTGGGTCCCGATGCCGTTGTCGCGGTTGCGTTGCCGAAGTCGGTGGATCTGATCGTGGCGTTGCTCGGTGTGCTGAAAGCGGGCGGGGCGTACTTGCCGATCGACCCGGCGTATCCCTCGGATCGGTTGGCGTTCGTCCTGAGCGATGCGAATCCCGTTGTTGTGGTGACGGATTCGGCGACTGTGCGGGTGCTGCCCGACACCGCGGCACCGCGGTTGTGTGTCGATTCGCTTGACGAGAGGACGGGACAGTCGGGTGTGGATCGGGTACCCGATCCGCAGAATTTGGCGTATGTGATCTATACGTCTGGGTCGACGGGTGTGCCGAAAGGTGTTGGTGTCACGCATCGTAACGTCGTGAATTTGGTGGCGCAGGCGTGGTCTGTCGGTGTCGAGGATCGGGTGTTGGTGCATTCTTCGATCGCTTTCGATGCCTCTACCTATGAGATTTGGCCTGCGTTGTGTGGTGGTGCGACGTTGGTGGTTGCGGGGGAGCAACGCTCGGATTTGGTGGAGATCACGGGCCTGATAGAGCGTCGGTCGGTGACGAAGATGTTCGCCACGCCACCGTTGCTGTCAGCACTGGTCGATCATGTGGAGTCTTTGCCTGGTAGTCCGTTGACGTCGTTGCGTCGGGTGATTGTTGGTGGTGCTGAGCTGACAGCTGGTGTGGTCGGGAGGCTGAATGCGAAGTACGCCGACGTCCAGGTGATGAATGGCTATGGGCCGACCGAGACGACGGCGTGTGTGACCGATTACGACGCCGAGGTCGGTATCGAGGGTGCGGTGCCGATCGGGCGTCCGGTGACCAATACCCGGGTGTTCGTGTTGGATTCCTGGCTTCGGCCGGTCCCTGTCGGCGTTCCGGGCGAGTTGTATGTTGCGGGCGCGCAGTTGGCCAGAGGCTATCGCGGGCGGGCGGGGTTGACGGCGGCGCGGTTCGTGGCCGATCCGTTCGATCCGGTCGGTGGTCGGCTGTATCGCACCGGAGACGTGGTGCGCTGGATGAGCTCCGGACAGTTGGAATTCGCAGGCCGGGTTGACGATCAAGTCAAGATCCGCGGCTTCCGTGTCGAGCCCGGTGAAGTCGAAACCGCACTCGCGCAGCATCCTTCGGTGTCGCAAGCGGTCGTGGTTGCGCGGGAAACCGAGGCGGGCGGAACGCAACTCGTCGGGTATGTGGTGGCCGACCGGACCGGGCCGACCGTCGGTGAAGACGAACTCGTCGGCCAGTGGCGTCGGGTGTACGACGACCTGTACTCCGGCGCGGCAAAACTCGGCAACGGCAACGGCAACGGCAACGGCAACGGCAACGGCAACGGCAACGGCAACGGCAACGGCAACGGCAACGGCAACGGCAACGGCAACGGCAACGGCGGTGCGTCCAAAACCGGTTTCGTCGCCGACTTCGGCGGCTGGAACAGCAGCTACACCGGCGCGCCGATTCCGCTGGCGCAGATGCGGGAGTGGCGGTCGGCGACGGTCGATCGGATCCGCGGGCTGAACCCGGGTCGGATGCTCGAGATCGGTGTCGGGTCGGGATTGTTGTTGTCGCAGTTGGCTCCGGACAGCTCCGAGTACTGGGCGACAGACTTGTCGGCAGCGACGATCGACACCCTCCGAACGCGGTTGGCGACACTCGACCCGTGGTGGGCCGATCGCGTGTTCCTGAGTGCTCAGGCGGCGGACGATATCGGTGGCTTGCCGGAGAACTATTTCGACACGGTGGTTCTGAACTCGGTTGTTCAGTACTTCCCCGGTGAAAGGTATCTCCGTCAAGTACTCGACCAAGTGCAGCGCCTGCTGGCGCCCGGCGGCGCGGTGTTCATCGGTGATGTGCGCAATCTCGCTCTGCTGGCGGAGTTCACGACCTCGGTGCAGGTCACCCGTAACGGTGGCGACGATCCGGCAGCGGTCTTGGACCGAGTGCACCGCGACGTCGCCGCCGAGCAGGAGCTGTTGCTGGCACCGGAGTACTTCCTGGCCGCGGCGCGCGGCGCGAGCGGGTTCGACGCGGTCGATATTCAACTCAAACGCGGGATCTCGGTGAACGAGCTGACCAGGTACCGCTACGACGTCATTCTGCACAAGGCTCCTGCACAATGCCTCTCGGTCGCCCAGGCACCGAAAGCAACGTTCCGCGACCGCGATTGGCTGCACACCCTGCTGCGGAGTCGACACGCCAATGGCATTCGTGTCACCGGTATTCCGCATGCCGGATTGACCGGCCAGCTCGCCGCCACCGACCGAATACGGACCGGTGACCGGGTGCCCGAGACTGAGCGAACCGACCCGCTCGCACCAGGATTCGAAGGAAAACTCGACACAGCCGACTACGCGGACGTCGGCTTGCTGCCCGAGGATCTGTACCTGCTCGGCAGGCAGCGCGGATATTCCGTCGCGGTCACCTGGTCGGCGGAACCGGGTCGGATGGACGCGGTCTTCCTCGATGCCAGGACGGCACAGGGACGACCACTGACCGACGTGTACCTGCCATCGGCGGCCCTCGGGGACCAGGCAACCTACGCCAACAACCCGCAGGACACCCTGCTGCCCGCCGCGGTGCGCGCTTTCGTGGCCGAGCGACTGCCCGATTTCATGGTGCCCACCGCGGTGCTGGTGATCGACTCGGTGCCGCTCACCGCCAACGGCAAGCTCGATCGTGCGGCACTGCCTGACCCGGAGTTCGTGTCCGCCAACGCATATCGGGCTCCGCGCACCGAGCAGGAACAGACGCTCACCGAGCTGTTCACCGAAGTACTCGGCGTCGGACGGGTCGGCATCGATGACAGCTTCTTCGCGTTGGGCGGGCACTCCCTCTTGGCGACCCGCCTGGCCAGCCGGATCCGGGCGGTACTTGGTGTCGAGGTGCCGATCCGGGTGATGTTCGAGGCCGCCACCGTCGCCCAACTCACGGACCGATGGGGTCAGCTCGCCCCCTCGCGCCGACCAGCACTGCGCAGGATGAATCGAGAGGTGGGTCTGTGATGATTCCGTTGTCGTATGCGCAGCGGCGGTTGTGGTTCATCCACCGCCTCGAAGGGCCGTCCGCCACTTACAACATGCCGTTGACGGTCCGGTTGACGGGTGTGTTCGATGCGCAGGCCTTCGCGGTGGCGGTCGGCGACGTGGTCGGCAGGCACGAGAGTCTGCGGACGATCTTCCTGGAAGTCGATGGCGTGCCCGGCCAGCAGGTACTGGCGGTCGACGACGTCGAGGTGCCGGTGATCGTCACGGAGATCGCTCCCGCCGATGTCGCCGCGGCGGTGACCGCGGCGATCGGGCACGAATTCGATCTGTCGTGCGAAATTCCCCTCCGCGCCAGCGTGTTCCGATGTGGCGCTGAGGACTGCGTCGTGGTGCTGCTGATCCACCACATTGCGGGTGACGGCTGGTCGATGACGCCGCTGCTGCGGGATTTGTCGGAGGCGTATGCCGCGCGGCGGCGGGGGACGGCACCCGTGTGGGAGGCGCTCCCGGTGCAGTACGTGGATTACACGCTGTGGCAGCAGGAATTGCTCGGGTCGCCGACCGACCCGGGCAGCGTGCTGTCCCAGCAGTTCGCGTACTGGCGCGATGAACTCGATGGCCTGCCTGAGCAGTTGGCGTTGCCGACGGATCGGCCCCGGCCTCGGGTGGCGAGCCATCGCGGGGATGTGGTGGTCGTCGGGATCGATGCCGACGTCCGCGCCCAGGTGGAACGGTTCACCGCGCGCGAGGGCGCGACGGTGTCCATGGTGTGGCAGGCGGCACTCGCGGTCCTGCTCGGCAAACTCGGTGCCGGCGAGGATATTCCGATCGGTGCGCCGATCGCCGGTCGTACCGATGACGCGCTGACCGATCTGGTCGGCTTTTTCGTCAACACCTGGGTGCTGCGCGCCACCGTTGCGCCGGCGGCGTCGTTCGCCGAGATCCTCGGTCAGGTGAAGGCGAAAGCGTTGGCCGCCTACGAGAACCAGGATATTCCGTTCGAGTTGCTGGTGGAGTTGCTGAACCCGGCCCGCTCAGCGGCGCACCATCCGTTGTTCCAGGTTCTGCTGAGCGTGCAGAACAACACGGCGCCCACCCTGTCGTTGTCCGGGGTAGCGTTCGAACCGTATGCGTTGGCGGCGACCATATCTCGATTCGATCTGACCTACACCATCGCCGATGCCGCGGGCGCCGGGTGGGATCTGCACGTCGAATACGCCACCGATCTGTTCGACCGGCCCACGGTCGAGGCGATGGCCGACCGGCTGGTGCGGACACTGCGTGCGGCGGTGTCGGCCCCGAATGCTCCGGTGGGGTCGATCGATGTGCTCGAGGCCGAGGAACGCGACGTGGTGCTGCGTCGATGGAACGACACTCGGGTCGACGTCCAGGACGCTACCGTCGTGGAGCTCTTCAGCGCGCAGGCCGCTCGCACACCGGACGCGGTCGCGGTGGTCTGCGGCGATGCCGAGATCTCCTATCAGGACCTCGGGGTCCGCGCCGATCAGCTTGCCGTCGTGTTGCTTTCGCGCGGGGTCGGCCCGGACAGCATTGTCGCGGTGGCATTGCCGCGATCGGCTGAGCTGATGGTGGCGTTGCTGGCGGTCCTGAAGGCGGGTGGAGGGTATCTGCCCATCGATCCGGGATATCCCTCGGATCGGCTGGGGTTCATCCTTGCCGATGCGTCTCCGGTTGTCGTGGTTACCGATTCGGCGACAGCAAACCTGCTGCCGCACACGGCCGTACCGTGCGTGTTTGTCGATACCGAAGACCTCGCGGAGACCTCTGTCGCCTCGCTTGCGCGGCTGCACCCGGAGAACTTGGCGTACGTGATCTACACGTCCGGTTCTACAGGGGTGCCGAAAGGCGTTGGTATCACGCACTGTAACGTCGTCACACTGGTTACGCAGGCGTGGTCTGCCGACCCAGGCGACCGGGTGCTCGCGCATTCTTCCATCGCGTTCGATGCCTCGACCTACGAGATCTGGCCCGCGCTGTGCGGTGGCGCCGCGGTTGTGGTCGCCACTGAGCCGCGCTCCGATCTGGCGGAGATCACGAGGTTGGTGGCGAGCCGGTCGGTGACGAAGATGTTCGCGACGCCGGTGTTGTTGTCGGCGTTGGCCGAGTATGTCGAGCCGTTGCCCGGAACGCCGTTGGCGAGCCTTGTTCAGGTGAATACCGGGGCCGACGTGGTCGCCTCGGGATTGGTTGCGGCGCTGCTTAGCTGCTGCGGGGAAGTTCGAGTCGACAACCTCTATGGTCCGACCGAGGCGACCGTCGACGTGACGTCGTATCGGGTGCCGGACGGTGCCGCAGACACCGTCGTGCCGATCGGTCGGCCGGTGGCCAATGCCCGCGCATACGTGCTGGATTCGTGGCTGATGCCGGTGCCGGTCGGTGTCGCCGGCGAGTTGTATGTGGCCAGTACGCAGTTGGCGCGCGGCTATCACGGTCGGCCCGGATTGACGGCGGCGCGCTTTGTGGCCGATCCGTTCGACGCGGCGGGCGGCCGGTTGTATCGCACCGGTGATGTGGTGCGTTGGAACAGCTCCGGGCAGCTGGAATTCGTCGGCCGCGCCGATGACCAGGTCAAGATCCGTGGGTTCCGTGTCGAACCTGGTGAGGTCGAAAGGGTGCTGGCCCAACATCCTTCGGTGTCGCAAGCAGCGGTGGTCGCGTTCGACACCGGCACCGGTGGCAAGCAACTGGTCGGGTATGTGGTGACCGACCGAACCCGTGCTGTCGGCGGCAACGGGCATGCGGGTGCTGCCGAACTCGACGGTGCTGCGGTACGCCGATTCGTCGGTGAACGGTTGCCGGACTTCCTGGTGCCGACCGCGGTGGTGGTGATCGACGCGGTGCCACTGACCGCGAACGGGAAGCTGGATCGCCGGGCATTGCCGGTCCCGGAGCTGAGGTCCGCCGTGCGGTACCGTGCGCCGGGCACCGAGCGGGAACAGCGGCTGGCCGAGTTGTTCGCCGAGATCCTCGGGCGTGACCGAGTTGGGGTCGACGACAGCTTCTTCGAGCTCGGCGGCCACTCGCTGCTGGCGACCCGGCTGGCCAGTCGGATCAGGGCGGTGCTGGGGATCGAGGTCGCGATCCGGGTGATCTTCGAGGCACAGACCGTCGCGCAGTTGGTGACTCGGCTCGACGAGGGGGCGCGCCTGCGTCCGGCGTTGCTGGTGCGGGAGCGCCCCGAGCTGATTCCGCTGTCGTTCGCACAGTGGCGGTTGTGGTTCGTCCACCGTTTGGAGGGACCCTCGGCCACTTTCAACATCCCGCTGGCGGTGCGGCTGCACGGGGTGGATGTCGCGGTATTGACTGCCGCGGTCGGTGATGTGGTCGCTCGGCACGAGAGCTTGCGCACGGTGTTCGTCGAAGCCGACGGCGTGCCTGCCCAGCGCGTAATCGATGCCGACAGCGTCGAGGTGCCGGTAGTGGTCTCCGAGGTGGAATCCGCCGAGTTGGCCGCGGCGGTGAGCGGAGCGGTGCGGTACGGGTTCGATCTGTTGTCGGAAATACCGCTCCGCGCCACCGTTTTCCGGTGCGGTGCCGACGAATGTGTCGTGGTGTTGCTGCTGCATCACATCGCCGGTGACGGCTGGTCGATGACGCCGTTGCTGCGGGATCTGTCGAGCGCGTACGCGGCCAGGCTGGAACATCGTGCGCCGGAATGGGAACCGCTGCCGGTGCAGTACGTGGACTACACGCTGTGGCAGCGGGAACTGCTTGGTTCGGCGACCGACCCCGACAGTGTGCTGTCCCGGCAACACGAGTACTGGCGTCGTGAACTCGATGGACTTCCGGAACAGGTGCCGTTGCCGGCGGATCGGCCGCGGCCGCGCGCCGCGAGCTACCGGGGCGATGTGGTGACGTTCGGCATCGATCCCGAGATCCGCACGGCGGTCGAACGATTGGCTGCCGGCGAAGGCGCAACGGTGTCGATGGTGTTGCAGTCGGCGCTGGCGGTGCTGCTCGGCAAACTCGGTGCAGGGGAAGACATTCCGATCGGGTCGCCGATCGCGGGTCGTACCGATGACGCGCTGACCGATCTGGTCGGGTTCTTCGTCAACACCTGGGTGCTTCGCACCCATGTCTCGCAGGCGGCGTCGTTCGCTGAGCTCTTGGGGCAGGTCAGGGCGAAAGCGTTGGCCGCGTACGAGAATCAGGACGTACCGTTCGAGCTGCTCGTCGAGTTGCTGAATCCGGTCCGTTCGGCGGCGCACCATCCGTTGTTCCAGGTGTCGATGGCCTTCCAGAACAACACCATGCCAACCCTGGCGCTGCCTGGCGCACGGTTCGAGTCGTACCCCGTGTCGCTTGCGGCCGCACGGTTCGACTTGTTCTTCACTATCGCCGACGCTCCGGCCGGTCAGGAGTGGCGTGGGCTCGTGGAGTACGCGACCGAGCTGTTCGACCGGTCGACGGTCGAGACGATGGTGGCGCGGCTGGTGCGGTTGCTGCGGCAGGTGGCGTCGCGACCGGAACTGCCGGTGGGCTCGATCGAGGTCCTCGATTCCGGCGAGCGCGACATGCTGGTGCGCCGATGGAACGACACGACCGCGCCGGAATCCGATCGCACGCTGGTCGGGTTGTTCGAGGCGCAGGTCGCTCGGACACCGGACGCGATTGCCGTTGTGTGCGCTGACGTGGAGCTGACTTACCGAGAGCTCGATGCCCGGGCGGACCGGCTCGCACAGATCCTGGTGGCGCGCGGGGTCGGCCCGGATGGTGTGGTGGCAGTGGCATTGCCGAGGTCCGCAGATCTGATCGTGGCCTTGCTCGGTGTGCTGAAGGCGGGCGGGGCGTATCTGCCGATCGACCCGGCGTATCCCTCGGATCGGCTGGCCTTTGTGCTCACCGACGCCGCTCCGGTGGTCGTCGTGACGGACTCCGAGACAACGCCGTTGCTGCCGCGCCCGGCGGCGCCGCGCCTGTGCCTCGACGCACACGACACGGCAGGGGCGGCCGGTGCGGGTGCGCACGATCTGCCGCGTGCGCAGAATTTGGCGTATGTGATCTATACGTCTGGGTCGACGGGTGTGCCGAAAGGTGTTGGTGTCACGCATCGTAACGTCGTGAATTTGGTGGCGCAGGCGTGGTCTGTCGGTGTCGAGGATCGGGTGTTGGTGCATTCTTCGATCGCTTTCGATGCCTCTACCTATGAGATTTGGCCTGCGTTGTGTGGTGGTGCGACGTTGGTGGTTGCGGGGGAGCAGCGCTCGGATTTGGTGGAGATCACGGGTCTGATAGAGCGTCGGTCGGTGACGAAGATGTTCGCCACGCCACCGTTGTTGTCGGCGTTGGTCGATCACGTGGAGTCTTTGCCCGGCAGCCCTTTACGGTCGCTGCGTCGTGTCATCGTCGGCGGCGCTGAGCTGACCGCGAGCGTTGTCCGCAAGTTGAATACGGGCTACATCGCCGCTCAGGTGATGAACGGTTACGGGCCGACCGAGACGACGGCGTGTGTGACCGATTACGACGCCGAGGCCGGCATCGAGGGTGCTGTACCGATCGGGCGTCCGGTGACCAATACCCGGGTGTTCGTGTTGAATTCCTGGCTTCAGCCAGTTCCGGTCGGCGTTGCCGGCGAGTTGTATGTAGCCGGAACGCAGTTGGCGCGCGGCTATCAAGGGCGGGCGGGATTGACGGCGGCGCGGTTCGTGGCCGATCCGTTCGATCCGGTCGGTGGTCGGCTGTATCGCACCGGTGACGTGGTGCGCTGGACGTCGGCAGGCGTGCTGGAATTCGCGGGCCGGGTCGACGACCAGGTCAAGATCCGCGGCTTCCGGATCGAACCCGGCGAGGTCGAAACCGCGCTGGCACAGCATCCTTCGGTATCGCAGGCCGCTGTCGTAGCACGTGACACCGATGCGGGCAAACAGCTCGTCGCGTATGTCGTCGCCAACGGCTCGGACGTCGATGGCGGGAAGGTGCGCGGCTTCGTCGCCGAGCGGCTCCCGGAGTACATGGTGCCCGCGGTGGTGACAGTGCTCGAGTCGCTTCCGCTGACCACGAACGGAAAGCTCGATCGTGCTGCCCTGCCGGATCCCGAGTTCACCTCATCGGCACGATATCGGGCACCGCAGACCGTCGAGGAACGTGCCCTGACCACGGTTTTCGCCGAGGTGCTCGGGTTGGATCGGGTGGGGGTCGATGACAGTTTCTTCGAGTTGGGTGGCGACAGTATTCGTTCGATTCAAGTCGTTTCGCGGGCGCGGGAGTTGGGTGTCGAGGTCAGTCCTCGGGAGGTTTTCGAGTATCGGACGGCGGCTGCGTTGGCGGCGGTGGCGCTTACTCGTGAAGTAGCGGATCCGGTGTTGGCGGAGTTGGCCGGTGGTGGTGTGGGTTGGTTGCCGTTGTTGCCGGTGGCGCGGTTTGTCCGTGACCTCGGCGCTGGTTTCGATAGTTTCACGCAGTCGTTGCTGTTGGATCTGCCGGTGGGTATCGATCGGGCAGGGCTGGTGGCCACGCTGACGGCGGTCGTTGATCGGCATGATGTGTTGCGGTCGCGGCTCGTCGACGACGAGCGCGGGGCGGGACTGCTGGTGGCACCAGTCGGTGCCGTGGATCCCGATGACCTGCTGCATCGCGTGGATGTGTCTGCGTACCAGCATCGTTCCGCAGACACCAACGGCGCGCAGTCCAGTGCACGTGCCTCGATGATCGCTGCGGAGGTCCGTGCTGCGGTCGCCCGGTTGGCGCCTGCGGCCGGTGTGATGGTGCAGTTCGTGTGGTTCGATGCCGGTCCGGGACGGCCTGGTTGGTTGTCGTTCGTGGCGCATCATCTGGTGGTCGACGGCGTCTCGTGGCGAATCCTGTTGCCCGACTTGGCCTCGGCCTGGCAGGCGGTGTCGGTCGGGGTCGCACCGGCACTCGCCGAGACGGGCACCTCGATGCGGCGCTGGGCGCACGGATTGGCCGAGCAGTCCAGTGCCGCGCGCCTCGTGGACCAGTTGCCATGGTGGCGTTCAGTTCTCGAAAACCCAGACCCGATGCTGGGCGCCAGGCCGCTGGATCCTGCCGTCGACGTCATGGCAACAGTGGATCAGGTACACGTCGAGATTCCGGCAGCTCTCACCGAGACGCTGTTGACCACCCTGCCCGCCGCATTCCATGGGAGCGTCGAGGACGTATTACTGGCGGCATTGACTGTCGCGGTGCACCGTTGGCGTCACACCCGAGGACGGTGCGCGGGCCACGCCGACGATTCATGCCAGGATGCGGTGCTGATCCGGTTGGAAGGCCACGGCCGCGAAGAGGACGCCGTTGCCGGTGCCGAGTTGTCGCGCACCGTCGGCTGGTTCACGAGCATGTTCCCGGTGCGGTTGTGCGCGAACGGCATTGAGTGGGATCAACTGTGCGCGGGTGGTGCGGCCGCCGGTGTGTTGGTCAAGTCTGTGAAGGAGCAGCTGCGTGCGGTGCCGGACAAGGGCATCGGCTACGGGATGCTTCGATACCTCAATCCCGACACCGCCGCTGTGCTGCAGCAGTATTCGACCGGCCAGATCGGCTTCAACTATCTGGGCCGCCTCACCTCGACAGACCTGTTGCCTCAGCGCCTGCGAGGCACCGGCTGGACCCCGACCGAAGACGGTGCAGGCGTGAACGCGGCTCCGGATCCGGCGATGCCTGCGCTGTCGGTGCTCGATGTCACCACGATGGTCGTCGACACCCGCGAAGGTCCGGTCGTGCAAGCCGTATTCGCGGGACCCTCCGGCGTACTGGGGAAGGCCGAGACGGCCGAGCTGGCCGACCTCTGGCGTAGCGCGGCGGTCGGCCTGGCCGCGCATGCCGAGACGGTCGGCTTCGGCGGATTGACACCGTCGGACTTGCCGTTGGTCGAGGTGAACCAGTCCGAGATCGAGGTGCTCGAAGCCGAATATCCACGGCTGGTGGATGTGTGGCCGTTGACGTCGATGCAGTCCGGGTTGTTGTTCCACCAGGTGATGGCCGGGTCCGGTTTCGACGCCTATCACATGCAGGTGGTGTTCGGGTTGGCCGGGCGCGTGGATCCGGCGCGGATGCGGGCGGCCGGTCAAGGCCTGCTGGACAGATATCCCAATCTGCGAGTGGGGTTCGCGACGGGTTCCCGCGGCGACTCGGTGCAGGTCGTCGTCGACGACGTCGAGTTGCCGTGGCGGATAGTGGATCTCCGTGACCTGAAGGATAGCGTCCGCGCCGCGACCTTGGCGCGGTTGCTCATCGAGGATCGCAACGCCCACTTCGACCTGGCCGTACCGCCCTTGCTGCGCCTGACGCTGGTGCTGATGACCGACCAACGGTCGGAGCTCCTGTTCACCACCCACCACGTGCTGATGGACGGCTGGTCGCTGCCGCTGTTGATCCGGGATTTGTTGCGGCTCTACGGTTCCGGCGACGCAGGTGCGGCATTGCCGCAAGCGCCCGCCTACCGGGATTTCCTGACCTGGTTGTCCCGCCAAGACTCCCAGCGCGGCGTCCAGGCCTGGGTCGACGAATTGCACGGCCTGCGGGAACCCACGTTGCTCGCAGGCCAGACCGGCGGTGCCGGTGCTGCCGGAGTGGAGCAGGTCGAGGTGGCGCTGGCCGCTGCAACGGCCTCGGCACTCAACCGGCGCGCAGGCGAGCTCGCGATCACGGTGAACACCGTCGTGCAGGCCGCGTGGGGGATCCTGCTGGCCAAAGCGACCGGGCGCGACGATGTGGTCGCGGGCGCGACCGTCTCGGGTCGACCACCGGCGATCGCCGAGGTCGATGCGATGGTCGGCCTGTTCATCAACACCGTCCCGGTGCGGGTGCGGTTCGGTCCCGCCGACACGCTCGCGGATGTGCTGCGTAGCGTGCAGGCGAACCAAGTCGCGCTGCTCGACCATCATCACGTCGGTCTGATCGACATCCATCAGGCGATCGGCCTGAATGTCTTGTTCGACACGCTGATCGGCTTCGAGTCCTATCCCGTCGACTACACCGGCATCGACACGGCGGCCACTGCCAGTGGCATCACCATCGCCGATCTGCGCCCCGACGCGCCTTCGCATTACCCGCTGACCCTGGTCGCGGGTGCGGCCCCAGCTTTGCAACTCCGACTGGAATATCGGACCGACGTGTTCGATCGGCCTGCGGTAAAGGCGATGGCGGCGCGACTGGTGCGGATTCTGGAGCAGGTGGTGTCGGACGCGAATGTTCCGGTGCGGTCGATGGATCTGCTCGGGGCCGAGGAACGTGCGTCGGTGCTGCATCGCTGGAACGAGACCGCCGTTGCGGTACCGGACGGCACCATGGTCGAGCTGTTCGAGGCTCGAGTGGCGCGGACTCCGGATGCGGTCGCCGTCGTCTGCGGCGACCTCGAGGTGTCCTATCGGGAACTCGATGCGCGCGCCGAGCGGCTCGCCTGGGTCTTGATCTCGCGGGGCGTAGGCCCGGATGGTGTTGTCGCGGTGGCATTGCCGAGGTCGGTGGAGCTGGTTGTTGCGCTGCTCGGTGTGTGGAAGGCGGGCGGCGGGTATCTGCCGATCGATCCGGCGTACTCCTCGGACCGAGTGGAGTTCGTCCTGACCGACGCCGCTCCGGTCGTTGTCGTGACGGATTCGGTGACTGCGCGCCTGCTGCCTGATATCTCGACGTCGTCGCTGTATCTGGACTCACCCGAGGTAATCGCGGCGCTCGACGGCACCGATGCGCGGGACGGCCGGAAACGTGGTGTCGTGCCGCAGAATGTGGCGTACGTGATCTACACCTCCGGTTCGACCGGCGTGCCCAAAGGCGTTGCCATCACCCATCGCAACGTGGTGAACCTGGTCGCGCAGGCCTGGGTGACCAGTCCCGAGGACCGGGTGCTCGTGCATTCCTCGATTGCCTTCGACGCCTCCACCTATGAGATCTGGCCCGCGTTGTGCGGCGGGGCGACCTTGGTGCTGGCCCGCGAACCACGGTCGGATCTGGCCGAGATCGCCCAACTGGTCGAGAGCTGCCCGGTGACGAAGATGTTCGCCACCCCACCCTTGCTGTCGGCGCTGGTGACGTACGTCGAGTCGTTGCCGGGGAAGCCTTTCCGGAGCCTGACGCAGGTGAATACCGGGGCAGACAGCCTCACCGCCGGGTTGGTGCGTGCCTTGCAAGACAGCTGCGGCGGCGTCCGGGTCGACAATCTCTACGGGCCCACCGAGGCGACGGTTGATGTGACGGCCTTCCCGGTGCCCGGCGTGGCGACCGGCCCGGTGGTGCCGATCGGTGCGCCGGTCGCCAATACCCGCGCCTACGTGTTGGATCCGTGGCTGACACCGGTGCCGGTTGGGCTGGCAGGCGAGTTGTATGTGGCCAGTAGGCAATTGGCGCGCGGCTATCGCGGAAGGCCTGGATTGACCGCGGCGCGGTTCGTGGCCGATCCGTTCGACCCGGCCGGTGGCCGGTTGTATCGCACCGGTGATGTGGTGCGCTGGAACAGTTCTGGGCAGCTGGAATTCGTCGGCCGCGTCGACGACCAGGTGAAGATCCGCGGCTTCCGGGTCGAGCCCGGCGAGGTGGAAACCGTCCTGGCGCAGCATCCTTCGGTCGCGCAGGCGGTAGTGGTGGCGCATGAGACCGGGAGCGCAAGTAAGCAGCTGGTCGGATACGTGGTCATTGACGAAACTCCGAACGTGGGGCAGCTCGACGGGGGAGACGTGCGCCGATTCGCGGCAGAGCGGTTGCCCGACTTCATGGTGCCCGCCGTGGTGATGGTCATCGACTCGGTCCCGCTGACCGCGAGCGGAAAGCTCGATCGTCGGGGGTTGCCGGAGCCGGAGTTGAGCTCGTCGATGGAGTACCGGGCGCCGCGCACGGACCAAGAGCAGGTGTTGGCGGGAGTTTTCGCCGAGGTGCTCGGGTTGGATCGGGTGGGGGTCGATGACAGTTTCTTCGAGTTGGGTGGCGACAGTATTCGTTCGATTCAAGTCGTTTCGCGGGCGCGGGAGTTGGGTGTCGAGGTCAGTCCTCGGGAGGTTTTCGAGTATCGGACGGCGGCTGCGTTGGCGGCGGTGGCGCTTACTCGTGAAGTAGCGGATCCGGTGTTGGCGGAGTTGGCCGGTGGTGGTGTGGGTTGGTTGCCGTTGTTGCCGGTGGCGCGGTTTGTCCGTGACCTCGGCGCTGGTTTCGATAGTTTCACGCAGTCGTTGCTGTTGGATCTGCCGGTGGGTATCGATCGGGCAGGGCTGGTGGCCACGCTGACGGCGGTCGTTGATCGGCATGATGTGTTGCGGTCGCGGCTCGTCGACGACGAGCGCGGGGCAGGGCTCGAGGTAGCGCCGCCGGGCGCGTTGGACGTGGACGCACTGCTGCACCGCGTCGACATCGCCGCCTTCGAACCGCATGCAGAGGACCGGGCCGAGGTGATTGTTTCGCAGGTAGGTGCTGCGGTCGGTCGGATGGTCCCAGCTGCTGGCGTGATGGTGCAGTTCGTGTGGTTCGACGCCGGTCCAGGGCGGCCTGGTTGGTTGTCGTTCGTGGCGCATCATCTGGTGGTCGACGACGTCTCGTGGCGAATCCTGTTGCCCGACTTGGCTTCCGCCTGGCAGGGAGTGGCCGCGGGTGTGTCTCCGGTGTTCCCGTCGGCAGGCACCTCGATGCGGCGCTGGGCCCACGGATTGGTCGAACAAGCGGCTCGCCCGGAGCGGGCCGCGGAGTTGTCGTGGTGGCGATCGGTCCTCGACGGGCCCGATCCGATCCTCGGTCGCCGAGCATTGGACCCAGTGGTCGACGTCATGGCCACCGTTGGCCATGTCCAAGTGCAGATTCCGGTGCAGCTCACCGAGGCGCTGCTGACCACGTTGCCCGCGGTGTTCCGCGGTGGTGTCGAAGACGGGTTGCTCGCTGCCTTGGCCGCCGCCGTGACCCGCCGTCGCCGCGACCAGGGTTCGGCCGAAGACTCGGTGTTGATCCGGTTGGAAGGCCATGGGCGCGAAGAAGACACGGTCCCCGGTGCGGACTTGTCCAGCACTGTCGGCTGGTTCACGAGCATGTTCCCGGTGCGGTTGTGCGCGAACGACGCTCAGTGGGATCAGCTGTGCGCGGGTGGTCCGGCCGCTGGTGTTTTGTTCAAATCAGTGAAAGAGCAGTTGCGTGCGGTGCCGGACAAGGGCATCGGCTACGGGTTGCTCCGCTACCTCGATCCCGACACGTCCGCTGTGCTGGAACGGTTTTCGGCGGGACAGATCGGCTTCAACTACCTCGGCAGGTTCACCTCGACAGACCTGCTGCCGCAACGGCTGCGCGGTGCAGGGTGGACGCCCGCGGTGGATGCCGAACAGCTGATCACGCCGCTGGATCCGGCCATGGCCGAGCGGCCTGCGATCGCCGTGCTCGACGTGAACACGATGGTGATCGACACCGGCGCGGGTCCCGTGCTGCAGGCGGTGTTCGCCGCGCCGGCGGGGGTGTTGGCGGAGGACGAGATACAAGAGCTGGCCGACCTGTGGCGAGCCGCTGCGGTGGGCTTGGCCACGCATGCCGTGACAGCGGATGCGGGCGGTCTGACGCCGTCGGACTTGCCGTTCGTTGCGGTGGACCAGGCCGAGATCGAGGCGTTGGAGACCAGATATCCGGGACTGGCGGACGTGTGGCCGTTGACGTCGATGCAGTCCGGGTTGTTGTTCCATCAGGCGATGGCGGCCTCGGGGTTCGACGCCTATCACATGCAGGTCGTCTTCGGGTTGGCCGGGGACGTAGATCCGGTACGGATGCGCGCGGCCGGTCAAGGCTTGCTCGATCGGTATGCGAATCTGCGGACAGGCTTTGCTGTCAGCGCCCGAGGTGAGTCGGTGCAGGTCGTTCTCGACAGCGTCGAATTGCCATGGCGGGTAGCGGATCTGCGTGGTCTGAGTGAGGCGGACCGTGACGGTGCCTTGGCGCGGTTGCTTGTCGAGGACAAGAACACGCACTTCGACATGGCGGTTCCGCCGTTGTTGCGGTTGACGCTGGTGCCGATGACCGGACACAGCGCCAAATTGGTGCTGACCGCCCACCACGTAGTGATGGACGGCTGGTCGCTGCCGCTACTGATCCGGGACCTGTTCTCGCTCTACAGCTCTGGTGGTGGGTCTGCGGAGTTGCCGCAACCGCCTGCCTACCAGGACTTCCTGAAGTGGTTGTCCCGGCAGGATGCACACGCCGCGATCCAGGCTTGGGCACGAGAGCTCGAAGGCGTTGTCGAACCGACTCTGCTCGCCGGAAACACCGGCGCTGCCGTCGCCGAGACGGCAGCGGTCGAGCGCGTCACGGTGCCGCTCCCACCGGAAACCGCCTCGGCGCTGAGCATACGAGCCGCGGCGCTCGGCATCACCACGAACACTGTGGTGCAAGGCAGTTGGGGAATTCTGCTCGCCGCATCGACCGGCCGCGACGACGTGATCGCCGGCGCGACCGTGTCGGGGCGGCCCCCAGGAATACCTGGCGTGGATGCGATGGTCGGCTTGTTCATCAACACCGTCCCGGTGCGCGTGCGGTTCGGCCCGAGCGACACCGTCGCCGACGTGTTGCGCGGCGTGCAGGCGCGTCAGGTCGCGCTGCTGGACTACCACCACATCGGGTTGACCGACATCCATCAGGCACTCGGCCTGAATGCCTTGTTCGACACCCTGATCGGGTTCGAGTCCTATCCCGTCGACCAGACGGGCATTGGTGCGGCCGCCACCACAGGCGGCCTCGCCATCACCGACCTGCATCCGGATACGCCCTCGCACTATCCCCTGACGGTGGTCGCCAATGCCACGCCCGCGTTGACGCTGCACCTCGAATACCGGACCGATGCCTTCGAACGGTCCGCGGTCGAGGCCATGGCGGCGCGACTGGTACGGATACTGCAGCAGGTGGTCTCCGACGCGGATGTCCTGGTGCGGTCGATCGATCTGCTCGGTGACGAACGCGAGACGGTGCTGCGCCGGGGGCACGGCGCCACGGCGCAGGTGCCTGATACCACCATCATTGAGCAGTTCCGAACTCGAGTGATCGCGACTCCGGATGCGGTGGCGGTCGTCTGCGCGGACACGGAGCTCACCTACCGGGATCTCGATGCGCGGGCCAATCATCTTGCGCACGTGCTGGTCTCGTATGGAGTCGGCCCTGACACGGTGGTCGCCGTTGCCTTGCCGAGGTCCGCCGAGCTCGTCACGGCTTTGCTCGCGGTGTTGCAGGCCGGTGGCGCATATCTGCCGATCGATCCGACGTATCCCTCGGAGCGGTTGGCGCTGATCATGACCGATGCCGCGCCGGTCGTCGTCGTTACCGAGCACGCCACCGCGGAGACGTTGCCGCAGAACGCAATACCGCATCTCTACCTGGATACCGTCGGGGCCGTCGAGGGCCATGACGAGGGAGACGTCGATCGGCTCGCCACTGTGTTCCCACAGGACTTGGCGTATGTGATCTACACGTCTGGTTCCACCGGTGCGCCCAAAGGTGTTGCGGTCAGTCATCGCAACGTGGTGGCGTTTGCTGCTCAGCCTGCGTGGCGCGATGGCGGGCACGGCGCGGTCTTGATGCATTCCTCGGTCGCCTTCGATGCCTCCACGTACGAGATCTGGGTTCCGCTGCTCGGCGGGGGTCGAGTAGTCGTTGCCCCACAGGAGCGCGCCGGCATCGCGGCGCTGAGCCGGTTGATGGTGCACAACAACGTCAGCGCTGCCTTCCTGACTACCCGGTTGTTCGAGCTGTTCGTCGAGCAGTGCCCGGACGCCATCGCCAGGCTTCATGAGGTGTGGTTCGGCGGCGAGGAGTTGCCGCCGGAGGCGCTCGGTCGTGCCCAGCGTGCCTGCCCCGGCACCCGGATCGTGAACGTGTACGGGCCAACCGAGACAACAACGTTCGCGACCTGTCGCCCGTTCGAGGTGGGCGAAGCATTCGACGGCGACGTGGTGCCGATCGGGTCGGCATTGGCGAATATGCGGGTGTTCGTGCTGGATTCATGGCTGCGGCCGGTGCCGATCGGGGTGGCCGGTGAGCTGTATTTGGCAGGTCCGCAGTTGGCTCGCGGCTATCACGGTCGGGCCGGGTTGACTGCGGCGCGGTTCGTGGCCGATCCGTTCGATCCAGCCGGCGGTCGGCTGTATCGGACCGGTGATGTGGTGCGCTGGAACGGCTCCGGGGACGTGGAGTTCGTCGGCCGCGTCGACGATCAGGTGAAGATCCGTGGCTTCCGGATCGAGCTCGGTGAGGTGGAAGCGGTACTGGCCAAACACCCTTCGGTGACCCAGGCCGTCGTGGTGGCGCGGGCAACCGCGGTCGGCGGTAAGCAGCTGATCGGGTATGTGGTCGCCGACCGCACCGGCGCTGCCGAGCTCGAGGGCGGACAGGTCAGGGACTTCGCCGCCCAGCACCTGCCCGAGTTCATGGTGCCGACGGTGGTGCTGGTGATCGCGGGCGTGCCATTGACCGTGAACGGCAAGCTCGACCGTGCCGCCCTGCCGGTGCCCGAGCTGGTGTCGTCGGCGCGGTATCGGGCGCCGGGCACGGCTCGGGAGCGGGTCGTGGCGGAGCTGTTCGGCGAAGTCCTCGGACACGAGCGGGTCGGCGTCGACGACAGCTTCTTCGAGCTGGGCGGCCATTCGTTGTTGGCGACGCGCCTGATCAGCCGGATCCGGGTGGAGCTCGGTGTCGAGGTGCCGATTCGCACGGTCTTCGATGCGCCGACGGTGGCGCAGTTGGTGACCCGCCTCGACGCCGACGTGCAGGTGCGGCCCGCGCTGTTGGTTCGGCAACGGCCGGACGTGCTGCCGCTGTCGTACGCGCAGCGACGGTTGTGGTTCATCCATCGCCTGGAAGGGCCCTCCGCCACCTACAACATCCCGTTGGCGGTGCGGCTGCACGGGGTCGACGTTGCGGCCTTGAGTGCGGCGATCGGCGATGTCGTCGCCAGGCACGAGAGTTTGCGCACCGTCTTCGTCGAAGTCGACGGCGTTCCTGCACAACAGGTCGTCGCTGCCGCGAATGTCGAAGTGCCGGTGCATATCACCGACGTGGCGCCCGCGGCGGTGGATGCGGCGGTCACCGAGGCAGTGCGCTACGGCTTCGACCTGTCGACGCAGATCCCGATTCGGGTCACGGTGGTGCGCAGCAGCGCGGACGACTGCGTGCTGGTGTTGTTGATGCACCACATTGCCGGGGACGGCTGGTCGATGACGCCGTTGTTGCGCGACCTCGCCATCGCCTACACGGCCCGCGTGGCACACCGCGAGCCCGCGTGGGCGCCGCTCCCGGTGCAGTATGTGGACTACACGTTGTGGCAGCAGGATCTGCTCGGCGCACAGAGCGACCCCGGCAGCGCGTTGTCCCGCCAATTCGACTACTGGCGTGCCGAACTCGACGGCCTCCCCGAACAACTGCGGCTGCCGACCGATCGGCCGCGGCCGCGGGTGGCGAGCTATCGCGGGGACATGGTGATGTTCGGCATCGATGCCGAGACCCGGGCTGCGGTGGAACAGCTGGCGGGTCGCGCGGGCGCGACGGTGTCGATGGTGCTGCAGTCGGCGTTGGCGGTGCTGCTTTGCAAACTCGGTGCGGGGGAGGATCTTCCGATCGGCGCGCCGATCGCCGGTCGCACCGACGAGGCGCTGACCGACCTGATCGGGTTCTTCGTCAACACCTGGGTGCTGCGCGCGACGGTGTCGCCTGCGGTATCGTTCGCCGACCTCGTCGATCAGGTCAGGTCGAAAGCGTTGTCCGCGTACGAGAATCAGGACGCGCCGTTCGAGTTGCTGGTCGAGTTGCTCAACCCCGTCCGCTCAGCGGCGCACCATCCGCTGTTCCAGGTGTCGCTCGCCTTCCAGAACAACCCGCTGCCCACGCTGGAGTTCTCGGGCGTCGGGTTCGAGCCGTACCACACGACGACGGCGACGGCACGGTTCGACTTGTTCTTCAATGTCGCCGATACGCCCGCAGGCCATCCGTGGAGTGCGTTCATCGAGTACGCGACCGATCTGTTCGATCGGTCCACCGTCGAGGCGATGGCCGACCGATTGGTGCGAATACTGCGGCAGGTAGTGGCGCAGCCGGGTGCGCCGGTGGGATCGATCGATGTGCTCGGCAGCGATGAGCGCGACTTGGTGTTGCAGCGGTGGAATGCGACCACGACCGCGGTCGATCCGGACGTCACGCTGGTCGGGCTGCTGAGAGACCGGGTCGACGCGACACCGGATGCGGTCGCCGTTGTCTGCGGTGATACCGAGATGTCCTACGGGGAACTCGGCGCCCGCGCCGATCGGCTTGCGCGCGTGCTGGTTTCGCGTGGGGTTGGCCTGGACAGCATCGTGGCGGTGGCGTTGCCGCGGTCGGCGGAGCTGATCGTTGCGTTGCTGGCGGTTGTGCGGGCCGGTGGTGCGTATCTGCCGATCGATCCGAGCTATCCCTCGGATCGGTTGACCTTCGTCCTCAGCGATGCCGCCCCTGTGGTCCTCGTAACCGACTCTGCTACCGCGCACCTCCTGCCGGGTTCGGCGACGCCGCACCTCTACCTCGACGCGCTCGAATCCGAAGCTCCGGATCGGACCGCAGGTTGTCTGCCGCGGTCGGCGAATTTGGCCTACATGATTTACACGTCTGGTTCCACCGGTGTGCCCAAAGGTGTTGGTATCACGCATCGTAACGTGGTGAACCTGGTCGCGCAGGCATGGTCGGCCGGTCCTGCGGATCGAGTACTCGTGCATTCGTCGATCGCCTTCGATGCCTCCACCTACGAGATCTGGCCTGCGCTGTGTGGCGGTGCCACCTTGGTGCTGGCGGGGGAGCGGCGGTCGGATCCGGCCGAGATCACCCGCGTGGTCGAGAGTCGACAGGTCACGAAGATGTTCGCGACACCACCGTTGCTTGCGGCGTTGGTCGAGTACCTGGAGCCGTTGCCCGGCACTCCGTTCCAGAGTCTGACGCAGGTGAACACCGGCGCGGACACGCTCTCCGCGGGACTGGCCGAGGCGGTGCGCGCCAGCTGCCGCGGCGTGCGGATCGACAACCTCTACGGGCCGACCGAGGCGACGGTCGATGTCACGGCGTTCGTCGTGCCCGACGAGATCGCGGGAACCGTGGTGCCGATCGGTGCGCCGGTCGCCAATACCCGTGCCTACGTCTTGGATTCGTGGCTGAAGCCGGTGCCGATAGGGGTCGCCGGTGAGTTGTACGTGGCCGGTGCACAATTGGCGCGCGGCTATCACGGTCGGTCGGGATTGACCGCGGCGCGGTTCGTCGCCGATCCGTTCGACCCCATAGGCGGCAGGTTGTATCGGACGGGCGACGTGGTGCGCTGGACATCGGCAGGGGTACTGGAGTTCGCCGGTCGAGTCGATGATCAGGTGAAGATCCGCGGATTCCGGGTCGAGCCGGGTGAGGTCGAAACGGTGCTTGCGCAGCATCCTTCGGTCGCGCAGGCGGTGGTGCTGGCCCGCGACACCGGCACCGGTGGCAAGCAACTCGTCGGATACGTCGTTGCCGATCGGTCGGGGCCCGCCGTCGGCGAGGACGAACTGGTCGGGCAGTGGCAGCGGATCTACGACGACCTGTATTCCGGTGCGGGCAACGGCGATAGCGGCGTGGACGGGGAGGCACGCCCGGTCGAACTGGTCAGTGATTTCGGCGGCTGGAACAGCAGTTACACCGGAGCGCCTATCCCGCTCGAGCAGATGCGCGAGTGGCGCTCGGCCACCGTCGATCGGATCCGCGGGTTGCACCCGCAGCGGGTGCTCGAGATCGGCGTCGGGTCGGGCTTGCTGATGTCGCAGTTGGTCCCCGACTGCGCCGAGTACTGGGCGACGGACCTTTCGCCGGAGACCATCGCCAAGCTCCGGCGGCAGGTCGCGGAGCTCGATGCAGGCTGGGCTGATCGGGTGTTCTTGCGCGCCCAGTCGGCCGACGATGCCGACGGATTGCCCGAATGTCATTTCGACACAGTGGTGTTGAACTCGGTGATCCAGTACTTCCCCAGCCAGACCTATCTGCGCAAGGTCCTCGAAAAGGTTCTGCGGGTGCTGGCCCCTGGCGGTGCGGTGTTCCTCGGCGACGTGCGCAATCTTGCACTGCTGGGGGAGTTCACGACCGCGGTGCAGGTCACCCGCAACGGTGGTGACGATCCTGCGGCGGTCGGGGATCGCGTGCGCCGCGACATTTCGGCGGAGCAGGAGCTGCTGCTTGCGCCGGAATACTTCGTGGCGGTGGCAGGGGAGAGTGGGTTCGACGCGGTGGACATCGAGCTCAAACGCGGGCGCTCGGTCAACGAGTTGACCCGGTACCGCTACGACGTGGTCCTGTACAAGGCCCCGACGACGCCGCTGTCGGTTGCCGATACGCCGAAAGTCGATTTCCACAGCCGTGATTGGTTGCGCTTGCTCTTGCGGGACCGTCATCCCGACGGGGTGCGGATCGCTGGCATCCCGCACGCCGGCTTGACCGGCGAGATCGCTGCGGCACAGCAGATCCGCAACGGTCAGCCCGTTCCTGCCGGGCGCGAAGGTGGCTCGCTCGCAGCGGGTTTCGAGGGACTGCTCGACGCAGAGACTCGTGCGGGTATCGGTCTGCTGCCGGAGGACCTGCACGAGCTCGGCGCGGGTCTCGGATACCGCACGGCGGTCACCTGGTCACCGCAACCCGGCCACATGGACGCCGTCTTCCTCGATGCCGCGGCCAGCGACGGACGGCCACTGACCGACGTGTACGCCACCACCATTGCCGACGAACCCACGGCCTACGCCAACAACCCCCAAGCCGGAGTGCTTGCCGCCGAGGTACGCCGGTGGGCGGCCGACCGGCTGCCCGAATTCATGGTGCCCGCGAGCGTACTCGTGATCGATGCGGTGCCGTTGACCGCGAACGGCAAACTCGACCGTGCCGCATTGCCGGATCCAGAGCTGTTGTCCACCAAGGAATATCGGGCCCCGCGCACGGATCGGGAAAAGGCCATGGCCGATCTGTTCGCCGAAATACTCGGGGTCGGCCGCGTCGGTATCGATGACGACTTCTTCGCCCTCGGCGGCCACTCGCTGCTGGCGACCCGCCTCACCAGCAGGATCCGCGCGACCCTCGGGGTCGAGGTCCCGGTCCGGCTGGTGTTCGACGCACCGACCGTCGCCCAATTGGTGCCGCGCCTCGACGAAGGCGCCACCGCCGGTACGGATTTCGACCCGGTGCTGGCGCTGAAGAGTTCCGGCTCGAAGCAGCCACTGTGGTGCCTGCACCCCGGCGGCGGTCTCGGCTGGTTCTATCAGCAGCTCGGCCCGCACCTGCCCGACCGCCCGGTCTTCGCCATCCAGTCCCGCGGATTGGACGGCGGCCCGGTGGCCGAATCCTTCGACGAGATGGTGACCGACTACCTCGACCGCATCCGCACCGTCCAGGGCGACGGCCCCTACTTCCTGCTCGGCTGGTCCTACGGTGGCATCGTCGCGCACGCGATGGCCTGCGAACTCGCCAGGCAGGGAAAGGAAGTCGCCTTCCTCGGCATCATGGACAGCAAGCCGCCGGTGGCAGCGGCCGACGAACCCGACATCTCCGAAGAGCAGGCGATGGCAGGCATCCGCGACTGGGCCGCAAGCAGATTCGGCGAGCAGCTCGAGTCACCGGTCATCCAGAACCTGGTGCAGCAAGCGACGAAGGTGCTGATCAACAACAGCACGCTTCTCGACGGCTACACCTCCCCGTCTCACAACGGCGACGCGACCCTCTTCGCCGCCGCCATGGACGAGGACGGCAACCGAACCCCTGACGCCAAGGACGATTTGGTGCAAGCCTGGCGCCCCCACATCACCGGACGCATCGACGTGCTCGAGGTCGACTGCTCGCACGGCGATTTCGACCGGCCGGAAATGATGCACCGGATAGGGAGGATTCTGAGCAGTCTCCTGTGATCAGTTGGCTCGACCGAGATAGGCCAGCATCCTGGTCTGCTCGTCGGCGCCCTCGGGCGCGTCGAGTTCCGGCCCGCAGACGCCGGGCATGCGGAGCGAGTCGCCCAGCGAATGGGCGACTTGCACCGCCCACGTGAGCTCGTCCTCCGGAATATGGGTGTCGGTTTCTGTCGCGGCGGCCAGATCCCAGCCGTGCACGACGAGATCGAAGCAGTAGAAGCGGTCGATCGTGGCCGCCAGCGTCGTGCGACCGAAATGTCCGTCGTACTCGCGGGTGGCGAGGGCAGGGTCGTCGAGAATGCGCTGCATGGAGCTGCAGACTGCCGTCCATGCCGCGGCCGGATCGTCGTCGACCGACGGCCCAGGATCCAATTCGAGCCCGACCACCTTGACCATCTCGCGTTCGGTGTCGATGACGTGACGCACCACATCGCGCGCGGTCCACCCGGCACAGGGCGAGTCGGCGTCCCAGCGGTCCGCTGGCACCGCGCCGACCTTGCCGGTGAAGGTCGCCGACAGCGCACGATAGCGGTCGGCGGGAGAAACAGTCGTATCAGCCATGCGGCAAATTCTTCGCCACCGGCGGCCCGGTCGTCTTGGATATTCGCGCCACCAGGCCGGTGGCGGGCGGCGACGCTCCCCATCGAACGGGTACTGTCGACTACCAGTTTGATGATCATGGGCGTGGAAGTAGGGCTGCGATGGTGGATGAATTCGACGAGGACTACTCGTCGTCCTCCTTCTCCGAATACCTGCGCAGGCACGCGCCCGAGCTGCTGCCGCCGACCGATTTCGGCGCCGGGACCGCGCACGAGGACATCGCGCCGCACGGGACCACGATCGTGGCCCTCACCTATCGCGGCGGCGTCCTGCTCGTCGGCGACCGCCGCGGCACCATGGGTCACCTGGTCGCCAGCCGCGACATGGAGAAGGTCTTCATCACCGACACTTACTCGGCGGCCGGTTTCGCGGGCACCGTGGGGATGGCGGTCGAGCTGCTCCGCCTGTTCGCGGTCGAACTCGAGCATTACGAGAAGATCGAGGGCGTGACGCTGACCTTCGAGGGCAAGGCCAACAAGCTGTCGAAGATGGTGCGCGACAACCTCCCCGCCGCCATGCAGGACATGGCGGTCGTGCCCCTGCTGGTCGGCTACGACGTCGACGCCATCGACCCGGACAAAGCGGGCCGGATTCTCTCCTACGATGTCGTCGGCGGTCGCAGCGAGGAACGATTCGGCTACGCCGCCGTCGGCTCCGGCTCCCTCTTCGCGAAATCGTCGCTGAAGAAGACCCATACCCGCGGCATCGACGAGGACACGGCGCTGCGCATCGCCGTCGAGGCACTGGTCGACGCCGCCGACGACGACACCGCGACCGGCGGCCCCGACGTGCTGCGCGGCATCTATCCGAGCGGCATTCTCATCAACGCCGAAGGGGCGCAGCAGGTTTCCGAGGATCGTTTCGTCGAGATCACCCGCGCGCTGCTCGCCGACCGAGCCGCGCACTGACCAGCGGTTATGAGCTGGCCGCTGCGTCGGCGGCGGAGTTCTTGTCCCGCATCATGATCAGGGCGACGTGCAGGCGGGACGGGCAGTCGAGTTTCACCATCACCTGACGGAGATGGTTGACGACCGTCCATTCGGAGAGCTCGAGCTGCTTGGCGACCATGCGGTTCGTGAGTCCGGTCGCGACCAGCTCGGCGACCTGGCGCTGGCGTTCGGTGAGCGTGTCCAGTGGGTACAGCTGTGTGTGCACTGCGGCCTCTCATTCGGGCTTGTCGGTGACGGAAGGGCAAGTGGACGAGGCGCATCCGGCGTCGACGGTGCGATGCAGGGGGAAGGTCGGTGTTCGGCACCGCCGTACCCCTGTGAAGTTACGAGGAAGGGCGATTCGGGACATCCGGTGAGAGTTGTCTTTCCTGGCGACCTGTACGGCAGTGCCGGTACGCGGGGTCAACCCTGGTGGTAGGCAAAGGTGCACCGCGAGTGGATGACTGCTCGTGCGCGCCGGAATATGGTGGGCGAGTGGGGACGGTGGTCGCGTTGGCACAGCGCTGGAGTGTGGCGCTACCGCATATCCGGGACATCGGCGGTCCGTTCGTCATCACCGGTGTCGCTTTGCTTGCGGCGCACAGCAATTACGCCTCGGGGCTCAAGCAGCTCGATCTGCTCGGCGCCGCGTTGATCGTGCTGTCCAATCTGCCGGTGGTATTCCGGAACCGCGCGCCCATCGCGGTCTTCGTCCTGTGTTGCACCGGGATGGCCGCCTTTGCCGCGGCGGGATATTGGGAGGCGTTGAACGGCGCCGGTGTACTTCTCGCGTTGTATACGGTCGCCGCCCGCTACCCGCCGAGCCGGTCGGTGCCCGCCGCGGTGACGCATACGCTCGCACAGATCTTCGCCGCGCAGGTGACCGGCGAGATGGCGCTGTGGATGATCCTGGTGCTGGCGCCACAGTTCAGTCTCACGGCATGGATGCTCGGCAACGTCCGGCGGTTGCTGGTGGCGCGCAACGAAAGACTGGCCGAGCTGACCGAGCAGCTCGATCGGGACCGGATCGCGCGAGCGCGGCGCGCGGTCGTCGAGGAGCGGGTCCGGTTGGCGCGCGAGCTGCATGATGTTGTCGCCCATCACATGTCGGCGATCTCGATTCAGGCAGGCCTGGCTCGCTATGTCTTCCATACCGATCCGAGCACCGCATACTCGGCGGTGCAGGCCATCAGCGACGCGAGCGGTAAGGCGCTCGAAGACATGCGGCGGCTGCTGACTCTGCTTCGCGTCGATCCCGATCGCCCGCAGGCCGTGCCGCTCGTCGAGCCGGATCTGGGTGTCGATCGGCTCGACGAACTGGTGGACAACGTCACCGCGGCAGGGGTGCCGGTCACCAAGACCGTCACCGGCACGGTCCGCCGGTTGGCGCCCGGCCCTGAGCTGTGCATCTATCGAATTGTCCAGGAATCGCTCACCAACGTGCTCAAACATGCTGGTAGCGCCCATGTTAGGGTGACGATCACCTATCGGGTCGACGATGTGGTGGTGGAAGTGGTCGACAACGGGTCGGGTGTCGTACGCGGTGTCGGCTCGGCGGCCGGGGGACAAGGGTTGATCGGGATGCGGGAGCGGGCCAAACTGTACGGGGGTACGCTGACCGCAGGTGCCTTGCCGCAGAAGGGGTTTCGGGTCATGCTGACATTGCCGATGTCGAACGCCGATGAACCGCCCGCGGATCGGCAGCCTCGACCAGTCGGCGATGGACGGCTCGATGATCAGCGTCCTGGTAGTTGACGATCAACCCCTCGTCCGCGGCGGCCTTGCCGCGTTGATCCGCAGCAGCCCGCAGCTCGACGTGGCGGGCGAGGCGGGCACCGGCGACGAAGCGGTCGCACTTGTTGTGCGCCAACGGCCGGACGTGGTCCTGATGGACATTCGGATGCCCGGCATGGACGGCATCACCGCCACCGAGCGCATCCTCGCCACGCACGCCCCGCGCCCGCCACGGGTGCTCATCCTCACCACCTACGACCTCGACGAGTACGTCTACACCGCACTCCGCCTGGGTGCTTCCGGCTTTCTCCTGAAAGACGCCTCGCCCGAACAGGTCTTGGCCGCCATCCACGCGGTCGCCACCGGCGACATGCTCATCGCACCCACCATCACCCGCAGGCTGATCGAGGAATACGCCGACCGCACCGTCGCGCGCGAGAAGCCGCACCCCGACCTCGGCACCCTCACCGCCCGCGAGGTCGAAGTGCTCCGCCTGGTCGGTACCGGCATCTCCAACACCGAAATCGCCGCCCACCTCTGCCTGAGCAACGGCACCGTCAAGACCCACCTCTACCGCGTGATGCACAAACTCGACCTCACCAGTCGCGCCCAAGCGGTAGTGGTCGCCTACGAAACCGGATTGGTGGTCCCCGGCCGCTCCTAGTGATGGGCCGCAGCGGATTCCGCGGTCAGGCGTGGAATGCGGGGAATGCGTCGTCGCGTATGCCGCGGGCGCTGAAGTGTTCTGGCGACACGGTGACGAACAGTGCGCGGCCGACCGCCAAAAGGGTGTCACCGTCACGCAATTCGGTGAGCACGGTGTGCTTTCGGCCTTCCTGTTTGTCGAGGTGTGCGGTGAGGGTGAGCGGCACGCCGATGTGGACCGGTGCCACGTATTCGACATCGAGTCGTGCGGTGACGAACCGCAACCCGTGCTGGATCAGCAGCGAGCCGGCGGTCTCGTCGAGGAGGGCGGCAATGGCGCCGCCGTGCGCGAGGCCGGGAACGCCCTGGTGTCGCTGGTCGAGGGTGACCGCGCCGACGAGGCGGTCATCGATGTGCCGGAAGGAGACGCCAGTGCTCGCCGGGTTGTGTGGGCCGCAGACATAGCAGTGGTCGTGATGCGGCGGCAGTGTCGCGGCGTGCCGATCGCGGCTGGTGACGTCGTCGGACGCGATGTCGGTCATGGGCGGTCCCCCTTGATCTGCTCATCGGCGCTGCTGTTCGGGGTGCTGCGCCCATCTGTCACGGTCTGTTTCCAGATGAGCATAGGGTATCTGGAAACACATGTGTCAAGATGGTTGTGTGGGTGCTCACAAGGACGTCGCGGATGTGCAGGCAGGACGCATCTATGCGGGCCTGACCTCGGCGGACAGGGTCACGAACCGCCGCGAACGGCTGCTGGAGGCCGGGCTGCAGATCATGGGCACCCCCGAGCTCGCGCCGATCACCGTGCGCAAGGTGCTCGAGCACTCCGGTGTTGCGCCGCGCTACTTCTACGAGAGTTTCGCGGATCTCGACGCGCTTCAGCTTGCGGTGTTCGATCAGTTGATCGAGGAAGCCGAAGAGCGTGCCGTGCAAGCGATGGTCACGGCCCCACGGCGCCCGTCGCTGCGCATCCGCGCGGTGCTCACCGAGATGGTGGACCTGTTGCTCGACGACCCGCGCAAAGGGCGGGTGTTGCTCATGGAACCGATCACCTCGCCGCTGCTCGGTCCCCGGTTCAGCGATGAGGTCCGCCGATTCGCCGGGCTGCTCGCCCGGCATTCGCCTGCGGTCTGGCGCGGTGAAGACGCCGGTTCCCGTCCGGTGCGGATCACCGCGCAATTCGCGCTCGGCGGATTCGCCGCGACCATGACGGCCGTGCTCACCGACAGCGTGCCCGCGGGCCGCGAAGCCCTCATCGATGACCTCACCGCCCTGTTCCTCGGGCTCGGAACGACTTTCGAACGCTTGACTCGATAGTCCCTGCGTTGTTCGGCACCGCGGGGTGTCAATGCCGTTGGTGCGCTGGGTGATCGGCTTCAACGCTTGGCTTCGGCGGTGGCCTTCAGGTCCTTCAGCCAGGCTTCCAGGCCTGCGCCGAGGAAGGCGGTGGAGGTGGGGACGTCGGCTTCGACCTGCGTGCCGTTCCAGTTCTCCTCGGTGCGCACCAGGACGCCGCCGTCGACCTTGGTGAAGGTCCAGACGTGAATGCCGCCTTCGATGTGCAGGCCGTCGCCGACCGCGGGGCCGCTCCAGCGGATGCACTTGTTTTGCGCGAGCTGCTGGACGGTGGAGGTGATGGTCAAGGTGGTTGCGGGGGTGGTGGCCGTTGCCGGGGCGGGGGTGGTCCATTGGAAGGGGGAACCTGCTTGCAGGGGACCGGAATCCAGGCGCTTGTTGGTGAGAACCGGCTGCTGCCAGGACGGCCAGCGTTCCACGTCGGTCTGCAGGTTCCAGATGGTGTCCAGCGGTGCGTTGATCAGCGTTTCGGTGCGGTAGTGGATGGGGGCCTTGGCGTCGATGCCTTGCCCTTCGCAGGTGAGTTCAGCTGGGGACGCTTGCGCGGCGGGTGTCGGGGGCTGAGTTGGCTCGGTGTCGCTGCCACATGCGGTGACGGAAGTCAGCGCGGCCGTGGCGGCCAGGGTGATCAGGGCCTGGGTGGTGCGGCGGCGGAGTGGCGAGTTCGGCATGGCTGCTCTCCTCATCAGAGTTGGTTTCGGTTCGAGTTAGCATCTCTCGACTTAGTTAGAACCTATAACCGCAAGATGTGAGTGTCAATAACGAGAGTTAGAGATTCTAACTCTCGTTGTGGTGCAGCCTGTTTGGCTCGACCGAGCGGAGTGGATGGTGGGCCTCGGCGAAAGCCGGGTGTAGCCAACGCGTTTCGGTCACCACGTAGCCGGTGGCGGTGGGCAGCCGGTTTGCGACGGTGCAGCAGCTGGGCGTCGGTCGACGTTACTTCGCCGGTGAGGTGGTGACGGTCGTTGCCGCCGGGCTCGGTGACGTGGTCGCCGTGGGCGTTGGGGTCGGCGTCGCCGTGACGGTGGGCCGGATGGGCTCCGGGCAGCTGCCGGTCTTTTCGCCGATGGTGTTGATCTCGGCGTTCGACCGTGGGTCGCCCGCGTAGTTGATCTTATCGGTGCATTTCACGTAACCGTCTGTGGGACCGGGCTTTCCGCAGGAAACCGGGCCGCATTGGTCCGTGGGTCCTTCGCCGCACTGGCCGGGACCGCAGTTGTCGGTACCGCCGGGTGGGTTGCCGCATTGCCCGGGACCGCAATTGTCGGTGCCGCCTGGAGTTATGCCGCATTGGTCACCGCAGTTGTCGGTGCCGCCGGGTGCCGTCGGTGGCTGAGCGGCGGGCTGGGCGGGTTCGATGGGTTTGGGCTTGCCTATCTCTACGGCTTGGGGAGTTCCTGGATTGTTTTGCGGTGCTTTCGAACTCGTCGGGCTGACAGTGGTCGACACCGCACTCGGGATCGGCGTGCGTGTCGCCGCCGCGGTCGGGCCGGGCTCCTTCGAGCACGCCGTCAGCACAAGTATCAGTGCGACCACCCCGAGTAGTACGCCGAGCACCGCGCGTAGCGGGCGACCCTTGCCCATCATTCGCACTCTTCCCTCCTCCAGCGACCGCAGCAGCACACCACGGCCGAGCTGAGCCTAAATGTCAGCGCCGCAGCGTGTGTCGTCCGGTCCACCTATCGGTCCAGTGGAGCGTTCAGTGCGTCGAGGTAGTCGTCGAGGAGTTCGACCAGGCGGTGCGGCGGAAACGCGGTGGGGGAGAACAGGGCCTGCACGATCAGGCCGGTCGTGAAGGCGATGGCGCCCGCGGCGACGCGTTCGGGATCGCGCTCGGGTAGCTCGCCGAGCTCCTGTGCGGCGACGATCAGCTCACGCAGGTTCTCGCGGGTCTGCGCGTACCTGGCCTCGTAATCGGCGCTGATGGCGGGGTCGGCGAGGGCGGTGTCCCAGGAGGAGACCCAGATCCTGTTGATGTCCCTGGCCTCGTCGGTCAGCGGGAGCCGGTGCAGCAGGATGTTGCGCACCGCGGCCATGCCTGTACCGGTTTCGCGGCGCGGACGAGCCATGGTCCGTTCGGTGAGCAGGGCGAGCGCGTACGCGACGAGGTCGCGTTTGCTGGGGAAGTAGTGGGTGAGCAACCCGGTCGTCGCGCCGAGTTCGGCGGCGATGGCGCGCAGCGTCAAACCGCCGAATCCGCGCGTGGTCAACACTTTCCAGACCGCCTCGGAGACGTCGCGACGGCGAGCTTCGTGATCTCCCTTGGGGCGCGGCATGCTGCTAGGGTAATAGAAATAACAAGCGTTATGTGAATGAGAGGTGATCGTGTTCTCCCTTCCGCTAGGGGATTCCGCGCAGCTTCGCCCACTGGAGACCTGGCACGCCGAGGAGTTCGCCGCACATCTGGACCGGGCGCGCGAGCACATCCGCCCGTTCGTCGGACCCGCCTTCGTCACCGACGACCTCGACGGCGCCCGAACCACACTGCAGCGGTACGGCGAGCGCCAAGCCGCGGACGGCCAACGCCTCTACGGCATTTGGCTCCACGACGTGCTGGTGGGCGGCGTGATGTTCGTCGACTTCACCCCCGCCACCGGTGTCTGCGAAATCGGTTGCTGGCTGGAGCCGGCCGCCGAAGGCCGCGGTCTGATCACCGCGTCCTGTCGCACCCTGCTGGACTGGGCCTTCGGCACTCGGGGCATGCAGCGCGCCGAATGGCATTGCCGCGCAGACAACAACCGCAGCGCCGCGGTCGCCGAACGCTTGGGCATGACCCTCGAAGGAGTGCGGCGCGCGGCATGGCCCTACGACGGTACGCGCTACGACAAGCAGGTCTGGGCGATCCTCGCCGCCGAATGGCGAACCGGAGAACGCGTGAAAACCCTTGCGAGCGCTATGGATAGCTGAGCCCGCGGGTGCAGGCCTAGCCGCGCGTGCGCGCAGCGACGCGATGTCGTGACAGACGCGGCCCTATTCGGAGGGGAACTAGGGCCATCCACGCCGGCTACCCAGATCCGCACTCCTTCTGCGGATCCGCACTGGTTCTAGCAGCCCACAGCAGGTGCGAATCGACGCACAAGGTGCGGATTCAAAGAAGGGGTGCGGACTCTCGGCGGCATGAGCACGGTCGCGGCCTTGCTGGTTTGGTGGGATCACAGGGGGTTCGTGCTATTCACAGAGGCTAGAACCTTTGTGAATAGTGGGCGGGGGTTGTGGACCTCGATGCGCATGTCGGTTCCTGTGTGATCCGTCGGCCGCGTCCCGCTGCCAAGACCAACGCATTCATCCGGAGCCAGTGCGCCTCAGACGAGGACAGCCGAGACCGGAGCTCCCAAATCGGAGGGCTCGCAACGAGATAATCCCTCGCTAAAGCACTGCGCCCCGGTGCAGGCTGGCCGATTCTCAGCGCGATAGGTGGCATGACAGGGCAGTCGCCGATCCTCGGTAAGTGATCATCGGTGCTGTTGTTCACACTCGAGTGGCAGGCGATCGTGCCGGGGATCTCGATCCGCACCGGTGGGCGCGACGTCAACGACGTCGTCGAGCTGGACGTCGTGCGCGTCGAGCCCACCGGCTAGCCCCGAGCGACCTCAGCGGTGTGCGCGGGGGTGTAGCGTTCGCCCATCACCTGGTTGCTCAGCGGGTCCAGCGCGGCCAGCGCCTCGGCGTCCAGAGTGAGCTCCAGCGCGGCCGCGTTCTGCTCGAGCCGGGCCGGGCTGCGGGTGCCCGGAATGGTCGCCACCGCCACCCCGAGCCGCTCGGCCTGGGCGTACACCCAAGCCAGCGCCACCTGGGCCGGGGTGGCACCCAGCCGGTCGGCCACCTCGCGCACGGTCTGCGCGATCTTCTCGTTGGCCTCGCCCGCCTCGCCGGCGAAACGGGGGTTGGTGCGCCGGAAGTCCTTCTCGCCCAGCGTGGAGCGGTCCAGGGCGCCGGTCAGGAACCCCCGCCCCAGCGGCGAGTACGGCACCAGCCCGACCCCCAGCTCGGCCATCACCGGGGTGAGGGCCTCGACGTCGCGGGTCCACAGCGAGTACTCGCTCTGCACCGCGGTGATCGGGTGCACCGCGTGCGCCCGGCGCAGCAGCTCGCCGTCGACCTCGGACAGGCCCAGATGGCGGACCTTGCCCGTCTCGACCAGCTCGGCCATCGCCGCGACAGTCTCCTCGATCTCCACGTCCTGGGGCGGGCGGTGGGCGTAGTACAGGTCGATCACCTCGACGCCCAGCCGCAGCAGTGAGGCGTCACAGGAGCGCAGCACGAAGTCCCGGGCACCGCGGATGCGGCGTGCCCGGTCACCGGCGCTGCGGTCGATGCCGAACTTGGTGGCCAGCTGCACCTGGTCCCTGCGACCGTGGATAGACCGGCCCACCAGCACCTCGTTGTGCCCGGTGCCGTAGGCGTCGGCAGTGTCGAGGAACGTGATGCCCAGCTCCAGGGCCCGGTCGATGGTGGCCATTCCGCCGTCCCAGTCGGCGGCGCCGTAGCTCTCGCTCATCCCCATACACCCCAGACCCATCGCGCTGACAGTGAGACCGGGCGAGCCGAGTGTGGTTCGGGTGATCATGCGCGGATACTCCTCCTGCCCGGCGGACCGGGCGGTACCTCGAGAGCTGACGAACGCCTCCGACACTAGGACCTGGAGCGCACTCCAAGTCAAGCCGGAGGACCCCCGCGACATGACATACCGCCGCCGAAAGAGGTTCGGAGACACGGGAAGCAGCGGGCGCTGACATCAGGTCATCGGCATGATGGTGCGTTGCCGACGCTGAGATGATCTCTGCCCGTGGATCTTCCGCAGTCCCGCGTCGTCGGCAACCTCGAACCGCGCGGGTCGCGGCATGTGCGGACGTTTAATACAACTCACCGATGACGAGCGATCTGCCGCACTGATTCAGTGCAAGCCCGTGCGGCAGGTGCTCGGTAGGTTCCATCTACACGGGCTCTCCCATCCCGCATGCCGACGACTCCAGCCGTGTTCGGTCTATTGCTTTGTGGGCAAGCCTCGTGGTCGGCTCGAAGCTATCGACAGGCTGGATCGTCTTATCAGCTGTCTGCCAAGTCTCCCAACAACTTCGGCGTCGATCGGCAAACCACAGTGGTCGCTTCAGCGCTCGGCTAGCCTGATCGAGACTGCCGGGGTGGCTTGGTCACGTCGGGAAAGCTTGGATGGGAAGGTCCGAATCGGATGGGCGTTTTTTCTCCCCAGGTCGCATACGACAACGCAGTAGGACTGAATCCGCTGAACTTCATGATCCTAGGTCTGCCCAGATGGTCACAGAGGCTGACAGCGCGCTTCGCCGAACGTGCGGTTGCATCAACGATCGCGCAGCGGATTCGCCGTTGGCACGACTTCGACGAGAAAGAGAAGATACGACTCGGGAAACACTTCGATCCCACATATCCCAGTACCCCGCCGGTGGCGCTTCGAATAATCTTGTACACGTGGCACCAAGAGGATGAAGCCGCGCTTCCGCTGTTGGGCGCTGCTGCACATCGTGCGCTCGCCAAGTGTGACCTGGCCGCCCCCGACGCACGGACGGTCACCCAGTTCGTACGCGACAGGAGGGATCTTTGCAACCTCAGCGGCATCCACTACCTTGCGGCGGAGAGCATGCGGTGCATAATTTGGGTCGAAATACACTGGAAGTACGGTGAAGCTGGCTCGAACCGCCGCGGTCCGGCACCGGCGATCCCTTTCTGAAAATCGTCTGATCGGACGGCGCGCGCCGGAAATTGCCGCAAGGCGAGCATCCCAATAGACACTTGAGTCGACCGAACTAGCGGCTCTTGCCGGACAGGATGTATGTCCTGTCATCGGCATGAGCGCGCGTCGGGAAAGCTTGTCGACCACCGGATCTGGACGGCCGACCAACGCGCGCTCCGCGGCATGTGCGGACGTTTGTGGTCAGGTGTCGCCGCGGGGGGCGGTGGTTGTGGCGGTCCATCCGGTGTCGAGGAGGGTGAAGATACGGTCGAGTGCGGATTCGGCGTCGTCTCGTCCGTAGACGAGAGTGACGGCCTCGAGGGTGAAGTGGGCCAGTGCCTGGCAGGCGGGGTCGTTCTCCGGTAGTCCGATGTCGGTGGCGATCGCTGTGGTCAGGGCGTTCTCGTGGCGCAGCCACATGCGGCGGGCGTATTCGCGCAATGCGGGCGTGGTGTCGATCAGCCGGCGGAAATCGGCGAAGCGCGGGTGTTCACGAACTTGGCGCGAAGGTTCGCCGCGTAGGAGTTCACGTAGCGCCTGCGGGATGGACTGGCCGGTGGGGCGCTCGCGGACGGCGGCGACCAGCGCTGCCTCGCGCCCGGCGTCCTGATCGAAGACCAGCGCTTCCTTGCCGCCGGGGAAGTGCTTGAACAACGTGGCCACCGAGACATCAGCGGCCTCGGCGATCTCCCGGACGCCGACCTCGTCGTAACCGCGCTCCAGAAACAGCCGCAGCGCCGCGTCGGCCAGAGCTTGGCGGTTGGCGGCCTTCTTGCGCTCACGACGCCCGATCTCGGTCACGCTCCCGAACCTAGCATAATGGTAGAGCGGATTCAAAGATAGAACTGATTTACTTTTTGAATCGTTTCACCTAACGTAGGCGGTGGTGAGCACTCTCGCCGATCCACATCGCCACAGCACGCGTAAAGGGATTCACCTCATGAACACACCTCGTATCGCCATCGTCGGCGGCGGTCCCGCCGGCTTGATCTGCGCTCGCATCCTGCAAGAGCGCGGCATCGAACCGGTCGTGTACGACGCGGACGCCGCCGTGGACTCTCGCGACCCTGGCGGGACGCTCGACCTGCACGCCGACGCCGGCCAGATCGCGTTGGAGGACGCCGGGCTGATGGACGCGTTCCGGGCGCTGGCCCGTGTCGAGGGTCAGGCCAAAAGCCGCCGCGACCAGCACGGCACCGTCCTGGCCGAATTCACTCCCGCCGAGGGTGACGAGGCGGCTCCCGAAATCGACCGTGGCCAACTGCGGGCCATGCTCTACGAGCACCTGCGGCCCGGCACGGTCCGCTGGGGGCACAAACTCGTCCGCACTATCCCGCTCGGCGGCGGGGTACACCGGCTGGAGTTCGCCAACGACGTCAGCGCGGACGTCGACCTCGTCATCGGCGCCGACGGCGCGTGGTCACGGGTCCGGCAACTGCTCACCGACGCGACACCGCAGTACCTGGGCGTCTGTTTTCTCGATGCCCGCTTCGACGACGTGGACACCCGCCATCCCGAGATCGCCGCGATCGTCGGTGACGGCCACATGTTCTCCGTCGACGGCGACGGCCGCGCGGTGATCGTTCAGCGCAACAGCAACGGCGTGGTCCGCGGCTACGTGGCCTTCCGCGCCCCGCTCGACTGGGACGTCACCGCCGGAGTCGACCTCACCGACCGCGAAGCCGTCCGCGCCTACCTGCTGCGGGAGTTCAGCGGATGGTCCGCGCTCATGCGCCCGCTGATCACCGACAACGACAGCGACTACATACCGCGCAGCTTCTGGGCCCTGCCCGCGCCACTGACCTGGAACCACGTCCCCGGCGTCACCCTGATCGGCGATGCCGCCCACCTGATGGCACCCTTCGGCGGCCACGGCACAAACCTCGCGCTACTCGACGGCGCGGAACTCGCGCACGCCATCCTCAAAGAGAACAGTCTCGACGAGGCGGTCGCCCGCTACGAGGCAGCGATGTTCCCGCGATCCGGCGAACTCGCCGTGAACTCGAACACCGCCCTCACACGGTTTTTCGCAACAACATCCCCGGACGCACCGCACCTTCCCCCGGACCACGCACAGGAACACAAGAACTACCAGGCCAGGGCCGCGGAATATCGACGCAGGCAAGCCACCACCAACAACTGAGTGCGAGCGTCGGTGGCCAGTCCGAGGCTGGCGACTATCCGCTCGGAACGCCCGCTCCGCGGCATGAGCGCGCGTCCATGCCAGGCCGCGCGTTAGGCGCACAAGCGGACCTTTCCGAACGCAGCGCGAGCCAAACCCGCCATGACATGGTCCCGCGCACGGATCGTGGTGGTGCGCACAAGTTCGCCCCATGACTTGTGCGCATCGGTACAGAATGTGCGCGGGATCGAACCCACAGACTTCGCATAGGGCAGGAGTGGTCGCTGTGGCACACGGCATCCGGCATGAGGGGACGTGCATCGGGCAGCTAGGTCACGATTCGCCCGGAGGATCCGGGTCGGGTTGGGACCGGGATTGGCGGCACGTCGATGGTGGGTAACGCGGGTGGGTTCGGCGACCTAGACTTCCGACGTGGAGTCCTATTTGTTCGTGATTGCCGATACCTCGACCAGCCCGGAGAACGCCGAGAAGTTCGGCGAGCTCTTGCAGACCTTCGCGGAAGCTTCGCGCACCGAGCCAGGCTGCCTCGCCTACGACATCTTTCGCTCCGTCGAGCAGCCGGAGCGATTCATCAGCATCGAAAAGTATGTCGACGACGCGGCGTTCGCTGCGCACCGAAGTTCCGACCACATGCGCGAACTCGGACTCGAGCAACTCATTCCGATGCTGACCGCGCGGGACGTCCAGATGTTCACCGGACCCAACCCGGTCGCGCCTACGCCGAGGAGCTAGCGGCCAAGGTCAGCCGACCCGGCGCTGCCCGTGGTCAAAGGGGGTGTGGGACAAGGTTTTGTGGAGCATGGTGGTGAGGGTGACGATGTCGAAGATGGGGATGTTCAGGCGTTGTTGGATGGCGTGGCCGTAGGGGACCAGGTCGGTGCATTCGATGATGAGTGCGCCCATATTGGGGTTGGCGGCGGCCAGCTGATCGATCTCGTCGAGCACCTCGGCGCCGAGGCGGTCGGCGTCGAGTTCGGTGCGGCGTCCTTCGAGGATGACCTCGCGGAATTCCTGGTGTGTTTCCATTCCGGCGATGCAGAGGGGTATTGATTCGCCGCCGATCGCCAGGAGGTGACGCGCGGTGAGGGAGTTCTTGCTGGCCACCAGCAGGCCTACGGTGCGGTCGGCGGCGAGCATGCGGTGCACCATCGGCAGCTGGATGAGGCTGGAGCTGTACAGCGGGATGCGCACGGCCTCGGCAAGTTGTTGTTGGAACAGGACGAGAAAACCGCATCCGCTGGTGATGGCCGCGACACCGCGGGCTTCGAGTTCCTTGGCGGCGATGATGAACGGCTCGAGCAGCGTCGGGTCGGCCTCGGTCACCATGCGCTGCGGTGTCGCGCCATGGACCGCCTGGTAGACCACCGGGAAATCGAAGGTCGTCGGATTGCGAATATGACCGGGGATCTTGGTGAATTGAGTATCGAGACAGAGCACACCGATGGTGATGTTGCTGGGGAAATCTTGTTGCACTTCTGGTTATCGCTTCAGGGTATGCGGCCGAAACGGTCCGGCCGCAAGGGGATCGGATCCAGCACCGGCTGTGTGCCGGCAAGGAGATGGGCGACAAGTTCGCCCGCGGCAGGGGCGAGGCCCATGCCGATGTGGCCATAACCGGTCGCGACCAACAGATTTCGCGGTCCGGCTCGGCCGATCAGCGGTAGTCCGTCAGGTGTGGCAGGCCGCAGGCCGCTCCATGTCTCGCGGGTCGGTGTTTCCGCCCAGTCGGGCAGGTAGTCGCGGACGGTGCGCAGCATGCCGTCCAGCCGGCGTGCGGAGACGGTGGTGCGCATGCCGGTCAGCTCGAGCGTGCCGCCGATGCGCAGCCGATCACCGAGCGGGACCAGCGCGATTCGCCCTTCGCTGAGCAATACCGGCCGACTGGGGCCGCCGGGCGGCATATCCACGGTGACGCTGTAGCCCTTGATCGGCTGGAGCAACAGCTCGATCCCGGCCATCTGCGCGCACTCGGTGGACCACGCGCCCGCGGCGAGCACCACGTCTCGCACGCGAAAGTCCCCACCGGTCGTGTGTAGCCTGCGGATCGTGCCCGCATCGACTTCGAAGTCGGTGACGGCGGTGTGCTCACGGATGTCGACGCCGAGATCCCTTAGCATGCGGGCGAATTCGAGGATGAACTCCGGCACACGCAGATAGGCGCCTTCCGCGTTGTACAACGCACCGGCGATGTCGAACCGCGTCTTCGGTTCCAGTTCGTCGAGTTCCCCCGCGCCGAGCACGCGCAGCGGCACACCGCCCGCGACGGCGCGCGGTACGGTGCGGCTCGCATCCGCGAATCCGCGCGCGGTCTTGTACGTCAGGATGATGCCGGGCGACTCGAAGGTCGCCGCGATGTCCGCTGATTCGCAGAGTTCGACCAGTAGGTCGAGGCTGCGCTTCTTCATCCCGACCAGCGTCCGGAAGCCGGCGGCCGCGGCCGCTGGCGTGCACGCCCGCCCGAAATACCGCAGCCAGCGCAATAATTCGCGGTCCGCGCGAAGCTGGACGTAGAAGGGCGCGTCCGGATGCAGCATGCCGAGCGCACGCATCGAGCGCATCCACGGCTCGGCCAACGGTGCAGCGCCGTGCGTGCCGACGAAACCCGTGTTCCCGGTGGAACACGACTGCGGCCCGCCGAGCGCGCCACGCTCGAGCACGGTGACCGCGGCGCCGCTGCGCCGGAGGTGGTATGCGCAGAACAGACCGGCGACCCCGCCGCCGATGACCACCACATCGGGGTCCGCGTCCCTCCTTGTCACAAATCCGGCCTACACGGTGACGAGGAAGAAGTTGGTCGGCAGATTGACGACGACGCGCTCGTAGATCTCCGCCATGATCGCGGGACCTGGCTCGGCGAACGTGCCGGGCGGCGGCTCGGCGAACCGGATCACCGACCGTCCCGCATCGAAAAGCTGTGCGCCGTGGCCGAAGTCGCCGACGATGGCGCTGCCTGGTTCGACGAGCCGGGTACGGACGATGAAGACGCCGTTCTGTTCGAGGTCGGTCATCAGTGTGCCCGAGCCCATGGCACGGTAGTAGTCGACCGGGTTGAGGATCAGGCCGTCGGCGGTGCCGCCCATCTGCTCGACCTCGTTGCACGCGCGCAGGATGGTCGAGGTGAAGGGCCCTGGATCGGTCATGCGGGCGATCCCCGGCATGTTCAGCAGGCCACCCTCGCCGCTGAGGATCGTGTGGTTCTCGGCGGTGCACAGCCGGACGATCAGGCGATAGTTGATGAAGGACTCGAAGGTTTCGGGGTCCTCCCACAGCCCTGGCGGCACCTGCACCCACGCCGTGGTGGTGAGCAGTTCGGGGATGGGCGACTTGTGGAATCGGCTGGCCAGTTCCCTGCGCACGTCGGCGCCGTCGATCGGGGCGTCGCCCGGCTCGGGCGGGCTTTCGTGCCAATAGAATTGGCGCGGGTCACGGGACAGGTCGATGGCCTTGAAGATGTTTCGGGCGGGGTAGCGGGATTTGCGCCGAGAGCTGGTCAGCGTGTCGGTGATGGTCACGTCGTACTCGACGGCGGCGTCGAGCCCCTTGTTCGTGCAGCACTCGACGAACATCCGCCCCGGCGACAGCTCCTGCCTGCGGTCCGAGACCACCTGCGCGAGCGTCTCTTTGATGCCATCTGTCTTCAGCATGTTCCCTCCTGGGAAGCGGTGTTGCGCGCTGGTTCGATACCGAGCGCTGTTCACTCCGATGTGGTGGCGCGATGCGACCACGTCGGGCCGAGCACGCTCGCCCCGCCGTCGACCAGCTGGACCGTGCCGGTGATGTAGGAGGCCCTGGTGCTCACCAGAAAGGCGGCAACGGCGGCCAATTCGTCGGGACGGGCGATCCGTCCCACGGCGGTGTGCTTACCCATGGCCGTCAACTGGTCGTCGATCCGGCCGTCGGTAGCGCGTTGCGCCGCAACGCGTTCGAGCAGGGGAGTGTGCGTCGCACTGGGTGCGAGCACGTTGACGGTGACGCCGTCCTTGCCGACCTCGGCGGCGAGGGACTGTGCGAACCGGACGATGGCCGCGCGGGTCACGCCGGACAGTGCCAGCCCGCTGCTCGGGACGCTCGCCGTCTCCGAGGCGACGAAGAGCAGCCGGCCCCAGCCCGCGCTCCGAAGCTGCGGCAGCGCCGAAAGTGCCACGTCGACAGCGGGTATCAGCACGCCGTCGACGGCTGCCCGATAGTCCGTTACCGCGAAGTCCGCCGCGTTGCCGGTCGGCGGGGTGCCGCCGCTGACGACGACGACGTGCAACGCGCCGAATTCGGCGACGACCTCGTCGATCCACCGGCGGGTGGCCGTGCTGTCGGTGATGTCAACGCTGGTGGCGTGCACCCCGGCTCGTGCCACCTCTTTGATGTCACGCTCCGCCGCCGCGAGCCGACCGGGATCGCGTGCGCCGATGGCGACGTGTGCCCCTTCGGCGGCGAGCTCTCGGGCGATGGCCAAGCCGATGCCGCTCGAGCCGCCTGCCACCAGGGCGACCTTGTTCCTGAGACCCAATTCCACTCGGCTAGCGCCTTTCCTTCGACTTCGTGGCATCGCCGGCGGGTACGCCCGCGGTGCCGTATCCGTACCGGCGCGCCAGCGGCCACGACAGTGCTGCAACGGTTCTCAGCGCCGACTTGGACAGCCCGGTGCGCCACGCATCGTCGGAGGGACGAATGACGGTGGCGCCGGTGTGGAATCGGTCCGGATTCCCGGTGACGGTGTGATTGGTGTGCAACTCCACCGTTCGATCGGTCATCGGATTGGCTTCGATCGCGCTGTCGCACAATCGAAGCAGCTGGTCGATGGTGCCCGCCGGATCGGCGATGAAGTCCTCGTACCGCAGGAACATCGAGCGCTGCGGGTACCGCTTGGTGATCGCGTGCGCGGCGAGATTGAATCCGGTCCAGTAACCGGTGCTCTTACCCGGCCCCATCGCGTAGACGTATTCCTTTGGCTTGCTCCATGATTGGGCCACCGCCCGCGGATCGCGGACCAGGTGGACGTAATACGGGACGATCCCGTCGAGGTGCTCGAGCAGCGCCGATTCGCCGGGAATCTTCGTGGTGTCGACGATCACCCGCGCATTTCGGCGCGCCGCGACGGCGTGGTAGACGTCGGTCATCAGTGCGGCATGCGCGCGAATCTGCGTGTTGTGCAGACCGCGTCCGAGCACCTGCCAGGTATGCCGGGTCCGCACGGTGCCGAGTTGACGTCGGATGACCGCGTCGGCGTGCTCGACCAGCGTGCTGCCCTGCGGCTGTCCGATCGGCAGGATGGTCGACCACACCGGGCATTCGACGAGCTTCAGCCCGCAGCCGCACGCCTCGTTGACGCCGCGGCCCGCCGCGTTCTTCCAGAGGAAATGCAGCTCACCCACGTGGAAGAAGTCCGGAATCTCGTTGAGGATATTGCCGATGATGGTGCTGCCGTTGCGGCACCAGCCGGTGATGCACAGCACCTTCACCGGTGTTCGGCCGCCTGTCCCGTCAGCTGCCGTCCCGCTGCCATTGTTCGATGGGGTATTCGTCATGCGTCGACCGCCTTCACCGTTTGTCGGATCGTCATGGCCAGCAACGACGCCGCGAGGGCGCACCCTGCCGCGACCACGAAGACCGCCGGGTAACCGAACCCAGCCGCGATCGCGCCGGTGGCCGGGCCCCAGACGAACAGGCCGAGGTCCCAGAACGAGGTGTAGGCGCCGATCGCCGCGCCCTGCTTCGCGCTTTCGGTGTTGTTCATGACCATCAACGCCAATGACGGGTGCAGCAGCGAGAATCCGACACCCATGACGACGGCGCCGAGCACCGCCACCGGCAGGTTCGGCGCCACCGCGATGATCAGGAGTCCCGCGGCTTCGCCTGCGCCGCACCAGGAGGCGACCCGACGCGGCCCGAGCTTGTCCGGCAGGTGTCCGATCACCAGACGGGTGCCCGCGTACACGGCACTGAACGTGCTCAAAACGATGACGCCCGAGTCGATTCCGCGCAGCTCCAGGTCACGGATGACGAACGCGGCCAGGCCGACATAGCCTGCGGCCCCGAGCGCAAGGCCGAGGCCGGGCAGCACTGCCGGGCGCAGGAGCAGCCCGCGTCCGCCCTTGGACGGCTCGGCGTGTGGCTGCGGCGCGACGATGCTGATCAGGATCAGTCCGACGAGCGGCGCGACCGCGCAGAAGGCCCACACGGCGTCGATGCCGAGCGGCCGGATACCCGCGCCGAGTGCGGTGCCCAGCGAGATGCCGCCCCACATCGCGACACCGTAGAGCCCGATCATCTGGCCGCGGCGGTGATGCGGTGCGAGCGTGACGGTCCAGACCGCGCCCGCGGTGAACAGCGCGGCCTCGCCGATGCCTGCCAGCAGGCGCGCCGCGAGCAGGCCGACCAAGCCGAGCGGCAGGAAGTAGAGGAGGCCGCCCGCCGTGACGGCGACGGCGCCGAACCGCATGACCGAGCGATGCCCGTACCGGTCGGCCAGTCCGCCGAAGATCGGGCGGGTGAGCAATGCGGTGAGTGCGGTGGACGTGACCGCGAGCCCGACCGCGAGATCGCCTGCGCCGAACTGGTCCCGAACGTGGGCGGGCAGCACCGGGATCGCCGCGGACAGGCCGAGGTATCCGCAGAACAGCCCGCCGAAGACGCCGGCCAGCGCCAGGCGGGGGATGGTTCCGGTTTCGGAGGGCGCCGTCATGGCTGACCGGCCGCGGCCTCGGCGACCTTGCGCACCGCCGCGATGAGATGGTCGCAATCCGCCTGTGTCAGAGTCGAGGACAGCGGAATATCCACTGCCGCTTGCAGATACCGGGTCGCGTTCGGCAGCAGGTCCTGCACGGCCGCAGTCGCCATCCCGGTGAACAGGAACCGCCAATTCCAGAACGCTCTGATGTTGGTGTCGGCGTCGGAACCCAGATTGCGTGCCTCGATACCCTCGTGGCACAGCGCTCGCGCGAACCACTGCGCGCGTCCCGGCACGCGGAAGATGAACGCCTCGCCCAAATAAGCGCCGGGCGCAACGGGCCTGCGAATGTGGATATTGCTTACGTCAGCCAGCGCCGACGCGACATAGTCGTAGTTGGTTCGAAAGGCGGCCAAGCGAATCGGGAGCCGTTCGAGCTCGGACCGCAGCAATGCCGCACGGATCTCATCCATCCGGAAGCTGAGCAGCGGTAGGTCGAGATCGGTGGGGATCGGCGGTTCACCGTCCGGGAAATGGCGGCGCAGGCGTCCCTCGTACGCGCCGGAAAGCACTGTGGCGCGGGCGAACAGCGCGCTGTCGTCGGTGACGAGAAAGCCACCCTCGCCGCTGTTGAGCGACTTGTCCGACTGCGTGCTGAACGCGCCTGCCAGACCGAACGTGCCGAGTTTGCGGCCGCCCAATTCCGCGCCGAGCGCGGGGACCGCGTCCTCGAAGACCGGCACACCCATGGCGTCGGCGAAATCGAGCAGCGCGGCCATGTCCCCGGCGAAGCCGCGCATGTGCACGACCATGATTCCCTTGATCTCCGAGGTCCACCGCTTGCGCAGATCGGCGACGTCTAGGTGCAGGTCCTCGTCCACGTCGACCAGGAACGGGGTGCACCCGGCCAGCATGATGGCGCTCGGCGTTGCCGCGAAAGTGAAACCGGGACAGGCGATCAGGCTCCCCGGTGCGATGCCCGCCGCCATGATGGCCAGTGCCAGCGCGGTGGTGCCGCTAGAGGTGGCCAGCGCGTGCTTGCAGCCGAAGTAGCGGCACAGCTCGGCCTCGAACCTGCCGCATTCGGTTTCGTGCGCGGGCCGGTAGTCGTAGCGGAAGTAGAGGTGGCTGCGGATCGCGCGCAGTGCCGCTTCCTCGTCCTCCGGATAAACGCACACCGCGCCGCGATCGTAGGTCGGCCACGGCGATTGCCGAACGGGACTTCCGCCGTCGAGCGCCAATCGCGAATCGATGGCTACCGGCACCTGCCGGATCGATGCCGAATTGTCGATCTCATTGTCCGCCATCGCATTTCCTACCCAACCATCGAACACCGGCGAGCTGCCACTACCCGCCTCGCCGGCATCGGGTGTCCTGAAAACCCGATGCGGCGTCGAGGCGAACGCTACACCGAGCTCTCATTCTGGGTATTCGAAATCGATTGTTCGGCAATGATATTGAATGTTAAGACTTCACTAAGATTGTTTCCCGAGTGTCATGTGCTGGGATGTGTCGCTACTGCGCCAAGGTGCGAGAACGGTCGTCGCAGAACGACGTTCGGTGGGCGCCGGGGCGGCGCCCACCGAAGTCGGACTGTGCGGTTGGTGATGGTCAGAGCGTCTCGGTGACCTTCTTCAGTCCACGCGGCCGGTCGGGATCGCCGCCGCGCGCGATCGCCAGATGCAGCGCGAGCTGTTGCAGGGGAAGGATTTCCACCAGCGGCGACAGCGGCTCGGGAATGCCGGTCGGCAACGCGACACCTGCCGACAGCCCCGCGATCGCGTCGGCGGCGCCGACGCCGAACACGTCGGCACGCAGCTCGGCGAGCCGCGAAAGCACCGGAGCCATCGCCCGCCCACCCGCACCGTCGGGGACGATCGCCAGCACCGGTACCGAGGGATCGACGGTGGCAAGCGGACCGTGCAGCAGATCCGCGCCGGAGAACGCCTGCGCCGAAAGATACGACGTCTCCATGAGTTTCAGCGCCGCCTCGCGCGCGGTCGGGTACGAATAGCCGCGCGCGGAGGTGATCAGGCGCTGGGCGAACCGGTACCGCTCGGCGGTGGCGGCCAGCGTCGCACCGGACTCGAGCACCTCGGTGCCGAGGGCGGGCAGTTCGGCCGTGCCCGCACCGTCCCCGCCACGCGCGTAGTCGAGCAGGAGATACAGCGCGAGCAGTTCCGCGGTGTAGGACTTCGTCGCCGCGACCGCGCGCTCCGGACCGGCCAGCACGTCGACGTGGATCTCGGCGGCGTCTGCAAGGGCGGAGTCGGGGTTGTTGGTGAGCGCGACGGTCAACGCCCCCTGGCGGCGCGCCACCTCCACCGACTGCACCAGGTCGGGCGAGCCACCGGACTGACTCACCGCGATGAACAGCACATCGCGCAGATCCGGTGCGCTGTTGTAGATCGTCATGGTCGACGGCGAGACCAGCCCGGCGGGCAGCGCATGGTGGATCTCCACCAGATACTTGCCGTACAGCGCCGCATGGTCGCTGGTGCCGCGCGCGACGAACAGCACGAATCGCGGTTGGTACGCGGCGATTCGCGCGGCGGCGGCGCGGATCGCGTCGGTGCCCTCGGTGAGCAGTCGCTGCCAGGCCGCGGGTTGTTCGGCGATCTCGCTCGCCATGAGCACGCCGGGGTTGTCTTGCTCCGTCATTCCACTCCTCGATGTCAAAGTCTTATCCAGCCCCGCGAAGGCGGCCTATCCGGACAGTGCGGCCGCGTCACGGTCCAGGAGCTGCGCCGCCAACCGCAGCGCGCCATGGACCGGGTCGGCATCAAGCACTCGCATATCGTCGATACCGCGCGCGGCGAGCATCGTGCGCAGCTCGTTGTGCACCAGCGGCTGATTCACCGCCATCCCACCCGCGACGATCACCGGTCCGTGGCATGACAGGCGGTCGGCGACGGTGCCGACGAGGTCGGCGAGATCGGCGACGGCTTCATCGACGATCGCGCGGCCGACCGGATCGCCTGCCTCTGCCAATTCGACGACAACGCTGGCGCGGCGCGCCCAATACCTGCGGTCGGTGTGGTTGTAGAAATGGTCGAGCAGTTGCTCCGTGGAGCGTAGCCCGCACTCGGCGGCCATCGCCTGACCGAGCCGGTCCGCGGGTTCCCCTCGGTCGACCGCGGCCAACGCGCGGCACACGGCCGCGCGGGCCATCGCGTAGCCGCTGCCTTGGTCGCCGAGCAGATATCCCCAGCCGCCCGCCCGCGCGGTCCGGCCGTCGTGCCTGCCCCAGGCGACCGAACCGGTGCCCGAGATGAGCGCGACACCGTCATCGACGCCTGCGGCCGCGAGCACGAGTTCGCTGTCGTGCACCACGCGAATCATCGCGTCGGGCAGCCGTTCCGCGAGCAGATCCCGCAGTCGGGCACAGCCTTCCGGCGTATCGGCGCCCGCCGCGCCAGCGCACACGGCCTCGACGCCGTAGGCACCGACTCGTTCGAGGATGGCGTCGAGCTGGCGGCCTGCCTCGTGCACGCCGACCGAGGCCACGTTGGCGCTGCCTGCCCGTGCCTCGGCGACGACGATGCCGCCCTCGGCGCGCACCGCCATCGTCTTGGACCCGCCGATGTCCAGGCCGAGCGTGGTGGTCACGAGCGCACCTCCTGGGTCGCCGTGGTGCTCGGCGATTCCGGCCAGCGTCCACCGTTGGCCCAGAAGTGCTGGATCTCTTCCAGCTGACGCCCCTTGGTCTCCGGCGCCAACTTGTAGACGAACGCGAATCCCAACAGCGCGAACACGCCGAAGACCACGAATGTGCCTGCCCCGCCGAGGGATTCGAGCATCGTCAAGAACGCCCCCGCCACAATGGCATTCGCGACGAGGTCTGAGGTGAGCATCGCGCTCGAGCCCGTCGAACGCAGCCGCGCCGGGAAGCTCTCGCCGGCGTAAACCCAGACCAGCGCGCCGAATCCGAAGGTGAAGCCGACAATGAACAGCAGCACCCCGAAGAACCCGAGCGCGGTCAGCACGCCGCCGAAATCGGAGCCAGCCAGGAAGACCGCGATGAGCAGCACGTTGGCCGCGATCATCATGCCGATGCCGGACAACAGAATTGGCCTGCGCCCGACCCGGTCGACCAGCACCAGCGCCGCAAGCACCGCGACAAGGGCCGCGACCTGAACCAGCGCGGGCAGCACGAGGAGCGCGAAATGGCCACGGAAGCCCATCGCCTCGAACAGCCGCGGACTGTAGTAGACGATCGCGTTGATGCCGGTGATCTGGATGAAGAAGCCGAGTCCGACGACGAAAACGGTCGCGCGCAGGTACGGCTTGCGCAGCATCTCCCGCAGCGCGCCACCGGATTCCTCGTGCAGGCCGCGTTCGATTTCCGCTAGTTGAACGTCGGTGTCCAGGTCGGGTTCCACGCGGCGCAGCACGCGGCGCGCCTCCTCGATGCGGCCCTTCATCACATACCAGCGCGCACTGTCGGGCAGGCGCAACAACAGCACGGTCGTGAGCACGGCGGGCACGGCAGCCAGCCCGAGCATCCACCGCCAGCTTTGCGAACCGGCGAGCAGGTACGCGGCGAGATAGCCGATGATGATGCCGATCACCGTCGCCATCTGATACGTCACCAGCAACGCGCCGCGCACCCGGGTAGGCGCGGACTCGGCGACGAACACCGGCACAACGACCACGGAGATACCGATGGTGATGCCGAGCGCGAGGCGGGCCGCCACCAGCATCGGGAGATCCGTAGACAACGCACCGAGTAACGCGAACGCACCGTAGGTCGCCGCGACGAGCACCATCGACTTCTTGCGGCCGATCCGGTTCGCGAGCACGCCGCCGCCGATCGCGCCCGCGATCTCGCCGATCACCACCGCGGTGGTGAGCAGCTCCTGCTGCCGGGTGGTCAGGCCGAATTCTTCGGTGATGAACAGCAGCGCGCCTGCGATGTTGGACAGGTCGTAGCCGTAGATCACCCCGACGCTGGCGGCCGCGACACCGACCAGCACCCCCAACCGGGACGACGCCCGTAGCTCGGCCACGAACCGCATGTTTCTTCGCCTCTCACCGTTGATCAGGGAAGTAATTGGTGTACACCAATTTGCCGGTGACGAGATTGGCATATACCAATTCCGACGTCAACTCGGAGGCGGAACGGTAGGTTCTGCGGCATGGTCAACACCGCCGGGATCGTTCCGGAAGTCATGCAGCCGCATCCGCGGTATTACGACACCAAACTGGCCTTGCGCAGGCTCATCGGCACGATGGAATCGTCCGCCGCGCTGCCGCCGGAGCGGGTGCTCGCCGACCAGCTCGCGACCTCGCGCACCACGCTGCGCAAGGCGCTCGCCGAACTCGCCGCCGAGGGACTGCTCCGGCGCGTCCAAGGCAGCGGCACCTTCGTCGCGCCACCGAAAGTCGTGCACCTGCAGCAGTTGACGTCGCTGACCGACGATCTCAATGATCAAGGGCTGCAGGTGAGTTCACGCATCCTCGCGCTGACCAAGGTGCCGGCGGACGAGATCGTCGCCGAACAGCTCGCCATCGCGCCTGGCCGCCGGATCCACCGCCTCGAGCGACTGCGCTCGGTCGACGGCGAACCGTTGGCCATCGAGATCGCCCACCTCGCCGATCGGCTGCCGAACCTCGCTCGCCGCCTCGCGGAACACGGCTCGCTGTACGCGACTCTGCGCGACTGCTACGGCATCGAAGTGGCGGCCGTCGAGGACACCGTCGAAACCGCCCTCACCACTCCTGACGAAGCGAACCTGCTCGGCGTCGCGGTCGGATCCCCGACCCTGCTCATCCAGCGCCGCGCCGCCGACCCCACCGGCCGTGCCATCGAATGGACCCGCTCCATCTATCGCGGCGATCGCTTCCGGTTCGTCGCGCGCACGTGAGAAGTCCGATCCCTTGATCGGGGCGCAACCGACCACGGTGCCGGACGCGCTCGCGACGGCACCGCGGTCGAATGTTCAGTAGACCCGGTACATGCGGTGATCGAAGTGACCCTTGGACAGTTCCGCGTATCCGAGGATGACCAGCCCGTTGACCCAGGTGTAGTTGGGGTCGGCCGTCTCGAACTTCGGCGTCATGCGAATGTAGCTTTCCTCGAACGGAATTCGTTCACCGTCGGCCAGCCGCTTGCGGCCGTCGGGCGGGAAGACGGCAACGCCGCGCGATTCGTAATGGATGAAAGCGCCGTCGTCCGTGCGGAGGGTCGCGTGCACGTCCAGGCGGCCGATGCCGTCGCTGCCGACGGTCGCCCAATCGCCGCCGCCGGGGAGCAGGGTCCCTTGTAGGCGGGGGCCGGTGAACCGGCCTCCCTTCACGATGTAGGTGAAGCGCGTGCCCACCGGCGTGCCGATGATCTGTGTCGGCTCCAGATCGATGCTGAGATCGCAGAGATGATCGACGGGCGCCGCGTCGATGAGCGCGCGTTCGAACAGTGGTGCGCCGACTCCGGTGGTCATGCTTGGCCGCCGAATGCTGCTCGCGCCTGGGCGAAGTCGAAGAACGTGTCCTTGCGTGAGACGAGTCCCTCGGACACCTCGACCACGTCCAGGCACTGGAAGCCGCGGCGCTGCCCATCGGCGGCGTCGAAGGTCAGCGTCCAGTCCAGCACCCAGTGCGCCGGTCCGAACAGCAGCCGGTGCGTGTCGCAGCCCATGTTCGGATAGAGGTCCAGAATGCCGGCGAAGGTCTGGCGCAAGGCATCTCGTCCGGTGACGACGCTGGTGCGTCCGTGTGTCTGAAAACGGGAGTCGGTGGTGTGCATGGCAACGATGGCATCGACGTCGTGCGACGTCCAGGCATCGAGGTACTGCGCAGCGAGCGCGGTGAGGTCGAGAGTTCTTGCCGTCATGGCGAATCCTTCGGTGCTGATGCAGTGCTACGCATACGACCGTATTGGATACGATCGTATGCGTCAATACGTTCGGTCGTATTTTCAGATACGATCGGACGTATGTCTCGATCAGGTGATGCCCGTCGTTCGTTGGTGCTGGACCGTGCCGTGCACGTCGCGTCCAGTGCTGGACTGGAGGGGCTCTCGCTCGGTGGGCTGGCCGAGGCGCTGCAGACCAGCAAGAGCGGTATCCAAACGCTGTTCGGCACCAAGCAGGACCTTCAGCTCGCGATCGTCGAGGCGGCGGTCGGGGTCTTCGATCGTCACGTCCGGCAACCTGCGCTGTCGGCGGCCGACGGGCTGCCCCGGCTGCGCGCGCTGCTCGCGGGGTGGTTCGACTACCTCGAAATCTTCGAGGGCGGTTGCCTTTTCGTGGCGGCGGCCAGCGAGCTGGACGGGCGGACCGGGCCGGTGCGCGACGCCATCGCGCGCGCCGTCGAGAACGGTTATGCGCTCTTGCGCCGCGAGGCCGAACTCGCGAGGAGGCTGGGTGAGCTGCCACCCGACACCGATATCGAGCAGCTGGTTTTCGAGTTGCACGCGCTGTTGTTGCAGGCCAACCACGATCGCCAATTGTTCGGCCGCAGCGACGCGCTCACGCGCGGACGTCGTGCCGCCGAACGCCTACTCGATCGGCAGTGATCGTCCGTTGCCGTGCCGAACCGCCGCCGCGTAGCCGGGGGCGGGTGCGGCGAAGGCGGCGGCTCCGGCCAATAGCAGCAATGGGATTCGCCCGTCGTGACTGGTGGCTTGCCTCGGCTCGGAGCTACCGGTGCTTCGTGGTGCCGGGGCCAACGGCGCGGTGCACTGTCGGCTCGGGTGCAGCTGCTGCCATTCCGCGCACGGGTCGGCAGCGGCTGGTGTGACCATGACGGCGAAACCGATGCCGACACCCGCCGTCGCGGTCGCCAAGGTGGCTACGACTGATCGGGTGACCCTCATCGGCCGGGGCGGCCGGTCTTTATGCGCGCGTAGAGGATGTCGACGCCCCACCAGGTCAGGCGTCCTGCGATGGACATGTAGAGGAAGAAGGCCAGGTAGACCAGAATCGCGCCGTAGTCGTCGGCCCATCCCGGCACCCGATCCAGGTGCGCGAATGCCGCGAGGAGCATGAAGAAGCCGACGGCGCAGGCAACCGGTGCGAGTGCGACGTCGCCGGACGCGGTATCGGTTCTGTCCATCTGGTTCACCCTCGAGTCTCGGCATGGAACTCGGCTCTTGTGATCTCTGTTGCTCTAAGGAGAACCTCGTAGCTAACTTTTGGCAAACGATAAGTGGCGGCGCGGGCTCGTCACGGCCGTTCATTCATCGTTACGACACCGAAGATCTGCAGGTCGGAAGCGGTGTATGCGGATTCGGCGCCGCGTTTGTGGTGTGCGTCACGCGGTCGCTGCGAGCGGTTCCCCGCGGTCATTGGAACGCATCGTCGTCGACTACGTGCCTGACCCGCTCGAGTGCCTGGTGGAGGTCGGGGAGGCCGATCGAACCGAGGGCCAATCGAAGTGCCTGCGGTACATGGGCGGACGTGGCGTAGGGCTCGGCGGTGGAGACGAAGACGCGCTCGCGGGCCAGCGTGCCGGCGATTCGGTCCGCGCGTGCGCTCTCGGCCAGCGGCAACCACAGGAAATAGGACGAGGGGTGGCTCGCGTAGGGGAGTCCCCCGAAAACGGTACGGGCGATGGTTTGGCGCGCGCGGGCGTCGTCGCGCTTCCTGGATTCCAGCTGCTCGACGGTGCCGTCCTCGAGCCAGCGGCAGGCGATCGCCGTAGTGAGGGCCGGAGTGTTCCACGTCGTCGCACGGATAGCGCGTTCGACCGCCGCGACACGGTCATCGGGTGCGGCGACGAAGCCGAATCGCAAACCGGTGGCAACGCTCTTGGAGAGGCTGGAGACGTAGATCGTGGTCTCCGGTGCGAGCGCGGCAAGTGGTGGCGGCGGGTCCTCAGCCAGGTAGGCGTAGGAGGCGTCTTCGATGATGAGCAGCTGGTGTTTGCGGGCAATGGTCACCAGATCACCGCGCGCGGCGGCGGTCATCACCCAGCCGAGTGGGTTGTGCAACGTCGGTATGGTGTAGATCGCGCGGACCCGGCGTTGCGTGCAAAGGTGTTCGAGCGCAACGAGATCGGGGCCGGATGCGGTGACAGGTATCGGGGCGGTCTCCAGCCCGACAGTCTGCGCGAGCACCTTGAATCCCGGGTAGGTGAGTGCATCCACTGCGACGACGTCGCCATGCTGCAGCGTGGCCATCGCGGTCGCGGCGAGTCCGTGCTGAGCGCCGCTGACGATGAGGACTTGCGCTGCGTCCACGGTCAACCCGCGACGGCGCAGGTGACGAGCGACCGCAGCTCGGTCGGCGGCGCGTCCGCGGTGCGGCTGGTAGTGCAGCAACGCATCGAGGTCGCCCGTGGTGGCCAGTTCACGCAGGGCGCTGCGCAGCAAGTCCGCCTGACCGGGCGTGGCGGGGTAGTTGAAGCTGAGGTCGACGGCATCGGCGGCCAGTGCCTGCTGGTCGATCCCCGCGCCGGACGGAAGTGCCAGGTCGCGGACGAACGTGCCGCGACCCTGTTCGCCGCTGACCAGGCCCATGGCGGCCAGTTCGGCATATACGCGGGACGCGGTCACCAGCGCGATGCCCTCGCGGGCGGCCAGTTCGCGGTGCGTGGGCAGGCGGGTCCCCGAAGGCCAACGCCCAGAACGGATCTCCGACGCGAGCCGGTCGACGACCCGCTTGTATCGAGGGATCCGCATGCCGCCGATTGTATCCATGACAATTATTCGACTGTCATGGGTAAGCGTCTTAGGCTGCGTCTACCAGGCAGAAAGGACCCCGCCATGCACATTGCGATCCTGACCTTCGAGGGATACAACGAGCTCGATTCGCTGATTGCCCTCGGCGTCCTCAACCGAGTTCGGTTGCCCGACTGGCAGGTATCGATCGCCAGCCCGACCCACACGGTTCGGTCCATGAACGGTGTGGTGATCGAGTCCATGGTCGATCTCGAAACAGCCTGTGCCGCAGATGCTGTCATCGTCGGCAGTGGCGCCAAGACCCGCGAGGTCGTCGAGACACCCGCCATCATGGACGTGCTGGGAAACCTGGATCCTGCCCGCCAGTTGATCGCCGCGCAATGCTCCGGCGCGCTCGTCCTGGCCAAACTCGGTCTGCTCGACGGCATCCCGGCCTGCACCGACCTCACCACCAAACCATGGGTGATCGCAGCCGGAGTCGACGTTCTCAACCAGCCCTTCTACGCAGAGAACACCATCGCCACCGCAGGCGGCTGCCTCGCCTCGCACTACCTCGCCGCCTGGATCATCGCCCGCCTGGTCGGCCGCGACGCCGCCGAAGACGCGATCCGCTACGTCGCACCGGTAGGCGAAAAAGAGGACTACGTCGCCCGAGCGATGAACAACGTAACCCCCTACCTCCAAACCACTTTCACCACCGTCTAGCGGTGGAGCCGCGCAGTTGAGTGGTCGGTGAACTGATTCAGCCAGACTTTGGTCAGTGGCAGTCGACGTTCTCACTCTCAAATCCGCACCCCTTCTGTGGATCCGCACTGGTTCTAGCAGCCCGGAGCGGGTGCGGATCCACAGAAGGGGTGCGGACCTGCGGAAGAGGTGCGGACTTTGGCGGGCGCGGGGTGGCAGCCTTACGTTGGTGGGCGTGGTCAGAGAACGGGTGGTGTGCCGTTTGATCGGTGCTGGCCGGGGCGGGGGAGGGCGATGAATGAGTCGGCGGCGTTCGATCGGCTGCGGCCGCTGCTGTTCACGATTGCGTACGAGATCCTCGGGAGTGCGGCTGATGCTGAGGATGTGTTGCAGGACAGTTATCTTCGGTGGCGGGATGTGCCGCCGGGCGAAGTAGTGCACCCGCGGGCGTATCTGGTGCGGGTTGTTACGCGGCAGGCATTGAATCAGTTGCGGACGGTGCGTCGGCGTCGCGAAGAGTATGTCGGCACCTGGTTGCCGGAACCGATTCGGACCCAACACGACGCCAGTCATGATGTGGTGCTTGCCGAATCGGTGTCGATGGCGATGCTGCTCGTGCTGGAAACGCTCGGCCCTACTGAGCGAGCCGTGTTCGTGCTGTCGGAGGTGTTCGGCCACAGCCTTGTCGAGATCGCCGACATGATCGGTAAGACCGACAGCACGGTGCGCCAGATTGCGCACCGTGCCAGACAACACGTGCAGGCCAGGCGCAAGCGCTACGAGCCAGACGCGGAAACCAGCCGGGCGGTGATCGATCAGTTCCTGCGGGCCGCCCGCAACGGTGATGTGCAAACCCTCATGGATGTGCTCGCGCCCGACGTGGTGCAGCTCGCCGACGGCGGCGGCAAGGTCACCGTGGCAGGCCGTCCGGTTGTCGGTGCCGAGCGGGTCGCCAAGTACCTCGTCGCGCTCGCCCAGAACGGCATGGCGGGCATGGATGTCGAGTTCGGCAGCTTCAACGCGCTGCCTGCCCTGCTGGTCCGCTCCGGCGGAGAGCTGGATTCTGTCCTGCTGATCGAGCTGTCGGGAGACCGGATCACCCGGCTGTATGCGGTACGCAATCCCGACAAGCTGCGCGGCGCAGAGGTGCTGCGCACTCTCGATCGAAGCGATACCTGAGGGAACACAACGCCTTACAGGCGTGGCGTGACGGAGGCCACACGCCGGGATGTCACGGTCTCGGCGGGAGCGGTGTCTCAGAGGACGTCCGCATCAACACCCGAAGGAGCATCATCATGAACGCCTTAATCGTGTGCACCTCTGTGTCGCATGGCAACACGAAGCGAGTCGCCGACGTCATGGGCGAGATTCTGCACGCCCGCGTCGTCGAGCCGGAGCATGTGGACCCCGCCGAGCTGGCCGGCTACGACCTGGTGGGATTCGGCTCGGGGATCTTCAACATGTCCTTCCATCCGCGGCTGCGCCAGTTCGTTCAATCCTTGCCGACCAGCACGCGCGGCAAGGCGTTCGTGTACGCCACCAGTGGCTTTCCGCAGCCGCCGTTCAAGCCGTATCTGCGCCAAATGGCCGGGTTGCTCGAGCGGAAGGGCTTCGAGGTGGTCGACACGTTCTCGTGCCGCGGGCTCGACACCTGGCTGCCGTTGAAGATCGTCGGCGGGGTCAGCAAGGGGCATCCCGACGTCGCCGATCTCGCCGCGGCGCGCGCGTTCGCCGTCGGACTGCGGGCACGCCTCGGCGCGGTTTCCTGAGTTTCTGAAATATTGATCCCTGCACGAACATTGGGTGTCGTGAAATGCCGGGCGAGCCGCCCGGCAGCAGGGGTCGGCAAATGCCGAAATGGCGATCCACGTCGAATGTTCAAGTGGGAAAATAGACTTCGATCTTCACCGTTGCTTCAATCCTGATATGTCGCGTCTGCTCGGAACAGCAATAGCCATCGCGCTCCTCGGGCTGATCGGTCCGGCGCCGGTCGCATCGGCGCAGGCGCCCGCCGAAACCTGTGCGGTGCAATCGAAGCCGTCCGGCAAAGTGCTGCAAGGATATTGGGAGAACTGGGACGGCGCGTCGAACGGCGTCCATCCGCCGTTCGGCTGGACGCCGATCACCGACCCACGCCTGGCCCAGCACGGCTACAACGTGATCAACGCGGCGTTCCCGGTCATTCGCTCCGACGGCACCGCCCTGTGGGAGGACGGGATGGATCGGACTGTGAAGGTCGCGACCCCGGCCGAGATGTGCCAGGCCAAGGCGGCCGGCGCGACCATCCTGATGTCGATCGGCGGCGCGACGGCGGGCATCGATCTCAGCTCGCGTGCGGTCGCCGACCGGTTCATCGCGACCATCGTGCCGATTCTGCAGACCTACAATTTCGACGGCATCGATATCGATCTGGAAACCGGGCTCACCAGCGACGGAAACATCAACAAATTGTCTACCTCGCAGGCCAACCTCATTCACATCATCGACGGGATCCTGGCGCGAATGCCCGCGAATTTCGGCCTGACGATGGCGCCCGAAACCGCCTATGTCACCGGTGGCAGCGTGGCATACGGTTCGATCTGGGGCGCCTATCTGCCGATCATCAAGAAATATGCCGACAACGGCCGCCTCTGGTGGCTGAACATGCAGTACTACAACGGCAGCATGTACGGCTGCGCCGGCGATTCCTATTCTGCGGGCACGGTCGAAGGCTTCAAGGCGCAAACGACCTGCCTCGACAAGGGTTTGGTCATCCAGGGCACGACGATCAAAGTCCCCTTCGCCAAACAGGTTCCTGGCCTGCCTGCCCAACCCGGTGCGGGCGGCGGCTATATGGCGCCGGGGTTGGTCGCGCAGTCGTGGAACGCCTTCGGCGGCGCATTGAAGGGTCTGATGACCTGGTCGATCAACTGGGACGGTTCGAAGAACTGGACCTTCGGCAATAACGTCAAGGCATTGCAGGGCCGCTGATCACCGAAAGGTGCAGTGCACCAACGCTATCGACGCGCAGCGGGCAGCAACAGTTTGTTCAGGAGTGCGGCCGCCGCGGCCATCAGTAGTGCGGCATCCAGGTAGTGACAGGCCATCGCGCCCAGGTATGTCGGCCCACCCCATGCGTTGACAGTGAAGTTCGGGTCGAGGCCGCCGAGCATCTGCACGCCGATCCTGAATGGTCCGAAGACCAGCATGGCCAGGGGGAGGACGCCGAGCAGCAGGCGCAGCAAGGCGGTCGGATGCCGCAGGATTGACGCGACGGTGGTGGTCAGTCGCCGCGCCGCGGTGGGGCCGAGGGGAGCGAGCAGCATGAACAGCACGGCGTCCGCGCCGCGCCGACGCACCAGAACGGTGACGCCGACGGCGGTGAGCAGGAGCAACACGATATGCGGGGCCCACGCAGCGGTTCCGTCGACATACGGCGCACGCTGCGGGGACCGGTCGAGGTAGGCCAGCCCGCCGACCACGATCCCCGCGGTGAGCGATATCGCGGCAATGCTGACCAGCGGTCGGGAGAAGAGGGAGTCGGATTGTGCGCCAAGCGATCTCGGCTTGGTGCGCGCGTCTGCGTTCATGTCCACCACTGTTGTCCGCCGACCGGGGCGCTGTCGTCATCCGGAGGCCGCGAGATCATCGACCGCCGCGGACGGATGCGGCCGGGGTCGTCAGACCTGCGGATGACGCGACCCAGCGACCTCAGCGCGATGTTTCCGCAGGCCCGGTTGGTTACCGTCGGCGTCATGGCGATCACCTCCAAGCCGGAGACCACCCGAACGACACCGTGGTATCAGCGCATCGCGCGCCTGCACGGGGCAGGTCTCGGGCCGGACGGCGTCGATATCGGCATCGCGGCCGCCTGCTTCGCGGCGTTCACGGTGCCCGAGTTGTTCAGCGGGACGACCGGGCACGGCGCGGTGCCCGCCATGGCGTTGTTCGGCGCCGCCGCGGTCCTGCCGCTGCTGGTCCGGCGCCGCTGGCCGGTCGTGGTCGTGGTCGCGGTGACGGTCGTATTGGGCCTGGCGATGATCGCCGGCGTCCGCTTCACCCCGTGGGTGAGCAACACCGGTCCGGCACTGGGTATCGCGGTCCTCACGCTGGCCAACCAGCGATCGCGGCGGGATTCCTTGCTGATCACCGGTGCGGCGCTCATCGCCCTCTACGTCTGCGGTCTGGTCGGCGTACCCCTGTACCCGAATCAGGAACAGGACTTCGTGCAACTGCCGATCGCCGCCGCGGGCTGGCTCGCGGGCGACATGCTCCGAACCCGCCGCAACTACCGGGAAAACCTTGCCGCACAACAGCTTCGCCGGGCCGCGGCGGAAGAGCAGCGGATCAGGGCCGAAGAGCGGTTACGTGTCTCACGAGACGTGCACGACCTGATCTCGCACACGCTGAGCATGGTCGCCGTCCGTTCCGGGGTGGCACGCCTGCTGATCGACGAGCAACCGGGCGAGGCGCGGGAAGCGCTGAGCACGATCGAAACGGCCAGCCGCTCGGCGCTGCGGGAACTGCGGCAGGTCCTTGCCCAGATGCGCGAGCCCGGGCAGCCGGATGAATCGGACGAACCGGGTCTCGCCGAGATCGACGCCCTCGTCGCAGGCCTGCACCACGACGGACTGGCCGTGGAGTATCGCGTCGTCGGCGCGCCCGCCGCCTACCCGGCGCTGTTGCAGACCACGGCCTATCGCATCGTGCAGGAGGCGCTGACCAACGTCGTCAAGCATGCGAACACCGATCGGGCGCAGGTCGAGATCCGGCATGCCGCGCACGAGCTGACGGTGTCCGTCGTCGATGATGGACCGGTGCGGCACCACGACGGACCCGAGAGCAGCGGTTCCGGCCTCGGGCTTGTCGGCATGCGGGAACGCGCGTCGCTGTTCGGCGGGCGGCTCGATGCCGGACCGCGACCCGAGGGCGGCTTCGCCGTCACCGCGCACTTTCCGCTCGATGAGGAGCACCATGACGACTGACAGTCCCGTCGAGGACCGGATCCGGGTCCTGATCGCCGACGACGAAGCCCTCGTGCGCGCCGGGTTCCGCGTGCTCGTCGATTCCGCGGCGGATCTCACCGTGCTCGGGGAGGCGGGCAACGGCGGCGAAGCGGTCCGGCTCACCCGCCAACTGCGACCCGATGTCGTCCTGATGGACATCAGGATGCCGATCATGGACGGCCTCGAGGCGATGCGGCACATCGCGGCCGGGGGAGCGGACGGCCCGAACGTGTTGATAGTCACGACCTTCGACCAGGACGAGCACGTCTTCCAGGCGCTGCGCAGCGGTGCGAGCGGCTTCATCCTCAAAGACTCACCGCCGGAAGAACTTCTGCATGCGATCCGGGTCGTCGCCAAGGGTGACGCCCTGCTCACGCCGAGCATCACCCGTCGCATGATCAGCGCGTTCGCCCGCCAACCGACGGCGCCTGCCACGCCGCCGGACCTGCTTGCCGCGCTCACCGACCGCGAGCGTGAAGTCCTGGAACATGTTGCGGCAGGCCGATCCAACGCGGAGATCGCGGACACGCTCCACCTCAGCATCGCCACGGTCAAGACCCACGTCGGACGGCTGCTCACCAAGCTCGCGGTCCGCGACCGTGCCCAGCTCGTCGTCCTCGCCTACGAGACCGGGATCGTGGTTCCCGGCACCACCTGAGCGTTACCGCATCGGCGAGTTCCAGCGCCGCGCCAGCTCGTCGAGCCGGTCACGGATTCGTCGAATCCGGTTGTCTGGTGTGGCTTTCGAGGAGAACAGCGAGACCGAGAGCAGAGTCAGCGGTGTTTGGGTCGGCGGAACCGGGGCGTGCTGCAGGACGCCGCCGAGCTCCGCGCCATAGCCCAAATCGACTGCTATTCGGTCGGATCGGTATTCGAAGCGGTCGGCGATCGGGCGCAGGGCCAGCGCCCCGGCCTCGGGTACCAGCCGGAGCAGGACCGCAGGCGCCAACCCGATGGTCACGGTGGCCGTCGCGACCGCAGGGAACGCGACGAGGATCCGGCTGAACACGGTCCAGCCGAGGGAGAAGACGCGAGAGCTCCGCTCGGGCAACCTGCGTGCGATCGCCTCGCCGACGGCGACCAGTCCCAGGCCCGACATCAACGCATGCTCGATCCAGACCACGGGCAGGTTGTATTGGCGGAAAAACAACTGCCAGAACACCGCTCGGCCCTGTACCCGTTGCGCGAGCTGATGGACCAGCACAGCTTCCAACTCCCGAGGGCTGAGCCGCAGTGATTCGGGAAAGACGGTAATCATCCGGTCCGGCACCACGAATCGCCGATCCGCCTCCTGCATCCACAGCGTGTAATCTGCGGCGGGCACGTCCGCCTTGCGCGCGACGTTCTGCCACGCCACCTGCAGCACGCCTGCTTCCTCGGCCGTCGGCTGCCGCAGCCGAAACACGCGCGGCAGGCGCTGCGCGCCCCGGAAACACACCACGCTCCACACCGCCGACACCAGAAACCAGGCGACCGGCAGCATGCCGGGAACGCCGACGCCGATGGTGCGCCCGAGTCCGTAGAGCAGCACCGTGATCAAGCCCGCGGACGGTAGCGCACACAGCAGCAGCACGATCCACGCCCGCACCCGGTCGGTGCCCGACCGTCGGGTAACGGCAGTTCCGCCGGGGTAGGTCGCCTTGGCGATCACTTCGGAGGTCATGCCCGACGGTACAGCGAATTTCGGCCACTCCGCGAAACCGACGGGTATCCTTCAGCGGCCGCGAGCGTGGGATTAAGTTGCGCTGAACATGGCCTACTCGACCAGCTTCGCGCTCTTCAACCAGTCGTAGGCGACGTCGGCCGGGTCCTCGCCGTCAATGTCGACGCGACCGTTGAGTTCTTGCATCAATTCGTCGCTGAGGTGCTCGGATATGGTCCCGAGCAGTGGCCGCAGCGCCGGGTATCGATCGATGACGGCGCCGCGCACCACCGCGGTGCCGCTGTAGGGCAGGAAGAACTTCTTGTCGTCATCGAGGACGACCAGATCGAGGTTCTTGACCCGGCCATCTGTGGTGTAGACCATACCGAAGTGACAGGGTGCACCCTTGGCTGTCGCGGTGTAGACGACGCCGGCGTCCATCCGGGTGACGTTGCCGGACGGCACGCCGTTGGGATCGTTGTAGGGGATCCCGTACTGCTGCAGCATCGGAATGAAACCGTCTGAGCGGCTGAAGAATTCGTCGTCGACACAGAAGGTCCGGTCCGGCACCGGGAGTGCGGCCACGTCGGACAGCGACTTCACTTGCAGCCGTTGCGCATTCGGCGTCGAGGTGCCGAATGCGTAGGTGTCGTTGAAGTTCGCGGGCGGCAGCCATTCGAGGTGGTGATCGCGCAGCTCGACGTCGTGGACGCGCTGCCAGAGCTGCGTCGGGTCGGCGATGATCTCGGTCTGGTTGTGATAGTTGACCCACCCGGTGCCGGTGTACTCCCAGAGGATGTCGGCGTCGCCGTTGAGCTGGGCCTGGCGCGATGAGGCCGAACCAGGCGCTCCGGTCAGGTCTTTGACGTCGGCGCCCGCCGCGGCGAGGTAGGTCGCGGTGATCTTGCCGAGCAGCACACCCTCGGTGAAGCTCTTCGAGGTGACGACCAGCTTCGCGCCTGCCAACGGCTGTTCGCCACCCGGCAGCCGCGCGTCGTGGAATGTTCCGGACGAGCTCACCAGGCCGCAGCCGGTGAGCATCGACGCCGCCACCAGGAGCGCGGCAACGGCGCGTTTCATGCGACACCTCGCGGGGTCGCGGCCAGCTCGACGAGCCTGCCGAGCCAGTCGATGATCAGCGCGAGCAGCCCGACCAGGATCGCGCCGGAGATGAGCAGCTTGGGCAGGAAGAGCGTGACACCGGTGGTGATCAACGTGCCGAGACTGGTCGCGCCGATGAACGTGCTCAGCGTCGCGGTGCCGACCAGAATGACGAGCGCGGTGCGTACCCCGTTCAGGATCACCGGCACCGCGAGCGGCAGTTCGACCTGGAACAGCGTGCGGGCGCCGGAGAAACCGATGCCGCGCGACGCCTCGATGGTGCGTTGATCCACCTGCCGCAGCCCGACGATCGTGTTCTGCAGGATCGGCAGGATCGCGTACACCACGAGACCGACGATCGCCGTGCGGAATCCGGTGCCGAGCCAGAAGGTGAACAGGACAAGCAGGCCGACGGCGGGCGCGGCCTGGCCGATGTTGGCGATGTTCACCGCGAACGGTTCCAGCCGCCGCAGCGCGGGGCGGGTCAGCGCGATGCCGAGTGGTATCGCGAGGACGACGACGATGAGTGTGGCCACCACCGTCAATTTGATGTGCGCGAGGATCGTGGACTGCAGGTTGTCCCAGCCCAGCGCCGCCTTCTCGGTCGGGGTGAAGGTCGTCGATCGATACCAGAGGGCGTAGCCGATCCCGAGGATGCCGATGATGATCGGCTCGAACCAGACGTCGAGCGGAACGCGACGGAACCGGTTCATGATTGCTCGTCCGATCCGGGTTCCCCCTCGGCGGCCACCACCGGCGTCGGCGCCGGATCGGTGCCGTCGACGTACGTCTCGTAGGACAGGTCTTCCTGCTCGGAGCGCACGTCGGCGAGCTTGGTCTGGATCGTTTCGGTCACCGTGCCGATGCTGAGCGAGCCGACCACCGCACCGCGACTGTCGGTGACCAGCGCGGCGCCCTGACTGGCCGCGAGCATGGCGTCGAGCGCGTCGTTGAGGGTCGAGGAGCGCGCGACGACGGGCAGCCGCCGATCGAGGAAGTCGGAGACCTCCGGTTTGGTCGCCAGTTCCGCGAGCGACGGCCACGAGCGCGGGCGTCCGTGTTCGTCGACGACAACGACCCAGGTGTGCCCGGCGGCCATCGCGCGGTCCATGACGGGCTGTGCGGGCTCGCCGACCCGAGCGGTGATCACCGTGTCGTAGTCGACGTCGCGCACCCGGGACACGGTCAGATAGGCGAGCTTCGCGCCGGACCCGACGAACTCCTCCACGAACGGCGTCGCCGGGTCGGTGAGGATTTCCTCCGGCCGCGCATACTGCTCGACGTGCCCGCCTTCGGACAGGATGAGCACCTTGTCGCCGAGCTTGGTGGCCTCCTCGAAGTCGTGGGTGACGATCACGATGGTCTTGCCGAGCTCGTGCTGGATCGCGATCAGACTGTCCTGCAAGCGAACCCGGGTGATCGGATCGACCGCGCCGAACGGCTCGTCCATCAGCAGCACCGGCGGGTCGGCGGCGAGCGCGCGGGCGACGCCGACCCGCTGCTGCTGACCACCGGACATGTCCTTGGGCAGCCGGTCGGCGAACGTGCCAGGGTCGAGGCCGACCAGATCGAGCAGGTACGCGGTGCGTTCGGCGATCCGCTTCTTGTCCCAGCCGAGCACGCGGGGGATGGCGCCGACATTCTTGGCGACCGACCAGTGCGGGAACAGGCCGCCGGATTGGATGACATAGCCGATCGACTGACGAAGCTTGTCCGGGTCTTCCCGGGTGACGTCACGGCCGTCGATGAAAATACGGCCCTCGGTCGGCTCGATCAGCCGGTTTATCATCTTCAGCGTCGTGGTCTTCCCGCACCCGGACGGGCCGACGAACGCGACGATCGTGCCCGCCTCGATCTCGAGATCGAGGCGCTCGACCGCAGGCTTGTCTTGGCCCCGATAGTGTTTGACGACCGAGTCCAGGTTGATGGACGCGCCGGTCACCTTGCGCAGTGCCGTATCGGTCATTCGAGTCCTTTCGCGATCGTGAGGCGTCCGAGCAGGACGAGCAGCGCGTCGAACGTCAACGCGATGAGGACGATGAGAACGGTGCCGGTCAGCGCCATTTCGAGCGCGTTCGCGCCGCCGAGCCTGGACAGGCCGTTGAAGATCAGCGAGCCGAGCCCGGGGCCGAGGACGTAGGCGACGATCGCGGCGACGCCGACGATCATCTGAGTGGACACCCTGATACCGGTGAGGATCACCGGCCAGGCGATCGGCAGTTCGACGGTCAGCAGGATGCGCCAGCGCGAAAAGCCGATGCCGCGGGCGGATTCGATGACCGAGGCGGGCACCGCGCGCAGGCCGACGATCGCATTGCCGATCACCGGGAGCGCGGCGAAGAACGCGAGCATGACGAAGGACGGCACGACACCGAGGCCGAACGGCACCAGCAGGAGCGCGAGCAGTGCCAGCGAAGGGATGGTCAGCGCGACTCGGCTGGAGGTCAGCGACAGCGCGGCCAGCAACGGGAGGCGGTACACCGCGACGGCGATCAGGACCGCGACCACCGTGCCGACCAGGACCGTCTGAAACGCCAGGGAGGCATGCTGGTACGTCAGGAACGCCAGAAAATCTCCCCGGCCTCGGAGATAGCTCCACAAATTCACGCGATTCCTCTCGTCAGGCGACGACCAGTCGGTTTGTGCCGGGCGTGAGCCGTCAAAGGGTAATCGACACGGCACCGTCGATCGGGGAGGGCACGCGGCGGGCGAATCGTCGGATTTGCCCGCTACCAGGCGCGATCGCCATTTCGGTCACGCTGATCCGAACGACACCGATGACTTCGCGGTCGCTGCCCCGTCAGAGGAAGTAGTCGATCGAAGGAGATTTCTGGTGACTGTGTTGTCGAGGCCGTTCGACCGCCGCGATGCGTTCCGGATCCTTGGCGCCGCCGCGCTCGCCGCCGCGGCGGGGTGTAGCGACCGGGGCTCGCCCGCACCGGGACTGGCGGAGCGAGGGCTGCGGGAATTCCGCGACGTGGCGGCACGCAGCGTCGGGCCGACCAAGGTGCCAGGGCTCGTCGCGTTGGTCGGCCGCGGCGACGAGGCCCACGTCGAGGTCGCGGGCACGCTGGCCATCGATGGTCAGGCGGTGCAACGCGACTCGATATTCCGGATCGCGTCGATGACCAAGCCGATCACTGCGGTGGCGACCCTTGCCGCCGCCGAAGCCGGGCTCTTCCGGCTCGAAGATCCCGTCGATCGATTGTTGCCGGAACTGGCCGACCGCCGGGTGCTCCGCAGGCCCGACGGGCCACTCGACGACACGGTGCCCGCCGACCGGCAGCCGACCATCCGCGACCTGCTGGCCTTCACCTGCGGATACGGGATGTCCGGTGAATTGCTCACGGCCACAACGCCATGGCCGGTGACCGCGGCAGCAGATGCCGCGCATCTCGGCACATTCGGTCCGCCTGCTCCGCAGGAACAGCCCGATCCCGACGCCTGGATCGCCGCGCTCGGCCGCCTCCCGCTGCTTGCCCAGCCCGGCGCCCGCTGGCTCTACAACACCGGCTCTTCGATCCTCGGCGTGCTGTTGTCTCGCGCACACGGCGAACCCTTCGCCGACGTGCTGCGCCACCGGGTCTTCGAACCACTCGGCATGCGCGACACCGCCTTCTGGGCATCCGACACCGGCCGCCTCGCCACCGCGTATCAGCCGACACCGAACGGACTGGTGGTCATGGACGCCCCGGACGGTGCCTGGTCGAAACCACCAGCCTTCGGCGACGGTGCGGCCGGACTGGTTTCGACGATCGACGACATGTTCGCGTTCTCCCGCATGCTCTTACGCGGCGGCGCCCCCCTCTTGTCTGCCGCATCGGTGCGCGCCATGACAACCGGTCAGCTCACGCCCGAGCAACGCGCCGCGGGCGGCCTCGAGCCGGACTTCTTCACCGAGAACTCCTGGGGCTACGGCGTTTCGGTCACTCGAGACGGCGCCTACGGCTGGTTGGGCGGCTTCGGCACCTCCTGGCTCGCCGACCCCCGCCACGATCTCACCGTCCTCGTCCTCACCCAACGAGTCTTCGATGGTCCGGGAACACCTCAGGTGCACAAGGACTTTCAGGCCGCAGCCGATGCGGCGGTGCAGTAAGCGTCGGTCTGCATACGGCGCGGCTGTGCAGTCTGTGCCAGAAATGCGGCGTGTGAACAGTCATCGTTGCGCAGGTCGTCTTACCGTGACGTTGTCGTGCGGCGAGGAGTGCTGAAAATTTCCGTGATGCAGACAGCCGCGTCGTAGAGCGGTTCGATCACCGCGATGTTGCCACCCGCGCTCTTCGCCTCGTACATCGCGGTGTCGGACCGGCGCAGGATCTGGCGCAGGAGAACGGGGTTGAGGAGATTGCAGACCGGGAAGGCCGTCGCGCCGACGCTGGCGGTCACCACCAGCGGTAGGCGCGGCATCGTTTCGACGGCGCCGCGCAGTCGCTCTGCGATCGCCTCGACCGACTCGTCGTGCAGCCAGCCGACGACCACGAACTCTTCGCCGCCGGTGCGCGCGACGACGGCGTCCTTGCCCGCGGCCGACCGGAGGCACTCGGCCGTCAGCTGCAGGACCTCGTCGCCGAATTGGTGGCCGAACGTATCGTTGACGACCTTGAACCGGTCGATGTCCACGGTGGCCGCATAAGCCGATCCGGTTCGGCCGCGGAAGGTTTGGGACAGTTGGTAGTCGAGACCGCGCCGGTTCAGCAAGGAGGTCAGCGGGTCGAGGAGCGCGTGCAGGCGCCAAACCCAGTGACAGAACTGCACTGTCGGCAAGCCGATGACGCTGAGTGCCACGACGATCAAGGTGATGGCGATCGCGATGCGAGTGTCACCGGCGGCGGCACCGGAGTGGCTCGGGTCGTCGGCCACGAGCAGCACGGCGAGCGTGCTGATCGAACCGAGCGACCAGCCGACGTGCAATGCGAGCACCGGCGGTCCATGAAAGATCAGGCACATGCCGATGACGGTCAGCAGCGTCGTCACGAGCGCACCGTAGACGCGGTGCTGGGCAGCCAACGCCCCGAAGGTGATGGCGACATCCCCGGCCGCGCACCAGAGGACCGCACGGAACCGGCTCGGCCACGGCAAGAACCACCAACGCAGTGCCCATACCGCGGTGAGTCCGACGACCATCCAGCAGCCGACTGCGAAGACGGTGTTGCGCGGTCCGATGCTCGAGACCAGCGACAGTGCGGTGACTGCGCACATCACCGCACCGCCGGTGCCGATCATCGCCTTGACCCAGCCGAGCGCAGCGTGGGATTCGAGCACCTCGACGAGCCAGTCGTATCCTGCCTCGTCGCGCCACCAGCTTCGGATCAGCGATCGACCGTCGGTCACTCGAACCACCGCCTCGTTTCGGCAATGAAAGCACCGGCCGGTCGGCGCGGGCCTGCACCGTGGTCCAGCCACCCCTGAGAGTAGCTAATGAGTAACTAAGTTTGTACTATTTCCACCTGGAAACTTTACAAGTGTCCAACAGCAGCTACGGCCCGGTCAGCCGCAACAGGCCTTCGAGGGCGACGCGCACGGTCTGCCGACGGACCTCGTCGCGGTCGCCGGGGAACTGTCGCCGCTCGGTCAGCACGTCGTCGCCGGCGCACCAGGCAAACCACACCGTGCCCACCGGCTTCTCCGGGGACCCGCCGTCCGGACCGGCGATGCCGCTGACCGCAACGGTGAACTGTGCGTCCGCCGCGGCCTTGGCGCCGCGCGCCATCGCCTCGACGACCTCGCGGCTGACCGCGCCGACCTGGTCGAACACTGCGGCGGGCACGCCGAGCTGCCGGGTCTTCTGTCGATTGGAGTAGGTGACGAAGCCTGCTTCGAACCACCGCGAGCTGCCGGGGATCCTGGTTATCGCCTCGGCGATGCCGCCGCCGGTGCATGACTCGGCGGTCGCGACCTGGGCGCGTAATGTCCGCAGTCGAGCACCGAGTTCGGCGGCCAGCTGGGTGATCTCGTCCATTCGCCGACGATAATACGCAGGGTCGCTATCGACGGTCGCCCGGCATCTTTACGTCGAAAAGCGTTGTCTGTACCCGCAGTTCGCCTGATCGAACTCAGTCGGGAGGTTCCTGGACGTCTCCGTCGTCGGCGACGTCCGCGGCCGAGGCGAGGCTCTGCTCGTAACTGCCTGGGCCGAGATCCTCTGCCGCGCGTTGGGTGGCGCCCGGCGGTTGCTGGGTGGTGCTGGAACCGGTGCGGTCCGGCAGTTCTTTGCCCTCTGGACTGTCGGAGTGGCCTGCGGCCTCGGTCGCCGCGGCCAACTCCGCGCGCAAACGCTGCGAAGTCGCGTCGTCTCCGGCGTCCTGGGCGGTCGTGATGTCCTGGCGAAGCTGTGCGATGACGTCCTGGGAAACCATGGTCCTCCTCGATGGTCGCTGCACTACACGGGTGCATTGCGCGGCACGGAACGATGCGGGCGGTCGGAGGTGCCGAACAGCCGCACTCACGCTTTACCCGATAGACGTGGTGGCAACCAGGAGTTCGGGCGGCGGTATTACCAGGGGTGGTGATTGCTCGGATTGCGCTGGGACGGAAAGTGCGAAATCTTCAGGCTAAGACATTCCAGACGAGGACGATGAGCGTGTCGGGTGATGGGGAGATCGGGTGTGCGACTTGGGCGGTCGACGTTGCTCCCGCTGACTTCGGGCTGTACTGCGTCCGGGGAGTGCCGTGATGTCTGGCGAGGATGACGACCTCGGCGGTGTGGCCGAACAGATCGTGGCGGAGGTGCGGCTGGCCGTGCCGCGCGGCTGGCAGCGGGTGGAGGCGTGGTTCGCGATGACGGTAGTCGCGGAATCGGCGGTCCTGCTGGCCGGGGACGGTGTTCGATCGATCCGGTGCCGGGTGCCGGAATCGCTGTGGGACAGGGTACGTCGGCACCGGCAGCTCTCGGCGGCGGGCGAGGCGGGCCCGTGGTGGCGGTTGCTGGTGCGGGGAGATGCGGACGGCGCCGAGGTGGTCGCTGACGACGGGGCGACACCGTTTCCCGGCGAGCAGTTGTTCGCGCCCGATGCGTATCGTGTTGACCTGGAACACTATCCGCGGCGTCGGTTGCCGGTGTGGCTGGCTGCCTATCTCGCCCAAGGGGAAAGGCAGGCACGGTCGCCGCGGGCGGCGGCCGACGCGGCACGGGCGGACCGGTTGGCGGGTGTGCAGCCGGTGGCCGTGGCTGACGAGTTGCCGGAACTGGCGGCGCTGTGGGCTCGATGGGCGGTACTGGCGGCGGCCTTCGTGGCGGTTGGGTCGGGGCATGGCCCCCGGATCGGCCCGGCGGTGGGCATCTTCGAGGGCGCGGGACGCAGCGGGTCGACGTTGACGCTGCTGCCCGGTGATCGCGCCGTGCTGTCGGGTGGCGTGTGGGAAGCGCCGACGTTGGACGCGGCTTACAACACCGGCGCGGCGATGCCGAATCTGTTTGCGGGAGCGCCGGAGTGGGTGACCGAGCCGGTGCTCAATCCGCGCGCGGCCACCGGTTTGCTGTCGTTCTGTTACTGGTGGCACGCAGGCCGGTGGTATCGGGGGGAATCCGCGTCGATAGCAGAGTGTGCGCCGGCGCTGCCCGCGGTGTGGACGGTGGGCACCGTAGCGGGTGTCGTCGGCAGTTTGCTCGACGACCGGTCGGGCGGCGTGCGCAGCGCGGCCGAATTGCTGGTCGCGGCAGCGCAGGCCGGCGCGGTGACTCGTCAAGCGCTGGTGCAGGTGTTCGGTGCCGAGGACGGCATCGACTTCGATGCGGCGATGTTCCAGTTCGTGCTCGCGGACCTCGAAGCGAATCATGACCAGGGGCTCGGCGAAGCGGCGGCGCTGGACCGAGTTCGCGAGCACATCCGGCAGCAGGGGTACGACACGACCGGATATCCCCTGTCGACCTTGCGGGCCGATCGTGTCAGCGTGGGCTGGATGATCCGTTCGCCGGTGCCGAAGGGCGAGATCGCTTTGGATCGGGCAGTCTTCTATGTCGCGGACGACGGTGTGGTGGAGCGCTCGACCACATCGGTGCCGTTGTCGGTGTTCGCCACCGGGTTCGAGCGACGATTCCGGCTACGTGACACCCGCCGAGCCTGACATGAGCGAGCGAACAATAGACACCGCCGAGCACTCGCTGGTGACGGAGCCGAGCGCGAGCGAGGCGCAGTCATGAGCGATGCCGTACAGGTGGATCCGGACCAGCTGCGCGAACGAGGAGCGCGGTTGGCCGACATCGGTGACCAGGTGGGGCAAACCTATACGCAACTGCGCGACGCGTTGGCATACGCCGAAGGCAGCTGGGGCGACGACGATATGGGGCTCGCGTTCGCCAAGGAATTCAAGCCGCATGCCGATCAGTTGCTCGCCAATCTGGACGAGATGGCGGCAAGCCTGCGCAGCACGACGGCCGGAATAGTCGACGCTGCGGGACAATTCGAGACCCAGGACCAGCTCGGCGCGGACCGGGCCCACTATCTTTCCCGCTCGAACCCGATCGCCGGGCCGGTACCGGCGTGGCCCGGTGACAACGCGGGTACGCCAACGCCCATGGGCATCCAGTCGGCCGGGACCGACACCGCAGGCTTCCCGCCGACCGGGTGGCCCGCGCAAGGGCCGCCTGCCACCGATCGACCCGAACAGCGCGGAGAACCCGGCCCAGCCGCCTCCCGAAGCCCGGAAACGTCCTCGAAACCGTCCACGCCGCAGCGCAATCCGTCGCCTGATGCGCCGGGCCGCGCGGCAGGTCCGGAAGCAGAGCCGAGAGCGGCTGGACCGTTCCGCGCGCCCCCCGGCCGATTCGCCGAGCACGCCCGGCCCGCCACCGTGTTCCCCCCGGCAGGCACCGAGGAGGCACCCCGCACCACCGCCGCACGCCAGGTCGGCGGCTCTGGTGAGGTGGGACGGCGAGGTGTGCCATGGTCCGGCCTGCCGACGACACCGTCCGGCCCGCCTGCCGCTACCGAGTCCAGTCCGCAGCACCCACGGTCGGCTCCCGCGCGGCCCGCGACACCTCGCAACGAACCGGCGCGCGATCGGCCACGCCCCGGCCCGGCCCAGGGCAAAGACCCGGTCATCGGCTGGCTGGCGCGCATGCTGGCCGACCGCCACGGCGTACAGGTCACCGGATTCGATATGCCAGGACTGCAGGTGCCTGCTGTGCGCGAGTTCGTGGCCGCCGTGGACCGGGTGCTCAGCGATTATCCGGCGATCGAGCTCGATGTTGTCGCGGTAGCCGACCTCGATACCGGATCGGGGCCGGTGTGGTGGAGCCCGGGGACCCGCGCGGCAGGCGGCGGTCTCTCGATCACGCTCGACCAGCGGTCCGCGCAGGGACCGACGCGATCTAGCCGAACAGCGGTGGCAGAGACCGAAACAGCGGTGGCAGGGACCGAAACGGCGGCGGCAGAGACCGAAACGGCGGAGCGGGAAATCTACTGCGCGACGCTGCGCCAATTCGGTAGGGCACTCGACCACGTCGGCGGCGGTCGCGCGCGCAAACAGGCACACCGCGTGCTGATCGCCGAGTATCTGCGGCTGACGCCGAGGCACCGCACGCTCGCCGAGGAACTGCGCGGCTTCCGTGCCTGGCGTGCCGAGTTGTCCGGGGATGCGGACGAATTCGATGTGGACAGCGCCCTCGGCGCCGCCTTCGCCGCTGTCGTGCAGCACGGTGCCGAGGCAAGCCGCCAGGCGCGCGTCCTGCATACCGTGCTGATCGACGCAACGTCGGGATAGGCGGTGCCGGTGGACGATTCGTGGTCGCCGAACCCAGTTGTCGAGCTGCGCACCGCGTTCGAGAGCCTGCCTGCCTCGATTCGGCGCCCGATCGAATTCGTGGTTTTCGGTGGCGACCTGCCGCGCGCCGACGTGTCCCGCATGCGGTGGATGGCCGCGGAACTGCGCGCCAAGGCCGGCGTCTTGGGTACTCAGGCGCAGGATCTGGAAATGCTCCTGGCGCAGGAGGATTCGCTCGGGGTATGGGGCGACCGGACGCGTGAGGTATTGCAGCTGCAGCACGAGGGCGCGGCCAGATTACGTGAGGAAGCGCGGCTCTTGGCCGATCAGGCCGACGGAGCCGCCAACGACGCGGAGAAGACGCTGGTCGTGATGTTCGTGTTCGGCATCGAGTTGGCCTGGCGGGTGATCCGGACCGTGTCGGCCGCAGCCGCGGCAGGTCCGGCGGCTCAGGTCGCGGCGGCTCCCGCGGTGGACGCCATGCTGGTCGAGGGGCGGGCGAGGGTCGCGCTGATGCGCGCGGGTCTGGAGCAGGCCTACCGGACGGGTGCGGCGAAGACGGCGGCACGGGTATCGGCGCTGGGACCGCTGCGGGTTGCCTTCGCGGTCGCCAGGGCCGCGGCGCTGCCTGCCGGGGTGGATTTCGGGACGCAGCTGGCACAGGTCGCGTCGGGCGACCGCACCATGAGTGCCAAGGGCTCGAACGGCGCGAATCCTCGGGGACTGGATCTGACGTCGGTCGCGGCTGCCGCGGTCTCCGGTGCCGGCGGCGCGCTGGGCGGCATCACCGTTGCTGTGGTCGCGCCCAAGGTCTTTCCGCGGCTGGAGTCGAGCCGCGTGGTGCTCGGGCTGCTGCAGGGTTTCGGCGGTGCGGCGTCCGGTCTCGGTGCGGCGGCACTCGTGACGGGCTGGCCAGAACATGCCAAAGACGTGCTGGCGGCGTTACTCAGCGGCGGACTCGGTGGAATGACGGAGGTCCGCGGCGGCGCCCACCCGGAGCCCGCCTCCCACACCGGCACCGTGATCGACGGTGGCGGGGAATACGTTCGACCTGATTCCGCGACGGCGAGTTCGAGCGAAGCGGCCGTGCTGGGGCCGACGGGGGCGCCGCGGGGGATCAAGGCGGTGACTCCGCTCACGGGAATGGTCACCACCGCGAAGACGGCCGATACGGCACGCCTTTTCGCCGATTCCCGAGCAGGTACGCAAGTTTCGGTTCAGACTGCCGACCCAGCGCGACCTCTCGTAGATCCCGGTACGAGTGCGCACATTCCAGCTCGATCCGCCGACCCGGCACAACGCCTGGCCGAGCACGGAGCGGGTACGCAAACTCCAGCACGCGACGTTCATGCAGAGGATCGGGCTCCGGCAAGCAAACAGGAAAACGCGCCCACTGTGCCTGTGCCGCACAATGATCCAGCCGCAGGCGACCGATCCGACACCAGCGGCGCGCAGGTGTACGGCTCGGCGCACGACGAAAAGAACGCCGCACAGTTCGCTCAGGTCGGGGACTCTGACGATAGAGCCGCGCACGCCGACAGCGACCGTGCCGCAGGCACTGCACACGTCGACCCCGACCCGGCACCCGCCGACCTCGACCTGCCTCGTGTCGACGACGCCCCGCAGGCCGGAGTCCAGGCTCCCGGTGCGGTCGAAGCGCGCGTAGGCGGCGAACATTCCAGTGCACAGCCACCGCATCCGGCGCATCGCAGCGAGGCCGAGGCCAACCCGGCCGGTGGCTCCCGAGGTGTCGACAGCAGGCCGGTGGCACTTGCCGGCGACAGCACGCGTGCCACGCCGCAGTCGGCGAAGGTCGAATCCCTCGGCGTGCGTGGTACATCCGGTCATTCCGGTTCGGGCGCCGCGGGTCCAGCTCGGGTGTCCGCGCCGGAAGTCACCGACACACCGCCGCCGCACCCTGCTACCCATCGAGGACTCGCTGGGTCGACACAGGAATCGGATCCGTCCGACCGTCCGCACGCCGCAGACTCCGTTGCCGAAACTGCGAACCACCCGGTCGAAGCAGGGCACCCGTCCGCCCCCTTCGTTCGTGAGCTGAACGCGGAACTCGCCCAGCTGTTTACGGCGGATCCCACGGTCAAGGCCGATCTCACCGCTGAGCAGTCAGCGCAGTTCACGGCGGCGGCGCACAAGACGCTGGAGGTCTACCACCTGCGGAGGGACGAGTTGGCGGCCGAGTCGTGGGAGCAACGCCGGGCGGCGATGGAGCAGGGCGACCGGGCCGAGGCGCTGCTGCGCTATCTGGCCGCGGTCCGCGAAGGCACGGGTTTGACGCCACGGTGGAATCAGGTCAAGGCGTTGCTGCTCGGCGAGCACGGGTTCATGCGTCAAATGGGTACCGGGCAGGGCAAATCGCTGGTCGGTGTCCTGGATGCGCTGGGGCAGTTGTCCAGGGGGCAGGCCACTGAATTGCCGAGTGGCCGTTCGGTTCGCGTCCATCACGTGATCACCACGACGGAAACACTGGCCAATGACGGTGTCCGCCAGGGGGCGGCGATGTTTCACAGTCTCGGCTACGACTGCGCGCGGTGGGATCCGCAGCATCCACCGGCGGACCCGGACCGACCCACGGTCTACTACATGACCTACAACGAGCGGGCGACGGCCGAGTTCGATCATCCGCCACCGGGGACCACCGCGACGATGGACGAGGCGGACGCGCTTCTCATCCACGATCAAACGGTGCACTACCAGTCCGACGGGCAGCGCGAGCCCGCGTCGGACGTGGAAAGTGCTGCGGTGCATCGGGTGCGGGATTTCCTCCGGGACCTGCTGCGCGATCGGGTATTGACGTCGGCGGATCTGCGCGCTGATCGGGAATCGAGCTTCGCGACGGCAAGCCGCAGGTGGGAGGAGCGCACCGGTCGTCCGTTCACCGAGCAGGAGGCTGCGGGCGCGCGAATATTCTTGGAGGTCAAGGCGGGCCGGTTCAAGCTGAATCGGGATTTTCAGATCTTCGACGGGAAGGTCCAGCTGCTCGACGAGTACGGGAAGCCGCGCAGCGATCCGAAGGTCGGCACCGACAGTCGCCTGCTCGGCGGCGGCCATCAGATGCTGGAGGCGATGTTCCGGCTCGAGGTGTACTCCGACGGGACCGGGTCGAAGGTCGTCACCGTCGAGGATGTGGCGAACACCTACGACCGGCTGTTGCTGATGTCGGGCACGCTGGAACGGACGGCCGCCGAGATCAAGGAAAACTTCCCGGTCCAGGGCGGCCTGGCGAAGGTGGAGGATTTCGGCCGATCGAAACTTGTTGGGGAACCGGACCGCATCTTTGTCACCGAAGCAGACAAGCTCAAGGACGCGGTCGCTCGCGTCCAGCAGTTGCAGGCCGAGGGGCGCCCGGTCCTGGTGATCTGTCCGCACAACGATATTGCGATGAAGTTCTCGCTGATGCTGGGCAAGTCCGGGATAGCACACACTGCGATCGACGGGCGCTGGTTCGCTGAGCATCGTGACAACAACGCGGCCGAAGAAGATCTGCTCACGGTCAAGGACACGGCAGGCGACAAGGCTGCGGTGACTGTCGGCACCGGCATGCTCGGCCGCGGTTTCGACGTGTCGATCACCGACGAGGTCGACCAGCTTGGCGGCGTGCACGCGCATATGCTCGGCCGTTCCGCGGGTATTCCGGACGAAGATCACCAGCGAGCCTCGCGGGCCGGCCGCAACGGCCGAAACGGAAGCTATTGTTTCAACGTCGCCGCCTCGGATGCTCTCTACCGTCAGACACCGCTGCACGGCGCGAAGATTGCCGTCACGCACTATCGGGTCGCCGTGGCCGAGCGCAGCGCGGCCACGGTCGAGCACACCGAAACCGTCCGTGCCGCCGCGAAATTCGGCGCGACGCACCAGCAGGCCGAGGCGGTGCACGCGGCGCGGGCGAAGCTCGCGGCCGCAGACGCGGATGTTGCCGCGGCCACGCGCGAAATGCGCAGCCTGACAACCACTTTGCAGAATGAGGGGGCGGACCACGCCTATCTGCAGCGCACGATGCGCCGCGCTGAGCAGGCGCACGCTCACCCGCTCGCCGGTGCCCTTGTCGCGGATTCGGACCAGCGTGCCCCTGCCGCGCCTTCAGCAGACACCGGCGAGGACACCTCGAATACTGGCCAGCACACACCGGATACCGGTCATCCCGAGGCGGCACCGGACTCGGTGCGCGCTGAACCAGAGAGTGTTCAGCCACACCTGCAAGGCGACCGGTTCGCCCGGCTGGCCGGCTGGCTGGGGGTGCCAGCGGCAGCCCAGGCGGCCGCCGCATTATTCGATACCGACGATGACGACGACCCGCTGAGCCGACTGCTGGCGCGCGCGGGCGTCTCCACCGCCGCCGTGGCCGCGATGAACCAGCATCTCGACCACGTACCGCCCGCATCGATCATGCGGATGGCTGACCTGACCGACCGGCAAGCACTGGAATTTCTTGCACCACAGCGTGATCGATTGGTCAGCGAACTCGGTGTCGAGCCAACCCGCTTCGCTGGTGCGGAGGGGGTGCGCACGGCTGGCGCCCTCGTCGAGGCGGCCCGCGCCGAGCTGGCGGATCTGCTTGGCGTGCCGCAGGACGACGTGCATGCTGCCGCCGCCCGCGGCGAACTCGCCGCCGCGCTCACGCGCGCGCTCACCCCCACCGAAACCGCCGACGGCCTCGATGCCGGCAACGTCGTGGCCGCCGCCTCCACGTACCTGGCTTCGGCCGCCTTGCTCGACCTCACCGTCGCCATTCACCAGCGCAGCCCGAAGAGCTGCGTCAACAACGGCGTAGCGATGATGCGGGTGTTGCACCCGGACAACGAGTCCGCATATCGGATGCCGGCGGACGAGCCACTGCGCGGCCACGATCGCGCGGACACGCAGCGGGCCTTCGGCGGTTCGTTACGAGAATTCGAATCACTGGGCAAAGCCGCGGAATCGGTCGAGGGCCGGCCACGGGGCAGCGCGGCGCTGGTCTACAGGTGGCTGAACAACGGGCGCGTCGAGAGCCACCTGGTGCTGTTGCACAACGACAGCGACCGGGCCGACGCCCCCAATGTGGTCGTCCTCGATATCGCGGCCGTCCCCGGCGCTACCCCGATCAGCCCGGCGGATCTGGCCACCCCCGCAGCGCTGCTGCGCAAAGCCGTCCCGTTCGAGCAGTGGCGGCTGGCACAACAGCGGTTCATCGACGCGCTCGACGAGGGCAAGCGTCGCGTCTCGGCCATCGAATTCGACAGCGAGGGCGGACAACTCGATCCGCTGTCCCCGGCACAACGGATACCCGTCACCGCAGCGACGCCGATCCGCACCCAGGCCGACTACGACCTGGCCGGCCATCGCCCGCCCAGCGACGGGTCCGAGGCGAACGCCGCCGAGGGGATCAATCCCCGCACCGCCCGCCTACTTGCCTCGGCCGTCACGGGAGTCGTCACCGACCGCATCCTCGGTGGCCGGTCCGTCGAGCCCGACGACCCTACGGCCGCTGACGATGAGATCGCGCGCGCCGTGGCCTTGCCAGCCCTCGCCCCTGCGGTGACGGCCGCGGTCCAATCCCTGGTTCCCGGCTTCGGCGCGACAACAACCACGGACAGCGCGACGCCAGGACAACCGGACGTCGATGACCGTATCGGTAGTCGCCCAGAACAATCGACGCCGGACCGCGGAGCGGACGACCTGCCGCAACTGTTGCACGACACCTGGTCCAGGCTGCACGGATTGCGCCTGATCCGGGAACCCGAGCAATCCTGGCTGGCGCGGCTGGCCCCGTACGCGTTCGAAGTCGAATCGACTGCGACAAGAGATCCACACGCGGCCCTTGCCGTCGGTGTCGCCGACGCGGATGTCGATGCGGGAGTTGGCACCCCGCAGTGGGCACTTCACCATTACGCCACCACCGGCCGCCTACCAGAGATCACTCCGGACCTCGAGGTCGATCTGCCGACGCACCCCTTGGACATCGCGCGGGGTAAGTGGCTCAAGGACTTGCGGCTCGAACAGCGGCGGACGCAGAAGGATGTGGCGAGCGCGGCCGACCTGACCAACGCCGCCCTGTCGAATATCGAGAAGGGGCGGCGGCCTGCGCTGGCCACTTTCGAGCAGATCTGTCACGCACTGGCAGTCGACGATGAGGCACTGACCGCGGCAATCCAGTGGTTCTATCCGGAGGTCGGTGTCGATGCCGCCGTCCCGCCGGTCGGCTGGCTCGCCGAACAACGCACCGCTCGAGGTCTGTCGGCAGCGGAGCTCGCCGAGGCGGTCGGAGTGACGCCGCAGCGGATCGAGCGGATCGAGGCAGGGGAGACCCCGACACCGAAACTCTTCTTTCGGATTGCCCGCGAATTGGCGGTGGACGACCACGCGGCGACGGAGGAAGCACGACGGCGCTATCCGGGTCTCGAACTCGATTCCGATCCGACGGCACACGATCGGGCGGCACCGGGCGGTTGGCTTGCCGCGCGGCGCATCCGCCTTGGTACCAGTCAAGCCGCGATAGCCGCGGCCGCAGGCATCTCGCCCGGCTATCTTGCCGGCATCGAGGGCGGCGATCACGCTCCGACCTCGGTCATCTTCCGCCGGATCTGCCGGGCATTGGATGTCGCGCCGACCGACCTCGCCGCGGCCACCCACCATTTCTATCCCGATCTGATCCTGGATCTGCGACTGACCGCGCACGATCCGGCAGCACCTGGCAGCTGGATCGTCGCCGTGCGCCACGACCGCGACCTGACCAGACCCGAGCTGGCGACAGTGATCGGGCCGGACTGGGGACGTCTCGACCACATCGAGACACAAACCTACGTACCGCGATTCGCGGCATTCCGGCGCATCTGCCAAGTGCTGGCGGTGGACGGCGAGTTGCTGCGCGCGGCAACCCGGCATTTCTATCCGCACATCAATGTCGACTTGGTGCTGGCTCCACACGAGATCGGTGCCTGGGTCACCGCGCTACGCCACGAACGGGACGTGAGCCGGGCCGAGCTGTCCCGGCTGAGCGGCCTGTCCACGCGCTACTTGGCGCAGATAGAAAACGAGAACCAGCACCCCACCTTCGAGGCGTTCCGGACCATATGCCGAGCGCTCGGTGTCTCGCGTGGGGTGATGATTCGAGCGGCCCGAGAGTTCTATCCGGAACTCACCGCCGATATCGATCCCGCTGCGCACCGCACCCTCGGTTCTTGGCTTGCGGCGCTACGCCACGACCAGGGCGCGCTCGCGAGGGAGCTGGCGCGGTCGGCCCGGATGGCCCGCCGCAGCGTGTCGAGTATCGAAAACGATGACTATCTCCCCAGGCTGAGCACACTGCGACGGCTGTGTGAGGCGTTGGGCGTCGGTGGCGACCTGCTGGTGGAGGTCGTTGAGCGGTTCTATGCCGAGCACTATGCGCGATCCGGCGATCGCGCAGAGGAAGAACTATTCAAACGACATCTCGGAACCCGAATGCGTTCGCCCGAACAGCGACGGATACGGCGAGAGATCATCGAGCGATTCGCATGGATTCCCAAGGCGATTGCGGGTCGAGAAAGTGCCGACATTCGCGATGATGTGGAACAGGTTGCCACGATCGCGATGTTCACCGCGATCCTCAACCACGTTCCGTCCGCGCCGTTCACCGACCACGCGTGGGCGAGTTGCCGCAGGGCCGCGTTCCGATACCGCCTCGCGCTGCGCTTTCCCGAGCTCGATCAACGCACGCTGAAGATGGTGAGTGTCGTCGAGGCCCAGCTGGACAGAATGTCCCCCGCGGACGCGAAACTCGACGATGCTGTCGCACGGGCCACGGGCATTACCGAGGAGGATGTTGCGTTCGCGCGGGGACTGTTGCACACGCCAAGGGGCCATGCCACGCTACCGCCGAACCTCGCCGACCGCGCTGCCGCAGGCTCCGCCAGAGTCGATTTCGCGATGACGTTCCGTAGCGCCTTGGCCGACATGTCGGACCCTGTCAAGGCGGAGCAGCTGGTTGCGCTTCGCCATGACGAAGGTAAGTCGTTGTCGCGCAGCGCCGCGCAGCTCGGGCTGGCACCCGATGTCGCGAAGAAGATGTACGACGAAGCGATGGCGCGGTTGCGCGATACCTTCGACGTGCGAAACCCCACAGCTGGTGGCAGCGCGGCCAAGCGGCGAAAGCGCTCGCCGTGGAGCGGGACGAGGAAACCGCCCCGGACACCAGGATCGGACGATTTCATCGGGAGCAGACCGCACGAGCCCGGCGACTCCGAGCCCGAAGGGAATTCGGCGGCGACGCCGTGGTCACGCCACTCCGACGGCAGCGCATCCGACGCCGGCGCGGCCCGAACACCGGACACGGTCGGATCTGGCGAAGTCGAATCGGCTGCGCCCCGCCGCGGTCTGCTGAAACTCGTTCGGCAGCAGGTGGCCGGTTCCGCCGAAGCGCACACTGTGGAGCGCCCACCCACGGGGTGGGACGGATTCATCGGAAGCAGGCCCGACGACTCGGTAGCTCCCGTGCCCGCTGCGGAGCCGGAACATGGTGGTGCGCACCAGGATTTGATCGGCCCAGTGGACGCGCGCGCCGGGTTGCCGACCTACGTCCCGCCCAGCACCACGACGTACCAGCAGGCCGAGCGAGTGCTGCGCGAGCACTGGGGGCAAGGCGCGCGTACGGATCGACTGGTGTATGGATGGCAACGATCCACCGTGCAACGAGCGGTGGCCGCCGCACAAGAGTGCGCCGAGCACGCGGCCGAGAATGCGCGCCGGGTGCAAGCCTTGAGCGTTGCCGAGCTGCGCGATCTGGTCCGGGTCTGGCCCGAATTCGTCGGCAACGCAGGAGGATTCCCCCGCGAGGTCCGTGATCAGGCCAATCGCTTGGCCATCGCGAAGGCGCGCGCCGAGCTCGAGCGTGCGTCGGCACGTGGTCGGCTGAGCCGCAGGGAGCGGGCACTACGCGAGTGTCTGCTGAACGTCGAGGACCTGTTGATTCGGGCGAATCAGCGCGCCGCGACAGTCGAAACACCGGGGGTGCCCGCACCCCGTGTGCTGCTCGAACAGTTCGACAGCGACGACCCGAGCGCACGCTCGGTCATCATCTCGCTCGGCAGCGCGGATCCGGACGCGGAGGCATGGCACGTCGACGGTTCCGATAGCAACCTGCGCCGCCTCGATCTCCGAATGCAGTTGGCGTGCAACCACTACGAGACCGCGATGCGGGAGAACCCGGATCGGCCGGTCCGCGTCGTGGTGTGGTCCGGCACCGATGGCCACCGCCTGGCCGGTGAGCTGGCCGCGCTCGCCGCCGGTTCGGCGGCGCAGCCGCAACGGCAGCTGGTGGTGCACGGTACGGGTGGCCGACCTGCGAAAAAGGCACTGGCACACGCGCAGTCGGCCCGTTCGATCGACACCGTGGTGGTCTGTGGCGAATCGAATGTGAAGACGATGAGTGATGTCCTGGCAGGCCTGGTGTCGTCCGTCGGGGTGTATTACGGAATCGCCTCCCGGACAAGCGCTCCGAAAACGAGGTACGCGCCGGGCGTGCAATTCTCCGCTCGTTTTCCCATCGGCGATGCGGGACGGTTGGTCGCGGCGCTGCAGGACATTCGTTACAAGGCGCAGCGGTACGAGAGGGAGTCGTTCGAGGCAGGCAAACCGATCGATGCCGAGTTCCTGCTGTACGTCGACGATCGCACGAAATCGGCGACCGAGTCGCTTCGGAATATGGGTCGCATCCTGGCCGGCCGCCCTGATCTTGTTGTCCGCCATGATCTCCGGCGGGGTGGCCCGCTCCGCTTCGCACAGAGTATCGAACGGGCCGCGGCCGCACCGCCCGAGTCCGCCGATACCGTGCTGCTGCCGCGTAACTCCCGCGGCGTCCCCACATTGCGCGCGACCGCCGATGACACCGCGCTCGCGCGCGCCGCGTTCGAGAAGCGCGGCGCATCGAGTCCCGAGGTCCTGCTGCATCAAGGGCTGCCGGACGACTTCACCAGGGCCGCACAACTATCGGCCGACAACAGGCGGTGGTGGGATGCGCTGTCCGGCGACGAGCAACGCGCGGTCGTCGCGTTGCACCCCGCCGTCATCGGCAAAACTGCGGGGCTGCCGTCCGACGTGCTGAACTACGCGAACGACCTTGCACGACATGCCAACATCACGGTGCTGCACGCGAAAGGCAGCAGGTTCGTGACCCGGACCGAACGGCACGTCTTCCGAAATCTGTACGCGGTCGGCGAGGCGCTCACCCGCTCGACCACCGTGCACCGCGACATCCCAACGCCGATCGTCAGCACTTTGGCGTTGGAACCGGAAGCGTTCGGCGGCAACGGATCCGGCACGTTCGCTATCGGCAACTGCCGAGTGGAGGACGCCGACCATGTGGTCTGGTACGTGGACGGTGTCAACACGAGGCTGCAGTCGGCGCCTGCCCGCCTGTCGAGCGCACGGAACCTGTACGAGGAATTGGTGCGCGCCGATCGCAACGCCAAGGTGGTCGTGGTGTGTTGGCTCGGCTACGAGGCGCCCGCCAACAACAAGGAGGTGTGGGCGTCCTTGCCCGGACTGGCCGAGGCGGGCGGCAGGTTGTTCGCCCGCGACGTGCTGGCGCTGCGTGCGGTGCTCGACACGACCATGTCGATGCTCGGATACAGCTACGGATCACCGACCATCAGCGAAGGAGCCGTCGGTGGCCGGTTGGACGGCGTCTTCGTGCACAGCGTGGTGATGGGTTCGCCCGGCCGCGGGCACCGGTTCGACAGCGCCACCGATGCCAGTTCCCGCCATCGATGGGTACTCGCCCAGTCCGATGACCCGGTCACCGGTTTCGGCGGCGATACACCCGAAGCACGTGGACGGGTGCTCGGTGCCGGGCCGTTCGGGCTCGGCCCCGATCCGGCCACCGATGTCAACACGATACGCGTGCGCGCCGAACGCGGGTTTCCCTACACGCTGGCGCCCTACGACGGTCACGGTGAGTATCTCGAATATTCGCTCGTCAGTGCCGCGCAGCCCACGGAATCGTTGCGGCACGCGGCATGGTGTCTGTCCGGACGCGGTGCCGAGGTACCTACCGAACCGCACCGGCCTACCGTTATCAATCCCACTGCGATGCAACGGATCCGCACTCGAGTGGTCGATTCGGCCATTGATCGCCGTGCGCCGCAACTGGATTCGGCACTTGCCGCACCGATTGACCAGCATCCTCACCGCGACTTGCCCGGACCGGCCACGAGTGACGGACCGGCCGAGGCGGGCGCCGCGGCAGCTCCGGTCGGCGGCACCCGGACAGGCCCGCAGATCGCAGTGCAACTCGACCTCACGGAGGGTGGTCGGGTGTATGCCGACGTGTTGAAGCTCGGGATGAACGCGATCACCGTCGAGGTCGGACGGAGCGCCCTCGATCTGGCCGCGCTCGACCGGCTGTGCCGATCGGTAGCCCGCCAGGATGTGACGCTGTCGGTGACGGTGCCCGCGGGTCCGGCCTGGTCACGGTCGGCAATTCGGGCACAGGTGGCCGAGATCGCCGCCACTCTGCGCCGCCACGGCGTCCGCGGAAACCTCCACGCTTTCGATGGCCGCGTACTGAAGGCGGCAGCCGAACTGGCACCGGACTGGCACCGGGCGGTCATGGTCAACACGTTGACGATTGCCACCAGGGGCATCCGCGGCGCCACCGGCTGGATGGCTCGCGTGCTGCTGCCAGGCGCCGCCTCGACCCGCGCCGTCATCGACGACGCACACCTCGTGGGCGCGACCGGTCTCGCCGTCCCGCATGAACTGCTGTCCGAGGAATTCGTCCGGCAAACCGCCGAAGCCGATCTGCGTCTTGCGGTGTGGGGCGCATCCGGTTCGGCCCGGATTCGCGAGATCCTCGCGCTCGACGTCGACGAGATCTGGACGAAAACCGACGACCTCCCGCTCGTGCGCGCCGAGACCGCCGAACGCGGCTTCCGGGTCCCGGAACCTCCGAGACCAACCCCATGGTCGGGCTCTGCATTCTGATCGGCACGCTCGCCGAAATGCGGATCAGAGCCCGACTAACTGAGCTGTGCGGTCCCAGACCTGTTGTTGCAGCGCGGTGTTCGATCGGGCGCGGACTGCGGGGAGGAAGCGCAGGCCCGGGGTGGAGGTGAAGAAGCGGCCGGTGATGTCAGCCAGATCGGCATCGAGGACCAAGCGAATGCCCATCCTGGCGCCTTGGTCGGGTCGCCGGATCAGCGGGCTGGCGGATGCCGTGCGCGCGGCGGCGGTGAGCAGGCGACTGTCGCGCACCAGGCCGCTGGATACCGCGCCCGGACAGAAGGCGTTCACCGTGACCTGTGTTCCGGCAAGACGTTTCGCCAATTCCTGGGTGAACAGGATGTTCATCAGTTTCGACCGTGCGTAGACCGGAACGGAGCCGACGGTGCCGTGCGTCAGCGGGTCGGACAGGTGGTCGACATCGACGCCGAGCGCGCCGCGGTGCGCCTCAGAGGCGGTGACGACGATGCGGGACGGCGCGGCCGATTGCACCTGGGCGAGCAGCAGATTGGTGAGCAGAAACGGGCCGAGGTGATTGGTGCCCATCATCAGCTCGTGGCCGTCGGCGGTGCGGTCGGCGGCGAAGGCGTGAATGCCCGCGTTGTTGATCAGGGTGTCGATCTTCGGATGGCACGCGGAGAGCTCGGCGGCGGCCGCGCGCACCGAGGTGAGGTCGGCCAGGTCGCCGCGGACGTAGGCCAGCGTGCCGGTGGCGCCGTCCTGGTCGGACAGCTCTCGAATCACCTGCGCTGCTTTGGTTTCGTTGCGGGCCAGCAGGGTGATATCCGCGCCGCGGCGGGCCAGTGCTCGGGCGATCTCCTTGCCGATGCCGTTGGTGGCGCCGGTGATCACGATCTGCTTGCCTGCGATCGAGCGTTCCGGATAGCTGGACATGTGCCCTCCTCGCGACGAAAGACGAAGGTCCCCAGGCGAATACCGGTCTGGGCTCCGTCTCGTTCGCATCGATCAAATGTCAGTGACATCCAAATGTCAATGGCATCTGGATGCCGCTGGCGCGCCGCCCGGCGTGTCCCGCTATGGTCGAGCGATGCGGAAGCGGTTGAGCCGTGCCGAATCTCAAGCTCGGACGCGGGCCGACCTGATCGCGTCCGCCACCGGGCTGTTCTTGGCGAACGGATACGTCGCGACCTCGAACAACCAGGTGGCCGAGGCCGCCGGGTACAGCCGAGGGGCGGTGTACTCGAACTTCGCCAGCAAGGAAGAGCTGGCATTGGCCGTGCTGGACCGGCACACGGCTGAGGAGTTCGACGTGGTCCGGGCGGCGCTCGGCCGGGGATCGATCGAGGATCGATTCGACGCGTTCGAGAGCTGGCTGGTCACCGCCGCCGGTGATCCGCGCTGGGCCCTGCTCAAATCGGAGATGGCGCTCGCCGCCCGCACCAGCCCGACACTGCGGGCGCAGCTGGCCGCGCACGATGCCGCGGCCCGCGAGACAGTCAGCGGCCTGATCACCCAGCTGATCGACGATATCGGCCTCGCCGTTCCGATCGAGCCGCACACGCTGGCCAGGCTCGTCCTCGCCCTCGGCAAAGGCATTGCGATCGAAGGGATTATCGAACCGGACCAGCCGACGCAATGGTTACGCGACCTGCTTGCGACGCTGCGCCCATGGGTACGCATTCTGGTCGAACTGCCGCCGGACAGGCACGCGTGAATCGTTGTTCCCTGACGCTGATTCAAACGATCTATTGGGCGGACGTGATCGAGCGACTGTTTCAGGTGCGGGACCCGAACGGCCTCGTCGTGCAGATTTCGGAATGGCTCTGATGGGTCGCTGATCGCAGCGTACGGATGCTAGTCGGCAAACGCTTGTCATTGATTTGTGTTGGGGGACAAGCCCTATGGTTTTTTCATGGGAAACACGGCCACGGTATGGGATCTCGATGCGGACCCGAAGAAGCTCACGGCTTTCGAGGACGGCTGGAAGGCGCAGGCGGAGAAGCTGTCCTGGGCGGCGGACACCATCAATGGCGCCGCCAACCGGGTCGTCGGCAGGCGATGGCAAGGCCCGGCGGCCGAACGCTACAACGGGCATAGACGCAAACTCGTCGGTGATCTCGACGAGTGCGCCGAATTGGCGGGTAAGGCCGCCCGCGCCGTGGGCGAGTGCATCCAGGTACTCGAATTCAATCAGGGTCTGCTGAACAACGAGAAGGCCAAGGTAACCGCGAAAGTGCCGAGTCAAGCGGGGCTGAGCGGACGGGTCGACTTCTATCCCGAGGACGATGCACAAACCAAGCTGGTCAACGAACTGGTGCAGACCTACGAGGAGATCCGCGGCCGGGTCGATGAAAAGCTGAACCCGCATATCGCGGTCTTCACCGCGGCGACAAGCCGATTGCAGGCGTGGGAGCGTACGTGGGGCGCGCGGACCCTGCGCATGCTCAATTGGAACATTCAGCAGGGCGGCGACGGCAACCGATTCTGGGACGAACAAGGCACCCAGCAAGAGGATTTCGCCACACTGGCGAAACGCCTCATCGACGGCAAGGTCGACATCGCGACATTGCAGGAAGTCTTCAAGAACGGCGCGGACAAACTGCAGCAGGAGCTCGACAAGCTGGAGCCCGGGCAGTGGCAGGTGCATTTCGGGCCGGGGTCCGAGAAGGGCCAGATGGAACAGTTCGGGCTCGAGAACGACTTCGGCAACGTGGTTGCCGTGCGGACCGGCAACGGTGTGACGACCGACGGCACCTCGGTGACCGACTTGGGTCCCGGCGACGAGGGCCGCTCGACCACGAAGGTCCGGGTCAACCTCGACCGCTGAGCGGCCTCACCAGGCGGGCAGTGTCACATCGACGCGCTGCCCGTCATGGTCGGATTCGTCACGCGCCCAGCGTTGCGCCTCGGAGGCGCCGATGCCGCGCGGGAGCACATGGTCGATCGGGTAGTGGTTGGCCGAGGTGCCCACCGGCGCTCCGTTGGGCCCGTCGTGGATGACGCCCGCATAGGGATCCACGCCCTGATCGGCGAATCGCCTGATCGCCTGTGCCGAGGGGTCATTGCCGCCCGACGCGGCATTGAAGTCGCCGCCGATCACGGTGTTCCCCTGGTTGGGCCCGCCGATCAGCGCGCGCAGCCTATCGATCTGACCGGCTTGCAGCCCAGCCCATTCGCCGCCCGTGCTCATGTGCGCGCTGTAGACGTCGAGCGCGTTGCGGTTGAGGCGCAGCAGTTGCTCGGCACTCTTCGCATCCATCGACTTGTACAGCGCCAGCGCCAGTTTCAATCGCTCGGCGTCCGAATCGACCGTGGCGGCGAACGCCTTCAAGGTGGCGGTGGCCGCGGTGAACGCGCCGGAATGGGCGCTGTTGCACGAGCCGCCTTCGAACGTGTTCCCGAAGGGTGTGGTCGGAGCGAAGCCGATCGTGAAATTGTGGCCCGTCCATTGTGATTGGGGCGCACCGAGTTTCCCCACGGTCGAGGATGCTTCGCCGACGAGTTTCAGCCCGTGATCGAGTGCGGTCTGCGCACGGTACACCTCGGTCTGGAGTTTCTGGACCTCGCCGATATCGACTTCTATCGTCATTCCTCGGACGGTAGTTGGCGCCCGAAGTGCTGTACGTAGCAAGTTTTTGCCCGGATTGATCAGGGGGCGGAGGTCCGCAACGCGCGGCGGGCGGCGACCGAACCGAACGTTTCCCGGTCGGCCAGAAAGCCTTCCAGCGCGAAGGTCGCGGCCCCGAGGCTGGCCGGGTTGTGCGGCAACGTCGAAAGCTGCAGTGCCACCGCGTCGAACGGGTCGGTCATGGCGTGGCGGGCCGCGACCCGGCGGGTCACCGCCAGCAGCGGCTCACCGAGCTGGTCCGCGATCAGATCGCCGAACACCATGGTCCTCGGGTTGAACAGGTTGACCAGGTTGGCGACGGCGACGCCGAGATAGTGCCCGGTCTTGTCGATCACCTGCAGCGCGGTGCTGTCACCCTGCGCGGCGGCCTCGGCGATCGCCACGATGGTGGCCGCGTCGTCGGCGCCGAGCAACGGACTGGACGGCGCGAGCTCGCGCAACGTGCGCACGATGCCGGGCGCGCCGACATACGCCTCGACGCAACCCGCACGCCCGCAACGGCATTCGCGACCATCGAGGACCAGGTTGGTGTGCCCCCACTCGCCTGCGCTGTTGGTGACACCGCGATAGAGCGCCCCCTCGACCACCACGCCGATGCCGACACCGGCTCGGAGCGTGACGACGATCAGGTCGTCCACGTCCCGCCCCGCGCCGAACCACAGATGCGCCGCGGTGCTGGCTTTCAGCGGATTGTCGAGATAGAGCGGGTGGGGGAGGTGCTGTTCGAGCAACTCCCGCAACGGCACGTCGTGCCAGTGCCAATACGGCGAGAACACCGAAACGCCGCCCTCGGGTTCGACGAGACCGGGCACGCTCAAGCCGACGCCGAGCACCTTGTCGGCATCACCCGCGGTGACCTCGCGGATCCCGCGGATGATCAGCGCCGCGACATCGTCCGGCTCGGTGGCCGCCGCATCGACGGGGATCTCGACCGAACGCAGCACCGTCATCGCCAGGTCGAAAAGGTCGAAATGGATGGCGGTTTCGGCGATGTCGACGCCGACCAGCATGCCGCGTTCGGGGTTGATGGCGAGCTGGGCGCGCGGCCTGCCGATGCCCGGCGCGTCGTATCCGAGTTCGGCGAGCACGCCGACGTCGAGCAGCTCGGAGATCATGTTGCCGACCGTGGCGAACGACAGCCCGGTCGCCCGCGCGATCTCTTGCCTGCTGGTGTGCCCGTCGGCGGCGTACACCGCCTGCAGTACGCCGAACCTGTTGCGCCGTCGGATGTCGCGCGCGGTCAGCTGGTACACGGTCGGGCTCCTCCCTGAGTGGTCGCCAACATACCGAACGATTTCGGCCAACAGTATTTACAACAGTTAGCGGAAGTCTTACTGTAACCCACATCACTTTGCGACGCGAGTATGCGTCAGATCACCTAGGAGTGCCCCATGTCCTGGACCCATCGACGACGTTGGACCAGTGCCGTTCTGTGCGGAGTGTCGCTCGCGCTCGTCGCGACCGCCTGCTCGTCGGGAAAGGAAAGCGACTCGGCGGCCACCGGCCCGCAGCACCAGACGGGCCCGATCAGCCTGGTCTACGCCCAGAAACAGGGTGACCAGGAGTACTTCATCGGCGAGGCCGACGGCGCCAAGGCCAAGGCCAAGGAACTCGGGGTCGATCTGAAGGTCGTCAACCTCGGCAACGACGCGAACAAGGCGGTCACCGAGGTCAACAACGCGATCAACCAGAAGGCCAGCGGTGTCATCGTGGTGGTGCCGGATCCGTCGGTCGGCCCGCAGGTCGCGCAGCTCACCAAGACCGGCGGCGTTGCCCTGCTCACCTCCGACGACCAGGTCTGCACGACCGGTCCCGATCCGGCCAAATGCGCTAAGGACCAACTGGTTCCGCGCGTCGGGTTCAGCGGAACGCAGATGGGTACCGAGGTCGGCCGCCGCGCGGGCGAGGACTTCAAGAAGGCGGGCTGGAAGCCGGAGGAGACCGCGATCGTCGACGCGTGGAAGCAGGACGTGACGGTCTGCACCGACCGCGTCGAGGCGAACAAGAAGGCCTTCCGCGCGGCCGCGGGCGTCGACGTGCGGGTGATCGACGTCGGCACCGACAACACGCCGTCGGACGCGCAGAACAAGATCTCCGCGACCGTCGCAGGCAATCGCTCGGTGAAGAACTGGATCGTCATGGGCTGCAACGACGAGAACGTCAGCGGCGGCGTCGCAGCCATCCAGAACTCCGGATACGCCGCGGAGAACGTGCTCGGCGTCGGCCTCGGCGCCTACCTGGCCTGCAAGGAATGGCGCGGCGGCAAGCCGACCGGATTCAAAGCGGCACTGTTCATCAACGGCAAGGATGTCGGCGCGCTCGCGGTGCAGACGATCTACGACTACCTGAAGAACGGGAAGGCCATGCCCGCAGAGGCTTTCGCGCCGACGACGATGGTCGACTCGAGCACCTGGCAGCAGGTCGGCGTCCCATGCAGCTGACCGGCCTGCGCGCCACCGGCCTCAGCAAGAACTTCGCGGGAGTGCCTGCGCTGCGCGAGGTGAGTCTGGACTTTCCCGCGGGCGCGGTGACCGCGCTGATGGGCGAGAACGGCGCGGGGAAGTCGACGCTGATCCGGATCCTCGGCGGCGATCACCGGCCGGACGGCGGCAGCCTCGAACTCGACGGTGTGCTGCTCGACCAGGCCACCCCGGCCGCCGCGCGGGCAGCCGGGATCCGGGTGATCGGCCAGGAGCCGGAGATCGTGCCGCACGTGTCGGTCGCCGAGAACGTCTATCTCGGCGCGCTGCCGCGGCGGGCGGGACGAATGCTCGACCGCGCGGCACTGCACGAGCGGATGCGTACGGACCTGGCCAGGCTCGGCTTCGACCGGGATCTCGATCCGACCACATTGGGATCCAAACTCACTGCGGCACAACGGCAGTTGGTCGAGATCATGCGGGCGTTGACCACCGACGCGAAGGTGATCGCCTTCGACGAGCCGACCTCGTCGCTGTCGGATCACGAGACCGAATCGCTGTTCGCGTTGATCGGGCGGTTGCGCGAGCGCGGGCTCGCGGTGATCTATGTGTCGCATCGGATGCGGGAGATCTTCCGGCTCGCCGATCGGGTCGCGGTGCTGCGGGACGGCGCGCTGGTCGGTGTCAGGGCGATCGCGGAGACCGACGACCAGGAGATCGTCCGGATGATGGTCGGCCGCGACCTGTCCACCTTGTTCACCCGCAGGCCGAGCGCGCCGGGCCGGGTTGTGCTCGAGGTGGACGCGGTGACCACCGACGACGTGCACGACGTGAGCATGCAGGTGCGCGCGGGTGAGGTGGTCGCGCTGGCCGGGTTGGTCGGCGCCGGTCGCTCCGAACTGGCGGGCGCGCTGGCCGGTGATCTGCCGATTCGCTCCGGCGCCGTGCGGATCGACGGCAAGCAGCTGCGGCTGCGGCAGCCCAGGGACGCGGTGCGGGCCGGCGTCGGGTACGCACCGGAGGAGCGCAAGGCGCAGGCCTTGCTCCTGCATCGTGGTGTGCGCGACAACATTTCGCTCGCCGTGCTGGACCGGTTGCGGCGGCTGCGGTTCATCCGGGCGGGGGAGGAGCGTCGGCTGGCCGAGCGCTATGTCGAATCCTTGCGGGTGCGTACCCCATCGATCGAGCAGGAGGTGCGCAAGCTCTCCGGCGGCAACCAGCAGAAGGTGGTGCTGGCCCGCTGGCTGGCCCGCAAGCCCAAGGTGCTGATTCTGGACGAGCCGACCCGTGGTGTCGACGTCGGGGCGAAGGTCGAGATCTACCGCATCATCGAGGAATTGGCCGAGGCCGGGGTTGCGGTGCTGGTGATCTCCTCGGAATTGCCCGAAGTGCTCGGCCTCGCCGATCGGATCGTCGTCATGCAGCAGGGCCGGGTCACCGGCGAACTCGACCGCAGCGCCGCCGACGAGGAGTCCATTCTCGCGTTGGCCATGGCCGCGGATCTCTCACATCTCTAGGAAACCAATGACCGAGCAGCAACTCGAAATACAGCCTGCGGCAGCAGTTGTCGCACCATCGCCGCCGCCGAACCGCTTCGCCGCGCTCACACCGCGCCGGGTGTTGCACGCCATCGGCCCCGGAAATCTCAGCCTGATCGGCGCGCTCGCGGTCATCGTCGCGATCTTCGGCTCGCTCAACGACGGCTATCTCGATCCCAAGAACCTGGCCGGAATCGGCGACGCGGTCACGGTATTCGGCCTGCTCGCCGTGGTGCAGACGGTGGTGATCATCTGCGGGGCGCTCGATATCTCGGTCGGTTCGCAGGCCGGGGTGGCCTCGGTGATCAGCGCGATGGCGTTCACCGCGACCTCCAGCAACGCGGTGCTCGGCGTCCTCGCCGCGGTCGGCGTCGGCGTGCTGCTCGGCGCGGTGAACGGGCTGATCATCGTGTACGGCCGGGTGAATCCGGTGATCGCGACGTTGGCCACGCTGGCCGCGTACAAGGGCCTGGCCCAACTGATCTCGGGCGGCAAGGCGCAGGGGTTCGTGCTGGACAACGATGTGTTCATCTTCCTGGCGCGCGGCAAGATCGCCGGACTACCGGTGCCGGTGCTGATCCTCGCGATCGTCGCGTTGAGCGTGCACGTGCTGCTGAAGTACACCGATATCGGGCGCAACATCTACGCCATCGGCGGGAACGACACCGCCGCAAGGCTTTCCGGCATCAACATCAACAAGTACCTGATCGCGGTGTTCGTGCTGGCCGGCGTGGTTGCGGCGATCGCGGGGATCATCCTGACCGCGCGGACCGGATCGGGACAGCCGGTGTCGGGCAGTGAGGGCCTGGAGTTGAAGGCGATCACCGCGGCGGCGCTCGGCGGATGCGCGCTCAAGGGCGGCAAGGGGACGGTCGGTGGCACGTTGCTTGCCGTCGTGCTGCTCGGTGCGCTGGACAACGGGCTGAATGTGGTCGGTGTCAATACGTTCTGGCAGAACGTCGCGCAAGGAGCGTTGCTGGTGGCCGCGGTGGTGATACAGCAGCGGCGCAGTGGTGAGCGAGCGGTCGGGTTGCCGACCTAGCGCTGTCTGACCGAGATCTCAGGAGGAACAAATGATCACATTGCGGGCGCGGCCGTGTGCGCCGCCGCCGGGGCAACTGTGCGAGAGCCCGGTGTGGGACGGCAATGAACTGCGGTGGGTGGATATTCGGCGCGGGCACATTCATCGCGCTGCGCTCGATCGGGCACGCCTCGACCTCGTTCATCGCGCGACGATCAGCCTGGCGCCGCCGGTCAGTGCGGTGGTGCCGTGCGAGTCCGGCGCGCTGGTGGCGACGTTGGGCGACGAGGTCGTCCGGCTCGACGAGGACGGCGAGGTCACCACGATCACGGCAATACCGTTGCCGGACGACGGGATTCGGCGTCGGATGAACGACGCGAAGGTCGATCCCCTCGGCCGTCTACTCGCGGGCACGATGTCCGAGGACGGGGTCGAGGGCAGTGCTGCCCTCTATCGGATCGATGGTGACGGCGCACTGGCCACGGTGCGGGCCGGAGTCACCATCTCCAACGGTCTCGGCTGGAGCCCGGACGGCGCCACCCTCTACTACGCGGACAGCCCGACGAAACGGGTCGACGCCTTCGAATACGACCTCACCACTGGCACTGTGGGTGCGGGGCGGCCGTTCGTGCAGTTCGAAACGGGTGAGCCGGACGGCTTGACCGTGGACGCCGAGGGCTGGGTGTGGGTGGCGATCTGGGGTGCGGGACAGGTGCACGCCTTCGACCCGGCGGGCCAGCGCCGCGCGGTGATCGACGTCGGCCCGTCCCAGGTTTCCAGTTGCGTGTTCGCCGGGCCGGACTTGGACGTCTTGGTGATCACCACCGCCAAGGAGGGCATGGCGGCCGACGAGCCGGATGCCGGGCGGTTGTTCATGTGCGTCCCCGGTGTCGTCGGCGTGCCCGGCATGCGTTACGCCGACGCGGGATTGGTGGGTAGCGATGGCCGATGATCTGCTGCAGCTGAAGACGCCGGTCATCGCGATCTTGCGAGCGCCGACGGCGCACCGGTTCGTGGAGGTTACCGCGGTGCTGCACGAATGTGGCATCACCGCAGTGGAATTCACGCTCACCAGTGCCGGTGCGTTGGATGCGCTCCGGGACTACCCGGGGCATTCGATCGGTGTCGGCACGGTACTGACCGCCGCCGACGCGGGCCGCGCGGTCGCTGCCGGTGCCGCGTATTTGATCACGCCGATCGTCAGCGAAGAAGTGATCACGGAGGGCAGGCGACTGGGTGTTCCGGTGATCTCAGGTGCGTTGACCCCCACCGAGATTCATCGAGCCTGGACCGCAGGCAGCGCCATGGTAAAGGTCTTTCCTGCCTCGGTAGGCGGACCCGAATACCTCAAAGCCATCCGTGCCCCGCTGCCGGATATTCCCTTGGTGCCCACCGGCGGAGTGGCACTGGACGAGGCCAGGGCCTACCTCGATGCGGGCGCGACGGCACTCGGCATCGGCTCGCCGCTGCTCGGCGACGCCTGCACCGGTGGCGATCTCGACGCACTCCGCGACCGTGCGTCCGGCCTGTGCGAGCAGTTGTGCTGAGCGATCGGAGCGGATTGTCATGAGGGGCAGTCTGATCACGCTCGGCGAGGCCGTCGGCGTAGTCGCGGCCACCGCGCCGGGACCGCTGGCGCCCGGCGCCGCGATGCGGATGGATTTCGCGGGCGCCGAGGCGACCGTCGCCATCGGTGTCCGGCGGTTGGGACACGAGAGCGCGTGGATCGGCAGCGTCGGCGACGACGCGGTCGGCACCATGGTGCTGGACCGGCTGCGGGCCGAACGTGTCGACGTGTCCCGCTGCCGGATCGACCCGGAGCTGCCGAGTGGCTTGATGCTGCGGGAACGCCGCACCGCCGACCGGATCCGGGTCACCTACTATCGGCGTGGCCTGGCAGGCTCCCGGCTGTCGGCGGCCGAGATCGATCCGGAACAGATTGCCGCGGCGGGCATCTTGCACCTGACCGGCATCACCCCGGCGTTGAGTTCGTCTGCCCGCGACGCGGTGCACGCCGCGCTCGATGCGGCGCTCGGCGCCGGCGTTCCGGTGTCGCTGGACGTCAACTACCGCAGTGCGCTGTGGTCCAGATCGGCGGCGGCCGCCGAGCTTTCGGTGCTGGTGTCGCGCGCCGACATCGTCTTCGCCGGGCTCGACGAGGCCGCGCTTCTGGTGCCCACCGCGAGTCCGGCTGCGATGGCGGAATCTCTTGCTGCACTTGGCCCGTCGGAGGTCGTGCTCAAGCTCGGCGCCGAGGGTGCGCTCGCGCTGCAGGGCGGCAGGCAGTTCCGGCAGCCTGCGGTCCCGGTGACGATGGTGGACCCGGTCGGAGCCGGCGACGCGTTCGTCGCCGGATATCTCGCGGGTTTCCTCGACGACGTCTCGGTCCGGCAGCGCCTGCGGTTGGCCGCCACCTGCGGCGCGTTCGCGGTCTCCGTGCAGGGCGACTGGGCGGGCCTGCCGCTGCGCCGCGAGCTCGACCTGCTCGCCGGTACCGACATTCAACGATGACCACGAAGGGAAAACCATTGAGTCGTCTGGCAGATCGGGTCGCGGTTGTTACCGGCGCGGCATCGGGGATCGGTGCGGCTACGGCACAGCGCCTCGCCGCCGAAGGGGCCTCGGTCGTCCTCGCCGATATCGCCGAGCCCGCGGGCGAGGAGGTCGCCGCGAAGATTCGCGCGGCAGGCCAGCGTGCCGAGTTCGTCTGGTGCGATGTGTCGGACGAAGAATCGTGGGCGCGGCTGCGTGACCGGGTCAACGAGCTGTTCGGCCCGCTGGATGCGTTGTGCAGCAACGCATCCATGCAGCAGACCATCCCCGCGCACGAGCTGACGAAGCGCCAATGGGACGAAGGATTGGCGATCAATCTGACGCCGCTGTTCCTCGGCGTGCGCGCCTTCATCGACGACCTGCGCACGCGGGCAGGCAACGTCGTCGCCATCTCGAGCGTGCACGCGCAGTTCGGGCTGCCAGGCTATCCGGTGTATGCCGCGGCGAAAGGCGGCCTGACCGCGCTGGTTCGGCAGCTCGCCGTCGAATATGGCTCCGCCCGAGTGCGATTCAACGCCATCCTGCCCGGCCCGGTGCTCACGCCGGTGTGGGACGACGTCGACGAAGAAGGGCGGAGGCTGTCCGCGCGCGCCACCGTGCTCGACCGGCTCGGGGCGCCGGAGGAGGTCGCCGCCGCGGTGGCCTTCCTCGCCTCCGACGACGCGTCCTTCATCACCGGAGCCAATCTGGTCGTCGACGGCGGCTGGAGCGTACGAAAGGAGTCTCGGTGAAGATCACCGCACTGACCACGTATCTGGTCGCGCCGCGCTGGTGCTTCCTGCGCATCGACACCGACGAGGGCATCACCGGCTGGGGCGAACCGGTGATCGAGGGCCGCGCGCACACCGTCGCCGCCGCCGTCGACGAGCTCGCCGATTACCTCGTCGGCAAGGATCCGATGAGCATCGAAGCACACTGGCAGGTGCTCACCAAAGGTGGCTTCTATCGGGGTGGTCCGATCCTGTCGAGCGCGGTGGCGGGCATCGACCAGGCCCTGTGGGACATCACCGGCAAGGCGCTCGGTGTCCCGGTCTGGCAGCTGCTCGGCGGCGCGGTCCGCGATCGGATCCGGGTGTACAGCTGGATCGGCGGCGATCGGCCCGACGACGTCGCGCAGGCCGCGCTAGAGCGACAAGAGCAGGGCTTCACCGCGATCAAGATGAACGCCTCCGCCGAACTGGAATCGATCGACACCCCACGCGCGACCACCGGCATCGTCGACCGGGTTGCCGCCGTCCGGGCGGCGACCGGCGACGACTTCGATATCGCGGTCGACTTCCACGGCAGGCTGTCCGTCGCGATGGCGCGGCGGGTGCTGCCGCTGCTCGAGCCGTATCTGCCGTTCTTCGTCGAAGAGCCGCTGGTGCCGGAGGTCAGCGATCGGATCGGCGAAATCACCAGCGCGACAAGCATTCCCATCGCAACCGGGGAGAGGTTGTTCTCCCGCTGGGACTTCCGCACCGTGCTGGATCGAGGCGTGGCCGTTGTGCAACCGGATCTGTCGCATGCGGGCGGCATTTCCGAGGTCCGCCGCATCGCCGCGCTCGCCGAGAGCCGCGACGTTGCGCTCGCGCCGCATTGCCCGCTCGGCCCGATCGCGCTGGCGGCCAGCCTGCAGGTCGGCTTCGCCACGCCCAATCTGCTGATCCAGGAGCAGAGCCTCGGCATCCACTACAACACCGGATCGGATCTGCTCGATTATCTGGTCGATCGCACTGTGTTCGCGTACCGCGACGGTTATGTCGACCTGCTCCGCAGGCCGGGGCTCGGCATCGACATCGACGAGAAGGCGGTCGCCCGTGCTGCCGAACAGGGGCACCGGTGGCGCAACCCGATCTGGCAGCGCAAAGACGGTTCGTTCGCTGAGTGGTAGCCAACAGGCGATAGTGCGACGCAGGCCCGGTAGCGGGGTGCCTGAAGAAGCAACGCCATGAAGCGAACTGGCGGCGATTTTCCGCTGCCCTTTGGGTGGCAAGGTCTTTCGAGGCCATCGGGTGTGGAGTAGGCTCCGCTCTTAGATAGTTAGCAGAACTAAGAGCATGGCTGTTCCAACCCGCTGGTCAGGAAGAGACACGTGATGACAGATGTAGAGGTAGCTCGACGAATCAATGACCTGTCCGTCTCGGACGAGGAGTTCGCGGGGGCGCAACCCGACCCCGCGATCACCGCCCGGATCCAGGATCCCGCCGGAAGCCTGGCGGATCTGCTCCGGATCGTTTTCGCCGAGTACGGGGACCGCCCGGCCGTCGCCGCGCGGGCCACCCACGCGTTCACCGATCCGGTCTCCGGCCGGACATCGCTGCATACGCTGCCGGAATACGAGAAAACCACCTATGCCGAACTCGGCAAGCGAGTCGCGGCCGTAGCAGCCGGACTGTCGGGATCAGAGCACCGCTGGGTACGACCTGGCGATCCGGTCGCGACGCTCGGCTTCACCAGCATCGAGTACACCGTGCTCGACCTGGCGATCACATTGCTCGGTGGGATCGCCGTCCCGCTGCAGTCCAGTTCGCCCGCAGACCGGTTGCGGCCGATCGTTGCCGAGTCGCGGCCACGGGTACTCGCCGCGAGCGTCGATCACCTCGCGGCGGCGGTGGAACTCGCGGAAGCTGAGCATCGGCCCGAGCTGATCGTGGTCTTCGACTATCGAGCGGACATCGACGCACAGCGCGAGGCCTACGAGGCCGCGGCCGAGCGGCTCGCCGCCTCCGGTATCGCACTGGAAAGCCTTGCGGGACTGGCCGAACAAGGCGCCACAGGCTCGGTTCCCGCCGACGATGCGCAGGACGACGAGCGGATCGCGCTCTTGATCTACACCTCGGGAAGCACGGGAACGCCCAAGGGCGCGATGTACTCGGAGCGCCTGGTCGGGAATCTCTGGCGCTCCGGATTCGGCTTCGGCGAGACCGAACACGCACCCGGCCCCTGGATCACGCTGAATTTCATGCCGATGAGCCATCTGATGGGCCGGGTCACCCTGTACGGCACCCTGTCCCGCGGCGGCGTTGCCTATTTCACTGCCAGCAGCGATCTTTCGACCTTCCTGGAGGATCTGACGCTGGCCCGGCCGACCCAGCTGCAGTTGGTGCCGCGCGTGTGGGATCTGCTCTACCAGGAGTATCAGCGAGCACTAGACGGCATCGACCCAGCCGAGCGGACCGCGCGCGCCCCTGGCCTGCTGGCCGAGCTGCGCCGGGATCTGCTCGGCGGCCGCGTACTCGGCGCGGTGAGCGGCTCCGCGCCGATCTCCGGCGAGGTGCGCGAGTTCACCGACGCACTGCTCGGCTTCCACCTGCCGGATGGTTACGGCTCCACCGAGGCGGGCGGCGTCTTCGTCGACGGCCGGGTGATGCGCCCGCCGGTGCTGGACTACAAGCTCGTCGATGTGCCCGAATTGGGCTACTTCCGCACCGACCGGCCGCACCCGCGTGGCGAGCTATTGGTGAAGACGCAGAACATCTTTCCCGGTTACTATCGGCGACCCGAAGTGACCGCGGCGGTGTTCGACGCGGACGGTTACTACCGGACCGGTGACGTCGTCGCCGAACTCGGGCCCGACGAACTCCGCTACGTGGATCGCCGCAACAATGTGCTCAAGCTGTCGCAGGGTGAGTTCGTGGCGGTGTCGAAGCTGGAAGCCGCCTACTCGGCGAGTCCGGTCATTCACCAGATCTATGTTTACGGAAACAGTTCCCGCTCCTATCTGTTGGCGGTGGTCGTGCCCGAAGCGGATGTGCTGGAACGGGATTCCGGTGACATCGGTCCGCTGATCAGCGAGTCGCTGCGCGCGGTCGCGGCGGACGCCGGTTTGCAGTCCTACGAGATTCCGCGCGACTTCCTCATCGAGACAACGCCGTTCACCGTCGAGAACGGTCTGCTCACCGGCATCCGCAAACTGGCACGGCCGGCGCTGCGGCAGCGCTACAGCGGCCAGTTAGAGGACCTTTACCAGCGGCTGGCGGCCGGACAGGCGGCGGAGCTGCGCGCGCTGCGTGCCGGGGCCGCCGACCGGCCCGTGCTGGAAACCGTGCGCAGGGCGGCGGCCGCGCTGCTCGACATTGGCGTCGACGAGGTGCGCCCGGACGCGCGGTTCACCGACCTCGGCGGTGATTCGCTGTCCGCGTTGACCTTCGGCACCACGTTGCAGGAGATCCTCGGCGTCGAGGTGCCGGTCGGCGTGATCGTCAGTCCGGCAACGGATCTGCGCGCCCTCGCCGCCTACCTGGCGCGGGAATCCGGCGAGCGGCCGACGTTCGCCAGTGTGCACGGTGCCGGTGCGACGGAGATCCGCGCCGAGGACCTGACACTGGCGAAATTCCTCGATCGCGCGACCCTCGACGCCGCGACAGCGCTTCCCGCGCCGAACTTTTCGGTGCGCACCGTGCTGCTCACCGGCGCCACCGGATTCCTCGGACGCTTCCTCGCGTTGTCCTTGCTCGAACGGCTCGAGACGGTCGACGGCACGCTGATCTGCCTGGTCCGCGCGACCGACGATGCCACGGCCCGCGCCAGGCTCGACGAGGTGTTCGACAGCGGGGACCCACGGCTGCTCGAGCATTACCGGCGATTGGCCGACCGGCACCTGCAGGTGGTGGCCGGCGACAAAGGCGAGGCCGACCTCGGTCTCGACGAGGCCACTTGGCAGCGACTGGCCGACAGCGTCGACCTCATTGTCGACTGTGCCGCGCTGGTCAACCATGTGCTGCCGTACAGCCAGCTGTTCGGGCCCAACGTGGTCGGCACGGCCGAGCTGATCCGGCTGGCACTGACCGGACGGCGCAAGATCTTCGACTACATCTCGACCGTCGGTGTCGGCGACCAGATCGCGCAGGGCCGGTTCGTCGAGGATGCCGACATCCGAACGATCAGCGCGACCCGTTCGATCAACGACAGTTACGCGAACGGCTACGGCAACAGCAAGTGGGCGGGGGAGGTGCTCCTGCGGGAGGCGAACGAGCGGTACGACCTGCCGGTCAGCGTCTTCCGGTGCGACATGATCCTCGTCGACGGCGCCTATGTCGGCCAGCTCAACGTCCCCGACATGTTCACCAGGTTGCTGCTCAGCCTGGCCGCCACCGGCATCGCGCCCTTCTCCTTCTATCAAACCGACGAGGCAGGCCGACGCCAACCCGCGCACTTCGACGGACTGCCCGTCGACTTCATTGCCGAAGCGGTCGCGGAACTGGGTCTGCGCGACGGGTTCTCCACGTACCACGTCATGAATCCGCACCACGACGACATCGGTCTCGACGTGTTCGTCGACTGGCTGATCGAGGCGGGCAGCCCGATCACCCGTATTGCCGAGTACGACCTGTGGCTGGAGCAGTTCGGCACCAAACTTCGCGCGCTGCCCGAACGGCAACGCAAACACTCCCTCCTTCCCCTCCTGCACAACTACGGCAAACCGCAACCCCCGACCGCCGGCAGTATTGCCCCGGCCGATGTGTTCCGTGCCGCCGTCCAAGAGGCGAACATCGGCCCCGATAAGGACATCCCGCACATCACTGAACCGACAATCCGGAAATACCTCACCAACCTGGAGCATCTGGGCTTGCTCTGAGTGATCGCCGCCTGCGCCGCATGTCGGCGCAGGCGGCGGTTCCGACTACCCCGGCGTTAGCGACAGATGGCGGAACTCGAGGAATGATGTCGACTATGGGGAACAACATAGTGCGTGATTCGGGCTCGAACTCGCTCGTGGATCCGGGCCTGCGGGACTGGTACTCGCGAGGACGTTTCTTGACGTTCGACGGACACGAAGTGTTCTACGTCGACGAGGGCAGCGGCCCCGCGTTGTTGCTGATCCACGGATACCCGTTCAGCTCCTGGGACTGGATACAGATCTGGGGCCACCTCACCGCGCGCTTCCGTGTCATCGCGCCGGACATGCTCGGCATGGGTTTCTCGGCAAAGCCGGTCGACTATGCGTATCGCGTTGCCGCACACGCCGATATGCACACCGCGCTGCTTGCCGAACTCGGCGTCGGCCGTTGCCACGTGATCGCGCACGACATCGGGGTGAGCGTCGCGCAGGAATTGCTCACGCGACAATTCGAAGGCACGACGAGGACCGAAATCGCCTCGATCGCCTTCCTCAACGGCGGCCTCTTCCACGAGGTCTATCGGCCCCGGCTCGTGCAAACACTGCTCTCGGACACCATCGTTGGCTCGATCGTCGGCCGGTTCCCGTTCCTCATGACCGACCGGCTCACCGACCTCGCCCTCGACGAGATGTTCGGCCCCGAGACCAAGCCGTCGAAAGAACTGCTGCGCCAATGGCACGAAATCCTGGCGTACCACCACGGCAAACGAGTGAGCCACCTCGTCGGCAGGTTCATCCACGATCGCAAGCAGGAACGCGATCGGTGGGTGACGGCGATGCAGCGCACGTCCGTGCCGCTGCGGTTCATCGACGGACCCTGCGACCCGAACTCGGGCGCGCACATGGCTGCCCGCTATCGCGAGATCATCCCGAATCCCGACGTCGTCAGCCTCGGCGACACCATCGGCCACTGGCCGCAGCTCGAGGATCCGGCCGGAGTGATCCGGCATTTCGACGAGTTCATCGATCGCTTACCGCCTGGCTGACGAAATGGCGGATGAACAATGTGCGGCGCGCTGGCGGCCTGGTTCGCGAATCTCGTTGAAAACTGCCAAGCTTGCGAGGTGGAGGTCAATCCAAGTATGGCGCTGCGCCGCCTCGCCGGTTTGCCAGTTCGCGTGCGGTGGAACGGGTGACCTACCTCGATCTAGACAACGTCGCAAGCGGCGACACAGCCAAGCGATCACCGCGTGGCAGCGAATACTCGGAGCTGGTTCGCCAGGTGCGGCAGGCGGGCCTGCTGGACCGGGGGCTGCGGTATTACGCGGTCCGCATCGTGGTCACCTTGGGCGCACTCGTGGGTGGCTGGGCGGCGTTCCTGCTGATCGGCGACTCGTGGTGGCAACTGGGCACCGCGGTGTTCCTCGCGGCGGTCTTCGCGCAACTCGCCTTCCTCGGACACGATGCCGGGCATCAGCAGGTGTTCCGCACCAAGCAGGCCAATCACCTGCTCGGCATGATCTGCGGGAACCTCGGGATCGGGGTGAGCATCGGCTGGTGGACCGGTAACCACAACCGCCATCACGCCAACCCCAACACCGAAGGCGCGGACCCCGATGCCATGGGCGTGCTCGCGTTTTCCGGCGAACGGGCCACGACCGGACGAGGTTTCCGGCGGTTCATCTTCCGCTACCAAGCGTGGTTGTTCTTCCCGCTGCTGTTGCTGGAAGGCGGCAGCCTGCACAACAAGAGCGTGCGGGCGGTCGGGCAGCGGGCGACGCCGCACTGGCGTCGGGAGGCAGTGCTGCTTGCCGTGCACGTCGTCGGGTATCTGGCGCTGGTCTTCCTGGTCCTCTCGCCGGGTAAAGCCTTGGCGTTCATCGCGATTCAGCAGGGTCTGTTCGGGTTCTACATGGGCTGCACGTTCGCGCCCAACCACAAGGGCATGGAAGTCCTGCACACCCCAGGGGCTCTCGACTTCCTGCGCAGGCAAGTACTCACCTCGCGCAATGTCCGCGGCAGCTGGTTCGTCGACGTTGCCCTGGGTGGCTTGAACTACCAGATCGAACACCACCTCTTCCCCTCCATGCCGCGCCCGAACCTGCGCCACGCCCGCCCGATCGTCATCGCCTACTGCGCCAAAATCGGCGTCCCGTATTGCGAGACAGGCCTTTTCGAGTCCTACGCCCAGGCGCTCCGCCACCTGAACACGGTTGGCAAGACCCTCGCCGCCCCCGGGCCAAGCTAACACGCCGAGGCACCCCGCACCGGGCTTCAAGATCCGCACCTCTTCCGTGAATTCGCACTCGTTCTAGCCTGCTAGAGCGACTGTGGATGCGCAGAAAGGGTGCGGCTGGTCGTTGGTTAGTGCCGCTTCGCTTAAGGGGTGACGCCGACTGGGAAGACGTAGGTGCCGGGGTGGGTGGCGCCGCCGTCGTAGCTGAGACCGGCGTACGGCCAGCGGACGGTCGCCGATGTTGTTTCGTCGGGCGGGGTGATCTGAATGTCGCGTGGGACGAACAGTGTGCTCTGGTTGGACTTTTCGTCTGCCAGAATGCAGTTGATCGCCGTGGACGCGGATTCGCCCGGTGCGATTTTCTTCTCGACCGGGTCCTTGTAGGTCGCGCGCGGCAGATCCCAGTCGGCGACGTCGAGCTGTTTGTTGGTGTTCGTCAAATGCACGCCCGGATATCCATAGAGCGTGCATGCCTGCTTCGACGTGTTCTCCATGGTGAGGAAAACCGTTGCCTGCTGACCGGGTTTCGGCGTTTGCCCGGTGGTGTCTACGGCGATTCGCAAATCCGCGGTATGGCAACGTCCAGCCGCGCTTTGGGGAGCCGCCTGCGCGCTGTCCGACGTCGGCACTGCGGCCGTGCCTGCCGGTGTCGCGGTCGGGCTTTCGGTGGTCGAACACCCTGCGAGCAGGCCTGCTGTCACTGCGGAACACAGGGCCGCCACAAAGCGGACATTCATCGAACTTCCCTCCTCGGTGCCGACGGTCGAAACTCGGTGCCAGCGTACGGGACAGGCGCAAGAGTTCCTGGGAGGGGACGACTAACGAACGATGTCGCCGAGCACGCGATCCAGCACGCGTTCCGCGATCCCGGCGATGGTGAGCGAGGGATTTGCGCCCGCGCAATTTCCCGGGACCAGTGCACCGTCGACGACGTACAGATTCGGGTAGCCGATCACGCGTCCGTCGATGTCGGTCGCGCGGCCGATCGGCACGCCGCCCAGCGGATGCGCAGTGAACGAGACGCCTGGCGCGAAAGGGAATCCGCCTGCCTGCGAGGGCCCGTTCGCCAATCCACCGACACGGTCGTGAATTCGGAGCGCGGCCTTCAGCGAGTCCTGCCAAGTTGCCGGGTTGAAGTCGAGCACCGGTTCTGCGCCGTTGACTGTCCAGGAAGTCCGGTTCTCCCAGTCCGCAGTGGTGGTCAAATTCGCGAGAATGGGTGGCTCGCCCGGTGGGCCGGGCAGGCTCACCGATTCGACCCGGACCGGGGGAACGTCGGATTCGTCGTCGACGAGGGCCGAGGAGACGATCGCGCTGGCCTGCGGTCCGGAGAATTCCAGCGAATCGGCGACGCGCCAGGTCATTTGATCGCCGTTGTCGCCGACCATGGTGCCGACATGCTCGTTGAGATCGGGGAGACCGTGCCGTGCCCTCGACTGCAGGAGCAGACGGGTGGTGCCGACGGATCCGGCCGCGAGAAACAGATGGTCGCAGGTGTAGGTTTCGGTGCCGCCTGCCTCGGTGTGCACCGCGACATCGATGACGTACCTACCGTTTTCGTGGGCGATGTTCCGCACGTCCCGCAGCGGCTGCAGGTCCCAGTTGGGGAATTCGGTGGCCCAGCGGAGATAGCTTCGGGTCACGGACTTCTTGGCGGAGTTCCGGTTCCACGGCAACGCAGTGCTGACGGCAGCCCGCGTCCCGCCGGAGTGGTCGAAAACCCTTCGCACGATGTCCCAGTCGAACGTGGACAGCACCGGGGTGGTTGCCATTCCCGCATGGGCCATTTGGGCGTCGGACGACCGTACGTGCGCGAAAGGTGCACTGCCGAAGAGGTCTTCGGGGACCGGTGTGGCGGCCAGCCGTGCGATGACGCGTGGCCAATACACGGATTCCAGCTCGTCGTAGCTCAGATCATCGGGAAAGATCTTCTCGAAGTACCGTCGCACCGGCGGCACCGTCGCGCCCGCATAGACGATGGACCCGCCGCCGATACACGCCGCGGTGGCGATGTTGACCGAGCCGGCGACGTAGGGCTGAACCAGCCCGGCCGTGTGGGACACCGTTGGCTCCCAAACCCATTGCGGGTCACGGTAGTCCAGGGCAGAGTCGAAGACGATCGCTTCGTCGCTCTGGGTCCATGCGCGGCCACGTTCGAGGGTGAGGACGTCGACGCCCGCCGCCGCCAGTCGATACGACGCGATCGCGCCCCCGAAGCCGCTACCGATGACGATCGCCTGGCGATGTGTGCGCGTCTCCGCCCGCGCTCGCGCCGGGAGCAGCAGTGGTGCGCTGACCGCGCCCGCGGCAATCGCCGCGCCACGCGCCAACAGGGCGCGCCGGTTCAATGACGATTGCCGCATCGGACGAACTAGTTCATACCCGGCATGTCGAAGCCGAGATTGTCGAAGGTGGCATACTGTCCGGGGTAGATGCCGTTCGGCATCATTGCGCGAAGTTCTTCGCTGCCTTCGGATTTCACCGTGACCAGCGCGGGCTTCATCTTGGCCGACAGGCCGCCGAGACGGAGGCTGTGCATCTTCTTCGTGCCGCAGGCGGGCGAGGGCTGTTCGAACGACAGCTGGTCCGGCGTTTGAATGTAGCCGAGGAAGTTCGGCAGGGTGATCGGCACGTCGAAGAGCAGCGGCTGGGACGACACCGACACCTTCCAGCCGGGGCCGCTCGCGGTGAGCGTTTCGCCGATGCGGGGCGTTCCGGTGAAGTCGGCCAGCGACTTCGGGTATCCCCAGTTGTTCCGTCCGTTTTTGGCGGTCTCCGGGCTGTCCACCACCATGAATGGTGAGTGCGCGTACATCCCCGGGTTCTGTGCCCTTGCGTACGTGAGCATGCCGGTGATCTCGTTGTACGCACCGACCGGAGTGTTGGTATACCGGGTTGCGAAGCCGTAATTCGCGAAAGGCAGCACGCTTCCCGAGAGCTCCTTCGGAAGCAGCGAAGGACCGCCCAGCCTCGGTGGCATCACCCAGAGGAGAAATCCGTCAGCCGAGGTCAGATCCCACGGTGAGGGCACATCGGGGCCGCGGCGAATCTGCTGCCGCATCGAATCGGTCAGCCTGGCTTCGGGGATGGTCGAGCTGATCGACTCCCAGGCATTGGTGTCGCACTGATTCGGTCCGGCGACCGCAGCCGGAACAGCTGTGGTCATGGTTACTCCGGCAAGCGCCACTGCCGCCAGAATATTTCCGATTCCACGATTACGCCACGATAGACGCCGACGACCCCACGCATTCACTGGCCGGTAACCGAACACCGAATCTCCTTTCCTTGGCGAACGGACCGTACCAGGTCGGAAAGGGTTGCGCAGTGCAGAGTTCCAATTTTTCGGGCGTCTGAGTAGCAGCGCTTATTTCGAGTTAAGCTCGGGTTCATGAAATGCCGCCAGTGCAAGTTAATTTACCAGTAATTAAGGCTGACTAAACCGCGTTGGCGAGCATTACGGACGGTCTCACCCTATGCTTCGCGCATTCAAATCGAAGTTTCGAGAGGCATCCGAGGGCAAACATGCGCATGCTGGGCAAACGCGTGGGATCACCTGATCTCAAGCGTCACCTGTGGCTTTTAGGTTTCGTCGCGCCTGGGACCGCGCTGCTCCCCTCCCAGCTGGTGCTGCGAACGGGCTCTCCGGTGTTCTGGTGGAGCGGACCGATCATCGTGTTCATCGTTATCCCGGTACTGGATTGGGTGGTGGGGGAGGACGGCAACAACCTGCGGGACGAGGAGTACGAGCAGCTGTCGAACGACCGGTACTACCGGTGGTGCACGTTCCTGTTCCTGCCGGTCCAACTGATCGGCCTGCTGATTGCCTGCGCTATGTGGTCCGGTCACGAGTTGACCGTGGTCGACAAACTGGGTCTGGCGGTGACGGTGGGCTTTGTGAGCTTCATCGGCATCAACGCCGCCCACGAGCTGGGGCATCGGGTCGAGAACCTGGAGCGGTGGTTGTCGAAAATCGCGCTGGCACAGTCGGGTTACGGCCATTTCACCGTCGAGCACAATCGCGGACATCACGTATGGGTTGCCACGCCCCGCGATCATTCCAGCGCGCGGTACGGAGAATCGCTCTGGGAGTTCCTGCCGCGCTACCTGGTCACCGGCTTCCGCTCCGCGATCAAGCTGGAAGGTGAGCGGCTGCGCCGAAAAGGCCTGGGCTGGTGGAGTATTCACAACCAGATCGTGCAGTCGTGGTCGATCACCGTGCTGCTGTTCGGTGGACTGATCGCCGTATTCGGTTGGGGCATCTTGCCGTATCTGCTGCTGCAGGCGGTGCTCGGCATGGCGCTGCTCAAGACGATCGGTTACATCGAGCACTACGGACTGCTCCGTGAGCGCAAGCCCAACGGCAAATGGGCGCGCTTCTCGCCCCAGGACAGCTGGGACTGCGACTGGCTGGTCACCAACGTCTTCATCTTCAATGTGCAGCGGCACAGCGATCACCACATCAACACCGGGCGCCGCTACCAGACTCTGCGCTACTCCGCAGAGGCGCCACGGCTGCCTGCCGGATACATCGCGATGGTCATGTGCGCGATGATTCCGCCGCTGTGGCGGCACGTGATGGATCCGCGGGTGCTCGCGCACTACGGCGGCGACATCACCAAGGCCAACATCCAGCCCCGTAAGCGCGCCAAAATCCTGGCGGCCCATGGACGCAACGACCTGGGCTGCGTGGAGCTGCCTCGGGGTCGAGTGTTGCCTCCCAGTGGGATCGCCGATCGCATTTCGTCGAAGCTGTCCGCCGGGTATGGGATCGTTGAGTAAGGCTTCGGCCGCGAGGTGGGAGGCCTTTGCACATCGGAGGGGAGAGCAATGTTCGAGAGGTTCACCGACCGTGCCCGCAGAGTCGTGGTTCTGGCCCAAGAAGAGGCCAGGTCGCTCAACCACGACTACATCGGCACCGAGCACATCCTGCTCGGTCTGATCCATGAGGGCGAGGGCGTCGCGGCGCTGACGTTGGCGGCGTTGGGGATGCGTCTCGATCAGGTGCGCAACCAGATCGAGACGATCATCGGCAAGGGTGTGGAGCTGCCGTCCGGCCACATTCCGTTCACGCCACGCGCCAAGAAGGTGCTGGAGTTGAGCCTGCGCGAGGCATTACATTTGGGCCACAACTACATCGGCACCGAGCATGTTCTGCTGGGTCTCCTCCGTGAGGGAGAGGGTGTCGCGGCGCAGGTGCTGGTGAAGCTCGGCGCCGGCCTGGAGCGGGTTCGTCAGGAGGTGGTGCGGCAGTTGTCCGGCGTCGCGGACGAGGGGCCCTCGGGGAGTGTGCAAGCGGCGGAACGGATTTCGACATTGACCGCCATGATCAACGCCATCGATCGCCGCGGCGCCCTGGTTGAGCTCGTCGCTGCCGCATCCTCCGACGACGAGGTCGTCGCGAGCCTGATCACCCAGTTCGGCTTCACCGACGGGCAGGCGCGCGCGGTGCTCGGCATGGGAATAGGTCGACTCACCGTCGACGCCCGCAAAGAGCTGCACCGCGAAGAACAGCAACTACGGGAGCGCATCGAGGAACGAATCTCGGTGCTGACGGCCATGATCAACGCCATCGGCCGCCGCCGCGAACTGGTCGAGCTCGTCGCCGCCGCAGCCTCCAGCCACGACGCCATCGCCAGCCTGACCACCCAATTCGGCTTCACCGAACCCCAGTCCCGAGCCGTCTTCGGCATGGGAATGCGCAATTTCACCGCCGAAGCCCGCCAGTCCCTGGACGCCGAACTCCGCCAACTCAAAGATTTCCCCCACCGATCAACGGCCTGACAGGACGACTGGCGACCGCCCAGACTTGCTGCACGAGCGCGACATCCCGAAGATCGAGGCCCCGAGCCTATCTCGGTCCGATGGTGTCCGCATGGAACGCCCGCTGATGCCTATTGCCGGGACGACGGTGCTTCGGCTAGCGACAGGCTGTTCCCGTCTGGATCGAGCACTTCGACGTGCCGTACGCCGTTGCGGTAGGTCTCCACCGATCCATAGGCGATGTCGTGCTCAGCAAATCGGGCCAGGAAGGCATCGAGGTCGGTGATGCCCAGTGTGACCATCGCCCCGCCTACCCGTTCGGCCCGAACCTCGCGATCATCGACGACAATCCACGCGTTCTCACCGGTCTGCCACAGGAATTCCTCGCCGATGATGTAATCCGCCGGTCGCCCGAAGAAGGCCGTGTACCAGGGCAACGCCCGGGCCCGGTCACGCACGCACATGACGCTATACAAGTCCACGCCAACCCCTCCTGTTCGTAGTCACGAAAGTTCGGACTACCGCCACGGCCGGAAATCATCGGTCCGAGCGACGACATCTGCCCACCTCTACCCGATGCGCGCGCCCGCTCGCGACTGGGTCACGTGATCAGGAGGCAATGGTGGCGGCATCGGTCGAGAACGGGCCGCCACCATTGCCTCCTGAGCGTTTGTCCAGCAGTGCATTTCGCGTGATGTCCGTCGAATGCGCTGTCGTGCCGCAGGATACGGTGCGTCGAAACATGTTGCGGAGTCGACGGTCTAACTCGAGATCCGTGTGGCGTCATCCTCGGCGGCGGGGCGCCGGTCTTGGAGGAGCGTGACGACCGGACTCGGGTCGCCCTGAGCGTTCGGGTGGGTGGCGTGCCTGCGCGAAAAGCGGTCACCGGCCCACAGGAGTACCAGGATTGTGCCCTCGGCGATGTGGACCCAGCTTCCGAATACATCGACGCCCATGTAGTAGCGGACATCTGCGTCGCTGGCCAACCCGAGAATTCCCCACGCGACGTAGTAGGCCGCACCGATCAGTGCGTAGGTGAGCGCCGAGGACCGGCGCAGTACCGCTACCAAGCCGATGATGCCGGTGTTGAGGTGACACAGGGTATGGAGCAGGTTGACCGTGACAGGAATGAAGCCCAGAACCTGGGTGGTACATGGTTGGACCGGATCGAACATCATGGATGTGCAGGTCAGATAGGCGGCCGGGCCGTTGCTGGTGAACCAGGCCGCCATGATGAACACCCCGAACTGGATCGGCGAATCGGTCAGGGAGTCGCCAGCGACGAAGCCGCGGGCGATTGAGTCGGCGCTGTGGCTCGTTGGGCAGGTATGGTCGGACTCGCACGCGCCGACCACTACTCGCGACGGATTCCATGATGATCGAGCTCGTCCTTGCGGCGGTTGCCGTGTTGGAGGCCGTTGGTGTGGTCGTTTTGGTTGTGCTGCTCGCGCGAAGGCGACGGGCGTTGGACGAACTCCGCCGTGCGTTCGATGAGTTGCAGCGCAGGTTCGACACCCGCCAGCTGCTTGTGAACGGTGGCCGTGAGGCGGTGAAGACGGTATGGGATACCGCTAACCTCTTGCGGAAGAAGGGGTTTCGTGGGGCGGTGCTCACCTCGATCGAGAATTTGGCTGGTTGGGCTCAGGTCGAGCGACCGGATCTGGCGGGGCTGACGCCGGACGGTCATGTCGTGATCATGTTCTCGGATATCGAAGGATCGACCGCGCTCAATGAGCGGCTCGGCGACCAGGCGTGGGTGAAGCTGCTCGGCCGTCATGATCGGCTGGTTCGTGCGCGGGTGACCAAGCACGGCGGGCATATCGTGAAGAGTCAGGGCGACGGATTCATGATCGCATTCGCGGAGCCTGAGCAGGCGGTGCGCTGCGGCCTCGATGTGCAGGGCGCGCTGAGCAACGGTGCCAAATCCGTTGGCCGCGAGAGCGTCCGCGTGCGGATCGGCATCCATATGGGCCGGTCTGTGCGGCGTGGTGACGACCTGTTCGGCCGGAACGTGGCCATGGCCGCCCGGGTCGCGGGGCAGGCGAACGGTGGCGAGATCCTGATCAGCGAAGCGGTGCGTGACTCGATCGTCGACGAGCCGGAATTCACCCTCACCGGCGACCGTGAAGTCGAATTGAAGGGTCTGCACGGCACCCACCACCTCTACACGGTCGAGCGTGCCGAGTCGCTCTAGCGTCGTCGAAGCTGGTGGTGCCGAGTGGATTTCGACGTGTTCAGAGCGGTGCGTCAGGCTCGAGCAGTCGCTTCGGATGCATGCCGTCGACCTGGCCGATGAACGGCGGATGGATGCTGTAGCCGAGCATCCGCCGGATGTCTTCGGACACCGCGCGCACGGTGTCGCGGGTCATCGACAGCGTGAACGCTTCTTGCGGGCGCAGCCACGGTTCGCAGTATTGGGCGGTGAGGGCCAGCCGTTGCTGGGTCGAGCGGTTGGCGCCGCCGCCGTGCCAGAGAGTGCCGAGGAAGAACACGCAGGAGCCGGCCTGCATCACCACCGGTTCGCGTTCGTCGTCCTCGGGCATCCGGTGCGCCCACCGGTGACTTCCCGGAATGATGTCGGTGGCGCCGTTGTCGGCGGTGAAGTCGTCGATCGCCCAGATGGTCGCTGCGCCAAGAGCTTCCCGCGGTCGCGGGATGGGGTAGAAGCCGTCGTCGGTGTGCAGCATCTGGGCCTGCTCGCCGGGCAGGATGTTGATCGCCTGCAACATCGACAGCAGATAGTTCGGCAGAAACAACCGATCCAGCAACGCCAATATCCGTGGGTGGTCCGCGATTCGGTCGCAGCTGCGGGTCTTGTTCAGCACGCTGTACACCCGCTGAGTGGTGTGTCCTTCGAAGAGGTTGCGCCCGTGCCGATCCAGCAGCGGTGCGACCGCTGTCCGGATGTCGGCGAGCTCGGCGGGGGAGAGCAGATCGGGCAGGATCACGTAGCCGTCCCGTCGCACCGCCGCGAGATCCGCTTCGACGATCACTGGATCGATGGTCGCGCCGCTGCTCGCGGTCCTTCGATACTTTCCGGCCAGATCGCCGCCCAAATCGACCAGTGAGGACACTTCTGCCTGCATAGGGATCACCTCGCGTTTCATAACATAACTGAATTCTGTTATGGTTCGACTATGGCACGGGCTCCGATTGGTCGTCAACAACTTCTCGACGCCGCCCGCGCGGAACTCGTCCGCGGCAACGGCGTGATCGAACTCGGCGCGCTCACGCGCAGCGCCGGATTGAGCACCGGCGCGCTCTACCACCACTTCGGCTCGAAAAGCGGTCTGCTGGTTGCGATCTACGACGCCTTCTACGACGGGCTCGCGCACGCCGTCGGCGACGCCCACCTACCCGTCGACGCCGACTGGCCGACCAGGGAACGGGAACGCACCCGCCGCTTCGTCGCCTACCACTTCGCCGACCCGCTGGCCCCGATCCTGCTCAACCGCACCGCCCCGGACTCCCAACTGACCGAGCTCGAGGCCGCCTACATCCACACCATGAGCGACAACGCCGCCGAGAACATCCGCGGCGGCCAGCACAGCGGTCAACTCCCCGGCCATGTCGATCCCGACAGTGCGGGCGCCTACCTCATCGGCGGCCTGCGCCACGGGATCGCCCAGCAACTCCGCGCCACCCCGACCCCGACCCCGGACGAGGCCACCGAACGGCTCTGGCGCTTGATCGCGGCCACCCTCGGCATCGGCTGACCGTGCTCGAAACCAAAGATTCGTGAAGTCCCGCAGCGGCGTTCGCTAGTGGTTCGGCCGCGCAACCCAGCGCAGCGTGGCGGGCCATAGCACGGTGCTCACCGCAACGAGCAGCGCCGCCAACGCTACCCACGCCACCGCGCCGTGCACTTCCCGCAGCCATGGTGGATCGACCTCGACCCACCAACCACTCGGCACCACACCGCCTTTTGGCGTCATCAGCAGGAACATCGTCACCAGCACGGACCCCGCGACCAGACCGAGCCCAGACAACGTGAGCATCGCCGCGGCCGCACCACGACCATGCCGCCACAGCCACGCCTGCCACAGCGTGCCCGCCGCGAACACGGCCGCGAGACCCGCCACCACGAAGACGCCAGCCCGCTCGTCGGAAGGCAACGGCACGAATCCACTTCTGTAGGTGTGCTTCCGAGCGGTTGTCGCGATCACTATGAGGGTCACCGATAGCGCCGCTGCGCAGACGCCGAGCACTGTCATGGCCATGCCCGCAACACGGACGGTGGACGGGGGTCGGTCCGTCGACGTTGCCACCGTACGAATGCGACGGGTGGTCGCCGACGACGATGCGGCAACAACCGCACCCACCAGGCACACGGCCATGAGCGCCAACAGAATTGACCGTACTACCCGATACCCCGGCGGCCCAGGCGCGGCGTCATAGGTAATCGCGTCGCAGATCGAACAGGTGGTGTCGAGCATCAGCGGATACAGCCCCGTTTGGAGCAGAACCAGCATTCCGACGAGGGGAACGGTGGCCGCCCCGAGCGCAACGAGCGCAGGGCCGCGAGTCCGCGCAAGCCACGGCACCAACGCGGCGATCACCGCCGCGTAGACCAACAGCATCACCAGCGCCAGCACCGTTGTAGCCCAGAAAAATTCGACCTCACCGCGATAGCGTTTGTCACCAGGAAAGGCCACCGCCGACCCGCCGAAATGCACCAGCGCCACCACAACGACATCGAGGGCGACGGTCATCCCCGCCAGTGCCACCGCGACACGCAGGACCGCACCTGGCGTCACGCCGCGCAGTCGGCCCGCCACAGACTCTCGACCAGGCGCCTCGCGGCTGGACAGCCGCGCATCTCCGCTCTGTTTCGAATTCACCTGCCCCCCGGGTCTTGTCGGTACGTGAAGACGTCGTACCCCGAGTCTCGACCGTGGCGAGGGTGCGAGCAAGAGTAGAAACACTCGATCAGTCGAGCCGCAACCCGGTGTGGTGAGCGACGAAGGCGAGCAAGGAGATCAGCGCGTCGTCCGATGCCGGGCCACCACCGGCATGCCCCTTGCCGACGATGACGTCGAGCAGCACAGGCCCGCCGCTGTCGCGTTGCAGTGCGGCAGCCATCTTGCAGGAGTGCACCGGCGAGACCCGGGTATCGCTGTCTCCGGCGGTGAACAGTGCAGGGGGCCAACGACGTTCCCCTACCGATGCGGTGACGTTGTAGTATGGCGAGTATCGCAGCAGGACCGACAGCGCGGCCGGATCGTGGGCGGAGCCGTACTCTTCGCGCCAGGCACGGCCGAGGCCCCAGCGTTCATACCGCACCATGTCGAGCGGGGCGCCCGCGCTCACGATCGCGGCGTACGCCCCTGGTCGCTGCACCATCGCACCGACCGCCATCAGTCCGCCGTTGCTGCCGCCGAGCAATGCCAGACCGTCTCGGCGGGTCCAGCCCGCCTCGACCAGCCAGTCGCCGGCGGCGTGCAGGTCGGCGAACGCGTTGAGCTTGTGCACGCCAGCACCGTCGCGGTGCCAGCGGCGTCCGCGCTCGCCGCCGCCGCGCACGCCCGCGATGACCATGACGCCCCCGGCCCGCACCCAGGTGAGCGTGTCCGGCTGGTAGCTAGGACGGAAGGTGATGCCGAAGCCGCCGTAGCAACTGAGGATGGTCGGCCGCGGCATCCGCGGTCCGGTCGGCGACAGGACCGTGACCGGCACCTCGGTGTCAGTGCCGGAACGGTACGTCGTTCGGGTAACGGTGATGCCGGACAGGACCCGCGGCGCGGGCTCGGTCGCGCAGACCTGACCCGAGCGCAGATCGAGCCGCCAGCGACCCATCGGCCGGATCCAGTCGGTGTAACTGAGCTCGAGCACCCCCGGCTCGTCGGTGGATTTGACCGCCGCTACCGTTCCCGCGCCGGGCAATTGGACATCGCGCAGCCGGGTGCCGTGCTGCGCGTCGTGCACCGACAGTTCCGCGCAGCCGTCCCTGGTGCGCAGAATCAACAGCCGGTCCTCGTCATCGGTGGCGGCCAGGGCGAACGCGGCAAGCACCGCGGGTTCGTCGGACGGTATGAGCAACCGCCACGGCCCCCAGCCGCCCGAGGGCACCGGATCGGCGACGAGCACCTGCCCGAATTCGCAGGCGGCGGTCGAGATCGCCAGGATCCGGCCCGCTGCGTCGACCACGACACCGGCCGACGAAAGCCCGCCGAGATCGAGCCGCACCGGCGAACCGCCCTGGGCGACATCGGTGATCGAGACGCGGGTCGTTCGACTGGTTCCGGTCCTGGCCGTCACGACGAGCCAGCGGTCGTGCCAGAAGGTGAGGTGGTATCGGCCGATCGGATTGTCGTCGCCGATGATCAGTTCATCGGTCGCTGATCCGACCTGGTATCGGTAAACTCCGCTGCCGCAACCATTGTCGTGCCGTCGCACGTAGAAGAAGCCGCTGTTGTCGGCGAGCCACTCCACCGGTGCATACCGGGTCAGCGCGCACGTCCGCAGGACAGCGCCGGTCGCGGTGTCGATCAACGAGAGCGGGGTCGAGTCCTCGGCGCCGCCGACGCTTGCTTGCACCGCCACGAACCGGCCGTCCGGCGATGGTGTCCAGCGGCGCAGGAGTGCTCCTGCACCAAGGGCTTTCGCGTCGAGCAGGGTGCGCCAGTCCGCCGTCGGTCCGTCGGCGACCTGAAGTCGCCACGGGCCGACCAGATGTGCGCGGCTCACCCGGAACCGCAGGGTGCCTGCGGATTTCACCGGGGAGTCGGCAGAGCCGGGAACAACGGTGTCGCGCAGCGCCTCTTGTAACCGCTGTCGGCCTGGGAGGGCGGCGAGATAGGTGTCGGCCAGTTGTCGCTGGGCGGTGACCCAGGCTCGGCTGTCCGGGTCGTCCAGGTCTTCCAGCCGCCGGAACGGGTCCGGAATCCGGATGCCGTGCAGCACATCCCACGCGTCGGACGCTGGGGCATGGGGATAGTCGGGATTCATTGCGCCACCGGCACTTTCGGCTTGTCGTTGTGGGAAACGGGGGCGCGGCCGACGGCGAGGAGGAAGACGACGGCGGCGACCAGGTCGACGGCGACGAACGTCCAGATTCCGGTGCGTGCGCCGAAGTGTTCGCCGAGCACGCCGCCGAGTACCGCGCCGAGCACGTTGGCCGCCGTGGTTCCGGTGGACAGCAGCGCACTGACCCGCGCGAAGTACCCGTCGCCGACGCCGTCACCCATCACCGTCACCAGCGCGATGTTCAGCAGCGCACCGAAGAACATCGGTACCGCCGCGCCGAGGCAGGCGGCGAGCAGCACGGTGGCCGTCGATCCTGCCGCCAGCGGCAGCGCAACGGTGCCGACGGCACAGCCGAGCACCGCGATCGACAACACTCGCCGTGCGGGCACCGCCCTGGCGTGCACCCGCGGCGCCACCAATGCCCCTGCGGCAGCGCACAGTGTGGCGAGCACGGCCGGAATCCCGTACACCGCAACAGGTAACGCCACCTCGTCGAGCAAGAACACCGCGCGTAGCGCCGTGACACCGCCGGAGGCCGCCCCGCCGACCAAGAGATACATCGCCAATGCGGCAAGCAGGGAGTGACCGCGCAATGCCCGTACGCCGTCGAGGAATTCGCGCCCGAAACCGTGTCGCTGCTCGGTCGGTCGCCGGTCGGGTGCCGTCAGCCGGGTGAGGCAGTAGGCGCTGAACAGATAGGTGAGGGCGTCACCGGCGAACATCGTCGCCGCGCCGACGGCGGCGACGAGTGGTCCCGCTACAGCCGCTGCGACGGAGCGCGACACCATTGTGGTCGACTGCAGCCCGGCCCGCGCCCGACCGAGATCGGTGACGCCGAGCGTCATGAGATGGCTGAAGTAGAGGCCCTCGATCGCGACTCGGGCCAGGCCGAGGACGAAGGACAGCGCGGCCAGCCCCGCCACGGTCAGCATGCCGGTGAACATCGCTGCCGCACAGCACAACACCGCTGCCGCGGCGATCATGTCGGCCGCGCGCAACACTCTGCGTGGCCTGCTCACCCGGTCGAGAAGCACCCCCGCCGCGGGACCGAGCAGCAGCGGCGGAATCATCGCGCTGGTCACGATGAGCGAAACCTCGTGCGGCCCAGCGCCGAGCCCGACGACCGCGACCACGGAGACCGCGGTGCCGGTGAGGGTGCTGCCGAAGGTCGAGGCCGCCTGGGCGACCCGGTAGGTCCGCAGATCGGCCTCGGTGGTGGCGGGGACGGATGCGCTCATCACGTCACCCGAAATACGCGTCGTCGCAGTGGACGATCGAGAGCACGCTGATCGGTGCGTCGTCGAGGAGTTCTTCGTCGGTATCCATGGTCGCCAACGCGACCAGGTTCTGGATTTCCATGGTTGTTTCCTGATGTGCTTGTCTATGAATGGACTTCGCCGGGCGCGGGTCACCCTGCGCCCGGCGATTCGTGGGACTACTCCGCCACCTCGACCTCGAGGCAGTGGTGGTTGCTGATCGAGCTGTCCGGCGCGTCAGTGCCGAGTTCGGGGTCGGACTGCAGCTGGAGCTTCAGGATCTTGGTCATGGGGTTCACCTCCTTTCGTGGTCTTGATGTCGTCGGATCACAGGTCCACCTCTGCTTCGAGGCAGTGATGGTCGCTGATGGAGCTGATCGGTGCGTCGTCGCCGAGTTCGGCGTCGGCCTGCAGTTGCAGGATCTTGGTCACGCTGTTTCACCTCCGCTCCTGTCTCGCCGTGGCCGGGTGCTCTCGGCTCACATCACCTCCTCCTCGGCGACGCAGTGATGGTCGCTGATGGAGCTCGACGGCGCGTCGTACTCGAGCTCGGCGTCGGCCTGCAGTTTCAGGATCTTGGTCATGGGGTTCACCTCCGTTCCTGTTGTTGTGGTGGTCGGGGCGGTCAGATGGTTTGTGGGGCAATGGATCTGCCGGTCGGTCGGCGACAGATTCGAGGCAGTGGTCCAGGGTGAAGAGCGGATCGGCGACGCCGGCGGCGGCGTGCTGCAGGGCGAGCAGGATGCCCGCGGAACCGGTGGCGAGGTCCGCGCTGAGGCGCTGCCCGAGGCCGCCGAGCCAGCGGACCCCGGTGTCACCCGGGATCGCATGCATGAACAAGGCGGTCGGTCGCATCGCCGTGTCGGCAAGGAACTTCTCGTCGGGGAAGCGGGCTGCGACGTCGGCGTGCACGAGCATCAGTCCGGCCTGGCCTTGCAGCAGTCCGGGGCCGACAGTGAACCGAATGCCAACCGGGCGAACGCAGGTGCGCAGCAGCTCGGCGAGTTCGGGGTAGGGTCTGCGGCCGAGGTAGCGGGCGAGGACGTGGACGTAGCCCGCGCTCCCGCAACCCAGGTACGGCATGTTGCGCCGGTCGGCGTCCGAGACTCGGAAACCCAAGGCGGCCACCGGCATCGGCTCGGCGTGCCTGAGTTCGTCGCGCAGCAGCCGCAGCCCGCGTTCGAACGGCTCCTCCATGCCGGTGAACATCGACAGGTAGTACAGCGCGAGTGCGATGCCGGGGCGTCCGTGCACGAGCCCGGACTGATGGTCCCGGCCGAGCGCGGGGATCAGCGCATCGCCGTCGGGCAGTGCGTCGAGCAGCCGTGCGGCCTGGTCGAGATGGTGCTGGTCGCCGGTGCGGTGGAAGAAGGACAGATGGGTCATCGCGACGCCCGCGGCGCCGCCGCCCCACCCGGCCGACTCGGTGGTGAGCCGGTGCCGGTCGGCCTCGTCCAGCAGGGTCACGGCCGCGTCCCGCTCACCGAGATCGTCTAGGACCCAGGCGATCCCGGCGTTGCCGAACAGCAGACCCGGTCCGGTCGTCGCCGCGTCGCGCAGGGCGAGGGCGCGCAGGCGTTCGACGACCCGAGGGTCGATCTCGCGGCCTGCGGCGCGCAGTGCGTGCAGGACGCCCGCGGTGCCATAGGCGACGCACCGAGTGTTGGACCGATGTCCGGCAGGCGCCGTCGGATACGTCCAGCGCGGATTGTCGAGATCGACCATGCGTTCCAGTGCTTCGGCCGTGCGGTCGCGCAGCCAGCGCGTCGCATCCCGTGGTGCGGAGCGCACTTCGGCGGGCGAGGGCATGCGCTGCTCGTCGACCGCGGGCCGGGACCGCAGCGCGACCGTCCAGAGCTCCTGCGGCGGCGGGCACCGTTCGGCCAGCTCGGCATGCAGGTGATCGAGCGTTTCCGGGCTGCGCCGGACGGTCTCGTGCATGGGGAAGACCAGCAACTGCGCGATCGCGGTGAGCGCGTACTCGTCCACGCGCAGCGGATCGACCGATGACCGCGTGCCCGGCGAGCGCGATTCGGGAGGTTCGTACCCGGGTGTGCCGAGCATGCCGAGCGGATGATCGATGGGCTGGGTGGCTTCGAAGTCGATGAGCCGCACCGTATCGTCGTCATCGACGAGGATGTTGCCGGGGGAGAGGTCGACGAACGCATAGCCGAGGTCGTGCAGGACGGCCAGCTGTGCCGCGAGTTGATCGAGAATATGCGTGCAGCGCCGATAATGGGCGGCGAGTACCTCGGGGTCTTGCCCGGCCTGGATCAGCGGCGAGTTCGCGACCACCCACTTGATGAGCGTGCGACCGGGCAGGAACTCGGTGACGAGGAAGGTGTGCTCCCACTCGGTGAACAGCTCGAGCGGTTCGGGAGCCAAGGTGGGTGCGGCGGCATGCAGGGCGCGCAGCGTCAGATACTCGCGCCGGAGGCGGCACTGTGCGTCCTCGTTGCCTGCGTAACCATTGTGCGCCCGAGCCTCTTTCACGAATACGGTGGTGCCGTCGGCGCGGCGGGCCCGGTACGCGCCGCCGGCATTGCTCGGCTGCAGCACGGTCTCAAAGGTGTACCCGTGGAAGTTGACCTCGTCGTCGCCGTCGGCTTCGGCAACCGGACCGAACGGGTCGACGACGCCTGCGGGCAGCAGGAATTCGGGGCGGCGCTCGTCGGGGACCTCGGTCCCGTCCAAGGCGAGCATGGTCGATTCCCTGGTGCCGTCGGGTTGCAGCCGGTAGCGCGCTCGGAACGAGCCGTAGCGGTAGGAGACACACTGCGAGGCGCCGAACCGGCGATCGGTGAGCACGTACGGCCCAGCGACACCGGACAATTCGCGTTCCAGCCGCTCGAGCAGGGCGTAGGCGAGCTGCGGCGTCGGCGGATAGAGGGCGCAGAACTTGCCGCTCTGCACGCGGCTGCCGTGCTTGCCGTGCAGCCACAGGAAGTACTGCCTGCCGGTGAGATGCTTGAACGAGACGCCGAGCTCGGCGCACGCGGCGCTCACCACATCGAGCACCTGCTGTGCGGAACCGAGCGCACTCGACACGTGCACCTTCCAACCCTGGGCAGGCACTGCGGAATTCGGCGGCGTCCACTGGGTCCACACTTCGAACTCGTGCCGCGTCCAGCCTTCGGGCGGCCGGGTCGGGTTGTATCGCCTGCCCGGATCGGTGCGGTCGAAGGGTTCGTAGAAGTCGGGGTTGGCGAACGTGAACGCCGTATCCTGAGCCATTTCGGTGCTGCCCTTCCTGGATTCGGCCTGGTCGCCGGGGAATCGAACGACTCAAGAATGGCCGGGAACCCCGCATCGGCGAATCGGCCTGCTGCGGTGTTCCGCGCCTACCGCACGGCGATGAGAAAGCTCATCGCGCCGTCGTAGCAGCACGATTCGTGCGACACTGCTGCCCATGACGAGGCAGACCTTGGTCGTCGTGTACGCGGTCGAGGGCGCGGGCGCCACTGGCGAGCGCCTCGGTGCGGGAACGTTGATCGAGCCGGATTTCGTGCTGGTCGATCCGCCGCTGAATCAGGCCCTCGCGGCCCAGTCACGGGCACTACGGGTCGGTGTCTCGAACGCGGAGCACGCGATCACCGAGGTCATCGATGTGGTGCAGGTCAGAGTGGTTCCGGACGCGCCGGACCTGGTGCTGCTCGAACTCGCTGTCGCGTCGACAGCGCCCGAGCACGGCGTCCCGCTCAGTCTTATCGACGACACGTTCGGCTTCGATCGGTTTCGGATACCCACCAACGACGAGATAGTCGCGGCCGTGCGCGAGGTACTCGCCGAGGCACCGCCGCCGCCACCGGTGCCCGATGACCCGTTCGCAGAGTTGATCGCCGAGGCGGGGTTGCCACCCGGTTCGGGCGGTGTGCCCGTCGAAGATCCGATCCGATGGATCCGGCGCCTCTTCGGCGGCGGATGATCCTACGAATTCGGTAGTCCGGGAGGCTGTCTCGGCAGGTGAGAGCCGGTGGAACAGCCGACCCCTCGCGGCGATTCGTGGGAAACTGCTGCTCATGACGTGGCGGACGATACGGACGCCTGCGCTGAGTCGCCGGGTAGCCGACGGCGCCTTGGTGCTGGTCACCGCCGCCATCGATCTCGCCTTCTGGCACGGGGAACAGGAGATGATCGGCGGCGCGACGTTGCCGCTGTGGGTGGTGCCCATCGTGACCACCGGTCTCTGCGTTGCGTTACTGCTTCGGCACCGGTTCCCGCTGGGTGTGTGGACGCTGGTGTTGTTGTACACGAGCATCAATCTGGTTGTGCCGGAGTACTATCCGGCCACCTACTTGCTCGTGGCGACCTATACGGTGGCGAGCAGGGCGCCCGCGCCGACCGCCCGTCTCGTCCTCGCCGGGGCCGCGCTGCCGCTCGGCCTGTTCAGCTACCGGTCCGCGCAGCACGCCCCCGCCGAGAGCAGGGTGAGTGACCTCGTTGCTTTCGTGGCGTTGTGGGCAATAATCCTGTCGGTGGCCTGGGGTCTCGGCAGGGTGGCCAACGCGCGCGAACGCTATGCGCAAGCCGAGCGGGAACGACTCGCGGCCGAGGCCGAAAAGGCGCTCGCCGCACAGCGATTGCGGCTCGCGCACGAACTCCACGACAGTGTCACCGGTGCGGTCGCCGGGATGATCCTGCATGCGGGCGCCGCTCGCGTGCTCGCCGACAGCGCCGACCCCAGGGTGCGCCAGGCGCTGGCAGTGATCGAACAGGCGGGCGCCGAGGCGATGATCGAGTTGCACTCCATGCTGGGACTGCTGCGGTCGGCCGACCCCGCCGACGCGGCGCCCGCCCGGCTCGCGGATATCGAGCGGCTACTCGAATCCGCCCGCCGCGCAGGCCTCGACGTGCGCATCGACGTCACCGGAACGCCACGTCCGCTGGCCCCCGATGCCGACCTCGCGGCCTACCGCACCGTGCAGGAGTCGTTGACCAACGTCACCAAACACGCGGGCCGCGGCGCGACCGTCACCCTCGGGATCGCCTGGACCGACAGCGGTGTCGACCTCACGGTGCGCAGTTCCGGTGGTCAGACCTCGCCCGCGGCCGCGGCGTTGTCGTCCGGCAACGGGCTGCGTGGACTGCGTGAACGCCTCGACGCGCTCGGGGGCGAGCTGACCAGCGGCGCGGACGACGGCGGCTGGTGTGTCCATGCCACGGTGCCCGCCACCGAAACGTCGATAGAGGTATCGTGACGATCACTGTGCTTGTCGCCGAGGACGAGGCGCTGGTGCGCGCGGGCTGCGTGCTGTTGCTCGGCACCGCGCCGGATATCGAGGTGGTCGGCGAGGTCGGCGACGGCGCCGCCGCCATCGACGCGGTGAAAACCCTTGTACCCCAGGTGGTCCTGATGGATCTGAGAATGCCGATCCTGGACGGGATCAGCGCGACCAAAGCGATCACTCGCACTGCGGACGCTCCGGCGGTGCTGGTGCTCACCACCTTCCAGGAAGACACCGCCGTTCAGGAGGCGCTGGCCGCCGGCGCCAGCGGGTTCCTGCTCAAGCATGCCGCCCCCGCCGATCTGGTGCAGGCTGTGCGCTGCTGCGCCGCGGGCGAGGGCTGGCTGGATCCGGCCATCGTCGGCGGTGTCCTCGGTGCGCTGCGCCGGGCTGGGCCTCGTGTGGTCACGGCACCGGCCACGCTCTCGGCGTTGACCGCGCGTGAGCGAGAAGTGTTGGTGCTCATGGCACTCGGGCGCTCCAATGCCGAGATCAGTGCCGAATTGTTCATCAGTGAGGCGACCACGCGCACTCATGTCGCGCATGTGATCGCCAAGACGGATTCCCGTGATCGAACCCAGGCGGTCGTGCTGGCCTATCAGAGCGGCATGATGAGTTGATCAGCTCGCGTCGATGCGCTGGAACTGGTAGTCGTCCAGCGGGAAATGGGTACTGCGCCAGGCGGATTCCACGGTCGTGGTCGGGCGGAGCGGCACATCCCCGTGGATATCGAAGTAGTAGCTGTTCGCCGTCGCACAGCTGTCCTGCCAGAAGATCTGGTGCCTGCGGCGGGCCAGCATCTCGGCGAAGAATCGTTCGTTCGCCTCTGCCGTGACCTCGATGTGGTTGGCGCGCACTGCGCGTGCCTGTTTCAGGCAGCGCAGGATATGCGCGGTCTGGGCTTCGATGAGGGCGAAGTATGAGGAGCCGTTGTAGCCGTACGGGCCGAAGATGGCGAAGTGGTTCGGGAAACCGGGGACGCTGACGCCCTCGTAGGCGTGCAGGCGGTGTTCGTGCCACCAGCGTTCGAGATCGCGTCCGCCCGCGCCGCGGAGCCGGTAGGTCGGCATGTTGCCCGGGTCCATCACCTTGAAACCCGTTGCGAGAATGAGGACATCGATGCCGTGGCGGGCGCCGTCGGCGGTGTGCACCGCGCCGTCGTCGATGCGGGTGATCGGGCTGGTCTCCAGGTGGACGTTGGGACGGTTGAACGTCCGGAGGTAGCTGTTGTGGAAGCTCGGTCGCTTGCAGCCGAGTCCGTAACGCGGCGTGAGCTTGTCGCGCACGACCGGATCCTGCACCTGGCGGCGCAGGTAGGCGCGGCCGAAACGTTCGCCGAGCGGGCCCGCTGGCAGGATGCCGTGGAAGTGCGCGGCGATCGGGAAGGTCACCTCGACGAAGGCCTGGCTGGCCGCGCGGACCACCCGCTGGGCGCCGGGGACGCGACGCAGCGTCCAGCGAAACGAGCCGGCAAGGGGGACGTCGGGTTTCGGCAGACACCAGATCGGTGTGCGCTGGAACACCGTCAAATGTTCAGCACGCGAGGCGATCTCGGGGATCACCTGGACGGCGGACGCGCCGGTGCCGATGATGCCGATGCGCTTGCCGTTCAACTCCTGGCCGTGATCCCACCGGGACGTATGCATGACCGCGCCGGTGAAATCGTCGATTCCGGCGATGTCGGGCAGATTGGGCCGGGTGAGCACACCGGCCGCGTTGATCACGAACCGCGCGGTCGACACCTCGCCCGCCGCGGTGGAGAGCCGCCACAGGTTGCGGTCCTCGTCGTACTCGGCCGAGCTGATCGAAGTGCCGAGCCGCAAGTGGGGGCGCAAGCCGTACTTGTCGACGCAGTGTTCGGCATACCGTTTCAGCTCGCGCCCGGGTGCGTAGGTGCGGGTCCACGTCGGTCGAGGCTCGAAGGAGTACTGGTAGCTGAACGACGGGATGTCGACCGCGATGCCGGGGTAGGTATTCCAGTGCCAGGTGCCGCCGACGCCGTCGGCCTCATCGATGATCACGAAGTCGGCGAATCCAGCGTCGAGCAGCTTGATGCCGAACCCGATGCCGGCGAAACCCGCACCGATAACGACGATTTCATGGTCGGGCGGTGCACTGATCTGCATAGCGTTGTTTCCATTCGACGGGGGTTTCATGCCCGAGCCAACACGTCGTGTACCGCGCCGGGCAGCAGCCGGAGGCCGTGATAAGCGAGTTGCGCCTCGATGCCCACCGAGACCTGGGCACGATTGTGGGCGACCGCGCCGACGATCGCCTTCGCGACGCTGTCCGGCGCATGGCTGTAGCTGAATGCCTTTGCCATCCACGCTCGTTCGCCGATTGCGCTGCCGCGCAGGCGCGTTCGGTCGAGAATTCCGGTGTTGATCACGCCGGGACACACCGCGCTGACGCCGACGTGGTTGGCCGCCCAGTCCGCGCGCAGGCATCGGGACAGCATGACGACGGCAGCCTTCGAGGCACAGTACGTCGCCATCCGTTTGTTGGGGATGTACGCCGCGCCCGAGGCGACATTGACGATATGTCCTTTGCCCCGCTCGACCATCGCCGCGCCGAACAGGTGGCAGCCGTGCACCACTGCGTCGAGGTTGATCGAACGCAGCCACTGCCAGTCGTCGAGGGAGGTGTCCAGGAAGGGGCCGCCGACCCCGACGCCCGCATTGTTCACCAGGACGTCGACCGGTCCCACGGTCGTGGTGATGGTGTCCGCGAGTGCCCGCAGCGCGCCGAGATCGGCGACGTCGCAAGGGAATACGTGTGCCTCGCCGCCCGCCGCGCGACACGCCGCCGCGGTTGCGGCTGCGCCTGATTCGTCGATGTCGACCACGCACACCTGCGCACCGAGCCCGGCATATCGCTTCGTAGTGGCGGCACCGATGCCGTTGCCCGCTCCGGTCACCACCACGACCGCGCCGCGCGGGTCGATGCGGCTCATCGCGCGGTCTCGCGGCGCCGCGCGGTCATCCGGATGCCGTGGCGGGGACGCAGGGTCAGCGTGGCTTCCGGCTCGACGGGGTGCCCCGGTACGAGATCGAACACGTACTGCTGACTGAACATGGCGGCGATGAGGACGGATTCCATGGTCGCGAAACTGGATCCGATGCAGATGCGCTTGCCGCCGCCGAAGGGCAGATAGGCCGACCGCGGGCGGCCCTTGCTCGCGCCGGGCAGGAACCGCGACGGATCGAATTCGTCGGGGTTCGGCCACAGCTTCTTGTCGTGGTGAATGTGGTGCACCGGGATGATCACCGTGGTGCCCTTGCGCACGCGATGGCCGTCGATCACGTCGTCGGCGACGGCGACGCGGGGGATCGCCCACGCGGGGGAGTAGTAGCGCATCGCCTCCAGGAAACACGCTGCGGTCCAAGGCAATCGCGTGATGTCCTCGGCGGTCGGCGTCCTGCCTTGCAGCACCGTGTCCACCTCGTCGAGCAGCCTGGCTCTGGCATTCGGGTTGAGCGCGAGCAGGTACCACATCCAGGACAGCGCGTTCGCGGTGGTTTCGTGTCCGGCAAGCATGAAGGTCAACGACTCGTCGCGCACCCGCTTCAACGGCAGCCGACCGTCGGCGTCCGCGGCGTTCAGCAAGTGGTTGAGGAGGTCTGGGGAGTCGGTCGGGTGCTCGACGCGATCGTTGACGAGGTCCCAGACGGCGCCGTCGAGAATCTTGACGATCTTCTGGATGCGATGCAACGGCGGCGGCAGTGGCACCGGAGTGAACGCGGTCCGTGCCGCGGCCCGCCACAGCAGCTTCGGTGGTGCGGCGACGAGGAAGACGCGCTCCAGTCGTTCGGCGAAACGCAGTCCGCCCGTGACGTATCCGGACATGCTGTGCGCGATGCGGCCGAATTGCTGGCCGAACAAGGCGTTTCCGACGACATTGAGGGTCAGCTCGACCATCTCGCCGACCATGTCGAGCTCGACCCGGCCGGACTGCGCGTCGAGCGCGTCGAGGCTCGCCTGAATCGGTTCGATCATCAGGTCGACGAGCCCGTTGAGATGCCGCCTGCCGAACATCGGGGACAGCAGCGTGCGATGGCGTTGCCATGACTCGTCCTCGTCGGTGAACAGGCTGACCCCGAGCAGCGCGCGGAGCAGCTCGTATTCGAACGATTTGTGATAGTTCAGCCGCCCGGCGTGCAGGACGTGATCGACGTGCTCGGGGTTGGTGAGTGCGAGAAAGCGGCGGGTGCCTGCCCGGAAGCGGAGCATTTCGGTGCCGCGCATGCGCGCGATCAGCCCGCCCTGCTCCTCTAGCCCGATGGTCAGCGCTTCCACGGTCGCGACGAGCGCGTTGGCGTGTTTGGCGGGTCGGCCCGGCAGCAGCACCTGTCGAGTGCGGGTCTGTCGGTCCTCGGTGACTGTCGACATTGCCGAATTCCTTTCTCGGCCAACCAGGTCGGGGCGAGTTACGGTCTCGCCGCGGAGAGTGGGGCCGATGTGCACCATTGGTGCCGCATGGCATCAGTTTGTGTTCGGCGGGTCCCGGTTGTCAAGATGTAGGTGTGCGAGGAGGAACGTGGGGCGGCCGGACCGCCGCGGAACGCCGCGCCGAACGCCGCAGCCGTTTCATCGATGCGACCATCGGCATCTGGCGCGAAGACGGCTGGGCGGCGGTGTCGAAACGGCGGGTCTGCGCACTGACCGGTATCAACGATCGGTACTTCTACGAGGAGTTCACCGACCTCGACGGCTTGCTTGTCGCGGCGTGGGAGAGCGTGCGCGACGACATGCTCAGCGTGATCGCCGAGGTCTACCGGCAGAGTCAGGGTGAGCGGCCCGATGTGATCGCGCATCGCGCCGCGGCGGAGATCGTCGACCGGTTGGCGGCCGACCCCGCTTACGGCCGGATCCTGCTGATGCACCACGGCGGTAGCCCCAAGCTCGAGGTCTGCCGCAGTACCGCGGTTCAGATGACCAGTGATCTGGTAGTCATTGCGGCACAAAGGTTTCTGCCACCGGATGCGGACCAGAAGCAGATTCGGATGGCCGCGATCTTCGGCGTCGGCGGGTTCGTCGAGCTGGTCAGCGCCTGGCAGTCCGGCGTCTTCGACGGCACCGCGAAAGACATCGTCGACCATGTCGACGCCTTGGTGCAGACCTTTGCGCAGACCTACTTCACGCCGGGGTCGATCGGCGAATTCTCCTTGGCGGACGCCGCGGACAACCCCTGAGCGGCGGCGACACCTGAGATCAGGCGGTCGGCATGGCGGCGCGGACCTTTGTCCGTGGTCTGCTTCCCGAAGGGCGTTCGGTATGAATCTCGTTGATCGCCTTGCCGAGTACGGGCGGTTGGTCGCTTTCGTGTTGCCGCACGCCGGTCGCGACCCGGCGGAGGCGGAGCTGCGGGACTTTCTTCGTCCTCGGGTGTCGCGCTTCGAACAACCGCGCGACATCTATCTCGCCGCCGAGATACCGCGCAGCTCGACCGGGAAATCGACCGAAAAGTATTGCGCCACAACAGTGCAGCTGCGGATTGAAAGATAACGGCGATTGTGTCGGCGCTTTGTGCGTCGACGCCCGTACATCAAATAGATCCATTCGCTATAACGCAGGTTTACGAAGACTTTGCCGGCGCGGCTGGTATCACGCGATATGAACGTTGATCTTATCCGATGAACAGTCACTGAACGCGTTGCTGCTCAAACGTTTTCGTTGTCATTCGGCACGGCGAAACCGGGCCGACTATGTGATATCTATCAGCTGTTGCGCGGCCATTGACAACCAGTGGACGAATGCTGAATTGTGGCGGGGACGGGAATGGGCCGAACCGGCCCGATCCGAGCACACCGCCGGGCGCGCACCGGCAGATCGGGATTGTTGTGAGCGAGAACAGGCGTCCGGTGTTGGTGCCGAACGCGCTGACTCGAGACCGAACAAGACTCACCGTCGGCGACTCGACCCGATCAGTCGTGCCAAGACCAGCCACCCGCGCGTGGAACCCGCCCCTGTTAGGAGATTCGATGACCCTGCCCAAGCGGCCGGACCATGACATCACCCAGCTACGCGAGGTCGCGGACCGAATCGCGACCCTCATCCAGCGGAATGTGGAAGGTACCGGGGGACTGCCTCGGCTGGTCGACGCGCTGAAGCAGAGCGGGCAGATCGCGGACCTGCTGATCGACTACTCGGTCCGGTGGTTCAACGACAACCACGGCGAGTCGATCCTGCTCGGCCCCGAGCTCTACTGGCTGCTCACCGAGACCGTCCCGCACGAAGAGGACGGCGGGGATTCGGATGTGGACTGCCACCCGGTCACCCGCACCAGGCAAATGCTGCTGATCTGCGTGCTGGAAAAGCTGTCGACCAGGCCGTGGCGCCCGGAAACCGCGGAAGACGCCGCCGCGCTCGTCAAACACCGCTACAGCAACAACGCGATCCCGGTGCTGCCCACTCGCCAGCCTGCCGAGGTCGAGGGCGTAATCACCACATCGCAATTCACCTGACATCCCGTCGCCGGGAGTCGCGCGTCCTATTCGGGTGTTCCTGACAGTGGGAATTCATCCTGCGGAGATGGCCGATATCGTAAGTATCACGCCCGGCCCGCGTCGCGACCTGTGCGGTAAGTTGCTGGCGAATCGCTGGCGATCACGAGCGTGCCACGTTTGGTAACCACCAGTGGCGCAGTATTCCTGTGCTGGCGCGAACCGAGTTTCAGCTAGTGCGCTGCGGTTCAGCCTGCGGTGGAATCGGTGGCGGTCGGGCAGCCGCGGGATAGGTTGGCGGCGACGTCTGTTGCGGTGAGGGCCGCGGAGGTTTTGGTGGCGAGGTACTCGGCCCAGTGGGTTTCCTGCTCCAGGACTTCTTCGGAGCCCGTTGTCGCGCAATGGAATTGCGCTGCCGCCTGGAACTCGTCGAGGACGAAGACGACGTCGACGGCGACCTTGCGGTGGGCGGCGACCGTGATCGCCGCGATCGGGCGCCCATCGACGAGATGTTTGACGCGCACGGTGGCCAGTGCCAGGTCGCGGACGCGCGGCGTGCTGATGCCGACGACGTTGCCGTAGCGCCACCGGCGCGCCGACGGTCCGCCCGATTGGCCTGCTGCCTCGTGTACCGCGAGGATGAGCTCGCCGAGAGCCGAGGCTGACACAGTCACCTCGTAGGTGTGCCGACGGTTCATGACAGGTGCCCACCATTTCCGACTGCGGTCGCTGGTCCGGCGACCGTTCCCGGGTTAAGAACGCTCGAAGATCGTGGGCGCAACTGATCTGCACGACGGCGCGGCCTTCGCCGGATGCCCAGTCCTGTTTCGTCCGCGAACTCTGACGATGTCACGGGTTCGCATCGTTTGTCTGTAGGTCAAATGTCCGACACCGTTGCCTGGGGCACCGCTAGAGATCGTCGAGCACGATCAGGCCGTCCTGCAGTGCACGCGCCACCAGGGCCGCCTTGGTCTCGGCGGACCGGCCGACCGCGGCGTACTTGTCGCGAATGCGAGCGAGATGCGCGTCGATCGTCCCGAGGGACAGGGACAGCTGCGTTCCCGCCGCGGTTTTCGAGCCGGACCGCACCCAGGCGACGAGTACTTCCTGTTCGCGCGTCAAGAGGCGCGGGTTGCGCCATCTCGTCGGCCGGTCGGGTCGTGCTCTGTGGTCGAGAATGATGGAGGTCATTCGCCGCCACACCTCCTCCAAGGCTGCGGACCAGATGCCCATCGACTATATGATCCGTTGCCGCCGTGTGGCATTCGCGACGTCTCGGCCCGCAGTTCTGGGGTCTTGTTTGCTGTCGCGAACCATTTGTGCGCGGGGATCCGTGACGGTCGTCCTGGGTGAGTGACGTGGGTCTCATCCGTCGGATCGCGGTTGCGTAGCTGTAGCTACGGCAGCGGACTTACGTTACAGTCCCCGGCGGCGGCTGCCGCGTCGGTGAAGACAAGACCGACCGGCTCGTACCATTTGTCCTGGGTGACCTGATGATTCGACGATGATCCACAGGAGAGCGTTATGACCAGCAGTGTGCCTCGCCGTTCGTTCTTCGCCGGTCTGGCGGTCGCTGGCGGAATGCTGGCAGTGCCCGCCACCGGGTTCGCCGCGCCGATATTGCGGCAGGCGCCCGACGGCGCCGCCGATCTGATCGGGAATCCGCTGTTCGGCGCCGGGGTGATGGCCGGTGTGCCGCGCACCGACGGGGCAACGCTGTGGACCAGGGTCAGCGGCGGCAGCGCGGGGTCGGCGGGAAAGCTGGCGGTCGTCGTGTCCCGTCGCGACGATCTGTCCAGTCCGGAGCTGACCGAGACCGTCACCACCGGCGCCGACGGCACCGTCCATTTCGAGGCCGCGGGACTGCGTCCGGGGGAGCAGTACTTCTACCAATTCCGCGGCCGGGGAACGGAATCGGCGATCGGCCGGTTCAAGACGCTCCGGCCCGCCGACTCCGCCGAGCCGGTCAGGATCGGCTGGTTCGCCTGCCAAGCGTTCGAGGAAGGCTACTACGCCGCGCATCGCCACTTGGCCGCCGAAGACCTCGATCTGGTGATCTGCCTCGGCGATTACATCTACGAGTTCACCAAGCCCGGCGTCCGCGGCGTCGAAGTCAATGCCTACCCGCAGCTGCTGGAGCAGATGCGGGAGAAGTACCGAAAGTATCGCTCCGACACCGATCTTCAGTTGATGCACAGCCGCCACGCCTTCGTGCCGATGTGGGACGACCACGAATACCGCAACAACTACTGGAAGGAAGGCTGGACCGGATTCGGCGCCGACAAGGTCGAGGGCGCCGTCGGTTTCGAGCAGAAGAAGCAGTGGGCCTGGCAGGCGTGGTTCGAGCACATGCCGGTCCCGCGCTTTCCCGGTGCACCGAACCGTACGCATCGCTCGCTGCGGCTGGGGAAGACCGTGGAGCTGTGGGTACAGGACGATCGGCAGTATCGGGACGCACAACCGTGCGGTGACGCGTCAGGGGTGTGTTCGGCCGCGGACGCAGGCGGCCGAAGCATGCTGGGCGACAACCAGACTCGGTGGCTGCTCGACGGAATGAGCGGCTCGGACGCGACCTGGAAGGTGATGGGCAACGCGGTGATGATGATGGGCATGGTGACCGGCGACGACGGCAGCCGTGCCTTCATGGACAGCTGGGACGGTTACGGCGCCGAGCGGACCCACATCCTGTCCACCGCGGCCGCGCAGATCAAGAACATGGTCCTGGTCACCGGCGACGACCACAATGGATACGCAGGCGAGCTGTGGGACACCGGTTTTGCGCCGGGCACTGTCACCGGCACCCAGGTCAATCCGCCAGGCACCAAGCGCGCGGCCGTGGAATACCTTGTCCCGTCGGTCACTTCGACCAACGCGGGCGACGGCGGCTATCTGCCAACGGGCACAGGCGATCCCGTCGTTGCCGCGCGCAACGAGGAGGCGGCCAGGCGCGCCCGCAATCCGCACGCGAAGTACATCAACATGGTCGACCACGGCTATGGCGTGCTGGAAGCGGCGCCGAACGAGGTGCAGTTCCACTTCCGCTCGGTGGACAAACTCGATCCGAACGCAGGCGTCACCACCCGGTCCTTCCGCACTCCGTCCGGTCAATCGATCATCGAAGCGCTCTGAGCGGCTAGTGGCCGAGGGCGGCCAGGATCTGACGAGCGGTGTTCTCGTATCCGGCGGCGTTTGGATGTACCGGGATCAACGATGTTCCGCCGGTCGGTGGCGACGGAATGATGCCCTCGGCCCAGCGGTCGCCGACCGGGGCGCACGCATCGTGGTTGATCGTGGACGGCTCGAGATCGACGTAGGTGGCGTTGTGCGCCGCGGCTTGTGCGGCAACCATGGCATTGAGCCGGGAGAGCGACTGCTGGAGGTAGTCGCTGTCGCGGGACGAAATCGGGTGTGCCGCAGGACATCCGCCGGGCCGGAAGAAGTACTGGTAGCCGACGACGAGCACCCGTGCGTGCGGTGCGCGTTGATGGATTTGCTCGAGCACGTCGCCGTAGGTCGCCGCGAGCGCGTCGGTGCGTTCGACGAACGTGTCGCGGCCGCCCGCGGTGAAGTCGGCGGCGCACGAGTGCCCGGCGGCCGCAGGGAACGGGTTGACGCAGCCGTACGCGTCGTCGGCGATCCCGATGTCATTGCCGCCCATCGACATCGTGACCAGCGTGGTGTCGGCGCTGAGCGCGTCGAACTGCGGTGGCGCGACGCCGACGACGTTACCCGGCTGCGGCTGGGTGAGATGTTTGGTGGTGGCGCTCGCACAGGTGACATCACGGAAGGTCTGCACCTGCAATGCTTTCGCCACCAGCGAGGGGTAGTTGGCTGTCGACCGCGCGCAGGTGAGCAGTTCCGATTGCGGGAAGACCACCGACCCGGCGGCATCCGAGTCGCCCAGCGCCACGTAGACACCGCCGGTGCTCGCTTCCGCCGTTGCCGGCCCGAGCGCGACGGCGGTCATGGTGCAGCCGAGGGCCGCGACCATCGCTGCGGCCCGTGGGCGACGGGCACTGCTTGTCGTGCTGTTCATGCTCACTCCTGGCGGATCGATGGACATGGTCCGACGCGTCATTCGATGCCGAAGGCGGGAGACGTGCCGGTATACGCTCTGACCAGCTTTGAACCGAACCTGAACTTGCTTCAGTTATACGGGTACCGTGCGCGATGTGTCCCTCCGAAACGCTGATTTCACCATGCAACGTGCGGCAGTCGCCGCCGCCGCGCGCCGACTCGCCGCCGACGGTCTGGTCATCGGCACCGCAGGCAACGTGAGCTGCAGGCAGGGCGATCTTGTCGCGGTGACCGCGACCGGGCTCGCCCTCGCGGACGCGGCGCCGGAGCACGTCACGCTCATCGACCTGAACGGCACGATCGTCGATGGCGACTGGCAGCCAACCTCCGAGGTGGAACTGCACCTCGGCGTCTACCACGACTCCGACGCGGCCGCAGTCGTGCACACCCATTCCCCGAACGCCATCGCGCTGTCGCTGGTGCGCGACGAACTGCCGTGCATCCACTATCAGCAGCTCCTGCTCGGCGGCGCGATCAGAGTCGCCCCGTTCGCCGCGTTCGGCACCACCGAGCTCGCCAGCAGCGTGCGAGAAGCCTTGCGCGACAAGAGCGCTGCCATCATGGCCAATCACGGTGCGGTCGCCGTCGGCCCGACGCTGGACGCGGCGATCGCCAATGTCCACCTGGTGGAGTGGGCCAGCGGCATCTACTTGACCGCCGCCGCGGCGGGCTCGCCGCGTGCGCTCGAGCCTGAGCAGCAGCAGTCCGTGCTCGCTGCCACACTGCGCCGGGGTTACGGCAGCACCGTAACCCTCAGCGAGTAGTCGCGTCGGCGAGGGTGAGGCTTCTGGCTTGCTGGTAGGGGCAGGAAGCGGCCTCGAACGCGGCCGCGGTGGCGCGCACGCGCGCGGGGTCGTCGTCGAGGAGCGCCGTGGCCCTGTCGACGATGGCGTCCGCGATCGGGTTGCCCGCCACTGCTTTTCGAGCGGTGGCGAGGTGGGTGCGAGCGTCCGGATGGTTGGTGAGCACCGCGGCCTCGGCGCGGAGCGCGGCATACCAGTGCCGCCACACCCAGATGACCTGCTCGTCGAGCTCGTCGGGTTCCGCGGTCAGGCCTGCCATGGCCTGGTCGGCGCGGCCGAGGTGCAGCAGCACGATGGCGTCGAAAACCGCGCTGTAACCGGTCTTTTGCGCAGGGGCGACGCAGAGCTCGTCGACGATCGCCAGCCACTCGGCGCGCGCCGCGTCGTCGCCGCGCAGGCCGTGCGCCAGCGCTACCGCGGCCGCCGCCATCGCGAGATGCGGCGCAGGCAAGCGCCCGGAGAGTTCCCATGCGTCGAGGAAACGTCTACTGGCGGTCAATACCTCATCGAGGTTCCCTGCCAACGCCTCCGCGACCATGAGCCGGGAGGTGGCGAAATCGCCCTGTTCGGCGAGCAGCGGGAGGTCGCGGAGCTGCCTGCCCCAGCGGCGCGCGCCGGTCAGATCGCCGACACCGATACAGGTTTCGGCCGCCTCGGCGAGCGCGTTGCCGCGTTCGAGCTCGGTGGCCGGTGAAACCGATACTGTGGCAAGCAGTTCGACTCGTCGACGGGTTGTCTCGGCGGTCGCGAAGGTATCTCCGGTCCAACACTGCGCCGCGGCGAGCGCATCCAGCGCCGCGCTCTCCGCCACCGGATCGCCAGCCTGATAGGCCAGTTCGACCGCGCGCTCAGCGAGCGAGATCGCTTCGGACATCCCAGTTTCCAGCTCGGCACGGTCCGCGTAGACGGTCTCGGTGTGCACCCCGCACTCGGCAAGGGCAACTGCTGCCAAGGCGGCAGGGTCGTCGCCGGCCAGCTCGCGCGCCTCGGCAAGCAGCGCCGCCGCCGCACCGGGCGGCGGTGGTTCGGAGAACGACTCGGCGAGGCGGTACACGGTGATCGCGGCCGTGGCCAGGTCGCGGGCGGCCCCGGCCGGATCGCCTGCGGCGCGGGCGGTCTCGGCGGCGGCGCGGTGCAGCCGGAACATGTCCTCGCCGCGTCGGCGGCACCCGGCCACCTGGGCGGCGCGGCGCAGTGCGGCGGCCGCCGCGATCAGGTCGTCGGTGAGTGCGGCCGCTTGTTCGTACCGTCGCTGAGATTCACCGACCAGATTGCGGGTGAAGGTCAGCTCCGCCATGGCCAACGCCAGTGCATGCGCGGCGGCACGGTGCTCGGGCTGTTCCGCCGCCCACGCCAAAGCCGCGCGCATATCGTCGACGGCCGAGTCGAATCCGGTGCGCCATGCGGGGGTGGTCGGCCCGGCGAGCGCGGCGGCGGTCGCCGAACACCAGTGCAGATGGCGGGCAAGCACTTCGGGCAGTTCGCCGGTCTCGACGAGCTGCTCGGTCTCGTACTGGCGGATCGTCTCCAGTGCGCGGTAGCGGGTGCCGCGCGCGGTCGGCACGGCGGCGAGCAGGCTCTGTTCGGCGAGCCGGGCGAGCCCGTCCGCGACGGCGTTCGGGTCCAGTGGCGGATACCCGGCCACCTCGGCGGCATCGGCGGCGGTGAACGGCGCGACGAACACCGCGATACGCCGCAGCACCTGCTGGTCCTCGGTGGTGAGCAGCGCCTGACTCCAGTCGAGCATGGCGCGCACCGAGCGATGCCGGTCGTCGGCCCTGCGTCCGCCGACGAGGAGTCGCAGCGGATCGGCGAGGCTCGCGGTGAGGCCATCGAGGCCGAGGGTAGGCAGCCGCGCGGCCGCGAGTTCGATCGCCAACGCCAGCCCGTCGAGCCGCTGGCAGACCTCGCTCACCTGGCCGAGCTGCCCCGGATCGATCGGCCAGCCAAGGGCGGCAGCCCGATCCAGAAACAGCGTGACCGCGTCGTCGTCGCCGTCGAGGCTGAGCGGGGGAACGACATAGACCTGCTCGAAGGGCACCAAGAGCCGGGCCCGGCTGGTGGCGAGGACGGTCACCCGCGGGCAGTGCGCGAGCAGGCGTTCGATGAACGGCGCAGCACCCTCGCGCAGGTGCTCGCAGTTGTCGAGCACGAGCAAGGTGTGGCGTCCGGCCAAGGCGTTGAGCACGGAGTCGTCGATGCTGCGGCCCTGGTGTTCCCCGAGGCCGAGCGAACGCGCCACCGCGGCGCCGGTCATCGCCGGATCGGTCACCGAGACCAGGTCGACGAACCAGGCGCCGTCGGCGAACTCGCCGGCAAGGTCGGCGGCAACGGCCAAGGCCAGCCGGGTTTTACCGACGCCGCCCGGGCCGAGTGCGGTGATGTGCCGATGCGCGGCGACCGCCGCGCGCAGGGCGGCGCGCTCGCTGGCTCGGCCGACGAACGAGGTCAACGGCGCGGGCAGGATGGCGATCGCTTCGCTGGTCGGCTCGTCCTTGGCGAGTTCGGCCGCGCGGCCGGCGAGCGCTCGGCGGTCGGGGACGCCGACCTTGCGCAACAGCGACGACACGTGGGTTTCGACCGTGCGCACTGAGATATAGAGCTCCGCGGCGATCTCGGCATTGCTGCGATGTTGCCCGACCAGAGTCAGGACTTCGGCCTCCCGGTCCGAGATCCCGGCGGCAACCTTCTGCTTCGACACGTCTCCATCTTCGCGTATCGGGCACGTTCCGGTGCGGGCACGGGGTTACGTGCTGATTCCGTGGTGCTCTCCGTGGTCGGCACGGATGTCGGGCCGCTGCCCCGAACCTACCGTTATTGCCATGGACGCAACAGGAACGGCTCACCGGAGCAATCGCCCTCCGAGTGCTCGATCGCCACACGGCCGTTCGCTTGTCGACCAGACCATTTCGACCACAGCTACGACACCAGGAGAACTCATGTCCGCCGCACCGGCCAGGGGCATCAAGACCATGCTGCACCCCGTCTCCGACCTGGCGAAGGCCAAGGCGGTATACGCGGCGCTGTTCGGCGTGCCGCCGCAGATCGAGAGCCCCTACTACGTCGGCTTCGATCTCGAACACCTGCACATCGGGCTGGTGCCGGACGGCGGACCACAGGGCATGACCGCGCCGGTCGCCTACTGGCAGGTGGTCGACATCGAGGCGCGGCTCGACGAACTCACCGCCGCGGGCGCCACCGTGCGGGAGCCGATCCGCAGCGTCGGCGAGGGCCGCAGGGTGGCCACCGTCACCGACCCCGACGGCAACGTCCTCGGTCTGCTGGAAGACCGCTGAAACCGAACCAGCCCAACGATCATCCGAAAAACATTCACACAGAAGGAAATCAGAACAATGGCTACTCAGCAGAACGCAACAAGGACCGCCGTGAGCTTCTCCGAGGAAGAGCGCGCCGCGATGAAAGAGCACGCCCAGGAGCTGAAGACGGCGGCTCGCCGTGGTTCCCGCGCCGCCAAGGCGGACGGCGAGAACGACGTGCTCGCCAAGATCGCCCAGATGCAGGACTCGGATCGGGTGCTGGCCGAACGCATCCACGCGATCGTCAAGACCAATGCCCCCGGACTGACCCCGAAACTCTGGTACGGCATGCCCTCCTACGCCAAGGACGGCAAGGTCGTCTTGTTCTTCCAGAGCGCCGAGAAGTTCAAGGCCCGCTATGCGACGCTCGGGTTCAACGACATCGCCACCCTCGACGACGGCACCATGTGGCCCAGCGCGTTCGCCCTCACCAAGCTGACCGCCGCCGACGAAAAGGCGATCGGTGCGCTGGTGCAGAAGGCAGTGCGCTGAGCGCCCGCCAGGTTCAGGACGAGAGCCCTTGCACAGCAAGGGCTCTCGTCCTATGACGTGTCATGGTACGGCTGGTCGGCTGGGCGGTCCGATACATTGACGGGATCTCGGCGCGGCGTCCAGCATCAGGTGAGCGACAGGCCGGCCCGGCGACGCGGCCCGGATGATCTGCTCCACCACGTCGCTATCACGCCGAAGGAAGTAGGAGAAAACATGTCCGACACCACGACGACCGACGAACAGCCGATCCCCGCGTCGATGATTCTGTACCTGAGCGGATTTCAGGTTTCCCAGGCCGTCTATGTGGTAGCGAAGCTGGGGGTCGTGACCATCCTGGAGCAAGAAGGGCCGCAACCCGTCGGCAAGCTCGCCGAACGTACGGGAGCGCAGCCGGAGGCGCTGTCCAGGCTGGTACGGACACTGGCGCCGTTGGGGCTGTTCACCACCGGACCGGGCGACCTGGTCACGGTCACCGAGATGGGGGCGGTGCTTTCGGAGAAGCATCCGTTCTCGATGCACGAAGTGGCGTGCATGTGGATGGAAACCCACTACCTCCCGTTCAGCGAACTGCTGCACACCGTGCGCACCGGAACTCCCGGTGCGGAAAAGTATTTCGGCGAACCGTTCATGTCGTGGATGGCCGCAGAGCCGGAGCGTGCGGCCCAGTTCAGCCGGGCGATGGCCGGGGTGACGGTGAGCTTTCGCAACATGTTCAACAACTATCAGCTGCCCGAGGGCCGGACGATCGCCGACATCGGCGGCGCCGACGGCAGCGTGCTGATCGAGTTGCTCAAGCGGGATGCCGACACCACCAGGCGTGGCATCGTTTTCGATCAGCCCAATGTCGTCCCGAACGCCGAACGCACGCTGGCGGCCGTCGGCATGGCCGACCGGGTCGACGTCGTTGCGGGCGACTTCTTCACCGTCGTTCCGACCGCCGACATCTACCTGCTCAGCTACATCCTGCACGACTGGGACGACGCGTCGAGTCGCCGCATCCTCGCCGCGATCGCACAGGCCGCGAAGCCCGGCGCCCGGCTGTTGGTCGTCGAGGGGATCGTGCCCGACGGCGATGAGCCGCACCTGACCAAGGCCATCGACCTGACGATGCTCGGCATGGTGTCCGGAAAGGAGCGCTCCGAGCAGGAATACCGCGACCTGTTGGATTCGGCGGGCTACACCCTCGACCGCGTCATTCCCACGCCGAGCCCGTATGCGATCCTCGAGGCAACGCTGCGCTGAGGCCGGACTCGTGGGCCAGGAGCGCGGCGGCAACGGCGTGCAAGGCAAGACCCTGGCCCCAGGGCTGGCTGCGGTCGTTGCGAATGACGCTGTAGCCGAAGGGGATCAGTTGTAGGACGGTGCCCGCGCTGACTCTGGTGAGGGTGCCGGCGGGGTCCACGTAGGCGAGAGCGCCTGCGACCGCGCGCCAGCCCGCTCGGGGGATCTCGGGCGGGCAGTGCGGGAGCACGATCGCGGTGCGCAGCATCGCGGCGCCGATGCCCGCGGCGGCGGAGGGTTCGAGGATGCCCGCGTTCTCGGGTTGGTTGTCGACCAGGACGCTCCAGACGCCGTGGTCGGGTTGTAGCGCGGCCAGGGTGGTCAGCTGGCGGAGCAGCAGGTCGGTGATCCGGTCGAGTTGGTCGTCGTCGACGGGGACTCGGCCGCGTGCGGCCAACTCGAGGTATTCGACGGCACTCAGTGCGCACCAGGCGTTTCCGCGGCCCCAGAAGTTCCAGAGGGTGTGGCCGCGATGCGATCCGTGCGCGAAAAGGCCGGTGTCCGGGTGCTGCAGGATGTCGGCGTGGGCGAGCAGTTGCTCGCCGAAGGCAGCCACCAAGCGTGGATCGCGCCGGTGCTCGCCGAGATGACCGAGGAAGACGCCTGCCATGAAAGTGGTGTCGGCCCAGACCCCGTCGGGCCAGTGCTCGAGGGCGCCGTTGGGAGCCCTTGTGATCAACGGAGATTGCGCGAACCACTGATCGAGGAGATCCACGGCGGCGACGAGATCCGGGTGGTCGGTGGCGGCGATCAGGGCCGCGGTGCCGGGGGCGAGATTGTTGACGTGGGAGACGCTGATGCCTGAATCGTGGTGCTGGCGTAGCCAGTCCACGACGGCGGCGGGCACCGGTCGGTGTCTGGCCTCGGCGAAGCGCACGATGCCGAGCAGGCAGACGCCTTCACCCCAGAACCAGGAGGGCAGGCCCGTGGACCAGGTGCGGGCGACCAGTCGCTCACCGACATCGATCAAGGCGGCGGGCGAGAGGTCGGTGCGGGGCGGAAGTGGGGGAGCGGCGTGCAGTGCCGAGGTCAGATCATCGCCCGACACCGGTGGCTCCGGTGTCGGAAAGCGCAACGGTGCTCGGCGGTTCGATCCGACGGCCGTTGGCCAGGTCGAGGACGAGCCGGTGGCCGTGCCAGTCGGCCGCCAGCTGGTCGGCGCCGAACGGGACGTGCACGGCGGGGTTGTCGAGATGGGTGGTGTCGGCGGAATCCAGTGTCACGCCGCCATTCACGGTGAAAACGCCGGGCCACGACAAGGCGAGTGTCCTGCCGTCGCGTGCGCGGAACGAAACAGCGTCAGGCGTGAACACCGGCTCGGTGAGCTCGGAAACGAAGTCGGCAAACGAAGAGTCGATCGCCGCACATCCGACGGTCGCGACGTAAGCCAGGCCATCGCCGTTGGGGAGCCAGGTCTGGCCGCACTCGTCGCCGGTCGTGCGCGCTCGGAACCCGCCGCCGGTGGCGACGGCGACGTACCCGTTGCCGACGCGGCCTGCCAGCCATGGCCCGTGTGTGGTCCATTCGTCGAAATGCGGTGTCGGGAACCATAAGTGGGTCGTGCCGAGGCGGTCCTCCTCGGGGATGCGGTGTACGACGAGGACGGTGTCCCGGTGCTGGTGGGCGCGCGGCAAGACCCGCTGCCCCGCCCAGGCATTGGGTCTGGCCGACGACGATGTGCTGTCCGTCGCGGGGTGCGTCGCGAACACCTGCACCTCGGGGCCGAGCGTCGCGCCCCAGATGTGTTCCTGCAGACCGGGCAGCCCGCAGCGGTAGTCCTGAACGCTGGACAGCATCGCCTCCGGTGTCCGCCACACGCGCAGATCGGAGCGGTACGGCCGCTCCAGCAGATCGTGGTGTCGTCGATACGTGCCGGAGTAGACCTGTCGTCCGTCCCATTCCTCGGGCAGCTCGGTGGCGACCGCCCGGATCAGCTCGGGCAGCCGGTACCGGGTGGCGGTCGCCAGCGCGGTGGCTGGCAACACCGCTGCGTTCAACGACCCTGTGCCCCACAGGATCCACATGATCGGCGCGGTCTCTTCGAACCGGGACGACCGCAGCGTCGGCACATAGGAGCGCCCGTGCGCGGCACCGTGGACACCGCGCCACGAGTTGCTCGCCAGGGTGAGCAGCGCCTTGTCGAGCAGGACCTCGGCCAGTTGCCGCAGTCGATCGTCGGGTGCGAATTCGATCCAGGTAACCAGGGCGAGCGCATCGATTGCTAGGTAGGCGTTGGAGTCGAATTCACTGAATCCGCCGGCCAGCTTCCGTCGCATCCAGTCCTCGGCAAGGCGTGTTCCGTGCTCGGCGTGGTCGCGCCCGGTCCAGCCGGTATTGCCGAACTGCGCCGCCGGAAACAGGTCGCCGATCATGGCTTCTGCGGTGTGCCAGACGAATTGGTGGTTTTCGGTGAAGTAGCACATGGCGTCGAGACCGGGCTGGTCGATCCAGTACTTGAAGCCGAGCAGTGCCTGCTCGACTCGCTCGCGCTGTGCTGGTGACCAGTTGTCGAGCCGCCGCCACAGGTGAACGAGTCCGACGGCTTCGAAATCGGCGCAGTCGGCTCGGGATTCGATCATCCACAGTGCTGGAGCGAGGTCGTCGTCGGACAACTTCTCCGCAGGATCGAGGCAATGCCGGGCGAGGGCACGGGCGATTCCTGGTGTGCCGGACGCGACGTGGCGCAGCAATTCGTCGCGCCACACCGCTGGATCGGTGCCGACCGGCTCGGCGCGGTGCACGGCAGGCACGCGTGCCGCGCGCAACCTGCGGACTATCGGTGCCGCCGAATCATCCACTCGGACGGTCAGTTCCACCTCGCCGGTGCCGAGCATGGACGCCGCGGCGGTCTCGGTGGCACCGGGGAGGGTGAATTGCGCGGTCCCATCGGTCAGCACCACCGGCGTCTCGGCGCTTCCGCTCGCGGAAACCAGATACCGCGCCCCGACCGGGCCGCTGAGCGTCACCGTGCCGTCGGTGCTTGCCCACGGCGCCAGCCCGACCGCGTCCAGCATGGCTTCCGCCACCGCCGCACGGTATTCGTCGGCACCGGCCGCCGGTAGCACCACCCGCACCGGCAATCCCGACACACGCAACCCGGCGACCTGCCTGCATTCGCGGAACGCCACCTGCCAGCTGACCAGATGCACCGCGGTGAGTCCGGACCGCAACCGCACCCGCGCCTGGGTCCGGTACGGCTCCATGTAGGCGAGCTCCGTTGCCGACAACACCAACTCACCGTCGACGAACAGCGCCACCGGACCCGTACATTCGACCTCGAACACCCGATACTCGGCTTGATCGACCTCGAATACCGTTGCGGCGATCGACTGCCGATACTCCGGCGTGTAGCAGAACTCACTCCAGTCGAGCAGCCCGTCCGCGCCGGCCCGCCAGTGTTCCCACCGTGCCTGCCGACTGTTGCCCCAGCCCAGGTCCCAGGAAAAGCCGCCGCCCGCCAGCACTTCGGGCAGCAGGGGCGCGGTGGCCAGCGGATGCTTCCGGTAGAGAATCTGCTTCAACGGCGCCACGTCCGGCCCGTTGGTCAGCACCCAGCGACCGTCCGGTCCCCACGGACTGCCCTGCGCGTTGAGCACCTCGTGCAAATCCGCACACGGTGTCGACAGCGCCGCCGTGCTCAGCCAATCGCGCACGTACCCACGGCGATCGAGGGCATGCACCGAACGCTCCTCGGCGGCAAATCTCGGTATCGGACTCATCGCACCGCTCCACTCACCAACCCGGAAATGATCTGCCGCTGCAGAATCAGGAACACCACGATCACCGGAATGATCGAAACCACCGACACCGCGAGAATGTGCGGGAACGGGATCGCCTGCTGCCCGGCGAAGCGCGCGATCGCCACCGGCAGCGTCTGCTTGGACTCGTCCTGGGCGACGATCAACGGCCACAGGAAGTCGTTCCACCGCCAGATGATCGAGAAGATCGCCAGTACCGCCAACGCGGGTCGGCACAGCGGCAACACGATCCGCCAGAAGATGGCGAACTCGCCTGCCCCGTCGATCCGCGCCGCCTCGATCGTCTCGTCGGGCAGCGACAACATGTACTGACGGAGCAAGAACACCCCCGTTGGCGTCGCCGCGGGCGGAATGATCAGCCCGAGCAGCGAATTGGTCATGCCGAGCGCGGAAACCACCTGGTAGACCGGCAACAGGATCACCTGCAACGGAATCATGATGGTGGACAGCGTGATCAGGAACAGCAGGTCACGACCGCGAAAGTTGTACTTGGCCAGCGCGTAGGCGGCCATCGCGTTGATCAGCAGGGTGAGCAGCGTCGCCGCCACCGTCACGATCGTGCTGTTGAGCAGATACCGCCCGAAGTCGAAGGCGGCCAACCCGGTTCGGTAGTTGTCGAAGGTGGCCGCGTGCGGGTACAGCGTCGGCGGCTGCGCGGCCAGCTCGGCCTGGCTCTTGAGCGAGGACAACCCGGCCCAGACCAGCGGCGCGATCACAACGATCGCGCCGACGATGAGCACCGTCGTGCGCACGACCGTGCCGAGTGATGGTGCGCGCCCGGTGGTCGAGACCCACTGGTCGGTCACATCGCCTCCTGACGCCTACCGACCAGGTAGTTGAGGAAGGTGACCGCGAAGACGACGAGGAACAGGATCACCGCGGCGGCGCTGGCGAGCCCGTAGCTGATGGGCGCGTGAAAACCGTTGGTGTAGACGTACTGCACGATCAACGTCGTCGCACCGACCGGACCGCCGCCGGTGAGCGTGTAGATGAAGTCGAAGGCCTGAAACCCCGCGATGGTGGCCAGCGTGACCACCACCATCGTGGTCGGCCGCAGCAGCGGCAGGGTGATGCGCCGGATCAGCTGCCAGTGGCTCGCGCCGTCGATGGTGGCGGCCTCGTAGAGCGCGCCGTCGATCGACTGCAGCCCGGCCAGCACGATCATGGTGTAGAAGCCGAGATGGATCCAGACCCCGACGACGATCACCGAGACGAGCGCGAGGGCCGGATCGACCAGCCACGCGGGATGGCCGAAGCCGAGCGCGCTGGTCACCTGGTTCACCAACCCGGTCTGGCGTTGCAGCGCCGCGTTCCACACCAGCCCGACCACCACCGGCGACACCACGATCGGCAGAAAGTACGCCGCGCTCAACGCGCCACGCCCGCGCCGTTGCGAATTCAACAGCAGCGCAAGGCCGGTCGCCAGCACCGTGCTCACCACCACGAACGCGACGACGAACAGCACCGTTTGCCGTGCGACGTCCCAGAATTCGGCGCTGTCGAGGATGCGCCGATAGTTGCCGGTGCCGACCGGACGGAAGGTCCGGCCGTTGTTGCTGTCGTAGAAGCTGAGGTTGAAACCGTTGATCGCGGGCCAGATGGTGAACAGCCCGAAGATCACCATGTTCGGCAGCACGAACAGATACGGCGCGACCTTGCGCCGATTGATCAGGCGCTTGCCTGCGTTCATTTGGACGCCTTGATGATGTCGGCGATCTGCGCGCGCAGGTTCGTCACGCAGGTGGCGACGCTCTCCTGCCCGGCGACCACCTTGGCGAACTCCTTGATCAGCGCGTTGGCCGCGCCGGTGAAGGCCGGGCTGGCCGCCGCGACGAAGTCGACCGACGGGGTGACCTCGATCTGGCGGATGAAGGTGTTCATGTCGGCGTCGCGGGACGGATACTGCACGCCTGCGGCCACCAGATCCTTGCGGGTCGGCAGCCAGAAGGCGGCCTTGTCGATCTCGCGCTGGTTTTCGGCGCGGTTCATCCACTGCACGAAAGCCGCGCCGAGCGTCGGCTCCTTGCTGCGGGCGAAGGCCACCATCATCTTCATGCCGGGGAACCCACCGCATTCGGCGGCACAGGGATTGGGCACGGTCGCCCACGTGAACGGCGCCGACTTGGCGAACGACCCGACCTGCCACGGCCCGGACAGATACACCGGTGCCTGTCCGGCCAGGAAGGCTTCGTTGCCGCCCTTGTAACTGGTGCCTGCGCCGAGCCAGAAGTCCTTGGACAACTTGTTGGTCTGCAGCAGGTCGTTGACCATGCCCAATGCCTGCTCCGCCTTGGCCTGGTCGAGGCCGACCTGGCCGTCGGCGCCGATCAGGGTGGTGCCGTAGTGGCTGAGGATCGTGCTCAGCCGATTGCCCGAGACGTCCATGGTCAGTGCGAACGGCATGCCGTTGGCCTGCGCGACCTTGGTCGCGTCGGCCATGAACTGCGACCAGGTCCGTTTGTCGGTCGGGTTCGGCACCGGCACACCGGCTTTGGCGAAGGCGTCGGCATTGACGAAGGGGCCGTTGATGGTCTGGTCGCTCGGCACCGCGTAGAGGCGGCCTTCCTTGTCACGGGTGACCGCCAGTGCGCCGTCGGTGAATTCGTCGGCGTAGGACTTGCCGAAGTAGTCCGCGAAGTTGATCACTTCGCCCCGGTACAGGTACCAGTCCTGCACCCTGGCGACCTCCGGTGCGGTGCCGGAGGCGATGCGTGCTTGCAGCGCGGTGTTGAGCTGGGCGAAGGGGACGACCTGGAGATCTACCGTTGCGCCGGTTTCCTTCTCGAAGCCTGCGATGGCCGTTTTCGTCGCGTCCAGGTCCGGTCCGTCGGTGAAGTACACATAGGTCAGGCGCTTGCCTTGAAAAGACTTGAAGTCCACCGAGACCGGCCCGGTCGGGGCGTTGGATTCCGGCTCGCCCGGTGCGCAGGCGGTCGCTGCAAGCAGCCCCGCGGCGATCAATCCGACCAATCGTGCCCTGAGTCGCATGCGCGTTGCTCCTTGCCTGCGGGGGCGGCTCCCTTGCCGCGGTCTTGCTTGATACGGCATACTCCTCCGGCTTCCCTTGTGAGGGAAAGCACTTTCCGTCAGGCGGGAAACATGAGGTGACTTCATGGCAGACGTCCGTTACCCGACTAGTCCTACCGAGATGGCCAGGCTTGCGCCGGAGGAGTTGCGCGAGCGCTTTCTGGTCACCGATTTGTTTGTCGCTGGCGAGGTTCGGTTCACGCTGTCCCTCCACGATCGGCTGCTGATCGGTGGTGCGATGCCGGGCGGCGGCGAACTCATTCTCGACCCACCGGCCGAATTGCGTGCCGAAAACCTGTGTGACCGACGCGAACTGGGCATCGTCTGCCTGGAGGGTGTCGGCTCGGTGACCACGGACGGCCAGCAGCATCCGGTGTCCGCGGAGGACATCGTCTACGTCGGGCAGGGCACCGAAACGGTGTCGGTGGCGGGCGACGCGGTCTTCTACATCGTCTCCGCGCCAGCGCATCTCGCCCACCCGACCACCTTGATCCCCCGCGAATCAGCCGAGAGCGTGCGGATCGGCGATGCGCACAAGGCAAGCGAGCGGACGCTGCGAAAGTACGTGCACGAGGACGGCGTTCGCTCCTGTGAGCTCGCGCTGGGCATCACCACCCTCGAACCGGGCAGTGTCTGGAACACCATGCCGTGCCACACCCACGACCGGCGCACCGAGATCTACCTCTACTTCGGGCTCGACCCGGCCGAGCGCGTCGTGCACCTGTGCGGCGAGCCGGCCCGCACCCGCAGCATCATCGTCGCCGACCGGCAGGCGGTGATCAGCCCGCCGTGGTCGGTGCACACCGGGGCAGGCACCGCGCCGTACCGGTTCGTCTGGTCGACGGCGGGGGAGAACCTCGCCTACAACGACATGGATCTGGTTGCCACGGAGTCGCTTTCGTGACCGACCCGTTCCGGCTGGACGGACAGCGCGCGCTCGTCACCGGCGCGCGTACCGGCATCGGCAGGGCCGCCGCGCTCGCGCTGGCCGCGGCGGGCGCGGATCTGGTGCTGTGGGGCAGGGATCGAGACGGCCTGGCCCCGGTGGTCGCCGAGATCGAGGCGCTCGGCCGCGGCTGCCACACCGTGGCCGCTGACCTCGCTGATGCCGCCGAGGTGGCGGCCGTCGCGACTGCCGTTGCGGCCGAACACCGTATCGATCTGCTGGTGAACAACGCGGGCGTCATCGGCCGTGGTCCGGTGGCGACGGTGTCGTTCGCCGACTGGCGGCGGGTGGTCGACATCAACCTCGACGCGGCGTTCCTGCTCGCCCGCTGTGTCGGCGCGACGATGCTCGAACGCGGCGCGGGCCGGATCGTCAATATCGCCTCGCTGCTGTCCTTTCAGGGCGGGGTGAACGTGGCCGCCTACACCGCGAGCAAACACGCAGTCGCTGGCCTGACGAAGGCCTTGGCGACCGAATGGGCCGGGCTCGGCGTCGGGGTGAACGCGGTCGCCCCCGGCTATGTCGCGACCAACAACACCGCGGCACTGCGCGCCGATCCCGCGCGCAATCACGCCATCACCGAACGCATTCCGGTCGGCCGCTGGGCCGACCCCGCGGACATCGCGAACGCGATCGTGTTCCTGTGCGCGCCTGCCGCGGCCTATGTACACGGACATGTGCTGGTGGTGGACGGGGGATGGTTGGCACGGTGAGTCTCGACTCCGCACCGAGCGCGGTGGCCAAGGTGGTCCTCGTGCTGGAGGCGCTGCCCAATGCTCGGGGAGTCACCGAAATCAGCAGGAGCACCGGCCTTTCCACCTCGACCGTGCACCGGATCCTGCGGGAGCTGGCCGCCGTCGGCTGGGTGCGCGTCGACTCCGACCACCACTATCTGCCCGGCGTGCGGCTGCTGTCGCTGGCCGGGCAGTCGGCGGGCGTGACCCAGCTGGTGCGACCCATCCTGCAGCGACTCTGCGCGGACACCGGGCACACCGTGCACTTCGCGCTGCGCTCCGGCGACGAAGCCGTCTACGTCGACAAGCTGGAAGGCGATCGTGCCTACACGATGCGTTCGCGGGTCGGCCTGTCGATCCCGTTGTACTGCACGGCAATCGGCAAGGCGATCCTCGCCGGGCTGTCCGCTGCCGAGCTGCGCGAGGTGCTCGCCCGCATACCGCTCGTCGCGCAGACGCCACGCACGATCATCGATCCCGACCTGCTGAACGCCCATCTCAGCGCGGTGGCCGCGCGCGGCTACGCCGTCGACGACGAGGAGAACGAGGCGCACACCCGCTGCCTCGGCGCCGCGGTCCTCGATCACCACGGGGTGCCGGTCGGCGGGATCAGCGTGTCGGCGCTGGCGTTCGACCTCGACCGCGCGAAGGTGCGGACCTGCGCGCCGCTGCTGATCGCCGCGGCCCGCGCCGCTTCGCACGCCCTCGGCCTGCCGACCACGTGAGCGAGTAGCGAACTTCGGGAAACCGAGTAGCACGCTACGGGTGACAGCGTGATCGGCAGACGAGACCGTGGAATCGGCGGCCTCCGCCTTGGTGAACTTCGCGATAGCGAATTCGCCGTAGCCGCACGCCCGAGCTTCGCGGCAGTCGAGCGCGGGCGGTCGAATTTCTATCCGGAAACTAGGTAAGGCTAAGCTCAGGCTCCACCGCTCGAACGCTCTGGAGAGAACTGCTCGATGGATAGCCCGCACACGCGGCCCCGGCACTGGTCCGGCTGGTTGGCGACGGTCGCGCTGCTGGTGGCGGTCTGTCTGCTCAGCCTCCTGGTCGGCACGAAAGCCATTCCGGTCGCCGAGGTCTGGTCCGCGCTGCTCGGCTCCGACGGGTCCCCGGATCACGTGATCGTCACCGACTATCGGATGCCGCGCACCCTGCTCGGGTTGCTGGCCGGGGTGGCTCTCGGCGTCGCAGGCTGCCTCATGCAGGGGCTCACGCGCAACCCGCTGGCCGATCCCGGCCTGCTCGGCATCAATGCGGGCGCGGCCTTCGCGATCACCGTCGCGGTGGCGTTCTTCGGAGTCAGCGACATCACCACGTACGTGTGGTTCGGCTTCGCCGGTGCGGCCATCGTGTCGTTGATCGTCTACCGACTCGGCACCGCGGGCAGGCAGGGCGCCGACCCGATCCGGCTGACGCTGGCCGGTATCGCGGTGACGGCCGTGCTGATCGGCCTGACCAGAGGCATGATCCTGGTGAACGCCAAGGCCTTCGAGTCGATGCGGGAGTGGGACTCCGGTTCGCTGACCGGCCGAGGCTACGACATCATCGGCGGGGCAACGCCGTTCATCGTTGCCGGGGTGCTCGCGGCGATCATCGCGGCCCGCTCGCTCAACGCGCTTGCCCTCGGTGACGATCTCGCGCATTCGCTCGGCGCGCACGTGGGCCGGACCCGGCTGCTCACCGCCGTCGCGTTGACGCTGCTGTGCGGCACCGCGACTGCCGCGATCGGGCCGATCACCTTCGTGGGCCTGGCGGTGCCGCATATCGCGCGCTGGATCGTCGGCCCGGACCAGCGGTGGATGATCGCCTACTCGTTGCTGCTCGCGCCGATTCTGGTGCTCGGTTCGGATGTGCTGGGCCGCATCCTCCTTCGTCCCGACGAGGTGCCCGCGGGACTGGTGACCGCCTTCCTCGGCGCGCCGGTGCTGATCTGGTTGGCCAGACGCGCCAAGGTGGGTGCGGCATGACGACCGGTATCGACTTCGGCCGGTCGCTGCTGCTGGTCCGGTCGCGGGTGCTCGCGACCAGGATCGGGGTACGCACCGGAGTGGTGTGCCTGGTGCTGGTGGTCGCCGCGCTCGCGGTGGCCGTATTAGCGCTCGGCACCGGCGATTACGTGATCCCGCCCGATCGGGTGCTGCGTGCGATCTTCGTCGGCGATCAGCACTTCGATCGACTCGTGGTGTGGCAGTGGCGATTTCCCCGTGTCGTGCTCGGCTTGGCGCTCGGCGCCGCGCTCGGGCTGAGCGGCGCGATCCTGCAGTCGGTGACCCGCAATCCGCTCGGCAGCCCGGACATGGTCGGGTTCAACACCGGCGCCTATACCGGTGCGCTGATCGTGCTGCTGCTCCTCGGTGGCGGCACCGCGCAGACAGCGGTGGGTGCGCTGGTCGGCGGCCTCGGGTCGGCGCTGGCCATCCAATTGCTTGCCTTCCGCCACAACGTGACCGGGTTCCGGCTGATCATTGTCGGCATCGGCGTGAGTGCCATGTTGGCCTCGGTCAACACCTGGCTCATCCTGCGCGCCGATCTGAATGCCGCGATGTCGGCCGCCGCATGGGGCGCTGGTTCGCTGAATGCCGTGACGTGGGCGGAGGTCACGCCGACGCTGGTGATTCTCGCGGTGCTGGTCGTTGTTCTCGTGCCTGCGGCGCCCCGGTTGCAGATGCTGGAACTGGGCGACGATCTGGCGCAGTCGTTCGGTATCCGGGTCGGCCGGGTACGTACCCTGCTGATCGTGCTGAGCGTCGCGCTGACGGCGGTGGCCACCGCCGTCGCCGGGCCGATCGCGTTCGTCGCACTGGCCGCGCCGCAGCTGGGCAGGCGGCTGGCGCGGACGCCGTCCACGGCACTGGCTCCGGCCGCGGCCATGGGCGCGCTGCTGCTGGTGGGATGCGACTGGATCGCCCAGCGCGCGTTCGCGCCGACGGCGCTGCCGGTCGGCGTGGTCACCGTGTCGATCGGCGGGCTGTACCTGGCGTATCTGATGGTGGTCGAGGCGCGGAGGAGCTAGGACTATGCGTGAAAAGCAGAGCCCCGAAGAAGCATCAGGCGCCGAGGACGGGAAAGGGGTTCGGCTGCGGGCGGATCGGGTTCGCCTCGGGTATCGCGGGCGGACCATCAGCGAGGACCTGTCGGTGGACATTCCCGACGGCGCCTTCACCGTCATCATCGGTCCGAACGCCTGCGGAAAGTCCACGCTGCTGCGGGCCATGGCGCGGCTGCTGACACCCGATGCGGGCGCGATCCTGTTGGACGGCAAGGTGATCGGCACGTATCCGGCCAAGGAGGCGGCCCGGCGGATCGGTCTGCTTCCGCAGTCGTCCACCGCGCCGGACGGCATCCGGGTCGCGGATCTGGTGGCCCGCGGCCGCTACCCGCACCAGTCGCTGCTGCGTCAGTGGACCGACGCCGACGCCGAGGCGGTGGCCGCCGCCATGGCCGCGACCGGGGTGACCGAGCTGTCGGCGCGACCGGTGGACGAGCTGTCCGGCGGTCAGCGGCAACGGGTGTGGATCGCCATGGTGCTCGCCCAGGACACGCCGGTGGTCCTGCTCGACGAGCCGACCACCTACCTCGATATCGCGCATCAGATCCACCTGCTCGACCTGTGCCGCGCGCTGAATCGGGACTCGGGCCGGACCGTCGTCGCGGTCCTGCACGACCTGAACCACGCCTTCCGGTACGCCGACCATCTCATCGCGATGAAGGACGGCAGGGTCGTCGCGGCGGGACCGCCGAAAGAGATCGTCACCGCCGAGCTGGTGCACGAGGTGTTCGATCTCGGGTGCCGCATCATCGACGATCCCGAAACCGGTGCGCCGCTGGTGATTCCGCTGGCGACCGACGCGGCCCGGATCAGCTGACTCGCAGACCTCGCAACACTGACAGAAGGAAAGACGATTCGATGAGCCTGAACCGAATGACGGCCCGCGGGCGCGGGGCCGTCGCCTTACTGATCCTCGCGCTGGTCGCGCTGATCGGTTGCAGCAGCACCACATCGGTGGAGAAGAACGCCGCAGGCACCAGGCAGGTGCAGACCGAGCGTGGCGCGGTCTCGGTGCCTGCCGATCCGCAGCGCGTCGTCGTAGTCAACGGTGCGCTCGCCGGTTACCTGTACGACCTCGGGGTGAAGGTGCAGGCCGCGGATCCGCGCGTCCTCGGCGTCACGCTGAAACCCGGTGAGTTCCCTGCGGCTTGGGCCGAGGATGCCAAGAAACAGAACACCCAGGCCTTGACGTCCGGCGACACCATCAACCTGGAATACATTGCTGCCCAACAGCCGGACCTGATCATCGGCGGCGGCCAGGGCTATCCGGGCCAGCAGTCCATCGAGGCCTATGACCAGCTCACCGCCATCGCGCCGACCGTGCTCGTGCCGTCCACCCTCACCGACTGGCAGGACCAGCTGAAAGCGGTTGCGGAGATGGTGAACCGGGCCGACAAGGTGCCCGGCCTGATCGGCGCGTACAACGACAAGCTCGCGAAGGTCAAGGCATCGATCAAGGCCCCGCAGGGCGCGGTGTCGATCTTCCAGTCGCGCAAGGACCAGATGCCCTCCGTTATCGCGCCGGGCACCCCGCTGCCGACGCTGCTGACCGCGGTCGGCTTCACCATCGACGACCAGGTGGTGGCCAAGGCGGGTAACCCGGCCAGGCCCGCGGCCGCCGACTGGGTCCGCATCAGCCCGGAACTGTTGAGCACCGTCGTGGATGCGCCTGCGCTGATCGTCATCCAGCTCGACGGTGGCCGCGCCCTGGCCGAGCTCGCGAAAGACCCGCTGCTGGCCAAGCTTCCGTCGTTCCAGTCGGGCAAGGTCTACGAACTGCCGCCTACCAGCATGCGTCCCGACTACCGCGTGGTGATGAACACCCTCGACCTGCTGGCGGAGCGATTCAAGTAGTGCCGAGGTGACTCAGGGGAGTGGCGCGGGCGGGGTCTGGACGGCGATCTCGCCACCCAGTTCGAAGCCGTCGGACAGCTGCAGCTTGTCGCCGCTCCAGAAGCGGCCGGGGTCATACCAATTCGGGCTGCGCCGTTGCGGGAGCAGCCCCATCGACTGGTAGGTCGCAGCCACGATCTCCGCGCAATACGCGCTCTCCAGGTCCTTGGCCGCGGTCTGGCGTGCCTTGCGCCGCGGCAGACTCGCCCGGCCGCGCAGCCAGCGTCCGGCGAGGCCCGCGGTCGACGGGAACGGCGTGCCGTCGAGCCGGGCGATGGTGCGCAGCAGGCGGTCCTCCATCTCCCTGGTTGCCGGTTGGTTCAGCTGACGCAACCAGGCGCGCTGGCCGTAACGGTGCGCCCACACCAGCACGGCGTCGCGCAGGTTGTGCAGCTGAACGCCGCGATGGGTGGCGCCCGACCACATGTCGGGCAGCGACCTGCCGAGCTCCGCGTGCCAGATCAACGCGGGCATATCGTCGAGCACGACGGACATTCCGACATGGTTGACCGGGCTGTTCGTCGTCATCCGGATCGCCCGGTCGGCCGCCGAATGACCGCGGAACAACCAGATGTCGCCCGTCCTGGTCAGCTCGAGTGCTCGGTCCAGACTGATCCCCGTCTCCGCCATGGCCGTAGCCTATGCGGTATGCGGTGGTGGAAGGCAGTGGGATTGGCGGGTGCGGCCGGTGTGGTCGCCACCGGTGTTGTGGTCGTGCGCGCCGAGCGTCGCCGCCGCGCGTACACCCCGGACCAGGTTCGCGAGCAGCTACACGTGCGCTTCGCGCAGGCGACCTCGGCGGCGGACGCGGTCGAATCCGCCACGGCGGCAGCGCAGGACGAGGTGGGTCTGCGGGCGCGCCTGCGCCGGTTGTTCCTCGCGGTGACGCGCCGGAACCGCAGCGGCGGAACGCGGTGACGGGCTAGCGCAACTGCACGACCTGATCGATGGCGAACTGGCGCACTCGGTCTCGTACCGCGGCGGGTGCGGCGCCGTGCTCGAGCCGCGCGATCTCGGTGAGTTCGTCGACCGTGCGCGTGCCGTCGCACAGCTCGAGCAGCTCCCTGGTCGCGGGTGTCAGCTGGAAGATTCGGCCATGCAGGCTCGGACGCTTGTGGAACGCGTACAACGACGGTCCGCCGGGCACGATCGCGCCGCGCGTGGTCAATGCCGCGATGTCGAGCTGGAACTCGTCGATACGGAGCAGCGCGCTGCATACCGGACGCAGCCTGCCGAAGTCGGTCTCGCGCCGGGCGCGGGGGAGACGCGCGAAGGCGGGCTGCACTTCCTCGTGGTCGGCATCGACTGCGAGCCAGAGGCGGTGGCGTTCGAAGCGGACGACCTCCCGGAGGGTGTCGAGTGGGTAAGGCAGGTCGGCGTGCTCCGCCTCGATCGATTCGGCCAGCAGGGCAGCGACTTCCGGCACCCCTGCGGCGCCGGTGGCGCACAACAGCTCGTCGACTCGGTCACCGAGCACCGCCGTGGTCGTGGGCATGTGGGTGCGCAGCAACGCCAGTGCGGCGTCGCCGCCCAGCTGGACCGGCTCGCCACGCACGACGGCAGCGAACATCGCTTCGTACGCGCCACCCAGCTCGGCGTCGTCAGCCACCGGAAGGTCTTTCGCGCCCAGCCGTCCGAATTCGATGGCTGCCGACGGGTTCTCGATCACCTCGGTGAGCACCGTCGACAATTCGTCGATATCGCGGGGATCCGTCACCACCCGCGCCCGGTCCCGTAGGTCCGTCCAACGCGGCTGGGTGCGCACAACTTCCGCCGAGAGGACCGCGCAGGTGCCGCAGCTGAGCAGCTCCATCGGCAGTCCCGGCCGGTGCACCTCCACCGGGAAGTTACGTTCCAGACCGCATACTGCTGTGCACGCCCGCAGTACCTCGGGTACCCGCCAGTGCGGCAGGAAGGGCAGGGTCCAGGTCACCTCGGTGAGGCCGAGCTCGTCGAGCTCGGCGAGGAACCGCTGACGCTCGGTGCCACCCGCCATGACGAGGAAGTTGAACCGCAGCCCCCGTGCCCGCAACCGTGCCAGTGCCCGGATGAGGTCGAAAGACCCCTTGAAGACACCGAGTTTGCCGTAGACGCCGATGGTGGCGACATCCGGATCCAGCGGCGCCGTGTTGCGCACCCACGGTGTCTCGCTCAGCCGCGCGACCAAAGCCGACAGGTCGGCCACCGGACCATCCGGTGTGAACTCGGGCGGCAGCGATGCCCGCGGCATGGGCGCGATCCGGTCGAAGGGGATGCCGAGCCCGACCAGCCCTCGATCGCCGACCACAAGATCCGCGCGCCGCAAGACTTCTCGATACGCCTGACCCAATTCGGGGTGATCGAGCAACCGGGTCCGATCGCTGCCTGCGTGCTGGACGACATGCGGAACACCGGTCCACGACGCGGCAAGATGGGCGCTCAACCCGTAGGGCTCCAGATACGCGGAGAACACCAGATCCGCACCGCGCGCGCGGATCTCCTCGGTGGCCAGCGCGGCAAGCTTGGTGCCGAACGGGTTGGCCGCCGGGATATACGCGCGGGCCCGCTCCCAGTGCCCGGTCGAGATGACCCGCACCGCACCGCCGTTCGGAAACGTGGCTTCGAGACGCGTGATATCGGTGTCGTCGAACCAGATTCGGTAGTCGTCGGCGACCTCGTCGGCGTTGGTCACGACATCCACCTGGTGGCCACGGGCCGCTAGTGCCATCGCCATCCGATAACAGTGCGCGCTCACCCCGCCCTGAATCGGTGGGTACTTCATCACCGCGCAGATGCGCATCAGTTCGCACCGGCTCGCGTCAGCAGCCGTTCGTGTGCGGCGAAGCGCAGCACCTCGGCGGCCTCGGGCGGGAACGGCGCCCCGGCACGCAGGACGCGATAGGCCTGCTCGCCCAGTCGGTAGCAGGCGAGCGCGCTGCGCCCGGCGACCTTGGCCAGCACGATGCGGATCGCGGCGCCGCGCTTCGCGACCGGGAGGGCGCCGGTGCTCAGCCACTGATTATGCTGTGCCACAACATCACTGGCGAACTCGGCGAGCCGGACGTGCTCGCCGAGCTCGGTGCCGTCCGCGCTGGCCTGCTCGGCCGCGAGGGTGGCCGCCGGGTCGAAGAGCAATGCCAATCGGAGCACCTCGTACCTGGCCAGATCGGCCAGCTCGAACCGGCCGCTCGTCACGAGATGATCCAGGAACCGGGTGCCCTCGGCCAGCACGCGCAGGTAGTTCTGTTGCCCGTCGACGTGGGTCGGCGGGTAGCGACGGATGAAATCGTCGAGCAGCTCGTGCTGGTGACCGGCCGACAGGGTCGCGGGCAGGCACCTGGCCAGCATGTCGAGCCGCTTGTTGGTCACCGACCGCACGTTGATGTCCAGGTGCGTGCGGTCGGTAGCGATCAGCCGGGCCAGCTCGGCGTCGGTGAGCGCGAACCGGGCCGCCAGCTCGTCGGGTCGCTCATCCAGCAGCGCGCGGGCACTGTCCGCGGTGAGCACCTCGGCCAATGCCTTCTGAAAACCACTGTTGCTCAAGCGGTCACCGCCGAACCGATGGAGGCGCGCGCCCGGTGCAGATCCGCGGTGAGCTCGGTGAAATCGTCAGGGAACTCCTGGTCGCGTTCGAGGATGACGCACCGCAACGCGGGCGTCCGGCCCGAAACATGATCGAGCAGCTCCCACACCTCGGCAGGCACGGGCGCCGAATGCGAGTCCAGCAGTGTGCCTTCCGACCAGTACCCGCCGGCCAGATGCAGTTGGACGACGCGTTCGAGCGGAATCGAATTCAGGAACTCGATCGGATCGTAGCGATGGTTCACCGCGTTGATGAACACGTTGGTGAGGTCGAGAAGCAGACCGCAGCCTGCCGATTCGATCACCAGGGTGATGAACTCGGCTTCGGAAAGCTCCGCAGGGAAATCCAGGTGATAGGTGATGTTCTCCAGCAGGAACGGCGTGCCGACCTGCTGCTGCACCTGCCGCACCTTGCCCGCGATCTGCGCGGCCGACTCGCGGGTGCGCACCAGCGGTGTCAACTGGCCGATCGAAACACCGCCCGCCCTGGTGAACGACAGATGGTCGCTGCACCACGGCGCACCGACCCGCGCGACCAAGTCCGCGAGATCGGCCACATAGGCGCGGTCGAGCGGTCCTTCGGTGCCGATCGACATTTCGACGCCGTGCGGCGTCAACGGAAACCGGTCGCGCAGCAGCTCGAGCGGACCGCCCACCGGCGTCCCGAAGAAGTTCTCGGTGATGATTTCAAGGCAATCGATCGACTCGCGGTTCGCCATGATCGCGGCGTCGAGTTCCCTCCGATATCCGAGACCTACGCCGAGAGCCGGCAGGCTGCCGAGATCCGACTCACGCATAGCAGCGGCAGCTACCGCCGCAGCGGCCGCAGGGCAGCACGCCCATGATGCGGTCCGCGGTGGTGCCCGCGTCCTCCACCAGCTGCACTCGCTCGAAGAGATACGGATCGATGATTTCTGTTGCTACCGACATCGGTGCCACCTTTCCTGAGGTTTCCAGCAGTCAGCATGTGCCGCGGTGGTGGGTGCGACCAGGGAGTGCGTTCCCGGGTGCCTCGGGAAATCCGCCCGATCGATCGGGCGCCGCAGGGCGTCAGCGACTTTCGAGGGTTCGGCCAGCGGTCCGTGACCTTCTCATTCGGCAGGCGGCCGCTCACTCTGGGGAGGGTGTTGTCGAAGCCTGTTCGTGACCAGGGGATCTTCGAGGCCGGGCTGTCGATGCTCGGCGGCAGCGGCGCGGCGGTGCCCGGATTACGCGGGCTGACTGTGGTGCTCGCCGACGACCGCGCGGTGGTGCGCGCCGGGTTGCGGTCGCTGCTCACCTCGGTCGACTGGATCGACGTCGTCGCCGAGACCACCTCGAGCGGTGCGTTGCGGGAAGCGGTGTTGAACCGGCCGGACGTGCTCATCCTCGGTCACTGGCAGCAACCCGACAGTGGCGCGGTCATCGGCGAAGTGGCGCGGTGCGCGCCCGAGGTGGCGGTGCTGGTGTTCAGCGAAGCCGACGACGACTCGGTGTTCACCGCGATCCGAGCAGGCGCCCGTGGCTATCTCGGCAATACCGCCGAGCGTGACGACATTCTCCGCGCGATGTCCGCCCTCGCCGCAGGTTGGGTGGTGCTCACCCCGCACATCGGCAGCAGGCTCGCCGCCATGCTGTCGCATTCCACCGAACGCGCCCGCCCCTTCCCCGAACTCACCACCCGGGAATTCGACGTGCTGAACCTGGTCGCAGGCGGCCTGTCCAACGCCTCGATCGCCGCCGAACTCGACCTGGCCCCCAAAACCATCAGCAACCACCTCTCCCGCATCTTCACCAAACTCGGCGTAGCCGACCGCTCCAACGCCATCCTCCGCGCCAGAGAAGCCGGCCTACGCCCCAAGCCCGAAAGACGTTGCGGCGACCGAGAACCCCGCTGAGTCAGCTACGGACGAACGGTGAACTCGGTCTGATAGTCGATGACCAGCCGCGCTTCGAATTGCTCGAAGCCGATCGCCAGCAGGTAAGTCCCTGGCGCGACCGCAGACGCGCTGATCCGCGTGACGATGGTCCGCATTACGCACCAGCCCGGTATGCCAGACCCGCAGATCCGCCGTCACGGCGAGCAGAGCAGGCGGCCCGAGCAGTTGGACACCATGATCGCTCACGTTTGCGTTGTCTCCCTACTTCGTTGTGCATCCGACGGGGCGGTGGGGGGTTGGTGGAGGAGGCGGGTTGGGCGGCGGCAGATGAGGTAGACGGCGAGGGTGTTGGTGGCGAGGGTGAGGAGGCCTTGTTCGCCTAGCCAGAGCCAGGTGCGGGGGCCGGTGGTGTGGGGGTCGAAGAAGGATTGGATTACGTGGTTCCAGGAGGCGTGCAAAATGACTGCGGGCCAGAGGCTTCCGGTGTTGAGGCGGAGGCGGGCGAAGAGGAAGGAGACTACGGTGACTTGGATTGTGAAGAGTAGGGCGATCAGGGGCATTGAGCCGCCGTTGCCGGTCAGGTAGCTGCCGCCGATGATGAGGGGCAGATGCCAAGCGGCCCAGATCAATCCGCCGACCAGGATCGGGCGGGGGACTTCGGCGTCGATGAGGCGGGTGAGTAGGTAGCCGCGCCAGCCGAGTTCTTCGCCCAGCGCGAAGACGAGCCCGATCGCGGTGCCGACGAGAGTGCCGAAGAACAACTCTGCGGCGAAGGCAGGCCATCCGGTCGCGGAGTCCGCGGGGGTGGTGTAGTCGGCAAGTCCGCTGGCCCAACCGATTCCGTACGCGATCGAGCCGATGATGATCGGATAGCAGAGGGCGAACAGTGCGGCAAGCCAGCCGCGCCGACCACCCATGCGCAACGAGATGTCGGCGATGCCTTCGCGCCGGATCAGTCTGACGAGCAGCGCCGCGACACCCGGCGACCACATGAGCAGCAGGACACCGATCTCGTTGCGCGAGATCACGGCGAACGCCGTGGCAGGCGCGGACAACGCAACCAAGGCGACCAAGAAGAAGACGACGCCCTGCCTGGCCGACCGGCGCCGCTCGGCCTGGTCCGACACGTGGATCGGCGGCTGGTCCACGTCGTTGCCTTCCTGTCCTCCCGGTGTCATGCACGCACCATAGGCAGCGTGGACCGCGCGGGTCGTCACCCAGAAGAGTGGTCTTCGCCTCCGGTAGGTCCCTGAGCGACGACCGGTCAGAGGGTGCCTTGGCGCGCCGACCGCCACAGATCGACCTCGCCGTCATCGTTGAGCAATGCGTCGATCTCGGCGAGTTCGTCGGCAGTGAGGTCCGGCGTGCCGAGCGCCCCGACGTTCTGCTCGAGCTGGTCGGTGCTGGACGCGCCGATGACCAGCGAGGTCACTCGATCATCGCGGAGCGCCCAGGCGAGCGCCAGCTGCGCGAGCGTCTGCCCGCGCCGCTCTGCGATCGCGTTCAACTTGCGCAGTCGGTCGATCATCTCGGGCGTGAGCAGTTCGGTCTGGAACGACTTACCTTGGGTGGCACGTGATTCCGCCGGAATGCCGTCGAGGTATTTGGTGGTGAGCATGCCTTGGGCGAGCGCGGTGAAGCCGATGACGCCGAACCCTTCCGCCGCGGCGGCGTCGAGCAGTCCCTCGGTCTCGATCCACCGGTTGAGCATCGAGTAGGACGGTTGGTGGATGAGCAGCGGCGTGCCGAGCTCGCGCAACATCCGCGCCATCGTCACCGAATCCGCCGCGGTGTAGGAGGAGATCCCCACATACAGCGCTTTGCCTTGGCGCACAGCGGTGTTCAATGCGGCGGCGGTCTCCTCGAGCGGAGTCGTCGGATCGAATCGGTGCGAGTAGAAGATGTCGACATAGTCGAGCCCGAGCCTGCTCAGCGACTGATCGAGCGAGGCGAGCACGTATTTCCGTGACCCGCCGCCTTGCCCGTACGGCCCCGGCCACATGTCCCAGCCCGCCTTGGTGGAGATGACGAGCTCGTCGCGATACGGCGCGAGATCCTCGCGCAGGATGCGCCCGGCGTTGATCTCGGCCGACCCGTAAGGCGGCCCATAGTTGTTGGCCAGGTCGAAATGGGTGATGCCGAGATCGAAGGCGCGCAAGGCGATTTCCCGCTGCACCTGGTAGGGGCGGTCGTCACCGAAGTTGTGCCAGAAGCCGAGCGAGAGCAACGGCAGATCGAGACCGGACCGGCCGCTGCGGCGATACCGCATCGCACCGTCGTACCGGGTTGGTTCGGGAACGTATGGCATGACGACCTCCTCGTTGCACCTGCACCGACCGCTCATATTGCCGCATCGGTGTCCGACCCGGCCGCGCCGGTCAGCGGAGTCTGCGTGCGACTTCGCCGAGACCGTCGGCGATGGCCTTGCGCTGCTCGACGGTCAGCACGTCGATCAGGAGATCACGAACCAGGGCGACATGGCCGGGAGCGGCCGCCTCGAGCTTGCGGCGTCCGGCGGGGGTGAGGCTCGCGACGATGCCGCGCGGGTCGCCGGGGGCGGGGGTGCGACGGACGAATCCGGCCTTCTCCAGCTGGTCGATCTGATAGGTGATGCCGCTCTTGGAGGTGAACAGGGCGTCGGAGAGTTCGGTCATCCGCAGTTCGTTGCCCGGCGCCCGCTCCAGTCGCACCAGCACCTCGTATTGCGGGTGCGACAGGCGCGCGTCGTCTTTGAGCTGCTGCTCGATGCGTCGGTTCAACAGCGCCGTCGAGGCGAGAAACGCCTGCCAGGCCCGCATCTCTTCGTCGTCGAGCCAGCGCGGCTCTGCCATCGACCCCATCCTTCCACAGTTGTTCAAATTCGAACAATAATTTACCATCGAACGAAGAGGTTCAAATTTGAACTACTATGGAGGAAGGTGCAGCCGATGCGGATGCCGGTGCTCTATCTGTCGCACGGCGCACCGCCGCTGGCCGACGATCCGATCTGGCCGGGTCAGCTCGCGGCCTGGTCTGCGGACTTGCCGAAACCCGAAGCCGTGCTGATGATTTCGGCCCATTGGGAGGATGCGCCGCTGGCTCTCGGCGCGACGAGCACGGTGCCGTTGATCTACGACTTCTGGGGCTTTCCGCAGCACTACTACGACGTTACCTATCCCGCGCCTGGGGCACCCGATCTCGCCGATGACGTGCGAAAACTGCTGCGTGGGCCCGGCATGTCCGTGCACGACGTGCCGGAACGCGGACTCGACCACGGCGCGTACGTGCCGCTGGTGGAGATGTTCCCGGCGGCCGACGTGCCGGTGCTGCAGATGTCGATGCCGACGCTGGATCCGGCGGGCCTGTTCGCGCTCGGCCGCAAACTCGCGCCGCTGCGCGACCAGGGCGTGCTGATCGTCGGCAGCGGCTTCTTCACGCACAACCTGCGCGCACTGACCCAGGACGGCTCGGTGCATCCGGTGATGACCGAGTTCGACGACTGGGGCAGGCGCGCGCTGGCCGCAGGCAACGTCGACGCACTGCTCGACTTCGAACACCGCGCGCCCGCAGCGCAACTGGCGCACCCGCGCGCCGAACACTTTGCACCGCTGTTCGTTTCACTCGGCGCCGCCGATACCGACCTCGCCACCCAGCGCAGCGTGATCGACGGCTACTGGCAGGGCTTGGCCAAACGCTCAGTCCAATTCGGCTGACAACGCTCGACCACACCCCACCGAAAGGAAACCAGATGACCGACACCGCCACCGCAGCGCGGACCGCACCCGCGGTCGAAACCACGATCGATCCCGCGGCACACGCCGCGACACCGCACGCATACGACGCCGGACTGCTCCTGCTGCGCATCGCGCTCGGACTGACCATGGCCGCGCACGGTGCGCAGAAACTGTTCGGCTGGTTCGGCGGCGGCGGCCTCGACGGCACCGGAAAGTACTTCACCGCCAAGGGATATCCGGCCGGTGAGGCGATGGCCGCGGTCGCGGGCGTGACCGAGACCTTCGGCGGGCTCGCGCTCGCCGTCGGACTGCTCACGCCGCTGGCAGGCGCCGCCGTGGTCGGCACCATGCTCAACGCCCTCGCCGTCAAGGGAACAGGCGCCTTCTTCGCCCCGAAGGGCGTCGAATACGAACTGCTCCTCACCGCGGTCGCCGCGGCCATCACCCTCACCGGACCCGGTCGCTACGCGATCGACCGGTTCGTCCCGGTATTCCGTTCGCACCGTTTGGTGTACGGCCTCGCGGCAATCGTGCTCGCCGTGCTCGCTGCCGGTGCCGTACTGCTGGTGCGCAGTTAGTCGACCCGAGGGCGCGCCCCCATCGCATGGATGGTGCCGTCGGTGGTGAGGACGAACACCTGGTCACCGCTCACCGACATCGCGGACGCGACGCCACCGCCGAGGTCGTACTGGTGCAACAGTTTTCCGGTCGCGCGATCGAGCACGACCAACCGTCCGTCCCAGGTGCCCGCGTAGACCACCGTCTCGGTGGTCAGCGCGTGCATCGCGGGTGCGTTCGCCGCGCACCCCGCTACTGCCCGCGCGGTCTCGTCGCGGGGGCCTGCGCCGGGTAGGTTGCCGACAGCGGTCTCCCACAAGGGTTCCGCGGGTTTGGCCGCCGTGGAGTCGAAGGCGCGGACCTTGCCGTCGATCGACGCGACGTAGACGAACTGGCCGCGCACAGCGGGACTGGTCACCGGCGGCGGGCCGGGTTCGCAGGTGCTCGACGGGATGTCGGCATGCCAGAGTGCCCGGCCGTCGCGCGGATCGTGCCCGGTGAGGCCGCCCGCGGTCATGGTGACCAGCTGCGGGCTTCCGGCGCCTGGTTCGGTGATCGTCGGCGAGGAGTGGCTGTACAGCCCGCCCGCGGTATCGACGGAGTACTTGATGCTGCAATTGGCCAGATCCATCGCGATGAGCGACGCGCTCGATCCCGAATGCAGGTACGCCGTCGTGTCGTCGGACCCGCGCACTGCGGTGCTGTGGAATTCACCCCATGCGGCAGGAGCTTTGAAGCCGCCCTGCAGTCGAGCGCCGGAACCTGCATCACGGCAGATGATTTGGTCGTACTGCTGATACACCGCGACCGCGCGCTTCTGAGTCGCGAGGCCGAAGACGCTCACCGGGCCGCCCGCTCTGCCATAGCGGCGCACGGTCTTTCCGATGCGCTGCTCGTCATCGATGGTCTGCCAGGCCACGGTTCCGTCGCGCACGTCGAGCGCGTACACCCGGCCGACGCTGGTGGTGAGGTAGACCCGGCCGTCGTGCACCGTCGGGAAGGATTCGGCATCGCCGTCCAGATAGGTGCGCCAGAGTTCCTCTCCGGTCTCGCGGTGGTAGGCCAGCACCTGGTTGTAGGGGGACGCGAACGCCTGCGAGGTCACGATCACGGTGTCGCCGACGACGGCCGCGCCATCGATGGCGAAGTGCTCACCGGTGTTCGCCGACCACCGCTGGTCGAGCAGGGCACCGGGATCGGAAGTGGCGGCGGAGCGCCCGGATTCGTCGCGGCCCTGCCTGAGCCAGTCCTTTCCGGCAACCGGCTGCGCCCGGCCGTCCCGCACGACACGGAAGCTGTGCTGCAGCGCGGGCCACTGCTTGCCTGCGGTGTCGGTCACCTCGACGGAGACGCGGTACTGTCCGGACCGCGGTGTCGGCATGGTGTCGTGCGCGGTCGTCCAGTTGGCCCGGATGGGCGGGCAGGCCTCGGCGCCGGCACCGGGCGCGGCGTAGCAGTTGACCTTGCCCGGCTGGACATTCGTGACGCCGAACTTCAGGTCCGCGCGCCACACTTCGCGATTGTCGTTGTTGCGCACCACCACCCGGGCATTCGCCGGGGTTCTGCCGTCGTCCTCGACGTAGACATCCACCGGAATCGTGCTGCCGAGTCGATGGACACTGTCCGGCGCCGGGCTCACCAGCGCGGTTCTGTCGCGGACGTTGAACTGCCGGTGCGTGCCCGAGACATAGCCGGTGTCTTCGTTTTTCCGCGTCTTCGGGTCATCGGTGATGCCGGAGAAGTCGAGCAGCTTGTAGCCGGGGCGCACACCATCGATGCCGTAGGTGGCGCCGATATTGTTCACCTCCACCGAGCGCGGGAAGGCGCCGCGGCGAAACTCGGTCTGCTGGTTGTGGCCTGCGGCGAACATGCGAACGTCGTACTGGGCGAGCTCGTCGACGATCGGTTGAATGGCTTGGCCCGCACCCCATTTGGTGAACAACGACCGGTGCGCGAAGACGAAGACCTGCTTGCCGACGGCGTGCCTGCGCAGGTCCTCGCGCAGCCACGCCAGCTGCGGCGCCAGCCCCGAGGTGTCGTAGTTGTCCTCCAGCACCACGATGTGGCGGCCGTTGCGATTCACGCTGTACCACTCCGGGCCCAGATTGCGCCGGTAGAGCTCCATGTTCGCGGCGTACCCGGGCTTGTTCGTCGGCCCGCCTGCGTCGTGGTTGCCCATGACCGGATAGAACGGACGGCCGAAGCGGCCCTTGGTCAGCCCGGTGCGCAGGATGTCGTAACTGCCCTGACGGCGTTCGGGCGCGGTGTAATCGGTGACGGTGAGGTCGCCGGTCGCGATGGCGACGGTGGCCTCGCGGTTGCGCGCCATCGCCTCGACCTGACCGGTCCACTGCGTCAGCGTGTTCGCGGCGGACTGGTCGCTGCGATTGTCGGTCTCGGTGTCGGACACCATGAGCCAGGTCTCGCGTGGATCCTTGGCGTGCTCGTCGGGCACCATGGCGAAGTCGATGCCTTCCTGCTTCGCCTTGCCCTCGTCGAGCGCACGGAAGTAACGCGGCACCGAATCTTCGCGCAGCGCAGGGGTGTAACCATCCGGGGAGACGACGTGGATCAGGTCGGTCTCCCTGCGGCCCGGGTCGATCCGCAGGCTGTAGTCGCCGTTCTTGTCGGTCGTTGCCCAGGCCGCGCCGTCGGTGACGGAGACGCCGGACAGCCCCTTCTCGCCGTTGTCGCGCACGCCGTTGCGGTTGCCGTCGATGAAGACGGTGCCGCGTGCCTCGACCGCGGCATCCGCGTTCGCGTACCCCGGGCTCGGGGTGAAACTCATTGCCAGCGTGAGGGCCAAGCCCGTCAACAATTTCCAGCCGGAACTATTACACACGGGACGACAAGTTACGGGCGTCCGGTCTGTTCGGATAGCGAACATTGTCGGAGTTCGTCCGCTGTACCGCTGATGTTCAGCAACCAGCTCCGAATCATCCAGTGGCCCTGGAGCGCCCATTTGTCGTGGCGATCCGCTGCGTCGTGTCCGCGATCACAACGGTATTGCCACCAACGTGTTTCGCCTCATACATGGCGGCGTCCGAGCAGCGCAGCATGTGTTGGGTCCCCAACTCATTTGCGTCGGACTCGCCGAAGAGCGCAACGCCGACGCTGGCGGTGATCCTGATCGGCAAACACGACATGGTCTCGATCGCGGTGCGCAGCCGCTCGGCGACCATGGCCGCCGAGTCGTCGTGGACGTGACCGACGACCACGAATTCCTCGCCGCCGGTACGCGCGATGAGAGCGTCGGAGTCGGCCGCCGCGCGCAGGCGGTCCGCGATCCGCTTGAGCACTTCATCGCCGAACGAGTGGCCGTAGGTGTCGTTCACGGTTTTGAAGCGATCCAGGTCGAGCGTCGCCATATAGCCCGTGCTGTGCTCGCCGAAGTACTGGGGTAGTTGAGTATCGAGGCCGCGCCGGTTCAACAGCCTGGTGAGTGGATCGGACAGCGCGTCGAGTCGCAGGAGGAGATGCGACAGCTGCACCGCGGGCAACACCACGCCGATGACGGCGAGATTGGCGATGATCACCGCGATGCCCAACGCGACGTCGCCGTGCCATCGTCCGTCGCCGAAGAACATCAGGCCCGCAAGCACGGCGATGGCCAGCATGGTCCAGGTGACATTGACGGCCAGGACCCGTGGGCCGTGGAAGACCGCGACGTAGGCCCCCGACGCGACAAGCATGATGATCCCCAGCGCGCCGAGCACGCGATCCTGGACCATCAGGCTGTTCGCCGCAACGACGACGTCGATCACCGCGATCCAAGCGAGTGACTCGGCCTCGCGCGGCCATGGCAGCAACCACCAGCGCAGCGCCCACGCCGCGCCCGCTGTCGCCGCCAGCGCGCCGGTTGCCAGCCCGGCCGCGCCGCGCACGCCCGCGGGCGAGATCATCATCAGCGTCGCGTTCACGAGCATCAACACACCACCGCCGCCGATGACCAGTTTCATTCTGGCCAGCACGGAATGGGATTCGAGAAACCCGACGACCCAGCTGTAATCCACCTGGTCCCGCCACCAGGTTCGAAATGACGAGCGGCTAATTGTCATCGAGTTACCGCCCTTCCATTCGCAAGCGAGAACCTTCGGCCGGTGGTTCATAAGGGCCGGTCGAAGGGTTACGCGAGGCGCGAGTGTGGCGACATCAACGCTACGCGGAGGTAAATGCGCGTAGTTGCCGCAGTTACGCAGATCACGATCGAGGGCTCGCCCGCGGCGATGCGGACAAATCGGTCGCGCTCGCGGTGTCGTGGCATGCGCTGTCGGTGCGAGTCGAACCTGCGGGCGGGTCGGTGGCCGTGCGGATCCCCGTGACCAGTGCCGGGGCCGGTGGCGGACGAGCGCGCGAGGGTGTTGACTGTCGGAGTGCCCAGCGGGTTCCAGCCGCGTTCGGCGTAGTGCCCAGTCGGGCAACAGAAGTGCGGCCCGCCTCGGTTGTGATCGGTTCCGTGATTGGGGCGTGATCAGACCGTGATCGCCTGTCGTGCCGTTAATTTGGCCTAAACTAGGTTTATATTGCGACTTTCGATTAGTCGTTTGCGTCGGTGAGTTCTAACGTCATCTTCGGGATCGGCAATCCGGTTGGACCGGCGATCCAGGCCACCGACCAAGGGTGTTCGGCGGGTCCCGACCAGGAGCTCGAGATCGCCGCACCGAGCCTGTTCCCGTTGGCGGACAGGCGATCCGACGCGCGATCGACCACTTCGAAGGAAAGCATCTCATGGGCAAGCACAGCGCACCTCGCAAGAACCACGTCCCGGCGCAATTGGCAGTTCTGTCTACGGCGACGCTGATCGGTCTGGGATTCTCGGCCAATAGCGGAGCAGGCGAAGCCGTGGCCGACGCGTCGATCACCAGCATCAACCACGCCGATCACACGGTCACCGCGCCCGCGCCGACCAAGCGCGTCTCGGCCGCGGTCGGCCAGCCGGTCAGCAGCAAGCACACCAACCACCACAGCCAGGACGCCCTGCATGCGTCGCCCGTGAAGAAGGCCAAGCCGAAGTCGAAGAACAAGCCGACCTCGGACACCAAGTCCAAGGACAAGGGCGGTAGCCCCACGGACGCGCTGGCCAGCGGTAGCGCTGCCCTCACGGACCTGACCAAGGGCCTGGAGAGCGGCAGCTCCGCGCTCGGCGGACTCGCCAAGGGCCTCGCCAGCGGCAGTGCCGCGGTAGCGCCGCTGGCCAAGGGCGCGGCAGGCAGCGCAGCCACCGGCAGCAAGGCGGCGGGCGGTCTCGCGCCGCTGCTCGGCCTGCTCACCGGCAGCGCGATGTGATCCGCCGCCGAGGCAGTCGTTGATCAGCAACAAGTAAGGCATCTCATGGGTAAGCACAGCGCACCGCGCAAAGTACATCGTTTCTCGCCGGCGACAATGCTCACGTTGTCCACCGCGGCCTTTGCCATCACTTTCGCTGGAACTCCTTCGGCCTCGGCGGCTCCCGAATCCAAGTCGCCCGCCGACGAGGTGGTCAGCCTCACCAACGCCGCGCGCAGCAAGGCAGGCTGCGACCCGTTGAAGTCCGAGAAGGGACTCACCGAGGCCGCGCAGGCGCACACCAAGGACATGGCGTCCACCGGCAACATGGACCACAACTCGGCCAAGGGTGATCCGGGCGACCGGATCAAGGAGGCCGGCTACAAGGCGCAGACCTGGGCCGAGAACATCGCCGCCGGGCAGACCAGCGCGTCCGAGGTCGTCGACGCGTGGATGAACAGCGAAGGTCACCGCGCGAACATCCTCAACTGCGGACTGAAGGACATCGGCGTCGGCTACGCCAAGGCCGGCGACGGCACCGCGTACTGGACGCAGGACTTCGGCACGTCCAACGGGTCCGAGGACAAGAAGGACGACAAGGACAAGAAGGAAGACAAGAAAGAAGACAAGGGCAAGAAAGAAGAAGGCAAGGACGACAAGGGCAAAGAGAAGGACAAGGGCAAGCCCGAGGGCGGCGACAAGGAAAAGCCGTCCGGCGGCAAGGAAGAAGAGAAGAAGCCGGCGGAGGACAAGGAGAAGCCCTCTGGCGGTAAGGAAGAAGACAAGAAGCCGTCGGAGGACGGTTCGGACCCTGCGTCGGAGGAGGGCGACTCGTCCGAGGATCCTTCGGGTGACGGCTCGGAAGAGGGCGACTCGTCCGAGGGTTCGACCGGTGACGCTTCGGAAGAAGACGGCGAGTCGGCCGATGGTTCGGACCCTGCGTCGGAAGACGGTGAGTCGTCTGAGGATTCGGCTGGCGACGACTCCGCGTCGGAGGATGGCGGTGAGTCGGCCGAGGGTGACGATGCCGCGTCCGAGGATGGCGGTGAGTCGGCCGAGGGCGATGATGCCGCGTCCGAGGACGGCGGCGACTCAGCCGAGGATGCCGGTGATGACGCCACCACGGAAAGCGACAGCGCGGACGAGGGTTCCGAGGGCGACGCTTTCGATTGGTTCGGCGAAGATGGCGGTGATGGCGAAGGTGGCGGTGATTCCGCGGAGGGCGGCGATTCCGGCGAGGGTGGCGACTTCGACCCGTGGAGCAACGGATTCGATGCCCCGTCCGAGGACGGCGCTTTCGGTGGCCTCGGTGATCTTTTCGGTGGCGGCGGTGAGGGCGGCGATGCCCTCGGCGGTCTCGGTGAAGGTCTCGAGGGTCTCGGCGGCCTGGGTGAAGGTCTCGAGGGCCTCGGCGGTCTCGGCGAGGGCCTCGGCGGACTTGCCGGATTAGGGGAAGGTCTCGGCGGACTCGCCGGGCTCGGCGGCTTGTAGCTCGCCGGAATCTCGACTCTCGATCGCCGCCAGGTGCCCGACCTGGCGGCGATCGTCGTGTTCAGCCCTCGGCGAGTGCGCGTTCGGCCAGCACGGTCATGATCGGTGCGAGCGCACGGGCGTAGGTGACCGTCACGTGGTTGTCGTCGCGAAAGATCAAGGTGTTCCGCGTGATCAGCGGGCAGCGGGTGGGCGTGCAGAACAGCTCGGTGAGGTTCGCATACTGGCCGCCTGCGGTGCTGGTCGCGGCGGTCTCGGCGGCGATGCCCGCGTCGTTGACCGCGGCGGCCCTGGTCGGTGCGCAAGCGGTGGCGTTGTCGACATGGTCGGACAGGCAGGTCGGCGCGGTCGTCAGCGGATCGGGGACTGGGCCGAGGACAAGGACATTCGCGCCGGTCGCGCGCAGCTGCGTCACGAGTTTGTTCAGGCTGTCGACCCACGCGGAATCGTAGGTGGTGAAACCGAAGTCGCCGCCGTAGCGCCGGGACATGCTCAGCACGATCAGCTTCGGGTGCTCGGCCTGCAGTCGAGCGAGCACTTGCCCGCGCCACTGCACGCATTCGGTGTATTCGCGGCCGAGGTACGGGCTGGTGATGGGGAGTGCCATCAGTGGGCAGGTGACCTTGCTCATGGTCTCCAGTCGCCAGTGTTGTTGCTCGGCAATCTGTTCGAACGCCGGGCTCCACATCGCCGCGTGTGAGTCGCCGACCAGCGCGACCCTGGTGGCCGAGCCGACGTCGCCCGCGGCGCACTCGCCCTGCCCGACCTCGCGCCACGAGCGCACGCAGCCGTTGAGGAACACCGACGCTTTGTCGCCCGGCGCATCGGCGAGTGACGGTGTGAGATTGGAGGGCACGGCGCGCAATTCGGCAGAGGCTGCCACGGCGGTCTGCACCTGCCCGGTCAGTTGCTGCACCGCCGCGTCGAACGGATCGGCAATCGGAAGGGCCTGTGGTGGCGGCGTATTCGTGAGGGCGAGCGCCTCGGCCGCCGCACCACGGCCGACCGGGACCTGCACCACAACGAGCAGCACCGCCGCCGCGCACACGGCGGCCGCGGTGACGAGTCCGCCGCAGGCGAGGCTGAGGGTGGCTGATCGGCGCAGCACCTTGGCGAAGCGGACGGGATTCTCGACGAGCTGCATGGTGAGCATGGCGAGTCCGCCGGAGACCGCGAGCGCGCCGAGCGAGTCGACCAAGCCGAACGAGTGACCGACCACGTGCGGCGCGAGCAGCAGCACCGGCCAATGCCACAGGTACCAGGAGTAGGACACGCGGCCGATCGCGCGCAGCGGTTGCCAGGCGAGCACCAACCCGACGCCGGAAGCCGGTGCGGCGCAACCGGAGGCGATCACGAGCGCGGTCCCGAGCACCGGGAGCAGCGCGGCGGTGCCTGGATAGGGCGTGTGATTGTCGAAAACGACGTAGGCGAGCACGATCATGGCCAGCCCGAGCCAGCCGATGCCGCTGCCGATCGTTGGCGGCAGCCTGCGCAGGGCGATTGCGGAGAGGGCGACGAGTCCGCCGATGCCGAGTTCCCATGCGCGGGCGGGCAGTGCGAAGAACGCCCACGGCGGTTGTGTCGTGGTCCAGATGAGCGCCACTCCCAGCGACCCTGCGGAAAGCACCGCGAGCAACACGCGAAATCGCAGCGCCGATCGTCGTGCGCGGCGATCGCGACCGAGGTCGAGCCGCACCAACCACGCGGCGCCGATGAGCAGCGCAGGCCACAGCAGATAGAACTGTTCCTCGACACCGAGCGACCAGTAATGCTGAAACGGCGACGGCGCCTCCGCGGCAAGATAATCCGTGCCGTGCATGGCGAGCCGATAATTGCCGACATACAACGCGCTGGCAATTCCATCGCCGAGCACTTCCCGCGCCTGCAGCGGGGGTAAGTATCGGGCGGAACCGATTGCCGTGGCGATCAGGACAATTCCGGCGACCGGGAGCAATCGCCTGGCACGGCCTCCGTAAAACCGGGCCAGTCGGATGGTTCCGGTGCGGGCAAGTTCGCGCCACAACATTCCGGTGATGAGAAATCCCGAGATGACGAAGAAGACGTCGACACCGGCGAATCCGCCGCCGATGCCAGGCACACCCGCGTGAAAGAGCACAACGGCGATTACCGCGACCGCGCGCAGGCCCTCGATATCGGGTCGGAATTCAGTTCTCGCGGCGGCAGTTCGGCTGCGACCCGCCCCAGGAATTTCGGTGGTGAAGGCAGTAGTTCCGGTCACCGAGACGAGTCTTATTGAATTGTCTCATTGTGTCGCAGCAACTTTCCGCTCTGGGCCACATATCACAATTCGCCGCGCGAATTTTCACTCGTTTGTCGCCAGGTGTTCGTGATCGGTCGAGTTGGTCCGGGTGAACGGGTGGATCTCCGAACGGATGCGGTCGCGCAACCAACGTGAGGCGGCGTCATCGTCGACGCGGCGGTGCCAGCGCATCTCGACATCGGCGGTCGGGAGGTCGAACGGCACCTCGTGCAGGCGCAGCGGGACACCGCGGTCGGCCAGATGCGCGGCAGTCACGTGCGGCACGAGGCAGATGACGTCCTGTTCCAGAGCCATCAGGGCGCCAACGGCATAGGACGGAACAACCGCCGCGACGTGGCGGGTGCGCCCGATCTGTTCCAGCGCGTCGTCGAGCGGACCACGGACGAGGCCGCGGCGTGAGGCGGAGACGTGCGGATAGCGGCACAGGTCGTCGACGGACAGTTGCGGGGCCTGGCCGAGCTGGGAGTCGGCGGCGACGACCGCGACGAAATGATCGGTGAACAACGTCGAGGTGTGGATGTCCGGCGGCGGCGAATCGGCGACCGTGATGTCGAGGTCGATCGAGCCGTCGCGCAGCGGGTCGAGCTCCTCGGACTCCTGACCGACGAAGCGCAGTCGAACACCGGGTGCCTCGCCGGCGACCCGGCGGGTGAGGCGGGGCGCGAGGACCGGAACGAGGGCGTCGTTGATCCGGATGGCGAAGGTGCGCCGCCAGGAGCGCGGGTCGCGGTCGGTGGGATCGGTGCGCAGCCGGTCCGCGGTGTCGAGCAGCGCTTTGACGGTGGCGGCCGAGCGCTGGGCGAACGGCGTCGGCACCAGGCCGCGGCCCGCCCGCACCAGGATGGGGTCGTTCATCACGCGGCGTAACCGGCTCAGCGCACGGCTGGTTGCGGGCGCGGACAGGTGCAGGCGCACCGCGGCCTCCTTGACGCTGCCGGTGTCGAGCAGCGCGTCGAACACCCGCAGCAGATTGAGATCCAGATCTTCTGCCACGATCAACCCCATTCGTGCGTTTAGCGCAACTATTCCTTACCAACAATGCACTGGGCATTATGCCCGAGGACATCAATACTGAGTCTCGGGAGTTCTGGTGAGCGGATGTGCCGCTCTCGACACCCGATCGGTCACGCCGCCCCCAGCGGAGCGCGCAGGCCATCACCACTATCAACAGAGGAGTTCAGTCATGCCCAGGATCGTGCGACCGACCGCCTACGGCACACCCGATGTGCTCACCGTGCTCGAGGTGCCGACCCCGCGCGCGGCCGCCGACGGTGTGGTCGTCGAGGTGCGGGCCGCGGGAGTCAACCCGATCGATTGGAAGATCTACAGCGGGGCCTTCCACGACGTGGACGACGACCACAAGGACGCCGCCGGGATCGCCGCGTCGATGCCGTCGATCGGGCTGGAGTGCGCAGGCGTCGTCACCGAGGTCGGCGCCGAGGTGACCGACGTGCAGGTCGGTGACGAGGTCGTCGTGTACCCGGTGACCGCCGCTTATGCCGACTACGTCACGGCGCCGGCGACCTCGCTCATCGCCAAGCCCGCCGAACTCGGGTGGGCCGAGGCCGGGTCGCTGATCCTGACCGGCACCACCGCATTTCATGCGCTGCAGGTCACCGGCGTGACGGCAGGCGATACGGTGCTCGTGCACGGCGGAGCCGGTGGGGTCGGCCTCATGGCTGTGCAGCTTGCGGCCGCCGCGGGAGCGACGGTGATCGCCACTGCCGCCGAGCGCAACCACGCGCTGCTGCGCGAGCTCGGTGCCAGCCCGGTCGCCTATGGTCCCGGGCTCGCCGACCGGGTGCGTGCTGCCGCGCCGCAAGGCGTCAGTGCCGCAGTGGATTTCGCGGGTACCGACGAGGCGCTGGACGTTTCGCTCGAACTGGTCGCCGACCGCAGCCGCATCGCCTCGATCACCGGGTCGCCGCGCCGCGCGGAGTCTGGCATCAAGGTGCTCGGCTATGGCCCGGGCGAGGATGCGGGCGCCGAGGTTCGTGCCGCCGCCCGTGGTGATCTCGTCGACCGTGCCGGATCCGGCGCACTGCGCGTCATCGTCGACGCCACCTTCCCGCTCGCCGAAGCCGCGAAGGCGCACGAGGTCGGCCTCGCGGGGCACGCTCCAGGGAAGCTCGTGCTCATCCCTTAGCACCTGGTCGAAAGCGGTGAACCCCACCGAGTTCGGTGGTGATCGTCGGCCCGGGTGACTGATCAGTGGCTCAGCTCTGCTGCTCGAGGTACCGTATTCGTACGCGTACTAAAAAGGATGAGGGAGCGATGAGCACCATCGAACTCGCCGAGGCGGGGGAGTTTGCCCCGCCACGATCGGATGCCGGTTCCGGGACGGAACCGAGCGTGGCCGGGTTGTTGCGACCCCATCTGGGTGGCTTTGCCGCCGTGGTGGTCTTGCAGGTGATCGGCGCCCTCGCGGGCTTGGCGCCGTTGCTTGCCGTCGTGGAGTTGGGGCGAACGCTGTTGGCGCCGAGCCCGATCGATCACGATCACGTCTGGCAGGTGGTGGCCGTCGGCGCGGTCGGCCTGCTGGTCCGACTGGTGTTCACCGCCGCATCGTCCGGGGTCGGGCACCTGGTCGACGGCAAGGTGCAGTTGGCTTTCCGCAGGCAACTGGCCGCGCGGCTCGGCAGTGTGCCGATCGGCTGGTTCTCCCGGCGCCGCACCGGTGAGCTGGCAAAAGTGGTGGGGGAGGACGTGAGTGCGGTGCATCCCCTGATCGCGCACACGCCTAGCGAGCTGGTCTCGGCGTTCGTGGTGCCGGTGGTTTCGCTGATCTATCTGTTCACGATCGACTGGCGGCTCACGCTGATCACCCTGATACCGGTGGTGCTCGCCGTGGCGCTGGTGCCGCTCATGATGACCGCGGCCCGCACGCGCGAACAGCAGGAGTTCGATGCGGCGATGGGGCGGATCGCGAGTTCCGTCGTCGAGTTCGTGCAAGGCATCGCGGTGGTGAAGGCGTTCGGCGGCGGTGAGCGTGCGCACCGCGCATTCCGCACGGCCGCAGACGATTTCGTCAACACCTTCCTGCGGTGGGTGCGCGGCATGTCCGGCATCGCCGCGGGAATGCAGCTGGCGCTGTCGCCGCCGTTCGTGCTGCTCGTCGTGCTGGTCGGCGGTGCGGCGCTGATCACCGGCGGCGGCATGGCCCCGGCTGACCTGCTGCCGTTCCTGCTGCTCGGACTCGGCCTGACCGCTCCGGTCGCGGCCCTCGGCCACGGCTTCGACGATCTGCAGGCCGCCGGGCGCGCGGTGACGCGGATCCGGGATGTGCTTGCGGTCCAGCCACTTCCGGAACCTGCGCGACCTGTACCACCGCAGGGGCATCGGGTGGAACTGCGCGGTGTTCGGTTCGGATACGACGCCGAGCGGGAAGTGCTGCGTGGGATCGACCTGGTGCTCGAGCCCGGCACGGTCACCGCGATCGTCGGCGCCTCGGGCAGCGGGAAATCCACGCTGGTTCAGCTGCTTCCGCGATTCTTCGACCCGACCGCAGGTTCGGTCGTCCTCGGTGGCGTCGACCTGCGTGAGCTCGGCAGCAGGGAGCTCTATCGGCTGGTCTCTTTCGTCTTCCAAGATGTGCGGCTGCTGCGCGCGTCGGTCGCGGACAACATCGCGCTGGCAGTGCCACACGCCGACCTCGACGACGTGGTTCGCGTCGCCAGGCTGGCGAACATCCACGACCGGATTCTCGAGCTGCCGCATGGCTACGACACGGTGCTCGGCGACGAGGTGAAGCTCTCCGGCGGTGAGGCACAACGGATCTCGATCGCCCGCGCACTGCTTGCCGATGCGCCGATCCTGGTGCTCGACGAGGCGACCGCGTTCGCCGACCCGCAGACCGAACAGGCGGTGCGCGGCGCTCTGACGACATTGGGCGGCGATCGGACGATCCTCGTGATCGCCCACCGCTGGGAAACGATCGCCGACGCCGACACTGTCGCGCTGCTGGAGAACGGGGCGATCGTCGAACGCGGCAAGCCCGCCGAACTGCTGGCCAACCACGGAAAGTTCGCTGCCTTCTGGCAGTCCCACGCAGTGCAAGGAGACGACGTCCGATGATTCGAATGCTGTTGCGCGTGCTCGGCACCGAGTACGCCGCGCCGGTGCGACGCACGGTGGTCTTGATGACGATCACCGGGATCGTCGAAGGCCTGTCCTATGCGCTGCTGGTTCCGGTGCTGCGGGCACTGTTCGGCAGCGAACCCGGCGATGTGGTGCCGTGGTTGCTCGCGTTCGGCGCGGCCGTCGCGGCTTACGCGGTGCTGCGGTATCGCAGCGACCTGTCCGGGTTCCAGGTCGGGACCACGCTGTTGCGCGGGATGTACTACCGGCTCGGTGATCATCTGGCCCGGTTGCCCATCGGCTGGTACACGCCCGGCCGGGTCGGGGAGGTGTCGGTGCTGGCCAGTCGCGGTGTGCTGCAAGCGATGAGCGTGATCGCGCATTTGCTGGCCCCGCTCGTCTCGGCCAGTGTGACGCCCTTGACGATCGTCGTCGTGATGCTCGCCTTCAATTGGCAACTCGGCCTCGCCGCAGTGGTGGCCGCGCCGATCGTCGTCGCGGTGCAGATCTGGACTGGACGATCGATGGCTGCCGCCGACCAGGACAGCGTCGAGCGCAGCCGGGAAGCGACCGGGCGCGTGGTCGAGTATCTCCAGGCTCAGCCGGTGCTGCGTGCCGGCGGTCGGACCACCGAGCGATTCCGCCTGCTCGACCGCGCGTTGCGGGACGTGCAGCGCGCGGCACGCCGCTCGACCGTGACGGCGCTGCCCGGCGTGGTCGGCCTTGCGCTGACCGTCCAGGCGGTGTTCACCGTTCTGCTTGTGCTCGGCGCCTACCTGGTGCTCGGCGGAAACATCGGTGCCGCTGAGGTTTTGACGATCCTGGTGCTCGGCGCCCGGTGCGCCGACCCGCTGCTGTCGCTGGCCGAGGTCGGCGGCAAACTGCGTGGCGCCCGCGCTGAACTGGCTGCACTCGATGCAGTGTTGCACACCGCGCCGCTGCCGGAGCCGGGCGCGCCGATCGTTCCGCAACGCCATGATCTGGAATTCGACTCCGTCACCTTCCAGCATGGCGACCGCGCCGTGCTGGACGCTGTGTCGTTGTCCGTGCCGCAGGGACAGCGGCTCGCCATCGTCGGTCCGTCGGGTGCGGGGAAAAGCACTGTGCTGCAGTTGCTTGCGCGGTTCTATGACGTGGATGCGGGCGTGGTGCGAATGGGCGGCGTCGATGTGCGCGAGATCAGCACCGAGGTCCTGATGGACCGGATCGCCATCGTCTTTCAGGACGTCTACCTGTTCGACGGCACTATCGAGGAGAACGTGCGCCTAGGCCGCCCCGATGCGGACGATGCCGACGTGCGCGCGGCGGCAACCGCAGCCCAGCTGGACGAGGTGATCGCGCGACTGCCCGGCGGTTGGTCGACGAATGTCGGCGAGGGCGGCGCACTGCTGTCCGGCGGTGAACGGCAACGGGTTTCGATCGCACGAGCACTCCTGAAGAACGCACCCGTAGTACTGCTCGACGAGGTGACCTCCGCACTGGACCCAGTGCACGAGACGGCCGTCCACGCAGGCATCGAACGCCTGATGGCAGGCCGAACCGTAGTGATGGTCGCGCACCGACTGCGCACCGTCCAACGCACCGACCACATCGTCTTCCTGGACGGCGGCCAGATCGTAGAAGCAGGCAGCCACGACGAACTGCTGGCCAAAGGTGGACGCTACGCCGACTTCTGGCACGTCTCCCTGACCCCGGTCAGCTAAATGCCGTGGAGTGATTGGGCCCGTCGAGAATGGAGGCATCGAGTGGTTGAGTTCTGCCAACGGGCATCTCCTCGGCAGATGGTCAACTGATCACTGGGAACTGGTGGCGGCATCGGAGCCGTGCGGGAATAACCTGCTGGTCCCGCCTTGTCGATGGCCCCACTGCCTCGGTCGACATTGGTCAGGGCACGCAACTTATATCTGCACGGCCCCATCGCCCGAGAAGCCCCGCCACCGGTTCCCAGTTTATGCGAAACGCGCCAGTCGATCCCACATGTCGGGATCGCGGGCACCTCGGGGGCCAGCAACCGCAGCCAGCGCCGCCCAACCCCCGAAACCTGCACCCCCACTATGGACCCGCACCCCTCCTAGCCGCCAGAACCAGTGCGAATCCACAGAACCGGTGCGGACTTCGAGTTTTGATCGTAAACCCCTCGCAACCGCACACCTTCTGTCTTCCCGCGCACTTCCTGTCTTCCTGCACACGATCTGGCATGCCAAATCGTGTGCGGGAACTCAAAAAGTGTGCGGCACAGGGGCTTTGATCTTGAAGCTCTCGAAACGGAACCGCAGCCAGATGACCCGGCTGGGACTTGGACGATACTCACCTGACTGCGGAGTTCGGTCGGGTACGGCAGGCGAGGCAATCGCGCTAATCCGTTGCAAACCCCGAGATGCCGTACTCGCGTAGGCAACCGTAGAGCCGGGGAGTATCTTCTGCTCTCTACCAGACCTGTGTAGGCGCGGCTGGTGGGCGCGACTATACGTCCGCCGGGCGGGGTGGTAGTAAGCCGTCGACGATGGCCGTGAGTCCCGCTCGGTGCAGGTCGCGGGCGTTGAGCTCGGACCAGCGATCGCCGACTGTTGCGAGGTGCGGGTGGGTGGTGGCGGTGAGGGTGCCGATGACCTGCTCGTGGTACGCCGGGTTGTCGCTGCGGGCTCGGCGTCGGGCGCTGTTCACTCGGACGATCAGGTTGCCGACGATGTAGAACCACAGCGTTCGATAGACGAAGACGGCGTCGTCGGGCGCGCAACCGTAGTCGATGGCGGCGCCGACCATCAGATCGACGATCCAGAGCGCGGACGGCCCGATGAGGTCGTCGCCGGTGAGCACCTCGACGATCCACGGGCGTTCGGCGAGCAGTTCGTACAGCGTGACCGCCGCCGCGAGGAGTCGCTCCCGCGGGTCCTCGGGAAAGTCTGGGCGTGGCATGCGTTGGGCGTGCGCCTCGAGCAGGAGCAGCAGCAGCTGATCCTTGTCGCGCACATGGTAGTACAGCGCCATCGGCGCACTACCGAGGTCGCTGGCCAGCCGTCGCATCGACAGTGCGTCGGGCCCGTCCGCCTCCAGGATGCGGTCGGCGGCGGCGAGGATCGCCTCCAGGGACAAGCGCGGTGGTCGTCCAGCGCTCGGCACGCTACGCACCTCCGGTTCTGCTACCCCTCTCGCGGGCACTGCCAGTAGTTCGCAATCCTACCGTTCGACCTCCGTTCGACCCCGCAGGTGGTGCATGCTGGAAGCCATGACCGCCGAACCGGCTTCGAACCAGCCCGAGGACACCGAGACCGAGCATGCGGACGCCGCGCCGGATCCGAAGGAGCAGCCCGCGACCGGCACCGAGGACCAAGCCGAGAACATGGAGTTCGAGGGCGACACGCCGAACTAGCTGCCAGTCCCATGGTTTTAGGGGCGCGGTGGCGAGCGGCCTGGATATACCATCGATTTCGGCTGCACGAACACATGGCCATGTGGACCGACGGCACGCGGTGTGCGGGAGGTCCACTGTGGGGGTTTGTCGAGTGGGCTGTCGGCGACACGACGAGATGACTTTGGCGAGAACATGGTTGGGGCGGTCATTCCAGCGGCATCGAGGCAGATGCGTGGTGGGCTGACGGTCGCGGCGACCAGGCCGAGCGTTAGCAGGGCGGAGTCGTGAGTGGCACGTCGGAGCTGGACCTCGCCGAATTCGAGGACAGGTCAGCGACCCTCACCAAACTGTTGCTGCTACTCGAGCGCGACCAGCTCGCGCAGACCCAACCGTTCCACTTCCGCCAGAAGAACATCGACATCGAGGCGCGAGACGCCTACGACGCCGGTGATTTCCCCGGCTGGCGACGCGCCAACGGCAAGCTCGACGAGTTGATCCGCGAGGTCGCGGGCATCCCGGTGGTCCGCGACATCCTGTCTGTCGGCAGCTCACCGGAGGAATTTCTCGCGTGGATCTCCGAGGAGATCGACACCACCGATCAGCTGATCCACCGCACATACGAGGACCTGCGGTGTAGTCCGTGTCTCGTCCCCGACGAGCGGGCGCGACTGCCGCAGCAGCGTGACCAGTTCCTCAGCGAACTGCAGATGATCGTGTTGGCGGTGGAAGAGATCGACCTACGACACCAGATCGCCCGCGAACTACTCCACGGCATCTATGTGTCCCACATCCAGCCCCTGGAGGCACGAATCAACCTCTGGGGGCCGGACATCGGGACGCACGCGTCGGAGTAGCAGGTCGGCACCGATCAGGCAGGGACCAGTCGGCCCATCGAATGGATTTCGTTCACATCGTTTCCGGTGATGAAAGACCAGGAGGCGGTGAAGAATCCGTTCTTGCCCCAGTGCGGTCCCCAGGAGTTCTCGATGGTGACCCCTTTGGCGTCGTAGGCGACGATGGTCACCTCGTGGCCGCCGAGGATTTTCTCGTTCGGCGCCGGATTGTAGTTGTCGTTGCTGCTGTCGAGGTTTTCGAAGCTTTCGCGCACCTCGAATCCGATCGGCACGGGTAGGCCGGAGGCGATTGATTTCTTGATGTTCGCGACGATGTCACCCTTGGTGAGATCTGCGGCGCCGGAGAGTCGGTAGTGTGCGGCATTCGCGCGTTCCGCGGCGTCGGGTTGGGTCGTGTAGTCGAAATCGCCTTGCCAATAGTCGGCTTTGGTGTCGATGCCCTGTGACTGTTCCAGCGGCAACGCGACTCCGGCGTAGGTGCCTTGATCATTGCCCTGCGCGATCTGCGAGTAGATGAACATCGGGGCCATCGGAGCGCCGCTGATCTGCTGCTCGTTCATCAGGATTCCGTACCCGGTGTATCCGGTTGCCCAGGTGACGCAGGAGCCGACCTGGCCCTGGTCGCCCGCGGGTAATGCGTACTGCTGCAAGGAGTATGCGGCAGGCGCGGCGCCGACCGCGCCGACCTGCACCGGGAGCGCGAGTCCCACGGTGGTGTCCCGGCTGAGGCTGTCCTTGGCGGCCGCGCGGTCGAGCCCGAATGCGTGATGTTTGAGGCCGGGGACGGCCGGGTCCGGATCGGCGTTCGCGATGCCGGGCGCGGCGAGGCTTACCCCGACCGCGCATACCAACAAAGCGGACAAACGCGAAAACTGCACGGTTCCTCCTGATCTGGACATGGGGCATCGGCCGCATGCGGGAGTGAATCTCTATCGATTCCAGACGGAACGATCTGTGAACTGAGGAAGGAGTGTTCCAGAGGTCGGAGAAGGCGACAATGAATAAGTCACCCTGATTTGTTTAAGTAATCGTTACCCGCAGTGTCCCGCAGGTAAATTCACCCAAGTCGCCCACGCCGTGTTTATTTCTCCTTGACGGTATTGCGGCATGGCCGGGGGATGGGTACCGTCCCAAGGCATTTCCGCCCGGAAGGATGAAACGTGCGGCTGAGATGGAAATTGCTGTGCTGCCCTGCCGCGCTGTGTATTGCCCTCGCACTGCATGGATCCGCCGTCGCTGATCCGGCCGAGGGCACTGCGGGGCATTCCAACGGCTTGGCGGTGACGCCGAATCTCCCCCCGGTGCCCGACTTTCGGTCCGCCGTCTTCGGTGCGCATACCCTGCCGTACCTCCAGCAGGCCCAGGCCGCCGATCAGTGGTGCTGGGCCGCCGACGGTTCGTCCATCGCCACCTATCTGGACAAGCCGATCAGCCAGAACCGGTACTGCGCGCTGGTGCACGGTGCCGGTGCCGACGGTGCCTGCCCTGATCAGCAGGCCTCCCTAGAAGAAATCGCCGCGGCGTTCCGGAAGATCGGCCTCGACGCGTCCGTAGGCGCGCCGCTGTCCATGAGCAGGGTCGCCGACGAGATCTCGGCCGGTCGGCCGATCCTCACCGGCATCGCATGGACCGCGGGTGGCGGGCACGCGCAGGTCATCTACGGGTTCGACGCGGACGCAGGCACGATCACCTATGGCGATCCCTGGCCGACTTCGCGGCGCAGTGTCACGCAGTCGATCGACTCCTACACCCGAAACCCGAACTGGATCTGGTTCGGCGAGGACTACGGCATCGGATCACGATGAAGCAACCGGTATTACGACTTCTGATCGGCCTGGTAGTGCTCGGCTCGTCTGTCGCGGGCTGTGCGAATGATGGTGTGCCAACGGCGAAGTGGGACAGCGAGCCGGATGTCGACGTCGTCGACGAGGCGATCGGCACTCCGGCGGTGCAGCGGCTCGCCCAGCCTTTCCTGCGCTCGCAGCAGGGGGCGAATGCCGGTGGGGCGGAGTCACTCCGGCGCGTCGGTGCGCCAGTCATGGTGTACGCCACCAATCCACGGTTCCGTGACGACGTCGCGCCCACCCTCGACGCCGCGGGCACTGCGTCCTATATCGCTGTGCCGGTTCGCATCGCAGGGCGCAGTGGCACCGACACGGTGCAGCTCGCCTCGGCGCCGCCCTATCGACCACAGGCGATGGCGACCGGGGACGAGGAGACGGGCGGACCACGGGGCGACGCGCGCCTGTTGCTCGACTATCCGACGCACACCTGGTTCGCGTGGTCTCGCACCAGCGTGACCGTGCTGTCTTCCGGTGCGAATCCTGGATTGGCAGGCACGGAATTCGACGCCGCGGGCTTCCGTGCCTGGCTGGCCGCTCGCTGAGCGTTCGACCTACACCGTCGGTGCGACCGGCCCGAAGAACCCGACGATCCGCCGAATGCGCTCGAGTCCGTCGAATTCGACGAAGTCGATGCCGTCCGGCAACGCCGTCCCGTCCGCCAGCACCACATGCCAGGCGAAGCGGGCAACGCCATGGTGGGCGTCGACCTTGCTCGTCCGAACGACGGTGGTGCCTGGCCGCCGCGCGAACACGGTCGCGATATGAGCGAGCAACTCGTCGGCTCCTGCCGCATGCACCGTCGGATCGGTGTAGGTCGCCCCGTCCGCCCACACTTCGCTCAGCAATGCGCGCCTGCGCTCCGGATCGGGATCGCTCCACGCCGCACAGTACGTATCGATCAGCTGCTCGAGCGCCGCATCATCATCGGCCATGTCATGTCCTAGCGGTCGTGTCGGTCCGATCGGACCACATGTGCCATCACATCATGGATGGGGGAGTGACGGCGCCAAGGTGCCGCTCGATTTCTTCACGTACCAAGTGTCGGCGTCGACGACCGGATTCCCGCGGCTACATGGAATACATCGACTGTGCGGCGGTGAACCGGGCGGCACCCGATTTTCTCGCTGCGTCTGCCCAAATCAGCTGAGGCGAGTGATTGATGAAACCAGTGGTTACATATAGCTCGCCCGAGGCGGTACTGTCTGTATGTATGAGACAAACTCAGACTTGGCGTATCACGCGGATGTTTGGCGCGGAAGCCGGATACTGCCAGCTCAGCGCCTCGGCGGTGACGCGATGAGCGAATCTGGAGCCACCGCCGATCGCGCCTTGTCGCTTACCGAAGCCTCGTTCGAGGCCTTTCGCACGCTGGCGCTGCGCTACGTCATCGCCGTCTTCAGCACGCCGCTGCAGTTCTTCGTGTTCCTGATCGGAGCCTGGTTCACCACCAACGGCGTGATCGCCTTCGGTATCTACCCCGACATGGCATTCGGTGGGCACATGCAGTCCTGCACGATTCAGTTCCTCGGGTTCATCCCCGTGACCGTCAACGGCTGGCACGCCCTGTTCCACCTGCTCACCGGCCTGGCCGGTCTAGCCCTCGCGCCGCAACGCCACCGCGCCATCGCCTACGCGTGGTTCTGCGGACCGTTCTACCTACTGGTCGCCGCCCTCGGATTCGCCGGCGGCGACCACGTCCTGCACATGATGGCCGTCGACACCTTCGGCAACATCGTGCACACCATCGAGGGCCTCTTGATCCTCACCGCAGTCACGCTCGCAACCATCGCGGGGGCCCGCGTCGGGAAGTCCACCGCATAGACCCGGGCGCTGCTGAGGCTCGAAAAGCATTGCTATGCAGTCTCTTTAGCGCCAAGCGGGCCAGGGCTGAGTAGACCTCGGCCCTGGCTCGTCTGTCGCTCAATTGCGCAAAATTTATTGCGCAATTTTCCTTTCGTATCTAATCTCGGAGCATGGCAAGGGAATTCACGCCGACCATCACCGATCTCGAGGCGCTGAAGGTCTTTACGCATCCCCTCCGTATCGCGCTGTACCGGGCGCTGTCCACGGCTCGCGCCGCGACCGCCTCACAGCTTGCCGACCAGGTCGACGAGGCAGTGTCCCTGGTGAGCTATCACCTGCGGAAGCTGGCGGCGCACGGCTTCATCGTCGAGGCGCCGGAGCTCGGCACGGACGGGCGCGAGCGGTGGTGGAAGCCGGTGTCGGACAAGGGATGGAGCTTCCGCGGCTCGGACTTCGTCGGCGATCCGGAGGGCGCGGCGGTGGTCGGTGAGGTGACACGGCAGCTGCTCGCGACGCGTACACAGCGGTACGGCGCCTTCCTCGATCAGCAGTCGGCGTGGTCGAAGGAGTGGACGGACGCCGCGTTCAGTGCCGAGTACCTGCCGCGGCTGACGGCGGCCGAGCTGGCCGAGTTGGCCGAGGAGATCGCCGCCGTTGCTCGTCGCTGGCAGCAGCGCGGCCGAGCGGCGGAGGACGCCGGCGACACCGTGGGTCGCGAGCAGGTCGCGTTGCACCTCTACGGATTCCCGTACCGACCCTGAGGAGTGTCGCGTGACGGCGACAACGATCCAAACGGCAAGGCCCGCTTATCGAGACGCGAACGTCCTGCGCTGGCTCGGTGCGTTCGTCTGCTCCCTGCTCGGCGACAACGTGTACTTTCTCGCGCTCTCCTGGGCGGCGATTCAGGCCGCCGGTCCGGTGCAAGCAGGGCTGGTGTTGGCCGCGGCGTCGGTGCCGAGAGCGGTGCTGATGCTCGGCGGGGGCGTGCTTGCCGACCGGTTCGGCCCGCGAAAAGTGTTGATCGGCAGCGACTTGACGCGCTGCGTGGTGATGCTCGCCGCGGCGGGCGTCGTTGCGGTGACGACACCCGGCGTGTGGTTGCTGGTGGTGGTCGGACTGGTCTTCGGCACGGTGGAAGCCCTCTTCCTGCCTGCGGTGGGCGCGCTGCCGCCGCGCATCACCGGGCCGGATCAGCTTGCGCGAGTACAAGGTTTGCGTGGGCTGGCCACTCGGGCGGCACTCATCGGTGGCTCGCCGCTCGGTGGGCTTGCGATGGCACTGGGTGGTCCGGCCCTGGCTTTCGTTGTCGCCGGGGCATTGTTCACGGTATCGCTGCCGCTGCTGATCACAGTGCGGATGACGCCGGTCCCGGATCATGACGACGGCATGAGGCCGGATGGAAACGCTTGGGACGACTTGATCGACGGTCTGCGCTACAGCTGCCGCGATCGGATACTCGGGCCGCTGGTTGTTGTCCTGGCGATCTGCGAACTCGGCTTCACCGGCCCATTGAACATCGGGGCACCGCTGCTGGCCAGTGAACGCGACTGGGGTGCAACGGGTTACGCCTGGATTGTCGGCGCCTTCGGCGTCGGTGCTGCTGTCTCTTCGCTGCTGCTCACGGTGCGCGGTCGGCTCCCGCGCGCCGGCCTGGTGCAGCAGGTGTGCCTGGTCCTCGCCGCCGCAGCGATCGGTGCGATCGCCTTCACGCCGACGTTGTCCGCGGCTGTCGGCGCCGCCATCATCTTCGGGATCACCGCAGGCCTCGGCAGCGCGCTGGGCGCGGCGCTCCTGCAGACGTCCGCCGATCCGGCCTATCTCGGCCGAGTCACCGCCGTGCTCAGCCTCTTGCAAGTCGGCCTGGCCCCACTGACCTACCCGGTGACCGGCGCGGCCATCGCCGCGTGGGGAACGCGTCCGGTGTTCACGGCCAGCGCTGCCCTGATCGCGCTCGGCCCTGTCGTCGGGCTGTGCGCTCGCGCGCTACGCACCGCCGAACTGCCCCGTTGAGCGGTGCCTCCGGCCCGCACTCGACGTTCGCCGCGGGTGCAGGTACGGTGACGATTGTTCGTTATTGCGGAATTACGGAATTACGGAGGGGTCATGTTTCATCGGATGGCAGTAGCGGCCGCGTTGGCCGTGGGGCTGATCGTGGGGCTGGTCGTGGGGTGGTCGGGTAAAGCGCACGCTGAAGCGTGCGGGCCTGCGCCCAAGGCGGGGGTCGGGTCGGCGGACGAGTGGCTGGGGCGGATTCACGAAGAGCCGGACAACATTTCGGTTCTCGTCGACAACGGGGTCGGGGGAGTGGCGGAGCGCCGAGGAGACGAGCAGCAGCCGATCGCGTCGGCGGTCAAAGTGGTGCACTTGGCGGCTTACGCGCGGGCGGTCGCGGCGGGCACGCTGGATCCGCAGGAGCGGGTGCCGGTCGCTGAGTGGGAGCGGTGGTACCTACCCGGTACCGATGGTGGAGCGCACGAGCACGCACGGAGTCGGTTGCCCGGGGATAGTGTGACCATTGCGGAGATGGTCAGCGCGATGATCCGGGAGAGCGACAACGCTACGCCCGACTACCTGCGGAACCGGCTCGGCGATCAAGCGCTGATCGATGCGGCCGCGGCGGGTGGATGGCAGGGGTTTGTGCCGCCTTCGCTGCTCGGCATGATGATTCGGTTGTCCGAGCCGGGGGTCGATGCGTGGGCGGCGGCGCAGCGGTATGCGAATGATCCGCTCTATCGGGTTGCGGTGCAGTCGAGACCGATCCCATCGTTCGACGCCCAGTTGGCCTGGGTGGAGACCACGCATGCGGCGTCGGCCCGTCAGCTGACGGCGCTGCACCGGTCGCTCGCGACGGGTGCATTCGGCGCGGGCGCGGATATCGCTCGCGCGCAATTGGAGTGGCAGGAGCCGCCTGCGGGGTATGCGGCGATCGGGTTCAAAGGCGGTTCATTGGTGGGTGTGCTGACGGACGCGATCTATCTGCGGCGCACCGACGGGACCGTTGCGACCGCGGTGCTGCTCAACCGGAGGATGCCAGGGGAGACGTGGCTCGCGGCGATGAAAGAGCTGCGCGAACAGGAGCTGTTGTTTCAGGCCATGGTGGAGCCTGCCGCACTGGCACAGTTAACCTGCGCATTATGACCGATGTCGACGCCAAGCTCGCCGAACTGGAAGCGCGGATCGCTGCGCTGGAATCGCAGCGTCCCGTCGAGGACGACGCTCGTGGGTTCATCCGGTACGGCGGCAGCGTCGACCTCGGCGGCCAGATCGACTGGACGATCCAGTACAGCGCAGGTGCGGTGCGCCAGCTGCCTGCGCACGCGCGGGTCGAAGTGCTTGCCGCGCTGGGGCATTCGGTACGGCTCGCGCTGGTGGAGGTGTTGCTCGACGGTGCGCGGACCGGAGTCGAACTCGCCGAGGCCGTCGGGCTCAGCTCGGCGGGTCAGCTGCATCACCATCTGCGTGCGCTGACCTCGGCGCGCATCGTCGAACAGCAAGGCCGCGGTGTGTATCACATCCCTCCGGCGAAAGTGGTGCCCGTGCTGGTGCTGATGACCGCTGCCGCCGATATCGCCGAGGTCTTGCGTTAGCGGTCCTGCTTCGGTCGAAAGTGCGGAAAACCGAACGCGGTGGGTGGTTGTCGGACAAACTGGACGTGTGACCATTAACTCGCGATCGGACACGAAATGGCAATGCGCACAAGGTATTTGAAACAATATTTCGGCGGGCGGCGGTGGCTGGCCGGTGTCGCTGTCCTCGCCTTCGGGTGGTCGCTGGTGGTGGCACCCCCGGCGCAATCCGCTCCTGTCGAAGGGGCGATCAGCCGGATCCAGGCCGCGGGCAGGTATCTCGTCGACGCGAGCGGCCGCACCGTCCTGTTGCATGGTGTGAACAACGTCGACAAGGACGCGCCCTATCTCGAACCCGGCGACGGCTTCACGGTCACCGACAAGGACGCGGCACTCCTTGCGGGGCACGGGTTCAACACGGTGCGGCTCGGTGTGAACTTCGCCGGGTTGATGCCGACACGCGGCGTCCTCGACACCGCCTACCTGGATCGGATAGTACGGACGGTCGACACGCTTGCGGCGCAAGGCATCTACACGTTGCTCGACCATCACCAGGACGGACTGTCGAAGATCTGGGGCGGCAACGGCTTTCCGGAATGGTCGCTGCGCTCACGGCCCGGCGCCCTCGAACCGAATCCGGGCTTCCCGCTGTACTACCTGATGCCGAGCATGAACCGAGGCTGGGACGAGGTGTGGGACAACAGCAACGGGGTGCTCAACTATCTGGGTGACGCGCTGGCTGCCTTGGCCGCGAAGGTGAAGGGTCGGGCAGGCGTGCTCGGCATCGAGCTGATGAACGAACCATGGCCCGGTTCCTCATTTTTGAGCTGCTTCCCCAACGGGTGCCCCCGGTTCGACGCGAAATATCAAGCGGCGATGCAGAAGCTGACCGATGCCGTGCGTGCCCGCAACGCCGACATCCCGGTCTTCTGGGAGCCGAATGTGACATGGAACGAGACTATGCCGACGAACCTGGGCAAGAACCCGCCGATCACCTCACCCGACATCGTCTTCGCCCCGCACGACTACTGCATCCCCAGCCAGCTGGCGATCTACCTCGGCCTGCCCGAGGAACTGCGCGGCGTGTGCCCGGTGCAGCAGGACAAGACCTGGGGCAACATCGACGCGTTCACCCGCAGAACCGGAATCCCCACGCTCATCACCGAATTCGGCGATGGTGACGCAACGGTGCTGCGGAACACGTTGGCGCGCGCCGACGAACGCTTCATCGGCTGGCAATACTGGCACTACGCCTCGAGTTTCGGCCCGAACGGCCCCAAACCGGACCCGTTCCTCGGCATCATCGGCCGCGACCTGGTGCGCACCTATCCTCGAGCCACGGCAGGCACCCCCGACCGGATGTTCTTCGATCCTGCCAACGGCGACTTCGCCTACCGATACGTCCCACGCACCACGTCCGCACCGACCGAGATCTACGTCTCCGACCTGCACTACCCGAACGGTTACCAGGTCCGCGTCGAGGGCGGCACCGTGACCTCGCCGCCGGGTGCCAGGGTGGTCACCGTCGCCGGAAACGGCGCCGCCACGGTCACGGTGTACATCAACCGCCCTGGTTCCGCAGGAGCCACGGTGCCGACGGATCCGCCTCGCGCTTAACCTATTTGAGGTGGTCGGAGAGCAGGACTGACCACGCGTTCTGCATAGCGTCGAATTCCTGGGGGCACCGTTCGGCGCGCGCCTCGGGCAGTTGACCATTGCTGACCATCGACGCGTACTTGTCCGGGTTGGAGCCGTATGCCCAGCACATGAAGTTGTACTCGCGCTGTGCGTTGAGCGAGTGCTCGTCGGCGAAGGTGTCTGCGTTCAGCTCGTTGTCGTCGGCTGCCATGCGACGCCACGCGTCGGCAACGGTGAGGATCATCTGCTGCATCTCCTCGGGTCCACTCGACAGGATGACCACGGAGAGCTGATCGACCGCGTCCTCTTCCCGGCCGGTGACGGGCAGTTGGTACGTCGAGATGACCGCATGGCCGAGCTCGTGGTAGTAGACGGCGGTCATCGCGCCGATCACTTCCTTGTCGACGGACTGTGCCTGGTCCTTGTCCTTGGCGAACGCGCGCTGCAACATGTCGGCGTACTCGTAGCACATCGTGATGGTCTGGTCGTCCGGCGTCCAGAAGGCGTTCGGCACACCACACGATTTGCCGACCACCGAAATGTCGGACGGTAGTTTGAGCAGACCGTTCGAGTCCTCGGCGACGGTTTCGAGCAGTTTTGCGTTCTGCAGCATCTGCTGAATCGGCCGTAAATCGCCTTCGGCGGCTTCGTACCGTGCGACGAACTGTCCTTTGTTCGAGTCACCGCTCGCTGCCGCCGCATCGGACGACGCAGTCGAACTATCTTTTCCGCAGGCAGTGAGCGCGACCGCCGCGACGGCAACGAGCGCGGCGATAATTCTGGCAATTCTCAACTGTTCCTCCGTAGTGTGAAAGTGGATCACAGGAGCGGGAGTGGGAAGAATGCTGGTTACAGCGGCACCACGAACAGAAAAGATGCGAGCGGGTCGACTATATCCCACGCCAGGACGTTGTGCCACCGGCGTGCATACCGCCCTGTTCGCCTCGGGCTTTTCGGCGATATTCATCGGTAGCAATGGGCTGCGGTAATTCCACAACCCATTGCTGCCGTTATTAATTCACCCCGCCGATCGCCGTGCGCCACGGTGTCATCAGCTCGTCGTGGACCGCCCTGACGAAGCGGCCACGGCCGACGAGGTCCTGCAGAATCGTCGCGGTGGCCGCCTGCCGCACCACGGCGAGGCGAGGCGACGGAACCGAACGACTGCAGCAGCGTGGTCAGGTCGGTCGTGTCCGTTTCCGGCGAAACAACCTGGCCGACAACAAGTCCGGCGGTCTGCACGTTACGCAGGCGGCCGTAGTCCTTGGCTGTCTGCACCGCGATCTCCAGGGCGGTGCCGCCCTGGCGGCCCGCATTCGACAGCAGCCGAGTCAGGCCGCCGCTGCCGAAGCCGGTCAATGCGGCGATCTCGGCATTCATTTCGCGCGCGGCCGCGTCGATCCGGTCGCGCTCCTCGGCCATCAGCTGTGCGGCGCGTTCGATCAGCACCACGACGGCAGGCCACTGCGGTCCGTACAGGTATTCCACGTGGAAGTCGGCATGGGGCGATTCCGAAGCGGCGCCGAAGCCGTTCGAAGAGCTGTTCACGGCGAACCTTTCGAGATGGTCATCGTTGTTCATGTCAGATGGGGCAGCATCGACTGCAAGGTGTCGCGCACCGGATTGCCGACATTGGCCTGCGGGGGCAGTGCCGTGTCGAGCGCGCCCTGGGCGATGCCCGCCACGTCTACGCCGGGTGCCACCGCGCCGATCGCCGCGCCGACGGCAGGGAGTTGGTCCTGGGCGCCGCCGACGACGGCGCCGACCGGATCGACGGGGAGGGGGAGGCCGAAGATGTCGGCGTTGGCGGTGCCTGCCGTCGACATCATGGCTGTGCTCAGCGAGGCGAATGCCGCTGCGGCACACAGCCCACGCCAGGCGGGCGTGCGGTCCAGGCGGTGTCGACCCGCACGGCTCGAGGCGAATTCAGCGGTGGTGGAACGCTTCCAGACAGTAGACATCGAAATCCTTCCAATCATGCTTCGTGCGCGAGCACAGGTGAGAGCGGAAAGGGTTCAGGCAGGGCCGGTTTCGTCGGTCGCGCAGACTGCGCGCGACGCGCCGCCCTCCGGGCCGATCGGAATGCCGATACGGGTGTGTGCCACGCCGCCCAGGTCCCGGCAACGGATGAACGCGTGGGTGCCGCTGCCTGCGCCTGGCCCGCAATTCACGGTCACTTCATTTGCGACCGAATAATCCGCCGTGCAGCCGTTCGGAATGGGTTCCGAGGACGCAGTCGAGGCGAACAGAAGGGACGTAGCTGCGAATCCGATCGCGAATGCGGTAGCAACGACAAGGTTGCGCGGTTTTCTGGTCATAGAGAAATAGTCGGAGCGAATTTATGGAGCGTCAATCGGATTTATATCACATCTAGCAAACATATGGCGATCATTTCATTGATGACGAATCATGCTTGTGTGAAGGATATTTCGTGCGACAAGATGTAAGAGATATTTAGATCGACAATCAGTGGCAATTGACTGGCAAATACGCAGCACGACATGGCGCTCTCACTCGATTACCTGCTTTGCAAGCGAAGCGCCGACTCTCCGGGAAGCTAGCTACCGAGCCGTTGTAATTCAGTCAGAGACGCCATTGATTCCGCATCAGTCTCTGCACACGTTTCGCATGACATCTCTCCGATTGTCGGTGTCCGCGATCGGGTCCTCGCCGCGCACAGGGCCGCCGAGCCGGGCGGGCGACTCCTCATCACCATAAGTAGAACGTCATTCTAAAAATAGACTTCCATGATGATCATCACATGGGCCTATGATGTCGAAACGCTATGATGACCAAATGTCCGAATCCGTCGCGAAACGCCCGAATCGGCACGATCGTCGTCGCGCCGAGACCCGTCGTCGCATCCTCGCGGCGGCCGACGAGGTGCTGGTCACGCACGGAGACTCGGCAACCATCGACCGCATCGCCGATGTCGCCGATGTCGCGGTCGCCACGATCTACCAGCACTTCTCCGGCAAGGACGAGCTGTACCTGGCTCTGGTCGACGAAGCCCTCGAACGTAACGAGCAGCACATGGTGACGGTCTACACCGCACCGAACGGGCCGGTCGAACGGTTGATCGACGCGGCGGCGGCCTACATGCACTTCTACCTGGAATCGCCACGGCAGTACGCCATGATCGAGTCCGCGGGCGCGTATCAGACCGGTCCCGGTACCGAAGCGGCGCGGGCGCTGATCGGCGAACGCGTCGCACGGATGAACGGCGCGCTCGAGTCGATCGTCGCCGCGGCCGTCGAATCCGGCGAACTGCGGCCCCTCCCGCCGGGGCCGATGACCAACTTCCTGCGCGGCACCCTCAACGGGGTCTTTGCCCTGTCGTCCCGGCCGGATGCCTTGCGCATCGGACACGATGAGATGCGGGAGGCGTTGCGGGTCGGCGTGGAGCTGCTCCTCGAAGCCTCGGTCGCCGACACCCTGCGTGGCGCCGACGGCCGTCTCGATCCGGCGCTGTGCCGCCGCCTACGCGAGGCTCTCGCCGACGACCCGGCCCCCGTCTCGGACGTATAACCGCTGCCTGAAACAAATTTGCTGTGCAATGTGACAATTCGGATAATGCGCAATCATGGAATAGCGTTCTTAATTATTGCTGAACTGTGATTGGCACCATACGGGCAGCGATGTATGTCGTTGTTGACTAGGCTCATGCAGCAGAAACCTTCGGCATCCGGGCGATGAGGTATCGGGATGCAACGTGATCGGAGACTGCGAATGCCTAGTCCTAGGCGCAAGATTTTCACGAGTAAGTCCCTGCTTGTTATTTTGTTTCTGATTTTTGCCGTGGCCGTCCCGCCTGTCGCATTTGCCGATAACGGGCCCGCCGACGTAGACCTCATCCCCCCGCCACCTGGCGCGAACAACTGGTCCTGCCGTCCCAGCCGCGAACATCCGCGCCCAGTTGTCTTGGCGCACGGCACTTTCGAGAACCGCCTGGACAACTGGCTGCTGATGTCGCCCGCGCTGGCCAAGGCGGGTTACTGCGTCTTTGCGCTCGATTACGGCAAAGTGGCGGGCGGCACGTTGTCCGGCATCGGCCCGATGGCGGCGTCCGCGCGGGAGATCTCCGATTTCATCGACCGGGTGCTGTCCACGACCGGGGCGAAGAAGGTGGACATCGTGGGCCATTCCCAGGGCGGCATGCTGCCGCGGTATTACCTGAAGAATCTCGGCGGCGCCGCCAAGGTCAACACGCTTGTCGGTCTGGCCCCGGACAATCACGGAACCCAGTGGGGCGTGCTCAATCTTCCGATAACCATCGTGCCGCCGGTGACCGCCGCGGTGTGCCCGTCCTGCATCGAACAATTGCCGACGTCGGACTTCATCCGGCAACTCAACAGCGGTGGTGAGACGCTGCCCGGGATCAAGTACACCGTTGTCGCCTCGCGCACCGATGAATTCGCCACGCCGTACACGACGGGATTCCTCACCCCAGGGCCCAACGTCACCAACATCTTGCTGCAGGACATCTGCCCCGGCGATCTCAGTGAGCACATGCTGCTCACGTCCGATCCGGTCGCAATTCGCTTGGTGCAGAACGCACTCGACCCTGACCATGCGGTGGCGCCCACGTGTGCCGCAGTGCAAGTCGGACCGGCGGGGATCTGAAAACGTGCGCATTACACGCTGGTTCGCCGCCGCCGTGCTCGTCGCGGGGTCAGCAGGCTCCGTGGCGAGTGCGGCGCCACCGACCGGTTCGTGGTCCGAGCCGGGCCAGGCACCGATCTTCCGTGAGTCCGTGCAGTACCCGGTCGGGAGCGCGGGCCAAGGCCTCGGGTCCCAGACCATCGCCGCGGGCGACTTCGATCACGATGGCAACGCCGATGTCGCCGCCGTCGACACCGCGGGCGGCGTCGCCATTTCGCGCGGGGACGGCAGCGGGCAACTGCGCCGCACCCAGTACGTGGCCACCGACCTCGGCGCCAATGCGGTGCAGGCCGCAGACCTGCGCGGCACCGGAAACCTGGATCTGGTCGTCACCAACCTGGCCAGCATCAGCGTCTTGTTCAACGACGGCAACGGCAACTTCGCCGTCGACCACACCTATTCCACCGACCCCAACCCCACCGTGACCGCCCGCACCGGCGGCCTGCCCTTCGGGGTGGCGATCGCGGACTTCAACCACACCGGGCATCCCGGCTTGGCCATCAACAACGTGCTCCCGGTCCCCGGCGGCGTCGGCATCATGGACAACGACGGCAGCGGTCACTTCGCGCCGCCCCGATGGTTCGGCGCCGGATTGCTGAAACTCGGTATCCAGGCAGGCGATCTCACCGGTGACGGGTGGCCGTCGCTGGTCGTCGAGGATCGTGCCACATCAGGGGCCTGGGTCATGCTCAACGACCATCACGGCGGTTTCCTGCCGCCGCGCTGGCACCTGATTCTGCTACCCGACGAGGACATCAAACTCTCCGACGTCGACGGCAACGGCACCCTCGATCTCGTCACCGCCAACATCGCGGCCTTCAGCTTCTCCGTGCACTACGGCAACGGCGACGGCACCTTCGGACCGCCGACACCGACCTTCGGCCCCGTCGGTCCCTGTGCCGTCGAACCCGGCGACTACACCGGCCATCACAACGGTCTCCAGGACATCGCCGTTGTCCAATTCGTGCCCTCGGTCGTCCAAATCTGGCGCAACAACGGCGATCACACCTTCAGCTATCTGGAACAACACACCATCGGTCTCGGTGGCCAAGCCGCACATGCTGTCCCGTTGAACCGCGACCGCCTACCCGACCTGGTCACCGCGAGCACCTTCTCCGCCGACGTCGCCGTGCTGGTCAACAACAACCCAGCGTGATTCCCCGCGCTTGTTGGCGTGCATAGGGATTGGTCCGTCGGGGCTGCCGGTGAAGGAGAACTGCGGGCGGATCGGTTCGGTGGTTGCGAGGTTCATTTCGAGGTGTTGGGCGATCGTCGCCAGGGCTAGCACGGCTTCGGTGTTGGCGAACACATGGGCTACGCACATGCGCTTTCCGGCGCCGAACGGCAGGGTGGCATGGCGTTGGGTTTGGGTCAGCTTTTCGGTCAGGTAGCGGGTCGGGTCGTAGCTTTCGGGGTCAGGCCAGACCTCGCGGTGATGGTGCAGGGCATGCAGGCTGATCGTGATGGTGGTGCCTGCCCGAATCGGGAAATCGCCGAGCAGGTCATCGTTTTTCGCTATGCGAGTCAGTCCGACGACGGGCGGATGTAGTCGGATAGTCTCTGCGACAACGGCTTTCGTCCACGGCAAGCGATCGACGTCGTCGGCGGTCGGGATGCGGCCTGCCAGGACATCGTCGAGTTCGGCGTGCAGGCGGGCGCGGACTTCGGGGTGTTCGGCGAGCAGCTTCCAGGTCCAGGCGAGTGCCGTTGCGGTGGTTTCCATCCCTGCGCCGATGAATGTCATCAGCTCGTCGCGGATTTCGGTGTCGGTGTAGCGGTGTCCGGTTTCCGGGTCGTGCGCCGCCATGAGCAGCGCGAGCAGGTTGTCGCCGCCGGTGATCGTTCCGTTGCGATGATCGGCGATGAGCTGGTCGATCACCCGCTCGACGTGTCGGAGATCGCCGAGCGTACGCGGCGCGATGAGCCAACTGGCGGCCCGCATGACGCGCATGGGCAGGTCGGGCCGGTTCGTGAGTTCGGCGAGTGCGCGCAGCTGGCGAATGGGGGCTACCACGAACCCGAATCCGAAATAGCTCAGCAGGCGGGCGAGCCTGATCTCCGACATCGGTCCGGTCAGATCGACACCGAACATGGTGCGGACGACGATATCGAGGGTGAGCCTGCTCATTTCGGCGTTCACGTCTACCGGAGCCCCGTCCGCGCCGAGCCGGAGGATGCGCTCGGCGCAGTCGCGAGCCGCGTCGGTGATCGGGCCTGCGAGTGTGGTGATGTTGCGTTTACCGAACACCGGCTGCACCAGGCGGCGATTCCGTTGCCAGCGTTGCTCATCGAGTTCGGTGACCAAGCCGCGCCCGAATCCGACGGCCAGCATGTCGTACTCGGCGCTCTTGGCGTAATTGGCCTGATTGGTGACCAGGACATGGCGCGCCAGCTCTGGACTGCGCACCGCGACGTAGCGCCGAAATGGCATGCGGGCCACCACGATATCGTCCAGGCCAGGGAGTCCGGTGCCGTAGAACTCGTTGACGCTCTTGTCGCGCCAGCGCGGCACCACTTGCGCGGCAAGCTTCCACGACTGCCACCACGACACTCGGGTGTGATGCCAGCGCAGCAGTGCGGGCTGCCAGCGGGGCGGGTGCAGGGTCGGGTCGGGCGTGACCGAATGTGCCGTCATGGTGAATCCCCCTTGTTACGTGGCCTTTTGTCGCAGCGTATGTCGATTCGGTGGGGTAAACGTCCGCCGTTCGAAGGACAACCGGATGCCCGATCCGGGTTATCGTCGAGGCATGACAGCGCGCGGCCTCGCGCCGGTGGGGTGGGACTTCTGGGTTCGGATCTGGGCCGCCTATGTCGTGGGCGGGATCATCGCCACGGCGGTTCTCGTGATTGTCTTGCAGCACGAGTTCGCCGGGCACATGTGGACGAGTTTGGCGGCGTTGGCCGGCCTGCTGGCATGGTCGGCGCTGTTGGCGCCGCGTCGCAGCAATCCGGGAGCGTTCACTCACCGTGTGGTGGACCGGAACTCGGTGTCGTTCGTGGCCGTGGCGCTCGTCTTGTTTCTCATTGCCGCCTGGTGGTCACCGCAGGCCAACGCCGGACTGATGGTGATCTACGCACTGATCTACATGTCGCTGCCGGTGCGGCCCGCGATGCTGGTCGCAGGCGCGATCAGCTTGACGCCGCTGGTCTACTCGCTCATCAGCCAGCTGGATGTGCCGATGGGCCTGACGATCTCGCTGATCGCGGTGGTGTTCAATCCGCCGATCGGCGGGACGATCGTGCTGGCCATCGACCGTGGTGAGCAATTGGCCGTCTTGCTGCGCCAGCTGGAGAGCAGCCGCGCCGATGTCGAGCGGTTGTCCAGGGAAGCCGGCACGGCGGCCGAACGTGCCCGTCTGGCACGGGAAATCCACGACACACTGACCCAGGGTTTCACCGGCATTGCGACGCTGGCCCAGGCCGTTGACTCGGAGTTCGATTCCGATCCCGTTGTCGCGCGCCGCCATATCGCGCTGATCGAGGCAACCGCGCGGGAGAACCTGATCGAAGCACGCGCCATGGTCGAGGCGTTGACGCCGCCGGAACTGGGCGTCGGCCCACTTGCCGATTCGGTGCGGCGCCGGTGCGAGCGGCTGACCGACGAGACAGGTATCAGCGTGCATGTGGAGGTGGATTCAACTGTGCCACAACTCGATACGGCCACCGAGGTGGTATTGCTTCGGGTTGTGCAGGAGGCGCTGACGAACGTGCGCAAACACGCACACGCCGACTGTGTGCACGTCACACTCACCCGGACCGATCAGGACGTGCGACTTTCGGTGGCGGACAACGGAATCGGTTTCGACCTTGCGCGCACGAACGGCTTCGGGCTGTCCAGCCTGCGTAGCAGGGCGCACGAGGTCGGCGCGACCGTCGCGGTCACGACCAGCCCGGGTGCGGGCACCCGGGTGGATATCGTGGTGCCGACGTGATCACCGTCGTCCTTGTCGACGACCACCCGGTGGTGCGTGAGGGCATGCGCGGAATGCTCTCCAGGGAAACCGATCTCGCTATTGTTGGCGAGGCAGCCGGCGGAGCAGAGGCGGTGACCGTCGCCACCGCGGTCCGTCCCGACGTGGTGCTGATGGACCTCCGGATGCCTGGGGTCGACGGCGCCTCGGCGACCGAACAGATCCTCGCCGCCTGTCCCGACACCCGGGTGGTCATCCTCACCACGTACGAGACGCACGCCGATATCGTGCGCGCGGTGGCAGCCGGGGCATCGGGTTACTTGCTGAAGGGCAGCTCGCGTGTCGAGCTCGCCGCTGCCGTGCGGGCGGCCGCCCGCGGCGAGACCGTGCTTGCGCCGTCGGTCAGCGCACGGCTGCGGCGCAGGGAACCGCGGGTGGTCCTGTCGGCCCGCGAGGTAGAGGTCCTCGGACACGTCGCGCGCGGGCTGACCAACGCCGAGATCGGTCGGCTCCTGCACATCGGCGAGACCACCGTGAAAACCCACCTGCAGCGCACATTCGCGAAACTCGACGTCTCCGACCGCACTGCCGCCGTCACCGCGGCACTGGCGTATGGGCTGTTGGCGCCACCATGAGCGGTGGGTCGGCCGTGCCCTGTGCAGCCGACGAAGATCGCGGCTCTATGGTGGACCGATGGCATCGGTTAGACAGGTTCAAGTCACCTTCGATTGCGCGGATCCCGAGCGGGTTGCGCGTTTTTGGTGCGAGGTGTTGGGGTACGTCGTGCCGCCGCCGCCCAAGGGTTTCGCGTCGTGGGAAGAGTTCGATCGCGCACTGCCGCCGGAACAGCAGGGGTCGGCGTTCGCCTGCGTTGATCCGACCGGTGTTGGGCCGCGCCTGTACTTTCAGCGCGTTCCCGAAGGGAAGGTTGTCAAGAATCGGGTGCATCTCGATGTTCGGGTCGGCACCGGACTCGTGGGAGATGAGCGGCTGGCCACGCTCGAGGCCGAATGCGCCCGGTTGGTCGCGCTCGGCGCGGTGCGCTTCCAGCTGCTGGCCGCCGACGGCATCAACGAGTCGTGCATCGTGATGCAGGACGTCGAGGGCAACGAGTTCTGTCTCGACTGAGGGCGGACACCGGCAAGGGCGATACCGTCGCGGCAGGCAGACTGAGCGGTAATGAAACTGCCTGAACTCCCTGATCTGCCGGTTCGCGGCAGGCTCGACCATATCGTCGGCACGCTGACCGAACGGGGCGCCGCCGTGCTCGTCGCACCGCCTGGCACCGGAAAGACGACGTTGGTGCCGTTGGCGTTGGCGGCGGCGACCACCGGACGGGTGCTGGTGGCCGAGCCGCGCCGGTTGGCGGCGCGGGCGGCCGCGGCCCGGATGGCGGCGTTGCTGGGTGAGCAGGTGGGGGAGCAGGTCGGGTATTCGGTCCGCGGGGATCGCCGAGTGGGCGCACGGACCCGGGTCGAGGTGGTGACCTCCGGCCTGCTCGTGCGGCGACTGCAAGGCGATCCCGAACTCGACGGCGTGGATGTGGTCGTGCTCGACGAATGCCACGAACGGCATCTGGACGCGGACCTGCTGTTGGCGCTGCTGCTCGACGCCCGGGCCGGTCTTCGACCGGATATCAAGGTGCTCGCCACGTCGGCAACGGTTGCCGCAGGTCGACTTTCGGCGCTTCTCGGCGGGGACCAAGATGCCCCTGTGGTGGAGGTGCATGGGCGCGCCTACCCGGTGGACCTGACGTATGTCCCGCCGCTGCCGCGCGAGCGGGTGGCAGCGCACGTGGCGCGCGCGACCCGTGCCGCGCTTGCGAGCACCGCGGGTGACGTGCTGGTGTTCCTGCCCGGTGCCGCTGAAATCCGTTGGACTGCCGAGTTGTTGGCGAACGAGCCGGACGTGGATCTGGTCCCGTTGCACGGGCGGCTTTCCGCGGCAAGCCAGGACACGGCGTTGCGCCGAGGAGCGCGGCGGCGCGTTGTGCTGTCGACGGCGGTCGCCGAATCCAGCTTGACGGTGCCTGGGGTGCGGGCCGTGGTGGATTCGGGACTGGCACGGGTGCCGCGCATTGATCGGGGCCGTGGCTTGTCCGGGCTTGCGACAGTACGGGTTTCGGCGGCGGTGGCAGAGCAGCGCGCCGGGCGGGCAGGCAGGGAGGGGCCCGGGCACACGTGGCGATGCTGGCCGGAGTACGAACACAGCACGTTGCCCGCCTATCCCGAGCCGGAGATCCGAAGCGCCGATCTGACGCGATTGGCATTGGAACTCGCGTGCTGGGGCACCCCCGACGGCACGGGCCTCGCCTGGTGGGATGCCCCACCGCACGGCGGATTGTCCGCCGGCCGTTCGGTTTTGCGCGCACTGGGGGCCGTGACCGCAGACGGTGCGGTGACCGAGCGCGGGCGGCGCATCGCCCAGCTCGGACTGCACCCCCGGCTGGCACGGGCCCTGCTCGACGGCGCCGCGGAGGTCGGCACCCGCGCGGCGGCGGAAGTGGTCACCGTCCTCGACGACGACACCCACACGCCAGGAGTCGATCTCGTGACAGGTCTGCGGGCACTGCGTCGGGACCGACCGCCCCGCTGGCTGCGGGAGGTCGACCGCCTGTCCCGTCTGGTCGCCGCCTCGGACGGCACCGACGATCCGGCTTTGGTTGTCGCCCTTGCCCATCCGGAGCGACTGGCGCGGCGTCGTGGCCCGGGATCAACGAGCTACCTGATGGTCGGCGGCACCGCAGCCACCCTGCCGCCTGGTTCCGGATTGGCCGACGCGGAATGGCTGGCGGTCGCGTCGGCGACCCGCGATCCTGGTCGGTCCGACGCGCGGATTCGATTGGCCGCCGTCGCCGATGAGCAGCTGGCCCGCCGGGCGGCGGCGAATCTCCTGGTGACCGAGGAACAGGTGGCGTGGGTCGACGGCGACGTCGTTGCTCGCCGCGTGGAGCGACTCGGTGCGATCGTGCTGTCGGAGCATGCTCTTCGTGATCCCGATCGCCAATTGCTGAGCGCGGCACTACTTCACGGCTTGGCCTCGAGCGGCCTGGGCTTGCTCCGGTGGGACGAGGAAGCCCTCGCCCTCAGACAGCGCCTCGACTTCCTGCACCGCACGCTCGGCGCACCATGGCCACCGGTCGATGACGAGTCACTGCTCGCCACCGCCGACACCTGGCTCGGACCCGAACTCGCCACCGCCCGCCGCCGCACCGACCTGGGCCGCGTTGACGCAGGCCAAGCCCTGCGCCGCCTGCTGCCGTGGCCTGAGGCAACCCGTTTGGACGAGCTCGCCCCCGAACGCTTGCCGGTCCCTTCCGGAAGCCGCCCGCGGCTGGACTATTCGACCGATCCACCGGTGCTCGCGGTGAAGGTGCAGGAAGTCTTCGGCTGGACCGACACGCCTCGTCTGGCCGATGGTCGAGTATCGATCCTGTTGCACCTGCTCTCGCCCGCCCAACGCCCCGTGGCCGTCACCGCTGACCTGGCGTCCTTCTGGCGCACCGGCTGGCCACAGGTCCGCGCCGACCTTCGCGGCCGCTATCCCAAACACGCCTGGCCAGAGGACCCCACCACCGTCGCCGCCCACCGCGGCACCGCCCGCAACGCTCCGCGCACCTAGCATCTCGTCACACACTCGACGGCGCTCCGTATCGGAGCGGAAGCGTGCGTGGTCCGACGGGGCCGAGGGTGAGGCCAGGCACGGCCGGTCCGGCCGCGGCGAGGTCGGGAAAGCTGCGCGCGAGAATGGGCAGCGCCTCGGCGATCTCGGCGCGGGCGAGTGGTGCGCCGAGGCAGTAGTGGATGCCGCCGCCGAAGGTGAGCTGTGCCGCGGATCGCGGTGCGGTGATGTCGAATTCGGCGGCGCCGAAGGCGGCGGGATCGGTGTGCGCGGCGTCGAGCAGGATGTTGAGGAAGCTGCCTGCCGGAATGGTGAGACCTTCGAAGTCGATCGACTGGTCGACGACTCGCCAAATGGTGTTGACCCCCGGCGCAACTCGCATGACCTCTTCGACCGCGCGCGGTGCGAGCGCCGGATCCTCGGCGAGCATCCGCCACTGCCGCGGGTGTTCGAGGAAGACCTGCACCGCGCGGCCGAGTTGCTGGCGCGTCGTATCTTGCCCCGCGAACAGCAGAGCGCTGACCATCGTGCGTAATTCGGTGGGGGACAGCCGATCTCCGGCCTCCTCGGCCGCGATCAGGTCGGTGATCAGATCGGGCCCCGGCGTGGCTCTGCGCTGCTCGATCAGCTCGTCGATGGCGTCGTGCAGTGCCGCGAGCGCCGCCTCGATGCGGGGCAGGTGCTCGGTTGCCGCAACGCTGAAGATCAGGCCGATCTCGTTCGGCAGCCGATGAAAGTCCGCGCGCCGTTCGGGCGGTACTCCCAGCAGTTCGCTGAGGATCCTGGCGGGATACCGGTCCGCGAAGTCGGCCATGAACTCGCATTCCCCGGTGGCGACGAGCGGTGCGACGAGTTCTTCGGTGACGGAGCGCATGACCGGCCGCAGCCGGTCCACCGCGGCACGGTTGAACGCCTGGCTCACCAGCCCGCGCAACCGCGCATGATCGGCCCCCTCGATACTCGGCAGCACCGACCCGATCCACTCGACCGCGGGTCCCGAGGTAAGGCCTTGTGCGGCAAGGGAGTCCACCCCGCCCCAGCGCACCCTGCGGTCCGCGAGCAGTGCCGCCGCCTCCCGATGCCGCAACACCGCGAAGCCGATCGGCGTGCGGGCATACCAGTGCTCGGCGCGTGCCGCGAGCACCTGCGCGGAGTCCGGCCGAAATGCCGGATCGAGCACGTTCAGCACGGTGACGCTGTCGTCTCCGGTGTGTTCGATGATCGTCACGAAGTCGTCCTTCCCACCCGACAGCCCCACGGTGGGGCTACCCGCGGAACGCTACGGACGACCGCCGACCAGGCCTATCCCAGAAATGTCGTATTTCCTGCGCCGGCATCGCCGCGCAACAGCACCGCGAGCTTGCGCCGACTGCGAATGCCGGTCTTGGTGAAGACGGCGGTGAGATGGGCCTGCACGGTGAGCGGCGAGATGAACAGCTGTTCGGCGATCTCGCCGGTGCTGCACCCCGCCACGACCAGATCGGTGATCTCTCGTTCGCGTGCCGTCAGCCCGAATGCCGCGTACAGCAACGGCGTGATCGTGCTCGGATTCGCTTGCTGGAGAACGAAGGACACCTGCGCGCCGGTCGCGGACGCATGCAACGAGACCCAGCGGCCGCTCGCCGCGCGCACCCTGGTCGCGACGTCGCCGTCGGTTCTGGCCCGCTCGGCCAGGGCCAGCATGGCGAACGGCAACGCGTCGTGCTCGGGCGCCTCGGGCGCGCCGAGGTCGGCGAGCCAGGCCCGCGCGGGCGCGGAGATCGTCGTGACCTGGCCGTTCGCGTCCAGCACCAGCACGCCGGGCCAACGCACCTCGCTGTCTGCGGCGGACCGGGCGCGCACCCCTGCCGTGCGCAGTCCGCGGCCAAGCACTCCGGCCAGGTCGTGCGCGAAGTCCCGGTCGTCGGCGGTGAAGTCGTGCGGCGCGGCGCGGAACAGCGAGATGTTCCCCCAGCAGGCGCCGTCGATGACAAGCGCGGTCCGCAGCTCACCTTGCATGCTGTTGGGCCGCAACAACTCTCGATAACGAATGCTGCGATCCAGGCGACCGCCGGTGACTTCGCTGAGTACGCCGCTGTGCCGTGCGCCCGCCGCTAGCGTGGTGAACGAATTGAAGTCCTGTGGCAGGTACGCGAACCGGGCGACTCCGGCATCCGGTGGCGGCATGTCGTAGGCCCGGAACCCGGTCTCGATCAGGCTGTCGGGATCGGTGGTGTGCCAGCACGCGGAGTCGTACGGAATCGCGGTGGCGAGCAGCTCGGCGGCCTCGTCGATCAGCTCGGCGGTGCCGAGATCGGCCGAGGTCAGGCGGAGCATGCGCGCGAAGGTTCGCTCACGGAGGCGACTGCTCATCGACTCAGTCTCCCGCCGAACCGCCGACCGCGGTACCCCTCGCGATCAGGTCGAGGTCAGCGGCGGGTGGTCGGTGCCGGTTTCGCGGTGGTCGGCTTGGGCTTCGTGCTGGTCTTGGGCTTCTTCGCCGGCTTGTCGCTGTCGGGTTCCCACTCGTATCCCGGGGTGTTGTTCAGACAGAAGCTGTCCTCGACGACGGTGTCGGTGGCGTCGAACTCGCACCAGCGGGAAACGGTGGTACTGCGGCTGCACGCGACCGTGAGGGAGAGCGCCATCGCGGCGATGGCTAGGGCCGCAAAGATGCGTCGGCGCATGGTGTTTCCGTTCGTTACGCGGTGGGAGTCTCGAACCGATATGCCTCCCCGACGGCAGGATGTTAACAGAATCGGCAGATCGGCTGCGGCGGTATGCCGCTCAGCTGACCTTGGTGGCGCGTCGAATGGCCGCCGCCAGATCGTCGAGCAGCGGCGCCACTCCCGCATGCGAGAACCGGTACACCGGTTGCCAACTGGCGACCTGATTGGCGCGCACCGCGGGCAGGCCGCGCCACACCGGGTTGGCGGCCAGCGCTTCCGGCGTCAGCGCGAGGGTCCGGCGATCCAGCAGGATCAGGTCGGCCGGGTACTTGTCGGTGTGCTCCCAGCTCAGGTTCTCGAAGAAGCCGTCGCTGCCGACATGCTCCGGAATCACCATGTCCACCCCCAACTCCGCGAGATAGCTGAGGTCGGCGGAGGCTCTCGGATCCGACACGTAGAAGACGCCTGGCGCGGCCGAGGCCGCCATGACCCGCAGGCCCGGCCGCTGCGCCACCGCATCGCGGATCGCCTGGGTCGCGGCGTCGAATCGCGCGGTGGCTTGGATCACCTTGGGGGCGTTCAGGTCTGCGCCGAGCGCCCCGGCGAGCTCGCGATAGCGAGCGATGATGGCCGGCAACGTCCGGTGGGCTACTTTTTGCGCGAGGACATTGGGATTGATCTGCAGAATCTTGTCTTTGCTCGCATCCGGCACGTACCAGAGTTGGTCGCCCACATACGTATCGGTGAGCAGTAGGTCGGGTTCGAGCCCCGCGTACTTCTCGATGTCGAACTCGCCCCAGTTGTTGCCGAGCACGGTCACCTTGGCGAGTTCCAAGTCTCCGGTCAGCAGGCTCGGTTCCCCTGTCGCCGTGCGTGTTTCGCCGAACACCCCGACGACGCGCTGCTGTAAGCCGAAGTCGGCGAGCAGCCCGGCGGTGCCCGCGAACGCGACGATCCGACTCGGCGCCTCCTTGGTCCGGACCGTGCTGCCCCGATCGTCGGTGAACGTCCACCCGCCCGGCCCCGTGTACGGCTCGTCGTCGGCGGACCGGCCGCACCCGGTGACGGCGGCGCCGAGCCCGGCCGCGCACAGGGTGGTGAACAGACGGCGCGATAGCTGGATTGTGTCCATGGCTGCCATTGCTATTACCGTACGGTAATTAGGCAAGCCTTACCAACTAGCCTCTCTCACTCCTGGTGCCAGACGCGTTGGTGGTCGCGGTGGGTGGACAGCACCGCGGTGTCGGTGAGCACGGTGTCGTAGAACTCCAGATCGATATGCTGAGCCTGCAGGTAGTTCATGATCCACACCGTCGGCACCGTGCCGGGGAACTTGCCGAACGTCTCGTCGATGTAGGTGGCCTGCAGGGCGAGGAACTCGCGGAAGCGTTTGTCCCACGGGGCTGCTGCGCCGCGCACTGTGGCGTTGTCGGCGAACGGGCCTGGGGTGTCGGGGTGATAGGGCCCACCGTGGCCGAACTTTCGTTCGGCCAGTGCTTCCACGGCATCGGTCATGGTGGCGTAGTGCGGTCGGCAGTACGCCTCGAAGACCCCGGGCAGCCCGGTCGGATTGGGCAGTGCCCAGCGGGAATCGGTGTCGTAGCGGAAGCCGAGGCCGGGGATGTCCGGGTCGCCGCTCGCGCCGAGCATCGTCAGCCGGTCGATGCCGTCGAACGTCCAGCCGCCCAATCCCATGGCGCCGAGCAGCAAATGCCCGTTGTGCACCGCCGCCATCAACTCCGCCGTCGCCTCGGTCAACGAGTACTGCTCGACGAACGACAGCGGTATCGGTTCGGTGAAACGCAAAAGGTCACTGTATTTTTCGACACCGGGAATCGGCCGCTGGTGCACATCGTCGTAGAGGGCGAAACCGTTCTGTGCGAAGAACGCGATATTCGCGAGCATCTGCTGGGCGATGTCGGCCACCGGGATCACCAACAGCGAGCCGGGATGGTTGGCGATCCAGGTGTTGTGGCCCTCCAAATACGGTTCCGTGCGCGGCAAATGGACGCGTCGGTCGGACAGCCGCACCACGCGCGACAGCAGCCGGCCGAGCTTGGCTTCGGTCACACCTTCGCCTTCGGCATACACACCGTCCGGCACGGCATCTCTGGTCGGCAGGAAGTAGGTGCCCGAATCGTCGGTGAAAAAGAACTCGCTGGTGTGGAATCCGGCCGCCGACCCGAAGGTGCGCCCGGTGGCGGAGCCGCTGTAGTTCGGTGCGGCGGGCGCGTAACCGGGATGGTGGCTGATGCCGAAATGCCAGCCGGTCCAGCCCGCAACGGTATTCAGCACCACCGCGCGTTCGAGATCGCTCAGCGACTGTGGTGGTTTGCTGCTGGTGAAGGCGAGCGGTCCGGCGGGAATGGCGCCGCCCACCGGAAAGCGCCGGGATCGGCGACCGTAGATCGCGTCGAGCAGCGGATAGCGCGCGAGGTCGGACAGCGCGGCGCGCTCGGCCTCGGTCAGCTCCAGCGGGTCGAGCCCGTTCCCGGCTGCGCGCGCTCCGGCCTGGTCGTCGGCGAAAGCGGGCATCAACGCTCCTTCACTGCGAGAGGTCCGTCAGGGTTACGAGGGTGCTGATCCTTCGCCTTCCGCGACAAGCTCTGCCGCCGCCTTGGTCGCCGTGCGAACGAACCCCGCAACCAGCGGCCGCTCGTCGTCCGCGCGGTAGGCGACCGCGAGCACCGCGGGCGGCACATCGCGCAGCGGGCGGGTGACCACACCCGCCCACGGAAAGAACCGGGACACCGAGGCGACCGACACCGCGACCGCCTGGCCGCTGCCCACCGCGGCGAGCAGATCCTCCAGCGTCGCCACTTCGGCGCCGATGGTTGCCGGACCCTCGCGGTAGTCCGCCAACGTCATGAAGTCGCGCGCCATGAGATCCCGATTGTCGGTCCACCACGCGAACGGCTGCACGGCCAATTCCTCTGGGGGAACCGCGGTTTCGGCGGCCAGCGGGTGATCGGCGGGCAAGAGAGCGATCCGCTCCTCGGCCAGCAGCGGCGTCACCTCCAGCCCCTCGGGCGCGGGCAGCCAGATGAGCCCGACATCGGTGGATCCGGCCAGCACGCCCGCGCTCGCATCGTCGAACCCGACCTTGCCGACGGTCACCACGACGTGCGGATACTCCGCCGCGAAGGTGCGCAGCACCCGGGGCGTGATGTCCAGGCCGGTCACCCCGCGGATGCCGATGATCAGCTCGGTGCGCTCGCCGGACTCCGTCTCGCGGGTGTCGGCGATCGCGGCGCCGACCGTGTCGAGAATGTCGGGCACCCGCTGCAGCAGCGTCCGCCCGGCGTCGGTGAGCGTCACCCGCCTGGTGCTGCGCTGGAAAAGCGTGGCGCCGATGCGGGTTTCGAGTTGCTTGATCTGGTTGCTCAGCGCCTGCTGGGTCATGTGCAGCCGTGCTGCCGCCTTGGTGAAATTCAGCTCGGTCGCCAGCACGTGAAAAGCGCGCAGGTGCCGCAGTTCCACATCCACAAGTCTGGATTGTAGATCCGACAGCCGATCGGTGTTTCCCTTCTCGATCGCGCGCATCGAGCATTGAGGGCATCGGGAAACCAATCGAGGAGCCAGCGTGCCGGAACGACGCCATGAACTCGGGCAATACCAGCCGATCGCCGAATGGGCGTTCGGCTGCCTGGTGATCTGGCATCAACTCGCCGAGACCACCGGTGGCGTGCTGTCCACCGCCGAGGTCGTGGTGCCGAGGGGCGCCGAACCGCCGGTGCACGTGCATTCGAGGGAGGACGAAATGTGCTTCGTGCTCGAAGGGGAACTCACCGTGCACCGTGGACTCGATCGGGTGGCGGCCCGGCCGGGTACCTCGGTGTGGTTGCCGCGCGGCATCCCGCACGGATTCGCGGTGCGCACGGCGACGGCGCGGGTGCTGCACCACTACACGCCCGCGGGAATCGAGAAGGCGCACCGGGCTTTCGGCACCGCGGCCACCGGAACGGTGCTGCCGCCCGCCGATACCCGCTGGCCGTCGGACGCGGAGGTCGAGGCCGAGTTCGCGCGCTACGGCGTCACGCTCGCCGGTCCGTCGCCGGCGAACGGTCCTGCGGGGCGATCATGACGGCGCCGCACTGGATCGCCACAGCGGCCTACGCGGGGTACGCGCAGGTGCGGATCCTCGGGCCGGTGTCGGTGGTCGATGGTGATCGAGTGATCGGTGTCGATCGTCCGCTGGAACGGGCGGTGCTGGTCCGGCTCGCACTCGCCGGTGGTGTGCCCGTTCCTGATCGGCGACTCGCCGCCGATCTGTGGGGTGACGGTCAGCTGTCGCGGCCGGTCGAGCGGCTGCGGGTGGTGGTGTCGCGGCTGCGGGCGGCGTTGGGTGTGCACGGCGCCGCGGTGCTGCGCACGCCTGCGGGCTATCGGACCACGATGGTGGCGGGCGATCTGCTCGCGGCAGAGTCCATCGCCGACCGGCTGCACGCGGCGGCGCGGGCCGGACGCCACGGTGAGGTCAGGGTGGCCGCGGAGGAAGCGCTGCGGCTCTGGCGCGGACCCGCGCTGGCGGACCTCCAATGGGCGCCGTATGCGGCGGTGGAGGCGGCCAGGTTGGACGAGTGGCGGCTCGAATTGACCGTCACCGGACTGGATGCCGCGCTTCGGCTCGACTTCGGCCCCGAATACCTCAGGGAGATGGCGATTTTGGCGGGTGAGCACCCGATGCACGAGCCGCTGGCCCGACTGCACGCGCTGGCGCTGTACCGGGTCGGCAGGCAGGTCGATGCGCTGGATCGCTTGCGCGCCTTGCGCCGTGACCTGGCCGCCGAGTTCGGCGCGGCGCCGAGCCCGGAGACCGTCGAACTGGAGGTGAGCATCCTGCGCCACGATCCGACCCTGCATCCGGCGCTGGCCGCCGGAAAGTTCACGGGCCGAGCACCTTCGGTCCATCGGATCTCCAGCAAGCGCGATCTTGTGACATTCGGCCACCGCTTCCGCCACCTGCAGCCAGGCTGCTGATCCTGCCATTGACGGTGACGTCGGCTGGCGGAACCTGAAAAGGTAGTCGCATGAAGCCATTTCGTTTCGCCACCACCGCAACCACCGGCCTCGTGAGTCTGTCGCAGATGCAGGAGACCGCGCGTTTCGCGGAATCGGTCGGGTTCGCCACCTTGGTGTTCGCCGACCATCTCGACGGCCAGTACGCACCTATTCCGCTGCTCACGGCGGCGGCGCTGGCGACCGAGCGTATCCAGGTCTGTTCCTACGTGTTGAACGTGGACTTCCGGCATCCCGCGGTCCTGGCGCAGGAACTGGCAACGTTGGACCGACTGTCGGAAGGACGACTCGCCATCGGGCTCGGCGCGGGCTGGAGCCGAAACGAATACTTGGCGACCGGAATTCCCTTCGAACCGGTCGGCGCGCGCGTCTCGCGGGTGCGTGAGGCGGTCGCCGTCCTCGACGGCTGCTTCGGGGACAAGCCGTTCACCTACGCCGGAAAGCATTACACCATCACCGATTACGACGGTCAGCCGAAGCCGTGGCGGCAGCGGCCGCCCTTCCTGCTCGGCGGCGGTGGCCGGAAGATGCTCGGCTTGGCGGCTCAAGTGGCCGACATCATCGGCCTCGCACCGCGGGTGCCGCCCTCGCGTCCCGGCGGGGTGTACTTCGATCCCGCCAGTATCACTGTCGCGGCGACCGCGGAGAAGATCGACTGGATCCGCGCCGCGGCAGGGGAGCGCTTCGACGACATCGAATTGTCCACGTACGCTTCGGCAACCGCAGGGTACGGCCCGCCGGTCATCGTCACCGACGCCGCGCTCGCCACCGCGCGCACCCACGTCGACGACATCAACGCCCGCACCGGAGCCACCCTGACCGTCGACGACTACCTGGACTCGCCCCATGTCTGGATCGGCACGATCGATCAACTGGCCGAGAAGTGCCGCTCCCTGCGCGAGCGGTTGGGCATCAGTCATTTCATGCTCAGTCCACCCGAGGTCTGCGCCGAGTTGGTCGAGCGCTTGGCAGGGCTGTGATGGAGGCCATACCGGGATCGGGGGTGAGTGGTCAGATTGGTCGGATGAATCGCTTAGGATTTGGGACGTTGTGAATCTCTCTAGGACAGTCGTGCATCTGGTGGCCAGGTTGCACGTGGATTTCGGGCGGCTGGCGACACAGCTGTGTCGATGACGCTGCGCGTCTCACACTCGAATCCTTTTCACTGTCTTGGAGTTTCTTCATGTCCGTACCCAGTTGGCGTAGCCGTGTGCTCAATCCGGCGCGCTGGTCGTTCGGTGTTCAGATCCTGCTCGGATTGGTCGTCGGCGTCGCCGCGGGCTTCATAGCGCGCGAGACCGAGGCGGCCTGGCTGACGAGCACGCTGACGCAGGTCGGCACCATTTTCGTGCAGCTGCTGAAGCTTGCGGTGCCGCCGCTGGTGTTCACCGCGGTGCTGGTGAGCATCGCCGGGTTGCGGCACGTCACCAACGCCGCTCGGTTGGCCGGGCGGACGCTGCTGTGGTTCATGGGGACCTCGGTGATCGCGGTGGCGGTCGGGATCGTGCTCGGTCTCGTCACCAATCCTGGGCGCGGCGTCGATCTGTCGCTGGCCGGGGCGAAGGCGCCCGAGAAGTCGGGCGGGTGGACCGACTTTCTGACCGGCATCATCCCGACGAACGTCGTCGGCGCCTTCACCAACGGCAACGTGCTGCAGTTGGTGTTCCTCGGCGCGGTACTCGGCGTGGCGGCTCTGAAGCTCGGCGAGGTCGCCAAACCCTTTGTCACGCTGGCCGAATCGGTTTTGCAGCTGGTGCAGAAAGCGCTGTGGTGGGTGATCCGGTTGGCGCCGATCGGGACCGCAGGCCTCATCGGTAAGGCCATCGCCAGCTACGGATGGAATCTGCTGCAGCCGTTGGCGACGTTCGCGGTCGCGGTGTACGCCGGGTGCCTCATCGTGATGGTCGTCGTCTACCCGATCCTGCTGCGCACGGTAGGCGGCGTGAACCCGATTCGGTTCTACGCCAAGGCTTGGCCCGCGATCGAGCTCGCTTTCGTATCGCGTTCGTCGGTCGGCACGATGCCGCTGACCCAGCGGATGGTGACCGAGCGGCTCGGCGTCCCCGGCGAATACGCCTCATTCGCCGTGCCTTTCGGCGCGACCACGAAGATGGACGGTTGCGCCGCGGTCTACCCGGCACTGGCGGCGATCTTCGTCGCCCAGCTCACCGGCGTCGAACTGGGTATCCGCGACTATCTGCTCATCGCCTTCGTCTCCGTCGTCGGCTCCGCGGCCACGGCCGGTCTCACCGGCGCAATCGTCATGCTCACCCTCACTCTGTCCACCCTCGGCCTACCCCTGGCCGGCGCCGGACTGCTCCTCGCGATCGACCCGATCCTCGACATGATCCGCACCGCAACGAATGTCGCAGGCCAAATGGTCGTCCCGATCCTGGTCGCGCGCCGCGAAGGAACCCTCGACAAGGAACTCTTCGACCAGCCGTCCACACCCCTGACCACGGCCGCCGCGACCAGAGACCCACTACCCGTCGCCGCCTGACCCCCGCGGAGCAGCGCTCACTTCCAACACCTCGAGATCAAAGACTCGGATCCGCACTCGTTCTGTGGATTCGCACTCGTTCTGGGTTGCCAGAAGGGGTGCGGATGCACGGAAGGGGTGCGGATTTTCGTTGTTGAGGGCTTCTCGGGTGATGCCGCCACAAGTGCCCCGTGATCAGCCGACCAACTCGGAGAGGAGGTGGTGTCGGCTGAATGGCTGATACCCCGGGGTTTGGGCGGGGGATAGGGTGCATTCTCTACCGGCTGCGCGAGAACAGATCTGAGCGAGCGCGGTTGCCCGTTGTCGGTTGTTGCGGCCGCTGTCGTCGGAGTTTGCATGAACGTCTGGGTGTGGGTGGCAACCTGGGCGCCGGTCGTATTGGCAGTCGCGACACTGGGGCTGGTCGGTACAGATTTCGCGATGCGCCCGGAGAGGCGGCGGGCCATGGTGGCTTTTGTGCAACGGCGGTTGCCGGGGCTGCTGCGGTGGATGGTGCCGGTATCCCTCATTGTCGGCGTCACCGCGATCACTGTTTTCGGGGCGGTGTCGGCGCGGGCGCTGCTGGTTCGCGACCTCGAGGCGCGGGGGCGGGGTGGGCTGTCCGAGGTGCTGTGGCAGTTGCTGTTGTTCGCGGGGCTTTCCGGGGTGATTGCGTTTCTGGTCGTCGAGTTCGTGAAGCATCAGACGCCGTTGCGTGCGCTGGTGCATCGGGCGGCGGTCGAGCGGTTTTTCGGGGGCGATATCAATCTGCTGAATGAGCGGTTGCTGGAGCGGACGCATCGGCCTACTCCGATTGGCGAACGGTCCGCTGCCAAGGGTTCGCCGAGCTACCTCAGTTACGGGTCGACATCTCGACAGTTGACGGGCCAGCTGACCGAATCGCTGCGGCACTTCGCGGATTTCCTTGCGGACAGCTCGATTTCGGAAGGGTTGCGGGACGCGCTGACCTTCGCGACGATCGGTGATCGGCGCATCGCGTCGGATCTCGTTCCCGCGCCGAGCGAATCGCTCGGCCTCGAGGTCGTCACGCCGCCGGACAGTTCGAGCCCGAGTCCGTCCGAGGCAGTGTACGAGCATATCGAGCGCAGGCTCGATATCTTTCAGATCCAGGTCGAGAACCTTTGGCGGCGGGTGCTGCGGACGATGTCGGCGGGCTGGGCTGGGCTGCTCGCGGCACTCGGTGCGTCCGTAACCCATTCGGGCGCAGCGGAATTGCTGATGGCGACAATCGGCGGGTTGGTGATCGGTGGCCCTGCCGCCTGGTTGGCGCGAGACCTCGCGCGGCTGATCGAACGCAGGGGTGCGCTGTGAGTTACGACCTGTTGCTCACCTTGCGGACTGCGGATCGCGGCGGACCGTGCAGGCAGCGGGTCCATGCGGAACTCGCGCCCGAAACGGGACGGCCGATGTTGTTGTTCGTGCACGGATTCAATGTGAATCGGAAACACGCACTGCACCAATGGAAGTCGCTGGCGCGGTTCATTGCGCCGGATCCGATGGTGCAGTGCGGGCTCTTCTTGTGGCCGAGCGATCTGCATTGGATGCGCTCCATCGCGCGCTTCACCTATCCGGCAGTGGTGGATCGAGCCAAAGAGTGTGGCCGTTTGCTCGGCGATTATCTGGATCAACGGCGCAGCCATCCATGCATCTTGATCGGGCACTCGCTCGGTGCTCTGGTAGCGCTCGCGGCGGCGGATTGGTATCGCGGCGATGAGACCGTCCTGCGGGGACTCGGCCTGGCTGGAGCCGCGGTAGCGGTGTCGGAGATGGCCTGGAAGAAGGGGCAATACGGTCGGAAGCTGGCCGACGTCGAGGGCGTCGGATTCAGCCCGCGCGATCCCGTGCTCAAACGCCCGTTCGGCGTTGGGAACTGGCTGTATGCGCCGTGGACACCGCGAAGCGAGGCGGTGGGGTTGTATGGCGCACCTGCCGCGAGGGAGTGGCATCGGCAGAACTTCGAGATCGATCACCACGCGCACTGGCGGGAACCGGCGTTCGGCGACTTCACGGCGGTCCTGCTCGGAGGCTGGGCACAGCGCAAACCCCATGAGGCGCAACCACCCCCGGAGCGACACATCCGTACTCGACCGAGTGGAAGGGACCACGAATGAGCAGCGACGTAACGGCGATCCGCGACGCGATTCACGACTACAAGGCGGGGCACAACCCGAAGTTGGACTCGTTCTTCTACAACGGCGGGACGGTCGTCGCGCTCGCGGCGAGCGTCGTCGCGACCACGCTGCCGTGGTCGGGCGACCTGCAGTGGATCCCGCGGGTGCTCACGGCGGTGGCCGCGATCATCATCGGCTCCGAGCGTGCGCTCGGCTTCGGTGAGCGCTGGCGGTTCCACCTGGGCCGCTACGGTGCGGCGCGATCGCTCGAAATCCGCCTGGCTCGAGCCGGCGTTTTGGAGCCAGCGGACGAGGCGAAGGAGATCTCGGCGATCGTGCACGAACTCGGGGAATTGCTACGCAATGACCGAGTACCCGGTGGTCAACTGGATATTCCGCGCAGAGAAGGGTGACGAGCGAATGTACATAGCGGCACTGGATGAGTCGACAGACGACCGCGGACTGAGTTTCTCGATCCTCTTTCCGCACCTGGCGCGGATCGGCCGGATTCGCGATGTGCACATCGGGGAGATCCGCCCAGGAAAGGTGCGCGGGAACCACTATCACGCGATCCGTCAGGAGATCGTCGCTGTCATTGCGCGCGGCCGCTGGTCGCTACATTGGGACACCGGCGCGGAAACTCTCACGCACACGCGCACTTTCGAGGCTGGAGCGATTGTCGTTGTGCCACCACGTAATTGGTCGCACGCGGTACGCAATGACGGAACTGAATCGCTCTGGATAGTCGCGGCGAGCGATCAGGTTTACGACCGACACGAGTCGGATCCGGTGGCCCGTGACGCGATTCATCGGATGGTGGTTCAGCCTTGACAGCGGAGACTTTTCGCACGTTCTGTCATATCAACGAATACGGCGTCGACGGCTTCGAGAAGCTGCATCGCATGGTCGCGACGAGTTCGCCGCTGGTGCTGTGGGGACCGTCGAGCCGGATGATCGCGTCGATCCACTGCCGCATCCAACCGCACACCTTCCTCAGGCTGGTCGACAGCGGCGACATCAAAATCATCTGCCGGGAGTGGTGGCTGGACCGGGCGGCACGCGATGAGCACCACTGGCCGGGGGCTATGTGGACGCCGGGCTTCGACGATGCACTCGCCAAGTTCGCGACCGAGGACAGTCCGCTGCCCGAAGAGCACCGTCGAGTATCGATCGTCAGTGGTGAAGGCGGCGACACCTGGGCACCCGAGTACGTCGAGCAACGTCCGGAGCTGGCCGATGCGATCTTCCGATCGCTCACGGCCTCGGACGCGCATCTTCGGTATCCCCTTGGGATAGTCGAGAAGGCGCATCGCCACCGTGCCGACCGACGCAGGTTCATCGCGGCTGTGGTTCGCGATACCTACAATCACGATGCGGCGCTGGCCGACTCGCGAACGAAGACACCATTCCTGCTCGCGCAGAAGGAGTCCGCGTTCCAGGAGCTGTTGGAACGTGTACGCGCCGAGTCGCCGGTGCAGTTCCCCGAGTACCCCCGGGTGCCGTCGATGACGCCGAGCGAGCTCTCCGCGCTGACCTCCGAGGTGCTGCAGGTGCTTCGCCATCTCGAATACGGCCGCACTATAAGCGTCAGCCAATTCATGAAGCACGACGGCCAGCAACTGATCGCGGCATGGATGAATCAGTTTTGCCACGACCTGGAACAGGCGGGAGGCCGATTCAAGGCGGGTGACGTCGTCACGCGACTGCGTGACGATTTCGACAACAATGCGCCCGAACGCTCGGATGAGTTCGAAACTCCGGAGGTTGTTGGACGGATCACGGAGTTGGCGCTGGACGCCGCCGATATGGTCGGCAGTGACCAGTTGCTGCAGGTGTTCGGTGGATTCGGCATCGCGGCATCGGCGCTGCCGCTCGGCACTGAATTGGCGCGGCGAGTTGGTCTGCTACCGAAACGCTATGAGGGCCCTTGCAAGTGGGCGTTCGCGTATGCCTACGGCAAAGTGACCGCCAGCAACGCACGCCGTCGGGAACTGCGGCACACCTTCGATCGGCTGACGTAGGCGGACTCGCGGCGTCGTTGCCCATAGCCCACCGGAAAAGCATTCGCCAAGCAAGAACAACCATGCCAGGGTCGTGGGATGACTGGGCAACGGACGGCGGTCCCTGCCGAATCGGCAGCATCCGGCGCCGCGACGATCGGCATAACCATTGGCGCACTGGCAGTTTCGACGACCGGAGTGTTCGTCGCGCTGGCGCAGGCACCGACCGTGGTTTCCACGTTCTACCGCTGCGCGCTGGCCGTCCCGGTGCTCGTCGCCGTCGCCTGGTGGGAGACCCGCCGCAATGGGCTGCTCGACCGGCGGGAAGCGTGGCTGGCGATCGCCTGCGGTGTGTTCTTCGCCGCGGACATGTTTCTCTGGGGCACCGCAGTGCTCGAAGCCGGGGCCGGGCTGACGACGGTGTTGGTGAATGTGCAGGTGGTCGTCGTGCCACTGGTCGCGTACCTGGTCGATCGCGAACTGCCGGGCAGGCGGATGGTTTTCGCGCTGCCGGTGATGGTCGTCGGTCTCATCGCGGCGAGCGGCGTGCTGCAACAGGGCACCACCGGGCACAACCCCATGCTCGGCGCCGTCCACGCGATATTGGCGGGCGTCTGCTACTCCGGCTTCCTGTTCCTGCTGCGCCGCAGCGGCAGGCAGGGGCGCACCATGCAGACCTACGCCATCGCCATCGTCATCCCCGCACTGGCCGGCCTCGGCTGGGGCCTGCTGCGCGGGCTTTCCTCGACACTGCACGTCGACGGTCCGGCCCTGGGCTGGCTGGCTCTCACCGCGCTGACGGGTCAGGGCATCGGCTGGCTGCTCATCGCCCGCTACTCCCATCGGGTGCCGAGCGGCGTGAACGCCACCCTGCTGCTGCTCACCCCGGTCGGCGCACTGCTGCTCGGCGCGGTGATCCTCGGTGAACGCCCGGCCCTGCTCCAAATAGTCGGCTCCGCACTGATTCTCGCCGCCGCATACGGTGTATCCGTTCGGCGCGAGGCGACTTCCGCCCCGCAGCCGATCTCCGCGGAGGAACCTGCCCGCTCCAACCGGTAGGGCTAATGGTCGTCGTGGCAAGGGAATCCATCGCGACACTGCCGACCTGTCCGCGGCTTTTGATCCGGCCGACGAGACGGTGCCGCCCGCCGCCGTAGGTCTCGCGCCTGTGCCCACCACGATCGCGTGGTGAACACTGCCATCGCCGCGCCTGTCTCGTCGTGCGGCACCTATCAGCCGAGACGCTCCCTGGCCGTGGCGAGGGCGCCGGTCAGCACCTCGTGCACCGGATCATCCTCGTCGACTTCGGCAAGCGCCTTCCCGAGCACCTCCGCCGCCTCTTCCGCGCGCTCGAGGTCGAGCAGGATCCGTCCGTGCAGCAGATCCGATGAGGCGGCGTTGTCGGTGGCGTCGATCGTGCGAAACATGGTCGCCGCCTTGGCGGCTCGGGCCAGCGCCGCGTCGGAACGGTCGGCGGCGTACAGGATTCGGGCCGCGTTCTGGTCCAGTCGGGCTTGATGCCAGGTGAGCAGGTCGGGGTCGGGATCGGTCGTCGCCAGGTCGCGCACGGCCTGCTCCGCCATGTCGAGTGCGGTGACCGCCGCGTCGATTTCCCCGCTCCAGCGCAACGACATCGCCTCGCTGTAGCGGCAGTAGGCGACCCGCACAGGGTCGTCGTCGCGCGCGGCCGCGTCGCCGGCCTGTCGATACCGTTGTGCGGCAAGGGCATCGCGATCGAGGGTGTCGAGCAGGTCTGCGGTCTCGGCGAGCACCTGTGCCGCGGCGCCGTGCTCGTCGCGGGCTCGGTGGAACTCGATGATGTCGTCGTAGATCGCGAGCGCCTGGTCCGGCTCCGCCATGTCGCGGTGCAGGCCTGCGAGCAGCCAGCGGCAGCTCTGCGACTCCTCGGTGCGGCCAAGGGCGTCGAGGGCGGCGACTGCCTCCTCGGCTAGGTCGGCGGCGTCGAGCAGCTGCCCGGTCCGGTGGTAGGCGATGGCCAGATCCCACAGGCAGCGCGGCACCGCCTCGGAGTCCACCGATCTGCCGATCGCGATGGCGGTGAGCAGCTCGTGCACGGCTTCGGCAGGCCGATCCAGCTGGTTGAGCAGGGAACCGCGCAGCGCATACACCGCGATCCGCAGGTGCACCGGCTCCACGGCACGCAGCGCCGCTGCCGCCTCCTCGACGGCGGTCAGGGCGGATTCGGCGTCGCCGCTGTGGCGAAGCAGGGCGCCGAGCCGAAATCCGGCGACCGCGATCATCTTCGGGACGCCCGCGGTGCGGTAGGCCGCCAGCGCGGTGCGTGCGGCGTCGATTCCCGCGTCGAGCTGCTCGGCGTTGTAGATGGGTAGGTCCATCTGGCAGGCCGCCACATCGCCGATCAGCACCGAATCGCCCGACTCTTCCGCAAGGGTCGTCGCCGCGGTCAACAATTCCGCAGTCTCGTCGGCGAGGTCGCCACCCGCCGCGATCTGCAGCGCTTCGACCAGACGCAGTATCGACTCGATCTGCACGGTGTGGTCGGGCCCTTGAATCAGCTGGGCATGGGAGGTGCGCACGAGCGCCAATCCCTCATCGACGCGGTCGGTTTGGCACAGATGCAGGCCGAGGTGGCCGAGGTTGACCTGGCGACCGGCCTCGTCGTCCGCGGCGGCGAACAGCTCGACGGCCCGCCGGATCAACGCCTCGGTGGCCGCAGGGTCGTCGGCGTCGGCACGCAGCCGAGCACGGAGGGCGGCGGTGCGGGCCAGCAGCGACGCGTCGAAAGCACTCTCGTCGTGCGTCTCGAGTTGTTGCAGAAGCGGTGTGGCCGTTGCGCGTTCGTAGTGGTCGTAGGCTTTCTCGGCGCGCTCGACGAGCTCGGCGACGCTCAGTCCGGAGACATCGGCGGCGACCAGCGCGGGTGTAGCGCTCGGCAGCTGATGTTTGGCGGTGGCGGACAGCGGCAGGTGCTCGACAATGCGTTCGCGCGCAAGAAGAGTGCGGACAATCGTGCTCTGCTGGTCGGTGCCGTTGCGCCGATCGAACCGCGCGGCGATGTCGAGGGCTTGTTGCGTCAGTTCCGCGCCGAGCGCAGCGGCGGTGTGCTCGGCCGCCGGGCGGTCGCCGTGCGCGGGACGGCGCACCACGGCGTCGTCATGGCCTGCCTCGACGACGGTGCGCAGCAGCAGGGCCGCCGACGCGGCGAACAGCATGGCCGCCGCCGGGCTCGGTGCGCGATCCAGCCACCCGAGATGGCGGTCGAGGAGTTCCAGTCCGCGCGAAGGGTTTCCGGACAATGCGCAGAAGACGAGGTGCTCGCCGATGTCCGCCAGGTCTTGGGGCTTGGTGCGCAGGATCCGGTAGGCCCTGCGGTGCGCGTTGCGCGCCTGCTCGTACTGTCCGGTGCGCAGATAGGGCAGCAGCAGCGTGGTCAGAATGCGCTGCGGCTGTTCCACGCAGGTGAGCTCGCCCGCGAGCAACGGCTCGGCCACGGCGATGGCCTCCGCGTCGCGTCCATGCTCGACCAGATAGTCGGCCTTGCTGGAGGGATCGCAGCCCTCGCAGTCCGAGTTGTCGTCTCGCGGTGTCGCGCACCACTTCTCGTACCACTCTTCGGCGGCCGCCCGGTCGCCGATGTGCTCGGCGACCCGGTGCCGGTAGGAGTACACCGCCTGCAGGCTCTGCCCCTCCGTGCGATAACGGTCCTCCATTTGATCGAGCGCGGCCAGCGCCCGATCCTTCGGCACCTCGGGGAATTTGGTCATCGCGTTGACGGCGTGCTTGAAGTACCAGCGCAGCGTGCCGGCCACCCACGGCTCGTACGCCGCCGGGTTGCGGTCGTAGTCGGCAAGACACCGGGCGAACGGAACGAACAGCTTGGCGGGCTGTAGGCCGTGCGTGTACGCACCGACCATGCTCAGCCGGGTGTGGAAGGCGACCTCGGCGTGCTCGCCCGCCTCCGCATGCCGCAGAATCTGTTCCAGCAGAGCGTCTTTGGCATCGCCGTAGGACATCTCGTTGGCTTCGCCGAGCAGCTGGTACAGGCTGTCTTCGGTCTCGGGCATCAGGACTCCCCGGGATTGTCGTGCACTGCCCAGTCGAGCAGGCCGACGAACGATCGATTGAGCAGCGCGGTGTCCACCGGCCGCAGCGGATGCTGGCCGAGCAGCAGCGACTGGCTGTAGAGCGCCTCGACGGCCATGGTGGCCAGGCGCGGGTCCGCGAGACCGGAGATCCTGCGTACCAGGGGATTACGGTGATTGAGCACCAGTTGTGGTCGGTCCGGACCGTGGTCGGTGTCGAAGGCGCCGAGCACATCGGACCAGAGGTCGTCGGCGATCGCCCTGGTGGCGCGCAGTTCGGCGCGGTGCTGGGTATCGCGGTCGAGCAGATACAGCGCGGCCAGCGACGGCGGGTCGAAGGTGCGCAGCGTGACCTCGCAGTCGAGCCGGTCGAGTGCCCGCTGCGCGGTCGCCAGGAACGGCCGCAACGCCAGCTCGACCTCCGGGTCGACCATGTCGAAATGGGTGGCCAGCTCGCTGGTTTCGAGGCGGGTGACGCGGATATCCGGGTCGATGGCGGGCAACCGCTCGAGGATCTCGGTGAGATACGAGTAGCCGCCGTTCACCAAACCGAGGCCTTGCGCGTTCGCGACGGCGGCGAGCTGGCGGAACTCCTCCACCGACGGCAGATAGCGGACCGTGTCGAAGCGGCGCCGGAATTCGGCGAGGGGAATCCGGCCGACGTTGGTCTCCACCGGAAGCCAGCGGTCCACCAGGCGCAGCATGTCGTCGTCGTGCAGGGCAAGGGCTTTGACGCCGAGGTCGTGGATGTTGAGGAACTGGGTGAGCCTGGCCGGGTCGGCGACGGACAGTTCGACGAGCCAGTCCCTGACCTGCGCGCCGAGCGCGTCCCTGGTGGACTCCAGCAGGTCGTCCTCGTAGAGCGCTTCGCGGCTCGCGGTCGGCCGCAACTCCGCGGCGTCGACCACGCAGCGGATGAAGAAGGCCCAGTCGGGGAGTAGCCCGGTGACGCTTTCGGCGATGAGCATGCGCTTGAGGTAGACGCGATGCCCGGCCTTGGCCGCCGGATTCGCGGCCTGCGGGAGCACGAAAGCCACGCCGGTGAGCCCGGATTCGGCGCAGTCCAGGTCGAAGCTGTCGAACGGGGTGAAGCCGAAGGTGTCCTCGGCATAGCCGGCCAGGGCGGCCGCGCGATCGTGCGGGCTGGCATGCGGCGCCTGCCACGGCAGGTCGGGTTCGGTGACCGCCTGGCCGTCGACGGTGACTTCGAACGGGAGCATGCTGCCGAAGAGCGTGGCCAACTCGGTGACCGTAGTGGCGGTCATCCACTGTTCCATGCCCTGGCGCGGGCGGAGGGTCACCGTGGTGCCCGGCTCGGCGCGCTGGTCGGCGGCGAGTTCGACCTGGTAGCGGCCGTCGGCGTAGCCGGTCCATGCCACCGTCGGCCCGCCGCGCACCGAGCGGGTGAGCACGCGCGCCTCGTCGGCGACGAGGAAGCAGGACAGTAGTCCGATACCGAACTGTCCGAGGAACTCGTGCCTGGCGAAGCCGAGGCTGTCGCGCTTGCCGCTGCGGCCTATCGTGGCGAGCAGCTCGTGCACCTCGGGCTCGGTCAGCCCAATGCCGCTGTCGTGCACGCGAATACTGCCGTCGCCGGTCTGCGCCGGCGTCTCGATGCGCACCTGAGCGGGCGCGGCGCCGTCCACGGCCCTGCGTGCGGTGATGGCGTCCACCGCATTCTGCATCAGCTCGCGGACGTAGACCCGGGGACTGCCGTACAGGTGGTGACTGAGCAGATCGACCACCCCGCGCAAGTCGACCCGAAACGCTTGCTCCACCCAAAACCTCCGAAAACCACAGCACCTACGTCGAACACTCTAGCGACCCGACAGGCGCGGTTTCCCGCCGTTGGTTATAGGGGCCCTCATCGCTATGGCTAACGGGTCTCGCGCGGAGGTTCGATTGGCCAGCGGTGCAACGTTTTCGGAACGTGTTGCGGGAGCCGGATCTAGTTGGTTGCGGCGCTCTGGAGGCGGGACTGCATGCGCTTGGCCAGCAGGATGACGACCTGCTCGCGGATCAGGCCGATCCGGCTAGCGCAGGTGTCCGCCTTGGCGAGGGCGGCATAGTCGTGCACGTTGTCCGGGTCGCTCAGCAACTCGTCGAGTTCCATTCCCGCCCTCGCCTGTTCGAGGGTGAGGGTGCGGCCGGGAAGCCAGCTGAGGCGCCATGCGACGCCTTCGCGATTGGCGGTGCGCGACGCATATTCCGGAGTGCTATCGCTCGTGATCGACCGCTCGCTGACATAGAGCGTCATTTCAACCTCCTCTGTGACCCGGGAAATCGGCAGGCCACCCAAGCGCGAGTCGACCTGGCAGGTTCCTGTGAATCCGCAGGTCATGCAGGCTGTCTCGGCCCGACTTGGTGGTACCGACCGGTTTGTTGTCCCTCATCAAAGGTAGAAGCGAACGGGCGGACAGCGGTGCGCAGTGCCGCATTCTAAAATCGAGTTGAGGTAAAGTTTGCGGGCCGTCGTGGTCCATCACGGGACAATCACGCGCCGATCACATGCGATCACGGTGGTCGGCTCGGTGACGGGAATCGCTCGAGTCAGCGAACTTTCGGCGACCAATCAGGGCGATCGTGGCCGCTCTGTCGTACTCGACACGGCATGGGAATACGACCTAACGGTCTTCATCCGATGTCTTGATTTCGTACAGTGAACACGGCATTGCCGTTGTCCCAGTGGTGCTTTGGGTGCTGGGGACGACGCGGGCCATTCGATATCACGGCAGGAGAGGGACCAGGACGATGAGTACCGATGGCGCATTCTCGGCGCGGTTTGCGCGGGTGGTCGCCGCCAGCGTGGCGGGGACGACGATCGAGTTCTACGACTTCTTTCTCTACGGGCTCGCCGCGGCGCTGGTCTTCGACAAGGTGTTCTTCCCGGTCGACGATCCGCTGATCGGTGTGTTGCTTGCGCTGGTCACCTACGCGGTCGGCTTTCTCGCGCGCCCGCTCGGCGGAGTGGTGTTCGGACACCTGGGCGATCGGCTGGGCCGCCGTCGCACGCTGTCGATCACGCTGATGCTGATGGGCGGCGCGACCGTCGCGATCGGCCTCATCCCCTCGTACGCCACGATCGGTGTCGCGGCGCCGATCCTGCTCGTCCTGTTGCGGCTGACGCAGGGGCTCGCGCTCGGCGGTGAGTGGGGCGGCGCGGTGTTGCTGGTGGCCGAGCACGGATCGCCCGCGCGCCGCGGGTTCTGGAGCAGTTGGCCGCAGACCGGTGGGCCGTTGGGGAACCTGTTGGCGACCGGGGTGCTCGCCGTGCTCGGGCTCGGTGTCTCGAATGCCGAGTTCGAACGCTGGGGGTGGCGGATCCCGTTCCTGCTGTCGATAGTCCTTGTCGGGGTGGGGCTTTGGTTGCGGCACGCGGTGGCGGAGTCGCCGATCTTCGTCGAGGCCAAGCGCAAGGCGGGCAGCGGCGGGCATGCTCCGGTGCGGATCGTGCTGCGGCGGTATCGGAAACAGGTGCTGATGGCGGCGCTCGCCGATGTCGGGGAGAAGGCGACGTACTACACGTTCAGCATCTTCTTGCTCGCCTATCTCACCAGGGTCGTGCACGTGCCGAAAGCGACTGCGCTGACCGCGATTACGATCGCGTCGGTCTTTCAAGCGATCGCCATGGTGGCCGGTGGGGCGCTCGGTGACCGGTACGGGCGGCGGGTGACGAGCGTGACGCTCGCGGTGCTGACCGGGGTGTGGGCGCTTGCCGCGCTGCCCTTCGTCGACAGCGGAAGCACGGTGCGGATCACCCTCGTCATCACGGTCGGGCTGACCTTGCACGGTCTGCTCACCGGGGCACAAGCGCCGTTCTTCGCCGAGCTGTTCCCGAGTGAAATCCGTTACACCGGAGCGTCATTGGGATACCAGCTGGCGACGGTGGTTGGCGGCTCGCTGATTCCGATCATCGGCGTCGCGCTGCTGCGCCGGTATCCGTCGACGGTGCCCATCACGCTGCTGCTGTGCCTCGCTCTGGCCTGCACAGCGGCAGCGTTCCTCTGGGCGGGGGAGACCCGAGGGCGCGACCTGCGCGAGATCGAGCCCGCGGACAGTTCGCAGGCCGACCGGAGCCGATCGATTCCCTGATCATGAATCAGCTTATGCACCGGTTTTGATTCGGCTGTCGCGTCGGCTCTGGCAATCTTGTCCAGGTGACCGATTTCAGCGACAGGGGCGGTGTGCTGAGGTACCTGGTGGAGATCTCCGAAGGTGACCGGCTCAGCCCGGTGTGGTGGCAGGTGGCCAACACCGGCGGACCCGCGCAGGTGGCGGCGGCTCTGAAGGAGATGGCGGTGCGCTTGGAGCTCGACCTGCTCTACCACCCGAGCGAAGGCCGTTGCTGGTACCGCTACTCGGTCAGTTGGTCCGACGGCGCGATCCTCGAAGGCTTCGAGGGCGAAATCGATCCGACGGTCATCCCCGACGACCTTCGCGCGCTCGCGCGCTCGGTGATCACGGTCACCGTGCGCGAACGCAGGCACCACGAGGGGTAGCAGGCCCACTTGCGTCCGGGCGGGCGAGCTGCCATTCTCGTGCCCATGATCTCTTATGGAAAGGGCGTGCTGCGCCCGGGCCGTTGAGCCCCCGCGAGGCCACGTTCGTGGCCCACGCATTATCTCTTGCCGCTCTGCACGGCCCCGGCCCTTGGCCCCGTGACGGGCATCCACTCCCGGACGAACAACCGCGACAACCCGGCGAATTCGTGCTGCCCAGTGTCGTTTTCGACGGTATCCGGACGCACCATTTCGGGGTGGGCAGCCAGCCCGTCGACGAGCTGGCCGACCAGATTCTCGAGCATCTGGACAACCCGGCGCCGCTACTCGACCTCTTCGCCGACCTGGATGCGGTACGGGTCGCCGACGATCTCGTGCACGAGTTGCGATCTCGTCGGATGCCACGTGAAAAGCTGCGAAGCACAGCACGATTCGTAGCCGAGAACGCGACTCGACGCGAAGTCGCCAAACTCGGCATCGTGTTGCTCGGCATCAGCGGCGACGAACGCGACTGTGAGCTGCTCCAGCTGCTGGGGACGCTCGACGAATTCGCGTTGTTCGCCGTGGTTGCGCTGATGAATACCCAACCCGACCGGCACCGCGCGGTCTTCCAGCTGGCACAGCGGCTGGACGGCTGGGGCCGCATTCACGCGGTCGAGCGGCTGGCAGGCTGCACCGACCCGGACATCAAAGCCTGGTTGCTGCGCACCGGCTTTCGCAACGGAGTGATGAACGAATACCTCGCCCACCTCGCCGCCACCACCGGAGGTCTCTATGAAGCGCTGCTGGACGAAGTCGACGATGCCCTGCTCAGCGGTGCGGCGGGCATTCTGACCGCGTTGGCTATGGGCGGACCCGCCAACGACATGCACGATTACGACGACGCCGTGCCCGCTATGCATCGGTTCGCGGAGCTGGTGGACGCGGCCGCACCCGATCTGGGGTTGCTCGATGCGGCACTCACCTTGGATCGGTTCGTGCACACCGAGGAGCTCGACTGGCCTGACGGTGAGCCCGTTCGCCTGCGGGAACGGTACAGATCACTTGTGTCACAGACGCGTTGGCGTGAACTGGTCACGAGTGAACTCGCGGCGCGTGTCTCGATCGATGCGCGGGCTGCGAATGAGCGGAGATTCGAAAGCGCGCTCTCCTGTGCGGGGCGCCTGCGCCTGCACGCATTCCCCTATGCCTTGGAGCGCTTACGGATCGATCCGTACAACGGCTACGTCTGGCAGTGGGCGATACGGCACTGCGACGGGCCGTTCGACGAGATCGTCGATCTCGCCGAGGAACTCCTTCCGCTCGACGACCTGGCGTCGGGACCGTCGGAATCCGTTGGCCTCGGTATCGGTTTCGAGGCAGACATGGCCTTGGAGCTGGTGGTGCAAGCACTGCACGACCACCCAGGTCTCGGGGAGCGGTTGGTGCGGGTCGCGCTGGCCAACCGTGTCATCCGTTGTCGCTGGTCGGCTTTGAAGCTCCTCCGCAACTGGCCGACCGACCCTGCGGCAGTGCGTGACTGGGTCGCCACCGCCGCCGACCGTGAGCCCAACCCGGATCTGCGCACAGCCATGCTGGCGTTCCCGGACAGTGGAGCCGAGCCGGTGACCTGATCGGTGATGTCGGCGGGCCAGCACGTAAATGGCCCGCCGACACCACTGTTCGTCATGCGAAGTCGAACAACGGGGGGATGGCGAGGGTGACGGCCGCGGCCCAGGCTCCGTAGACCGGCAGGTATCTGGTCTGCCACTGCTCGACGGAGCCGAAGCCACGCTTGCCGCGGACGAAGCCGAGGCTCAGATAGGCCGACCAGGCCAGGTTGACCAGCAGCACCAGGTTCAGTCCGAGGGCGACCGTCTTGTTCGGCGTGAAGCCGAATTCCGCGATGCGGCTGAGCATTACGGCAAGCATGACCACGTCGACGGCAAGGGCGCTGACGACGAGGACCAGCTGGAGTCGGTCGAACAGATCCGGTGCGGCCAGCGGGTCGCGCGCGGAGATCGCGTACAGCAGCAGGCCGAGCACGAGAACGAGAATGAGATCCATCAGGATCAGCAGATTCCGGTTCACATCGATGACGCTGCCGCTTGTCGCGAACGCCGCGAGCAGCGCCAGCAGCATGATCACCGTGAGCGGGGTGAACACCCGAGTCAGCACGGGCGCGATGTTCTCGACGACATTCTGTTTCGCCTCGACCAGCCAGGCCGCGACGATGACGGCGCCTGCCATGCCGAACGGCGCGACCCAATCCGAGATGACCCACTCGACATCGATGTCGAGGGTTTCGAAGGCGCCGACCGTCAGTCCCATCAGCACGCCGCCGCCGAGGGCGAGCAGCGTCAGATAGACGAACCATTCGCCGGTGAATCGGATGAAATCCATTCGGCGCCGGTCGGATCGCCAGTCGCCGCCGACGTAGGCGAGGCCGACTACGAACCACAACGCGAGTGGTGCGTGGATCGCGGCGACGACCTCGGTGGCGCCCGCGTGGGTGAACGGGAAGACGTTCAGCACCACCGCGGCCAGCACGAACGGAACGATCAGCGGTGCGGCGGTGCGCACCGTCAGTTGCCGCTTCCACGCGAAATAGGCGGTGAGGAAGGGGATTACGAAGAGGCTCACATTGCGGCCGAGCGCGTCGTCCGACAACAGCGCCAAGCCGGTCTTGAGCGAGAGTGCCGCCGCGACGGCGAGGACGAGCACAATGATCAGCTCACGCCTCGGTCGCGCACCGTTGCCGTCCGGTGCTGCGGGCACCAGCACCAGCTGCTTCCACAACCGGTCGGAATGTTCCCTGGCGAACTCGCGCGAGAGGGCATCGAGTGCGCCCATGCGCTTGATCGAGACGAGGAAGGCCTCGTCGGAGCTGAGCCCGGCGGTGGACAGGTCCGAGACCTGACCGCGCAGATGGTCTTCGAGTTCCTCGACATCGGCGGCGGAGATCGCCTTGTGGCGTTGGATGTAGCCGCGCCACTGGCCGATCTGCGATTCCAACTCGGCGTCGTCGTTCATCAGGCCCATCCCTTCGCGAGGTGCGGCGGCAGCTGGATGTCCTGCCAGACCTGGTTCAATGCGTCCGCGACGACGGTCCATTGCAGGCGTCGCTCAGCGAGCACCTCCCGGCCCGCATCGGTGATCGCGTAATGCTTGCGGCGGCGACCGCCTTCGGAGGTTCCCCAGTGTGCCGACACGTAGCCCAGGCGTTCCAGGCGGTGCAGCAGGGGATAGAGCATGCCGTCGGTCCACTGCATCTGGCCGCGGGACAGCTCGTTGACGCGCTTGACGATCGCATAGCCATAGGACTCGCCGTCGGCGAGGATGCCTAGGACCAGCGGCGTCGCCGAAGCGGCTACCAAATCTTTGTCGATATGCACCGGACTCCCATGCGTAGATCTTCTAGGGATGAACCCTAGCAGACCTAGGTATGGGTCAGGTGGAGGTCCGGTGCGCCGGGTGTGCTGATTGTGTGCGGGTGAGCGCTGTTCGGATCAGCGCATCTGTGTGAACGTCCCGTAGTGATCGCCGGTGTACCACGCGGTGCGTTCGTTGCCGGTGATGATCCGCTCCGCGTCACGGCTCTGGCCCGGTTTCTTGATGTTGACGTCCCACTCGCGGTAGGCCATCGGGCGGCCCGTCGAATCGGTGCGCGGCAACCGCCCCTCCCGATTCGACCAGGTGCCACCGCCTTTGGTGCCGGAGCCGTCGTTCGGCGGCCACGTCCCCGCATCGATCCGAGCGAGCGTGTCCCACGCCCGCTGCGGCACCGACGTCGACACCAGCATGATCGACGCGTCTGATGCCGCCCGATCCTGCTGCCCCTGCGCCCCGGTCGAGAATCCGAGAATCAGCGCGAATGCCGCAGCGAGCGCGGCGAAAGTGTGCGCGAATTTAGTCGAAGCCGCCCCAGTCATGACTGGTCAACCTACGTGCCCAACCCGAACACCACGTTTCCTCAGGTTTCGCTGCGGTGAACGAATCGGGTTATGTGGGCTGCGATTTCGTCGGCGTGGTCTTCGAGGGCGAAGTGGCCGGTCGGCAGGATGTTCAGGTCGGCGTTGGGGAGGTCGCGGAGGTAGGGGTGGGCGCCTGATTCGGGGAAGATTTCGTCGTTGGCGCCCCAGGTGATCAGGGTGGGGGGTTGGTGGGTGCGGAAGTAGGCGTGCCATTCGGGGTAAAGGGATGGGTTGGTGCGGTAGTCGTAGAGGAGGTCGAGCATGGCTTCCTTGTTGCCGGGGCGGTTGAGCAGGGCGGATTGGAGAAGCCAGCTGTCGGGGTCGATTCGGGTCGGGTCTTGGACGCCGTGGGTGTAGTTCCATTGGAGGGCGGCGTCGGACATGCCTGCTTCGCGGATGGCTGCGCGGTTGGCGGGGGACGGATCGTTCCAGAAGGCGCGGAGCGGGGTCCAGAAGCTGTCGGGTAGGCCTTCCTCGTAGGCGTTGGCGTTCTGGATGACGAAGAACGTGACGCGGTCGGGGTGGCGGGTGGCGAGGCGGAATCCGATGGGGCCGCCGAAGTCTTGGAGGTAGAGGGCGTAGCGGTCGAGGGCTAGTTCTTTGGTGAAACGTTCGACGACGTCGGTCAAGTTGTCGAAGGTGTAGGTGAATTCTTTGGGGTCGGGGGCGTCGCTGTGGCCGAAGCCGGGATAGTCGGGGGCGAGGAGATGGAAGCGGTCGGCGAGCCGATCGATCAAGTCGCGGAACATGAACGACGACGCGGGGAAGCCGTGCAGGAGCAAAAGGGTTGGGTTGTCTCTACTTCCGGCCTCTCGATAGGAGATTCGGGTGCCGTCGATGGTGATGTCGCGGTAGTGCGTGGTCATGGGATCTCGACTTTCTGGTTGGTGTTTTCGGTGGAGAAGGGTTCTGGTGCAGCGGGTTTGGTGGCCGCCCAGAAGATCAGGGCGGTCAGGCTGACCGTGGCGCCGAGCAGGCAGACGCCGTGCCAGCCCCATGCGGCGTAGGTGAGGGTGGACAGGAGGGCGCCGGTCGCGGAGCCGAGGGAGTAGAAGAGCATGTAGGCGGCAGTGAGGCGGCTTTGCGCTTCCGGGCGGACGCGGTAGATCAAGCCCTGGTTGGTGACGTGCACGGATTGCAGGCCGTAGTCGATGGTGACGACACCGAGCACGAGCCACCAGAGCGAGTGGGGGAGTAGGGCTATCGGGATCCAGGAGGCGAGCATGATCGTGAGGCCGATGGCGGTGGTGCGTTGACCGTGGCCTCGATCGGCCTGGTTGCCCGCGAACGCCGCGCCGAGCGCACCTGCCGCGCCTGCGAGGCCGAACAGTCCGATGCTGGTGTGCGACAGCGATATCGGCGGAGCGGACAGCGGAAGCACCATCGGTGTCAGGAGTGTCGTGATTGCGGTGAAGATGAGGAACGCCAGGATCGCGCGGATGCGCAGAACGGGTTCGCGCACGAGCAAAGTCGGGACGGAACTGACCAGTCGGCGGTAGCTGAGGTGTTCTCGACGAGCGATCTCCTTCGGTGTCGCCCGAAGCAGCACTAACGCCATGGTCAGCGTCGCGACCGCCGAGACGGCGAATACCGCACGCCAGCCGCCGATGTCGGCGATGCTGCCCGCGATGACGCGCGCCAGCAGGATGCCGAGGACGATGCCGCTGGTGACGGTGCCGACCACGCGTCCACGTTCGCTCGGGTTCGCCAAGATCGCGGAATAGGCGACGATGACCTGGGCGACGACGGCCAGGACGCCGACAACACCCATGGCGCCCAGCATGATCCACGGCGACGGCGCGAAAGTGACCGCGCCGAGGGCGAGGAACGACAGGCTCAACTGCCCGACGATCAGGCGCCGCCGGTCGAGGCGGTCGCCGAGTGGAACTATCAGCAGCAAGCCCGCGCCGTAGCCGATCTGGGTAACCGTCACGATTGCGCCGACCGCACCGTGGTCGATGCCGAAGTCCGCGGCGATCAGATCGAGCAGGGGCTGCGCGTAGTAGACGTTGGCCACGGCCAGCCCGCAGGCGATCGCGAAGAGCAGGGTGCGACCACGGGACAGTTGTGAACTCATGTCCGGTATCGCGGTAAACGGCACTGCCCGTGTGGTTTTGGCGTTCGTTGCGCTGTCGTGCATCCCCGACCTTCCGACGGTTGCATAGTGCTACCACTGGAACCATGCCACGGGTGGTAGCATTGTGCAACCCATTGGACGGGCGGAAGGATGGGCGGTGCCGAAGCGGACCACGCATGAAGCGGCGAGCTGTGCCGTCGCCAGGCCGCTCGACGTGATCGGCGATCAATGGACGCTGCTGATCATTCGCGACGCGCTGGAAGGTGCGACCCGATTCGGCCAGTTCCAGAAGAGCCTCGGACTGGCGAAGAACATCCTGTCGTCGCGGCTGCAAAGCCTGCTGGCCAACGGCCTGCTCGAAACGATGCCGGCCACCGACGGCAGTCCGTATCAGGAGTACATCCTGACCGAGAAGGGCCGCGCCCTGTTCCCGGTGATCACCGCGCTGCGTCAGTGGGGCGACGCGTACTTCTTCGAGGACGACGAAGTGCGCCCCAGGCTGGTCGACAGTGCGCACGGCCGACCGGTCGCGCCGGTCGAGGTCCGGTCCGCCGACGGCGCGATCCTCACCCCGGATGCCGTGTCGATCGCGATGACGCGTGTCGATCGCTGACGGATCTTGCACAATCGGTGCATGCGCACACCTTGGTTGTTGCTGCTCCAGCTACGGCCGGAGCGCCCCGCCGCGGACGACGAGTACCAAGCCATCCTGCGAGCCGGGGACCTCGACGCCGATGAGGTGACGCGGGTTCAGATGGACCAGGGGTTGCCAACCATCGCCCTCGATGAGCACCGAGCGGTCATTGTCGGCGGCGGTCCGAGCAATGTCGCCGCCCCGGAGGCCGAAAAGTACGAATATCAGCGGCGTTTCGAGCCTGGGCTGAAGAAGCTACTGGCCGAGATCGTCGAGCGCGACGTGCCCTACCTCGGCGCCTGCTACGGGTTGAGCATCCTCGCGGATGTGCTCGGCGGGACCGTCAACGGGGAGCAGTACGGCGAGACCGCGGGCGCGCAGACCATCGAGTTGACCGCGGAGGGGCGCGATGATCCGCTGTTGCGCGGCATTCCGGACACCTTCCGTGCCTTTGTCGGGCACAAGGAGGCCTGTCAGGAGGTGCCGCCCGGCGCGGTGCTGCTCGCGGGCTCGGCCGACTGCCCGGTGCAGATGATCCGCACCGGGCGGAATGTGTATGCGACGCAGTTCCATCCGGAGTTGGACGGCGACGGGCTGGCGCTGCGCATCGAGGTGTACCGGCATGCAGGCTATTTCGACCCGGCCGAGGCGGACTACCTGACCGAGCTCGGCCACCGGGAATCGGTGACCGCCCCGAGCCGGATTCTGCGCCGGTTCGTCGAGCACTATCGAAACGATCACGCCCGCTGAGCTCCGGCGGGTCAGCCGGTGGTGATGCCGGTGGTCACCTTGACGATCACCTTGTCGGCGGTCACCGATTGCACGTTGACGCTGAGTCCGTCGGCGGGCTTGGTCTCGCCGACCGGCACCGAGACCTGCTGGCCGCCCACCTTCAGCGTGACCGTATTGCCGTCGACCGCAACGAGTTCCGCGTCCACCCCGAGAACGCTGGCCTTCGCGTTGACCCCGCGGTCGAACGTGATCGTGCAGCCGCTCACCGCGCACTCGGTCTTGGTGCCTTGCCCCTCGACGGTGCACGCCGTCGACCCGAACAGAGCGAACACGGAGAACAGAACCAAGGCAGCGAAGCGGCGAACAGTCATGCCGACAGGGTAGAGGCACACCGGATAGCTGACGCCAGGCACGCCCGCGGAGGCGGGGCGTGGCGACGCCAAGAATGGTGGTGACGTCGCGCCCGAGGCGTCAGCTCTTGCCGTCGAGCACCTCGTGCAGCTTGTCGGCGAAGGCCTCCGGCTGGCCGGCGTATCCGTACTCGCCGCCCATGAACCCGCCGTGATGGCTCGGGAACACGGTCAGCTCCTGGCCGAGCAGCTCGGCCATGGCGGCCGAGGCGCGCCAGGTGAAGGTGCTCTTCGACTCGATGCCCGCGGCGATCACGATCCGGGTCGGTGCCGCGGTGAGCGCGGCGACGTCGGGCTGGTAGCTGCTGACCGCCCAGGAGCGGTCCGAGAGCAGCGGATCGTCGCGGGTGCCGTCGTCGTCGCTCGGCATCCCGAACATCGCGGGATCCGCGGCAGGCTGGGCGAAGTAGTCGTCGGTGAACTCGCCCTCCCACGAGGTCATCGCGATGAATTGCGCCATGCCCGCGTGGGATCCCTTGGCCTCGTACGTGTCTCGGATGGCCGCGCGCGCACGCTCGCTGGCCTCGGCATCGGGAACCACCGGCAGCAGTGGTGGCTCGTGCGCCACGACCGTGGTCACATCGCCGGGATGCGCGGTGACAAGCGCGAGCGCGACGATCGCACCGCCGCTGCTGGCGAACATCTCCACTGGACCGACGCCGAGCGCCTCGATGAGCGTATGCAGATCGCCGGCCTGGACCGTAGGTGCATGGTCGATGCGGCCGTCCTTGCGGACGCTGCGGCCGAGACCGCGCGGGTCGTAGGTGATGACGGTCCGATCGGTGAAATGCGAGCGCAGGGCGGTGAATCCGGTGGCGTCCATCGGCTGTCCGATCATGAACAGCGGTGGTCGGCCGTCCGCGGTGGGCAGCGGACCGTGCACGTCGTAGACAAGATCGACCGCATCGGTCGCGAGCGTGTGTGTCGTCATGTCTCTATAGACGTTTCCCGGCCCGGAAATTCATCGCCCGCCGACGAGCGTTTCCGAGCCGATCGCTAGTGCGCGGGCAATGCTCGGCGTGGGAACAGGCGGCGCGGGAAGAGGAGAGACGCGCCTGCGGCCAGCAGCGGCTGGCCCCAGATCGGGCGGAACAGCGTCGGCGGTGTCGGCGCCGGATTCGAGTGGGGGCGAAGGCGTTCGGCGCGCGGCATGATCAGGTCGGCGGGCTTGATCGGCCACCACATGAGGGTGGCGAGCTTGGCCGCGGCCGCGGGAATGATGAAGGACCGCACGAGGAAGGTGTCCACGAACAGGCCGATGCCGACGACCGACCCCACCTGGGCGATGTTGGTCAGCTTGCTGGTCAGCAGGGACAGCATGGTGAGGCCGAACACGACACCCGCGGTGGTGACAACGCTGCCGGTGCCCGCGAGGGAGCGGATGATGCCGGTGTTGAGCCCGGCCCTGGCTTCCTCTTTGAAGCGCGCGGTGAGCAGCAGGTTGTAGTCGGCGCCGACCGCGACCAGGGTGATGAACGCCAACGGCGCGACCATCCAGTGCAATTCGATGCCGAGCAGATGCTGCCAGACCAGGACGCCGAGGCCGAGAGCGGTGGCGTAGGCGAGCAGGACCGTGCCGATCACCAGCGCCGCGGCGACGAGACTGCGCAGCACAACGAGAATGATGAGGAAGACGAACGCGAGCGCGACAACGGCGACCAGGGTGAAGTCGTGATCGGCAAGGGCGCGTACGTCTTTCATCGAAGAGCCGACGCCACCGACCGAGACGACACTGCCGTCGAGTGTGGTGCCCTTCAACGCTTGTTCGGCCAAATGCTTTGCCGCGGCAGCACGTTCCATGCCGGGTATGCCGAAACTCTCACCGCTGCCGTACACCAGCATCCGCGTGCTCTTGCCGTCGGCCGACATGAGCAGTGAGAGCGCCCTGGTGAATCGGGAGTCGCTGAACGCTTGGGGCGGCATGTAGAAGATGCCGCTGTCGCTGCCACTGAAGTTGCGCCCGAGCGCCTGCAGGAAGTCGGTGATATCGCTGATCTGCGGGACCAGCGCCCCCGCGGTGCCGGTCAACGCGGCGGCGATGCCGCGCAGCTGGGTCAGCATGCCGGTGAGCTGGTCGAGGCTCGACAGTGCTTGCGGCAGTGTGGTGCTGAGGCCGCCGAGCGCATTCGCCATGGTGTCCGATCCGTTGGAGACGGGTCCGATGCTCTGGACCATCGTCGCGATCGGCGAGCTGTCGACCTTGTCGAGGACCGTCTTGGTCGCCGTGCACAGCGGATCGGCGGCGCAGTTCGGGTTGTCGGCGACCGCCTGCCGCAGCGGTTGTGCGGTCGAGGTGACCTGGTCGACGCTGTCTCGGAGCTGGGTGACGCCGGTCTGTAACTGGACGGCGCCGGTCGAGGCGCTGTCGAGGCTGGCGATGCCGCGCTGCAAGGTGCCGCGCAGGGCGTTCGCCGCGCCCATCATCGTGTCGATGCCCGTGGTCAACGCATCGAGGTCGTTGACCCGCGAGGTCAGAATGGACTTGTTCTGCGCGATCCGGTCGCCGATGTACCCGGCCTGGTAGGTGAGGGAGGTCTGCGGAAGTAGGGTGCCGAGCGGGCGGGTGATGCCTTGGACGAGGTCGATGCCCGGCTCGTCGGCGAGCTTCCTCGCCACCCTTTCGATCGCGAGCATGTCCGCGGGGTTGCGTAGGTCGTGGTTGGCTTCGATCAGCACGAAATCGGGGGAGAGACGGTTCGAGGGGAAGTGCCGTTCGGCTGCGGCGTAGCCGAGGTTGCTCGGGGTGTCGGCGGGTTGCACGCCGCGTTCGTCGTACCCGGTGATCATGCCGGGCAGCAGTAGCCCGCAGACGATCAGCGTGGCGAGGCCTGCCGCGAGAATGGGACCCGGCCAGCGCACGGTCCTGGTGCCGATGCGTCGCCACGTGCGGGTGATGTTGTGTTCGGTCACCGCCCTCGGTTCGAGCAGGCCGACCGACGCGCCGATGCTCATGAGTGCGGGCACGAGTGTCATTGCTGCGGCGAGTGCCACGAGAATGGCGATGGCACAGGGGATTCCGGCGCTCTTGAACAGGCTCAACTGGGCAAGGCTCATGCAGGCGCAGGCGCCCGCGATGGTCAGCGCGGACGCGGTGACAATCGGGCCGATGCCACGGTAGGCGGCATGGTAGGCCGCGGCAGGCGCAATCCCCTTGCGGCGGCCCTCGTGGTAGCGGCCGATGAAGAAGATCGCATAGTCGGCGCCTGCGCCGAGAATGAGTGCCGATCCGAGCATCACCGAAAAGCTCGACACCGGTGCGAGTTTCAGCTCGCCTACCAGGGCGATGAGCGGTCGCGCCACGGCAAGGGCCATGCCGATGCCCGCCAACGGGACGCCGGCAAGCAGCGGTGAGCGGTAGACGACGAGGAGCACGAGGCCGATCAAGACGCCTGCGGCGACCGACAGCGCGACCATGCCGCGTTCGGCGGCGGTGAGCTCATCGGAGACGGCAGCTCCGGGTCCGGTGACGTAGACCGTCAAACCCGGTGGCTTGGTGCTGGTTTCGACGATGTGGCGGACGGCGCCGATGGCGTCGTTCGCTTTGACCGTGCCCATATAGCCTGCGAGGCGCAGCATTACGTACGCGGCCTTGCCGTCGGCGCTCTGGTTCACGACGCCGGTCATCGGATCAGACCAGAGATCCATCGCCGATTGGACGTTGTCCTTGTCCGCGGTGAGGGTCCGCAGGAGCGAGTTGTAGTAGTCCCGATCCCGTTGGCCGAGGACGTGATCGGCCTCCAAGAACACGAAAGAGACGTTGTTGGTATCGGATTCGTGGAACCGCTCGCCCATGGTGGACAGTGCGACCGCGGACTCGGCGTTCGTCGGCAGGAACGGCTGCGCCTGGCGCGCCACCACGGTCTCCACCTGCGGAATGACCAGGTTGAGCAGTCCGGCGAGGCCGACCCAGGCGACCACGACCAGGACGGCGTAGCGGCGGAGGAACTCGGCGAAGCGGCCGGGTGCGCGCGTCGTCGGTGTCATGTCGCGATCACGTTGCAGCTCACCGCGGCTCGCTCACCCGTCGCGGTTTGCGCGTCGCGTACCTGCCCGTCGACGAGGATCGTGCAGGTGACGGAGTCGGCGTCGACCTCGGCGGTGATGCCGGCAGGCGCGATCGACGACGGGGGCAGGCGGATGGACCACGGCAGCGGTGCTTGCACTTCGTGCACGCCGAGCGATCCGCCGAGGTAGCTGATTTGTGCTGTGGCAGTAGTGGATTCGCTGGTGAGCCGGTACTCGATCACGCTGCGCGGCAGCTCGGCGCTGGCGGGGAGGGGTGGTCGGCGGTCTGCCGTGTCGACCAACGCGGTGTCGGGCAGTTTGAGCACCACGACGGTCACTGCGGCGAGGACCACCACGATCACGAGGCCGATCCACCCGTGCTTGCGCAGCGTGTCACGCACCGCCGAGCGAGGTGGGGGCGCCATGAGCTTCTCCTACGTTCGTTTAAACGTAACCGCCGGTACTGGATAAAGCGGAGGCTAATCGAGCCGAATGGAGTAGCGCAACAGTTGCTGTGCAGGTCACAGTGCATTTAGTTTGCAATGCACGTCACAGTGTAGCGAGTGGCGGCCGGGTCGGAGATAGGTAGCTGAGAACTCGCGAAGTGTCGATATCGACTTCCTCGACTTTCTCGGCTACGCCGAATTCAACCCATATCCGCCATTGTCTGCTGGTTTGCTGAACCTAGGGGAAGCCGGATGCTGCGCCGTCCGGTTCTCCTCGATGTCGAGGCACAGCTGAAGCACTGGTGAAACTCCGTAGCTGGAAGCTGTATTGCGAGCGAGCAGTACATCTTTCGAAGGAGCAGCACAGTGAAGACAGGTATCGCGCACCTGATCGTCGTCGCGGCCGTCGCGGCCATGACGCTCAGCGCTTCCAGCACTTCCTCCGCCGACGTCGTCCAAAGCAGGTACATGCGCAATGTGTATACCGGCCTGTGCTTGACCGACCGGGGTATCGAGAACTATCCGAACGCGCAGGAGTGTGCGTTCGACGGTGCCGGGAATCTACCGCCCAACCAGCAGTGGAATATAATCGCTGCCACATCGGGTCCATGGAACGCGGTGCTGCTCCGCAGCGGCCTCGGCAACTGCCTCCGCCACGGCACCGGCGCTGAGCATTTCCCGGAAAGTACCGTGTGCACGAATACCGGACCCGCACCCAGTCCCGATTACCGGCAAATTTGGGTCTGGCAGATTGACACAGGGGCGCAAGGGGTGACGATTCGGTACCAAACTCGGCCCGACCAGCGCACCCTCTGTCTCGGCGTCGACCAAGACGCCCCGCATCTCCTCATGATGGCCGAACAGTCCAGATGGTACGACCATCGATACATCGAATGGAACATCGGCTGAGGCGAATTCAGACGACGCGTTGCGCTTCGATGGGGGCGCCGACCTCGATCCATGCGGTGATCCGTCCGGTCAGATCGCGCGCCACCATGGCGGGCTCATCGGTCGCGAAGGCCTAGCGGGGCCGAATGCGTTGAGGCACAGCTGAAGCGCTGGTGAAACTCCGTAGCTGGAAGCTGTACTGCGAGTGAGCAGTACATCTTTCGAAGGAGTAGCACAGTGAGAACGGGTATCGCGCACCTGATCGTCGTCGCGGCCGCCGCGGCTATGACGCTCGGCGCTTCCAACACTTCCTCCGCCGAGATCGACCAAGTCAGCGGTTACATGCGCAATGTGTACACCGGCATGTGCTTGACCGACCGCGGCATCGAGAACTATCCGAACGCACAGGAGTGCGCGTTCGACGGCGCCGGAAACCTACCGCCCAACCAGCAATGGACTCGCATTTCTGCCAATTCGGGTCGGGATTGGGCACTGCTCCGCAGCGGCCTCGGTAACTGCCTCCGCCACGGCACGGAGGCTGAGCATTTCCCGGAAAGCACCGTGTGCACGAACACCGGCCCCGTGCGCGATCCTGATTTCAGGCAATCTTGGTACCTGAGGCTGCAGGACTGGAGCCAAGGGTCAACTGTTCGGTACCAAACGCAGTCCGACCACCGCATCCTCTGTCTCGGCGTCGACCAAGACGCCCCGCATCTCCTCATGATGGCGGAACAGTCCCGCTGGTACGACCATCGATATATCGAATGGAAGTTCGTCTGAGGCTGATCAGACGAGGCGGTGTGCTTCGATCGGGGTGCTGAGGGTGGTGCCGTTGAGGTCGAGGTACAGAGCGCGCTCGGTGATGGAAAGTGTTGCGGTATTGCGGCGTTCGAGGGCGGCGACCGCAGCGGCGATGAAGTCGCGGTCGAAGCTGTAGAGCGGGATGTCCTCGGCGCGGTGAATTCGCTTGCCTGCCAACTGGGCTAGGACCTTCACCGGGTCGCGATGGGTATAGATGGCGGCTCGCCCCGCCAACTTGCTCCCGCGATGCACCCGCTCCGCGTCCGGCGCGCCGACCTCGATCCACGCGGTGATCCGTCCGGTCAGATCGCGCACCAGCACGGCGGGCTCATCGGTCGCAGACACACCACCCTCGCTGAACGTGATCCCCTCCTCGTACTCGAGGCAGTAGGCCAGCAGCCGCGTCACCATGAACTCGTCGGTCTCGGAAGGATGCCGCGCCACCCGCAACTCCAACTCCTCGTAAACCCCGCGGTCAACATCGGCCAGGTGAACGGCAAAGGTGTGCAGTGTCGCGCTGATAGCCATAGACCCCCAACCCTAGCCGTGCCCGTCGCAAGGTTGCGCGGCGGTAGTTGGAGCCCCTCGTATAGCAGAAGGCTGCCCCCGGCCAGCCTCTTCAGCATTTGGTCAATTGATCACGAGGCACTGGTGGCGGCATCGCTCGAGAAGGCCCCGCCACCAGTGCCCCCTCAGCACGAAACCGCCCACCCAGTCCCACATACCGAGATGGGGGGCTAGGTGATGTGGTGGTCTGGGGCGTTTCCGGCGGCCCAGATGCCGCGGACGTGGCCGATGTGTTTGCGGAGGAAGAGTTCGAGTTCTTCGCCTTGGTTGCGCTCGATGAGGTCGATGATGGTGTGGTGTTCTTGGGCGGACTGTTCGAGTTCGCCGCGGGCCACCAGGGCGGCCAGGCCGAAGAGGCGGGTTTGGGCGCGCAGGTCGCTGACGATTTGGGACAGGCGCGGGTTGCGGCAGTACTCGAGCAGCATGAGGTGGAAGCGCTGGTCGGCGTCGACGTATTCGACGAGGTCGCCGCGCTTGGCGGCCTCGACGATCTTGTCAGCCTGCGCCCGGAGTCCGGGGACGTCGGCGGCCGGGATGAGGTCGACGATCGCGCGGACGCTCGGCGGCTCGAGCAGCATGCGGATCTTGGCGATCGCATCGAGGTCCTCGTCGGAGGTCTCGGTGACGCGGAAACCTTTGTTCGGCACCGAGGTCACCAGCCCCTGCTTGACCAGATCGAGCATCGCCTCGCGCACCGGGGTCGCGGAGACCCCGAAGCGTTCCGACAACCACGGCGCCGAGTAGAGCGCCCCGGGCTCGAGCTTACCGGAGATGATCGCGGCACGCAACGCGTCGGAGACGTGATCACGCAAGGTCTGTCGCTTGACCGTATCCAACCGCTCAATCATCAATGCGCTCCGCGTTTCTCCTGTGGGCGGGCCCGGGGCCACCAGCATAGTTAGCTCTCCGAGGTGTTCAGCTTCGAGTTCCGATAGCCGAAGCCCCAGTACAGTGCCAAGCCGAGGGCCAGCCAGACGAGGAACCGCAGCCAGGTGACCCAGTCGAGGTGGCTGATCAGCCAGATCGAGAAGCCGATGCCGACCAGCGGGACCAGCGGCACGAACGGGGTGCGGAATGCGCGATCCGCGTCCGGGCGTGTCCGGCGCAGCCGCAGCACGCCGACCGCGACGACGATGAACGCCATCAGGATGCCGACGTTGGTGAGTTCGGCGGCCTCCCGGATCGGCAGGAACCCGGCGATGAGCGCGGAGACGATGCCGACCGGCCAGATCACCCTGGTCGGCACCTTGCGGGTGAGGCTGCTCTTGCCGAAGTAGGACGGCAGCAGCCCGTCGCGGCTCATCGCGAAGCCGACGCGGGTGACGGCGAGCATGTTGGCGAAGGCGGAGGTGGTCACGCCGACCACCGCGCCGACCGCGATGACCAGGCCGAGGATGCCCAACCCGACGGAATCGAACGCGCTGGAGAACGGCGAACTGACAGTGATGTCGGTGTAGTTGACCATGCCGACGATGACGAGGCAGACCAGCAGGTAAACCACCGAGGCGATGCCGAGGCTGATCAGGATCGCCTTGGGCAGCAGTCGTTTTCCGTCCTTGGACTCCTCTGCGGCGGCGCTCATCGCGTCGTAGCCGTAGACGGCGAAGAAGGCCAGCGCCGCGCCGGAGACCGCGCTGCCGACGCCGAACGGGAAGAACGGCGTGTAGTTGCCCGCTTTGATGTGGAAGGCGCCCGCGATGACGACCACGGCGACGATCACCATCTTCAGTGCGACGAGTCCGGTTTGCACGCGGGCGGATTCGCGGGTGCCGCGGGAGAGCAGGAACGCGAGCAGCAGGCAGAGCAGGACCGCGAACAGATCCACTTTGTGGCCGGAGCCGGTGCCTGGTGCGCCGAGCGCCCAGGTGGGCAAGTCGAAGCCGATGTAGTGGGTGATGTAGTTCAGGTATCCGGAGACGGCGATGGCGACGACCGAGACGATCGCGGTGTACTCGAGCAACAGGTCCCAGCCGATCATGAAGCCGACGATTTCGCCGAGCGCCACATACGAATAGGTGTAGGCCGAACCGGCTTTCGGGACCATGCCCGCGAATTCGGCGTAGCAGAGGCCTGCGGCGCCGGAGGCGATGATCGCGATCAGGAACGAGACGAGGACGGCGGGGCCGGATATCTCGTTCGCCACCACGCCGGCCAGCGAGAACACTCCCGCACCGACCAATCCGCCGAGGCTCAGCGCGACCAGCTGCCATAGCCCCATGCTCTTCTTGAAGTCGCCGGTGTCGGCGACGGTCACCGGCATTCGGCGCATGACCCCACTTATGGTCATGGGGGGACGGGGGCGGCGGGTTACGACAGCCATTGTCGTTGCCTTTCAGGTGGTGCGGAAAACAAAGGTGGTGGTCAAGGGGACGCGAAATCGGGTGTGTTAGAAGACGAATCCCTCGGGGAAAGGGTCCGTCGGATCGAGCAGGTAGTTGGCGGTGCCGGTCAGCCACGCGCGACCGGTGATGGCAGGCACGATCGCGGGAGCAGCGCCCACCGTGGTGGTGTCGACGGCGCGCGCGTGGAAGGTGGTGCCGATGAACGAATCATTGCGCAGCACTTGATCTCCGGAGAGCAGCCCGCGGGCATGCTGGCGCGCCAGCAGTGCGGAAGTGCCGGTGCCGCAGGGTGACCGGTCGAACCAGCCGGGGTGGATGGCCATCGCGTGGCGCGTGTACGCGGGCTCGGAGGCCGGGTCCAGGAACAGCACGTGCTTGCACCCGGCGATCTGCTTGTCCTCGGGGTGCACGGGGCGGCGAAACTCGTTGATCGCCTGCATGATGCGCAAGCCCGACGCGAGGATCCGATCCTTCTCGGCACGGTCGAACGGCAGGTCGAGGGTGGCGAGATCGACGATGGCATAGAAGTTTCCGCCGTAGGCCATGTCGTAGCGCACGGTGCCGAGACCGGGGACCTCGATGTCGTTGTCGAGGCTGTCGCAGTAGGCGGGCACATTGCGCAGGGTCACCGCGTCGGCGTGGCCGTTGCTGACGGCGACCGAGGCGACGACGCGTCCGGCCGGGGTGTCCAGCCGGATCTCGGTGACGGGCTCGGTGACCGGGACCATGCCCGCCTCGACGAGCGCGGTGGCGACGCCGATGGTGCCGTGGCCGCACATCGGAAGCAGCCCACTGACTTCGATGAACAGCACACCGTAGTGCCCGTCATCGGTGGTGGCAGGCTGCAGGATCGCGCCGCTCATCGCCGCGTGGCCGCGTGGCTCGTTGACGAGGAGCTTGCGCAGTCCGTCGAGGTGCTCGATGAAGTGGGTCCGGCGTTCGGCCATCGTGGTGCCGGGGACCGTGCCGATGCCGCCGGTGATCACCCGGGTCGGCATCCCCTCGGTGTGCGTGTCGATCGCGGAGATGATCATGCTGCTGTGCATCAGGACTGTCCTTCGTGGTCGAGATCGGCGAGTTCGCGCAGGCGGATGGGGGCGGCGAGCGGGCGCCATGCGGGGGTGGCTGCGGCGAGGCCCTGCGGCATGGGGGATGCCGCGCGTGGGGGAGCGGTTGTCGTGGGCGACTGCGGATTTCGGTCGCCCCGCGCGCCGTCCTGGCAGGCGAGCGGTGCGTCTCGGGCAGGATGTGCGGACACGCCGATACGGAGCGCCTCGATGTTCGCCGCGCACATACGCCCCTGGCAAGGGCCTAGGCCTGCGCGCGTGGCGAGCTTGGCCGGTCGGTAGGAATCGCCGGCGGCACGGGCCCAGGCGGTGGTCAGGTCGTCCCGGGTGGTGCCCTCGCATCGGCACAGCACCGTCTCGGGTCGGGACCAGCCGAGCACGCCGGGCCGGATCGGGTGTGCCGCAGCGAGTCTGGCCACGAATTGCTCGGCGGTGCGGTGGCGCGCCCGGAGCGGCCGGTCTGCGGCGGGGTCGGCGCCTGCCGCAGCAACTCCCGCGACTGCACCCTCGACGGCGGCGACCTGAGCGCCGCCGATTCCGGTGATCTCCCCTGCGGCCCAAACATTCTCGGCGGTGGTCTGCTGAGCGCTGTCGACGTGCACGAAGCCGTGCGCGGTGAGTCGTGCCCCCGCTGCGACTGCGAGCTCGTGCTGCGGCGTGAAGCCGTGCGAGACCGCGACCGCGTCGACGGAGACGGTGCTTTCGCTGCCGGGGATCGGCGTCCAGTGCTCGTCGAGCTGGGCGATGGTGGCTTGCTCGGCCTTGCCGTCACCTGCCACGGCGACCACGGCACGGCCCGTGCGCAGCGGAATCCGGTGCCGCACACCGCAAGCGACATACTCGATCAACTCGGCCGCCTTGCCTGCGCTGTGGCGCAGTTCCCAGGGCCGGGCTGCCCAGTGCCGCAGGATCCGGCGGCCCGGATTGGCCTCGAGCACAGCATGCACGTGCGCGCCGCCGTCGACGAGCGACTGCGCGACCGGCAACAGGAACGGACCGGTGCCGGAGAGCAGCACGGACTTCCCGATCAGTACGCGCTGCGTTTTCGCGAGAGTCTGTGCGGCACCGGCGGTGTAGACGCCGGGCAGATCCCAGCCGGGGAACGGGCACACCCGGTCGTAGGCGCCGGTCGCGAGGACCAACGCGTCGCCACGGATCACGCGGTGCGTGCGCTGGTCACCCTCGATGCCGAGCAGCAATCGCACTGTGGGACAACCACCGTCGGGGTGCCGCTCGATCTGATAGACCGATGCCAACGGCAGATACTCGCACCGCGGGTGTTCGATCAACAGCCGAGCACGTCGCGCCGTCTCGGTATACCCGTGTCCGATGCTGAGCGGGCGCCTGACCCCGAAAGCATCCGGGATGCGCCGGTTGTACTGACCGCCCAGTGCCTCGTTCGAGTCGACGAGCGTCACCGTTGCGCCGTGGCGCAACGCAGATTCCGCGGCGGCAGCGCCTGCCGGCCCACCGCCGATGATCACGACATGCCGGCTCATTGCGCACCCCGGTCCGCACGAGACTGCGTGGCGATGGCATCGCCGTCACGGGCCGGACGCCGACACAGCCGAATATCGGGGATGCCGTTCACGTTCGCGACGCAGTCGAAACACACACCGATACCGCAGAAGACGCCGCGCGGACCGCCGGCGGTGGCGGTTCGCCACTGCGAGCGACCAGCGGCCAACAGCACCGACGCCAGCGTCTGGCCGTGCACGCCCGCGATCGTGACACCGTCGACGGTGATCGTCAGCGGCCGGTCGCTACGCCCGACGGGGTCGGTGTCCGCGCGGATGAGTTCGGGGCTCAACGGAATGTCCTCTCTGGGTGCCGATGCAGACAAGGCGTGTCGGGATGCGGCGGGTTGTGTGCTCGTCTGGCACGAGTGCGAAGGTGGTTGTTGCTCAACGCGATATCTTTTCTCCGGCTGGTTCAGTGACGCCGATGACGGCGGGCCGGTCGACCGCGAAGGCGGCGATGTCGACCTCGTCCGGCTGTCCCGCGAGCGCGGAGGCCACGAGCTGGGCGGTGCCGACCGCGAGTCCGATGCCCGCGCCCTCGTGGCCGGTGGCGTGCCAGAGGCCGGGCAGGCGCGGATCGGGTCCGATCACCGGGAGATGATCGTCGACGTAGGGGCGGAAACCGCCGTAGGCGCGCATGATCGCGACATCGGCGAGGACGGGATAGAGCCGCAAGGCTTTTCGGGCGATGGCGGCCATGCTGTCCGGGCGGATGCGGTCGTCGAACCCGCATTGGCGCCGCGAGGAGCCGAGCAGCAGCGGGCCGCCGCGGGTGGACTCGACGACCGCGGAAGATTGCAGTGCCGCGTCCGAACTGCCAACGGCTCCTACATAATCCGCGTCGTAGACCTTGTGGAAGACGGTCGGCGGCATCGGCGCGGTGATCAGCACGTCGCCGCGCCGCGGTTTGACCGCGATCGGAGCGCCGAGCAGCACCGACACCGGCCCCGCCCACGGGCCTGCCGCGTTGATCACGATGTCGGCGTGCCGCGGTCCCCGGGTCGTATGCACCCCGATCAGCCGTTCGCCGTGCAGGATCGGTCCGGTGACCGCGCAGCCGGTCTCGACGATCGCGCCGGCAGCCAGTGCGGATCCGATCAATGCGGCGGCGGCGCCCGCGGGTTGCACCTGGGCGTCGTCGGGGTAGTACCTGGCCGTCACGACGTCGCGGGTCAGCGCCGGTTCGGCGGCGGCGAGCCGGTCCGCGTCGAGGTCCTCGCATTGCACCCCGGCCGCCCGCTGACCGTCGGCGAACTCGGCCAGCGCCGCTGCTCCTGCCTCGGTGGTCGCTACGACGATGCCGCCCTTGGGTTCCCATTCGACCGCGGCGACCTCGTCGGGTAGCCGATCGGCGACGCGGTCGAGGATCCCGGGCCATAGTCGGCGAGAGAGTGTGGCGAGTTCCAGCTCCGGTCCCGGTCCCTTGTCGGAGACGAGCACGTTGCCCTCACCGTGCGCGGTGGTGCCGGACGCGAGTCCGCCCGCCTCGCAAATCCGTACCGACGCACCGGCGAGCGTCAGCCGGTCGGCGAGCGCGCAGCCGATCATGCCGCCGCCGATGATCAGTACGTCGAGCGTCATTGCGGCCGTGCCCCGTTCACCGCTCGCGGTACGGAAAGCGGGTTGTCCGACCGCAACTCGAGCGGCAACAGATCGTAGGGCACCGACTGGTACACCACCGGCCGCAGAAAACGCGTGATGGCCGCGGTGCCCACCGACGTCGTGGTCGGCGTGGTGGTTGCCGGGTAGGGGCCGCCGTGCTGCTGGGCGTAGGTGACGGAAAGACCGGTGGGCCAGCTGTTCCAGAGCACCCGGCCCGCCGTGTCCGACGCGGCGGCGACGAGCGAACGGGTGGTGTCATCGGCGCTGTCGCCGAACACCGACACGGTGAGCTGACCTGGCATCGAGCGGGCCAAATCCAGCAGCTCCTCGGTGTTCTGGTAACTCACCAGAAGAGTTGCCGGGCCGAACATTTCGCGCAACAGACCGTCCCGATCGGCAAGCACGGTCCGCGCCGTCGTTGCGAGGAGCAACGCCTCGCCCGTCCCGCCGCCGGCCAGCACTTCGACGGCCGGATGCGCACGCACCTGATCAACCGCCTGGACGAAACCCGCCGCGATCGCGTCGTTGAGCAATTCCCCGGTGGGCACCGGCCGAGTGCGGAGCAACTCGACGAGCGCGCTGAACACCGGCGCTTCCTCGGGCAGCGCAACCAGCCCGGGCTTGGTGCACAGCTGCCCAGCACTGGCACTCACCGCGGTCAGCAGTCCTTCGGCGATCTCGTCGGCGCGCGCTCGGGCCGCCGCTGCGGTCACGAACACGGGGTTGATCGAGCCGAGCTCGCCGTAGAAGGGGATCGGCACCGGGCGGGCACACGCCAGGTCGTACAGCGCGCGTCCACCCGCGGTGGAGCCGGTGAACGCCGCGGCCGTGATCGCGGGGTGCGTGAGCGCCCGCACGCCGGCCTCCCTGCCGAAGATCAGGCCGAAAGTGCCTTGCGGTGCACCGCATTCCACGATCGCCTCGGCGATCAGTTCGCCGACCGCACGCGACAGTGCTTGGTGTCCGGGATTGGCTTTCACGAGCACCGGACACCCGGCGGCCAGCGCGGAGGCGGTGTCGCCACCCGCGACCGAGAACGCGAACGGGAAGTTGCTCGCCGCGAAGTTGACGACCGGGCCGAGCGGGATATTCATCCGGCGCAGGTCGGGCCGCGGCGCGCCCATCGGCCATTCGGCGTCCGCGGTGTCGATGCGCACGTCGAGAAATCCGCCGTCGCGGACGGTCTGCGCGAACAGCCGCAACTGAAAGCTGGTGCGCTTCAGCTCGCCGGCCAGCCGCGGCGCGGGCAGGCGCGTTTCGCGCATGGCGAGCGGGATGAGCTCGGCGGCATGCGCGTCGAGCCGGTCCGCGATGCCGTCGAGCACCCATGCTCGGTCCGGCCGCGCCAGCGCCGCCCAGGGTTTCGCCGCGGCCGCCGCCGCGGCGACTGCCGAGTCGACCTCGTCCGCTGTGGTGTCGGGGCCGGGGTCGACCATGGTTTCGGTCATCGCGTTAGTCCTCAATTCCCGTTCGTGCCGATGTGCTGGGTGCGTCGTCATGGTCGCGCACCGGGCGGGTCCGCGCGCGGCGGCTACCGGTAGCCCTTGGCCAGCGCATCGCGCGTCGCGACGGTGATGCGCTCGACCAGTTCGGGGGCGAGCGGGACGCGCGGCGGGCGGCATGGTCCGCCGGGCCGTCCGGCCAGGTCCATCGACAGCTTGATCGCGTGCACGAATTCGGTCTTGGAGTCCCAGCGCAGCAGCGGATGCAGGTCGCGGTAGAGCGGCAACGCCTTGGCCAGATCGCGATTCACCGCCGCGGTGTAGAGCTCCACCGTGGCCTGGGGGATCGCGTTCGGGTAGCCGGCCACCCAACCGACTGCGCCTGCGATGCCGAGCTCGAGGACCACATCGTCGGAGCCGACGAGCACATCGAGTTCGGGTGCGAGTTCCTTGATCTCGTAGAACCGCCGGACATCGCCGGTGAACTCCTTGACGCCGACAATCAGTCCCTCGCCGTGCAATTCGGCAAGGAGGTCGGGGGTCAGATCGATGCGGGTGTCGATCGGGTTGTTGTAGGCGACAATCGGCAGGCCCACCTGCGCAACGGTGCGGTAGTGATCGAGGACGGAGTCGCGTCCGCCTCGATAGGCGTTGGGCGGCAACAGCATTACCGCGTGCGCGCCCGCGTCGGCGGCCTGCTCGGCCCACCTGCGCGCCTGCAACGCCCCGTACGCCGCGACGCCGGGCATCACCGTGAAGCCCGCGGGTGCGGCCGCGACGGCGGTGGTCACCACCTTGGCCCGTTCCGCGTCGTCGAGGGTCTGGTACTCGCCGAGCGAGCCGTTGGGGCTCACGCCGTGGCAGCCGTTGGCCGCCAGCCAGCGCACGTGCTCGGCGTAGGCGTCGTAGTCGACCGCGAGGTCCTCGGTGAACGGCAAGGTCGTCGCCACCAGCACCCCGTGCCATGGCTTGTTCGCCGCTGCTGCGGTCGTTTCGGACATGTGCGCCTCCATCTGCGTGAATCCGGGAAAGCGCCCGGCCGCCACCGTCACTCAGTGCGGTGTGACATTGCACTGAACCTAGCGTGAGTGATGGGGGTCACGCAACTGCTGTCGTGCGCATAGGCCCGGCGGGTGTGCTTGCTCGACGCGCGGGGCCGGTCATCCCGGAATTAGCGGTTATATCCGAATATCGTTAATGCATTGCTTGATGAAGGCGCTGCAACCGGTTGGACGGATTCCATCACAGAACGGAGAGAACCCATGCGTTGGACAACAATGCGGCTGGCTCTCGGTGCCGCCAGAATTCTCTTCGCGGTGGCTGCGGTAATGCTCGGACTTGCCGGTACGGCACCGGTCGGAGCGGCGGACACGGTCGACGACGAGTCGGCGGCCAGCACAGTGACCATTCAGAAGACGGCGACGATCACGAATGAGAAGACGATAGTCACCGGCAAGGATGTTTATGGCGTCGCGGTGTCCGGCACCGCGACGTGTGCGGCCGTCGAGGACGAACCGACCGGATCGCTGTGGCTCTTCCTGTATCAGCGGGAGTCCGCGCAGTCCGCAGAAGCGCCGGTGGATGTCGCCTGTGATGGCAAGAGTCATCCGTGGTCCAGCAAACTGCAGGTGAGCAGCGCGTTCCTGGGCCTGCCCGGCGCGGAGTTCGACGCCGAATCCGCCGGTGTCCGTGCCTCGCTCCGGCAGGGTGGGCGCGAGGTGGCGCATGGGACCACCGCGGTCAAGCTTGTTGCAGGCAAGAAGAAGTAGCCACGGCATAAAGTGATTGCCGCGCAACGGGAGAAAGCGAACAATTCGGCGGGTGTTGCACCGTCGCGCATTGATCGGTCAAATGTGCAGTTGGTGAATCCTGCACTGAAATAGCCTGTCCGACCGGGGCTTTCGAGTTTCCGTCGGAAACTGTGCTCGACGTCACGCTACGGCGAATCATGCTGCGTCTGATAGCGTTTGCAACGCCTTTGTGCGACGTCTTTTCCTGATCCGAGTGGTAACCCGATGAAGGAATTAAACAATGTCACTATTCATGCGCGCGAAACTCGATGGCAGACAGCTCGGTAAGGCATTGGCGATCGGTGTCGTATGCACGGCGCTCGCGCTGCCGTCAGCTGCCGCCGATCCCGGTGCTCCTGACGCGGTTACCTGCACCAGCTCCGGCTGGGTCGGCGCGTGGACGGCCCCGCCGGGCGGCGCGCAGCACTTCTTGCAGGTCGACGCGCAGCACCCAGCGATCGTGACCGACAGCTACCCGCTCACGGTGCCGAGGCCCATTGCCGATCAGACCTTGCGGATGGTCGTCGTGCCGGAGACGGCCGGACCCGCGGTGCGGATCCATCTGAGCAACCGGTATGGCGGGTCACCGGTGACCTTCCGCGATGTCCATGTCGGACACCAACTTTCGGGTGCGAGCCTGCAGCCGGGGTCGAACACGCCGCTGACGTTCGCCGGTGCGGGCGACGTGACGGTCCCCGCGGGACAGGACGTCGTCAGCGATCCGGTGGCGTTGCCGGTGCAACCGTTCGATCGGCTCGCCGTGAGCTTCCACGTGCCGGGCGGGCTCGACCTCGCGCCGACCTATCACTGGCAGACCAACCACACCTCCTATTTGTCGCCGCCGCTGAGCGGTGATCACGCGGCCGAGGAGGCGGGCGGCGCGTTCACCGACGACACCAATTCGGTGTATTACGTCGACGGTGTCGACGTATTCGCGCCCGCGGGCACGTCCGCGGTCGTCGTGCTCGGCGACTCGTTCACCAACAGCCCCGCGACCACGTTCGACGCCGACCGCCGGTGGCCGGACGCGCTGACCCGTAGGTTGCAGGCCACTGCGGGCGGTGACCGACTTTCCGTGGTCAACGCCGCGCTGAGCTTCAACTTCACCGGCATCGGTCATCCGAACCTGGTCGGACCCGACTTCATCGGCATCGGCGGTCCCAGCGGGCTCGAGCGGTTCGACGCCGATATCGCGGCGGTGCCCGGCGTGCGCGCCGTGGTTCTGATGCTCGGGATGAACGACCTCGCCTGGGGCGTCTCACCTGCCGACCTCACCGCCGCCTACCGGCAGATCGCGGACAAAGCGCACCGCAGCGGGCTGAAAATCATCGGCGTCACGCTCACGCCGTCCGAAGGCGCCCAGATTCCGGCCACCACCTACGGGCTGCCGACGACCCTGGCCAACCGCAGGCAGGTCAACGAGTTCATCAGGCAGAGCGGGATTTTCGACTCGGTGCTCGACTTCGATGCCGCCGTCGCGGATCCGGCGCACCCGGACCGCTGGGCTCATGGACTGTCGCCGAGCAACGACAACGTGCACCCCAACGACCAAGGCTCGCAACGGGAAGCGGATTCCATCGATGTCCCCGCGCTGCTCGGGGTCGCGGGCTGCCGCTAGCGCGGCGGTGTTGGTGGCCTGTCTCGGATAGGTGTCGGGAGCGGCGACGTCGGCACAGCTCTGCCAATGCGATTGCGCACGGCAATAGCTTTCACTCTCGGTGAACGAATTGCCGTGTCGCTCACCTTAATCGGACGTTAAGAATCGCGTTATTGATCATGCGCATGTTCGTCGAATCGTACGATCTCTCCACCGGTGTGGGTAGGCCGATCATCAGCAGCCGCTGATCGGTCGGTATCTGGGTTCGACTACCCCTCAGTGAGATAGGAAGAACAATGCGCAGATGTGCAGCAGTCATGGCGGTCGGGTTCGCGATCCTGGCGCTCGGCGGAATCTCGACGTCGGCCGATGCGGTCGAATCCCGCAGCTACATCCAACCGGCTCCGAGTGGCGAACTTGCTGGTTGGAGGTTTATCGGCTGGTACAACTCCGACGGTAGGTGCGTCGATGCGGGTCAGCAGTTCCAGCGTGAACACGCCATTCGAGAGTGGAAGTGCGTGTTCGACAACTCGCATACTCCGCCGTACGCACTGTGGGGTAAGTAGGCGCCGATCGGTGGTACGCACCTTTCGGTAAGTAGGTGTTTATCGGAGTGCGTACTTTTTGGTAAGTGGATGTTCAACGCGGTGCGCACTTTTCGGTAAGTAGGTTTATCGACCTGCATGCACATCTCGATGAGGAGGGGCTGATCGGCGCTACGCACCTTTTGGTAAGTAGCGCCGATCAGGCGAATTTCGGTGAATTGGTTGGAGACGCGGACCGAGGCTATCCGGCTCACGGTGACGGGCCGCGCGGACCGTCTCGATGGGATCGTCGGAAGACGCTGTCGCCCTACTGAAGACGCTGGCCGTGGGGTAGCCCGGACGAGGTTGCCCGATCGGGTAGCAGTGGGCGCATGAAGGTGCGGTCGTAGCGCAGGACGCAGCCGCTCTCGTCGCGGATCCGGTCGGCGGCGATGAAGTCGGGGTCGACGCCGAACCGGGTGCGGTACTGCTCGTAGGCGGCAAGGCTCGGAAAGCTGAAGAGCGCCATGGCTTTATCGCTGGCGCCCTCGCTCGGCAGGAAGTAGCCGTGGTGCGTGCCGCCGTGCCGGTCGACCAGCTCCATCCACCGCCGGGCAAAGCGTTCGAAGGAGTCGATCTTCGCCGGATCGATGACGTACTCGACAACACAGGTGATCATCGGTCCATCATGCGTCGGTCGGTGACCAGAAGGCAGGTGAGCCCCGACCGGACCGTTACGGCACAGTCGGGGCCACTGCCTGAACACATTTCAGCGTATCGGCGCGGTCATGCCCCGCTGGAGCGCCCGCCGAGTTCGCTTGGGGTGGCCCGGTGCGCGCCACCGAGGGTCTCGTGGTTGGCGGCGGTGCGTGTGCTCGCGCTGCCCGCCGCGGCGGGCGTGGTCTGGCGGGGCGTCTTGCGTCCGCCGCCGGAACCGCCGCTGATGAGACCGGCGAGTCCGCCTGCGGCGCAGGCGATCACGAGGCCGACCGGGAGTGCCCACCACTTCGAGTTCGAGTCCTTGTCCGCGTCGTTGCCCTGCGCGGTCGCGTGCTGGTCGCCTGCGTTGCCCGCGACCACCGAGCCGGGCGCCGCACCGGGAACGGAGACGTCGAGGCCGCTCAGCTGGCTCGCGATGTCGGGCGGGTTGGTGACGAAGCCGCCGTCCTGGCTCCAGCGCACCTCGACCGGGGTGCCGTTCTGGCCGCGGAAGGACTGGGAGTAGACACCGTCGGCGACCATGGTGTCGGTGGCCGGGCTGCCGAGCACGCCGTCGGTGGCGCGCAGATGCGACCATGCCGTGCGGATCGGACCGCGGACCAGCCAGGCGCCGTGCTGCGGGCTCCACTCGATGGTGGCGCCGTCCTTCGCCGAGAACTCACTGAAGCGGGCCGTGCCCGCGACCGGCGCGTCCGATTCGTCATTGGTCGGGTAACCGATGTCGATGGTCGGCCCGCCCAACGAGAGGTATTTGTCGAGGATGGCGCCGTACATCACCTTCGCGCCGGTCTCGGGCGAATAGATGATCTTGCCGCCCTGGTAATCCTGTGCCGCACCGTTCGGGCCGAGTTCGTATGGCTCGCCCATCTTTTGGCCGAGCGGCGACGACGCGCCACCCTTGTCCCGGTAATGCGAATCTATCGCGGCATTCGCGTCGGCGGGCTGCGCCGATGCGGAAGGGCTCAGCAACACACCAGCACAGAGTGCGAGGGCGAAGCCGAATACCGCCGTTGCTGCGGACACCGATTGCTTCCAACGTGTCATCGAAATACTCCTCACAAGGGTCGACATGGCTATCGCTTGCGGGCAACTTCGAAAAGACGATTCGACCGGATATCGGCTGTGCCGAATGGCTGATCGACGGGTCGGTCAGTGTGCCTGGTCGGCTTTGGCCTTCGTGACGAAGCCGAGCACCGCGGACACCACCGCGCCGACAACGCCGCCGCCAGCGACCTGGGCGAGTATCTGGCCGAAGTCGAGACCGCTGCTGGTCGCAGCCTGAATGATCGCGCCGGTGATGCCGCCGCCGACCGCACCGGCCGCACCGTTCACCACCGGGCCGAGCGGGTTCTTCGCGCCACCGATGCCGCCGCCGACCACACCGCCGAGCAGACCCAAGAGCCACTCCATGCTTCCTCCTTCATACGTGCCGGACGTTGCGTACCTGACGATAACGACAGTTCCGGAGAACCGTCGGCGATTGGAATTTCGCTGGTCCTCATCGTGGAAAACGTGCCGCGAAATATTCCGCGCCGAGCGGAATTGCTGGCCCGTGTCGTATGCCCCGAAGTCGAGTTGGCAAACTTGGGGCACCAGAGTGTCCGCACTATCGATTTCCCGGCTACCTAGTTCGGCAGCGAGACCATGGGGTACCTCGCTGTCGAGGCGGCAACGAAAGGAGATCCCGATGATCATCGATATGGTCGTGCAGTGGTATCGCTTCCTACGGAAACATCGATAGGTGTCGTCCGCCCGGTCACGACGCTGTTTCCGGGATCGGCGCGGACGGACTTCGATGATTGATCTCGCCGACCGCGATTAGATCGCTGGATTTGGGTAGATCTTCAGGTGCATCACATTGTGCTCGTTTTCCCGGGTCGTCCGCTGCCCGCTCGCCGAGCGGACCCGCGTCGGCCCGCAGCAGACACCGGCCGTACGGCCGGGTCATGGCCAGGAAAGGAGAACTGTCATGTACCGCAATCGGATCGTCGCCCTCCTGGGTGGCGCTGTGCTCGCCGGCGCAACGGTGCTCGTCGTGAGCGCACCGGCCAACGCGACGCCGAAGCCGAACTGCCAGACGCAGATCACCGCGGGCGACGGCGAGAACGCGGCCGCGGTCGCCGCCAGGGGCGGCGTCGATCTGCCGAAGGTGATGGACCTGAACGTCGATCTGGACGCGAACGCACCGCTGGCGGCAGGCACCGCCGTGTGCATCGCCTGACCGGGACAGCACGAAACGTCTTGTCCCGGCACAGATCACGGCGTCACCCGCGGCCATGGCCGCGGGTGACGCCGTGCCGGTCGCGGATTATTCCTTAGCGCACTTCGACCAGAACTCGAACGGGCCGCGCACGTTCCAGTTGTTCTGGGCTGTGGCCTGGGCCTTGTTCTGCGCCTCGGCGGCCGTCGCGCCCCAGGCGGAACCCCAGCCGTTGTTCTGGCCGAAGGCCATGGCCACGCAACCGTCGCTCGACCAGACCGGCTCCTGGCAGCCGCCGCCACACGCGGTCAGCGCCTGGAGCGAGGCGACTTCCTGGCCGATCGAGCTACGCGCCCAATGGACTTGGTTGGTGGCCTCGTTGTAGGTGGCCGCGATCCAGACGCTGGCGGGCTTCACCGGCGTGCTGGAGGTGGTTGTCGGGGACGTCGTTGTTCGCCTGGTGCTCGGTGCGCTGCTGGTCGCGGTTGCGGCGGCCGTGCTGCGCTCCGAGGGCGGGCTGAGGATGCTGGAAGCGATGACACTTGCCTCGTGGTCCCGGTGCTTGGCATTGGACTTGATCACTTTCAAGCCGATGATGCCGCCGATGACGAGCAGCGCGACCAGGATCGAGCCGATGATGCCGAGCACCTTCTTGCCTGCGCCACCGCCGCCGGAGCCGGGTCCGTTCGGACCGTGCGGCGGCGGAAAGGGCGGTTGGCCGTGGCCGCCCTGGAACGGCTGTGCGTAGGGATCCTGCGCATACGGTTGACCTGGTTGGTAGGGCTGGTTCTGCACCGGCGTGTACGGCTGCGCATACGGTTGGCCGGAACTCGGCGTGTACGGCTGGCCACCCTGCGGGTACGGCTGCTGCTGGTACGGGTCACCCTGCGCGTATTGGGGTGGATACTGCTGCGCGTTCGGGTCGTAGGGCTGGCCGTACGACGGATCGGGCTGACTCAGCGGGTTGAGCCGTGTCGGGTCAGCCTGATTGACCGGGTTGAGCTGCGTCGGGTCAGCCTGATTGACCGGGTTGAGCTGCGTCGGATCGGCCTGACTGAGCGGGTTGAGCTGCGTCGGGTCAGCCTGATTCACCGGGTTCAGTTGCGTCGGGTCCGTGCGCTGATGGCCAGGGCTCTGCCCGTCTTGTGGTGGCCAGCCCTGCTGAGCTCGCGGATCGTTCGGCTGCCCGGGTGGGTATGACATGCGCCCCCGCTGTCGTTCGTCTCGGTTAAGGCCGAGTAAGAGTATCGGGTTGACGCGACATCGGGTGCCCCCGCCAATGGGGGCACTGGTACCAGTATCCGAGCCGTTCGGGACGAACCCGTGGCACGACGTGCATGTCTACCGCAGGTGCGACGATGGCACCTATATGTTCGTATGGCACGTATTTCCTGCCACCGGTCGTGCAGAAAGCGGGGCGCGATGCACTGGGACCAGATGACCGCCACGCCCGAAGACCTGCGTGAGCGCGCGACGCGGGCTCGCCGCGGTGTCGGGCAGACGGGCGTGCTCGAGGCGATCATCGACGCGGCGTACGGTACCTGGCTCGGCGCCATCGGCATCGATGGCCGTGGCACCGTGGAGTTGCGGATGCACCTTGCCGGGCGGTATCGCCTCACCGTCGTCGTCACCAGCGCCGGAAAACTCGATCTCGTTCAGATGATCGGCCCCACCACCGAACACGTGTTGTCGCCGAAGCCGTCGGCCAGGCGTGGCTGGGACACCACCCAGGAGATGCCGAAGCCGCCGGAATGGCTCGACTACGTGGTCGGCTGGGTGATGCTCGCGAACGAGGAAGTGGATCAACGTGCGGTGATCGAGTGGCGGTTGTCCGGCGCCGATCGCAAGCTCGCCGCGATGGACGACACGATCGACAGCCTGCGCGCGAGTCTGCTGGAACGCGAACAACTCCGGGCCGAACTGGCGGCCGAGGTCGCGGGGCTGCAGGCTGAGCTCGAATATCTCGGCACCGACGATTGATGGTGGGGCCGTAGCGGATTCAGCTCTTCGGCGGCAGCTGGAAGCCCACTTCGGCGCCGCCGTCCGGGTTTTCGGCGGCGAAGACGGTGCCGTGGTGCGTGGTGATGATGTCGTGGACGATGGACAGCCCGAGCCCGGATCCCGGGGTGGCACGGGTGGTTTCGGCACGGTAGAACCGGTCGAACACCGCGTTCCGGTCGGCGGGATCGATGCCGGGTCCCTTGTCGCGCACCGAGAGTCGGGTCTTGCGTACGTGGATGTGGATCGGGGTTTCGGCCGGGCTGTACTTGACGGCGTTGTCGAGCAGGTTATCGACGCAGCGGGACAGTGCTTGGGGCCGTGCGACTACGGCGGCCGGATGGTCGGTGGTGAGGGTGATGGCGCGGCCGGTGCGGCTGCGGAAGCGTTGTGCGCGGTCCTCGGCCAGTTCGACCAGATCGACCTCGGCGGTCGGTTCGGCGGTGTGCTGGTCGGTGGCGAGATCGACGAGCTCGGCGACCAGCGCGTCCAGCGCCTTGGCTTCCTGGACCAGTGTGCCCAAGACCTTGGTCTCGTCTTCGGGGCTGAGCTTGCCGCGCGCGCGTTGCAGCAATTCGGCACTGCCGCGCACCGAGGTCAACGGGGTGCGGAGTTCATGACTCGCGTCTTGGACGAGGCGCTGCTGCTGCATGCGTGAATAGCGCAGTGCCGCAAGCATGGTGTTGAAGCTGTGGGTGAGATCGCCGATCTCATCCGTGCCGGACCGGGGCAGGGGAGTGGTCAGGTCCTGGGTGTCGCTGATCCGTCGGGCGGCCGCGGCCAGCCTGCGCATCGGCCGGAGGATCCGGCCGATCATCAGCCAGCTGAACAGCGCCGCGGACAAGGCCGCGATGAGGGTGACCCATGTTGTGCTCCAGAGGAATTCGTCGTCGACGCGCTCGACCTCGGCGTAGTTCTGGCTGACCATCACCGCGCCGCCGTTCGGGCGGGCCTTGGTGAGGACCCCGTAGGTGACGCCGTCGACGACGATGTTGTTCTCGGCCGAGCCCTGACCGGCGCGGGCGATCGCACGGTCCTCGTCGGTGACCGGAATCGGCGGCCGCCCCGGCGTCAACTGCTGCACGGTGCCGTCGGGCAGCACCAGCTGTTCGGTCATATCCGGCCGGACCGGTAGCGGCGCCGCAGCGGTCAGGATCGCGAGCACCGTGTCGGCCCGATCGGTGAGACCGCGATCGACCTGGGCCGCGACCAACGGGGCCACCGACTGGTACGAGCTGATCATGGTGGCGAGGATCGCGGCGACGATCGCCGTCACGGCGACGAGCGTGATTCTGGTGCGCAGCATCACTTGGCCCGAACAGTGAAGCCGACGTTGCGCACCGTGTGAATCAGCCGAGATTGCCCGTGCTGCTCGGTCTTTCGGCGCAGATAGCCGATATAGACGTCGAGCGAACGAGATTCGGTGTCGAAGTCGTATCCCCAAATGTGCTCGTAGATCTGGCCCCTGGTGAGAACAACGCGTTCGTTGCGGAGCAGCAGCTCCAGCACCTCGAACTCGGTGCGGGTCAGCTCGATCGGCTGTCCGCTCCGGTGCACCTCCCTGGTCGCCGGATCCAGGGTGAGGTCGGCGACCGTGAGAATCCCGCTGTCGGCCGGAGTGTCGGGTGCGCTGCGCCGCAGCAGAGCGCGGATGCGCGCCAGCAACTCTTCGGTGTCGAACGGCTTGGGCAGATAGTCGTCGGCGCCCGCGTCGAGGCCGGCGACCCGGTCGCCGACCTGGTGCCGCGCGGTGAGCACCAGGATCGGCAACCGGTCGCCGCGGCGGCGCAGCAGCCTGCACAGCGACAGGCCGTCCAGCCGCGGCATGACCACATCCACCACCGCTAGATCGGGACGTTCCAGCTCGAGCAGCTCGAGCGCTTGCTGTCCGTCCTCGGCGACCCGCACCTGGTATCCCTCGAATCGCAGGAGCTGGTCGAGGGTGCTGCGGACATTCGGGTCGTCCTCGACGACGAGCACCGACGGCGCGGGTAATGCCGATTTCATGGGATCATTCTGGCTAGGCGTGGCGGTAGTCATGCGGGGAGGCCGGTCAGTTCGTGACGGGCGTCACGGCGATCGGCGGGATCGTCGGCACACAGTCGGTCTTGGGCGCGGCGCCGGTGCGCACGAACTCGCCGACCATGCCGACCACGCAGCCGCTCGGTTCCAGGTCGGGCACATGGCCGGTGTTGGGGACCGAGATGAAGGTCGCGCGGGGGAACTTCGCGGCGACCAGCTTGCCGTTGGCGTCCGGAGTGATGGCGTCGAGATCACCGGAGAGCACCAGGACCGGCACGTCGGGCATCGGGGTGCGCACCTGATCGGGGCGCTCGTGCTGCCGGACACCGGGCCAGCGGATGCATGCGTCACCGCCGTCGCGCTGGGCGGCGCCCCAGCCCTCCGCGCTGAAGGCGCCGAGGCCGTTCGGTGCGAGTCGGGTCAGCGCCTCGTGATACTGCTGTTCCCGTTGCGGGACAGCGGCATCCAGCGACCACAGTTGCGCGTAGTCGTTGCAGGCAACGGCGATGTAGGCGTCGATCTTCTCGTAGGCGGGCTCTGAGGTGGTCGCCGTGACGAACGCGCGCAGACCGGCGTCGTCACCGCGCGCCGCGGCGTGCAAAGCGGCGGGCAGCATGCCGAGCGGGGTCAGCGTCGCGGGCTGTGCGCCGACATTGCTGGTGGCGGCCTCGAAGATGAGGTTGCCCAGTTTGCCTTCGGTGAGGAGCACCGAGTGCGGTCCGTCGACGGTGATCGGTGTGGTGCGGAGTCGCTCGGCCACCGTGCGCAGGTTCGCGACTGCCGCGTCGCCGTCGCACACCTGGCTGCGTGCGCAAATGCGTTGCAGTGTCAGCGATACCGCTTCGGCGTTCGGGCGTTGGGTGCGGTCGAAGTCGGCGGGGTAGGCGCCGGTCAGCACCATCGACTGGACGCGGTCGGGATGGCGCTGGGCGTACACCGGCATCAGGTAGGTGCCGTAGGAAATGCCGTACAGCACCAGCTTCGGGATGCCGAGCTGTGCGCGCACCGCGTCGAAATCGTCTGCGGTGGCGGCGGAGGTGTAGCCCGCCGCCTTCGGGCCGAGCTGCTCGCCGCAGCGGGCGACCGTCTGCAGGTTCTGCTCGCGGGTGCCGAGCTGGTACTCCTGCTCGTCCGCGCCGCAGTCCAGCGGGCTCGAAAGTCCGGTCCCGCGTGGGTCGATCAGCAGCAGGTCGTGATCGTTGAGCAGGCCTTCGGACAAGGCGACCGCCTCTGCGGCGTGCGAGATCAGCGGCACGCCTGGTCCGCCCGGATTCGGCGTGATTGTGCCCGCCGCGGGAGCGTCGGTGTTCGTGCGGCGCACGAGCGCGTAACTCACGTCGACAGTGCCGAATTCGGGCTTGTCCTGCACCAGCGGACGCTGGACTGTGCCGCACTCGACCCCGTGCCCCGCCACCGTGGGGCACCATTCCGGCTGTGCCGTTGGACTACTCGGCTGATCGCTGCCACACCCCGTCAGCAGCCCGCCGAGTATCGAGGCCGTCAACATCAGGCCTATCGATGACCGCACCACACCACGCATCTCGCGAACTCCCTCTTCCCTCACACTCCCGGCACTCGCCGGGTGTTGAAAGAGATCGTGCGCAATCAACGTCAAAGCGGAGCCAGCTGAACGGCAAAGGTGTGTAAGAATTCGCCGGGGTCAGCAGATCGCCAGGTCAGCGCGGCAAAACGGATCAGAACAGTGACTGTGCCTCGGCCGCGAGCACGAATCCGTGGCCGCCGACGTCGCAGCGGACTCCGGCCTGTGTCGAGGTGCATGCGGCGCCGCGGACGACGAGGGTAGAGTCGTAGGGGAGGACGCGCCCGCCGCCCTTGCTGCCGCCGTCGATGGGGCTGCCGACGTACACGCCTTGGCTGAAGCAGCGGAATTTCGCTGTAGTGCCGTTGATTTCGGCGCCTACGGTTCGATTGGGCCGAGTTCCACAGTCGGGCAGCTCCGCCGGCACGGCCGTCGCTTGCATCACCTGACAGCCGACGGTGGCGGCGCCTGCGACGTTGAAGCCGCACAGGATGTTGCCGCTCGGCGACTGAAAGTAGAAGGCGTCGCCCTGCTGGTAGTCGCGCGCATCGACATTCGCGTTGTCGCGGGAAGGCGCAGTCGGCTTCGCGGGTGCGGTGTTGCGGCTGGGTGCGGAAGGTTGCTGCGGGGCAGCCGACGTGGCGGGAGCGTTCGGCGGCTGTGCGCCAGGGGTGGCTGGTGTGCTGTTACCGCAACCCGCGAGACCTTCGACCGCCAGGACCGCCGCTGCTGCCAGCAGAATTGCCCTCATACCCGCCACCTTCCGTTGCCCACCCGATGAATGCTGCCGACCGGTCGGCTCCTTGGCCTGCGGCGAGCATCACCGTAGCGGTCTGGTGCCGCCGACCGCATGCCCTGAATTCTCCCGCTACGTCAGCGGGCTGATGTCCTCGCGTCGCAGACCTACAGCGTGCTGACCTCCTTGAGAACAACGACTCCGCCTACGTCGACAATCCCGTCCGGTCGGCAACGGGTCATGAGCTGAGAACCCTTGCCCTGCAAGATGTTCAGGCTGCGACCGAGTTCAGCGGTGAGCGCGATTGCGGCCGCGCCGGTCGCTTCGTCCTCGACGATGCCGTCGTCGCGGCGCGGAAAGGCTCTGGCCCGCACCGTGCCTGCGGACTGGTCTTGCCAGGCCCACGCATAGAGCCAGCCTTCACCCGGTGCCGGTCTCGTCTGCTGTTCAGCAGTCGTTCACCTAGCCCACCAAAAGGTATGGCAGCTTCTGGTGTCGCGCAGGGGGGCGGCTGCACATCCACCCCACCGCGCAGGTCCGCGAGAAACGTGTACGACGCTGCTCGAAAGGAATCTTCTCGATGCGAGGCAAAGTTTTGGTCGCGAGTGTTTGCGCACTCGCCGCGACATTGTTGGCTGTCCCGCCGTCCGCCAACGCGTGGGGTGCGCGTGGGCACAACGCCACCGGCACGATCGCCGAGATGCGGTTGAGCCCGAGTGCACGCAACGAGGTGAACCGGTTGCTCGCCGGTGAACCCAACCCTTCCCTCGCCGGCGTGTCGACCTGGGCCGACGAAGTCCGCCAGAACGATCCCGAACTCGGGAAGCGGTCCGCCCCATGGCATTACGTCAACATCGGGGAGAACGGCTGTGTGTACGACCCCGCCGTCAACGGCAACAACGGTGACAACGTCGTCGAGGCGATTCGGGTGCAGACCGGGATCCTCGCCGACAAGAGCAAGTCGGATGCCGAACGCCGTCAGGCGCTGAAGTTCGTGGTGCACTTCGTCGGTGACATCCACCAGCCCATGCACGCAGGCTATGCCCGTGACCGCGGCGGCAACGAATTCAAGGTCGACTACCTCGGCCGCAACACCAACCTGCACTCGGTGTGGGACAGCAGGATGCTCGAAACCCGTCCGGCCAGTGGGGAAGTCGATCGTCTGCTCGCGTTGCCCGCGCCCAACCTGTCCGACACGGACCCGGCCCACTGGGCCCAGGACAGCTGCCGCATCGTCGAACGCACTGGTGTCTACCCCGCCTCGCACACCATCGGCGACGAATACACCCAGCAATTCCTTCCCGTCGCGGAAAGTCAGCTGCGCCTCGCCAGCGAGCGCCTCGGCCAGCTCCTCAACGGCGCCCTCGGCACCGGCGCCCCCGGCCCGCTGACTGGCAGCGCGGGTTCCTAACCGCAGCTGTAAGTTTCGGCCTCCGATGAAGGACGCACCGCGGCACCGATGAGGCCCGACCCGGGTCTCATCGGTGCCGCCCCCTCCGCTCGTACCTATCGATTGCCTCACTACGCCCCGTCCAGAAACGCCGGCGGCAACGGTCTCGAGTACGTCTCCTCGGGCGACACCGTGATCACATCGCAAATCCGCACCAACTCATCGGGCACCGCACCATCGAAATGCGCTATCCCAGGGGTGAATACCGCCTCCGCATCGATCCGCCGCACCGCCCCGATCAACGTATCGACGACCTGCCCGGTATCCGACCCACACACCACGATTTTGGCGAGCTCATACCCGAACCGCTTGGCAAGACTCCGGATTCGAGTCTCATCCCACGGTTGCGAGATCCCAGACACCTCCCGCCGTATGTACCCGAGTGCAGGTGGTTTCGTACCCATCCCTCGCTCCGTCCGCGTTGTCGACGAATATGGGGCTCGGGACCGGACCGACTGTCATGGGCCGAGCGACCTCGCCAACGCTAGGAATCGGACGGTTCGCTCGTCCACAAGTATGCGAGAGTGTGCTCGGAACGCAGGCGATCGTTGACCGGCTGCTGCCGGATGGTGACGATTGAGTGGCCTTGTTCGGCACGTTGAAGCACACCGAGTGGCAGGGGATCAACTATGCATCTGCGTTTCCTTGGAAAGAACACCGGCTCGCACCAGTCACCCACCTTGTACGCTACCGACCGCGGGACGTATGTCGTGCAGGGATGGCGGGTACCGGGCCAGCCGGAGGTGATCGAGATCCCCCACGCGCTACTCGGTTTCCTCGAGCCGGGAACGTGTTTGGGTGCGCGACTCGAAGACACCGGGCACGGAACGTTCACACTTACCAGTGCACCGGTGACGGATGCGGAAGCGTTGGCGCAGATGGACATTCCGACACACGAGTCCTGCGTCGAGGTGCCCATCGGGAAGGAGATCCGCCGCGATGCTCGCGTTGACGGGTGAACAGCTGGACGAGTTGTTTCGCTCGCCATGGCAGCGCGCTTTTCATCTCGAGTTGCAGGACACTTACACGACTTCAGACGAGTTCGAACCATTGCGCCAGTTCCTCGCGGACGAGCCCGAAGACACAGTGTGGCAGCAACAGTGGCTCGATCTGATCCGAGAGATCACTGGCTCCGGCAAGATCGTGCAGCGGCTGCGGGTGGTGACCGAACCGCACACCGACTACACGCGGTGGGCATTGTCGGTGTCGCCGAGGAACATTGCGGCAGGTGAGGAAATCCGTTGGCTGCCCCGGCATACCATCGATGCGTCTCTCCTGACCGCTGACGATTACTGGCTCTTCGACGACCACTTGGCGGCGTTCAGCGTGTTCACCCCGGATGGTGAGGGTGCCGGGTTTTCGGTATCCACCGATCCCGTGATCGCCGACTACTTCCGCGCGGTCCGCGACCGCGTCTGGTCCTTGGCGATTCCACACGACGAGTATGTGTCCGCACTTCGGCAGTGACCAATCCGCGGGAAGCCAGGGAGGCGCTCGGGCAACGGCTGCGTGAGATCCGCAAGGGCGCGGGACTCACTGCCCGAGCGCTCGCCGGGCTGGCAGGGTGGCACGATGGCTCGAAGGTCTCGAAGATCGAGTGGGGCAGACAGACGCCATCCGAGGGCGACCTGCGGAGGTGGTGTGAACACTGTGACGCGACCGGCCAGCTACCCGACCTGATCGCGACGCTGCGAAACCTCGAGGCGGCGTATCTCGAGGTTCGTCGCTTGCGTATCCCGCAGTGGCAGCGGGTGATAGCGAAGATGGAAGCCAAGGCACAGTTGGTCCGCTGGTTCGAACCAGGTGTCATCCCCGGTCTCCTGCAGACTCCGACATATATCCGGGCCGTTCTGGAAACTGTCGAAGCTCTTTACGGCGGTCCCACCGTGATCCAGGCGTCTCTGACGGCACGCCTGGAACGGCAGAACGTTCTGTATCGCGGTCGCCATAGATTCCATTTCCTGATCGGTGAGCAAGCCCTCTATGCGACGGTCGGTGGCCCCGAGGTGATGATCGAACAGATGGATCGGCTACTGGTCGCGATGGCGCTTCCACGCGTTGTGCTCGGCGTCGTCCCCCTCCATGCCCACTATCGGATTCCGCTGATGAACTTCACCATCTTCGACCGGAAAATGGTTCAGGCAGAGACGATTACAGCGCAGTTGACGGTGACTCAACCGCGCGAGGTTGCTATGTACGAGCGCGCCTTCACCGCACTGGCTGAGCAAGCCGCCGTCGGTGACCGCGCTCGCGACCTGATACGAGCTGCGATGGACCGACATCGTGATCCGTGAACCCGTTGGGAGCAGATGCGGTGTCTGCCACGCCCATCGGTTCGCAGGAGCGCCCACGAGTGGCACATGGCTGCGGCAAAGTGCGAGTGGACCTCTCCGTGGTGTGCCACTCGTGGATCCTCCGGGCGTCGTCGGCTATCTGGCGACGGCGAGGTGTTCGTTGTAGAAGAGCATGAGTCCTGTGGCGGCGGTGATCGCGGCGATAAGCCAGAAGCGAATGCTCACAGTGGTTTCGGGCCAGCTGCTGAGTTCGAAGTGGTGGTGGAATGGTGCGGTCTTGAAGAGACGTTTGCGGGTGGTGCGGAAGACTATGATTTGCAGGAGCACTGAGGCGATTTCGGCGACGAACAACCCGCCGACGAGCGCCATCAGCAGTTCGGTGCGGGTGGTGATCGAGAGACCGGCCAACAGCCCGCCGAGCGCGAGTGATCCGGTGTCGCCCATGATGATTTTGGCGGGTGCGGCATTCCACCACAGGAACCCGATGCAGGCGGCGCCTGCCGAGACGCACACCAGCGCCAGGTCGAGCGGATCGCGCACGGTGTAGCAGCCCGTGCTCGGGGTGGTCGAGCACGCATTCGTGTACTGCCAGAACGTGATCAGCACGTAGGCGCCCAGCGTCAGACCCATGGATCCGGCGACGAGGCCGTCCAGCCCGTCGGTGACGTTCACCGCGTTGGACCAGGCGGCCACCAGGAAGACAACCAGCACCACGAAGAGCACGGGCGCGAGCGTCAACCAGGGCAGATCCCGCACGAGCGACACGTGCCGACTGGCCGGGGTCAAGCCGGTGCGGTCGGGGAACTGCAGGGCCAGCACGCCGAAAATGATTGCGGCACTGAGCTGGCCGACGTATTTTCCGGTCGCGGTCAGCCCGAGGTTTCGTCGATTGCGCAGTTTGATGTAGTCGTCGAGAAACCCGACCACCCCGAGGGCCGTCGCGAGCCCGAGCACCAACAGTCCAGACGCGGTGACCCCGGGAGCGTCGTACCGCAGGCCCATCACATGGGATCCGAGATATCCCGCCCACATGCCGATCAGGATGGCGATGCCGCCCATGGTCGGGGTGCCGCGCTTGGATTGATGGCTTTGCGGCGCCTCGATGCGGATCTCCTGGCCGAGGTTGTGCCGCTTGAAGAACCAGATCAGCAACGGCGTCACCGTGATCGACACGGCTAAAGCGATCATCGCCGCGAAAAGGATCTGTCTCATCCGCCCCCCTGGAGCAACCACCGAGCCGACCAGCTCGTCCGACCGCACTGCCCAAACCGGTTCGATGCTAGCGAAACTCGCGAGTTCGTTCAGCTACGCCGTGGACGCTCCCCGGACGGCACGATGGCTGCGAAGGCTGCCTACTGAGCTGTCGAGGTGTGCAGGGTGGGACGGTAGACGAGTTCCTGGGTACGTCCGTCGAGGGTGCGGGTTTCGAGAAGCTCGAGGTCGAAGTCGGCCGCGCCGTGGAAGATTGGCTCGATGCCGCATTGGCCGGTGATGACGGGAAAGACGGTGACCTGGATGCGGTCGACGAGCCCTGCGGCCATGAGTGCCCGGTTCAGGGACAGGCTGCCGTGGGAGCGCAGTGGGACGTCGGATTCCTTTTTGAGGCGAGCGACGATGTCGACGGCATCGCCGCCGACGACCGTCGCGTCCGGCCATTCCAGTGGGCCCTGCAGGGTGCTCGAGATGACAGTTGCCGGCAGGCTGAGCATGCGGGTGACCCAGGGGTCGCGGACGTCGGAATCCTCGGTGCTGTCGGCCAGCATCTGGGCGAACGCTCGATAGGTGGTGGCGCCGAAGACCATTCGCTGGTCTGCGCGGTAGAGCCCGAGCCGGTGCTCGAGCAGTTCGGGGCCTTGTTTGCCCCAGTAGCCGCCCCAGTCGCCGGGCTCGCGGTACGAGCTGAACCCGTCGAGGCTGGAGAAGATGTCGTAGGTGTAGGTGGCGGTCATGGTGTGCTCCTCTGGGTTGGTCGGGTTCACAGAGGCAGACTGGGCACGAGCCGGAAACTAATCGCCGGTGGGTCGGCTCAGCTCGGACCGGCAGTGGCGGACCAGTGCGTCCACGGTCGCGGTGATGGCGGGGTGGGAGGCGGCGGCGGTTCGCCAGAGGGCGTAGATGTCTCGGGTGGGTGAGGGCGTGAGGGGGACGAAGCGGACGGTCGGCGGGGCGGGGTCGCGGCCGAGGCGGGGGATGAGGGCGATGCCGAGATCTGTTGCTACCAGCGCTAGTTGGGTGGAGTGCTCGGACGCCGTGTGAGCTATCCGAAGGTGGGTCGGCCCGAGCGTGGCGGTGAGCCAGTCGTGGCAGATCTGATCCGGCGGCCAGGTGATCCATGCTTCGTCGCGAAGGTCGTCGACGGTGACGGTGTCGCGCGCGGCCAGCGGGTGGTGGGCGGCCATGGCCACGTCGAAGGTGTCGTGGGTCAGCTGCTGCCGAGAGAGGGTGTCGGGCAGGCGGAGACGGTTGTCGTGCCAGTCCTGAACGATGGCGATGTCGAGGCGGCCGCGAGTGAGGGCGGGGATGGCCTCGTGCGGTTCTTGTTCACTGAGGGAGACCGTGAGATCTGGATGGGCGCGCAGGTCGTGCAGGACAACGGGAAGCAGCCCGCGGGCGGCGGTGGCGAAGGTGGCGATGGTCAGGTGGCCCGCGACGGTGCCGCGGTGGGCGGCCATGGTCGCTTCGACGTGTTCGGCGTGGGTGAGGAGTTTATCGGCGTGGTCTGCGAGCCGCCGTCCTGCCTCGGTCAACCGGATGCCACGGCCTTGTCGTTCGACGAGTGATTGGCCGACTTCGCGTTCCAGCCTGCCGATTTGCTGAGACACGGCGGAGGTCGTCACGTGCAGCGTGTCGGCGGCGCCGACGATCGAGCCGGTCGTGGCGACCGCGCGGAGCACGCGGAGCCGCTCCAGGTTCAACATCGTAGTGATGCTACGGAATCAGCTTCAGAAAGAATCACTTTTTCTTATCGATCAACCGGCGCAGCATGAGATCGTGCTGAATCTCAACGACATCGCCATGACGCTCACCATCGGCGGCGATATGCCGGTGCATCGACTCGGCTTCGGGGCCATGCGGCTCACCGGGGGCCCAGAGCGGTCGACGGGTATCGAGATCGCCAGGCGGGCAGTGGAACTCGGGGTCACCTTCATCGATACGGCGGACTCGTACGACCTCGGGGACAACGAGGCGTTGCTCGCCGAAGCGCTGCACCCCTATCCGGAAGACCTGGTGATCGCCACCAAGGGCGGTCAGGTGAATCTGGGCCGCGACTGGATCCCGCTCGGTAGGCCCGAATATCTACGGCAGCAGGCGGAGTTGAGCCTGCGCCGCCTGCGGGTGGAGTGGATCGATCTGTATCAGCTGCATCGAATCGATCCGACCGTGCCGCTCGCCGACCAGCTCGGTGCGCTGCGAATTCTGATGGAGGAGGGCAAGGTTCGGCATATCGGGTTGTCGGAGGTGAGTGTCGGTCAGCTGGACGCGGCCGCGGCGATCGCACCGATCGCGAGTGTGCAGAATCGGTACAGCGTCGCCGATCGCGCGTCCGAAGACGTGCTCGACTACTGCGAACGGCATGGAATCGCGTTCATCCCTTGGCTTCCGGTCGCGCGCACGACAACGCAGGCCGATGACCCCCTCGCCACGGTCGCCGCACGGCACGGCTGCACGCGCACGCAGGTGGCCTTGTCGTGGCTGCTGCATCGCTCCGCTGTCATCGTGCCGATTCCGGGTACCTCCGCGCGCGCCCATCTCGAGGAGAACGTTGCGGCAGCCCAGCTTTCACTCAGCGCCGACGATATGGAATTGCTGTCCACGATCGCGTCAGGATGAGGGATGTTAGCCTCGGGCGGCCGAGAGTTCTTCCTGATTCGTGTCGAGGAGGAGTATGAAGCGGATCGTTGTTGCCGGTGCCAGTGCGGTTTTCCTGGGTGCCGGTGTCTTGTTGGCCCCGTCGGCCGCCGCGGATCCACCGATCGAGCAGTGCGGGCAGTACTTCTGCCCCTGCCCCGACGTGTTCCGGTTACCGACCGAGCTGGACGCGTGGACGAGCTGGCATCCGGTGCTGTTCAACAGCCCGTACGGGCGCAGCAACATCTACTGCCACTTCAGCCCGCAGACCGGCTACCTCGACGCCTGGCAACAGGGCTCCGACGGCTACCACCAGCTCTACAACGTGCAGAACCTGTCCAGCGCGAGCATGGGCAAACTGTATGTGTGGAACGCGGACGCGCCGCGCGAAAGGCCGTGAGCTCGGCGATCAGGTGAAGTCGTGCCCGGTGCCGCTGTTGCCGTCGCACGAACTGCCGACCCCAGGTATCCCGAGCCTGCTGACCTCGACCACCGAGGTGTACTCGGCGATCCGTCCATCGTCGTAACGCTGGACGGATCGGATGGTGTATCGCCCAAGCCAGGCCGGTTGCCACGGGGCGGACCAGCTGCCTGCGTCGAGGGTGACCGGGCCGATCGGAACGCCGTCGACGTCGACGGAGGGCTGCGGGCTAGGCAAATGATCCCCGACCCAAACCGGATATTTGCACCCGGCTGCCGGGCCCAAACCACCGGTGTAGCCGACCAGGATGTGGTTGTCGGCGGCTGCCGTCGCGCTGCTGAGCAGGGTTGTCAGCAGTGCGGCCAGCGACGCGATGCCGAGCTTTGCGAGAGGAACGGTCATGGTGAGGAGTCCCTTCGTCGGTGTGGATCACGTACCGAGCTGAAGGCTTCAGCTTATACAGACCGGTCGGCATCATTTCCGGCTGCTATCGCCGAGTAGGAGATAGGGGCGAGCCAGCTGCAAGCGCCGAAGAAGCGGCCGATCAGAGCGGCTGCCTACCGGGCTGGGCGGTCGGCGACGAGGGCGGTGGTGTTGTCGGTGCCACCTAGTCGAAGGGCGCTGTCCACCAGAATGTCCGCCGTAACGGCGGCCGAGTTCGCTTCGGCGAGTATCGCTTTGACGGCAACGATGTCGAGCTTCTTGTGCACGCCGTCGGTGCTCAAAAGTAGTCGGCCGGTGCTGGCTCCGGTCACGGCGAGGCCGATGTCACCCGGGCGGACGGTGCGCACTGAAGTGGTCACCAGGTGGTTCAACCGCGGGGGCGGGGTTTGCCCGCGAGCCCGCCAGAATTCGGCGACGGTGTGGTCGGTGGTGATCTGGTGCAGCACACGGCCGTTCCAGCGGTAGGCGCGACAGTCGCCGACCCAGGCGACATCGCACTGGCCGTCGGCGACCGGGAGCACTGCGATGACAAGGACGCAGTCGGCATCGGCCTGCGGGAGCTCCCGGTGTAATTCGCGTTGGGCCGCAAGGATTCCGGCCCTGGCGCCGTGCTCGGCGCCTGCCCTCGCGGCGATGGTGGCGGCGGTGCGTGCCGCACGGAGGGCGGAGAGATGGTCGCCGATGCCGTCGGCAACCACGAAGGCGGTGCGGCCGCTGACCGGATCGGTCGCGACGGCCGCGGCGTCGGCGTTCACCGAGCGCAGGCCGCGCCTGCTCACCGACTCCCATGTCGCGCCGGTGAGCCGGATGGGCTCGGCTTCCTGGTCTTCGGGGACAGGTGCTGAGCACATGACCTGACCTCCTTGTACCCGGTGCGCGTGCCTGCCTGCACCATCCCAGTGTGCCGTCGCAACCCGTGTGCGCGCGGCCAGTCTGCTGAGCGGGTGCTGTGAAGCCGGTTACGGTTTGGTGTCCGCGCCCATCCGGGGTCAGCTCGGCGTCGAGACCGGAACCGCGAGTTGGGCTTTGATGCGTTCGTAGGTCGGCAGGGTCTCGTAGCGCAGGACGGCGGTCTCCTCGACGAAGAGCCGGTTCGAGATGCGCCGATAGCTTGCGAGATCCTCGGTGACCAGCACCACCACGTAATCCCATTGGCCGACAACGGAATAGCACTGCTGCACGGTCGGTTCGGCGAGCATGCGCGCACAGAAATCGGCGTAGCGTCCCGCGTCGTCCTCGGCCAGTTGGACCAGCACGACGGCGGTCAGGCCCAGCCCCACTGCACGGGGGTCGACCACGGCGACCTCGGCGATGATCACCCCGCCCGCGCGCAGCCGGACGAGCCTGCGCTGCACCGCGCTCGGCGATAGCCCGACCTGTTCGCCGAGGTCGTGCAGTGGTCGGGTCGCGTCGACCTGCATCAGTGTGAGTAGTCGGAGATCGATCTCATCGAGCGGAAAAGCAGTCACGCAAGGAATTTGCGCGGTGGCGGGAAAATTGTCAATCGCATCCGGCGCCGAGCACTCTATGTTCAGCCCATGGACGATCTTGTCGATATCGCTGCGCTCCGGCGACGCTCGGGCATCAAGTGGTCGCAGGCCGGGCACGACGTGCTGCCCGCATGGATCGCGGACATGGACTTTCCCGTCGCCGATCCGGTGCGCGAGGCGTTGTCGCGGGCGATATCCGGCGATCTCGGCTACCCGGACTGGGACGATCGGCTCGATCGAAACCCGTTGGCGCAGGTATTCACCGATCGCGTGCGCGACCGCTACGACCTCGCACTCGACCCTGCGGAGGTGTACGTCTTCACCGAACTGGTGCAGGTGGTGCAGCTCGTGTTGCACCTGATGACCCGCCCCGGTGACGCGGTGGCCGTGCACACGCCCACCTACCCGCCGTTCCTGGAGACGTTGCGGGTGATGGACCGTCCAGTGGTGCCGATCCCGATGATCGAAAGCAAACGCGGCTGGACCTTCGACATCGATCGCTTCGCCGCGGATGTCAGCAGCTTCGGCTGCCGCGCCTTGATTCTGGTGAACCCGCAGAATCCGACCGGCCACATGTTCGATCGCGACGAACTGTCCGAAATCGCGGTGATCGCCCGGCGTCACGATCTGATCGTGATCTCCGACGAGATCCACTCCGAGCTCACCCACGACGGGAACCGGCATGTGCCGTTCGCCGCGCTCAGCCCCGAAATCGCCAGGCGCACAGTCACGCTCAATTCCGCGAGCAAGGCGTTCAACCTGGCCGGATTGCGCTGTTGCGTCGCCCATATCGGTGACAGCCGGGTGCGCGCGGCGCTGGCCGCGCACCCACCGCAGCTGTACGGGCAGGCGAGCGCACTCGGTGTGCTGGCGACCCGCGCGGCCTGGCTGGACGGTGACGCGTGGCTGGCCGACACCCAACGGCGATTGACCGACAACCGCGATCTCGTCGCGGCGATGCTGCCGCCCGAGATCCGATTCCACCCACCCCAGGCGACGTATCTGGCCTGGCTCGATTGCCGCGCGCTCGAACTCGACCGGGACCCGGCGGACTTCTTTCTGGAAGAAGCCGGGGTAAAACTGCTGCCAGGACCGGATTTCGGTGCGGCGGGCAGCGGGTTCGCGCGGTTGAACTTCGCTACGTATCGTCCGGTTCTCGAGGACATGCTCGGCCGGATGCGCGACGCGGTCGAGAAACACCGCAACCGTTGACGGTTCGCGCGCCGAGTAGATTGGGCGCATGAGCGTGTGGAGCGGCCTGATCTCCTTCGCGCTGGTGGCCGGACTGTTGACCGTGGTGCCCGGCGTCGACACCGCGCTGGTGCTGCGCTCGGCCATCGCGCGCGGCACCCGCTACGCCTTCGTCACCGCGTGTGGGGTCGGCACCGGTCTGCTGGTGTGGGGAACGGCCGCGGCGGGCGGGTTGTCGGTGCTGCTGACCACCTCTCAGGTCGCGTACACGGTGTTGCGTGTCGCCGGTGCGGTCTATCTGATCTGGCTCGGCGTCACCAGCCTGCTCGCCCTGCGGCATCGGGCCGATTCGGCGGAGATGGCCGCCGACGACGCCGCGGGCGGCAGCATGCTGCGCGCCTGGCTGCGCGGTGCGCTGTCCAACCTGCTCAATCCGAAGGTCGGCGTCTTCTACATCGCGATGCTGCCGCAGTTCATCCCGCCGACGGCGCCGCACCTGCTGATGGGCGCGGCACTTACCATGGTCCATTTCCTCGAGGGCATGCTGTGGCTGACCGTCGTGATTTTCGGCGTCCGGTTCCTGCGGGCCTGGCTCGGCCGTCCCTCGGTGAAACGAGCGATGGAGGCCGTCACCGGCACGGTGCTCGTCGCGTTCGGACTGAAGCTGGCCCTGTCGGATAGCGCGTGACCGCGTTGCCGCCCAACCGGTTTCGGCCACCCGGACACCGATTACGATCACCGTGATGCTGATCCCCGCGGTGGCGGTGATCGGTGCCGTACGCTGCGCGACCGCGGGAGTGTCGACGAGGGATGCCGGTGGCGCCCGCCGTGGCGGATGGTAGGAAAGGGAACGTGTCCACAACTGTCGAAGGATCGGTCCCCAACAGCAGCTCTCGCGCGGTAGACGAGGTGGTGGACCTGGTCAGCGCGCTGATCCGGTTCGATACCTCGAACACCGGCGACCTCGCCACCACCAAGGGGGAGCGCGAGTGCGCCGAGTGGGTGGCCGAGCAACTGCACGAGGCGGGATATACCACCGAATACGTGGAGTCGGGCGCGCCGGGGCGCGGCAACGTGTTCGCCCGGCTGGCGGGCGCCGACAACAGCCGCGGGGCACTGATGATCCACGGGCATCTGGATGTGGTGCCCGCCGAGGCCGCCGACTGGAGCGTGCACCCGTTCTCCGGCGCGGTCCGCGACGGCTATGTGTGGGGGCGCGGCGCCATCGATATGAAGGACATGGTCGGGATGATGCTGGCCATCGCCCGCCAGTTCAAGCGGGAGGGCACGGTCCCGCCCCGCGATATCGTGTTCGCGTTCCTGGCCGACGAGGAGAACGGCGGCAAGTGGGGATCGCAGTGGCTGGTGGACAACCGCCCCGACCTGTTCGACGGCATCACCGAAGCGGTAGGTGAGGTCGGTGGCTTCTCGCTGACGGTTCCGCGTCCCGACGGCACCGAACGCAGGCTCTATCTGGTGGAGACGGCCGAGAAGGGCCTGGGCTGGATGCGGTTGCGCGCCAAGGCCCGAGCGGGCCACGGCTCGTTCCTGCACGAGGACAACGCGGTCACCATTCTGGCCGCCGCGGTGGCGCGGCTCGGCCAGCACACGTTCCCCGTGGTGATGTCGGATTCGGTGTCGCAGTTCCTCGCGGCGGTGTCGGAGGAGACCGGGCTGGAGTTCGATCCGGACGGCCCCGACATCGAGGGCCAGCTGGCCAAGATCGGCACCCTGTCCCGCATTATCGGTGCGACACTGCGGGATACGGCGAACCCGACCATGCTGCAGGCCGGCTACAAGGCCAACGTGATCCCGCAGACCGCGGAGGCGGTGGTGGACTGCCGGGTGGTGCCGGGCAGGCAGGCGGCGTTCGAACGGGAGGTGGACGAGCTGATCGGCCCGGACGTCGAACGCGAGTGGATCACCAAACTCGACTCGTACGAAACGACTTTCGACGGCCACCTGGTCGACGCGATGAACGCCGCGATCCTCGCTCATGACCCGCAAGGGCGTACCGTGCCCTACATGCTCTCCGGTGGCACCGACGCGAAAGCGTTCGCCCGCTTGGGTATTCGCTGCTTCGGGTTCGCGCCGCTGCAACTGCCGCCGGAACTGGACTTCGCCGCACTGTTCCACGGTGTCGATGAACGAGTTCCGGTGCAGGCGCTGGAATTCGGCACCAAGGTACTGGAACACTTCCTCCTGAACAGCTGACAACCCCGAAAGGACCACCCGTGCCCGACTACTCCTTCAACCCGTATGACGCGCTGCCGCAGCTGCCGTCGTTCACGCTGACCTCCGACGATGTCACCGACGGCCAGCAGTTCGGCAACGATCAGGTCAGCGGTGTGTTCGGCGCGGGCGGCAAGGACATCTCGCCGCAGCTGTCCTGGTCCGGATTCCCCGCGGAGACAAAGAGTTTCGCGGTCACCGTGTTCGACGTCGATGCGCCGACGGCGTCCGGGTTCTGGCACTGGGCGGTCGCCGACATCCCGGTCGGTGTCACCTCGCTGCCCAGCGGTGCGGGCAGCGACGGCGGCGCCCTGCCGACGGGTGCGCTCACACTGCGCAACGACGCCGGTATCACCGGATTCGTCGGCACCGCACCGCCGGCCGGTCACGGCTACCACCGCTACTTCATTGCGGTGCACGCGGTGGACGTGGAAAGCCTCGGCCTCGACGAGAACGCGAGCCCGGCCTACCTCGGCTTCAACCTGTTCTCTCATGCGATCGCTCGCGCCACGATCGTCGGCACCTACGAGCAGAAGTAGTTTCGGACCGAACGCCGGTGGCCCTGGGCAAAAGCCCAGGGCCACCGGCGTTTTCGAACTACTTGACGTTGACGACGTTCGCGGGCACCTCGGCGGCGTAGAGCTCGCCGATCGCAGCGGCGTACTTCGTCGCGATCGGGTTGCGCCGCAGCTTGAGCGTCGGGGTGAGCTCGTCACCGCCGGGCTCCCATGCCTTGTCCACGATCACGAACCGCTTGATCTGCTCCACCCTGGACAGCTTGGTGTTGCCCGCCTGCACGGCGGCGAGCACCTCGTCGATGATCTCCTGCCGGGTCGCCAGCGTCGTCAGGTCCGCGTCGGGAGTGTCGAGCGACTTGGCGCGCACGGCGGCGGTGTCGGGGTCGAGCACGATCAGCGCCGCGATGTACGGCTTCGCGTCTCCGATCGCGACCACCTGCCCGACCAGCGAGGACATCGCCTTGACCGCGTTCTCGATGTTGGTCGGCGAGATGTTCTTGCCCGCCTCGCTGATGATGAGTTCCTTCTTGCGGTCGACGATCGTGACATAGCCGTCGCCGTCGATGGTGGCCACGTCGCCGGTGTGCAGCCAGCCGTCGGCGTCGATCGCCTCGGCGGTCTTGTCCGGCATCTTGCGGTAGCCGGGGGTGACGATCGCACCGCGCACCAGCAGCTCGCCGTCCTCGTCGAGGCGCAGTTCGACGCCGTCGAGGGCGCGGCCCACCGAACCCGGCTTCGGCTTGGCCAATTCGGTGAAGGTGCCGACGCCGGAGGTCTCCGACATGCCCCAGACCTCGGTGACGGTGAAGCCGAGACCGAGCATGTATTCCAACGTCTCCGGCGGGATCGCCGCGGCGCCGGAGGCCGCGACCTTGAGGGTGTCGAGGCCGAGAGCGTGGCGCAGCTTGCTGAGCACCAGGGCGTCGGCGAGCTTGTGCTGCACGCTGAGCAGCGGCCCGCGCCCGGAGCCTGCGAGGTCGGCGCGCGCGGCGGCGACGCCGACGCCGATGGCCCAGTTGGCGAGGTTCTTCTTGACCGGGCTCGGCTCGGTGGCCAGCTTCGCGTCGATGCCTGCCTTGATCTTCTGCCAGACGCGCGGGACGCCGAAGAACGCGGTGGGGCGCGCGTCGGGCAGTGCGGCGGCGATCTCGCGCGGATCGGGCACACAGGTCATCTGCACGCCGGTGAACAGGTTGGCGCAGTGTCCGGAGATGCGGTCGGCGACGTGTGCGGCGGGCAGGTAGGACACCGACCGGTCGTCGAGGCCGAGGACGAGCGGCCCGGTCACCAGGCCGACGATCTGCGCGACGACGTTGCGGTGGGTGATCTCGACGCCCTTGGACGGGCCGGTGGTGCCCGAGGTGTAGATCAGGGTGGCCAGGTCGTCCGGCTGCACGGCCCGCCAGGAGGCCTCGAAGTCGAAGTCGGCCAACGGGTTTGCCTCGACGGCGGCCAGGCTGATGGTGTCGGCGGCCTCGCCGTCCACGACGATGATGTGCTCGAGCGCCACGCCCGCACCTTGCACGGCGCCGAGGAAGACCTGCTCGGTGACGACGACTTTGTTTTCGGCGTTGGTGAACAGGTGCGCGATCTGCTCGGGGGAGCTGGTGTTGTAGATCGAGAACGGGGCGGCGCCGAGGTGCAGCGCGGCGGTGTCGACAAGGTTGAATTCGGGCCGGTTGGTGAGCATGATGCCGACGGTGTCGCCGCGGCTGACGCCGAGCGCGGCCAAGCCTGCGGCGATGACGCGGACCCGCTCGCCGTACTGACGCCAGGTGATCTCCTGGGTGCCGCCGACCGTCCGGAGCGCGACCTGCTCGGGTCGCAAGGTCAGGGTCTCCTGGAAGGCTTCCGTCACGGTGTAGACCGTTTTGCCCGATTTGTGCGAATAGCCGATGTCTGTTGTCGTCATATCCCTGTTCCGATTTCCATGCGATGAACCGCGCCTCGCGGCGTCCGCACGCGGGCGGTTCGAAGACCCGAATCCTGACACAATGCGGCGACGCGTCTGTCAGTTTCTCGCGAGTCGGCGCACCAGGAGTGGCGCGGCTCACTCATGGTAACTAGATCGGCGGGGAATGACGGGGCTTACGCGCAAGGTAATGGCCGTGTACCCGCCTGCGCAGCGCGAACCAGCCACTACGCAGGAACAGCCACAATTCGGCGAAGCGCGCGTCCGCGGTCGGATGCAGGTGTCCACTGAGTCGCTGGGCCTCGCGAAGCTCCAACGCGCGCGGGCTGCGCGGGCGCGTATGCAGCGACCGCACGGTGACCTTGATGCCCGCCGCGCGCACCGCGCGGACCTTGTCCGGGTTGTTCGTCATCAGCCGCACCGAGCGCAGGCCGAGACGCTCCAGCGCCACGGCCGCGTGGTCGTAGTTCCGCGAATCCGGCTCCAAACCGAGGCTTTGGTAGCTGCGGAACGTGTCGACGCCGTCACGCTGGCTGGTTCGCAACCCGCGCGCTTTGTTGACCAGGCCCGCGCCGCGGCCCTCCTGTTCCAGGTAGATCAGGATGCCGGAGCCTGCGGCTTGGATCAGGTCCATGGCCTTGTCCAGTGCTGGGCCGCAGTCGCAGTCGTCGGCCTGCAGCGCGTCGCCGTACAGACAGCGCGAATGGATCCGGACCAGGCAGCCGTCGGTGAGCTCACCGAAGATCAGCACATGCCCGCCGTCGCGTGCTTCGGGTAATTCCAGCACCCGAACTCGGAGGTCGTTTCCCTTGCGGAACATCCGGTGGCCGGTGTCGGCAAGGTCCCACTCGGCAATGGTCAAACTGCTTCCTTCGCAATGGATCTTGGGGCACGTGACGAATAGGGACCGACGTTCATGGGCGCTTGGCCCTGATCGTCGACAGCAGAGGATAGACCCGGCAGCGCGGCCGTGCGCGGCGGTAGTGCGGCAACCACGCTCGCGACGTCGAGACCGAGTGGTGCGGGCGGCAATTGGGCGGCGCGGGGTCGGCGCGCGCGCCACTCGACGAGCAGGCCGCGGTGCCAGAGCGCGTAGCCGAGCGTCAGCAGCAAGCCGACGAAAACACCGGCCGCCACCTGACCCGTCGCCACCAGCAGGATCGACATGATCGCGACCGCGCCGACCGTGGCGAACTCCCGGTTCATCAGCGGGAGGAACGTCCGCCAGGCCACCGGCGCCGCGACCGGCGCTGTCGGCCAGGATGCGTCGGCGATCGGGATCATGTGCCCGCGATGCACCCGTTTCGCCTCCAGATAGGCGAGTGCCCGCGCACTGCGGACCGGCGTGATCATCGGCAGCACCACCACGTCGAGGCCGGCGGCGCGCACGGCGTCGACCTTGGCCGGGTTGTTCGTGAGCAGCTGGATCGAGCGCAGCCCGAGAGCGAACAGGCCGCGCGCCGCGGCGTCGTAGGTCCTGGCATCGACGGGATAGCCGAGTTCCTGATAGCTGGTGAAGCTGTCGAGCGCGTGCCGCTCGCTGTGCCGGTAGCCGCGCGCCTTGTTGACCAGGCCCGCGCCGCGGCCCTCCTGCTCCAGGTAGACCAGCACGCCGGAGCCTGCGCGTTGCATGAGGTCAAGGGCCGCTTCGAGTTCCGGCCCGCAATCGCAGTCGTCGGAGCCGAGCACCTCGCCGTAGAGACAGCGCGAGTGGATCCGGACGAGGCAGTCCTCGGGAGTGAGGTCACCGAAGATCAGCAGATGCCCGCGTTCGCCCGCGTCGTCTAGTTCCGACACCCTGATCCGCAGACCGTTGTCCTTGCGTACGACCCGGTGGTCGGTATCGGCAAGGTGGGACAGGGGTGTGGTCAATGCTCCTCCGAAGCAAGTCGGTTGATGCGGTCGATTTCGCTGACCGGCGGCATTGCTCCGGGGACGTCCCCGAACGACTGCGTTGCCACCATCGCAGCGGTCGCCCAGACGTAGTCGTCCTTGTCGGCGGGCCTGCGGGTCGAAACGAGACGGTATACCAGCGCCGCCGCGAAGGCAGCCTGCGCTCCCGGTGAATCTTCCATGGCGGCGGGAAATGCCGGAATCTGCAGGTTCACCCGGTCCGACCAGACGGTGCAGCCGAAGTCTTCGGTCGCGCAGACCGAACGCACGCCGAGCGCCCGGAGTCGTTGGGCGGTATCGGTAGTGGAGGCGGCTGCCACCTCGGGGACGAGCGCGGCGAGGTCGTGACTGGTGCCCGCCAGATAGTCGACGGCGCCGAGATAGCGGTACAGGTATTGCGGCAGCGCGATCGGCGGTCCAGGATGCACCACGAGCAGCGGCCGTGGCTCCATCCGCTGGACCAACGACATCACCTGCTCGATCACGGCGCTCGGCTGCTCGAAGGTGAGCAGCACCGCATCGGAGGCCGCGACCGCCGAGCGGATCCTGGTACTGCGTAAGTCGTGGGCGCTCAACCGGATTCGGTCGTCGCGACAGCCGATGAGCCCGGCCGCGCCGGTGCTGGTGATCATCACCGCGGTCACCGGGGTCGGTGCGTCGGGCACCACCTTCACCAGGTCGGTGTCGACGTTCTGAGAGCGCAAGTAGTCCAGGACGCGCTTGCCCGCGTCGTCGTCGCCGACCGCCGAGATCAGCCGGACCTGCAGGCCGAGCCGTGCGGCGGCGACGGCCCGGTTGAGCCCCTTGCCGCCGGGATGTTCTTCGAAGCTGTTGCCCACCACGGAGGCGCCGGGCTGGGGGATGTGATCGACGAAGTAGATGTGGTCGATCACCGCATCGCCGAAGACCGTGACCACGCCCCGAACCGCCGGTGTGGCAGGCGCTTTCGGCGATGGTACGGACTTGACCGCGGGTTCGGCCTGCGGGCGGGCGTCGTAGACCGATTCGTTGACCAGCAGGCTCGCCAGGGCGGTGAACGCGCGGCGTTCCGGCGTGGCGCGCAAGGATCGGACGGTCAGGGCGCGCGGCGTCGGTTCGGCGTCGAGGGTGTCGTGCAGCAACTGCCAGTCCTCGGCGAGGTATTCGCGGCGTTCGCCGAGATCCGCGGCGTACAACCGGTCGAGATCGACACTGTCGGAAGCGGTTTCCCGAAGCAGGCCGAGAGACAGTTCGGCGTCGGCGATGATCCGGTTGGTCGGCTCGAGCTGCGCGGCCAGGTTCCGGACCACCGGCAGCACCGCCTCCTCCGGCTCGACCCCGTGGCGGCGCGCGTGCTGGCGCACCGCGAGCAAGTCGAGCAGGGGTGCGACGTCGATTTCGGTGGTGCGTAATCGATCCGAGCTCAGACCGGAGCGTTTGCACAGCCGCGTGAGGATATTGCGGACGGCAACGATTCCCGAGTCCTGCGGGATCATGGCAGGTCAGCCTCTCTCTGGTCGTTGCTGGGGAGTCGCGCTGACGATAGGCGGGAAAACCGGGTTTAGCCAGCCGACGAACTGTCAATTACCAACCTACAACGGCAATTGACGGTCCGATACGGCAAATGCCACACTGGGCTTGGCGAAACTTCGCCTCCCAGCCACCTCGGGAGGGGACCCGGAGATGAAAATCGTTCTCCTGATTCGGCAGTGCAGGCGGCGAAAGCCAGACCGACACAACGGCTCCGACACCGACCTCGAGCCGAACCTGGTCACGGACTAGGCGGGCCACGCGCGCTCGCCTGCCCCCGCATCCCATCCAGATCCAGCCGTCGCGCGCACCGCTTCCCCGGGAAGCCTGCCGGACCGACCGCACGCACGGGTCGGTCCGGCTTCGCACCCCCAAGCAGGCGCGTCGGTGGCTCCTCCGCGGAGGAGGCAACCGTGACGATCTACGAGAACAGCCGGGCGATGACGAGCAGCGACACCCCCGAATGGGCGTGGCGGGTGGCGGGTCACGAGGCATCGGCATGGCGCCTGAGCTGGTTGCCACACCGGCTCAGCCACGAACAAGCCCGAGCCGGAATGGAATTGGACGAGCTGCTGAGCCGCAACGGCTCGGCGGCCACCGACCCCACCGGCGGTCACCCCACCGGGGACCCATCGACGCAGGAGCGGGCCGAGACACTGGCCGCGGTCCTGGGAATCACGGTGCAGCGGGCCACCACTGTGCTGCACCAGCGGATGCACGACAGGAGGCATTCGCAATGATCGAACTGCTACACCGGAGGCAGCGATGACTGTGCACACCACCGCATTCACCATGACCAGTGACAAGACCCCGGAGTGGGCGTTCAGGGAGCCGGGCAGCGTGACGGGCTGGCGGTTGAGCTGGCTGCCCGAGCGCACGTTGACCGAGGCGCAGGCGCGCGCGGGCATGGAGCTCGACGAACTGCTGAGTGACCTGTCGGCCGCGCAGGACTTGCGGACCCAGTCGGTCATCGAGACCTGCGCCGAGGTGGTCGGCATCCGCTGGGAGCAGGCGGTTGTGTTGCTGGCCAAGCGGATTGCGGCCCGGCTGAACCAGGGCCGGTCCGCGGAAGGCGAGCCGGTGCCGCGCGGGCGGGCCAGGTCGCATCCGTTGCGCAAGCACGTCGTCGAACCGCCGTATGTGCACTGAGCACGGTCGGTCAGTCGTGGCCGTCGGAAAGCGTTGGTAATCCGGCGATCCGATCGATCTCGTCGACCGCTGGCATGGCGTCGGACACGTCGCCGAACGACTGGGTCGCGGCCATCGCGGCGGTGGCCCACTCGAAATCGGCTCGGTCGGCGGGGCGCTCGTTGGTGACCAGCCGGTAGGCGAGGGCGGCGCCGAAGGCCGCATAGGATCCCGGCGAATCCTCGAGCAGCGCCGCAAGGGAGCGGGGCACATCGAGATTCAATGCCGTCGAGCGCACGCTGCATTCGAATCGTTCCACGGCGCAGACATTTCCGACGCCCTGGGCGAGCAGTTGCGGCGCGATCTCGAAACCGAAGTCGGGCAGCGGTGTTGCGGCGGACCGCCCCGGCTCGGCCACCAAATCGGCGAGCTCCCTGCGGGTTCCGATCAGGTAGTCGATCTTGCCGAAGTACTTGGAGATGTACTGCGGCGCATCCGTCGACGGCGTGGCCTGCACGAGCAGCCGCGGCCGTCCGCGCCCAGGGCGGATCACCGCGAGTGCCTGCTCGACCACGGCGATCGGTGGCTCGAAGGTGAGCAGCACCGCGTCGGCGGTCGTGAGCGCGGAACGCGCAGCGGGCGTGCGCAGGTCGTCGCGGCTCAACCGGACCGCGGCATCACTGTCACCGATGATGCCGGTGGCGCCGCTGCTGGCGATGATGACGGCGACCACCGGTGTCGACTCACCCGACACCACCTTGACCAGTTCGGTGTCGACGCCCTGGCGGCTCAGATACCGGATGATGCGCCGACCGGCGACGTCACCGCCGACCGCACTGATCAGGCGGACCCGCAACCCGAGCCGGGCCGCGGCGACCGCGCGATTGAGACCTTTGCCGCCGAAGTGCTCCTCGAAACGCCCACGCGCCGTGCTGCCCTCGGCAGGCAATCGGTCGGTGCGGTAGATGTGGTCGACAACGGCGTCGCCCATGATGGTGAGCACGCCTCGATCCCCGGAGACCATGCGCCGCCCCCTCGGGTGCCTGTTGGGTTGTGCCCCAACCAGAATAGGCCGCGCAGGCCCGATCCCGCCGCGATCCTCCACCATTCGGAACGGGCGGCGACCTCAGGCGTTGGCGGTGTGCTCCGCCCCGATGGCGTCGGCGATGTTCTGATAACCGTTGGCGCGCAAGCGCTCCGCGAGGCCGCGGTGGATCTTGCGGGTCCAGAACGGGCCGCCGTAGATGAAGCCGGTGTAGCCCTGCAGCAGCGTAGCGCCCGCCTGGATCCGCTCCCAGGCCTGATCGGCAGATTCGATACCGCCGACCGAGATGAGCACGACGCGATCGCCGACCCGGCGATATAACCGGCGCAGCACATCGAGAGAACGGTCGGCGACCGGCGCACCGGACAGCCCTCCCGCGCCCATCGCCTGGACCTCGGCGGCGGGCGTGCGCAGGCCGTCGCGGCGGATGGTGGTGTTGGTGGCGACGATACCCGCGAGGCCGAGCTCGACGGCGAGATCGGCGACGGCGTCGATGTCCTCGTCGGACAGGTCGGGCGCGATCTTCACCAGCACCGGCACCTCGACGCTGTCGAGCACCGCCTGCAGCAGCGGCCGCAGCGATTCGACGGCCTGCAGATCGCGCAGACCCGGAGTGTTCGGCGAGCTGACATTGACGACGACGAAGTCGGCGAGCGGACCCAGCAGCGCCGCGCTGATCGCGTAATCGCCTGCGGCCTCGGCCGCTTCGACGATCTTCGTCTTGCCGATATTGGCGCCGATCGGCACGTCGCCGCGGCGCCCGCGCAGGTGCTCGGCGGCGGCCGACGCACCGAAGTTGTTGAAGCCCATGCGGTTGATCAGCGCATGATCGGCGGGCAGCCGGAACAGGCGCGGCGCGGGATTGCCCGGCTGGGCCTGCGCGGTGACCGTGCCGATCTCGGCGAAACCGAAACCGAGCGGCGCCCACGCGTCGACGCCGTCGGCGTTCTTGTCGAAGCCAGCGGCCAAGCCGAGCGGCGCGGGGAAGTCGATGCCGAACGCGGTGTTGCGCAGGATCGGATCGTCGGCCGCAAGCAGCTTGGTCATCGCCACGCGGCTCGGCGCGAAACGCGCGGCCAAGCGCATGGTGGCGAAGACGATGTGGTGGATGCGTTCCGGCGGAACCAGGAACATCAGGCGTAATAGCAGGGCGTACATCAGCTCACATTCCCGGTTCCGGCTGGGGTAGCGCGGTCTTTCGGCGGCGCAGCAGCACCCGGCGGCTGCCGTCGGTGTAGGCACGAACGCGGGACAGCTCCCAGCCCCCGAACTCGGCCTGGATGGCCAGCCGCATGGACGCGGTCACTCTGGTCACGTCCGGCGGCAGTCGCAGCGGCACGTATTCATAATCGTCACTGGTGGTTTCCCAGCCGACAGGCAGGCCGCGTCGCCGCGTCTGCCGGTCGGCCGGCTCGTGTGCTGCCGGTTCATCCTCCGCGCGCGTTGCCCGAGTCATCAGTGCCCTCTCTTCCGATCGTCCGCGCGGATCCGCTGCAGGCCGTCGCCGGTCGCGGACCCCACGAACATGTCACCGGTGCGCTGCTCGATGGTCACCGAGTTCGGCTGCCGGACGGTGGCGTACCGTCCCACCTCTTTCGGTATACCCGTCGACAGGTCGAATCCGACGACTTCGTTGCTCTGCGTGCACGTCACCCACACGGTGTCGGACCGCTGATCGTAGGCAAGCGCGTAAGGGGAAGAGTTTACCGGGAACCGCTGACGCAGGACGAGAGGTGCGGCACTGAAGACCAACAGTTCGCCGCCCGCGGTGTCGGTCACCAGGATCCGGCCGAACCGATCGGAGATCATCGTCGTTGCGCCGTCGCCTGCTCGAAGGGACAGGCCGAGGCCGTCTTTGCCCGGCTCGATCTCGGTGACCGAGGTCTGGCGGCGGTCGAGCACGGTGACGCGGTGGTCGGTGTAGGTGAGCGCGTCGGCGGAGGCGAGGCCGTCGACGGTGGAGACGACCGCGCCCTGCGGGGAGAGGGTGCGGACCTTGCCGTCGGCGGTGCCGACGAGCAGTCTGCCGTCGTCGAGGTATTGGACCGAGCGGGCATCGCCGGCGACCGGGACTTCGGTGACCGCGCGGGTGGCGAGGTCGACGCGAAGGATTCGTTTGGCGGCCGGGATCAATACTTCGCCGGGTTTGCCCTGGCTGATGGCGACGCCGGGGGCAGGGAGGGAGACAGCGTCGACACTGGGCGTGCCTGCGAGTTTCGCGGGATCGATGACCAGCAGCGTGCTGCTCTTCGAGGTGCCGACGTCGAGTGCGGTCAGCCGGCCGGTGCTCGCCTCGGCGAACAGGCCTGCGATCGGGGTGCCGAGTGGGGTGACCTCGCCTGCGGGTGCGGCGGTCGGTGCGGGCGCGGTCGCGGCGACGGCGGGGTCCCTGGTGGGCAGGTTGTCACCGTTGGAGCTGGTGGAACATCCGGTGAGCAGGACGAATGCCATTGACGCCGCCACTTGAACCCAGCCGCGAGGGCGCATCCAGCGAACTCCTTCTTACCGACGAATAAACCGCAACGTCACCATCTGACCATGATGGCGCAACACCACGGCCTACCGGGGTGTCGGCTGGGGGAGAATGTGGGTGACGGGCGTTACCGTTGAGTTGAATCAGTGTCCAAATCAGGGAGATCCGGTTGATAGCCGACCATACGTCGGGCTTTGCCATCGATGACATAACCGTTGGTCCGTTCGCTCATGGGTTCGGGACGACCGGAGATGGCAGGCCCTACGCGTTTCGTACGGTCCGATCCACGCTGACGCTGGAGATCTACCGGCCCGACCTCACCAGCGCGGTGCCGAGCCCGGAGGATGTCGTCGCGGTCGCCGAGGCGCGGGTCACCGATATCGACCTCGACGACGAACGCAGCGTCGTCGCGTTGGTCCGGGACCTGATCCCCGACGCCGCGCCGGTCGCGGTCCCGAATCGTGACGTGACAACTGTGCGCGCGTTGCTCGGTCGGATCAGTTCCGTGATTGATGGTATGTAGATGGGGATGCCATACACACGATGCGCCCTGACCACGGCCACCCTCGTCCTGCTTGCTTGCGCCGCCTGCAGCACCGGGCCGGACGAGGCGGCCGTCGACGCCGCGCGTTCGGCGGCCAATGCTTCCCTGTCCGCCTCGGTCACCACCTCCTCGATCGCCGCGCACCCGCCGCTGCCGACGGCTGCCCAGCTGGACGCGCAGATCAAGCGGGCGCTCGACCCCGCGCTGCCCGACAGCGAACGCACCGACCTCATCGAGGACGGCGACGCGTTCAAGACGGCGATCCCGGACATGTACAAGGCGCTGCAAGACAATCCGCGCGCCGTCTACGGGGTCACCGACCCGGTGTTCGACAACCACGACGGCACGCTCACCGCGACGATGCGCTTGGACAAAGACGGGTCGGGGTCCGCGGTGCGCACCACCGTCGTGCACTTCGTGCTGCACGACGGTAAGTGGAAGATCTCGCGCACCGACCTGTGCGGGATCCTGCGTTCGGCCGACTACCGCACCGCGGCCTGCGGCTGACCCGGGTGTCCGACTTACGCAGCGCGCCCTCGGTACGCGCAGTGCCGCAAGGGGATTCGAAGGTGCACTCCGGATTGCTGCGGTGGGGTCGGTGGGTCTACCGGCACCGGTTCGTTGTCCTCGGCGTGTTCGCGCTCGCGGTCGTGCTGTCCGGGCTGTACGGGCGTGGCCTCGCGGATCGGTTGACGCAGGAGGGCTGGTTCGACGAGACCAGCGAATCGGTGGCGGCCTCCAAGATCGCCGACGCCACCTTCGGGCGCGACACCGACAGCGACCTGATCCTGCTCTACACCGCGCCCGCCGGGACCACCGTCGACGATCCGGCGGTGCGTAGCGCGGTGACCGGTGCGCTGAACGGTTTACTCGCGAAGTTTCCCGACAACATCCTGAAGATCGACAGCTATTGGGACAGCCCGTTCGCGGCGAACGCCACCGATGCCTCGCACACCCATGCGTTCGCGAGTGTCGGGTTGCGGGGTGAAGGGACCGCGACCGTCGAGAACTACTCGGCGATCAAGGACCACCTCGGTGCCGGGCGTGCCGGTGGCGGACCCGGCGGCACCACGGTGCAGCTGGCCGGGTTGCAGCCGGTGCTCGCCGGCCTGAATACCGGTATGCAGGACGACATTCACCGTGCCGAGCTGATCGCGCTGCCGTTGGTGGCGCTCCTGTTGTACTTCGTGTTCGGTGGGGTAGTCGGTGCGTTGCTTCCGGTGCTGATCGGTGGCATGACGATCATGGGCACCGCCGGAATCATGCGCGGGCTCACCGAGTTCATCGACGTGAACGTGTTCGCCAGCACGGTGATGACGTTGGTCAGTCTCGGATTGGCCATCGACTACGGACTTTTCACGGTCACCCGATTCCGCGAGGAGCTCGCCGCCGGGCGGACCGTCGAGGAGGCGACCGCACGCACCGTCGCCACTGCTGGGCGCACGGTGCTGTTCTCGGCGGCGATCATCGCGGTCAGTCTCGGTGCGCTGTTCATCTTCCCGAACGGGGTGCTGCGGTCGGTGCCCTACGGGGGCATCAGTTCCGTGCTGTTGGCGGCGCTGCTTTCGGTGACGGCCTTGCCCGCCGCACTCGGCATCGCCGGGCGGCGCATCGATCTGCTCGGGTGGAAACGGTTCTCCCGCACCCAGACCGAGGCGCAGATCGACGCGGGATTCTTCTCCAGGCTGGCGCAGTGGTCGATGCGGCGGCCGTGGGCGGTAGCGGTGCCGATCGTGCTGGTGCTGCTCGCGTTGAGTATTCCGATCCGCCACATCGAGTTCGGCGGGATCAGTGAGAAATATCTCGGCGCGCAGAATCCGGCGCGGGTGGCGCAGGAGCGATTCGACGAACTGTTCCCCAGTTTCCGCACCGAACCGCTGAAACTTGTTGTGCTGGGCGCGAACCCGGAGCAGCTCAGCGATATTCGGTACGCGGCGAGCCAGATCCCCGGGCTCACCGGACGATTCGAGCCGTCGGTGGCGACCAAGGACGGCGTCAACGTGCTACAGGCCGGGCTGGCCGACAAGCAGGACTCCGACCGGGTGATCAACGCATTGCGGGCGATACCGGAACCACCGGGGGTGGACGTCATGGTGGCCGGGGTGCCCGCGTTGGAACGCGACAGCATCAACGGGTTGCTGGCCGGGCTGCCGGTGCTGGTGGCGCTGCTTGCGGCGGCGGCATTGGTGCTGATGTACGCCGCGTTCCGGTCGATGGTGTTGGCGGTCAAGGCCGTTGCGATGAGCGCGTTGAGTTTGGTGTCGACGATGGGGGTGCTCACGTGGGTGTTCGTCGAAGGGCACGGGGCGGGGTTCTTCCATTTCACTCCTGGGCCGCTGATGTTCGCGGTGCTGGCGTTGATCGTGACCGTGGTGTTCGGTCTGTCGACCGACTATGAGGTGTTCTTGCTGTCCAGGGTGGCCGAGGCGCGGGGCGGTGGTGCGGACCCGCCCGAGGCGATCCGGTACGGCATCGCCCATACCGGTAGCGTGATCACTTCTGCTGCAGCGATTCTCATCGTCGTCACCGGTGCGTTCGGGTTCTCGGATCTGGTGTTGATGAAATACATCGCCTACGGGATGATCGCCGCGCTGATCCTCGATGCCACGGTGATTCGGATGCTGCTGACGCCTGCGGTGTTGAAGCTGATCTGGCGCTGAGTCGATCGGATTCGCCTCTGGGCCACTGATGTTCGTGGTGCTGGCGTTGGTCGTGACCGTGGTGCTGATGTGGCGCTGAGTCGGTCGGATTCACCACTGGGCGACTGATGTTCGTGGTGCTGGCGTTGGTCGTGACCGTGGGTTCGGGAGGCGCTGCCGTAGTGGGTGTTCAGCGTCGAATAGGCAGGACCAGCTGTGCGCCGGTGACCGGATGGTTCAACACCTCGACCGGATGCTGGTAGACGCGGCTGAGCAACGCGGTGGTGAGCACCTCGCGTGGTGGGCCGTCCGCGGCGATGCGACCCGCGTCGAGCACGGCGACACGATCCGAATAGGCGGCGGCAATGCCGAGATCGTGCAGGACGACAACGACAGCGGCGCCTGCCGCGGCACGCGCAGTGGCAAGGCGCAGCACCGCTTCCTGATGGCCGAGATCCAGCGCGGCAGTCGGTTCGTCGAGCAGTAGAGTTCCGGTGTCCTGCGCCAGTACTCGAGCCAACGCGACGCGGGCCCGTTCACCACCGGACAAGGTCGGAAACGACCGGGCGGCAAGGTGTTCCACGTCGGCGGCCGCCATCGCGGCGGCGATGCGCTCGTCGTCGAGTGCCCGCCGCTCGGTGCGCAACCACGGCGCCCGCCCCATCGCAACCACCTCGCGAGCGGTGAAAGGGAAACCGACAGTGTGCGTTTGCGGCAGCACCGCCCGCCGCCGCGCCATATCCAGCGTCGACCAATGCGTCAACGCCTGCCCTTCCAGCTCAACCGTCCCCGCGCTCGGCGTGAGTTCCCCGGCCAACGCCGCAAGCAACGTCGACTTACCCGCCCCGTTGGGACCGACCAACGCAACGATTTCCCCTGCGACAACATCGAAGTCGACACCATCGAGCACACGCCGCCCCGCACTGTTAGCACCCCGCCGTTCAATACTCACCCCCCGCGCCCGCAAAGTGACCGCGCCCTTCTGCGGCGCTTCGGGCAACTCGTGCGTCCGCGCGAACACCCCACCCAGCTGCCGAACCCCGCTCATGCCCAACCTCCGGCCCGTGCTCGGGTGCGGCGCAGCAGCCAGAAGAAGAAGGGTCCGCCGACGAGGGAAGTGAGCATGCCGAGGGGGAGGTCGGCGTTGTGCACCAGCGAGCGGGCGCCGACATCGGCGGCCAGCAGGACGACTGCGCCGACGATCGCACTGAGCGGGATCAGCACGCGGTGGGCCGGTCCGACCAGCATGCGGACGAGATGCGGGACGATGAGGCCGACGAACAGCACGATGCCGTTGAACGCGACGCCTGCGGTCGCGAGAAGCGCAACCACCAGAATGACGTTGCGCCGCAAGCGTTCCACGTCGACGCCGAGGTTTCGGGCGGCCGCTTCGCCGAGCGCGAGCAGGTCCAGTCGTGGCGCGATGAGAATGGCAGCGGTGACGCCGACGGCCGTGAGGCAGGCGACGATGGTCACCGAATCCCAGTTGGCGCCGTTGAGCGAACCCAACTGCCAGAACACGAGCTGATCCCGCGCGGCGGGGGAGGCGACGAACAGCAGGTAGGCGATCAGCCCGCCCGCGAAGGCGTTGATCGCGACCCCGGTGAGCACCAACGTGACCACCTCGGTCCGTCCGTTGGAGCGCGAGAGCACATAGACCAGCAAGGTGGTCGCCAGCCCGGCAACGAACGCGGCGGCAGCCACCGACCAAGCGGCGACGAACGCGCCACCGATCACGATGACGGTGCCCGCACCGACCGCCGCACCGGCCGACACCCCGATCACCCCGGGTTCGGCGAGCGGATTCGCGAACACGCCTTGCAGGAGCCCGCCTGCCGTCGCGAGCGCCGCACCCACCAGCATCGCCAACAGCACCCGAGGGAACCGCACCTCCCACAAGGTGACCTCGCCCGCGGGATGAGCAGGCATCGGCCCCCAATCGAGCCCGATCCGATGCAACACACTCCCCGCCACCTCAGCAGGCGTCGTAGGCACCTGCCCGATCGCCGCGGAAACAAGCGCCAACACAATCAACCCGGCGATCGCCACCACAAACGCCATCGTGGTCCGCGACCGCCGCCGCGACTTAGGCGCGGCCGGCGGCTCCACTGCCACAGCCGCTTTCGTCTCGGTGGCGGCGGATTCCATCATGCGCCCACAGTTTCCGCCGCGCTGGCCCGCTCGATCCCACAACCCCAGTGGACTGACATGAGGGCACGGTATGCCAAGCGCACCCCGACTCTTGCATGGACACGGTCGGCAGCGTTGATCATGCGCGCATGGTGGGCCGCGCTGGTCATCCGGGCATGGTCGGTCGCCTGGGCGCGGCTGGGAGCGTTGGTTGTGGAGGCATAGTCGGCAGCACCGGTCGTGCGGGCATGGTGAGTCGCGTGGGCGCGGTGGGGAGTGTTGGTTGCGCAGGCGTGGTCGGCAGCGTCGGTCGTGCACGCGGCGTGGGCAGTCTCGGTCATGCGAGCGCGGTCAGGATCGCCGGTCGCGTCGGCATGGTGGGCAGCGTCGGTCGTGCGGGCGCATTCGGGAGTGCTGGCAATATGCGCACGGTCGGCAGCGTCGATCATGCGGGCATGGTGGGCAGCGTTGCTCGTATGCGCGCGGTCGGGAGCGTGGGTCGTGTGGACACGGACGGCAGCGTTGATCATGCGGGAACGGGGCCGTAGATGGCCTTGCTCAGGGCCGCGATCACCTTGCCGGTGTTGGGGCCGAAGCTGAACAGCACCGAGTCCGACATGTCGACGACGCGCTTGTTGCGCCCGGCCGGAGTCTGCGCGATACCGGGGATCTTCTGCAAACCGTCCACGCCCCCAACGGATTTCAAGCCATCGGACATCACGATCAGCAGATCGGGTGCGGCCGCGATCATGGCTTCGCTGGTGATCGAAACGAACGGTTCCTGCAACGCGGCGCCCGCGTCCTTGCCGCCGAGCGCGGCGATGAGCGCGTCCGCGCCGGAACCCGGCCCGGCCAGAAACGCGATCGAGGTGGTACGCAAGTACAGGAACGCCATGGTGAGCGCCGGATCCTGCTTGGGCACCGCGGCGGTGGCGGCGGCGATCTCGTCGCGGGTGCGCTGCCCGAGCGCCTGCCCGCGTTCCGGCACACCGAGCGCGCTCGCGACCGCCTCGATCTGCGGGACCACACCGTCCATCGTGCGTTGCGGATCGAAGTACACCACGGTGACGCCCGCCGCCTTGAGCTGGTCACGAATCGCGGGCGTGACGCTGACGGTGTCGGTCAAGAACACCGAAGGCCGCTGCGCCAGTAGCGATTCCACGCTCAACATGCCGTTGCCACCTGCCACGTTCGGCACCTCGCGAACCGCGGGAAACGCGGCGCTGGTGCTGCGCCCGACCAGCTTGGGTCCCATCCCGAGCGCCCAGACAATCTGTGCGAGGGTGCCGTACCGATCGACCGCGATGATGCGATCGGCATCGGTGACGGTCACGTCCGTCCCATCGAACGAACGCACCGTCGCAGGCAGCGTCGGCGTCGGCAGCGGCCCGACCGGCGTCGGATCGAGATCGGTCAACGTCGCAGTGGCGGGCCCACGCTGCCCAGCGGTAGAAGCGGAACTGTCCTTCCCACAACCAGCCGCACCCACCACCAGACTCACCGCAAGAATTGCGAGAACCCCGCGCGCCCACCAAGATCGACCCGACCCCGCCCGCCGACCCCGCCCGCCCGCTTCCTCCGCCCTCGCACACCTCATATAGGCCAGCCTAAGACGTCCCACCCACCGCCCCACACCCACCCAACACCGACCCGCCCCCACGAGTGGCACATGACTGCGGCGACACGCCGTGCCAGCCCTCCGTCACGTACCACTCGTGGCCCCGGTCCGACGCGTCGCTGCGCTATTCCGCACACGCGCTCACGTCATCGGTCGTCCGCCAGCAGGGGCCATGACCTCGTCGGGCCCCTGTCAGCGCGAGTGGTACATGACTGTGGCGACACGCCGCGGGAGGCCTCCGTCATGTGCCACTCGTGGCCCGGACCGCCCGGCGGTGAGCTTTTCCGTGCGGGCGCTGACGTCATCGGGCGTCAGTCAGTCGGGGCCATGACGTCCTCGGGCGCCTGTCAGCGCGAGTGGTACATGACTGTGGCGACACGCCGTGCGAGCCCTCCGTCATGTACCAGTCGTGCAGACTCACCCGGTTATTCGGTGCGAGCGCTGACGTCGTCGAGGGCAGCGGCGATAGCGCGGGGGAGTTCAAGCGTTTCAGCGGCGAGCACGCCGGTGAGCTGGCCGATATCGCGCGCGCCGACGATCATGCTCGTGACACCGGGACGATCACGAATCCACGCCAGCGCGACGGCCAGGGGTGACGTGCCCAAACCGTCGGCGGCGGTGACCAACGCATCGACCACGCGGGTCGCGCGTTCATCGAGTCTGCTGCGAATTTCGGCGGCGGTGGCTTCGTCCGCGCCGCGCGAGTCCGCGGGCACACCGTCGCGGTACTTGCCGGTGAGGATGCCGCCCGCGAGCGGCGCCGACGCGATCACGCCGACGCCGTGGTGCAGCGCGGCGGGCACGAAATCGGTTTCGGCACTGCGAGCCAGCAGCGAATACGGCGTCTGCGCGGCACCGAGCGGGACGACGGAGGCGAGGCTGGCCAGCTGCCAGGCATTGAAACCGCGGACTCCCGCGTAGCGCACCTTCCCTGCCCGCACCACCTGTTCCAGGGTGGCGGCGACCTCGTCGAGCGGGGTCCGCGGATCCCAGACCGCGACATTCCAGATGTCGAGATGGTCGGTGCCGAGCTCGAGCAGCGTCCGGTCGAGCTGACGCAGCAGCGCGCGTCGTGAGGTGTCCACCGCGGCGTGTGTCGGTTGCGGCACGGCAGGCCCTGCGGGCGCGGGCAGCACGTGGGGCGCGACGCCCGCGCATCCGCTGAGGACGAGATCGTCGCGGGACACGAGATCGCCGAGCAATTCGGCCAGAATCCGCTGCGCGCCACCACCCACGTAGGCGGGCGAGGTGTCGACGAGCGTGCCGCCCGCTTCGACGAACGCCACCAACTGCACGGCAGCCTCGTCGGCGTCCGTGTGCGAACCCCACGTGTGAGTCGCCAGCCCTATCCTGGACACCCGTAAACCGCTGCGGCCAACCGTCCGCTGTTCCATCACCGTGCCCGCACAATCGTCACGCCGCCAAGCCTAGAGCGTGCACGGCCATGCTTACGCGTCGCTTCGCTCAGGTCCAGCATGACCGCGTGGCGGCTGCACCGATCGCCACGCTCGTGGCAGCCGACTACCGCACCGAACCGCCTGCGGCGAACCGGGTTACTGCCGACGATGCCGCAGCCGAGCATGCCGTACCCGCGTCGACACTGTACTGTCGCTGCGGGATTGTGGCGGCGAGCAACGAGGTGCGCCTCGCGAATTGCCTAGGCGGAACAGTTCTTTCGGTACACCAACCACACGGAGGCGGCGCATGAGAGACCAGGAGGCTGCATGACAGGCGAATCGATGACCTGGGTGCAGGCGCTGGTGCTCGGTTTGGTGCAGGGGCTGACGGAGTTCCTGCCGATCTCGTCGTCGGCGCATCTGCGGATCGTGTCGGGCGTGTTCTTCGGCGACGACGCGGGCGCCTCGTTCACGGCCGTCACCCAGTTGGGTACCGAGGCCGCCGTCCTGGTGTATTTCGCCAAGGACATCTGGCGGATCGTGCAGGCCTGGTTCACCGTGCTGTTCCGCAAGGTGAACGCGGTGCGCGAGACCGTCCCGATCACGGATCAGGTCACTACCCGGCTGCCGGTGATCACGTCGGCGGAGGCGGACCGCTACTTCGACGAGGAGGCCCAGCGCCAGCTGGACTACCGCGTCGGCTGGTATGTGATCATCGCCACCATCCCGATCGGTCTGATCGGCTACTTGCTGAAGGACGAGATCCGCACCGCGGCCCGTAATCTGTGGCTGATTTCGTTCATGCTGATCGCGTTCGCGCTCGTCATCGCGGCGGCCGAATATTACGGACGCAAACTCCGTCCGATCGAACAGCTCACTACCCGCGACGGCCTGGTGATGGGTTTCGCCCAGTGCCTCGCGCTGATCCCCGGTGTTTCGCGCTCGGGCGCCACGTCTTCGGCGGGCTTGTTCCTCGGGTTGACCCGTGAAGCGTCCGTGCGGTTCTCGTTCCTGCTCGCGATTCCCGCGGTGACCGCATCGGGTCTGTTCAGCATCCCCGATGCTTTCAAACCGGCCGGTGAGGGACTCAATGCCAGTGGACCGCAATTGCTTGTCGCGACCGTGCTTGCGTTCTTCGTCGGTTACGCGTCGGTGGCGTGGTTGTTGAAGTTCGTCGCGAAGCATTCGCTGAACTGGTTTGTCGGCTACCGGATCGTGCTGGGTTTGGTGATGATGGGATTGCTGGCCGGCGGAGTCGTGTCTGCCACATGACTAGGCTGGCTTTATGACGGTGATTCTGCTGCGACACGGTGTGTCGACCTCGAACACCGCCCACACTCTGGCCGGACGCAGCACCGGCGTCGAGCTGACCGAGCGCGGCGAAGAGCAGGCAAGGGCCGTCGCCGACCGCCTCGCCGGGCTCCCGATCGAACGCATCGTGCATTCGCCGCTGTTGCGCTGTCAGCGAACTGTGGCGCCGCTCGCGGAGAAGTTCGGGCTGGAACCGGTCTTCGACGATCGGCTCATCGAGGTCGATTACGGCGAGTGGACGGGCCGACCCATCGCCGAGCTGCTGGCCGAGCCGCTGTGGAAAGTGGTGCAGCGGCACGCCTCCGGCGCGGTGTTCCCCGGCGGTGAGGGTTTGGCGCAGGTGCAGAGCCGCGCGGTAGCCGCGCTGCGCGAGCACGATCGGGCGTTGGCCGAGCAACATGGCCGCGACGCACTGTGGGTGGCGTGCACCCACGGTGACGTCATCAAATCCGTGCTCGCCGACGCACTGGGCATCCATTTGGACGGCTTCCAGCGAATCGTGGTGGAGCCCGCGTCGATCAGCGTCGTCCGCTACACCCCGACCGCACCGTACGTGTGGCGGCTCAACGACACCGGCACCGACCTGTCGGCGTTGATTCCGCCTGCGCCCGTGGCGAATCCGGATGCTGGAGCGGACAAGGCCGATGCCGATACCTCGGGACCGATTCCCGGCGGTGAGCTGGGTGGTACCGGGAGTGCGGATAATGGGAATGCGGAGCGTTGAGATTCCTTGTACACGGTAATGGGCGTTGTATCCCAGCGCCGTGGGTAGTCGATCAGGGTCACGTATCAGGAGGTGCATGTGTCACGCGCAATCCATGTATTTCGCACCCCCGATCGTTTCGTCGCCGGGACCGTCGGTGAGCCGGGCGATCGCGCTTTCTACTTGCAGGCCGTCCAGGAACCGCGGGTTGTCAGTGTGTTGCTGGAGAAGCAGCAGGTGAAGGTGCTCGCCGACCGGATGGGTCTGCTGTTGGACGAGGTGGCCCGCCGCTTCGGCGCCGAGGTGCCGCCGCAGGCCGAGGACATCAGCGACAGCGCTCCGCTGGTGACGCCGATCGACGCCGAGTTCCGGGTCGGCACCATGGGCCTCGGCTGGGACGCCGACGCCAATGCCGTCGTGGTGGAGTTGCTTGCGATCACCGAGACCGAGGTCGACGAGTCCGTGGTGCTCGACGACACCGAGGAAGGCCCGGATGCGGTCCGGGTGTTCCTCACCCCGATCCAGGCTCGCGAGTTCGCGTTGCGCTCGACACGCGTGATCGCGGCGGGCCGCCCGCCGTGCCCGCTGTGTGGGGAGCCGTTGTCGTCGCGCGGGCATATGTGCGTGCGCACCAACGGATACAAGCGCGGGGACATCTTCGGCGCGGCCGAGCTAGAGGAGTGAACGGTGACGCGGGCCGGGGACCGGCTGCACAGCGGTGAGCTGACAGTGATCGGGCGGATCAGCACCGCCAGCAACGTGACCCTGGTCTGCGACATCCTCGACGAGGCCGAGCCGCCGCTGCGGGTGGTGTACAAGCCCGTGCGTGGGGAACGGCCGCTGTGGGACTTTCCCGACGGCACGCTCGCAGGTCGGGAGGTGGCCTCGTATCGGGTTTCTGCGGCGTTGGGGTGGGGGGTGATCCCGGAGACGATTCTGCGCGACGGGCCGTACGGGGTGGGCATGGTGCAGCGGTGGGTGGACGGCGTGGACAACCACACCGAACATGGTGATCGGCTCGACCTGGTCGATCTGTGTCCGCCCGGTGCAGTGCCTGCGGGTTTTCGTGAGGTGTTGCGGGCGCAGGATCCGGCGGGCAACGAGGTGTCGTTGATTCATGCCGACGATCCGCGGTTGCAGCGGATGGCGGTGCTGGACGTTTTGCTCAACAACGCCGACCGCAAGGGCGGGCATGCGTTGGAAGGTGTCGACGGGCAGGTTTATGGGGTCGATCACGGTATTTGTTTGCACAGTGAGCACAAATTGCGCACGGTGCTGTGGGGGTGGGCTGGGCAGGCGTTGAGCGAGGCGCTTGTTGAGGACATCACCGCGTTTGCCAAGGAGCTGCCTGGGGATGTGGCGGACGAGCTTGCCGAGCACATCACCGATGCGGAGATCGAGGCGTTGGTGGATCGGACGCAGGAGTTGCTCGATGATCCGGTGATGCCGATACCGCGGACGTCTCGGCCGATTCCGTGGCCGGCGTTCTGAAAGGTTTTGCCGGCGGGGTGGTTTCGGTGCTGTTCGGCATTGGGTGCATGTTTGCATCGTCGGCGGGCTGGCACGTTGTGCTGAAACTGCGCTTGTCCTGGATCGGCGTGAGAGAAGTGGTTGGTTGCCGTTATCGGCGTGAGAGAAGTAGTTGCTCACCGTCGTTGGCGTGAGAGAAGTGGTTGCGCCGCGGGTTGCGACACCGCCATTTCTCTCACGCCGACATTCCCAAGATCACCTCTCGAAGATCGGTGGCACGGCAAAGCTGAAAGACTCCTCGGCTCTACGGTTTCCTGTGAGTGCGGCAGTCTCGGGGTATGCACCGGATCAGCGTGGTTGCGTCGCCTGCCGTACCCGGCTGACCTCCGCAGTCAGTGACCTGACCTCTCGTTCCAGCCGGGTCATCTGGCTGTGGTCCCGTTTCGAACGCGTCAAGGTCAAAGACTCTGAGTCGCACACCTTCTGATTTCCCGCACAGCGAATCGCCGACAAAATCGTATGCGCGAAGGCAAAAGGTGTGCGGTTGCCGGGGTTGCACGATCAGACACTTCGAATCCGCACTCATTCGATCGTGGTGCTCTGCGCCGGTGGGCTATTCGCGTTCTCGGATCCGCACCTGGCAATTCACAGACGTTCCATACGGTTCACAGAGGCTGTGGGCTCTGTGAACCGCATGGAACCTCTGTGGGATACGCCGAAAAGGGTGCGGATTCGGGGTTGAGGGGGTCGACCGCGGTTGTCGGTCTCCGAGGGAAGCGCGGTCTCGGTATGTGGGATTGGGTGGGGTGCATCGGGTGAGGGGGCTCTGGTGGCGGGGGCTTCTCGGGCGATGCCGCCACCATTGCCTCTTGATCATGGTGCCCGCGTGGTTGCTGGGCTGGGGAAGTGCTCGTGGCCTGGGTAAGGGGGATCGGGTGTTCGCGCAAAGTGGGAACTGGTGGCTTCTCGGCTGATGTCGCCACCAGTTCCCACTCGATCATGGGTGTCCGTGTCATTGGTCGTTGCTCTTCGCGCGGGTGGGGGTTACCGTCGCCGGACACGCCTTCCCGTGGGTGGGGTTACCCCGCCGGACACGCAGTTTCTGTGGTGGCGCTCGGTGCGGTGTCGCGATTGGTAGAGGTGTGACGTGCATCAACGCGGTTGTATGTCCCCACCGCCGACACTTGATTCTGCGAGAGCAAAAACCTTGACATCCCATGATTTGCTGAAATCCGCAGGTCGGGACCGGCAGGTCAGGGCCGCAGCGGGCTGACTGGGCTGGGGCGCGGCACGATGATCTCGACCACACCTTTAACCTTGAAACATGCAGTCCTGGTCCGATATCGCCCTACCCACCATCCCCGGAGCAGGGCCGCCGTTGCGGTTGTTCGACACCGCTGACCGACAGGTGCGGCCGGTGACCCCCGGCGCCACCGCCACCATGTACGTCTGCGGGATCACGCCTTACGACGCCACCCATCTCGGTCACGCCGCCACCTACCTCACCTTCGATCTGGTCAACCGGTTGCTGCGCGACGCAGGCCATGACGTGCACTACGTGCAAAACGTGACCGACGTCGACGACCCGCTGTTCGAGCGCGCCGAACGCGACGGCGTGGACTGGCGTGATCTGGGCAGCCGAGAGATCGATCTGTTCCGTGAGGACATGACCGCGTTGCGCATCGTGCCGCCCCGCGAATACGTCGGCGCCATCGAATCCGTTGACGAGGTCGTCGAATTCGTGCAGAAGTTGCTGGCCTCGGGTGCCGCCTACATCGTCGACGACGCCGAGTTCCCCGACATCTACTTCCGCGCCGACGCCACCGAACAGTTCGGCTACGAATCCGGGTACGACCGCGCCACGATGGAGCGGCTGTTCGCCGAACGCGGCGGCGACCCCGACCGTCCCGGCAAGCGCGACACCATCGACGCCCTGCTGTGGCGGGCCGCACGCCCCGGCGAGCCGTCCTGGCAGGCACCGTTCGGAGAGGGTCGGCCAGGCTGGCACATCGAGTGTTCGGCGATCGCGCTCAACCGGATCGGCCCCGAGTTCGACATCCAAGGCGGCGGCAGCGACCTGATCTACCCGCATCACGAATACTCCGCCGCACACGCCGAGTCCTTGATCGCGGGCCGCCGCTTCGCCCGCCACTATGTGCACGCCGGCCTGATCGGCTTGGACGGCGAGAAGATGTCGAAGTCCAAGGGCAACCTCGTGCTCGTATCCACCCTGCGCCGCGAAGGCGTAGACCCCGCCGCCATCCGCCTCGGCCTACTGGCGGGCCACTACCGCCAAGACCGCATGTGGACCGACGCAGTCCTCGACGAAGCCAAGGCCCGCCTCGACCGCTGGCGCCGCGCCACCGCCCTCCCCGCAGGCCCCGCCGCCACCGACACCATCGCCCGCCTCCGCCAACACCTCGCCGACGACCTCGACACCCCCAAAGCCCTCGACACCATAGACAACTGGGCTCACCAAGCCCTCACCTACGCCGGCACCGACACCAACGCCCCCACCACAATCGCCACCGCCGCAGACGCCCTCTTGGGCATCACCCTCTGACCCCACCACCCAGGCAACCGGATCGACTCTCCGCCATGTCCCGCCCATAAACCCTCGCCCACTCGACGAGGCGATAGCTGCCTAAGGGGACATGGCAGCGCCTGACGCAGGCTTCGGAAGCGCTGGGCACAGCGGCGGTTAGCGCGGGTCCCCGGCTCCTGACCAGCTTCGGGCCCTAGCGGGCCCCGCGATTCAAGGGCTCCCGGATCAACGGCTCCGGGGTGCGGCGGGCGTGACTGCGGCTGGGCTGGGCTTGGCCGGTGGCGGCTCCCGTGGTGGGGGCACCTGCCCCGGCGGCTGGTCTCTGGCCCTTGGCCGCGGGGTTCGCGATCGAATTGCGTTGGCAGGTTGTGGTTGTGAGATCGGCGACAGGTGATTCTGGCGAAGGACGGGTCGGTTGTACCGTGAAAGTGGCTGGGCGAGAACGTGGTTGGTGCGGGCTGGCTCGCTGTCTGCAACGGTGCTGAAGCCCGCGAGGCGGGCGGGGTGAGGGGGCGCGGTGATCAACCCGTTCGATGCCGAAGTGATCGCGCGACGCTATGTGCGCGGGCGGCTCTACTATCACTCGCAAGCCTTGCGAATCGCGTTGCGGCAGTTGCGGATCGATCGAGTAGGCGTCGCGGTGGACATCGCTTGTGGTACCGGCCTGTCCACCAGGGCGGTCCTCGACGTCGCCGATCGCGTGGTGGCGTGCGATGCCTCGGCGGCGATGGTGCACGCCGCCGAACGACATCCACGCGCGCAGTTCATCACGGCCACCGCAGAGCAGATCCCGGTACGTGACGCGGCAGCCGACCTGGCGACGGTCGCCGCCGCATTTCACTGGTTCGATCAACCGAAGGTGCTTTCCGAGCTCGCCCGCGTCCTGCGCCCCGGCGGCGGACTGGTCGTCTACAGCGACTACTTCGACGGTCACCTGCTGCACCGACCCGAATTCGCGGACTGGTTCCGCAGCGAATACACATCTCGCTATCCCTCGGTGCGCCGCGGACCGCATTTCGATCCCGAAGCCGCCACGACGGCTGGATTCGGCCCGACCACCCGCGCCGACCAGCAATGGCACGTACCGTTGACCAGCGAGGCGATGGCCGCCTACCTCGTAAGCCAGAGCAACATGGTCGCCGCCACCGACGACCACGTCGATCCCCATCGCGCCATGACCGCCGAGATCGCCCCGTTCTTCCCCGAGAACACCCCCGCCACAGCCGTATTCACCTTGCGTGTCTGCACCACGCACCTCCGCGTCCCACCTGATCGGAGCTAACGTGGCTGACGCCCGCCACAAATGGACCTCTGTGATGCCGCCCGTCAACTCCCCGTCCGCCGAGGGGGACATGGTCGAGGCGACTCGCCGTTGACACCTCGATGATGTCCCGTTCGATGGTGTGGTGGCGGTCGAACGGGACGTGGAGGCGTTTGGCTTTGCGGTGATCTGCCGGTCGACGAGGCGACAGCTGTCGAAGCCTCCATGATGTCTCGTTCGATGGTGTGCTTGTGGTCGAACGGGGTATGGAGGCGTTTGGCGTTGCGGTGGTGTCTCGTTCGGCGGTGTGTTTGCGGTTGAAGGGGCATGCAGCCTTTGACGCGGGTTCCGGAGGGCTTGGTGTGGGGCGGGTGCCTGCCCGACGTCCCGTTCGGCGGTGCGCGCGGTCGAAGGGGGCATGGCGGCGGCGAAGGCGGGCTCCGAAAGTGTTGGGCGCGGCGGAGGCGGAGGCACTGATCGGCGGACGGTCGGGCGGCGATTGAGCGGTGTGCGGTCGGCGGCTGAGGGGCGCGCGATCGGGCGGCCGATGGGTGAGCGGGCGGCGGGAGTTGGGTTGCGGGCGATCCGGTGGCGGGCAGGTCGAATTGTTTGGCGGTCGGGAAATGGTTGATTGGGGTGGCGTTCCGTGGTGGGGTGCAGGGGTGTGCAACATTCCTGGGCGGGGCTTGATCGGGCGGCGGACGATGTTGGGGGGCGTGTTCGGGGCGGGGGTGTTGTTGGCGGCGGGGCGGTTGGTGGCGTCGGCTGAGGTGTCTGCGCCGCGGACGGTGGCGGCGCGGCAGCGGTTCTTCGGGGCCGAGGCGGTCGATGCGGAAACCGGTGTGGTGCGGGCGGATCGGGTGGTGCTGTCGTGGGTGGGGTGCACGACGTATGCGATGGCGATCGGCGGGTCGGTGTTTCTGCTCGACGCGTGGGTTCCTCGGCTCACCAGCACCGGGTATGTGCCTGCGACGCCGCAGGATCTGGCGGATCTCGCACCGGAGGCGATCTTCATCGGGCATGGGCATTTCGATCATGCCGGCGATGCGGGGCGGATCGCGCAGGCGTCCGGTGCGGTGGTGTACGGGACGGCTGATCACGGCGTGAGTATTCGTGCGCAGGTGAGTGATCCGGGATTTCGGACCGTCGCGCTCGGCGACGCGAATTCGCGGCCGGGGGAGCGGCACGATTTCACTGTGGGCGGGGTCGAGGTGACTGCGGTCAGGCACGTGCATTCCGCGCCGACCGCACCGGAGCGGCCGGGTGGCTCGTCCCCGTTCTTTCCGCTGCCGGAACTCTGTGCGCTGGTGCAGCATCCGCCGACGCTGGCAGGGGTTTTGCAGAGCGTGCCACGCCTGAACGATCCGGAGGGCGGTTCGCTGCTCTACCAGTTCCGGGTGCCTGGGTTTTCGTTGGTGTGGCATGACTCCACGGGCCCGTTGACGGAGAAGGCGCCCGAGGTTTTCGACGTCTTCGCGAGCCTGCCGCCGACCGACCTGCAGATCGGTGCCGTCCAAGGCTTCAACCAGATCACCAACGGTTTGCGCGATCCGCGCCGCTACCTCGAGGCGATCAGCCCGAGCTTGTTCGTTCCCACCCACCACGACAATTGGCTGCCCGGCATCACCGCAGGCGCCGCCAACTACGACCCACCCTTGCTCGACGAACTGGCCCGCATCCCGGCCCCCAGCCGCCCCGAGTTGCGTGCACTGCACGACCCCGCCGACTACATCCGCCCCGACCGCCTGACCTTCCACCTCTGAGGTCGCCCCTGGCCGTGGCGCATTCCTGAGCGCCTGGTGCACATCGGCCTGGGGCCTTGCACTCTGAGGTCCCTCTCGACCGTCGTGGATAACCTGAGTGCTCAGCACACATCGGTCTGGGGCTGCTATTCGCCTTGTTCGGCGGCCCGACCATCCCACGGCCCGCAGGGGCGGCCGGGCTCCCGTTTCTGCGCTACCACGGGGAGGTGAGCGCCGACAGTGACGCGGCGGTCGAGTTCTGCTGCCCGATCGACGATGCCGATATCGCCGACGTCGCCGGCCGTTTCCCGGACATGGCAACGAGCTTCGAACCCACCGTGCGGGAGGCGTTCATTCGCGTGCCCAAGGTCGACATGATGACCGCACTCGGGTTCGAGTCACTGCACCAATGGCTCATCGATCACAACGAACAGGCCACCTGGACGCCGCGGCAGATCTTCCTGCTCGACCCGGCCGCCGCGACTTCCGCCGACATCGTCTACGAGCTGGCCGTGCCGCTGCGCTGACCGGAACGGCGGACCCTGTCGAATTGGCATGCGCGGCATGAGTGCACGGGATGCCGCAATGCATGCACTGCCGAAAGTGATGGGGCGCACGGCAATCCGTTAGTTTGTCCGAAAGGGCTAGCCCGCCGTCGCGGCCTCGGCAGGCGCAACAGGCTCGTGGACTCCTGGCGTGAGATCGGCCGTGTAGAGGCGTTCGATGTCGGGTGCGTACTTCGCGGCAATCGGCTTGCGCCGCAACTTCATCGTGAGCGTGATCTCGTCGCCGCCGGGCTCCCAGAAGGCGGGCAGCACGGTGAAGCGCTTGATCTGTTCCACCCGCGACAGTTTGGTGTTACCTGCCGCGACGCCGCGCGCGATCTCGGCGATCACCCGCGGATCGGCGGCCAGTGTGGCGGCCGAGGCGTCGGACAGACCGTGTTGGGCCGCATAGGGTTCGGCGGTTTCGGCGTCGATGACGATGAGCGCGGTGTTGAACGGCCGCCGGTCGCCGATGGTGGCGATGGAACCGATCAGCGGCGTCGCCGCCTTGATGGCGTTCTCGATGTTGGCCGGGGACATGTTCTTTCCGGCGGCGTTGATGATGAGTTCCTTCTTGCGGTCGACGACGCGCAAGTATCCGTCGGCGTCCTGGGTGAGGATGTCGCCGGTGTGCAGCCAGCCGTCGGTGTCGATGGCTTCGGCCGTCTTGACCGGCTCGTCGCGGTAGGTGCGCATGATCGAGGGTCCGCGCACCAGGAATTCGCCGTCCTCGGCGATGGTGGATTCGAGGCCGGGCAGCAACCGGCCGACGGTGCCGAGGCGGGAGTCGTCCGGTGCGCTGACGCTGCCGACGCAGGTCACTTCGGACATGCCCCACACCTCGCAGATGGGGACGCCGAGCCCGAAGAAGAAACCGAGAGTCTCCGCCGGTATCGGCGCGGCACCCGACATCGCCCACTTCACCTGGTCCAGGCCGAGTTTCGCGCGCAGCTTGGACAGCACGGCGGCGTCGGCCTTGGCCCATTCGGCGGCGAGCTCGTCGTCGATGGGTGTGCCGGCAAGCTGCGCGACGGCCTTGCGGCGTGCGACGCCGAGACCCCATTGCAGGCCGGCGCGGATGGTCTCGTCGGGTTCGTTGGCGGCCGCGAATTCGAGTGCGGCCTTGAACTTTTCCCACACCCGCGGCACCGCGCCCCAGATCGTCGGCCTGGTGTCGACCAGCGCGGCGAGCAGTTGAGCACGGTCGGGGACAACGGTGATCTGGGTGCCGAACACCTCCTGCAGGTACAGCGCGGTGAATCGGTCGGCCATGTGCGCGGTCGGCAGATACGAGGTCTGCCGGTCACCGAATTCGACGGGGAGCACGGAGGTGAAGGCGTGCGCGTCGAAGATCACGTTGGCGTGGGTGAGCTCGACACCTTTCGGATTGCCGGTCGTTCCCGAGGTGTAGCAGAGCGTCACGATATCGTCGGGCTGCACCGCGCGCCAGCTCGCCTCGAAGTCGAAGTCGCTGCGGCCCAATGCTTTCAGTTCTTCGACGCTGATCGTGCCGTCCGGCGCGCCGTCGAGGCTGACGATCGTTTCGATCGGCACTCCGGCCGCGCGGACTCGTTCGACGTATTGCGCCTCGCAGATCACCACTCGGTTGCCCGCGTTGCCGAACACGTAGTTCAGCTGCTCCGGCACCAACGTGTTGTATACCGAGAACGACGTCGCTCCGGTGTGCTGTGCGCCCACTTCGAGCGGATAGAACTCGACCCGGTTCGCCATCATGAGCGCCACGGTGTCGCCGCGGCCGATGCCGAGCGCCGCGAGCCCCGCCGTGATCGCCCGGACTTGGTCGGCGTACTCCCGCCAGGTCAATGCTTGTGCGCCGCCGATCGATCGGACGGCGACCGCGTCCGGATCGATCTTCGCCACCCGCTGGAATGCGGCACAAGACGTAGTCGGTTCGCTCATCGCACAACCCCGTTCCATCCATCGATCTATCTCAGACGGTAAAGGCCACGATCCGACCCGGGGACGTTTCGATTGATTTCCTTCCCCCTCAGCGCAAGTGCGGCAGCGCGCGTCATCCGCCATGCCCCGTCGACCACGATGCGTCGCAGGTGATCCGCGGAGTCGCGCGGGTAAGCGAGCCGTGGGGCGTGCCGCTGCGCAGCGACCACACTCAGCTCGGTGTGCCTGCCATGTAGCGCAAGTGCGGCAGTGCGCGCCATCGGCCATGTCCCGTCGGCCACGATGCGTCGCGTCGTGCGGGATATCACGACGCCGTTGTCGGAGTGTCGCCGCCGTCATGTCCCGGCGGACGGCCGAAGAGTTGACGAGTGGCACATGGTGGAGAGCTGTACTCGCGTTTTGCCGCAGCCATGTGCCACTCGTGCGTGGCGAGGGGGGTGGTGCCACCCGGGTGTGTCGTGGTGTGCGGGGGAGGGCTGGGTTCTGGACGGATGGTCTGCGACTTTGTGCAGTTCGAGGATGTTTGTTAGACACCTACCCCGTAGGGGTATATGGTCAACTGGTTGGTCTGACCGACAGCACGCCTTGGCTCGATGTCCGAGCCGAGCGTCCCGAGCGAGGAGTGAGGTCCGTGAAACACGACAGGGAGCACCGCAATCCGGCGCTACGCCGCACCGCAGTCTTCGACGTGCACGGGCTGCACTGGGCAAGCCAAGCGAATGTCGTCACCGCTGTCCTCCTCCGCCGCCCCGGCGTACTGGAGGTGGCCGCCAACCCGACCGCCCAAACCGCCACCATCACCTACGACCCCGCCCGCACCTCGGTCCCCACCCTGACCGCCTGGATCCGCGACTGCGGCTACCACTGCGCAGGCCGCTCGGTCCCCACCCACCTCTGCGACCCCCTGATCGAACCCGCTACCCCCGACCACTCGAGCCACCTCGACGCGTCCGAGTCACGCGACCCAGCGACGCCGCGCAACGACAAGCCCGGTGAAACGGCCGCAACCGATCACGCGGGACACGCGCCACACGTCGACCCCACAGACAGGCCGGGCCGGCCCACCCAATCCGATATCGCCAACCATGAACGGCGCGAGCCGGGTTCGGCCGCAGAAGCTGGCCCCACCGATGGTGCTTCGCAGTCAGACCTCTCGGCAGCGGGCCATGCGCCCAAACCCGAACCCTCGCGCGCTGAGGGCGGACCGCGGCACACCGATCCCGCAGGCCACGCGCAGCCGACCGGCCATGCGGTCGAGCTCGGGCATGCAGCGCAGCCCGACCATGCGGGCCAGAGTCACGCCGGTGCGGCGACTAGAGGGCCCACCGCCGCAGCGGATTACACCGCTGCGGCGGAGCATGGCGACCACGCGGGCGATATCGGCGACGTAGCCGCGGATGCGGGGCAGACGGTGGTGACGGGCCACGAGGGTTTCGGCCGGCATGCGGCCGCGGCGGACGGCGTTGACCACGCGGGTCATGGTGAGGCCGAAGGTGCGGGTCATGCGGCGGCAGTTCGGCATGGTGGCCATGCGGGCCACGGTGACGGTGTAGCCGAGGACGCGGGTCATGGGATGGCGGGTGGACACGGTGACCCCGCCGGTCATGGTGCGGCTGCGCCTCATTCGGCTGCGGGTGGGCGTGGCGACCATGCGGGTCATGGTGGGGGTGCGGGTCATTCGGCTGCGGGGCACGCCGGGCATGGTGGGGGAGCGGCTCGTTCGGCTGCGGGTGGGCATGGTGACCATGCGGGTCATGGTGGGGGTGCAGGGCATGGTGGTCATGCCGGGCATGGGGGGATGTCGATGGCTGCGATGGCGGCCGATATGCGGAATCGGTTTGTGGTGGCGGCCGTGTTCTCGGTGTTGGTGATGTTGTGGTCGCCGATGGCTACCGACATGTTCGGGGTGCATCTGCCGGTGCCGTTCGGGTTGCGGCAGGACGTTTGGGCGCTGGTGTTGAGTCTGCCGGTGATCTTCTACTCGTCGGCGATCTTCTTCACCGGTGCGGTGGCGGCGTTGCGGGCGCGCACGTTGGACATGATGGTGTTGGTCGCGGTGGGGATCGGGGCGGGCTGGCTGTATTCGCTGGCGATCACGGTGACCGGCGGCGGCGAGGTGTTCTATGAGGCCTCGACGATGTTGGCCACGTTCGTGCTGCTCGGACATTGGTTCGAGATGCGGGCCCGCGGCGGCGCCAACGACGCGATCCGGGCGCTCATCGATCTGGCGCCACCCAAGGCCGAGGTGATTCGCGACGGCGCACCGGTCGAGGTGCCCACCGCCGAGGTGGTGGTCGGCGATCTGCTGCTGGTGCGACCCGGCGCGAAGATCGCGGTCGACGGCGTCGTCGAGGAGGGCGAGAGCGAGGTCGACGAATCGATGGTGACCGGCGAAAGCCTGCCGGTGCACAAAGAATCCGGCGCGACGGTGATCGGTGCGTCGTTGAACGTCAACGGCACGTTGCGCGTTCGCGCCACCAAGGTCGGTGCGGACACTGCTTTGGCGCAGATCGTGGAACTGGTTCAGCAGGCGCAGAATTCGAAGGCGCCGGGACAGCAGCTTGCTGATCGGGCAGCTTTCTGGCTGGTGTTGGCCGCATTGATCGGCGGCGCGTTGACGCTGACCGTCTGGCTGCTTGCCGGTGCCTCGTTCGCCAAGGCCATGCTGTTCGCGATCACGGTCGTGGTGATCACCTGCCCCGACGCGCTCGGCCTCGCCACCCCGACCGCGATCATGGTCGGCACCGGGCTCGGCGCGAAACGCGGTGTGCTGTTCAAGAATGCGCTGGCGTTGGAGTCCGCGGCACGCATCCAGACGGTGGTGCTGGACAAGACCGGCACCCTGACGAAGGGTGAACCGGAGGTCACCGACGTGGTGACCGCCGAAGGTTTCGCCGCCGACGAGGCACTGCGCTTGATTGCCGCGGTCGAACGCGAATCCGAGCACCCCCTCGCCGCCGCCATCGTCCGACACGCGGAAGACGTGGATGCCACTGCCGCGAAGATTGCTCGCGCAGGCGCCACACCCCTGTCCGCGGTGAAGTTCGAGAACGTGCCAGGCCACGGCGCGATCGCCGAGGTCGACGGGCATCGCGTGGTGGTCGGCAACCGCCGCCTGTTCGAGCGCGAGCACATCGATCTGGGATCACTTGCCGCGCACCGCGATCGGCTCGCCGATTCGGGCCACACGGCGGTCCTCGCCGCAATCGACGGCACGGCAGCCGCAGTGATCGCGTTAGCCGACGCGCCCCGCGAGACCTCCGCCGCCGCGGTCGCCGAACTGCACGACCTCGGCATCGAGGTGGTCATGCTGACCGGCGACAACCACGCCACCGCCGTACGCATCGCCGCAGACTTGGGCATCGACACCGTCATCGCCGAGGTGCTGCCCGGTGACAAGGCAGCGAAAATCGCTGAGCTGCAACGCGGTGGCCGCAAGGTGGCGATGGTCGGTGACGGCGTCAACGACGCGCCTGCACTGGCGGGCGCCGATCTCGGCATCGCGATCGGCGCGGGTACCGACGTCGCCATCGAGACCGCGGATCTGGTCTTGATGCGCTCGGACCCGCTCGATGTCCCCACTGCCCTGCGCATCGGCCGCGGCACCTTGCGCAAGATGCACCAGAACCTGGCGTGGGCCGTCGGCTACAACACGATCGCCCTGCCGATCGCCGCAGGCGTGTTCGTCCCTGCCTTCGGCTTCACCTTGCGCCCGGAGATCGCGGCAATGTCGATGTCAGGCTCGAGCATCATCGTCGCCCTGAACGCCTTGTCCCTCAAGCGCCTCCGCCTGCCCTCCGCCGACACCCCCCGCTGAACGCCCCCAGCACCTGCTTCGCCTCGAGGGGGCAGTGGTGGCGGGGGCCTCTCGCGCGATGCCGCCACCAGTGCCTCGTGATCAACCGACCAACTCCAGAACGGGTGCGGATTCACAGTAGGAGTGCGGATTTCGGGCGTTGGCGGGGCTGGCCGCGGTCGCAGGGCACCAGCGATCCCGTTATGTGGGATCGAAGGGGGCGGTTTCGTGCCGAGTGGGAACTGGTGGCGGGGGCTTCGGCCGATGCCGCCACCAGTTCCCAGTGATCAGTCGACCAACTCCGTATGAGTGGTCGTGGCGCCTGGTGGTCGCCGACGGCAGGCGTTGGTTGCTCGACGGACCGGTCTGTACATGTCTGAGACGCTGTCCTACATTCGGTGGCTATGGACACGATTGAGTTGACCGCGCCCGATGGGCGGCTCGAGGCGATCATGGCGCGGCCGTCCGGGGCTGGTCCGTGGCCAGGTGTGGTGGTCATCCACGACGGTGTTGGGTTCAGTGCGGATCTGCGCCGCACGGTGCGGATGCTCACCGACTACGGGTACCTGACGATCGCGCCGAATCTGTTCTCGCGCGGGCGGGTACGTTGCATTCGCACGATCTATCAGGCTCTCGTGCAGACCGGAGAGGGTCCGCCGGTGCGCGATGTGATCGCCGCCCGTGACCGGCTCGTCGCCGACCCCGACTGCACCGGCCGCACCGCGGTCATCGGCTTCTGCATGGGCGGTGGTTTCGCATTGCTGGTCGCGCCCAAGGGCTTCGACGCCTCCGCGCCGTTCTACCCGACGCTCTACGGCGACTACCGCACGCTGCTCGAGGGCGCCTGCCCGGTGGTCGCCAGCTACGCGCAGCGCGACCCGATGCTGATCGGTGCACCACGCAAACTCGACGAGGCGCTGACCGAACACGGCGTCGAGCACGACCTCAAGGTCTATCCAAAGGTCACCCACGCCTTCGCCAACCTGACACCCGCCGACCCGCTGCTGCGCGTCACCGGCCTCGGCTACAACGAGGACGCCACCCGCGACGCCTGGCAGCGCATCTTCGCCTTCTTCGACACCCACCTGTCGGAGCCGCCCAAACCCTGACCGTGCACGGTGTTCGCCTGTCCCGCAGAGGGCGTCGCGAAGCGGGCGGCAAGCTGGAGTAGCCAGGCGAAACGGCGACTGTTGTCATCGCACACCGGTCGGCCCAGAAAGCAGCAGCGCCCGGCAGGCCGGAACCTACCTGCGTGAGCCGATCGAATCCGCACTGCGCTCGGTGCCGGAGCCGCCCAAACCCTGACCGCGCATCGTATCGGCCTGCCCTACAGATAGTTTCGCAGCACCGCGCGGTGGGCCGGTCTTCCATGGAACGCCGGGCGTCGCGGTTTCCGGCCCGTTCGTCTGCGTGCGCTTGACCCCGCCAATGGTGCTCATTCCCCGCGCCATCGCGGCGTGCGTTTCTCGGCGAATGCGCGTGGTCCTTCGACGGCGTCCTTGCTGACGAACACCGGTGTGGCTTCCGCCAAGCTCATCTGCCAGATCGGTGTGTCCCAGTCGGAGCCGAAGTCGTTGACGCGGTGGATGATTCGCTTGGAGGCGCGGACCGACAGCGGTGCGTTGGCGGCGATGGTCTCGGCGAGTTCGAGCGCGCTCGGCAGCACCTGGTCGGCGGGCACGACCCGGTTGACCAGACCCCAGTGCAGCGCCTGGGCGGCATCGATCGGCGTCCCGGTCAACGCCATCTCGAGCGCGATCTTCGGCGGCACGGCACGCGGCAGCCGCAGCAATCCGCCTGCTGCGGCGACCAATCCGCGCTTGACCTCGGGCAGCCCGAGCGAGGCTGCGTCGCTCATCACCGCGAGATCGCTGGCCAGCACGATCTCGGTGCCGCCGCCGAGCGCGAACCCGTTGACGGCGGCGATCAGCGGCTTGTCCACGAAATGCTGGACCAGCCCGGCGAACCCGTATTCCGGGTGCGCCGGATCGTGAATCCCGTTGCCGCGCGCCAATTCTTTGAGGTCGGCGCCGGCGCAGAACGCCCGCCCGGCCCCGGTGATCACCCCGACCCGCAGTGCGGGGTCGGCGGCGAGTTCGTCGAGTGCGGCACCGACCGCGCTCGACAACGCGGCGTTCACCGCGTTCATCGCGTCGGGCCGATTCAGCGTGATGATGGCGATGTGGCCATGGCGTTCCAGGGTTGCGGCGTCGGTCAAGGCGGACCCTCCTTCGTGATCATCCGAACCTACCGGCACAGCACGGCCGCGCGTCGCGGTGTCTCAGTGGCCGAGCCGGCATTCCTCACGAGACCCGCCCCGCGATGCCCGCTCCGCACCCTCCTCCCGTGCGAGACTGGGCGCGTGAGTGGGCCTAACACAGACATTCAGCACGAAATGGGCGACGCCGACAGCACTCCCGCGCCGCAGAACCGCCCCACCCCGCCCGACCGCGGCGACGTGATCGGTTCCGGCATCATCTGGATGGCGAAGTGGGCGCTGTGCATCGTCGCGATCGCAGCGGGCACCTGGGTGCTCGGCACTGTCGTCGGCAGACTGTGGGTGGTGATCCTGCCGGTGGCGCTCGCGGTCGTCGTCGCCACCGTGCTGTGGCCGCCGACGCGATGGCTCACCCGGCGCGGCTTGCCGCCCGCGCTGGCCGCCTCGATCACCGTGGTCGGCTTCATCGCGCTGCTCTCCGGTGTCATCGCGTTGATCGTGCCGTCGGTGGTCGACCAGGCGCCCGAGTTGGCCGACAAGGCGACCGCGGGCGTCAACCAGGTGCGCAACTGGTTGCAGGGCCCGCCGCTGCGCATCCGTGACGAGCAGCTCGATTCGGCGGTCGACGCGATCGTCTCGCGGCTGCAGTCCAGCGCCCAGCAGATCGCGACGGGGGTGTTCAGCGGCGTGAGCGCGGCGACGTCGGCGATCATCACGCTGTTTCTCGTGCTGGTGCTCGCTTTCTTCTTCGTCAAGGACGGCCCGCGCTTGATGCCGTGGATGCACGCGGTGTTCGGCAGCCGCAGCGGCCGCCATGTCGAGGAGGTGGCGCACCGGGTGTGGGACACCCTCGGCGGTTTCATCAGGACCCAGGCACTGGTCAGTTTGATCGATGCGGTGTTCATCGGCGGCGGGCTGGTGATCCTCGGGGTGCCGTTGGCGTTGGTGCTTGCCGTGGTGACGTTCCTCGGCGGGTTCATCCCGATCGTCGGCGCGGTCGTGGCCGGTGCGCTCGCGGTGCTCGTCGCTCTTGTCGGCAATGGTTTCACCACGGCGCTGATCGTGGTCGGCATCGTCATCGCGGTGCAGCAGCTCGAGGGCAATGTGCTGCAGCCGGTGTTGCAGAGTCGGAGCATGAAGTTGCACGCGGTGATCGTGTTGCTCGCCGTCACCGCGGGCGGTTCGCTGTACGGCATTGTCGGCGCGTTCCTCGCTGTTCCGGTCGTGGCGGTCGTGGCGGTCGTGATCCGCTATATCGGCGAGCAGATCGATGTGCTCACTGCGCCGCCGTTGGAGTCGGACGAGGAGATCGAGCCCGCACCGAAGTAGGTCGATTGCCCAGGTGCGCTACATATTTCACGAGGTAACTGCTACCAGCGGTTTCGCTGGACAATGCCGTGGACCTCGTACCGCGCCGACAATCTCGATGGGGTACTGTTCGGTCCTCGCGGCCCCACCCGTCCCCCCATCCGAACGAACAGAACGGCGCCAGCGCATGTCACGAGTGGTCACCAAGGAGCAGTACTTCGACACCGCTCTGGAGGTGCTGGCCGAGTTCGGTTTCAAGGGCCTCAATATCGGCGTGCTGTGCCGGCGGCTCGGCGTCACCAGCGGCTCGTTCTATCACCACTTCGGCAGCTGGCAGGGCTTCGTCGACACGCTGCTGGAGCACTGGGAGAACCGGCAGGTGCTGATCCTGCGCACGCTGAAGTTCAACCAGGGCAACCCCGATGACGACATCCGCGCCATGTCCGATCTGGCCGTCGGCCTGCACCACGCCGCGGAGGCCGCGATCCGCGCATGGGCCGCCAACGACGAATCGGTGAACCTGGCGCTCAAGCGGGTCGACGAATCCCGCAGGCGCACTGTGCACAAGGCGATCATGGGTGTCGTCGCCAACGAGGAGACCGCCGAGGTGGTGACCTCGCTGGGCATGGCGATGCTGATCGGCTACCAGCAGATCGCGGCGGGCGGGGAAAACCTGTCCCTGGACCGGTTGCTCACCGAGTATGCGCGCCTGATCTATTCGCACGCCCCCCGCACCACTCAGCCGAGCAGCTCGTCCACATAGCACCAGCGCCACGCCTCGCCCGGCTCGACGCTGCGCATCACCGGATGCTCGGTGCTCTGGTAATGCTTGGTGGCGTGGTTGCCGACCGAGGAGTCGCAGCACGCGATGTGCCCGCAGGACAGGCACATTCGCAGGTGCACCCACGTCATGCCCTCGGCCAGGCATTCGGCGCACTCGCCGGGTTCGACGGGTTCGAGCACCAGCGGCGCGGCCTGCAGGTGCGCGCAGTTCTCCGCCGCGAGCGGTCCGGCCAGGGTCTCGACGCGGTCGTCGTCGGCCTCGTCGAAGCGGTCGATCATCGATTCCTCGAGGTCGAGCCTGGCCAGCACGTGCTGCAGGATCTCGTAGTCGACCGTCCCCGAATCACGAACGCGCAGCACGGTTTCGCGTTCAGCTGTCAGCATCTGTAGTCGCAGCCTGCGGTATTCGGCGGTCGGCGTCGCCTGCTCGGCTTCGGCCCGCCCGAGCCGCTCCCAGGCGGCATTGGCTTTCCAGGACACGCGATCCCGCAGCTGCTGCACCACCCCCGGCGGCGTATCCGGCCTGATTTCTTCGTCGAGCGCGGCGAGCCCGGCGGTGGCGGCCTGCTGCAGCAGGCTCGCTTTGCGCAGCGCGTCCTCGGCACGGCTCGGCCCACGCAGATCCAGCAGCCGCACCAGCCACGGCAGTGAAGTGCCTTGCAGCAGTAGCGTTCCCGCAACCACCACCAACGCGAGCAACTTCAACACCGGCAGCTGCGGGGTGTCCGCGGGCAGCAACAGCACCGCGGCGAGGGTGACGACGCCACGCATGCCCGCCCACGACACCACCGTCGAATGCCGCAACGGCACCGCGGTGTGGTGCCCGATCTTGCGATACAGCAACGACCACGGGAAGATCCACAGCGGCCGCGCCACCATCACCGCGAGCAGCACCGCGACCGCGCTGATCACCAGCGTCGTGTGATCGAGCCCGCTGCGCCACGCACCCTCGAGGATGCCACGCACCTGCAACCCGATGATCACGAACACCGAGCTCTCCAGAATGAACTGGATGGTGCGCCAATTGGTGCGCTCGGCGATGCGCGAGGCCGCGCTCTGCCACACCGGCGCCCCGTGCCCGAGGATCATGCCGCAGGTGACCACCGCGATCACCCCGGAGGCGTGGATGCCCTCGGCGGGCAGGTACGCAGCGAACGGTGCGAGGAACGACAGCGTCGTGTCGAGCACCGGGTCGGTGATCCGGCGGCGCAGCAGCGCAAGCAGATACGCGACGACCACGCCCACCGCCGCGCCGCCGCCAGCGGCGAGCAGGAAATCCCCGCCTGCCGTCCACACCGACACCGCACCGGCCGAGGCCGCGATCGCCGTGCGCAACGCCACCAGCGCGGTCGCGTCGTTGAAGAGCGATTCGTCCTCGAGAATCGTGACGATCTGCCGCGGCATCCCGATCCGGCGCGCGACCGCCGTCGCGGCCACCGCGTCCGGCGGCGCCACCACCGCACCCAGGGCGACCGCGACCGCGAACGGCACCGGAAGCAACCACCAGACCACCGTCGCGACAAGGAATGTCGTGAACAACACCAACCCCACCGACAACGAGGCGATGGTGCGCACGTTCGCCCGGAAGTCCACCAGCGAGGTCCGGATGGCCGCGGTGTAGAGCAGCGGCGGCAGCAGCCCGAGCAGGATGATCTCCGGGTCGGGATGGATCGCGGGCACGAACGGCAGATACGACGCCGCCACTCCGGCCAGGGTCAGCACCAGCGGTTCGGACACCCCGAACCGGCGGGCGAGCGCCGCCAACGCTGCCGCTGAGGCAACGAGAACCACCAAGCCGATCGCGACATGCACCGTCGCATTCTCGCAGAGCGTCCCGCTGGCGAACTCGCGCGCGGTACATGACGTGTCCGCTGTCGACGGATTTCCTGTGAAAGCGGGGTCGAGGGTCCATGCTTGTCGGCGACAAGGAGGTAGGCATGGAGGAGTTCGCGTCCTGGCGGGCGCATGGCAGGCGGTTCACCCACCGCGGCCATCAGATCTTCTGGCGAGACGGCGGGGACGGTCCCGACGGCACACTGCTCTGCATCCACGGGTTCCCGACCGCGTCCTGGGATTGGCATGCGGTGTGGCCCGGCCTGTGCGAGCGGTTCGCCAGGGTGATCGCACCGGACATGATCGGCTTCGGGTGGTCGGCGAAGCCGCTGAACTACCAGTATTCGATCGCCGATCAGGCCGATATGCACGAGAACCTGTTGCGTGCGCAGGGGATCAGCCGGTTCCACATCCTGGCGCACGACTACGGAGACACGGTCACGCAGGAGTTGCTCGCGCGCGACGGTGAGCGTCGGGTCGCCGGTGACGAGTCGTTGGTGATCGAATCGGTGTGTCTGCTCAACGGCGGCTTGTTCCCCGAGACGCACCGCGCTCGGCCGGTGCAGAAGTTGCTGGCCAGTCCGCTGGGCCCGCTGCTCGGGCTCGTCGGCACCGAGCGCGCGTTCACCAGTAGCTTGGCGGCGATCTTCGGTCCCGACACCAAGCCGAGCGAGGAAGAGCTGCACCAGTTCTGGATCCTGTGGTGCAGCAAACGCGGGAAGCGTAACGGGCACAAGCTGATTCGCTACATGGCCGATCGTCGTCAGCATCGTGAGCGGTGGGTCGGCGCGCTGCGTGACGCGCCGGTCCCGACTCGGCTGATCGACGGCTTGCTCGATCCGGTGTCCGGGGCGCACATGGTTCGCCGCTATCGCGAACTGATTCCCGAGCCCGACGTGGTGGAGCTGGCGAAGGTCGGCCACTATCCGCAGGTGGAAGCCCCGAAGGACGTCCTCGCGGCGTTCCTGGACTTCCACGCCACCCGGGTCGCTCACCGCGCGAGTTGAACCTGGTCGACGGGACATGCGGATGGCCTCGATGTCCCGTCGATCGGGGCGGGGGGTACGTGGGGGCGTTCGGCCCACGGTTCGAGGTCGTGTGTGTCGCCCACTTGGTCTGAAGCGGTGTGTGTTGCCCACTGCGCGGGCTGACTCTGATCGACGGGGCATCCGGACTGCGGCCGTCCTCTGTCGATTCGACGGGTGTGTCGAGCGTGGTCGTCTTCCGTCGATCTGCTGTCCGGTGAGAAGTCGGGACGCGCACCGACGCCGCGCTGACCGGTGCGAATCGACCCATGCCGCGTCACGTTTATGGGGTATCCCATAACATGGCGGTATGACGACTCGACGAACCCGTGGTGATGGATCTGTGCGGCCGCGCACCGGAGACGCGCGACGGCGGATGGTCGAGGGCGCGATCGAGTCGCTGCGCAGCCACGGCGCCAGCGCAACCAGCGTCGATCGGGTGCTCGCCAGCACGGGTGCACCGCGCGGCTCGGTGTATCACCATTTCCCCGGCGGGCGCACCGAGCTCATCAATGATGCGATCGCCGCGGCGGGCTCGTTCATGAGCACCTTCATCGAGCAGCTCACCCGCGAGCACGATCCGCTGACCGCGCTCGACGAATTCGCCACGTTCTGGCGCCGCACCTTGCTCGACAGCGATTTCCGGTCCGGCTGCCCGGTGTTCGCGGTCGCCGTCGAAACCAATGACGACACACCGGAATTCGCGCATGCCGCCGCGGAGATCTTCGCCCGCTGGCACCGCGCGCTCGCCGAGATGCTCGTTCGCGAGAACGTCGCGCAGGCCAGGGCGAACCGTCTGGCCACGCTCACGGTCGCGTCGTTCGAGGGCGCGATCGCCCTGGCTCGCGCTCAGCACGACATCACCCCGCTCGAGGATGTTGTCGACGAGCTTCGCGGCCTGCTCGGGGCCGTCGTTCCCGCATCCCGAGACTGATCGGCATTCTCCAGGTTGTCGACGAGCTTCACGGCCTGCTCAGCGGCGTCCTTCCCGCACCCCGAGCCTGATCGGCATTCTCCAGCAGGGTGCCGCTTGACACGCCTATTATGGTGTAGGCCATAGTCAAGAACGGGTCCGGGTTCGACTGAGGCGAGAGCGTTCTCGTGCCGGCCGTTGCCATGCGCATCGAAGGAGCCGCTGATGTCCACAGATCTGCCGACGAGGAGCCGCGCGCTCGCACGCACCGACCTGGGCCAGCAGGTGGCTCGATGACCGCGGTACAGGGGGAGTGGCACAAGACCGCGTGCATCCTCTGCGAGAACAACTGCGGCCTGCTGATCCAACTCGAGGACCGCCGCTTCGCCAAGATCCGCGGCGACAAGGAGCACGTCGCCTCCGCCGGCTACACTTGCAACAAGGCGCTGCGCCTCGACCACTACCAGAACGGCGGCGCCCGCCTCACCGCACCGCTGCGCCGCGAAGCCGACGGCAGCTTCACCGAAATAGACTGGGATACCGCCATTTCCGAGGTCGCCGCACGCCTCACCGCGGTTCGGGACCAACACGGCGGCGACAAGATCTTCTACTATGGCGGCGGCGGACAAGGCAATCACCTGGGCGGCGCCTACAGCACCGCCCTGCGTCGCGCCCTCGGCGCCCGCTACCGCTCCAGCGCGCTGGCGCAGGAGAAGACCGGCGAAGGCTGGGTCGACGCGCACCTCACCGGCAGCCACACCACCGGCGATTTCGAGCATGCCGAGGTGTCGGTGTTCCTCGGCAAGAACCCATGGCAGTCGCACGGGGTGCCGCGGGCCCGCACGGTGTTGCAGCAGATCGCCAAGGACCCCGCCCGCACCATGATCGTGCTCGACCCGGTGCGCACCGAGACCGCCGACCTGGCCGATATCCACCTGCAGCTGCGCCCAGGCACCGATGCGTGGTGCCTGACCGCGATCCTGGCGGTGCTGGTCCAGGACGACCTCGTCGACCACGCGTTCCTGGCCGAGCACACCAGCGGATCCGAGGCGGTGCTGCACGAGCTGTCCGGCATCGACGTCGCCGCCTACGCCGAAACCGCCGGTGTCCCCGAGGCACTCGTGCGGGCCGCCGCCCAGCGCATCGGCACCGCGGCCAGCGTCGCCACCTACGAGGACCTCGGCGTCCAGCAGAGCCCCAACAGCACCCTGATCTCCTACCTGAACAAGCTGCTCTGGTTGCTCACCGGCAACTTCGCCAAACCCGGTGGCATGCACCCGCATTCGTGGATGGCACCGCTGGCGGGCTACAGCCGTGAGGTCAAACGCACCCCGGTCACCGGCGCGCGCATCCTCGGCGGCATGGTGCCGTGCAATTCGATCGCCGAGGAAATCCTCACCGACCATCCCGCTCGCTTCCGGGCCATGATCGTCGAATCCTCGAATCCCGCACACTCGCTGGCGGATTCGGCCGCCTTTCGGCAGGCGCTCGACGCGCTCGAACTCGTCGTCGTCATCGATGTCGCGATGACCGAGACCGCACGGTATGCCGACTACGTGCTGCCCGCGGCCAGCCAATTCGAGAAGTGGGAAGCCACCTTCTTCAATCTCGAGTTCCCGCACAACACCTTCCACCTGCGTGCCCCCGTGCTCGACCCGTTGCCGGGCACCCTGTCCGAGCCGGAGATGTACGCGCGGCTGCTGCGCGAGCTCGGCGTCGTCGGCAGCGGCAAGCTCGCCGTGCTGCGCACCGCCGCGAAACTCGGTCGCCGCCCGTACAAATGGGCCTTCGCCGCCTTGCTCGCGACCGACAAGTCCTTGGCCGGGGTTGCGCCGTACGTGCTGTACGAAACGCTCGGCCCGACCCTGCCCGACGACGCCCGCGCCGCCGCGGTGCTGTGGGCGCTGGCCCAGCGCATCGCCAAGGTGTACCCGGCGGCCATGCGCCGCGCGGGCCACCGCGACGCCGACGCCCTGTTCGACGCGATCCTCGCCGGGCGCTCCGGTGTCACCTTCACCGTCGACGATTACGCCGACGCCTGGGACTACCTACCGCACCCCGACAAGCGCATCCCCGTGGCGATCACCGAACTCCTGCCCGCGCTACGCGGCCTCGCCGACACCCCGGCCACCCACACGACTACCGAGTTCCCGTTCGTCCTCGCCGCCGGCGAACGCCGATCCTTCACCGCCAACACCATTTTCCGCGACGACACCTGGCGCCGCCGCGACCCCGAAGGCGCGCTGCGCCTCAACCCCGACGACGCGGACCGCCTCGGCCTCAGCACCGGCGACCAGGCCCGCATCACCACCCGCCGCGGCTCGGCGATCGCCGCCGTCGAAATCAACGACCGCATGCAGCCAGGTCACGCCTCGCTGCCCAACGGTCTGGGCCTCGACCTGCCCACCGGCGACACCACCCACCGCACCGGCGTCGCCGCCAACGAACTCACCGACCTCACCTGGCGCGACGCCATCGCAGGCACCCCATGGCACAAACACGTCCCCGCCCGCATCGAGCCCCTCCCGCAGGCCTGAACGCACACCCGAGCAACGGCGCGTACTCACGAATTGGGCGCGCCGCGTGATCCGCTGCCGTGCGCACGAGTCGGGCGCGCCGCGTGATCGGCGGCGTGTGCTCATGAGCTGAGGCACCACATGATCAGCCGGACACGGTTGCCCACCGCGCTCAGCCCAATTGACGGCTCCCGGACCGTCTTGTCACCACTGCCACGTCGACGGGTCGATCCACTACTCGATCAGCACAGCCGACGCGGGTGCTCCGCCTGACCCACAGTGGGAACTGGTGGCGGCATTTCGCGAGTAGCCTCTGCCACCAGTTCCCACTCGATCACGAAACCGTCGCGAGGCGGACTCGGCAAGATGGCGAGAGAGTGGTCTACCGGTGAGGCGTGCATAACGAGCCGGGCAAATCGGTGGCTCTCATGGGGACAGCGCAGGTGGGTGACCGTAAAGTTCCGCTCATGGCGTTTCAGCTCGAAGTTCTACCGGCTCCACCCTTGCAGTTGACGCCGGAATGCTTGGTACACACCGGGATTGTGCGGTTGTTCGTGACGGGCATGCTCGTCCAGGGTTCCGGTGCGCCGCCGGAACAGTTCGGTTTCTTCGTGCCCACCGCGACCCCGCTACCCGAAGGGGCCGAGGAACCGCGGCTGCTGGCGGAGGCCTCCCTCATGACCGGCATCGCAACGTCGGTCTCCGGCAACTTCCCCTTCGGCGTGGCCCACGTCGAAGGCTCCTACCTCCCCGACCCGCGCGGCGGCACCGACCGCTGGCTTTACGTCGGCGGTGCCGCCTACATCGGCCGCGAGATCCGCCTCGGCTACCGGGTCACCGTCCAGTCGCGCTAGACCCACAGAGGTTTCATACGGTTCACAGAGCGCAGAGCCTCTGTGAACCGTATGAACGGTCTGTGGATACGACCCGGGTCAGGTTCGCGCGATGACCTTTTCGGCGAAACGGGACAGGTTGTCGATCTTGGTCTGCAACGGTTCGGTGTCCTGTTCGAGGGTGTAGGGCAGGCGGAAGCCGACGATCACATCGGTGACGCCTTTGTCCTCCAACCGTTTGATCCCGTCCACGGTGAATCCGTCGAGCGAGATGACGTGCACCTCGAAGTCCTTGCGCGTCCCGTATTCGGCACGCAACGCATCCAATTCGACCAGCAGCCGGTCGAGCTCGGCGCCGTCGCCGCCCGCGTGCATCCAGCCGTCGCCGCGTTGGGCGGCCCGCCGCAGCGCGGGCTTGCTGTGCCCGCCGATGAGGATCGGCACCGGCTCGGTCGGCACCGGGCTGATCTTGATCGGCGGAATGTCGTAGAACTCGCCGTGGAATTCGAAGTACCCGCCCGCGGTCAGCCCGCGCACGATGTCGATGCACTCGTCCATCCGCGCACCGCGCTTGTCGAACGGCACCCCCATGATCTCGAAATCATCGGGCCACGGGCTGATCCCGACACCGAGCCCGAACCGGTTGCCGCTCAACGCCGCCACCGACGCGGCCTGCTTGGCGACCAGCACCGGCGGGCGGATCGGCAGCTTCAACACGAACGGCGTGAACCGCAACGTGGTGGTGGCCGCCGCCATCGCCGCGCTCAGCACGAACGCCTCGATGAACGGCTTGTCCTCCAGGAACTCCCGGCTCCCGTCGGGCGTGTAGGGGTACTTGGCGTCGGAGTCCCTCGGGTAGGCGACACTGTCGGCGACCGCCATCGACGAATACCCCGCCTCCTCCGCCGCCCTGGCCAACGGTAGGTAGTAGGCCGGGTCCGTCATCGTCTCGGCATAGGTGAAGCGCATATCAGTCGCCTTCCTGGCGCCGCGAGTGCCGCGCCGCGTCGGCCCCGGCGCGGCGCCCGAAGAACGAGCCCTCGCCGAGACAGGTACCACTGGAATAGCCGCCGCAGTCCTGCGCGATAGTCGACGCGCAGGCCCCGGCCGCGTACAGGCCCGGAATGATCGAGTCGTCGCCGCGTTGCACGGCGCCGTCGACGGTGGTCCGGAGGCCACCGAGGGTGAACCCGACATAGGTCGCCGTGCCGGGCGTCAAATCGAAAGCGCCCCACGGTCCTTCGGTCAACGGACGAATCCAGTCCGGGTGCTTGTCCAACTCGGGATCGTGTTCGTCGGCGGCCGCGACGTTGTAGTTCGCGACCGTCTCCTGCAGCGCGCCGACCGGGATGCCGAGCGCCGCCTCCATCAACGCGACCGTCTCCCAGCCGTCGATGAACCGCACCATCGGCAGCTCGGGCCACACCATGTGCTTGCTGTCCACGATCAGATAGGCCGTCGAATCCGGCTGCGCGACAACCTCACCCGCGGTCAGCCCGTGATAGGAATCCTCGGCGACGAACCGTCGCCCCGCCTTGTTCACGATGATCCCGTACAGCAGTTCGGCAGGCGGATAGAACGAGGCGGTCAGAAACACCCCGTCCATGTGCGCGGTCGCCGCGCCCGCCGACTGCCCGAGCCGGATCCCGAGGCCGTCATCGGTCGGCACCCCCAACGGCAGGAAGTGCCGCGACATCCGCGCCGCATAGGCGGCCAGCATGTCCGGGTTCATCACGAACCCGCCCGCGGCGAGCACCACCGCGCCCGACGCGGCACCGCCGGGCCACGCCACACCGACCACCTGCCCGCGATCGATCACCAGATGCTCGACGCGCGTCTCGAACCGCACCCGGATGCCGAGCGCGCGCACCCGAGCGGCAAGCACTCGCATGATCTCGGCGCCACCGCGTTCGGCGGGCGCGTTCACCTTGTGCCCGCGCGGCGCGGGCTTCGCCGATTCCCGATAGGGCGCGACCTTCTCGTTGCCGGTCCACATCAGCCCCTCGGTGCCCGGCTGCACCACCGCCTTGCCGGGATAGAACGAGCGCTCGAAGCTCAGCCCCTGCGCCTCCAGCCACCCGAAATGCGCGACACTGCCCGCGCAGTAGGCGCCGAGCTTGGCATGATCGGGATCCGGTGTCACCGCCGTCAGATAGTCGCGCATCGCGGCGACGGAGTCGTCGTGCCCGGTGGCCTGCTGGACCGGCGTGCCGCCGCCGAGATAGAAATGCCCGGCCGCCAGCGCCGACGCCCCGCCCGCCGCGCCAGTGCGCTCCAGGATCAACACCCGCGCCCCCGCCTCGGCCGCACCGATCGCCGCGCACGCACCGGCGATGCCGAAACCGACGACCACAACATCGGCGGCATCGGCCCAGTCCGGCGGTGGCGAGATCAGTTCGGGGAGTGCGGTTCCTACTGCCATGGATTCGAAAAGCCTTCCGGGATCATGGCGTCGAACATCGCTTTCATGTCGTCGGACAGGCGCATCAGCTCGATATGGGACCCGATCGGGCCGCCCGCCAGATAGGCGAACTCCATCCCGATGCCCTCGAACCTGCCCTGTGCCACTACCTCGATACCCGCCGCCCGCGCTGCGTCGAGCGCTCCGTCATAGTCCTCGGGTACCCAGGCCGCGTGATGCAGGCCGGGGCCGATCTGCTCGAGCTGCTCGGCATAGAGGCTGGCCCCGCCGCGCGGCTCGATCAGCTCCAGCTGCTGTCCGCCCGCGTACCCCAGGGCGACAGTAATCGTGTAATCGGCAGGCGCACCACGAAATTCGCAGAACTCCGGGCCGAACCGCACGTCGGGAACGGTGAACCACTGTGCCACTCCGTAGTGCTCGGTGAACCGCTGTTGTGCGGCAGCCATGTCCTCGACCACCCAGCAGAGCTGAAATATCGGGCCGTCCGCGATCATCGCGCGCTCCGGACTCGCTCACTGTGCACACCTCAACTAAACACTTGTGTTTAATGCAGTCAAGGATCGGCTTTAGTACAGTGCACCCATGCTCATCACCGACTCGCGCGGAATCCTGCTCGACGCGGGGGAGCGGCTCATCGCCGAACGCGGCGTCGACGTCCCGCTCCGCGACATCGCCGCCGCGGCAGGACACCGCAACAACTCCGCGGTCCACTACTACTTCGACTCCCGCACCGGCCTGATCGAAGCCATCGTGGAACGCCGGATGAACACCCTCGAGAACCGGCGCATGCAGCTACTCGCCCGGCACGAGGCCGACGGCACCGCCAACGACCTGGACACCCTCGTCACGATGCTGGTCACCCCGATCCTCGACCTGATCACCGAACCCGAGGTCACCCACTACGGCCGCTTCCTCGACGTCGTGCGCGCCCACCCCGTGGTCACCGATGCGAGCCGCCTCGCAGGCGCCGACCGCGCCGCCGTCCGCATCATCGCCACCCGCCTGGCCGCCACCCTCACCCACCTGCCCGCCCGCCGACGCCGCCAACGCCTCGAAACCATGACCACCGTCATGTTCGCCCTCATCGCCGACTACGAACGCACCCTCGAATCCGGCACCCGCACACCCCATCCCGACGACGCCACCGAAATCGTCGCCATGGTCGTCGCCATGCTGCACGTCCCCACCCACCCCTGAAACCACTTGTCAGGATCGAGGGGGTACTGATGTCGGCATCGACCGAGTAGTCGCCTGCGCCAGTACCCCCTCGATCACCACGCGCGAGAGATCTACTCGCCCGACCAGCCAGGCGTGCCCGTTCCGGGCTGCTGGAACGTGGGCGGATCCACCGGCGAGCTGCGGATCCGACCCTTCGATCGCCGGTATCACGGAACACGATTCGTCCCCGCAGCGGTGGGTTGGCCAAACGCGCGTCGGCGCTGAGATACGGTCGCAGCGTGGAACTACTAGGCATTCATCACGTGGCGATCATCGCGTCCGACTATGTGCGGTCCAAGCGGTTCTACGCCGAAACCCTCGGCCTCGCGGTCATCGCCGAGCACTACCGCGCCGAACGCCGCTCCTACAAACTCGACCTGGCGATCCCCGGCGGCAGCCGCATCGAACTGTTCTCCTTCCCCGAGCCACCGGACCGCGCCAGCTGGCCCGAAGCCGCAGGCCTGCGCCACCTCGCCTTCGCAACCCGCGACGTCGCCGCCACCCTCGAAGAACTGTCCGCCAAGGGCGTGCGCACCGAGGAACTCCGCGTCGACGAGATCACCGGCAAGCGCATGGCCTTCTTCTTCGACCCCGACAACCTGCCGCTGGAGCTCTACGAGGTCTGAGCGCTACGAGCTCTGCAACATCCCCCGCGACCGCCGCGCCAATTCGACTGTCGCCGCACGCAACTCGTCGATGGTATCGATCGGCTCGGCATACCCGACGCGGGTGCGCGCGACACCACGCGGCGTCACCACGCGCAGATCCAACCCGTAACGGTCGGCGCGCTCACAGCTCGCCTCGGTCGCATCGGGATAACCGCCGAGCGCCTGCGCCATCGCCAGCAACGCCGGACTGTGATCGTCGTTGAGATGATCGATCGCGCCCGCTGCCAACGGCACAACCGGGTCAGGCACCGAGGCCGTGTACTGCTCGGCCGTCGCAGAATCCATCCGGCCGTACCCGCCGACCCAGCGGACCCGCCGCACCCGCAAAATCCACACCGAGAAATCGCTGTAGTCGATGTAGTACTTCGCCGCAGGCACCGCGGCAAGATGCGCCGCACGCGCCGCCTCGGCCTCCGCGCCCACCGGCTGCTCGACCACACCGGCCAACGTGATCCGCGTCCCCGCCAGCGGATCCGCAGGCATATCCGGCGCCACGATCGCGATACTGGCCCGCGGATCGCCCGCAAGATTGCGGCCGTGCTCGGCCATCCGCGACACACACAACACCGGCTGGCCGTCCAGCAGCCCATACGTGATGAACGACGCCCACGGAGTGCCGTCCTCGCTCAAACTCGCCAGCGTCGCGGTGTTCGTCGCTGCGGCAACCGTTCTCGCCTCCTCGGCCGCCGAAGGGCGGGCGGCATTCGCTACCGGCGCGGTCGGCTGCGGAATCGAAGGCGCATCACCGGGATCACCGTGGTCGAGGCTCATGCCGTCCATCCTCTCCTGCCCGCCCGACATGCCGCCAACGGGTATGCCTGACACCGGACTTTATCCAGCGTGCCACCTCGAATCGCCGTGCGCCCCGCGATCAATGGATGGGATTGAGCGCGCGGATCGCGCCGGAATAGACCAGACTTGCCGGGTGACCCGATACGCATTCGACGCCGACCGGACCGTACTGATCGCCACCTGGGCGACCGGACGCGGTGACCTCGCGCAGACGGTTGCCGCGCTGCCCCCGGCGGTAACCCAGGATCAAGCAACAAATCTGGCGTCGAACCTGACCACGCTGTCGCGGTTCCAGTGGCGCACCTACACCCACCCGGCCAGCGCGGCAGGCGACCCCGACATCCCCAACAGCGAAGCCTGGCGCCGCGCCGAGGAACGCAGGAACTTCAAGGAAGTCGAAGCAGGCCTGCGCACCCCCAACCTGCCCACCGAGGAAGGACTCGTCGTCTCCTACAGCGGCGTCGTCGAATCCGCGCACCGCCTCGGCCGCACCCTGCACGACATCGACGACCGCGCCCTGCGCGACACCATCATCGCCGAGGTCGGCGCCGAACAAGCCGCCATCGAATCCGCCGAACGCGGCGACCTGTCCGGCCGCGCCCGCCAAGCCGTCGAACTGTCCCGCCCCGACGTCTCGCCCGCCCAGGTGCAAGCCGCCGACGACCTCTTACGCGCCGACCCACTCGGCTCCATCGAACTGTTCACCGAACTCGACCCCGCCTCCGCCGCCGTCGCAGCCGCACACTGGCTACTCGCCGCCGCCGAGGTCGCCGGGGAAATGGCAGGCGTGCCCGCGACCGACGTGGTCGTCGAAGCCGACGACATCGAAGCACTGCAAGTGGAGACCCCCACCCTGGTGCTCGAACGACTCGACGAAGGGGAAAGCCCCACCGAGGTCGTCGTCGACCTCATCGCCGAGGCGATGGCCGTGCACGAAGGCCGCGTGCCCGCACCGTGGGGCCTGGTCGCCCGCGTCGCCGAAATCGAAGAGCAGGCCCGCAAATTCGAGGTCGACGCCGACACCCGCGCCGCCATGCTGGCCGGCTTCCGGATCAGCCGCCTAGACCCGTCCCGTCCCGCCCTCGACCTTCTGGAAGACCTCCTCGACGGCATCCGCGGCTGCCTGCTGCTCTACGCAGCCCACACCGATGACCCCGACGTGGAAGCCCTGTTCACCGCCGACGTCCGCCTCGAAGCCGACTCCGACCCCGAACACCTCCTGTAACCCGCACTTGGGGCGGACCCGTCCACCCCGGCGCGGACCTGGCGGAGCATCTCGACCGAGCCCTGGATCGCTCCGCGTGCGACCCATCGCGCAGCGGGTTGCGGCCGAGCGCAGATCCGCACGCACTTTGCCGATCCACACCGATTCTGGGGATCCGCACGCACTCTGACATCCCAGAATGCGTGCGGATCCACAAAACCGATGCGGATGTGCCACAGCGACATCCGCACCCATTCTGCAAACCCGCACCCATTCTGCAAACCCGCACCCATTCTGCAAACCCGCACCCATTCTGCAAACCCGCACCCATTCTGCAAACCCGCACGCGTTCTGGGGATCCGCACGCGTTCTGGCAGCCCAGAAGGAACGCGGATCCCCAGAGCATGTGCGGATGTTTGGCGGCAGTCCCACCTAGCCAAGCCCGCAACGTGATCCGTAGTCCCGCTCATCCGCACCAGTTCTGGCGATCCGCACCCACTCTGACGGCCCGAAAGGAGTGCGGATCCACAGAATCGGTGCGGATGTTCAGCAGCCCTGCGGGCGTGGCGAGGTGCCGGGTTCGCTGCGGGTGCAGATTGGGCCTGACGCGCTCGCGTGGGCACGGCGCCGTCGCCGATGATGCGGCCAAGCGGGTGGTGTCGGCTGAGCGGCGGACACGGCCGGTGCACGCGGATGCCGTCGGGTCATCGCGGGAGTGTGTTGGGCGTTGGTGCAGTGAATTATCGTGCTGCTGCGGCGGTTTCCGGGTCGGTGCTCAACCAGCGGCGCAGGCCCTCGTACACGGCCTCGTGGTTGAGCAGCGTGAAATGGTTGGCGGCAGGGATGTGCAGGCCGTTGGCGTCGTCGAAACCGATGCGGCGGGCTCGGTTTCGGCCAGACGCGCTCGGGGTCAGCACGAGACCGTCGCCGATGATGCGGCCGAGCGGATGGCGCGGGCTGCGGGTGACGCAGGCGGTCACGAAATAGTGATCGGCGCCGTCCAGCAACGGCACTTCGCGAATCGCTCTGCGGCGCAACGAGTCCGTGTCGGCGCCGTGCCAGTCCTCGTCGACCAGCGAACCATGGCGCAAATCGCGGATCCCCGCGCTGCGCCTGCGTAACAGCCGACCAAGCGGCTTCGTCTCGGGCACCCGGACCAACGCCGCCGACGCAAAATGCACGAGCTGCTCGAGCGGCGCACCAAGATGCGGGGACCCGAGGCACACCAGATGCCGCACCCGCTGCACCCACGGCAGCTTCGCCTCGTTCGCATCGAAACACGCACCGCGCGCGATCAACCCACCCATCGAATGACCGACCAACGACAACTGCTCGATCTCGACCGGCCAGTGCTCGACCAGCCGTGCGAGCAGCTCGCTCAACTGACGAGCGTTCTCGGAGATGTGCAGGCCGCTGTTATACCGGATCTGCAGCGTGCTGTACCCGAGGTCCTGCTCGATCCGCTCGGCGTAACTCGCCCGGCCACCGAACCGCCACGCATGCTCGGTCTCCACCAGCCCGTGCAGAAACACCACCACCCGCCGACTCGGCCGCGCGACCACGGTGCCGACCTGCTCGGGAGCGACCGGCGCACCGTCCACCCGCACCGTCATCGGCCCGGCAAGGATCGGCCGCGAATCCTCGAGACTGTCCCCGATGAGCCCTTGCAACGCGCCGAGGAAGCCTGCGCCGTACACGGTCCGCGACGGCACCTCGGCGCCAGGGAGATCTACGGCGCGTTCGGCGACCTGACCCGCCACCACCGCCGTCCCGCTGACGATCCGATACACCCCGTCGGTGATCACGTCGTGCACCGCTTGTACCGGGATCGCGGCCGGACCGACCCCCAACCGCACCGCAGCGAACACGCGCCCGGCAATCGCCCGATGCACGGCGGCGATGCCGTCGACCGCGCCGCCGAGCTCATCGCCCGCGAGCCGGGCGAGGGCCCGGACCTCGGCCTTACGCTGGTGTGTCTGCTCAGCCATACGTTTGAGTGTACAAGCGTTCACTGAATCTCGCGTGCCTGCGGAACGCCTTGCCGCCCTTCGGCGCCTGCTACAGCATCGACCGGCGGTTCCCGTTCACGGGACCCGGCTGACCCCAACGGCCGACTCGGTGAGGCTACCCAGATACAGCACACCCTCGTGCTCGACAACACCCGTCACCATCTGGAAATTCGTGCCCTTCCGCTGCAAGTCGTGCACGACGTTGCCGTCGAAGTCGACCGCGAGCACCCAGATGGTCCGCGCAGGCTTCGGCTGCGTCCACTTCGGCAGCAGCCACACGAGCTGCCGCAGCATCCCCGGCAGCGGAAGCAGCCGGTCCAGCAATGGATTCCGGGTGGACGGCAGGGTGATCCAGATCAGTCCATCGCTGCCGAGGCCCAGGTTGTCGGGAAAGCCGGGCAAGTTCTCCACCAGGAAGTCCCTGGTACCCGCCCGTGGGCCGGTCAGCCAGTAGCGGGACAGTCGATAGCCGCCGGTCTCGGCGACGACCACGCACGAGCGATCAGGGGCGACGACCACGCCGTTCGCGAAGACCAGGTCATCGATCAAGGTTTCGACCTTGCCGGACGGATCGCGGCGGAACAACCTGCCCGTCTTCGAATGCTCGAGCAGGTCACCCGTGTAATCCTCGAGCGAGTATCGAGACGATGACGACGAGAAGTAGATGGTGCCGTCGCTGTCCCGAACGACGTTGCTGGCGAAGGGGAGTGGCACGCCGTCGACCTCGTCGACGAGAACCGTCAGCTCGCCGTCCGGCCGCAATTCGAGCAGGCCGCGCTCGAAGTCGCAGATCAGGATCGTGCCGTCCGGGTCGGCATGCAGCCCGAGGGGACGACCGCCGGTGTTGACGAGCTCGCGGACGTCACCGCTGCCCGGGTCGACGCTGAGGATGGATCCGTCGGCGATTCCGGTGATCAGCCGGCCGTCGGGTCCGAGCACGACATCCTCCGGACCGTGGCCGGGGAGTGCGAGCCGGGTGACCTCCGGAAGCGGTGGCGTGCTGTGGCTTTGGCGCGCTCGCGGGGGAGCGGAGGGTGGTGTCCAGCGTTGCGGATTCATCGATGAAACGGGCACGCCTCAGCGTAACTGCGGGATTGGTGAGTCCGAGGGGTCCTGAGGCCTGCAGCTCTGAAGGCGGCCTCGACGTCGGAAGATCAAAGAAAAACATTGCCTTACGTAGATATGCGCATCTACGCATTTAGGCTCTACCTATTCAATCTCACGACAACTCTGTGGTCACGACTAAAACCCGCAAGGACCAGGAGAGAGGGCGAGGGCGACTGGACCTCTGCGATCGATCGTTGTCGCCGCGTTGACGGGAGTTCAATGGTTGCGATACGCACCTCGGCGTCCACCATTGGACTCCCGTCAATGCGGGGCCTACGGCTGGTGGGTGATCGCGTACCAGAGCACGGCGAGGGTGCCGAGGACGAACAGTGGTGACAGGACCCAGGTTTCGAGCTTGTTCCCGGTGCGATCGATGATCGGCAGGCTGGTGCGGAGTTTGAAGGGCCAGAACAGCCGGCAGCCGCGGTCGGTGAGGCAGTCGCCGAGCAGGTGGGTCAGTGCGCCGAGGCCGACGGAGAAGGGCAGCCAGACGGGTTTGTCGGCGATCCAGTGGTCCATCGCGAAGGTGCCCGCGACCGCGAGCACCACCACGGTGCCCCACGCCTCGACTCCGTCGCCGGGCGGGCAGAGGTGCAGTGCGCGTACGGCCAAGGCCAGCAGGAAGAAGACGAGCCCGAGGGTGAACCAGCGGCCGATCCAGTGCTCGCCCGCCCACGTCCCGTAGGTGACCGCGGCGACGAAGGCGAAGGAGTGGGTGGCGTGCCGGTGTCCGCCGGAGATCCAGGAGATCAGCTTGCAGAGGTAGTACGAGATGGGCCCGAGCACATGCGCGATCGTTCCGTTCGGGTGGTCGGCGTCCGGGAGGAGCGCGGCGCCTGCCGTGAGGAATGTCCCGAGCAGAAGGTCGACGGGGCCGAGATGCCCTGTCGCGCCTTGGATTGCCGGGTAGGTCAAGATCGCTACGGGCAGCGCCGCTGCCGCCCCCGACCAGGCGAAAGCGCCGCTGGTCGCATGTGAATGTCCTAGCACCGAGTGAACGTTAGTTCAGCTCAGCATTGTTCAGCGAATGCTGGTTCAGTGCTGTTGTCGGGCAGGCGGATCAGGGTACCGGCTGGTGGGAAGGGCTGTGCGCAAGGCGGAGTCGCCTGAAGTGTCAGGGGAGGGGAGTGGCCCGCACGGGCACTGTGTGTGGAAGGGGAAGTGTGCGTGCGCATCTCGTGATCAGACGAGAGTTCTCATAAGCCTCGGGACAAGGGCGGCTCGTATGTTGGTCTCGGTTAAGCAATAGGGATAAGACATCTGGTTACGTAATCGTGCGTATATATGCATATAAACTCTATTCAAGCTGGTCACGACACCTTCAACCTCTATAAAAACCGCAGGGAGCCCAGGGGCGCGTTCAGCGACGGGTCTGAGGATTGACGATGCGGTCCAACGCGTGCAGGTCGGATTCGAGGGTGTAGAACACCCGCAGTGCGCCGACGAAGGCGAACAGCCCACCGACACAGAGCGCCACGATCGAAGCGATCACCGTCTGCTGCTGCGTGGGGTCGAGGAACGCCACCCCCGCGGCCACACCGAACAGCGGTACCGACGCGGCGATACCGAGGTACACCCGGCTACGCCGAGCCAGCCGATGCAGCTGTACCGCTTCGCCGGGGGAACTGTGCCCTGCCGCGACCAATCCCGGGTAGTACCAACGCAGGACGAAGAACGTCACCGGGAAGTAGGTGTAGACGACCGCCACCGCGGCCGCCACCAGATGCGACGCGATCAGGTTGATGAGCAACGTCCCAGACAGGTCGGCGATCTCGTGCAACTTGATCAGGAACACCACCAGCGCGACCGCCCAGCCGGAGAACGCCACGATGGCGATGCGGTCGCTGACCGCGAGGGTGTCGGCCCGCGCCTTGGCGAGGGTCTGCTCGTCATAGTGCTGCCCGCGGCGTAAACCGTTGGGCACCAAGAACACCAGCCTGCACCAGTACAGCAGCAACCCGATCCCGACGGGATAGCCGATGGCGGCGACCAGCAGCGCTAGCCGTTGCAGCTGCAGTCGCCCGTCGACGCTGAGTTCGAGGTCGAGCAGCCTGGTGTTGTGCGCGGAGAGGTACAGCCCGCCGAGCAGCTGCCCGATCGCGCTGGACAGGGTCACCACCGGCATGGGCCGCATCCGCAACCTGCCGCGGACGCTGCGTGACGGCGGGTCGACGAGGTCGCGCGCGGTGCGATCGAGGGTGAGGTCGAGATGCTGTGCCAGGTCGGCGCCGGAGGCGTAGCGGTCGTCGCGGTCGGGGGAGAGACAGGTCAGGAGCGCGTGCCGGAGGATCTGCGGGCAGTCGGCCGGGACGGTGGCTTCCAGGCGCGCGTCGAGCGGCTGGCGGCGCAGTTCGATCATCCTGGTGAGTGAGGTGTCGGTTTCGCCGATGCCGAGCTCGTCGACGAACGGCAGCCTGCCGGTGAGCAGTTCCCACAGCACGACGGCGAGCGCGTACAGGTCGCTGCGGGTGTCGAGGTCGGCGGCCGTGGTGGGGATGGTCGGATGGCAGGCTTCGAGCTGTTCGGGTGACATGTAGGCGAGCGAGCCGCCGAAGTAGGCGACGGGGCTCGCGCCCGGAATATGGGCGCTGAAGCTGATATTGAAGTCGGCGAGCTTGGGTTGGCCGTCGACGGTGAGCAGCACGTTGGCGGGTTTGATATCGCGGTGCAGCACGCCGGAGCGGTTGGCGTAGTCCAGTGCGGTGGCGAGTCGGCTGCCGAGCCAGGCGACGGTTTCGGACCAGCTGAGCTTGGCGATGTCGGCTCGGGTACTGGAGGGTTGTGGCGTGAGCACTCCGCCGGAGCTGACGGCGGCGTCGACCGCGTCGAGCAGCAGTTGGCCGGAGCGCTGTGCGACGGGTGTGCTGCGGACCTTGCGGAGCACGCCGAGCAGTGTGCCGCCCGGCACGTACTGCATGTACATCAGTTTCAGGTGCTGTGCTTCGATCTGGCGTTGATCGAAGACGCGGACGACGTGCTCGTGATCGAGCTGCGCCAGTGTCTGCGGTTCGCTGCCGCGATCGCGGGAAACCTTCACTGCCACAAGCCGTTGCATGGAGCGCTGCCTGGCGAGGAAGACCCGCGCGAAGGCGCCTTGGCCGAGCAGGATCAGCAGGTCGAAGTCGTCGACGGTGGCGCCGGGCGCGATGGTGTCGAGTGCGTTGCTTGCGGTGGCGTCGGCGAGCACGGTGGTGCGGAAGTTCTCGGCGGTGTGGTCGCCGGTGCCGAGTTGGTCGGCGATCTGCGCCATCTGGGTGGCGAAGTCGTGTTCGTACTCGGTGAGGTCGAGTTCGAGGTCGCCGCTGCGGCTGCGCGCGGTGATCTCCTCGTAGATCAAATCCGGTGGGAGCGGGGCGATGTCGAGTTCGGGGAACTGTGCACGGTAGTCGGCGAGGCGTTTGCCTTTGGTGGCTTCGCGCCAGCGATGCTGCAGGTCGACCTTGATCAATTCGATCAGCGCCGTGCGGCGCAGCCTGGTCTCGGCAGGCAGGTGTGCCGCCAGATCGGGGGGTTCGTCCGCGTCCTCCCATGCGTTGTCGAACCCTGCGACCAGCCGCGTCAACGCGTTTTGCGTCGCCGCCACCCGGTCAGCACCGATGTGCATCTCCATGTGGCCCACCCGATCAAAAATTTCATCCCGAACCCCCAACCGAGGATAAACGATCAACACCCTGGTGAAACGGTATTTTCCCGCTACCGGGGGTTTTGGCAGGCGGCGATGCCTGGGTAATGGCCGGTCCGCGGGCTGATGGTCGGCGCATGCCCCTACTTTTCCGGTGGTGCGGCAGGGGCGGGTCAGTAGTCTTGATCGTCGATCTCGTCCGTGCTCGAGGAGTGTCCATGCAGGATCTGTACGTCGTGAGTCATCCGCACGCGGAGCACTCCGAGCGTGATCTTGTCGGTGGGTGGTACGACTCGACGCTGACCGAGCGCGGGCGGCGGGACGCGGGTTCGGTCGCCGAGGAGTTGGCGCGGCGGCGGTCCGGTGCGCGGCGGCCGCTGCGGATCACCACGTCGGATCTGGCGCGCTGTGCCGAGACCGCGCGGATCATCGCCGCGACGCTGGATGTGCCGGTGGCGGAGGATGTTCGGTTGCGTGAGATCAGCTTCGGTGTGGCCGAGGGGCGTCCGAATGCCTGGCTTGCGGAGCGGCAGGTGCCTGCTCCCGATGATGATCGGCTCGACCATCGTGGCCCGATCCCGGGTGCGGAGACGCGGCGGGAGGTGGCGAGCCGGGTGGGTGGGTGTGTCGGTGAGCTGATGGCGGATATCGAGCACGATCATGTCGTCGTGACCCACGGTTACGCGCTGACGTTCGTGGTCACCACGTGGCTGCAGGTCCCGGTGGCGGCGTCCGGGTTCGTGGCGTTCACGACCAGTCCCGGTGCGATCACGCATCTTCGGCTCGATGACTACTGGCGCAATCGTGCCGTGGTGAGTCTGGCCGATGTCGCGCATCTGAGAACCTAATACGCAACTAAGTGTTGCGCATTGAGGGTATGCCGACTACCGTCACACGCAACAAGTTGTTGCGAATAGGAGGTCGACATGGAGTACGGAACGATCGAACGCTCGATGTACATCGAAGCCACACCCGACGTGGTCTACGAGGTGGTGAGCAGCCCCGAGCACATCAAGGAATGGTTTCCGGACGAGGCCGTGCTCGACGCGGTACCCGGCAGCGCCGGCGAATTCGTCTGGGGGGACAGGTCTTCGCCCGACGTGTACATCGTGCCGCTGACCGTCGTCGACGCGAGCCCGCCCCGGCTGTTCTCCTTCCGCTGGGGCCATCCGGCCGACGAAGTCGCGGTTCCCGCCAACTCGTTGCTCGTGGAATTCGAAATGGTTCCATCGGGGACCGGCACGACGCTGCGGATGACCGAAAGCGGATTCCGCGAACGCGGTTGGGAGATCGCCACCCTGGAACACCACTACAACGACCACGTCGGCGGCTGGGACAAGCACCTGCCGGATCTGGTCGCCTACGTCGGCAAGTTGGTCGCGAGCAAATGACCGGCATCGTCGACGACGACCTGTGGTCGGCGATCGGAGATCCGACCAGGCGACGCATGCTCGACCTGCTCCTGGCCGACGGTGAGGGGACAGCGACCACGCTCAGCGAGCGGCTACCGGTCACTCGGCAAGCCGTCGCACGACATCTCAGTGTCCTCGACCGGGTCGGCCTCGTGCACGGAACTCCCGCAGGCCGGGAACGGCGCTATCGCATCGACGACGCGCAATTGGCCCGCGCCGTGGCGCAACTCAACGCGGTCGGGCAGACGTGGGACGCCAGGCTGCAGCGCATCAAGCGGATCGCCGAAGCGATCCAGCACAGCAAGAAGAAGTAACCGAAAAGAGGAACTGGAAATGGTAGATATTTTGCACAGGGTCGGGGTCAAATCGTCGGTCGACGAGGTCTATTCGGCCTTGGCGACGGTCGACGGCCTGGCCGGCTGGTGGACCGACCAGACGCAAGGCGACCCGAATGCCGGGGGAGTCGTGCAGTTCCGCTTCAAGGCGGACGGCTTCGATATGAAGGTGACCGATCTGCAGCCGGGCAAGCAGGTGCGGTGGGAGGTCATCGGCGGGCCGCCGGAGTGGATCGGCACCGAGGTGGTGTTCGACCTGAAGCAGGACGGTGAGTACGCGATCATCCTGTTCAAGCATCAGGGCTGGAAGGAACCGGTCGAGTTCATGCATCACTGCACCACCAAGTGGGGCGTGTTCCTGATGAGTCTCAAGTCGTTGGTCGAAACCGGTACGGGGGCACCGTATCCGCGCGATGTCCATATCGACAACTGGGGTTAGGGGAGTGCGTGGCTCGTCCGGTATGTCAGCCGGACGAGCCACGTTCAACTGGCGAGGGTGACTCGTCGACGATGGAGATATGTTGGGGTGCAATCTGATTCGACACCGTTGACTCGTCTTCGGTTGTTGCGGAGCGCAAGTGGGAAGAAGGCGAACCAGTACCTCGCTGTTACGCTCCGATCGCCCGGGTACGAGCCGGGAAATGGGAACCGGCGCCCGGCCTGATGAGGAGGCCACGATGCGAGATTTGATTCGTCCAAAGTTCCTTTCCGCCAACACCTCCCGTGAAACAAATGTACGTAGGATGCTGGCCGCCGGTGCGATGTCCGCCGTCTCCGCGGCGGCCCTCGTCAGCGGCCTCGCCGCAGCACCGGCCCAGGCCGCTCCCGGCGACCTGACCTGCCGGGGGACTGCGACGGTCGACTTCAAGCCCGGAGTCACCTTCAACGCTGCCGCGACAAGCATCTCCGGTACCGCTCAGCTCGGCGTCAATGCCGACCCGGCCACTGCGTGCACCTCGACCACCGGCAAAACCATGACCGGCGGCACTTTCGTTCTCGACCCGGTCACCACCACCGCCAGCTGCGCGGCGACCAAAGCCCGCGGCACCGGCCGCATCCTCTGGAACAACGGCAACAGCCCAAGCAGGGTGACTTGGGCCGTCGACTTCTCGGTCTTCCCGCCGCAGCGTTCCTTCATGGTCATGGTCGCCTCCGGCCCCCTGGCCGGCGACACCGCGACCTTCGACGTCACCCCGAGCAGCCAAACAGGGGACTGCTCGACCGGCCTCACCCAGCTGGTAGCCAACAACATCACCGCCACCTTCCGGTAGCACTGCGTCGGGTCGGCCACCGGATGCGCGCTGGTGGCCGACCCGACTTCCGAATCGTCACGTGCCCGCGGTGATCCGCTGAGGAACCGCTACTCGTCCGTATCGAAGATCGCCACCGCACGGGTCCAGCCGGCCGAGGCCGCGTGCACTTTGACCGGGAAGCAGGAGATGTGGAAGCCGGTGGCGGGGAGTTGTTCGAGATTGTGCAGCTTCTCGATGTGGCAGTAGCCGATCTCGCGGCCGGCTTTGTGGCCCTCCCAGATGATCGAGCTGTCTCGGTCTTTCGCGTAGCGGGCGGCGGTGAACTGGAACGGAGCGTCCCAGCTCCATCCGTCGGTGCCGGTCACTCGGACGCCCTGGGAGAGTAGGTGCAGTGTGGCGTCGTGTCCGATGCCGCAGCCTTTGCTGACGTAATCGTCCTGCCCGTAGTGGGTTCCGGCGCTGGTGTTGACCACGACGATTTCCAACGGACTCACCGTGTGACCGATCCGGTCGAGTTCGGCGTCGATGTCGGCGGGGGTGACGACATAGCCGTCGTCGAAGTGGCGGAAGTCCAGCTTCACCGCCGGTTGGAAGCACCAGTCGAGTGGCACCTCGTCGATGGTGATGGCTCGCTGCCCGTGGTTCATCGTCGAGGCGTAGTGGTAGGGGGCGTCGAGGTGGGTGCCGCTGTGCGTCGTCATGGACACTCGTTCGATTGCCCAGGCTTCGCGGTCAGGGAGGTCGTCGACGGTGGCGCCGGGGAAGAACCGCAACATGTCATCGACGGTGTCAGTATGCGTGAGGTATTCGATCGAAGGCACGAGACCTGGCGGGTCAGAGGCGATTCCGGCCATCAGTGGTGCCGAAATGTCTACCAATGTGCGCATGCGACCGAGCATAGCGCCGGGCGTGATGGGCAGAGGCCGTCGTCGTCCGACCTGTCGGTCGCCGGTCAACTGCCCCGCCTTCTGACGGCTGGTGCGCCTATGGTTCTGCTGCTTGACTGTGCCGCGTAGCTTCATGTCGCAGGAGGTCGAGTGGAACCAGTTGTCCCGCAGCAGGATCCGCCGGTCGATGCCGTAGTGGCGGCAAAGATTCCCCCTTCTCAGCCACCGGCATCGTGGCGCCGAGTACTTGCCGTCGCCAGTGCCGCGGCGGCAGTGGTACTCGCGGTTGTCGCTGGGGTGGCCGTCTTTGTTACGCACACCCATCCCGTCATCCTGGAGCCCGTCGCGGCGCCGGAATTGATCCCGATTTCCGTGGATGTGGATCTGTCACGGTGGCGTGATATCGCGATATCGCCGGATGGCCGAAGGGTGTATTTGACCGGAAACGCCGCGGTCGCAGTCGTCGATACGGTCACCAGGACGGAATCCCTGCTGCCGTTGCCGGATCTCGGCAGACCCTATCGGTACGGTGAACTGGGGAAGGTGCTGCCGCTCGACGACAGGGTGCTGGTATTCGTCACCAGGTTTGATACCGTATCGGCCGGCCAGGTGGCCACGATCGAACAGAACAACACTGTGACGATCGGTCCGAAAATTGCTATTGGGATCGGGATCAAAAATGTGGCCGTTACTCCGGACGGCAGCCGCGCCTACATCGCGGCGCTCGACGGCTTGTCGGTCGTGGACCTGCGAACAGGTGCGGTGCTGGCGAAAATGTTCACCGGCTCTTTTGAGAACAAGAAGTACTCGGTCCTCGACACGAGGATGGCACCGGACGGGCGTACCGTTTTCGTCGAGGTGCTCTCCGGCAGTGACCTCCATATCGCGGTCCTGGACACAGCAACCAATGCCCGGACAGCCGATATCTCGGTGGAATCCATGTCCGAGGCCATGACGACCAGCCGTGACGGGCGGTTCCTTTACCTTCCAAACGGCGGTCTTGCCCGTCCTGACACCGAGGTGCGCGTCATCGACACCATCCAGAACGCCGTCGTCGCGTCGCTGCGCGGGAGGACCGCAATTCGTTCAGTCGCGGTCGCACCGAATGGTCGCTATGTATTCGGTGCCGGGCTTTGCTACGGGCATGCCACCCACAGGTACGAGGGCTGCGTGGACGTGATCGACGCGAAGTCAGGGGAGGTGGTTGAAACGATCGGCGTCCCCAAAGAAGTGTCGGCCATCGTGATCGCGCCGGATGGGCGGCGGCTGTACGGGGTCGAGGACTACGGTCAGGCATCCGACCTGGTGGCCATAGATATTCATCGCTACGCCTGAACAAATTGCTGTGGCCCGCCGAGTGGTTCCGGGGTAGAGGTAGGAGAGAGCTGATCGGTCTAGCGGAGGTGTCCTCGTTACCACTAGTTGACATAATGTTGATTATCGGCGGAGAAACGGTGCCGATGAGCGGGCTGTGTTTGTTTCGTGTCACGTTGGTATCCGCCCATGCTCGGCCGCCTCGGCTCAGCGCCCCGGCGGCTCGCCTGGTGAGCTCATCGCGCTGCGTGATGCGGTTCGATGTCGATCTCCCCTGAGGTAATTATCGCTGATGTAAATATTCCTGCCGTCGTGCCGGATTGCCGGAAAGTCTTGAGCAGGTTCCGGATTGGGATGTTCGAGGTCCTCCCCTGGATCCAACTCCCCCCTCATTAAAACGTCACTGTGACGAAATGAAGGTAGGTCGGTGGTCCCTCGAATTTCGTTGTGGGCGTGGCGAATATCGTCGAATCGGCTGCGTCTGGCGTGCTGCACGTCCGCGATGACGATTCACCCGCCGGATCTGGTCTCAGCGAGCAGGGTGCGAGACCAGTGGTGAGGCCGGTTGGGAGGCCAGTGGTTGGTGGGTGGCTCTGTTTCGGCGGGCCAGTTGTCGATCATTATGAGCTGGTGTTGATTCGGCGGCTTGGTGCTTTGTATGTGGGCTTGTGGTTGTACGGGTTCTCGATGGCGGTGATGGTGCGCGCCGGGTTGGGGTTGGATCCGTGGGATGTGTTCCATCAGGGGGTCGCCGGGCATGTGCCGATCAGTTTCGGTGCGGTGACGGCGATTACGGGTGTCGCGGTGTTGCTGGCGTGGATCCCGCTGCGGCAGCGGCCAGGGCTGGGGACGGTGAGCAATGTCGTGGTTATTGCCGTGTCGGTGGATGTCGGGCTGTGGTTGTTGCCTGCGTGGGAGGCGATTTCGGCGCGGGTCGGCGCGATGGGTGTCGCTGTGGTGCTGAATGCTGTTGCGACGGTGCTGTATATCGGGGCTGGGATGGGTCCGGGTCCGCGGGATGGTCTGATGACTGGACTGGTTCGGCGGACCGGGGTGTCGGTGTGGGTGGTGCGGACGGTGATCGAGGTGACGGTGCTGTCGGTCGGATGGGTGCTCGGCGGGAGTGTCGGGATCGGGACGCTGGTGTATGCGTTCGGGATCGGGCCGTTGATTCAGTTGATGATTCCGGTGGCCAATCGGTTCCTGCCCGGGTTCCATGTCGATCCGAAGCCGGATCAGGTGCCTGCGGTCTCGGCGTGAGTGGTGTCATGGGCCGGGGTGCATAGCTGGTCGGCTCCCCCGCTGTCCGTCGGTGCACCCAGGAGACCCGTTCAAAACGTCACTGTGACAGAAAGAGTGCTGGTTTCCCCGCTCAGCTGAGCGTTGTCGGTCTGCCGGGCCGCCATCGCAGCACTCGCACACCCACGACGAGACCGACTACGAGCGCGGTGTGCAGCGCCCACAGCGCGAGCCATGGTCGCAGGAACCCCACCTCTCGATACTGACCGCGCTCGCCCACGCAGTACATCGAGTAGTTGGTGCTCTGCCCTTCGGAGTCGTGATAGGTGTCGGAGACGACGATCGGTTCGGTGTAGGGCTCGCTGCAGAACAGCGGCGCGGTCAGTTTCGCCTCGCCGGGCCAGATGGCGATGGGCAGGATGCAGCCGAGCATCGCGGTGCTGAACAGGATCACCGCCAGGGTGGCCAGGATGCGCGGTGAGCGGCGCGGTGCCGCGTCCGAGACCTGTTCGTCGACGTCGGCGGAGCGGTATTCGGTTGCGCTGGTGGGGTTTTCGTCGCTCATGCCGGGCTCGTTCGTTGGAAGGTGCCTGCGCCGTCGAAGTAGGCGATGACGGTGCTGCGTGGTGAGGTGACGGTGACGGCGATCCGCAGGCCTGCTGCGGTGCGGTCGACGATGACGGCCGGGATGTATCCGTTGTCGAGTGCGGCTTCGGTGCGTGCGGTGTCGAGGAGTTGTTCGAGCCGGTGGAGTCCGGAAGCGTCTCGGAGGTCGAAACTTTCGTCGTCGAGGCGGTCGAAGGCCGACACGTGGACCGGGGTGGGGCCGTGCAGGGCGTTGTTGGCGAAGGTGTAGTCGTCTTGCTGGTTCGGTTGGTTCGGTACTCGGATGCGTAGCCGTACGGTGGCGTCCTGGCCGGTGAAGTCGGGGTGGTCGGCGAGGTAGCGGGTCAGTTGTGGTGAGGAGGCCACGGTCAGCCGGGACTGGGTGGAATCGGGGGCGGTGAGCACGAGGACGCTGGCTTGGATGTCGGTGACGCCGAGGCGTTGCCGGAGGGTGTCGATGGCGGCGGTCGGCAGTGCGGAGACGAGTCCGCCGCCGCGTGCGCGCAGGTCGGCTTCGAAATCGGCGCGGTCAACGGCGCCAATGCATCCGGTGGCGGTGATGAGCAGTGCTCCGGCCATCGCGATGAGGCGGGAGCGACGATGTCGCATGGGCTGCATCGTATAGCCCGGTGGTTACTGGCGGTCACCATTGCCCATGCTATGTTCCAGCGTCGGATGACCTTTCCGAGTCGGGCCGGTGTAGGGAGACATTGTGCGCGTGACGGTGGTGGCGTGTCTGGCGCTGGGTGTGGTGTTGTCGGGCGGCGGTGCGCCGGTGGTGTCGGCGGCGCCGGTGGTCGGTGAGTATGTGGCGCTGGGCGATTCGTGGGCGGCGGATGCGTCGCCGATGCGGCCTGCGGTCGAGTTCGCGCCATACGGGTGTGGGCAGAGTGCCGGTAATTTCGCCAGGCAGGTGGCGGCGGCGCTGGCGGTCCCGGTGTTTCGGGATGCCAGCTGTGGTGGGGCGTTGTCGAAGCACATGACGGTGCCCCAGCAGTCGCTGCTCGGGGTCAATCCCCCACAGTTCGATCGGTTGACTGCGTCGACGGATCTGGTGACGCTCGAAATCGGCGGCAACGACGCGGGTTTGGCGGCTGTGGTCGCGCAGTGTTTGACGGTGAATGCGGTGGCGTCGCCGTGTCTGGACGCGGTGGTGTCCGGTGGAGTGGATCAGATCTCGCTCAATATCGCCGCGGCCGAACCCAAGGTGCGGGCGGTGGTCGAGGGTGTGCGGGAGCGTTCGCCGCACGCGCGGATTCTGCTCCTGGACTACTTCCAAGGCATCCGGCTCGAGCGAGGCTGCTTCCCTGAGGTGCCGATCTCGGACACCGACGCCGATTGGCTCGGCCGCAAGATGATCGAGCTGAACACGATGCTGGCTCGCGTCGCCACAGCGACGAACGCGGAGTTCGTCGACACCTACAGCACCAGCGCAGGCCACGACGGCTGCCAGCCACCAGGCGTCCGCTGGGTGGAGGGTTTGGTGCCGTTCTCGACGACCCCCATGGGCCCGGCGGTCCCGTTCCATCCGAACCAACTCGGCGCCGACCATCAAGCCCGCAGCGTCCTCGCGGCGCTGGGTCGTCAGTAGCGTCGCCGACTGGGGTGGGCCCGTCAGCCGACACCTCACCTGAATCGGCCGCTGTCGACGCCCGGGACGCAGGTAACCTGTGACAACCCCGGACCGGCCACGACCCCGTGCGTCCGGTTCAGTGTTGTGGGCAGGTTTGCGGGCCTGTGGTGTCGAAGGCGAACTCCACCGCGGCGTGGGTTGCTTGGGCATCTCCGCTCTGCCGGGCGACGCCTAGGGCGGTGCACACGATCTGGTCGACGCCTCGGGCTCCGACTTCCTTGCGGGAAACCACATTCAGGTGGATGACGATTGTCGTCGGGTCCGTTTTCGTTGTCCACGGTCCGAAGGTCTCCAGCTTCGGCAGGTCCGTGTGCAGCCCGGGTTTGATCGGCTTGTCGACGCGCAGCAGCGTGTCGACGGCGGCGGCGACGGTGCCGAGACTGCTCATGTAGATCAGCATCGGTTGCAGGTTGTTGTGTTCGTCGAGGAAGTACAGGCTCATCCCGGCAGCGACGCCGGTCGGCGCCTTCCCGCCGTTGATCACTCCGCTCGGGTTGATCCCGCAGCCGCCGAGCGTCAATGCCGCGACGATCGAGAAACAGACCGTGCGAACGCTTCTCATCGAATCCTCCGTGGGAATCTGGGCAGTGTCGCGACGAACCGCGCGCCACCGGCCGGGCTGTTGCCTGCGGTGATGTCGCCGTCGTGGAGTCGGGCGATCTCCTGCGCGATTGCCAGCCCGAGGCCGCTGCCCTCCGATCGTGTCCGCGCGGTGTCGTGTTTGTAGAACCGGTCGAATACCTGCGCGATCGCCGACTCCGGTAGCCCGGGTCCGTGATCGGTCACCTCGATGCGCACCGTCGACTCGTCGACCGTCAGCGTCACCTGGACTGGCGGTTGTCCGTGTCGCAGCGCGTTGCTGACCAGGTTGGCGACCAGCACGTCCACCCGGCGGCGGTCCAGGACCGCGACGGTGTCGATCGGGCCGGTCAGTTCGACGTGATCGCGCCAGTGCCGCAGGTCCAGACAGTCCTCGATGACCCGGCGTGGGTCGACCTCCTCCAGGTTCGCGCGGGCGGTTCCGGCGTCGAAGCGCGAGACCTCGATCAGATCCGCCACCAGCTGGGTGAGTCGATCGACCTCGTCGACGGTGAGCAAGGTCGATTCCCGCTCGATCTCTCCCATCCCTTCGACACTGGACTGCAGGACGTGCACGACCATGTTGAGGGTCGTCAGCGGGGTCCGCAGCTCGTGTGAGACATCGGCGACGAACCGTCGCGAGTTCGCTTCCCGTTGCTGCAGTTCCGCGACCGAGTGCTGCAATGCCGTCGCCATCTCGTTGAAGGTGCCTGCGAGCTCGGCGAGTTCGTCGGCGCCCGGCACGCGGGAGCGGGCGCCGAGATCGCCGTCCGCGAGTTGTCTTGCGGTATCGCGCAGATGCCGTACCGGCCGCAGCACTCCGCGCACGGACAGCAGTGCGAGCAGGACCGCCGCCGCCAACGTCAGCAGTGCCGCCGACGCAGCGGTGCGCACGGCGGAATCCAGCGTCCGCACCGTCGAGGCGAGGTCGCGGACGACGTAAACGTCGATGCCCGAAGGAGTTCGAGAGCCGTCCAGTGCGGTCAGCATGATCGGTGTGCCGATCACCAGGGTGGGTCCGGTCGCCGAACTCACCCGCTGGTACACCAGATCGTTGCCTGCGGCCACCGCCCCACGCAGATCGGCGCTCACGACCTCGGCGATGCCGGCGTCCGCGGAAATCACCGAACCGTAGGTCACCAGCGCCGCACCACCCAGGGCGCTGCGGAACCTGTCGAGCTCCTGCTGATCGGGCTGGAAATGCGCCTCGGATTGATAGTGCAAATCCGGTGTCAGGATACCGATTCGGGAGCGCACGTCGTCGACGGACTGTTGTTCGGCGTTGGTCACCAGCGCATCGCGAAACGAGACGTAGACGGCGGCGCCCACGGCGCCTGCGCTGATCACACTGACCGACACGAAGGCCAGGACGAGGCGTGCCTTGAGTGTTTTCGGTCGACTGAGCACGGCACGCGGTGACCTCATACCGGGCCGAATCGGTAGCCGAAACCGCGCACCGTTTGCACGAATACCGGTGTGGCCGGATTGTTCTCGATCTTTGCCCGCACTCGCTGGACGCAGTTGTCGACCAGGCGTGAATCACCGAGATACTGGTGGCCCCAGACGGATTCGAGCAACTGCAACCGGGTGAACACCCGTTTCGGCGCGGCGGACAGTTCCAGCAACAGCCGTAACTCGGTGGGCGTCAACGCGACGGGGGTGCCGTCGCGGGTCACGACCAGCGAATCGGGGTCGATGACCAGTCCCGCGTGGTCGGTGGGTTGGTCCTTCCGTGCCTCGGCGGGCGCCGTGGGCCCGCGGCGCAGCACCGCTTTGATCCGTGCGTCGAGTACCCGCGGCTGCACCGGTTTGCAGACATAGTCGTCGGCGCCTGCCTCCAGTCCGACGACGACGTCGATGTCGTCGTCGCGTGCGGTCAGCATGATGATCGGCACCGAGGCGTCCGAGCGCAGCCTGCGGCACACCTCGAAGCCGTCGACGCCGGGCAGCATGATGTCCAGGATCACGACATCCGCGGCGACCGTAGCGAATTCGCGTATTCCGTCCGCGCCCGTCGCCGCGCCGTGGACCGTGTAACCGTACTGGCCGAGTGCGAGTTCCAACCCGCGCCGGACCTGATGATCATCTTCTATCAAGAGCACGGTAACCATCCAGCAATTCTGGCATCGAGCGAGCGCGGGCAGGTCGGCCGAAACCCCACCGTATGGTCGGTATTGACGTTGCGGTGAGCAGATAATGATGTGACAACAGCCGACCGCCGGCATCGGGAATCGGTCACGTCAGACACCCTGCTCGAGCTCGGGTGCCATCATGCGCGTCCAGGTCTGCGACCACGGGTAGGTGGGGCGCACGCATTTCCAGACGGTGAGCTTGCGGTTGATCCCCGGGATCCCGAGGCGTTCGTCGAGTCGGGCCACGGGCTCGACGGAGGCGAAGTCGGCGCGTAATGCGGCCGCGGCGTTGTCCACGCCGACGTAGAGCACCGTCGACGCCCAATCCGGCGGTGTGTCGAAGTAGCCGAAGCCCCGGTTCGGACTGTAGATGGCCGGGAGACGATACTGTTTGCCGAACTGTTCCAGAGCGCTTGCCTGCCAATAATTCTGGGTAATGATGACGGTGTCGAGCTGTTCGATCGGAGTCAACGTCCGGTAGGCGTCATCGACCGTTTCGGTCAGCTGCGACCAGCCTTCGGTGCCGTGCAGGGACACCCGCTGGACGAGTTGGCTCGCAGTGTCGATCGGCGTGCGGAGCCAGGAACCCGGCAGCGGGAGCGCGGTCAGCGCGGCAACGACGGTCGTCACCGATATCGCGACGACCGGGATCCCGGTGATGCGCATCCACCGTTCGACGCCGACATGCGAAAGGCTCACTGCGCCTGCGGCGAACGCCACCGGAAACATCCCGCCCAGGTAATAGGGCCGCCCGTCACTGAGGGCGATCAGCCAGGCATACAGCAGCAACGCGAGCACCAGAAACCGATAGGGCGCCACACTGTGCACGCGGAAGGCGCCCCAGATTCCGAACGCCAGCAAGAGCGCACCGAGGAGCCCGGCCAGTCCGACCATCTGGACCACGCAGCCGATCCGTCCACCACCGGTGGCGTCCTGCTCGGCGCCGACCACGGCACCCATGGCCAGTTGCGGCCACCCGTGCGCCGATTGCCAGACCAGCCCCGGGATCGCCGCCGCGGCCAAAACAGCTGAGCCGCACCACAATGCGCGACGACGCAGCATCGCCCGCGGTCCCGACACCGCGACACCGATCCCGAGGCACACCCAGGCCACCGGAATCAGCCACTTCACCTGTATGTCGATGGCCGCGACTACCCCGGACACGAAGAGTAACCAGTCCTGGCGCGTCCGGACCCAGCGCACCAACAGCCAGGTGATCACAGCCAGGAAGGTCGCGTCGAAGGCGAAAGTGCTCAGCATCGCCGACTGATTGACCATGAACGGAGACGTGGCGTAGGCGGTCGCCGCGAGGGTTTGCGGAAGTCTGCCGCCGCCGAACTCGCGGGCGATCGCAGCACTCAGCACAATGCCTGCCACGCTCAGGACGACAACGGGAATACGCAGTGCCAGCAGTGATCCCGGTGCGATCAGCTGCGTCAGGTGGGCGATCATCGGCACCAGCGGGCCTTGATCGGCGCCGCCGAAGGCGAGTCGGCGTCCGGCCGCCAGGAAATACAATTCATCGCCGAAGAATTCGTAGCGCGTGAGCGTAACGGTCAGCGCTATCGCCGCTAGCACGGCTATCGCACCGACCTCGCGAACATGAAACCGTAGATCGGATACCGGAGTGACCCGCAGCCGACCTGGCCCTCTTACGACAGTGGTCAAGACTGATCCCTCTTATCCCCTGTGCCGCTGCCCGTGTCGGTGCGACGTCGAACTCCGTCGAATGTGGTCATGCCACGAAACTGCCGGTCCGATGTCCGGGCGCGGTGGTGAGAATGTCGCAGTCGTGTCGCAAAGCTCGTTGGCGCGGGTTCAGCCGCTGGGCACGGCGAGGCACCGCCGGGCTCCGACGGCATCGGGAGGACCTTCGGGAGGACCTGCTGCACGATCTCTCCAATAAATACCTTCGCCGGCAATGTCGCGGTAAACGACACTTCTTTTTGCGCGGTCTTTTTCTGCGCGGACCTCACCTGCTGAAATGCGCCGTCCCCTGATCAGGCGATGTGCGGGCGCACCGGGCCAGCTACTGTGGCGACATCATTCGTCCCAGACACCCAGGTGTGTTATTGGCGTTCGGCCGATAAGCTCGACACAAGGCCAGGGCCTGCTCCGGCGGCGCCCGACACAAGCGGTTCGACCGATGCGGAGTGAAAGCTCATGAGCGCGACCACGACTGCCCGCCAGTGCACACTGTGCGAGGCGCACTGCGGGATTCTGGTAACCGTCGAGGACGACCGAGTCACCCGGATCGAAGGCGACCCCGACGACGTGCTCTCGGCGGGCTACATCTGCCCGAAAGCGACCGCGATGGGTGGGCTGCATCATGATCCGGACCGGTTGCGGACCCCGGTGCGCCGGGTGGGTGAGGGGTTCGAGCCGATCGGGTGGGACGAGGCGTTTGCTGAGATCGGGCAGCGGCTGCGCGCGATCCGGCGCGCGTACGGGCCGAGCGCGATCGGCATGTATCTGGGTAATCCCGCCGCGCACAGTTCGTCGGTGATCTACGGGGGTCTGCTGCGTGCGGTGTTGTTGACCCGCAACTTCTATTCGGCGTCCTCGATCGACCAGTTCCCGCAGGAGTTCGTGGCGTGGCGGATGTTCGGGTCGAATGTGTTGATGCCGATCGTCGACATCGATCGCACCGATCGGCTGGTGATCCTCGGCGCGAATCCTGCGGTGTCGAACGGGTCGATCACGACGATGCCCAACGCCAAACAGCGGATTCGGGAGGTGCGCCGGCGCGGCGGGAAGGTCGTCGTCATCGACCCGCGCCGGACCGAGACCGCGCGACTGGCCGATCAGCATGTGCCGGTCAGTCCCGGCGGTGATGTGTATCTGTTGCTGGGGATGCTGCATGTGCTGGTCACCGAGAACCTGTGCGACGAACGCGCGATCGGCAAGCAGAGCACCGGCTGGGCGGAGCTGCGGGCCCTGGTCGCCGATGCCGACCCGGAACGGATGGCCGGTTATGCCGGTGTCGATGCCGACACCATCCGCCAACTCGCCCGCGAGCACGTCGCCGCACCCTCAGCGGTGCTGTATGCGCGGATCGGGGTGTGCCAGCAGGTGACCGGCACGCTCACCCATTGGCTGGTGAACACGATCAACGCGGTCACCGGCAATCTCGATCGGGTGGGCGGGCAGATGTTCGCGACGCCGCCGGTCGACGCGGCACGGTATGCGAAGTTTCTGCCGATGGGTTACGGCGCGTGGACCGATCGTTCCGGCGCGCACAAGTCGTTTCGCTCCGAACTGCCGGTGGCCGCGCTCGCCGAGGAGATTCTCACCGAAGGCGAGGGCCGGATCCGCGCGATGATCACCTATGCGGGCAACCCGGTGCTCTCGACACCGCAGCGCGGGCGCCTGGGTGCGGCGTTGGATTCGCTGGATTTCTTTGTCGCCGTTGACATGTACGTCACCGAGACGACCCGGCATGCCGACATCATCCTGCCGCCGATCTCGCCGTTGGAGCGTGAGGACGTCAACATTCTGTTCCCGCTGTTCAGGTGTCCGCAACAACCTGCGCTACGACGCCCGCGTCTTCGAGCCGCCCGCCGACGGGCTCGAGGACTGGCAGATCATGGCGCGGATGGTGACCGAGCTGGTGCCGTTGCCCGCCCGAAGGGTCACTGGGCGCGCGCTGAATGCGGTGCTCGGACAAGCCAGTCCGGTGCGGCTGGCCACGGTCGGGGTGGCGACCGGTCCGCACGGGGTGTTGCGGCGCGGGCGTAAAGGACTGTCGGTGGCCAAGGCACGCGCGTCGGCCGGTGGTATCGATCTCGGTCCGCTCGAACCTCGGTTGCGCAAGCTGATCGGCACCTGGAACCGGAAGGTGCGGTTGGCGCCGCCGGATTTCCTCGCCGCCGCCCGTGCCGTCCTCGACGAGGCTCGCGCCGGCCACGCGCTCACCACGCCCGTCGACGGTTACGACCTGAAGCTGATTGGCCGCCGTCACTTGCGCAGCAACAACTCCTGGCTGCACAACGTCCCCGCGATGGTGAAAGGCCGCGACCGCTGCACCGCGCTCATGCACCCCGCCGACGCGTCCGCGCGCGGGCTGGCCGACGGTGAACGTGTCGCGGTCACCTCCCCCACCGGCTCGATCGTGGTGCCCCTCGAGGTCAGCGACGAGATCCGCGCGGGCACCATCGCCGTCCCGCACGGCTGGGGTCACCGTGAACCGGGCGTCGGCTGGTCGGTCGCGGCCGCCCTGCCCGGCGCCAACGTCAACCTGCTGCACGACCCTTCCCTCACCGACACCTTCTCCGGCAACGCCGCGGTCAACAACACCTGGGTGACGGTCACCCGCGCACCTGCCGAAGCTGTTGTCCCAGTGGACGCGCCAACCATCGCGGTCATCGCACCGCGCTAGCGGGTCTCGTGCCCGAGTGGGAATCCGTGGCGGCGTTTCGCGAGTAGCGTCCGCCACCAGTTCCCACTCGAGCACGAAGCCGGCTCGGCGGCTCTCGCCCGGCGTCGGCATCACCGCACAGCGCGACGCTCAGGACGTCGTTGGATGCCGCGTTTGCCCGCGCCGGGAATGTGCTGGTCGCCTCGGTCACCGTCCGCGCCCCATTCGGGTTGGCCAGCGGGTGGCGAACAAGAGTGAATCCGTATCACTGCAGCGTCACGGGATTGGTCGGCGCCCAAGCGGGTACGTCTAACCCATGGAACACACTGAGTCGACCCGTCACAGCTTTCCCGGTACCGGTGTCGGGGCGATCGTCGCGACGGTAGCGGTGATCGTGGTGTGTACCGCGGTGGCGTTCGGTGTTGTCATATCGATCATGTGACCCCTGTAGAGTCGAATTCTGTTGCTCCCGTGGCTATTTCGTGGATAGGGCCGCTGTCGGTCCTGGATCGCCGAACCGAGTCGGAGGTTTCGTTCGCGATCGCGCGGGCATAACTGGCGTGGAGCCGAATTCCAGACACCGCACGCGAGCCCTGGTCGCGGGCGCCGCAGCGCGGTTCGCCCGGCGCCCGTGGTGAGAACGGAGCACATCGTGAAAGTTGCCATGGTGTCCGAGTGCGCCAGCCCGCTGGCCGAACTCGGCGCGACCGACACCGGCGGGCGCAGCGTCCACGTCGCCGGACTGGCGCAGGCTTACGCCCGGCGCGGGCACGAGGTCACCGTCTACACCCGCCGTGACCATCCGAGTCTGCCGCGGGAGGTGACCACCGACGCGGGCTACCGAGTCGTCCATGTGACCGCGGGACCACCAGAGCCGATCCCCAGCGACCGTGTGCTGCCCCACCTCGGTGATTTCGGCACCGTCCTGCAACGACAGTGGGGTCTGGACACTCCCGACATCGTGCACGCGCACTTCTGGATGTCGGGTCTGGCCGCGGAGCTGGCCGCACGCGCCAACGGCATACCGGTGGTGGTCACCTTCCACGCCCTGGGCACCGTGCGCCGTCGTCACCTCGGGTTGGCCGATGCCAGCCCCCGCAGCCGCATCCGTTTCGAACGGCTCATCGCCGGACGCGCCGCCCACATCGTGGCCACCTGCTCCGAGGAGGTGGTCGAGCTGGCCAGGATGGGTGTGCCGAGGTTCCGCGTCTCGATCGTGCCGTCGGGAATCGACCTGTCCGCGTTCACCCCCGAAGGCCCGGCCGCCGAACGCGGGCAGCGCCGCCGCATGCACCGGGTGTTGTCGGTGGGTCGGCTGGTGCCGCGCAAGGGTTTCGACGTCGCGATCAAAGCGCTCACCGAGCTGCCCGACACCGAGCTGGTGATCGCGGGCGGCCCGGTCGGTGACGATGTCGACGACGACAGCGAAGGCAGGCGGTTGCGCCGGCTCGCCATGGAATATGGTGTGCACGAACGACTTCGGATGATCGGCCCGGTGCGCCGCAGCGAGCTGCCGCGCTGGTACCGCTCGGCGGACGTCGTGTTGTGCACGCCGTGGTACGAGCCGTTCGGGATGGTGGCGCTCGAGGCGATGGCCTGCCGCAAACCGGTGGTGGCCACCGCGGTCGGCGGGCTGCTCGACACCGTCGTCGACGGGGTCACCGGCCGGCTGGTCGCACCACCGGATCCGGTCACCCTCGCCCGCGCGGTCCGCCCGCTGCTCGAGGACCGCACACTGCGCGAAACCTGGGGTGCGGCAGGCTATCAGCGTGCCGCGGGCCGCTACGCCTGGGACCAGGTCGCCTTGGAAACCTTGACCGCCTACCACCGCGCCGCCCCCGCCCACGCAGGAGAGATCGTCTCCTCCGCGCGCTGACGGGTTGACCGCCTCCAATAACCGCAAGTACCTCGACGACGGACGCGAGGACCGCCCCGCATGGTGTGCCGGACGCCGCGGTGCGTCGCCCGGCGAAACCATTTGCCGAACACCGCAGTCCGCAGTGCTGAACACCGCCGCTCGCAGACAGACGCACACTCGGGAACGAAGATGCCTCGAACGGTGAGTGCCCGGTGCGATCACTGGCGCACTGCCGTGCCGGGTCAGGCGTCCTCGGGCGGACTGCCGCGTCGCCAGTGCCACGGCACGACCAACCACGCCAGCACGAACAGCGCCGCGGTGACCACGCCTGCCGTCACCCCCGCCACCGTCCCGGCGACCATGTCGAACACCATCGCCATCGCACCGATCAACGCCACCCCGAGCAACACGATCCCGGCGATCGCGCACCGGTGCGCCGCGGCGACCACCTCACCCAGCCGGTGGCGCCGGAACAGGATCCGATGCCAGGCCACCGGCGCGACCAGGAACACCGTCGCTGCGATGGCCGCGCCCAACGTGATCAGATACAACAGCGGCAAGTGATCCTGTAGATGCTGGTCGAAGGTCTGCTGGAACGGCACGATCAGCAGCGCCGAAATGAGGAACTGGACGCCGGTTTGCACGACCCGCAATTCCTGCACCAGGCTGGTCCAATTGCGGTCGAGGCGTTCGATGTCGGTCTCGCGGCGCAGGGTGTCGCGCTCGCCGCCGGCAGCAGTCTCGGGCCCGAGCCGATCCTCGCTCATCACCGGTCGTTCCCTTCTGATCATGCATGGAGCCGCCCAGGTCGCATGCGTCGACCTCGGTACGGATCGCATACCCGGGCTCCCCGTGGTCAACCAGCCCGCGATTGACCTGGGGCGGGCGGGGTATACGAGGCAACGCCCCCGTTGCGGGGGCGGACCAGAAAGGATCCAGCATGCTTCCCGGACCGAACGAATCGACCACGGGACACAGCGGTGCCGAGCACCACAGCCCGCCCGAGGACAATTTCCCCGACTACACCCGCACCACCCGCACCCACGTCGGGGAATCCATCGAAGACACCCGCAACTGGCCCGGCATCGTCCTGGTCGCGCTCGGTCTGGTCGGCCTTGGCCTGACCCTGACCGCAGCGGGCTACGGGTTCGCGGGCTGGGCCGTGATCGGCGCCGTGGCGACCGTGCTGCTGCTCGTGGTCGGTGTGCTGCTCGTGGTCTTCGAACACCGCAGGCTCAAGGCCCGCGAAGGGATGCGCCTGCACGATCAAGCAGGTCACTGATTGGCCGGGCCTGGCACGGGTATTGCGCCCATAGCCTGGCCCATCGAATTCTGAGGACGCTCACCATGACTCGACATCGCCACCGGCCCGCGGTGCGCGCCTTACTGCTCGCCGGTGCGTGCGCCGGAGTGCTGGCCGCGTGCGCGAACACCGCCACCGAGGATCCGGTGCCCGCCACCCCCACCGACCGCACTATCTCACTACCCATGCCCTCGACGAAAGCCCAAGTTCCCGACCCCGACCAGGTCAGTCCTGCGGCCGGAAAACAGTTGTGCGACATGATGAACACCGACCTGGGCAAGTGGCGCGTCGAGGGCGCGATCGCGGCGCGGGTGGCTTTCAACGGCACCGTGCACAACTGGGCCGCTCGCAACGGCGGCTTGAACGACACCGTACTGACCAACCGCGCGATCATCGACACCATCACCGAGCAGCACTGCGCCGACGTGCGCCGTCAGGCTCTCGAGGTGCTCGACGCGGACAATCTCGCCTCGACATTGCTGGGTGGTTGATCATGAACAAGACCGGATCGATAGTCCTCACCGCGCTGGCCGCGACGTTGCTGCTCGGCGGCTGCGGGGACGACGCGAAGAAGCTCGTCAACAAGGGCGGTGACACCCCGTGCACCGAATTCCTCGCCCAGGACGCCGACAAGCAGCGCATCACCGTCACCAAATTCCTGGAACAGGAACAACGCGGCAACAACAGCTCGGCCACCGACGCGACCAGGGTGGACGCCGCGATCGCCTCGATCAAGTTGATGTGCACCGCCCAGGCCAACCCGTCGACCCCGATCAGCAAGGCCGACCTGACCGGGATCCTGGTCCCGAAATAGCCCCGACATCGCGGTCGGAGAACGAGGAAAGACAATGAGCACGCGGCATCATCGAAACGTGGTGGAACTGCTTGTGCTGCAACACACTCGGATGCGTGAGCTGCTCGACGAGATGCTGGCCAGCGCAGGCGCCGAACGCAGGGAGTCGTTCGAGGAGTTCGTGCGCTGGCTGGCCGTGCACGAGGCCACCGAGGCCGAGCTGATGCGGTATCCGGTCGGGTCGCCGTGAACGTCAGTGTGCGGCCAGCAGTTTCACCACCGTGTCCACCGGCATGCCCGGTGCGCGGTGACCGTCGCGCCCGATCATGGTCTGCCCGGCGAACAAGGCGTTGACCACGGCCTCCTCCACCACCTGCACCACCGCCTCGTAGAACGGGTTGAGCTGGCCCCACGGAATGAACCGCAGCTGCTCGTATCGATGGTCGCCGTCGGGAAAGGCGCTGGTGAGCGCACCCGCGTTGGCCGTGGAGAAGCCGAGGAAGATATCGCCGGAGAAATGCGAGCCGGTGGTTCCGGTGCGGGCCAGCCCCAGCGACACCCGCCGCGTCATCGCGGTCAGCTGCCCCGGCAGCAGCGGCGCGTCGGTGCCGAGCACCACGATCACCGACCCCGAGCCCGAGGGCGCCACCCACTCGCGCATCGGGTCGTCGTCGGCGAGCTGGCTGCCCAGCGGCACACCACGGATCACCAGTTCGCGGCGCGCACCGAAGTTGGCCTGCACGAACGCGCCGACGGTGTAGGTGTCCGGGCCGTAATCGACACGGCGCGAAGAGGTGCCGTTACCCGCCTTGTAGGCATAGCAGTTCATGCCGGTGCCGCCGCCGACACTGCCTTCGGCGACCGGCCCGCCCGCCGCGGACTCGATCGCGGCCACCGCATCGGCCGCGGTGACATGCGCGCCGCGAATATCGTTGAGATAGCCGTCCCAGGTCTCGGCGACCACCGGCAGCGACCAATCCTCTGGCAGCTCGGGAAACGCCCCGACCAGCCAGTCGATGATGCCGCGATGACAGGTACCCACCGCATGGGTGTTGGTGATCAGCACCGGCAACGTCAGCGACCCGGTCTCGGTGAGCCAGGTGGTGCCGGTCATCTCGCCGTTGCCGTTGAGCGAGAACCAGCCCGCCGCACACGGAGTGAACACCCCGGCCTTGCCGCGCGGCAGAATCGCGGTGACACCGGTGCGCACGTCCTCACCGCGGATCAACGTCGTGTAGCCGACCTCGACGCCGGGCACATCGGTGATCGCGTTCAATTCTCCTGGCACCCCGGGGAATTCCAGGCCGTGCTCGCGCGCGCGTAGGTTCATGGCCCGAGCCTAGGCAACCGGCCTCGGCGCCGCCCGCCATTTTCGGGGCGGGCCGTGTTTGCCGTGGCACACACCGGTTATGTCCGGTCTATGACCTCACTGTGGTTGACCGACGCCCAGGTCCCGGCGCGGCTGCGGCTCACGCCCGGTTCGCGCTTCGACACTGTCGTGATCGGGGCCGGCCTCACCGGTCTGGTGACCGCGCTGCTGCTGGCCGAGAACGGTGTGCAGGTGGCGGTGGTCGAAGGCCGCAGGGTCGGGGCGGGCACCACCGGCGCCACCACCGGAAAGATCAGTCTGCTCCAGGGAATTCGGGCCCAGCAGATCCGCGCCCGGCACTCCCTGGCCACTCTCGGCGCCTACGTCGACGCCAATCGTGCAGGCCAGCAATGGTTGCTGCGGTTCTGCGCCGAACAGGGCGTGGCGGTCCAGCACGCGGCCGCTTACACCTACGCGCAGTCCGAAGCCGAAATCGCCGCGGTGCGTGCCGAATACGACGCGACCCGGCAAGCCGGGCTGCCCACCGAACTCGTCACCGAGTTCGACGCACCGTTCCCGGCCCACCATGCGGTGCGCCTGGCCGATCAGGCGCAACTCGATCCGATGGCGCTGCTGGCCGCGCTCGCCGCGCGCGTCGAATCGCATGCGGCGCCGATCTACGAATCCACCCGGGTGCGCGGGGTGCGCCGTGGCCGCGGCGGTGATCTGGTCATCGACACCGAACACGGTGAGCTCGGCGCGGGCACGGTCGTGCTGGCCACCGGCACCCCGATCCTGGATCGTGGCGGGTTCTTCGCCCGGCTCGAGGCCCAACGCTCCTATCTGGCCGCCTTCCGTGTCGGCGCACCGGTGCCACGCGACATGTACCTCAGCGCAGGCGCCCCCACCAGGTCGCTGCGTTACGCGCCGACCCCAGACGGGGACGTGCTGCTCGTCGGGGGCAACGGCCACGGCGTCGGACGTGCCCGTGCACCGCGCGCCAAAGCGGCCGACTTGATCGCCTGGACCCGCACCTGGTTCCCCACCGCGGAGCTTCTGCACGAATGGTCGGCGCAGGACTACACCCCGATCGCCGAGCTGCCTTATGTCGGCCCGCTGCTGCCCGGCCAGGACAACATCCTGCTCGCCACCGGGTACGCGAAATGGGGACTCACCAACGGTGTCGCCGCCGCCCTCGCCCTGGCCGGCCGCCGCACCGGCAAACCACCGCGCTGGAGCGATGCGATGGCCAGCTGGCGTCCCGGCGAACTCAAGGCGCTGGCCGCTGCGGCCATGGCCAATACCGCTGTCGCCCAACACCTCACCGGCGGATGGCTGCGCGCGGCCGCGCACGGCGGCGAGCACATTCCCGCCGAAGGCTGCGGCGTTGTCGAACGCCACGGGCTGCGCCCCACCGCCACCTGCACCGTCGACGGCATCACCACCCGGGTCTCGGCGATCTGCCCGCACCTCTACGGCATCCTCACCTGGAACGACGCCGAACGGTCTTGGGACTGCCCGTTGCACGGCTCCCGCTTCGCCGCCGACGGCACCCTGCTCGAAGGACCGGCCACTCACGACCTCACCCCGCTGCCGGCGCCGCCCGCCGCCCCCTGAGGACGCCGAGGCCCGCCGCCGACGGTGCTCGTTCGTTGGAAGGTGCCTGCGCCGAAACAGAGCCACCCACCAACCACTGGCCTCCCAACCGGTCGCAACGAGTGCATGCTCTGACGCCGCGGCGGGGCAGAGCACGGGACTGGGGCCCAGGTAGCCCGGAAGTCGCCCTGGCGTCCGGGGATTCGGGTCACGCGTAGCAACATCTTGCCTAACCGCAGCGGTATCAAGACCGAATCCGGCGCTGGTCGTTAGCGTGAGTGCAGATCACTTGCGCTGGAGGAACAATGACCGATGGACTGCTGCTGCCGCAGGGGGCGGGACGCCGACTGCAAACCATGACGTTGAAAGCCGGCGCGGAACGCTCGGCGATCTGGTCGACCTTCGAAGCCGACGTACCACCGGGTTTCGATGTCGGCGCGCACTGGCACGGCCACGCCGAGGAAGTGTTCTTCGTGCTCGACGGCGAACTGGACCTGCTCGCCTTCCACCCCAAATCCGCGCCCACCGGCGACTGGCGTGGCTGGGAGGCCGACGACGGCACCGCCGTATTCCGGGGCGGGCCAGGCAGTTTCATGCATGTTCCGGCCGGATGCCCGCACGCGTTCTTCAACCCGGGCACCGAGACCGCGAAGATGCTGTTCCTGGTCTCCCCGTCGGGGCACGAGGTGTATCTGCAGGAGCTGACCGATCTGCTGCGCTCCGGCGGCGCACCCGACCCGGCCGAGATCGCCGCACTGCGCGAACGCCACGACATCCACCAGCTGACGCCACTGACCAATCACCCAGTGCCACACCAGCACTGACGTCGAGGGGTGTTCGCGCGCAGTCAGTCCCGCACTGGCTGCGCGCGAGCAAGTATCTGTGTCACCGTCTCCTCGACCGTGAGATCCGAAGAGTCCAGCCACAATCCCAGTGGCGGTGTCTCGGTACGCAGCACGGTGTCGAGATCCTCGACGGTGAACGCCCCGTACGCGGTTTTCGCGCGCCCGGACTCGCGGGCGGCCACCGCAGCCGGTCGCGGCGCGAGCACCACCACATACAGCGGGCGAGTGCGCAGCTGGGCGATGGTGTAGGGCAACAACTCTCCGAGCACCGTGTCCTGCACGATCGCGGTGAACCCGGCCGCGGCGTAGCCGTCGGCGGTCTGGGCGGCCAGCCGATGCCGCAACCGCAGCTGATCCAGCGCCTCCGGCGAGGGATCCGGGCTCATCTCCGCCCGGCCGCCGACAACGAAACGCCGGAAACTGTCACCGCGCACATGCGCCGAACGCGGCAACCGTTCGGCCAGCGCCTGGGCGACCGTCGACTTTCCGGCCGCCTGAATACCGGTGAGCAGATAGACCGAAGCAACCATGATGATCATGGTCGCAGCCCAGGCAACCGGTTTTCAGCGGGCGCAGAAGCTCAGATAGCTCGGCACGCGCGGATCGAGCACGATCGTCTGCCCGCCCATCCCGCGCCGCCGCCACGGCGGAACCAGGTGGCGTGGAAAACTGCCGCGGCTCACCGCGACCCGCAGCCGATGCCCGGCCCGCAGCAGCGCCTCGGTCGGATTGATCTCGATGTCGATCGTGAACGGCTCTCCCGGGACCACCGCCAGCGCGGACTCCGCGGTGAGCGGGTGCAGCGGGAACACCAGTTCGTCCTCGACATAGTCACTGGCGGCCAGGTCGGTGGCACGCAAACTCGACAGCAGCGCCCCGCGAGTGATCGGCACCGAGGCCCCGTCGGGTTCGACATCGCAGACGGTGACCGACCAGAACGCATCGGCGCCGTCGGCCTCGGCACACAGATGCAGGTTCATCGGACCGGACACGACGAGATCCTCGGGCAACGGTGCGCTGGTGAAGGTGACCGCGCCCGCCTCGGCATGCCGGTCATCGGTGCCGAAACGCCTGCCGAACAGCAACGTCACCCCCATGCTGAGGATGCCGGTGTTGTTGGACGCCATCCGGATTCGCCGTGTCGGCACCGGTAGTCGGGCCTCGATCTCGCTCGGCAGGCCCGTCAACGCGGCGTCGGTGCCCGCATGCGGTGCGGTGGCGGTGTTCTCGCTGTCCAGATAGAGCCTGCGCACGGTGGCGGCCGGATCCGGGAACTCGCGGTGCTGGTGCCAGCCGCCCTCGCCCTGTCGGCGCACCGTGATCGGCCCGAAACCGTCGATGCCGTTGTCGATGCCCTTGACCCACCGGTCGAACCACGCGCACTGCAACTCATCCAGAGCCTGCGGGCTGTCCGGTGCACCGAACCCCGACCCGGCACTCAGATGATAGGAGTCGTCGACCAGCACCTGTTTGGCGCCGCCCAGCAACGGAATCCGGTCGTACATGCGGAAATTGGAGCGGTTGTAGACATCGTGCCAGCCACCGTGCAGCCAGGTCGGTGCCGTGATGTCTTCGAAACGGGCCAGTTTCGCCGCCCACATCGGGTTCAGATAGCTGTCGGGATGCTCGGCGACCAACCCGATCTCGATCGCGCGGCGCACCCAGCTGGCCGGATCGGCCAGCCGATCACGCAGGAACGCACCCAGCAGCCCCGCGCGGATCAGACCAGGCCACGACGGCAGCCACTTGAACCCGTTGACCGCCAGGATCCACAGCAGCATCCCCGGCGTCGGCACCCCACCGGTCAAGCCGAGCTCGCGCATCGGGTTCTCCCCGGCCTCGATCGCGAACACCGCACGCAACCCCGGCGGGCGCAGCCCCGCGGCGATCAACGCCGCGATCGCACCATAGGAGACGCCGGTGACCGCGACATCACCGTTGCACCACGGTTGGCGACGCACCCACTCGATCACCTCCAGGTAGTCCTGTTGCTCGCGCGGTGCGAAGAAATCCCAACCGCCGGTGGAGGTTCCGGTGCCGCGCACATCGATCATCAACCCGACATAGCCGCGGCGCACCGCGGTCCGGTTGATCGTGAACGGCTCGAGGATCCCACCCGCGGGCGTGCCGAGCAGGTCGCGGGCGGTGAACCGCCGCCGATCCGAGGGCCTGATCCGCCCCGCCCAGTCCCGCAGCAGGCTGTGCCAGCGCATGCCGTGGCGGTTGAGCATCTTGTTGTAGGGGGTGAAGTTCAAGATCGCGGGCAGCGGCTCGCGCGCCGGTCCCGCCTTGTCGCCGGGGCGCAGGATATCGGCGGTCAACACCACACCGTCCGACATCGGGATCGGGACGGTGGTGGCGGCGAACAACGTCGGATATCGCGCGGGACCGATATCGAATCGGTGCTGCGGCGGCACCGTCGCCGCGGTGGGTAGCTGCGGCTGGGCCATGGCAGGGTCCTCTCGGCGGCTGCACACGCTGGTCGTGGCCTCTCGACGATAGGCGTCGACGAACACCGCTGTCCATGAAATGGCCGATGCTGTCCCAGACGCAGAAAGCCGGTGTCGCTCAGGCGGGTTCGACGCCACCGGGCTCGGTCGAGAGCACGATCGTGGTCCAGCCGCCGAGATGGATGCGATCCCCGCTGCGCAGCGGCACCGCCACCTTCGCCGGAATCAGTTCGTCGCTGCCGTTGACACTGGTGCCGTTGGTGGACCCCAGATCGGTGACCGTCAACCCGTTCTCATCCAGATGCAGCATGGCGTGCGTGCGCGAGACACCGACATCGGCCGGTGCGATCCCCAGATCGATATCAGGACGCACCCCTTGGGAGACGCTGCGCTTGCCGATCAGGATCTCACTGCGCGACAACACAATTCGACGCTCTGGATAGAAGTCGGGGAACCCGACCTGATCGGCGTCGGGACCCTTGCGCGCGATCACCCGGTCGTAGAACGCGCGGTCGGCGGTAATGGTGGCCACCCACGCGACCGTCGCCGCGACATTGACCACCGTGGCGGCCGGTTGAACCGTGGCAGCGGATTCCACTGCGGTAGCCGGTTGCACTGTTGCAGCCGGGTCCGCTACGGAAGCAGGATCCACAGTGGCGCCGGGTTGCGCCGCGGCAGCGTGTTCCGCGGTGGCAGCGGGCCGCGACACGGGCGCGGGCAGCGCCGAATCATGCCCGCACACTTCACAAAACCGCCCACCGCTGGGCGCACCACACGAGGGGCACCGCGACACCGGCGCCGCGACCGGCGCCATCGGCGCCCCGCACACATCGCAGTAGTCCAGCGCACTCGACGAATGCCCCTCCGGACAGGTGCCCATCAGCCCTCCTTCCTGACCCTCGCGGTCTTGGTCGAGCGCGCATCCAGGGCCATCTCGTCGGCGGCTTCGACACTGGCCCGCAACCGGACCGTCCCGCTGCCCTCATCGACCTCCACCACCCCACGCAACAGCTTGGCGGTGCTCTCGTTGCCCGACTCCGCCGCCAACTCGACCGCCCGACGCAATTTGGCTGTCGCGGTGTCGGCGTCACCGCTCTTGCGCGCGGCCAACCCCTCCTGCACCGCCTGCGCCAACTCGGCCTGCCCCGTGTAATGGGCGACCCGCCTGCTGATCCGGGCCGACAACTCGGTGTCGGTGGTCCACACCGCCTTCACCAGGCCCTGCCCGAGCACCTGATCCCCGCTGACCACACTGACCCGCGCGGCCAGCTTCTCCCGCCCCGGCGCGGCCGGTTCCACCTGCACCTGCACGTGATAGTCGCGGTCTTCGGCACCCCAGGCGCCCAACGGATATTCACCCACCTGCGCGGCCGTGTCGACCCGGCGCGCGGTCAAATCCTCGATGGCAGGGGCGACCTGCTTGACGAAACGCACCGTCGCCCCCGCGGGCGTCCACACCCGCAGCGTCAGCTCCGGGATCGCCTTGGCCATCGACCCCTGCATCATCGCGGCGAAGTCCGCGGCCAGCTTGGCCGGATCGGCGACGATGTCGACGCTGCCGTGCAATGCCGAGGCGATCGACCGCAACTCATCGACCCGGAAATCGGTGCCGACGCCACGACAGTCACAGGTGAACATGCCCTGGGACTGCGCGATCTCCGCGGCCAGCGCCGCGGGCTCCTCGTGCTCGTTCTTGCCGTCGGTGAGCAGAATCGCGTGCACCATCGCGCCGGGATGCTTCTTGGCCAGCTGCCTGGCCAGCCCGAGCCAGCTGCCCATCGCGGTGCCGCCGCCGGGCTTGAGCTTGTCGAGCGCGCGCCGCGCCGCGGCACGGGACTCGTAGTTGGCAGGCAGCGACGGCACGTCGTTCGGGAAGGCCAGCCGTGCCATCGCGGTGCCCTCGATGATCGCGAACTGGGTGCCCTCGGCCATCACCTCCAATGCCGCGAGCGCGGCCTCACGGGCGCCCGGGAACTTGCGCCCGGTGGCCATCGAGCCCGAGCAGTCCAGGATCAGCAACTCGAGACGTTGCTGCGCAGGCGCGGCGACCACCAGATCGGCCGCGGTCTCCACCGTCACCACCGCATCGACGACGCCGACCCCGTCGGCCAGATACTCGTTCTGATCGACAGCGACCGAAATACCATTGCCTGCCACGGAACTCACGGGGTTACTCCTGGATCTACGGTCCACGGGACGGGGACGATCGCGACGGTGATGTTGTCGCTGCCGCCGCAGCGCAGCGCGAACTCGACCAGTTCGCGGGCCGCGACGGCCGGCGGGTGCGCGGTCGCCACCTCGGCGAGGGCGATCGCGTCGGACAGGTAATTCCACAGCCCGTCGCTGCACACCAGCAGCACCCCGGGCCCGGTGGTGCGGATGGTCCGCACACAGCTGTCCGACCACGGCTTGACCGGGCCGTCGGCGCCGAGCCAGCGGATCAGGGTGTGCGCGCGGGGATCGTTCATCGCGGCCTGCTCGTCCATCGCACCCGCGTCGACGAGCGCCTGAGCCCACGAGTCGTCCACGGTCAACCGCTGCGACGGCGGGTTGTCCGGGTGCACGGGCGCATCGGCATGCAACCAATATGCCCTGCTGTCACCGACATTGGCGACGGTGATCTCGGTGCCGGTCGCCTCGGGGCGCACAATCGCCGACACATACGTGCACGAGGGTGCGTGGCCGTCGGTGACCGCGCTCTCGCGCACCGCGGTGGCCGCCGCCACCAGCCCGGCCATCGCCGCCTCGCTGGCAGGCTGCCCGTCGAGCAGCGCGACCCGGGTGGCTTCGACACCGGCTCTGGCCGCCGCACCCGAGGCCACCTGCGGATCCTCCGAGGAGGACACCCCGTCGGCGACCGCGAGCACCGCCGCGGCAGGCCCACCGTCGGGGCCGTCGAGGACCGCGGCGGCGACCGCGTCCTCGTTGCGGGCGTGCGCGATACCCCGGTCGGTGATCACCGCGACCGCGCCGAGGTCGGCGGCGAAACGATCCGGCGGCCTGCGCAACTGCCCGCATCCGGCGCAGTAGCCGTCACCGTCGTAGTCCAGTCCGCCGCATCCCTCGCACGCGGTCGCCGGACCCGGCTCGTGATGGGGCAACGCCACCTGCCTGCCGCCCAGTTCCTGACCGCAGTTCTCGCAGAACCGATCCTGCGCGTGCACCTCGGCCGCGCAGCTCGGACATTGCGAAACAGGTACGGCCGCTGGGGATTTCACCACCGACTCCACCGTGTCGTCGTTGTCGCTCACCACGCCCCCTCACCGATCACCGGTGCCACCCGGGCCCTCGGCGCACTCTCGGGCGCCGCCGTGTCGAGCACGGACCGTAGCGCACCCCACCGCGGTATCCGTGCACGCATTGCTGTCGTGCCCGTGGCTGTCTTGCCGTGTCTGTTCACCACAACCCCTCACCTGTGCCCACTATCACCTGGCCGATCGACGCGATATCGCCGTGCCCGCACCGCCGCACCGGTCTGCTGCCCGCTGCTGGGCCTGTCACTACTTCGGCGGCAAGCAGATGCGGTAGACGGTCCACGAACGGTGTGCGAGTGGCTGTTTCGCCGTCTTCACCCATCACGACCCCCGCACCGAGAGCTGCCCCGCCGCGTCGGCAGGTCCCCGAGATCGCGCGTGCCGGCGCGCCGACTCACAGGGTGGTCCTCGGGCGCACGGTGTTGGCCTGTTCCACCAACGCGAATCGTGCCCACATGTCCTCGGTTTCGTGCGCCAGATCGCGGTAGCAGCGCTCCAGACCGGTCCGCACACCGGTGTCGTCGAGATCGGCGCCCAGCAGCGGCTGCTGATCGGCGCGCGAGCGGCCCGCACCCAGCCACGCCAACGCCGCCTCGAGCACCCGCAAACGCACTTGGGCGGCACGGTATTTCGAATCGACCCGCAGTCGCGTCACCCGATCACCCGCGTCGCGCAGGATCGCCTCGGTCAGCTCCTCGGGTGTCCGATCGGCCAGCACGGTGTCCACCGCGGCGATCCTGGCCTCGGTGAACAACGCCGACCCCGCATCGACCTGATCGAGCACCGCCACCGCGCCCTCGCGTTCACCGGCCGCCGCCCGCAACCGGGCCAGCCCGAACACCGCGCTCAAATATCCGCGGTCGGTGCGCCACACCGTCTCATAGAAGCGGGCCGCGCTGCGCCGGTGCTGAGTGGCCGCGAAACCCTCGGCGTCCGCGGTGGCGGCGCCGGACAGTTCGGCGACAGCGGCCAGCGCCAGCTTCGGCGCCGATTCACCGGGCAACGCGGTGTAGACGGCATCGAATTCGGTGCGTGCGTCCGCGAAATCACCCGATAGCAGCCGGGATTGGCCGCGATACCAGGTCAGGCGCCAATCGCCGGGAATGCTCGCGGCCGCCTCGGTCAGTCGCCGGTCCGCCTCGGCGGTGTCGCCCACCTCGAGGGCGGCCCTGATCAACCGCAGCGGGATCTCGGTCGATTCCCCGCGCCCGGTGACCACCGCACGCAACCCCGCCTCGAACGCCTGCGTCAGCTCCGCCGGAGTGGTGCCGCTGGTGGTGGCCAGCAACGCGGCCGCGCTGTCGCTCGGATCGACCAACGGCACCGGAAGCCCCGCAACAACACTGGAAGCCGTCACCGGATCGCCGACCCCGAACACCGCGCGCGGCGGCCCGAAATAGCTCGACATGCCCGCGCGTGGCACCCCGTCCTCGAGCGAAAGCACCTCGCGCAGCACCCCGGTCAGCTGATCGGCCGTCTCCTCCATCGAGGCGAACCGGGCGTCGGGATCGTCGTCGGTGGCACGCAGCAGGAACCGGTACAGCGAATCATAGGTAGCCAGCAGCGGTTCGGTTTCCGGGCCCGGTAGCGCCCCGAAATGCCCGCCGCGCTGGGGCACCGCCACCAGCAGCACCGCCAGCGTGCGCCCGACCGTGTACACCTCGGTGGCCACGGTGGGCCCGGTCTCGGCGATCTCGGGCGCCTGATAGCCGATGGTGCCGTAGATCGGGCTGTCCTGATCGTCCATCGCGATCACCGCACCCAGATCGATCAGCTTGAGCTGCTCGTCGGTCTGCATCACGTTGTCGGGCTTGAAATCACAGTAGGCCAGGCCCAGCGAATGCAGATAGCCCAGCGCCGGCAGCATCTCGAGCACATAGGCGATCGCCTGCGCAGGCGGCAAGAACCCGCCGGTGGCTTCGCGGTGGCTGCGCAGGATCTGCTTGAGCGAGGTGCCCCCGACGTACTCCATCACGATGTAGCCGACCGCGACCCCGTCGGCGCCCGCGTGCTCGACGAAGTTGTGGATCTTGACGATGCTGGGATGTTCGACCTGCGCCAGGAACCGCTTCTCGGCCACCGCCGCCAGCATCGCGTCCGCGTCACCGGCATTGAGCAGGCCCTTGAGCACCACCCACCGGTCGCTGACATTGCGGTCGATCGCCAGATAGATCCAGCCGAGCCCGCCGTGGGCCAGACAGCCCGCCACCTCGTACTGGCCGGCGACCAGATCACCCTTGGCCAGCTTCGGGGTGAACGAATAGCGGGTGCCGCAATGCGGGCAGAACCCTTCGGCGCGACCGGGTTTGCCGTCGCGGCTGCGCCCGACCGGCTTCTCGCACTTACCGCAGTAGCGTTTGGCCTCGGGCACCTCGGGCTCGGTCATCACCGCCGAGGCCGGATCGATGCGCGGCACCGGCGGCACCTCCACCATGCCCGCGCCCAAACGTCCGCGCCTGCTCGACCGCGACGACGAGCGGGCCGTGCGCACCGACCGCGACCCGGTCCTGCTGCTCGGCGTCGACACCAGCGCGGCCGTGGCCGGGGCGGGCGCGGCACCGCACACCGCGCAATAGCCGTCGACAAGTGTTCCGCCGCACCCGGGTTCCTCACACCGCACCGGCGCGGGGGTGGTTGCGTGCGACTGGACAGTGGCCGCTTCCGCCGGTGCGGTGCCGCAGATCTCGCAGTAGCCGTCGATGACCGTGCCGCCACAACCGGGTTCGGTGCAGTGCCGCGGCACCGACTCGATGGTCGTCTCGGTGACAGAGGTCGTCTCGGGGAAGGAAGACGTCGTGGGGACTGAAGGCTTTTCGACGACCGAGGTCGCCGCGGGGCCCGAAGCGGTTGTCGCCGTTGACGCCTGGCTCGCGGCAGCCGGTGCGCTACCGCACACCGTGCAATATCCGTCCTCGACGGTGCCCGTGCAGCCCGGCTCCGTGCAGGTCATGGTTCCCCCTCCCGGTTGCTCGCTCATGATCGTCTCCCCGATTTCTGCGCGATCAGATGCTGATAGTCGGCGACCGCGCGGGTGACCGCGGCCAGATCGCACGGCGTGCGCGCCAGCAGCTCACTCGCCCGCTGATGCGCGGCAAGCAGATCCGAGTCCTCACCGACGCCCAGGCGCGCCGCCTTGGCCTGATAGGCGGCCAACCGGCCACGCAGTTCCCCGCGCCGCTCGAGCAGTCCCGTGGCCAGCTGCTCGGCCTCGAGGGCTGCCGCGTTCGCGGTGTCGATGCGGCGGCGCAGATCGATCAGCGCCGCGCCCGCACCGGGATCGGCGGCCACCAGCGCCAATTGCGCACGCAACCGCTCACCATCCGCTACGGGCACCGGCAACGGACCCGACACCAGAGTGGCCTCGACGCTGGCCTTGGCCGCCGCGGCACGCTCGCGGGTGGCCAGCAGCACCCCCAGCCGCGCCCGCACCTCGGCGACCGCCGCGGCCCAATTGGCTTTCATCGCCGCGAGTTCGGCAAGCACCGCGCTCTCCCGGTCCAGCGCCTGGCCCAGTTCGGCCAGCCGGGCATCGATTTCGGCGACGGTCAAGGCCAGCGGGTCGGTCGCCGAACGGCTCAGCAGCGCAGCGATCCCGTCACCGACCGCGCGCAACTCCGGGGTGAGGGCACCGGCGCGGTCGAGCCGGTGCTGCAGCGGCGCCAGCCCCGCCATCACCCGGGTGTTCACCTGATCCACCGCGTCGAGGAACTCGGCGATCACCGGGAACGTCGCCCGCATGCGATCAAGGGTATCGGCGAGCCCGACGAACAGCACGTGTTCGCTCGGACCGGTCAGCGAGCGCTGCGCCAACGGGATCGGCGTGCGCGACACCTCGTGCGGTCGCCCGCGCAGGATCTCGGTCAACCGCGCCCGCTCGCCGTCGTCGAGGCGCGCGCGGGTGCCGCGCACCGCACGCGCGGACTCGAGGATCGCGCGCATCCTGGCCAGGTCCTCCCACATCAACGCCAGCGCCTCGCGCACCGGATCCCAGCGTGCCTCGGTCACCCCCGACGGCGGATAGTGCCGAACCAGGCTCAGCCCCGGATGCTTGTCCAGCTCGAGCATGATCGCGGTGATCGAATCGAATTCGGTGCCGCGCCGGGCCAATTCGCGGTCGATCTCGGCGACGGTCAACGGCGCCACGGCCGGGCTCATCCCACATACCGCGGGATCGGCGGGCCCGGTGAGGGACCAAGCGCGGCCAGCCGGTCGGTGTAGATGCGCTGCCAGCCGCCGTCGGCGCGCAGGCGTTCGAGCACACCGTTGACGAACCGCACCAGCTCCGCGCTGCCCTTGGGCACCCCGACCGCGTACGCGCCCATACCGATCGGTTCGCCGACCACCCGCAGCGTGCGGTCCTGGGCGACGAGCCCGAACAGGATCGGATCATCACCGCTGATCGCGTCCACATTGCCCTGCTGCAGGGCGACCAGGCAGTCGGTCCAGTTCGCGACACCGAACACCATCGGACGCTTGGCCATACCGAACAGCGGACCCGCCGCGGTCGTGCCGCGCGCTACACAGACCCGTTTGCCTGCCAGGTCGGCGCTGGCGGCGATACGGGACTCGGCCGGGGCCAGGATGCGTTGTGCAGCACGGTAATACACCGCAGAGAAGTCGACCTCGCGGCGACGCTCACAGGTTGCCGAGAACGTGCGCACGATCATGTCGACCTTGCCCTCGCGCAGCGCGGGAATGCGTTCGGCGGCATTGACCGACCGCAACTCGATCTTGTCCGGATCGCCGAACAGATCCCTGGCGATCTCGCGCGCGATATCGATGTCGAAACCCTCGAGCCTGCCGGTGGCCGGGTTGCGGAACCCGAACAGGTAGGTGTTCTGGTCGACGCCGACGCGCAGGCTGCCGCGCGCCACGATCGCGGCCATCGCCGAGCCCGGCGGCATCGCACCCGGCTTCGGCAACGGGCCGGGGCGTAACGAGGCCTCCTCGTCGCAGTCGGCTTGGCCCTCGGCTTGCGGGGCCGACGTGATCTCTGCTGCGCCCGCGGGCGTCGGATGCACCGCGTCCAGGGTGCTCGGTGTCGGCAATTCCCCGGCGCCGCAACCGCTCACCAGGATCGTCGTCGCGGCCAGCAGCGCGGCGGCCAGCGCGGATGTCTTCACAGGAACTCCTTCAACCGCGGCCACAGCCCGGCGACCACCGCGGCCGCGGCGAACACCAGCAACGCCAGCGTGCCCACCGGGCTGAAGGTCAGCACCGTGCCCGCGGTGTCCAGCCCGCCACGCAGGTCGCGCCGCGACTGGGCCAGGTTGTCGGTGAGCGCGCGATCGAGTGCGGCGAAACGAGTCGCCGAGGACTGCGGCGTCGCACCGATCGCCTGCGCCACCGCGGCCGGATAGTCGGCGGACTGATAGGCGGCCACCTGCCAGCGATGGCCTTCGGTCCAGCTGGTGAGTGCTTGGGCGGCAGGTGAATCCGCGCCGACCACCGTGGCGAGCCGATCGCGCAGCTCGCCGGCGTGTGTGGTGTAGCGCTCCTCACCGGCGGTGATGTCGCCGCGGGTGACCAGCTGCAGTGTCTCGTCGGTGCGCGCCTGCTGGGCCGAAATGCGGGCCTTGGCAAGAGTTTCGAAGCGGCTGCTGGCACCGGAGGCACCGGTGTCGAGGTTGGCCGCGGCCACGCTCGAGGCGAGCACCAGCCACAGCAGCGCCACCCCCGCCGCGCCCGCGCCCACCACCACACCGACGTTGACGCGGCGATTGGTGCGCCGCACCAGCAGCGCCGAGGCCACCGCACAGGCGATCAGCACCAGCAACACCAGCACGATGCTCACCACCGGCAACGCGCCGATCGCGTGCTGATCGGCGCGCACCGCCGCGAACCTGGCCTCGGTGAGCCGCTGTGCGTTGGGCAGCAGCGAATACTGCATCACCGCCGAAGCCTCGGCCAGATACGAGGCGCCGACCGGGAACCCTTGCCTGCTGTTGGCTCTGGCCGCTTCGACGAGCCCGGTGTAGGCGGGCAGGTCGGCGCTGATCCTGGCCACGATCTGGCGGGTCTGCTCATCGGAGGCGCTGATCGTGGCATCCGAAAGCGCGGCAGCGGCATCGGCGAGGGCCTGCTGATACTGCCCGCGCACCGCGCCGGCCTCGAGCCCGCCGGTCAGGAACGCGGTCGCCGCGGTCGAATCCGCCGCCGAGAGCGCCACATACAGCCGTTGCGCCGCGAACGCGCGCGGCTCGGTGCGTTCGAGTGCGCTGTCCTGACGGGCGTTCTTGCCGCTCATCTGGCTCATGGCGGCGAAACCGGCCAGCAGGCACAGCACCACCGACACGACGGCGACGACAACGATCACCCCCGGTGTCGTTCCGGCGAAGCGTCGCAACCACAGGGTCCCGTTGCGGATGCGAGGTCCCACACCGTCCTCCTAACATCTCCCCGGCCGGTGTCTCGATCGAGATAGTACGGGAGGACGTGGGGGTGTGCCGATCGATTGCGGGCGTAGTGCACAAACCGCGACCGCCACGGCGCCGGGTCAGCGGCGGCGGTGAATCACGATGGTGGTGGTGCTGATTCGCGCGACCACGAGCGCGGCCACGCACAAGGCGGTGATGGTCAGCCAGCCCAGATGCGCCGGGGTGCGGAAGCTCGCGGCCGAGGCCAGCGCGCCGGGGTGGCTGGCGATCAGCGAGCCGATCAGCGCGACACCCAGTGATTGCCCGACCTGGCGCGAGGTCGTCGCCAGACTCGCCGCCACCCCGGCCTGCGCGGGCGGCAGACCCGCCACCGCGGTGGCCGTGATCGGGGTGTAGAGCAGTCCGATGCCCGCGCCGAAGAGCCCATAGCCCAGCAGCAGCAACAGTTTTCCGCTGCCGTCGAAGGTCACCGTCAGCACCGCCGCCGCGGCCGTTGCCACGATCGCGCCCGCGGTGAGCGCGCTGCGGGCCCCGCGTTCGGCGACCAGGCGCCCCGACATCGGCCCGAACACGAACATCGCCGCCGCCATCGGCAGCAGCGCCAGCCCGGCCGTCAACGGCGAATCGTGGCGAATCTCCTGCAGATAGAACGTATTCAGGAACAAGAACCCGCCCATCGCGGCGAAACCGAAGATCGCGATCACGAACGCGCCGGTGAACGGCGCCGAACGGAACACCCGCAGCTCGATCAGCGGCTGCGGGTGGCGCGGGGCGTGCCACAGCAGCACGGCCAGACACAGCGCCGACCCGGCGAAACTGCCCAGCGTCTCGGGCGCGAGCCAACCCCGGTGCGGGCCTTCGATGATCGCGAACACCAGCAGCCCCAGCAGCCCGATCACCAGCAGCTGGCCCACCGGATCGAAGGCGCGCGGGCGCTCGGCGCGCGACTGCGGCACCACCAGGAACGTCAACGCCAGCGCCGCCATCGCGATCGGCACGTTGATCCAGAACACCGCCTCCCAGCCGACGGTCTCCACCAGCAGCCCGCCGACCACCGGGCCCGCGGCCATGCCGATCCCCACCGAGCTGCCCCAGATGCCGATGGCGCGCACCCGCCGCCCCGGCTCGGTGAAAACGCTCGTAATGATCGCCATGGCAACGGGATTGAGCATCGACCCGCCGACGGCTTGCAGCACCCGGAACCCGATCAGCCAGCCGACCGACGGCGCGAGGCTGCATGCCAGCGAACTCACGGCGAATAAGGAAAGCCCGATCTGGAAGACGGTGCGCCTGCCGATGCGGTCGGCCAGCGAGCCGGAGAAGGTCAGCAGGCACGCCAGGGTCAAGGTGTAGGCGGCGACCACCCACTGCGCGCCGGCTAGCGATCCGCCCAGGCTGCGACCGATCGCGGGCAGGGCGACGTTGACCGCGGTGGTGTCAACGTTGGCCATGACCACCGCGGCGCAGCAGACGGCCAGAATGACGGCCTGGCGGGCGGTCTTCGGTGTGCTCGGCGCGACAGGGGCGCTGATCGACATGCCAGCATACTGACAGCATCGTTGCCGTGGTCTGCCCAGCGACACGGGCGCCAGCGTCAATGGGCGTGTCATTGTTAACCGATTGCGCGCGTTTCACTTTCGCGGTGATCGGTGTGCTGTGCGGATCGCTCAGCGCGCGCCGACCGGCGCCGGGATCCCCGACACCGCGAGCTCGCGACCGCCGCGCAGCCGGAACTCCTGCGGCGGGCAGCCCTTCCAGCGCCGGAAGGCGCGGATGAACGAGGCCGCCTCCGCATAGCCCAGCCGGGCGGCGACCTGCTCGGTGGTCAGGTCGGTGTGGGCCAGCAGCTGCTCGGAGAGCAGTTGACGGACCTCGTCGAGCAGGGCGCGAAAAGAGGTCTGCTCCTCGTTGAGCCGCCGGGACAAGGTGCGCGGGCTCAAGAACAGTTCGTTGGCCACCGCGATCTGATCGGGGATATCGCCCGGTGTGCGGATCAGCAGCTCGCGGACCCCGCCCGCGACCCCGGTGCGGGGGCGATGGCGCTCGAGCAGCTCACGGCAGAAGCGGGTGCAGGTGAACCGGGCCCGCTCGTCGAGCGGGGGCAGCGGCCGGTCGAGCCTGCGGCTGTCGAAGACCACCGCGTTGGCCGGTGTGTCGAAAGCGAGGTCGGCGCCGAAGTTTTCGCGGTGGCGGCGCAGATCGGCGGGTGCGGAGTGGCGGAATTCGGTGCGCGCGGTGGACAGCGCCGCGCCGTAGAGTTCCCTGCCGACGGCGGGAATGCCGGCCAGTGTGCGTTCGGTGAGGAAAACCCGTAGGGGCGGCGGTGTTTCGGTGTCGTCGAAACGCAGGCGTAGTTCGCCGCTGGTTTCCTCGACGGTGAGTCGGCCCGCGACCAGGGTGCGGTCCAGATAGCGCACCATCGCATCGATCAGGTCGCGCAGGGTGCGGCTGCTGAGCAGCGCCAGTCCCCACGGGCCCGAGCGGGGCAGCTCGAGCCGGTGCCCGGCCTCGAGGCCGAGGCCTGGCTCATTGCCGAAGCGCTCCACCAGGTTTCGCACCACGCGCAGTTCCTGATGGGTGGTGCAGTGCTCGTCCTCGGGTGAAAGCGTGGTCCCGGACAGGCAGTCGAGTGCAGGCATGCCACGATCGTCAGCCAGCGCGATCAACACGCGAACGCCGGACGTGGTGCGGCGAAGGTCCCGGTCGAACATGTACTCGCATTCCTCATCGAATTTCGCCGTCGCGACGGCTTGGCGAAATCTATCAATGGCGAGGCCGCTGGTGCAGGGAAATCGCGAACTGGAAATGGGCGATTGTTCAGGGTGGGTGCAACAGGAATTCGTCGAACATGGTCACGATCCGGTCGTTGTCGAACACCTCCGGTGCATCGAGCACCAGCCGGGCCGCGGTGTCGACGATGCCGTGCACCAGATGCGCCAGCACGTCGAGGTCGACCTGCTCGGCGCCGCGTTTACCCGAAAGCCATTCGCCCAGTAGCGAACTCAGCGGCACCCGGACTTCCTCGCGGGCCCGCTCGACCTGATCGCGCAGCATCGAGGGCACCCCGTCGATCGGGAAATACACCAGCCGCCAGCTGCCCGGCTCGGCGCGCACCTCGTCGAGAAAGCGGGCAAGCCCGCCCGACAGCGCCGCGGTCGTATCGACTTCCGCTATATCGGTTGCCTGCGTGGGTGATTCGACGCCGAGCAGCGATCGCTCGACCACGGCCAGCATGCGGGCGCGCTCGCGGTCGATGAGCTCGTAGAGCAGCTCGTCACGGCTGGCGAACGAGTCGTAGACCACCGGGCGGGTGACCCCGCCGCGCTCGGCGACCGCGGCGATGCTCACCTCGGCGAAGCCACGCTCGAACACCAGAGCGCGCGCGGCATCGAGCAGCGCGTGCTTGCGGTCGGTGGGCGCGAGCCGCTTGGCGTAGCGGCGGCGTTGTCCGCCTTCGGGTTTCGCCGTTGCCATCGCCCTACCCCGGATCCATGGCCAGTGCGGCGGCGGCCATCCGGCGCGTCAGCCAGCGCAGTGTCGTCGCGATCGGCTCGCGGCGGGTGTCGTCGGCCAGCAGCAGCCGCGCCCCGGTCTCGCTGATGCTGATCACCGCGTAACTGAGCAGCTCGGCATCGATCGTGCGCTCGCGCAGCGCGGCCACCATCGTGATCACCGACGCGATCCGGTGGCGAATCTCAGTGCGGACAGTGTCGATTCGCGCGTGCACCGCGGTGGGCAGCCCGTCGCCGGGCATCAACACCAGCTGCCAGGTCTGCGGCGCGGACAACACCAGGTCCAGATAGACCTCCACCGCGGCTTCGGCGACCTCGACGGCGATGTCGTCGGGATCGGTGTCGGGGCGCACGGTCGGTGTCGCGTCCGCGGCCATCGCGAGCACCCGCGCCTGCTCGCGGTCGAACAGGGCGGCGAAAACCGCGTCGCGGTCGTCGAATTCGGCGTAGAGCGCGGGCCGGGTGATCCCGGCGGCCCTGGCGATGGCGTGCATGCTGACCCCCGGATAGCCTTCCCGGACGATCACCCCGCGCGCGGCATCCAGGATGCGTTCGCGTCGCGCCGACACAGTGTCCTCCCGTGGTGCTCGATCGATGACCAGGCGACGCAGCGGTGCGCATCGGCTATCAATCCTACGACGGCGCGCGCGGCGATGTCGCGGACCGAGGTGGTGATCAACGGTCGAATCCTACGTGCTCATCAACAGTGTCACAGCCAAATTGACACTGTTGTTCTCGGGTCGAACCGGTGCTACGGTGTGCCCGAGTGCTGGTGGGGCGGGTCACATTCGAGTGACCGGTCCCATGATCGGCGCGCGACCACGCGACCTCATCGGAGCGGTTGCCCACCACTGTCACCACCCGAGCAACCCGTCCGGTACGAACACAGCTCCGCCGGTGCCACCACACCGCGCAGGGCACACCTCATCACCGCACCGTGATGAGGGCGCAGGAGGATTGATGAAGGGCGCCGCACCGCTCGCGCAGGCCGATACCGACTCGGCCGCTCGTCTCGTTCGCGAGAACCTCACCGGCACTGTGCTTTCCAGCCTGCGCACGTTCGGGCGTGCGGTGGATCTGGGACTGGAGTCGGTGCGCGGCAGCGTCACCGACGTGCTCGCCGCCCGCTTCCAGTGGTCGGAAATGCTGCGCCAGGCCTGGTATCTGATCACCGTCACCGCGATACCTGCGGTGCTGATGGCAGTTCCGTTCGGCGTGGTCGTCTCGGTGCAGGTGGGCAACCTGATTCACCAGCTCGGCGCCGACTCGATGATCGGCGCGGCAGGCGGACTCGGGGTCATCCAGCAGGGCGCGCCGCTGGCCACCGGGCTGCTGCTGGGCGGGGCAGGCGCCTCCGCGATCGCCGCCGACCTGGGCGCGCGCACGGTCCGTGAGGAGATCGACGCGTTGCGCACCATGGGCATCAGCCCCGTGCACCGGCTGGTCATTCCGCGCGTGAGCGCCATGCTGCTGGTCGCGCCGCTGCTCAACATCCTGATCATCTTCGTCGGCATCGTCTCCGGCTACGCCGTTGCCATCGGCGCCCAAAACGTCACCCCCGGCAGCTACTGGGCCACCTTCGGCTCCTTCGCCGTGCTCGCCGACGTGTGGATCTCCCTGGCCAAGGCGATGCTGTTCGGGTTCCTCGTGGTGATCATCGCCTGCCAGCGCGGACTCGAAGCCCGCGGCGGGCCGCGCGGGGTCGCCGACGGCGTCAACGCCGCGGTCGTCGTCTCGGTCGCCGCGATCATCCTGGTCAACCTGGTGATCACCCAGATCGTCACCATGTTCCTGCCGCTGCGGGTGGCCTGATGACCGCGACACCCTATGCACCCAAAGGCCTCCGCTGGGTCTATCGCCTTGTCCGACACCGTGATCGGGCCTTCGCGCCGTTCGAGCACACCGGCTTCCTGCTCGGCTTCGTCGCCCACACACTGTGGGCGATCCCGCTGACCCTGCACCGCTACCGCGCCCAGACCATGCGCACCATCACCGACATGACCTGGGGCCGTGGCTCGGTGCTGGTCGGCGGCGGCACCGTGCCGATGCTGGTGGTGCTCGGCCTGGCCATGGGCGCAGGCGTCGGCATCCAATCCTTCGCCGCCCTCGACCTACTCGGGCTCGGCCCGATGACCGGAGTCATCTCCGCCTTCGCCAACACCCGCGAGCTGGCACCGATCGCGGCCGCCGTCGGCTTCGCCGCCCAGGCAGGCTGCCGGATGACCGCCGAAATCGGCGCGATGCGCATCTCCGAAGAAATCGACGCACTGGAATCGCTTGGCCTGCGCTCGATTCCGTTCGTGGTCACCACCAGGGTGATCGCAGGCGCCATCGCGATCGTGCCCACGTTCCTGATCGCGCTGGTGCTCAGCTACCTGGCCTGCTCGGCGGTCGTCGTGCTGCTGCACGGCCAGGCCGCAGGCGTCTACGACCACTACTTCTTCCAGTTCACCAGCGGCTACGACGTGCTGGCCGCGGTGCTCAAGATCCTGGTGTTCGGCGTCGCGGTGATCCTGATCCACTGCTACTACGGCTTTTTCGCCTCCGGCGGACCCGAAGGGGTCGGCATCGCCTCGGGGCGGGCGGTGCGCGCCAGCTTCGTCGCCATCGTCGCCCTGGACATGGTGGTGACCATGCTGCTGTGGGGCGTCAACTCCGCCATCGAATTCCCAGGGTGAGTCCGATGCCGAACTACAGCATGCCCGGCGTCGCGATGACCCGGCGCGGGTCCCGCATCCTGGGCGCGTGCGCGCTCGTCACCGCCACCGTGATCGGCCTCGCCTGGCGCGGCGGCCTCGACGACTCCGACCCCGAGCGGGTGCGCATCCAAGTGCGCACCGAGCAGATCGGCGAAGGCGTCGACGCGGGCACCACGGTGCGCATGGACGGCGTGCGCGTCGGTGCCATCGCGGCCGTCACCGGCATCGACCAGGGCCGCCAACTGATCACCCTCGATCTCGACCGCGCCGAAACCGTCTCCCTCACCGACACATTCACCATCGACTACGCCCCCGACAACCTCTTCGGCATCAGCGCGCTGACCCTGCGCCGCGCCGCGGGTGGCACCGCGCTGCACGAGGGCGCCGTCATCGACCTGGCAGGTCAGCACGCCGACCGGGTCACCGACGTGACCATGGGCAGGCTGCTGCGCGCGCTCACCGAAACCTCCACCGACGTGCTCACCCCGACACTGACCGAACTGATCACCCAGGTCCACCGCGACCTGCGCGCGTTCACCCCGCTGCTCGAGGCCATCGTCACCATGAGCCGCACGTTCGCCGAGACTCAGCGGTACCCGGTCCCCTACCTGCTCGACCAGTACTCCTCGTTCTTCGGCGGGCTCGGCGAATTCGCCTCGGCCACCTTCCGGCTGCTCGACGCCATCATGAACATCGAGGTGTTCCGCACCGACCGGCCCGCCTACGACGCCTTCATCGCGATGATCGTCGACGGGGTGTTCCCCGCGATCGGCACCGTCGGCGACGCCGCCAACGCCCAGCTGCTCGGCTACGCCGACATGCTCACCCCGCTACTGCGTGCCGTCGCCGCGACCGTGCCCGACCCGCGGCGCAGCCAGGCCGAGACCACCACGTTGCTCGAGCGGCTCGACCGGATCTTCGCCGACACCCCCGACGGGCCCGCGGTCAACGTGGCGGTGGTGCTGCACGGAATGCCAGGACTGAGCGCCGCGCTGCTCGGTCAACCAGGCCAACCGGGCCAAGGAGGTCCCCGATGAGGCAACTGCCGCTGCGCTCGATCATCGTGCGGCTCAGCCTGTTCGCCGCCGTCACCCTGGTGCTGCTGGTGGTGATCGCCCAGGCGATCACCCGCCCCATCGAGGGGGACACCGACCGCTTTCAGGCTAAGTTCACCGATGTCAGCGGACTGAAAACCGGTGACGGAGTGCGCATGTTCGGTGTCCAGGTCGGCAAGGTCACCGGCATCGACCTCGACGGGGCGCGGGCGCTGGTGCGGTTCACGGTGCAGCGCGACCGGCCCGTCTACGACACCAGCGTGCTCGCCATCCGCTACCAGTCGCTGACCGGGCAACGCTACGTCGACATCCGCCAACCCGACCGGCCGGGCACCCGACTTGCCGCCAAATCGACCATCGCCGAGGCGAACACGACTCCCTCCTTCGACATCACCCAGCTGTTCAACGGATTACAGCCGGTGATCGCCGAATTCTCCCCCGCAGCGCTCAACCAGTTCACCGAGAACGTGCTCGCGGTGATCGACGGCAACGGCTCCGGCATCGGGCCCGCCCTGCAATCGTTGGACAAACTCAGCAGATACGCCACCGACCGCCAGGCGGTGATCAGCACCATCGTGGCCAACCTGCACACCATCTCCGGCCAAATCGGCGGCCGCTCACCGCATCTGGTCACACTGCTGCGCGGCATCGCCGACGTGTTCACCGCCTTCCGCGCCAAACTCGACGGGCTCATCGCCTTCGCCGCCACCGCACCGACCGCGCTCGGCCCGCTCAACAGCCTCATGGACACCCTCGGCTTCACCGAGACCACCAACCCCGACCTCATGACCGACCTGCGCCTGCTCTTTCCCGACCCGCAGGCCGCACTCGACCTGCTCGGCAGACTGCCCGGCCTGCTGCAAGCCCTCAGCGCCGCACTGCCACCGGCCGGTGCCGCCGCCGCCCAGGTGAACACGACCTGCACCAAAGGCGCCGCCGAACTGCCCCAGGCACTGCAGATCCTCGTCGCCGGACAGCGAGTCACGATATGCAACGGCTGACCCTCGCGCGCCCGAAACGCTTGGCGCACACGCTGATTCCCGGCAACGCGCCCCTGGACCGGCACGAGGCCGCCAAGAACCGGCGCGAACTACGCCTTGGCGTGGCAGGCGCCGGATTCGTCGTGGTGCTGCTGCTGATCACCGCGGCCATCTACCTCGTCCCGTTCGGCAAGGCCACCTACACCGCCGAACTCACCGAGGCACAGTCGGTCAAGGTCGGCGACCAGGTGCGCATCGCCGGGGTCACCGTCGGCGCCGTCACCGCACTGGACCTGCAATCGGATCGGGTGCGCATGGCCTTCACCGTCGACCGCGACGTCTTCCTCGGCGAGGCAACAACACTGGAGCTGCGCATGCTCACCGCGGTCGGCGGCCACTACCTGGCCGTGCTGCCCGCAGGCAACACACCACTGGGCAAGACCACCATTCCCGCCGAGCGAGTCCGGCTGCCCTACAGCCTGATCCGGACCCTGCGCGACGCCGCCGCGCCCACCGGGCAGATCGACGGCGACACCTTGCGCAAAAACCTCGCGGCCCTACAGGATTCGCTCGAACAGAGCCCCGACGCACTGCGCAGCATGGGCAAGGCCGTGCAATCGTTCGTCGACGTCCTCAACCAGCAGAACACCGAGGTGTCGCGGGCGCTGAGCGTGATGACCGAATACCTCACCACCCTCGACGACAGCAAATCCATCGTCGGTGAAGTGGTACGCGCACTGGGGATGCTGATGGTCGCCGGGCTCGACAAACGCGGCGAAATCGCGGTGGCGCTCTCGATCACCGCCCAGCTGCTCTCGCGCATCGCCGCGCTGGAACCGGCCTCGCGTGAGGTCCTCGAACCCCTGGCAGGCAAGCTGCGCGACACCCTACCCCAGCTCACCGAACTGGGCGCCCAGCTCGATGCCGCGGTGCCCGCCTGGCGCGAGCTACGCGACCGGCTCGTGGCCGCCACCGCCGGACCGGACGGCGTCGTGATCGATCACTCCGCGCTCACACCCGAGATCTGCGTGCCGGTGCCGGGAAGGGCGTGCTGATGAAACGACTCCTCACCACACCGGGCTTCGTCACCGTCGTCGGCGCGCTGACGCTGGCCGTGCTCGCCGTCGCCGGCTATCTGATCGTGGTCGCACCAGCCAAGACGACCATCGGCTACTGCGCGCAGCTACCCGACGCGATCGGGCTCTACCCCGGCAACCAGGTGACCAGCCTCGGCATTCCGGTCGGCACCGTCACCGCGATCCGCCCCGAAGGCACCGGCGTGCGCGTCGAATTCGCGATCGACGCCGACCATCCCCTGCACGGCCAACCCACCGCCACCACCGTGTCCGACACCCTGGTCGCCGACCGCAGCCTGGCCGTGTTCGGCGAACCCGGTGCGCCGCTGTGGGATCGCGGACGCTGCCTCACCAAGACTTTCACCCCCAAGAGCATCAGCCAGACCCTCGACAGCTTCGCCAAGGTCGCCGCCCAGCTCAACGGCGGCGACACACCCGCACAGCAGCACCGAATCCGCGACGGCGTCAACGCCTTTCGCGCCGCGACCGCCGGCACCGGCCCGCAACTCAACACCCTGATCACCGACCTCGCCACCGCGCTGCGCCAACCCGACGCCGCGATCGGCAACATCGGCCGGCTCATCGATGCCTTCGCCGCCATCGCCTCGAGCATCTCGGCGAACTGGGACGACATCGCCAGAGTGGTGCTGCGCGCCAACGACGGCATCGGATTCATCAACGAACTCTGGGGACGGGTGGTCCAGATCGCCGACTCACTGCTGGTGCTGCTGCCCTGGCTCAACCGCCTCGCCAACACCTACGGCCGGCCACTGCTGGGCGCCCTCGACGGCGCGGTACCCGGGCTGCGGCTGCTGGCCGCCAATGTCGGCTCCCTGCAACAGATCATCACGATGATCCCGCCGATCGCCAACGCCTTCGCCCAGACCACCGACCCGGCAACCGGCTGGCCGCGCCTGACCTACGCACCACCCAGAGTGACACTGCCCCAGCTGCAACCCGACCAGATCTGCGCCGTCCTCGACACGATCACCCCGGGACAGTGCCGCACCGCGGGCGACGGGCTGTCAGTGGCCGAGCTGGCGCCGCTGATCCTCGGCACGGTAGGCGCACGATGAACCGGCAGGTGCGCTGCGGCATCGTCGGCGTGACTGTGGCGGCGGTGCTCGCGGGCTCGGGGTGCGCGTTCGATCCCTCGACCGTGCCGGTGCCGGGTGCGACCGTGTCCGGGCCCACCTATCAGGTGCGGATCCAGCTCGCCAACGCCCTCAACCTGCCCGCTCAGGCGAAAGTCGTCGCCAACGGGGCACAGATCGGCAGTCTGCGCTCGGTGCATGTGGTCGATCCCAGCCCGACCGGCAGCGGTCGCGTCGATGCCGTCGTCGAGATCTCGCGCGCGATCCGGCTGCCTGCCGCCACCACCGCGCAACTGCGCCAGAACACCATCCTCGGCGACATCTACATCGGACTCACCACCGCCGCAACGGGTTCCACCGACACCATCGCCGACGGCGGCACCATCCCGCTCGCCCAGACCAGGCCCGCGCTGCAAGTCGAAGACCTGCTGGCGGGCATGTCGACCTTCGTCGCGGGCGGCGCGATACAACAGGCCCAGGACATCATCGACCGCGTCAACGCCGTGCTGCCCCCGCAACCGGCCGACACCGCACGGATCTTCGACGTGCTCGGCCGCGACGCAGGCGATCTCGCCGCCGACCTCGGCGCGGTCGACCGGCTGCTCGACGCCGTCGAAAAGGATCTGCGGGTGGCACTGGACAACCCGACCGAGCTCGGCGAGCTGCTCAGCGAACGCGGCGCGGTCGAAATCCCCGCCGACGCCAAATCGCTCGTGCTGACCCTCGGTGTCGTCGGCGGCCTCGGCATCATCGGTGCCGCGGTGCAATGGCTCGGGCCGCTGCTCGCCGCCGGTGATGCCACCGCCAAAGCGCTTGTCCCGCTGCTGTTCACCTACCGACCGCTCGATCTGAGCGCGCCGTCGAACCTCAATCGGGTAGTAACGCTGTTGCGCGACAAGGTGATTCCCTTCGCCGAGCACGGGCCGAAGGTCAACATCACTCGGATCGAGATCGACGGCGCAGCCACCCCGGACGAACAGGTCCAGCGCATGCTGACCGCACTGCGCATGATCGGAGTCGTGCGATGAACCGCGTGCGCAGCAACGCCGGACCGCTGGCCTCCCTCGGCGCCATCGGCGCGATCCTGGTGCTCGGCAGCGCGTATCTGCTGTTCGGGGTGGTCAAGATCGACTGGTTCGCGCAACGCCTCGACGCGACCATGGTGCTCGCCGACTCCGGCGGGCTGATGCCACGCTCGAAGGTGCTGCTCTCGGGCATCCAGATCGGCGAAGTGACCTCGGTGACCCACGTCGGGCCCGCCGTGCAGGTGGCATTCCGGATCACCGGCGACTATCGCGTGCCCGTCGCCAGTTCGGCACGCATCGAAGCACTCTCGGCCATCGGCGAGCCCTACCTGGAATTCCGACCCACCGCGGCAGGCGGACCGTATCTGAGCGACGGGCAGCGCATCGACGCCGCCACCGTCGCGGCCCCGGTGTCGATCGCCGAGGTCGCGCGGACCGCCACCCAGCTGCTCGACCAGGTCGACCCCGCCGCGCTCGCGGGCATCGTCACCACCTTCGAACAGGCACTGGCAGGCACCGAGGCGATGATGCCGCCGCTGTCGCGCTCCACCGACCTGCTCGCCGCCACCCTGCTCAGCCGCACCCAAGTCATCCGCGACATGCTCATCGCCATGCAGTCGCGCGCCACCGACATGTGGTGGGCCGGACCGGAACTGGCCAAAGCGTCCGGGCCGTGGGCTGAATTCGGGCCGCGCGTCGACGAAGTCGCCGCCGCCGTCGCCCGGATCGTGCGCGCGGAAAACACGCCCAGCTATCTCACCCAGACCGACCAGGCCATCGGGCTGGTGCCGTTGCTGCACGAAATCGCCGCCAAGCTCGCGGTACTCGGCCCGGAACTGCGGACCCTGCTTCCGGTGTTGCAGCCGCTGGTCACCACGACCACCGGCGCGGCCAACCAGCTCGACCTCGGTGCCCTGATCAGCCAGGCACTGCACGCCACCAGTCCCGACGGTGCCCTCACCCTGCAGATCACCGTCAAATAGCGTCACGGAGCCCCGACACCATGTCCGAGATCAGACTCGACAAAGACACTGCGCCAACACCTTCGGTGCCGCAACCGTCCGTGCCGGAACCAACGGTCGGCCCGACAAAGGAACCAACGGTCAACCGGACAGAGCAGCCAACGGTCAACCCGACAGCGCAGGCACGCGGGCGGTCGATGCACCTCGAGATCGCGACACTGGTGCGCAGCGCCGTCATCGCAGTGCTCGTGCTCGCCGTCGCCGCGCTGTCGGTCTTCCTCGTCATCGCCCGTAATGACCTCGCCGACAGCGCTGCCGCGGCGGCCGCCGACCGGCACGCCGAACAGGTCGCCACCGACTACGCGATCGGCGCCTCGACCATCGACTACGCCGACCTCAACACCTGGGTCGCCAAACTGAAGACCAACACCAGCCCGTCTCTCGGCGCCAAATTCGACGCCGTCGGCCCGAGAATGGGCCAGCTGCTCGGGCCATTGAAATGGACCTCGACCGCCACCCCGGTCACCGCCACGGTCAGTGCCCGCACCAACGGCGTCTACACCGTGAATGTGTTCGTGAATCTCAGTGTGTCGAACGTGCAGAACCCGAAGGCCGCGTTCGTGACCGCGACCTACACCGTCACCGTCGACGAGCACGCGGGCTGGCAGGTCACCGAGGTCGGTGGGCTCGGCGCGGCGCTGCCGGTCAAGTAGTGCGCGCCGGCGTGCGCAACACGGTGACGCTGATCGCGAGGATCCACAGGATGATCAGCCCGCCCGTGCTCGCGGTCGTGCCCCAGCCGTTGGCCGCGTAGAAATTTGCCGGATCGTTCCCGGCGAAGATCGACGGCACGAACACCAGTTGGATCGCCGCCAGCGCGAACGCCGTCCACGCCGTCCAACGCGGCAGCACCCCCGCACCGGCGACACCGACGCCGAAAGCCACCAGGAACAGCGCGATCAACAACTTCGACAGCGCACCGTAGAGCACATAGGTGCCGGTGACCGCGATGGTCGTATCGATCGGCTCGGGCGCGGCAATCGCGGCGCCGACCTCGAGACTGGTCGAGATCGAGCTGACGGTCAGCCACATCAGACCCGCGGTAGCACTGATCGAACCGAGCCACCCGTACTGTGGGCCCGCCGGTTTCAGCAGGTGCGGCAGCCCGACCATGAACACCACGAGCACGGTGTTGCCCAGGAGCCCGAAGATGCTGCGGGTGAAGATGTTCCAGTCCGGCGGTGGCCCGCTGTAGACGAAATACAGCGGCAGCTCCACCAGCATCAGCAGGGTGGCGACCAGTCCCGCCGCGCCGGTGGTGCGCCGGATGACAGTGCTGTCCATGGGTTCTCGCTTTCGCCGAACTCCTGCCGTCGCCCGCGGCGGCGATCAGTGCCCTACGTAGCCATCTCTACTCGCACACCGCGTCACTCGTCGAGCCGGGATCGTCGAGATAACGCACCACCAGATCGTCGACGCACGCGTTGACACCGGCGAACACGAACGTGTGCCCATCGCCCTCGCGGATCACCAGCGGGCTGTCGAGATAGTTCGCCATCCGTTGGGCATTGCGCACCGGCGTGGTCGGATCGTGGCGCGTCCCGACGAACAACACCGGCGCCGACCCCTCGCCCCGATGCGGCTGGTAGGCCTTGGCGGTGCCAGGAGTCGGCCACAGATCGCAGGTGTCGAGCGGGAATTCGGTCGGGCGCGGCTCGAAATCGTCGTAGGTCGCCGCGTCGTGGAGCTGCGCCTCACCGGCCTGCCGCGAGGCCCGATCGGTGGTCGGCTCCGCCACGTCGGCGCACGTGATCGCCGCCAGCGCATTGGCTTTGGTGTCCGGGGCCGACGGGGCCTGGCGCGGTGACTGTTCGGGCTGCTCGCTGGCCAACGCCCGCATCGGGGTCCCGTCGCCGCGGCGCACCGCGGCCAGCGCGTCCAGATACGGCGTCCAGCCTTCGGGCCACAGCAAGCTGGTGCTCAACGCTTGCAGGACGTCGTTGGGCTCGATCGGCGGGGTCGCCCCGGCCGGCACCGGGTGATCCTTCGTCTCGCGCAAGATGGCGTGAAAGACGTTCTGCGCCTGGGCCGGATCCGCACCGAGCGGACAGTCGGGGCGACCCTGCGCCCGGTAACGGTCGACGCAGAATGCGGCCACCCGATTGAACGTGTCCTGGTAGCCCTTGTTCTGGCCGACCCGCATCTGCGTGTTGTTCTCGGTCACATCGACGACACCGTCGAGCACCGCGGCCCGATAGCCGCCCGGATACCGCTGGACATACATCGCCGCGACCTGGGTGCCGTAGGAGGCCGCCAGAATATTCAGCTGCTGCTCGCCGAGCACCCCGCGCAGCACGTCGATGTCGTCGGTGGCCTCGTCGGAACCGATGTGGCGCAACTCTTTCGCGCCGGTGCCGTGCACACACGACGCGACGAACGCGCGCCGCGCGGTCTCGGTCGCGGTCACCGAGTCCTGGTCCTCGACCAGGTCACCGCCCGCGGGATCGCACACGATCGGCGGGGTCGAGCGCCCGACACCGCGCGGATCGTAGGAGACGATGTCGTAGTGCTTGCGCACCTGCTCGGGAAAGGGCATATCCAGCATCGGCAGGCCAGGATCGCCGGGCCCGCCACCGATCAGCAACAGCGTGCCGCGCTTGTCCTCCTCGGCCGGACGGCGAGCAACGGCCAGCGACACCGTGTCCACCGCCTCCGGCGACAGCGTCCCGCTCTGGTGATAGTCCAACGGGGCACGGACCAGCGCGCAGGTCCGCCCGTCGGCCGGGGCATCGGAGAACCAGTGGCGCGCTTGACCTTCCGTGCACGGCAGCCACGCGACGGGCTGGCTGTAGAACGCGGCCCGCGCGCCGGCGTGATCGGAGCTGTCGGTCGAGCAGCCGACCAGCAGCCCCGCGGCGGCTAGCGGAACCGCGCCGAGGGCTGCACATCGCTGGAGCTGCATGGGCCGGTCTCCTCGCTGCTGGCGGACGAGCAGAACAGAACGCGACTCGTGGCAACACAGTAGCAACCTCGGGCCGGTCGCGCCGGGATCGGCCGGGTCAGTCGCGCACCACGACGCCCAGATGGCGGGCAAAGGCCGCAGCCAAGTCCATCAGCTGACCGCTGTCGATGGTGGCCCCGCGCAGTGCATCGAGTCCGTCGATGATGTCGAGTGCTCGCGCGCCACGCAGATCGACCGAGGTGAGCGTGGCCCGAGGCAGGACAAGACCTTCCACCGTCGAGCCGGGAAAGGTCACCTTCGTCAACGCGGCATCGCCGAAATCACAGTCGCGCAGCACACATTCGACGAACGAGACATCCCGCAGTTTGGAGCTGCGGAAGTTCACCGAATCGAATTTGCAGCCCTCGAACCGCATCCGGCGCAAGCCCGCACCACCCAGATCCACCCCCGACATGGCGCCGTCGATCATTTCCCCGTCCTGCCAGCCGGTGTCGGCCAGTTCGGTGCCGACCCAGCGGACATGCCGCAGCCACACATCGGCGAAGGTGGCGTGGCGCATGCTGCCTCGCTGGAACACCGTCGAGGTGAACGCCGACTCGCTGAACCGGGCGTGCTGCGCGTCGAGCTCGTCGAAATCCCCGCCGTCCACGTGCACACAGTCGTAGTCGCCTGCGGACTCGAGCTCGCCGTCGAACACCGTCAGATGGCGTGCGTAAGGCAGGTCTTCGAGCTCGTGGGGCATGCGGGATTCCTCCGATGATCATGGGTGACGGCACCAGAGTATTGCGGGCGGCACCGACAAGTTCGCGCCCGCAGCGCCCGTCGACCGGCCCGCTGCGGTACCGGTGGCTGTGCTCGGCAGGAACCTCGGAGCCGTCGGCCGATCCCGCGCTCGACACGCACAGTTTTTCGCAACCGAGACATTTCTGCAGTGCGTGCCACGTGACATGCTGTGTCACATGAAGATCGACGGGACGGTTGCGCCGGGATTCGAGGCGGTACGCGAGGCGTTCGCCGCCAACTTCGCCGAACACGGCGAGGTCGGCGCCGCGGTGTGCGTGTATCGAGACGGGCGGCCGGTGGTCGATCTGTGGGGCGGAATCGCCGACCCCGAGACCGGCCGGGCGTGGGAACGCGACACCATCCAACTCGTCTACTCGGCCACCAAAGGTGTCACCACCACACTGGCCCACCTGCTGGTCCAGCGCGGTCTGCTCGACCTCGACGCACCTGTCGCGCAGTACTGGCCCGAGTTCGCCGCCGCGGGCAAGGACGCGATCCCGGTGCGCTGGCTGCTCACCCACCAGGCCGGACTCGCCGCCCTCGACAAGCCGGTCCGCCTCGTCGACGCACTGGCTTGGACACCCATGGTCGAGGCGCTGGCCGCCCAAGCCCCGAACTGGCCGCCCGGCACCGCCCACGGGTATCACGGCCGCACCTTCGGCTGGCTGGTCGGCGAGGTGATCCGCCGGGTCACCGGGCGCACCGTCGGACAGGTCCTCGCCGAAGACGTCGCCGCGCCCTACGATGTCGACTTCTTCATCGGCCTGCCACCGGCCGAGCAGTATCGCGTCAGTCGCCTGGTCTTCGCCCCGCAACCCGACTTCGCCGCGATCCCCGAGGACCTGATCCCCGAACGCCTGCGCCCGGTGCTGGCGGCCTTGCAGGACCCCGATTCCCTGGCCAACCGCGCCTTCCAGATCACCGACCCGCCCGATCTCGACTTCAACTCCCCCGATGTACACGCCGCCGAAATCCCCGCGAGCAACGGCATCGGCACCGCCCGCGGTCTGGCCCGCCTCTACGCCGCCCTGGTCGGCGACCTCGACGGGCACCGCCTGCTCACCCCCGAAACCCTCAGCGCCGCAACCAGAGAACAGGTCGCAGGCACCGACCTGGTCATCACCCTCGAAGACCGCTACGCCACCGGCTACATGCTCCCCACCCCCGAACTGCCCCTCGGCGGGCCGCACTCCTTCGGCCACCCCGGCCGTGGCGGCTCCCTGGCCTTCGCCGACCCCACCCGAGGTCTTGCCTTCGCCTACACCCCCAACTACATCATCGAAAACGCCGTCGACCTGCGCGCCCGCAACCTCGTCGACGCGATGGAGAGTGCGCTCGGCTAGCCCGGCGCATGGATTGTGGCACCTGCCTGCCGCGTTCCGGGATCAGTCGGCTCGGCCGAACAGCACCTGTTCAGCCACCTGTTCGGCCTCGACCGTCCACTCGATGTCGGGTTGTTCCGGGAGCGCCTCGAGTTCGGCGCGGAGAAGTTGGCGACGGCGGTCTCGAGGGTCGGACACGTTGTCGGTCACCTGGTGATTGTCCCGCAGGTCGACGCACTGGAATCCCGGCATGTCCGACGACGGGTGGATGCTGTTGGCGCAGCCGATCTTCGGGCGCGCAGTGCCGGGATTACGGGCCGAGGATCGCGCGGATCTGGTCGGCGGCGCGGCGGGCGGTGTCGTCGTCCAAGACGGCGACCGGGTCGTCGGCGCCGTCGAACCACGTGGCGCCGACAGTGAAAGGCGCGCCGGTGAGAGCGACACCCACCGAGCCGAGCGGGCAGATGATGGCATCGCCCGAGAGCGGGTCGGCGACGACCTCGACGATGATGAATTGGCGGCGGATCCGGTTGTAGTCGTCGGAGCTGACGATGAGGCACAGCATCCCGCCGGGCAGGACCGAACCGGAGGGGGCGTGCCAGACTTCGCCGAAGCGGGGCAGCGGCATCAGCGGGCGGATCGGCGCTCGGTGAGCAGCGACGCGGTGACCGACGTGGCGCGTTCGGGCGTATAGCCGGCGGCGTTCAGCGTCGCGGAGTCGGCGGCGAGGCGTTGGCGCAGGTCGTCGCGGTGGATGAGCTTGGCCAGGTAAGCCGAGCGGTCGAGGTTTTCGGCGTCGGCGCGGCGCTTGAGGATCTCGAGGGTTTCCTCGTCCAGAGACACCGAAGTCTTGCGTCCAGCCATACCGCTCACCATACCGCTGGCAGCGGTACACCGCAGGTGAGCTGTGGGCGGGCGCAGCGGCCCGGGCCGAATCCGTGCGAGTCGGTGCGGCGATCACCGCAGGGTGCGAGTCGGTGCGGCGATCAGCGCAGGGTGCGGATCCAGCGGCGGGTTTCGGCGGGGTCGATGACGTCGTCGAGTTCCAGGACGGTGGCCGCGGTGAGGGCTTTGCCGTTGGCGTAGGCGAGGGCGACGAGGTTGTCGAATGCCTGCTGGCGTTCGGCGGGGTCGGTGAGTGCGGCCAATTCCTTGGCGAAGCCGAGACGGACCGCGCCCTCGAGGCCCATGCCGCCGATCTCGCCGGTGGGCCAGGCGATGACGAAGCGCGGCGCACGAAACGAGCCCGCGGCCATCGCTTGAGCGCCCAGACCGTAGCCCTTGCGCACGATGACGGTGCCCCAGGGGACGGACAAGGCGGCGGCGTCGATGAACAGGCGGCTGAACTTGGTGACCGTGGCGTCCTTCTCGGCATCGGGGCCGACCATGAAACCTGGTGTGTCGCACAAGGACACGATCGGCAGACCGTAGGACTCGCACAGGCGCAGGAAACTGCTGAGCTTGTCGGCGGCGGGGGCATCGATCGCACCGCCGAGGTGGTGGCAGTTGTTGGCGATGAGGCCATACGGGTGGCCCTCGACGCGGATCAGAGCGGTGACGATGCCGACCGCCCAGTCGCGGCGCAACTCCAGAACCGAGTCCACGTCGGCGACGGCGTCGATGGCGGCGCGAATATCGAAGGCGTGCAGGCGATTTTCCGGGACGACGTGGCGAGCCAAGCGTGGATCCGGCGCGGTCCACGTGTCCACGGGGCCCTGGCAGTACGCAAGGTAACGCTGAGCGATGCGGACGGCGTCGGCTTCGTCGTCGGCGACGATGTGCACGACACCGTTGCGGCGTTGCACCTCGATCGGGCCGATGTCCTCGGGCGCGTAGACGCCCAGCCCGCCGCCCTCGATCATCGCCGGACCGCCCATGCCGATATTCGCGTCGGGAGTGGCGATCACGACATCGCACATGCCGAGCAGCGCGGCGTTGCCCGCGAAGCAGCGCCCAGACACGATGCCGACCAACGGAACCCGCCCCGAGAGCGCGCCCATCGCGCGGAAGGTGGTGACATCGAGACCGGAAATGCCGCCGTAGTCGGTGTCGCCGGGGCGGCCGCCACCGCCCTCGGTGTAGAAGACCACCGGAAGTTGTTGGGCGCGAGCGAGTTCGAGCATGCGGTCGGTCTTGGCGTGATTGCGCATGCCCTGGGTGCCTGCCAGCACCGTGTAGTCGTAGGACATGACGACCACCCTGGCGCGGTCGGGGCCGAAGCGGTCGGCGTTGATGGTGGCGACGCCGCCGATCAGGCCGTCGGCGGGCGTGTTCGCGATCAAGTCCTCGGGGCTGCGCCGCAACCGCTGCGCGGCGACCGCCAGCGCACCGTATTCGACGAAGCTGTCGGCATCGACGAGGTCGGCGAGGTTCTCGCGGGCGGTGCGTCTGCCGAGCCGATGCCGTTTGGCCACCGCCGCGGGCCGCGCCGCATCGAGACCGATGCGGTGGCGCTCGTGCACCTCGGCGAGGTCAGCGCGGATCGCGTCCAGATCCACCGCAGCGCTGTCGGCGACACCGCCGTCGTGGTCGGCCGCGATCCAGACCAGCAGGGGCGCATGGGGATCCACGATTGCTCCCGCGGCCGCCACATGCCTGCGCACCTGCAGCGGGTGCTCGGCGCGCAGCACATGCTGCATCTTCATCGCTTCCAGCACCGCGACCTCGGCGCCCGCCGCAACAACGGTGCCAGGTTCGACCAGGCTCACCACCGTCGCGCCCATGGGTGAGCGCAAGATCTGCTCATCATCGTGCAGCGCAACCGATTCCGTGGCGACCGCCGCCACCTGCGTCTCGGCATGCGGGGCCGGCGCGTACTCGCCTGCACGGGTGGCGAGTTCATCGATGTGCTGCTCGAACCACGTGGTCGACACCACAGATCCCTCGGACAGCGAGTCCAGCACCGCGCGCAGCAGCGCCGCATTCGTATCGACACCCACCACCACGGTTTCGGCCAACGCATCCGAACACCGCCGCAGCGCAGCCGAATACGACGAACCACGCGCAATCACCTTCGCCAACAGCGAATCGAACTGCGCCCCTTGCCGCATCCCGGCATAAGCCGCGGTATCCACCCGCACACCCACCCCGGTCGGCGCACCGAACTGAACAACAGTCCCCGTACTGGGCAGCACATCCCCACCCGCAGTGAGGATCTCGGCATTCACCCGCGCCTGCACCGCATACCCACGCGAGCCGCCCGCGATACCCACTTCAGCGTCTGAACGGCGATCCACCTCCGCCGGCAGACCCAGCTCGGCGAGGCTGTATCCCCGCGCCAGATCCAATTGGATCGCGACGAGGTCGACCCCGGTCACCTCTTCGGTGACCGTGTGCTCCACCTGCAGCCGTGGATTCACCTCGAGGAACCACGCCTCGTCCCCACGCACCAGGAACTCGACGGTAATCACTCCTCGGCACCTCACCGATTCCGCCAGCCGCACCGCAGCACCGTGCAGCCGTTCCCGCAGCGCTGCACTGAGATTCGGTGCAGGTGCGATTTCGACGAGTTTCTGATGCCGCCGTTGCACGCTGCAATCACGGTCGCCGAGGGCAACCGCACGCACGCCGTCCGCGACCACTTGCACCTCGATGTGGCGAGCATCAGAGACCAACGCTTCGGCATACACCGCGTCATCACCGAAGCCCGCCAATGCCTCGGCCCGGCATCGCTCATACGCCGCATCGACCGCCCCCGGTTCCCGCACCACGCGCATCCCACGCCCGCCACCCCCGGCGGCGGCTTTCACCATCACCCCTTCCGGATGCGCGGCAAGCAGTTCGGCGATCTCGCCAACGCCCACCCCCGCCGCAGTGGCCGCAAGCACCCCGACACCGGCCCGCTGCGCCGCCGCACGCGCGGCGACCTTGTCGCCGAACGTGCGCAACACCTCCGGCGCGGGCCCCACGAACACCAGTTCCGCCGCAGTACAGGCGGTAGCGAGATCGGCACTCTCACTGAGGAACCCGTATCCCGGATGCACCAGCGCCCCTGTTCCGGCCTTGCGTGCGGCAGCGACCACCTCGCTCACCTCAAGATACGCCGCGGCCCCGCTGCCGCGCAGTTCCACCGCATCGTCGGCCAGCCGGACATGCAGTGCGTCGCGTTCCTCGGCCGTGTAGACCGCCAGCGTCTCCCACCCACGCTCCCGCGCGGTCCGCACTACTCGGACAGCGACCTCACCTCGATTGACCACCACGACGCGCATGCCACCAGTCTTGCGCATCCTTCCGTCTGGTCGCGCCGCGGAACTTCTGGCGGTCGTGTCTACCGCCAATCGTGGTGTCGTGCGGGCGAGGTCTGCTCCACGAGTGGAACATGACGGAGGCGTCCGCGTCGTGTCGGCTCCACCAGGTCCCACTCGCGGGCGAGTGGCGCACGAAGCGGGACATGACGGAACCCGCCATCATCTGCTGGGCGAGTCGACGACGCCGAGTCGACGACGAGTCGCCGAGCTGGCGGTCAGGCGGTGCGGGAGGCCTCGAGGGGTGGGTCGACAGGTGCGACCGAGGCGGCATGGGTGAAGGTGAGGATGCCGTCGTCGATGGGACCCTTGCGCAGCATCTTGCGGTCGCGGAAGTAGTTGTTGACGACCTGCCACGGACCGCGGGTGCCCTGCCTGGGCATGATCGCATCGCCGCGCTGGATATAACCTGAGGTCAAGGCACTGCCCATCACCGATTCGGTGGAGCGGTCGCTCTCTTCGGCGATGGCTTCCATCCGGGTGTAGCCCTTGGCACGCATGTGGTTGAGCACCCGGCAGAAGTATTCGGCCGCCAGATCCGCCTTCAAGGTCCAGGAGGCGTTGGTGTAGCCGAGCACCATCACCGCGTTCGGCACACCGTTGAGCATGGCGCCCTTGTAGACGACCCGATCGCGCGTGATCACCGGCTCGCCGTCCACCTCGAGCGTTGCACCACCGAGCATCTGCATCCGCAGACCGGTCGCACTGATCACGATGTCGGCGGGCAATTCCTCGCCGGACGCCAGCCGGATACCGGTCTCGGTGAAGGTCTCGATGCGGTCGGTGACGATGGAGGCCTTGCCGTTGCGCAGCACCCGGAACAGGTCACCGTTGGGCACCACGCACAGCCGCTGGTCCCACGGGTTGTAGGTCGGCGTGAAATGCCGCATGTCGATCTTGCCGCCCAGCTGCATCCGCACCCCGGCCAGGAAGAGCTTGCGCGCGGCAGCGGGATTGGTGCGCGAGAGCTGAAAACTGGCGCGCTGCAACGCGATATTGCGGTTGCGCCCGATCTGATAGGCCAGCTTCGCAGGCACCCTGGCCAGCTTCATGCCGACCGCGACCGGATCGTCGGCGGGCAGCGCGGTGATGTAGGTCGGCGAGCGCTGCAACATGGTGACGTGCTCGGCGTCGCCGCTCATCGCCGGGATCAGGGTGATCGCGGTGGCGCCGCTGCCGATTACCACCACGCGCTTGCCGCGGTAGTCCAGATCCTCGGGCCAGTGCTGCGGGTGCACGATCAGCCCGCCGAAGTCGGCCTCGCCGGGGAACTCGGGCCGGTAACCGTTGTCGTAGTCGTAGTAGCCGGTGCAGCCGACCAGGAAGTTGCTGGTGAACGTCTCCACGGCGCCGGTCTGCTCGTCGAGCGCGGTGACGGTCCAGGTGTTGCTCGCGCTGGACCAGCTGGCGGTGGTCACCTTGCGGCCGAAGTGAATGTGCTGGGTGACGCCGTATTCGTCGGCGGTGTCGCTGATGTACTGGCGGATGTTCGGGCCGTCGGCGAGCACCTTGGTGCCGTTCCAGGGCCGGAAGCCGAATCCGAAGGTGTACATGTCCGAGTCGGAGCGAATGCCGGGGTACCGGAACAGGTCCCAGGTGCCGCCGATCGCGCTGCGCCGTTCCAGGATCGCGTAGCTGCGCCCGGTGTTCTCCTTGGTCAGGTGGCAGGCCATCCCGATTCCGGACAGGCCGGCGCCGATGATCAGTACGTCGACATGCCGCGTCATTGAGGTACTCGTTTCGTCTGGTCACGTTCCGGTCGCCTTCGACCGCTAGCTGCGACCGAGGATACGTGTTACACGATGTCACGTCTAGTCTGGCCCGTAACGCCCCCGGCACGGCTCGGCACCAATTAAAACCGCGGTGGTTGCAACCGGTGACTCCGACACACTCTGCGCTGAGCATTGATGACTGCGGCGCGGCATGTGCCGCGCCGTCGGCCTGTTCCCTACCCGAGGTGTCGTGTGTCATCAATTGTCGTGGAGCCGACACCGATTCGGGCTCGGTCGGCTGCGCGCCTGCGCCCGGGCAAGACCTGGTTCCGGGTCGTCAGCCCGCTGATCATCGTCATCGCCTGGCAACTCGCCAGCGCCACCGGGGCGCTACCCGAACGCCTCCTCGCCGCACCGACCACGATCGCGCGGACCACCTGGGACCTGCTGCAGGAAGGCACGTTGCAGGAAGCGATCACGGTGTCACTCGGCCGGGCCGCGACCGGATTCGCGATCGGCGCCGTGCTCGGCATCGGGCTCGCGATCCTGGCCGGGCTGAGCACGCTCGGCGAATACCTCGTCGACCCGCCCATGCAGATGCTGCGCACCGTGCCGTTCTACGGCCTGATCCCGCTGCTGATCCTGTGGTTCGGCATCGGCGAACTGCCGAAGGTGGTGCTCGTCGCGTTCGGCGTCGCCATTCCGTTGTACCTCAACACCTTCGCCGGAATTCGCGGCGTCGACGGCAAACTCGCCGAGCTCGCCGCCGTGCAACGACTGAGCAGGGCGGCGCTGATCGGGCACATCGTGCTGCCCGGCGCACTGCCGCAGACCCTCGTCGGACTCCGGCAATCGCTAGGCATCGCCTGGCTGGCGCTGATCGTCGCCGAACAGGTCAATGCCGATGCCGGACTCGGCTTTCTGATCAACGATGCCCGCGAATTCCTGCGCACCGACGTCATCGTGGTCGGGCTGCTCGTCTACTGCGTGCTCGGCCTGCTCACCGACGCACTCGTCCGACTGATCGAAGGGAAGGCGCTGGCATGGCGACGCGGATTTCTGGGGCAGTGATCACCGAGACGGCGGCCGATGTCGACGCGGCGGGTCCGAAGGCGGACACCTCGGGTGCACCGACCCGTAACGCCGACACCACCACAACGCCTGAGCCCGTCGAAACCGACTCCACCGCGGCACCTGAACCTGCCGGAACCGACTCCGCCACGACGTCCGACCTCGTCGGAACCGACTCCACCACAACGGTTTCTGACGTAGACGCGGCACCCGTTGCCCGTGTCCGCAAGCTGGTCCGCGACTTCGACGGTCGCCGCGTCCTCGACAACCTCGATCTCGACATTGCCCCAGGCGAATTCGTCGCCCTGCTCGGTCGCAGCGGCTCAGGCAAGTCCACGCTGCTGCGTGCCCTCGCCGGCCTCGATCGCGGCGTCGAAGGCGAGCTCACCACCGAGGGCACGATCGCCGTCGCCTTCCAGGAACCGCGCCTCGTCCCGTGGAAACGCGTGCTGGCCAACGTCTTTCTCGGGCTGAAGCACACCGACCCCAAGGCCGCGGCCCGCGCCGCACTGGACGAGGTCGGGCTGGCCGAACGCGCCGCGGCCTGGCCGCTCACCCTGTCCGGCGGCGAAGCCCAACGCGTCAGCCTGGCCCGCGCCCTGGTCAGGGAACCGGATCTGCTGCTGCTCGACGAGCCGTTCAGCGCCTTGGACGCGCTCACCCGGATCACCATCCACCGCCTGGTCATCGACCTGTGGCAGCGCCGCCGCCCCGGCGTCCTGCTGGTCACCCACGACGTCGACGAGGCACTGCGCCTCGCCGATCGAGTGCTGGTGCTCGGCGCGGGCCGCATCGCCCACGAATCCCGCATCGACCTGCCGCGCCCGCGCCGCGGCGACCATCCCCACCTGATTTCCCTGCGCGAAACCCTGCTCGCCGAGCTCGGCGTGGCACCGGAAGGAACCCAATGAACGCCAGAAGGCTGCTGCTCGCAACGACTCTCGCTCTGGTCGTGGCGGTCGGCACAGCCTGTGGGTCCGACACGTCCAAGGACGCGGCGGTCCGCCCCGACGGCACGGTCGACCTGTCCCAGGTGACGTTGCACCTCGGCGACCAGAAGGGCACCGGGCTGCAAGCGCTGCTCACCGCCGCAGGCGAACTGGACAAGACGCCCTACAAGATCGAGTGGTCGCAGTACACGGCGGGCCCGCCCATGTTGGAGGCGATCAACTCCGGCGCGGTCGATTTCGGTGGCGTCGGCAACGCCCCTCCGGTGTTCGCCGCGGCCGCCAAGTCGGCGATCAAGATCGTCAGCGCCTACCAGTCCGGCAAGGACGGCCAGGCCGTCGTCGTCCCCAAGGATTCACCGCTGCGCACCCCGGAAGACCTGCGCGGCAAGAAGATCGCCGTCACCAAGGGCAGCTCGGCGCACCACCACCTGCTGACCGTGCTGACCAAGGCGGGGATCAAGTGGGACCAGATCGAACCGCAGTTCCTGCAGCCCGCGGACGCACTCGCGGCGCTGACCACCGGCCGGGTTGATGCATGGGACATCTGGGATCCCTACACCGCCCAGGCCCAACAACAGGCGAACGCCCGAATCCTGGTGGACGGCAACGGATACATCCCCGGTGACGTCTTCTACGTCGCCGGCGACAAAGCACTGAACAACAAAGGGACCACCGCCGCACTGCGTGATCTGCTCGCCCGCATCGGACGCGCACACACCTGGGTCAACGACCATCCCGAACAGTGGGCGCAAACCTACGCCGAACTCACCGGCCTGCCCTACGACGTGATCCTCACCGTCGTCAAACGCGGCCGCTACCTCGACCATCAACTCAACCCCGCCACCATCGCCGCCGAACAAGGCGTCGCCGACGCGTTCTCCGACGCGGGGCTGATCCCGCGCAAGGTCGACATCGCCGACTACACCGACACCCGCTTCAACGACCTGTTCCCCGCATCCTGAGGAGTTGGCCCATGACTTTGTCGTTCCACTGGTTCCTACCCACCTACGGCGACTCCCGCGGCCTGGTCGCAGGCGGGCACGGCACCTTCATGTCCGGCGACCGCCCGGCCTCGCTGCGCTACCTGAATCAGATCGGCGCCGCCGCCGAGGACAACGGCTTCGAAGCCGTGCTCACCCCGACCGGCGCCTGGTGCGAGGACGCCTGGCTGACCACCGCGATGATGGTCGAGACCACCGAGACGCTGAAGTTCCTCGTTGCGTTGCGTCCCGGCCTGACCAGCCCGACGCTGGCTGCGCAGATGGCGGGCACCTTCCAACGGCATTCGCGCGGCAGACTGTTGCTCAACGTGGTGACCGGCGGCGAACCGCACGAACAGCAGGCCTACGGCGACTTCCTGGACAAGACGCAGCGCTACGCGCGCACCGGCGAATTCCTGCACGTGGTGCGGGAGCTGTGGCGCTCGCACGAGCCGATCACCTTCGAGGGCGAGCACATTCACGTCCGCGACGCATTACTCAGCAACCGGCCCGACCCGATCCCTCCGGTGTTCTTCGGCGGCTCCTCGGCCCCGGCCGGTCCGGTCGCGGCCCGCTACGCCGACACCTACCTCACCTGGGGTGAACCGCTGCTGGCCGTCAGCAGGAAACTCGAATGGATCCGCCGCCTCGCCGTCGATGAGGGCCGGGTCCTCGACTACGGCCTGCGCATCCACGTGATCAGCCGCGACACCTCCGAAGAGGCGTGGGCCGAGGCGGATCGACTGCTGCAAGGCATCGATCCCGCCGACGTCGAACGCGTGCAGGCCAGCCTGGCCCGCAGCGAATCCGAAGGCCAGCGGCGGATGTCGGAACTGCACGGCGGCAGCACCGACCGGCTCGAGATCGCGCCGAACCTGTGGGCCGGTGTCGGGCTGGTGCGCGGTGGGGCGGGCACCGCGCTGGTCGGCTCGCACGCCGAGGTCGCCGAGCGGCTGCTCGAATACGCCAAGCTCGGCATCACTCAGTTCATCCTGTCCGGATACCCGCACCTGGAAGAGGCGTACTGGTTCGGCGAGGGTGTGCTGCCGATCCTCGAGCGCAAGGGTGTGTGGAAGCACCCGTCGCGCAAGCCGGTTCAGCCGGCCGCGACACCGTTCGCGGCATCGTCGAGCAGCTGACCGAGTCGAGCCGGTGGGTCGTCGGTGCGGTGCTCGACGCCGCAGCCACGGCGGTCGGTGCCGTGCGGCGCCGGCAGGGGCTCGCACCCACAGCAGTCGATGCGGCGCGGTGCCGGACGCGCCGCATCCTCTGTAGACGGTTCGAGCTCGGCCGTCGCCACACCATCCGGACTGCTCGGGCGTCGCCATACCATCCGGACTGGTGGAGCCCAGCGACGTTCCCAGCCAGTCGTGACCATGTGGTCGCGGGCGCGAGCTTTCTCGGCAATCGACGCGCTACGCGGCGGCCTCGTGCACTCGATGCAGCGACGCAGCCTGCGCAAACACCCCAATTAGTGATCTCGATAGACCACCTACGAGAATGGACATCCGGCCCGGCCTTCCGCTGGGCCGCTGGACTGTTTTCGTAAGGGAGTCATGACCACCGCACGAGCCGAGCGATGGCGCCGCCGCCTACCCGACACCGTCACAGCCGAGGGGACGCCGAAACTCTCGCGCAGGCTCGGCCGCCTCGATCTCACCGCGATGGGTGTGGGCACCATCGTCGGGGCGGGCATCTTCGTCATCACCGGTGTGGCCGCCGCGGAGAAGGCAGGCCCCTCGATCGTGCTGTCGTTCCTGCTCGCCGGAACCGTGTGCGTGCTGGTCGCGCTGTGCTACAGCGAACTCGCCGCAATGGTGCCGGTCTCCGGCAGCGCCTACACCTACACCTACGCGACCCTCGGTGAAGGACCCGCGTTCCTCGTCGGCTGGAACCTGCTGCTGGAGTTCGTGATCGCGGGGGCCGCGGTCGCCATCGGCTGGTCGGGGACGACAGTGGCGGCGCTGGACTCACTGTTCGGGATCACCGTCCCGAAAGCGCTGGCCGCCGGACCCGGCGAGGGCGGGATCGTGAACCTGCCCGCGGTGCTGATCATCGGCGTGATCGTCGTGGTGCTCGTCGGCGAGGTGTCGCTGACCGCGCGCATCACCAAAGCACTGGTCGGTGTGACGATCGGCGTGCTTGTGCTCGTCGTCGCCGTCGGCGCCCCGCACATCGACGTCACCAACTGGACCCCGTTCGCGCCCTTCGGCCTCAGCGGCATCGTCGGCGGCGCGGCCATCGCGTTCTTCGCGTTCCTCGGCTTCGATGTCGTCGCGGCATCCGCCGAAGAGGCACGCAACCCGCGCCGGGACGTGCCGTTCGCGATCATCGGCACCGTCCTCATCGCGACCCTGCTCTACGCGCTGGTCAGCGCTGTGCTCACCGGGATCGCGCCGTTCGCCTCGCTCGACAACAGCGCACCCATCGCGACCGCGTTCGGCGGGCTGAAGATCGGCTGGATCGGCAACGTCATCGTGATCGCCTCGATCATCGCCCTCACCAAGGGGCTGCTGCTGATCGTGTACGCGCAGGTGCGACTGATGTTCGCGATGTGCAGAGACCGCCTGCTGCCCTTCGGCCTCGCCCAGACCGGCAAACGCGCGACGCCGGTGCGGCTGACGCTGGTGCTCGGGCTGTTCGGTGCCGTGATCGCCGGGCTGCTGCCCATCGACATCGTGGTCGAGCTGGTGAACATCGGCGCGCTGTCGGCCTTCGCGGTCGTCTGCGTCGGCGTGCTCGTCCTGCGCAAAGCCGAGCCCGAACGCGAGCGCCCGTTCCGCACCCCGTTCGTGCCGGTGGTACCGGTGCTCGCGCTGATCGGTTGCGTGCTGCTCGCGACAACACTCGACGGGCTCACCTGGGTGCGCTTCGCGGTCTGGGTCGTCGTCGGGCTGGCCGTCTACCTCGGATACAGCCGCAAACGCTCCACCCTGGCGACGGTAGCCGTACGCAACTAGCACAAACCGCCCACCGGCGGTCGGGAAATCTCACATATGCCCCGGAATCCATTGCGCCCCAAGCAGGTTTTCGGCAGGCTCACAGAAGCCGACGCCTGCCGGTGCGGCCAGAGGAAGGGACGATGCACGATGTCGGACGACGAGAAGAAGATCCGGGTCCTGATCGAACGGTGGGCCGCCGCCGTCCACGCCGGTGACCTGGACGCCGTCCTGGCCGATCATTCCGACGACATCGTCATGTTCGACGTGCCGCGCCCCGACGAAGGACTGCGCGGCATCGACGCCTACCGCGCCGCCTGGCCCGCCTTCTTCGAGTGGCAGGCCCAAGGCGCGACCTTCGAGATCGTCTCCCTCGACGTCACCGCCGGCGCCGACGTCGCCTTCGCCCACGCGCTGCTCCTCTGCGGCACCGCCGAGGATTTCGCCGAGAACCCGGCCCGGCGCCTGCGCCTGACCCTCGGCCTGCGCAAACAAAACGGCCGCTGGACCGTCACCCACGAACACCACTCCTTCCCCGACGCCACCTTGCCTGCGGTCTGAGCACGAGAAGGCGCCGCAGGAAACGCTTGATACGCGGGCTTGCCGTCCTGCCGCGAGTGCGTCGTCCTGGTCGGGGCCTAAAGTCCTGATCCATAAGTAGGCCCACGAGTCTCTCGTGAATCAGGCAGTGGTGTCCGGCCCAAGTGTGTCGAGGCGGACATCGAAGGCGAAGGGCAGGCCGTCCACGCTCGTCGTCCATCGTGTGCTCACGGTAGCGATGTCACCGTTGACGTCGTCGATCGTGCAATCGATGACGGTCGGGCCCTATCGACGGATATCCGGGGCAACACGGGCGCGACGGCGTTAGCGAGAGCACGCGACGCAACATTGCATCGATGGCCATTCCTGTTGACTGCGGGTACATTGCGGCGTTTCGCCGGGACACCGATCGGCGGATCGTCCGCACCCAGGATGCGCATGCTGACCGTCACTCACCCCACACCGCACGGGGGCGGAGCCGGGGGATCAACCGCAGCGCCTCGTCCACACTCTGGACGTGGGGCGCGACCGTAACGCGCCGTCAGCCCGCGCCCAGGCGGGGCGGAGGATCAACGCAGCGCGCCTGGACCTTCGTCAGCGCCGCACCGGAATTCGCACGTCTCCTCGGAATCCGCACTCTCTCTGCGGATCCGCACCACCTTCGGGCGCCCGGAACGGGTGCGGGTTTCCAGAGAGAGTGCGGATCGGCCCGGCTTGTTGCGGGCGATGCATACATGCGCGGTGTGCATGCTGATCGCACGCGAATTAAGTTGGTGGGGTGGGTAATTCGGCATCCAATGCACGCGGGGTTCCACGTGAATCCGGCGGAGCCGGTGCACCGGAAAGGGTTTCCGGGGGACGAGTGTGAAACGTGATTTGGTCGACAGTCGGGGCATGCTTCGGTAGAACCGAGTAGGAGACGACTCCCGCGGCTGAACCTACGGAGGGATCACATGGGCGGCATCAGGCATCGTCGATGCGCGGTCGACGGCATCGACATCTTCTATCGCGAGGCGGGGCCGGCGGACGGGCCCGTTGTGCTGCTGCCGCACGGTTATCCGTCGTCGTCGTTCGAGTTCCGCAACCTCATGCCCGCGCTCGCCGATCGCTGGCGCACGATCGCGCCCGACCTGCCCGGCTTCGGCTACAGCGAAGCACCCGCCGACTTCTCCTACACCTTCGACGGCTACTCGGCGTTTCTGCGTCGCTTCACCGAGGTCCTCGACCTGCAGGAGTACGTAATCTACTTGCACGACTACGGATCTCAGTTCGGGTTGCGGCTGGCGATGGACGCACCGAAGCGGGTGCGCGGGCTCATCGTGCAGAACGGTGACATCTACGAGGATCAGCACGGACCGAAATACGCACCGCTGAAACGTTTCTGGAACAACCCGACCGACGAGGGGCGGGCCGCGCTCACTGCCGCGGTCACCGAGGAGGGATTCCGGGGCGAGTTCATCGGTGAGCTACCCGAGCACCTCGCCGACCGAGTCAGTCCCGATCTGTGGGTCCTGTCCTGGTCGGTGACGCGCACCCCCGAACGTCGCGCGAACCTCGTGAATCTGCTTGCCGATCAACGTCATACGGTGCCATGGTTCGCCAGGCAGCAGGCGTATCTCCGCGAGCACCGCCCACCGACCCTCATCGTCTGGGGCCGCCACGACGGCTACATGCCCGAGGGTGCTGCGCACGCCTACCACCGCGACCATCCCGACGCCGAGCTACACATTCTCGACGGCGGGCACTGGTTGCTCGAAACCCATCTCGACGAGGTGGTCGAGCTGACCCGAGACTTCCTTCAGCGGTTCGGCTGACCTGACCACCGGGCACGGCGAAGGTATCTCCGGCCATCGCATCGCGGAGGCCGGTGCGACGCTCAGCCGTCTTTGCGCAGCGACTCTTGATAGTTGGTTTCGATCCGCTCCCGCAGGCCCTTCTCGGTGTGCCGGATCGCCGGCCCGATGAACGCCTGGATCACCCGATCGAGCGCCTTGCCCGCGAGCCCACCTGGCACCCGATAGTCAGCGGTGGCAGTCACTTTCGTCGTCTCGGCGCCGACCGGAGCGAAGTCCCATCGGATCGTGCCCTCGATCCCCTTGATCGCCCGCATCGTGACGCGCTCACCGTCGACCCATTCGACGGTGTCCGCGCGCAACTTCAACGTTGTCGGCCCCAGATGCAGCGCGGTATCGAACACCGAACCGATGCCCGAGGTCTGCTCCCCCACCGGCGTGAAATGCCGCACGCCGAACATCCAATCCGGCACATTCCGATAGTCCTCGACATACCCGAACACGAAGCCCACCGGCGCTTTACACGTTGCACTGTGCTCGACATGCCCCATAGCGGCCCCTCTAATCCTCGCGTTCGTTGCCTCGACCCTAGGACACCCGCCCCCTCCGCGCCCTCCGAACGCCGGTACCGTCCGGCCACCGCCGAGGGGGTAATGGTGCAGGCATCGGCCGAGAGCGCACCTGCACCATTACCCCCTCGACTGCGCACCGGCCTTGCGAGGCCACCCCGAACGCGGCTGAATCGATCATGGGACGACTCGGCCGCTAGGGTCGGGTGGTGACTTGGACTGTGGGTTTCGACCTAGATATGACGCTGATCGACTCGCGACCGGGCGTCAGCCGGGCCATCGACCAGCTCGCGGCCGAGTTCGACCTGCCGATCCGCGGCAGCGACTTCGCCGAGCGGCTCGGCCCGCCATTGGCCACCATCCTGGTCGAACTGGGTGCACCGGAAGAACTGGTGCCTGCGCTGGTCACCCGCTACCGCGAGCTGTATCCGACGATCGTGTCGAGCGTTCCCGCGATGCCCGGCGCCGATGCCTCGCTCGCCGCCGTCGACGCCCGCGGCGGGCGCGTCCTGGTCGTCACCGGCAAACACGGCCCGCTCGCCCAACTGCACATCGACGAACTCGGTTGGCGGATAGACCATCTCGCGGGCGACCTGTGGTCGGCGAGCAAAGCCTCGGTGCTGCGTGACGAACGCGCGAACGTCTACGTCGGCGACCATGTCGGCGACATGCGCGGCGCACGAGCGGCAGGCGTGCTCGCGGTCGGCGTCCCCACCGGCCCCTGCGACGCCGACGAACTCCGTGCGGCAGGCGCGGACGTCATCCTGCGCGACCTCACCGAGTTCCCGGACTGGCTGGCCGCCGAACTCGACCCCACCGACACCGTCGCCAACGCGGGCTGAATCACTAACCTGCACACGAGGTAGCGCGGCGACGAGGTCGCGAGCGCGCGTTGAGAGGAGAACCAAGCAATGGATCGATTCACCGACAAGGTCGCGGTGGTGACCGGTGCCGCGCAGGGCATCGGCGCGGCCACCGCGCTGCGTCTCGCGATCGAAGGCGCCACCGTTGCGGTGCTCGACCGCAACACTCCCGACGACACGCTCGCGCTGATCGAACGTGCGGGCGGCACCGCACGCGGCTATATCTGCGATGTCACCGACCGCAGCTCTGTGCAGGCCGTATTCGACAAGGTGGCAAGCGAACTCGGCGATCCGCAGATCCTGGTGAACAACGCGGGCATCACCCGCGACGACCTGTTCTTCCGGCTCACCGAAGACGACTGGAACGCGGTGCTCGCCGTCAACCTGACCGGCGCCTACCACTGCGCCCAGGTCGCCCAGAAGTTCATGGTCGCGCAGCGGTACGGAAAGATCGTCTCGCTGTCGAGCCGCTCGGCCCTCGGCAACCGCGGCCAAGCCAATTACGCCGCCGCCAAAGCAGGCATCCAAGGCCTGACCGCCACCCTCGCCATCGAACTCGGCCGCTACAACATCAACGTCAACGCGGTCGCCCCCGGCTACATCGCCACCGCCATGACCGCAGCGACCGCCACCCGCGTCGGCATGTCCGCCGAAGACCACCAGAAATCCGTCGCCGAACACACCCCCCTCGGCCGCGTCGGCCAACCCGAAGAAGTAGCCGCCGTCATCGCCTTCCTCGCCAGCGACGAAGCCTCCTACGTCAGCGGCCAAACCCTCTACGTCAACGGCGGCGCCCGCTGACCCGGCCCGGTCAGTCGCGGGCCAGGCCCGGTGACCCGGCCCGCGCATCTGGTTTCCCCGGGTGCGCCGTTCGTTCGGGCCGCCGCATGATCCTTAGTGCGGCTATCGAATAGCACTGCGCGAGAGCATGTTAAACGTATCACCGGCGGGAATGTGCCCAGCTGTGACAGTCGGCGTCGTTGCTAGCCTGCCTCCATGTCTACGCCACTGGATCGAAAACAGCGTGCTGTGAACATCTTTCAACGACGTATCGCCAACCCGGTCAGATGCAAACTGCCGAACCAGGAACTGTTGGAAACAATCGGCCGCATCAGCGGACAACCTCGGATCACACCGATCGGAGGAAGGCTGATCGACAACTCCTTCTGGATGGTGTCGGAGTTCGGCGACCGTTCACAGTATGTTCGAAACATCATGGCGAACAACAGTGTTCGACTGCGGTTGCGCGGCGACTGGCACAGCGGCAGGGCTTTCCTGATGCCCGAGCGAGATCCGCTCGAGCTGCTCGACCGGCTGCCACGCGGCAACAGCCTCGGCGTTCGACTGCTCGGCAACAACCTGTTGAGCTTGCGCATCGATCTCAATTAGAACCCCCGTGGCACCTCTACTTTCGTGCCGCCGAGCATGTTTCGGCCGCCTGCGTCGCCCCGATCGATCGGGGCGACGCAGACCCGATAAGGCGGCAGCTCCATCAGTCGGGCGCGGCGCCACGAGTGGCACATGACTGCGGCAAAGTGCGAGTAGAGCTCTCCGTCATGTGCCACTCGTCGCTCGATTCGCGGCCAGGTAGTGACAGCGGCGAGATCCGCGCCGGCTGGCCGGGAGTGGTTGTGCCCCAATGTCACTTGGCGCGGCAATCGCAGATCATGTTTGGTCCGGAGTGCGTCAGGGCAGCAGCCGTGTCCCGGCGTTCACCACGGGATGCGACCGCTGCGGTCGAAGTAGCCGCCGGTCGGACCGTCGGGGGTGAGGGTGGCGAGGTGGACGATGGCGTCGGTGCCTTCGACGAGGGTCTGGTAGCCGGCGTGGTTGTTGAAATCCGTTGCGGTGTAACCGGGGTCGGCGGCGTTGACCAGGATTCCCGGCAGTGCTCGCGCGTACTGGGAGGTGATCATGTTGAGCGCCGACTTGGACGAGGTGTAGGTCAGCGAGAGCAGGGTGGATTCGAGGCGGTCGGGATCCGACGTGATCGCCAGCGAACCCATCCCGCTCGACACCATCACAATGCGCGGGTGGTCCGCGGCACGCAGCAGCGGCAGGAACGCATGCGTCACCTGGACCGATCCGAACACGTTGGTCTCGAACACCGCCCGAAAGTCTTCGGCCTGAGTTTCCTCCGGCGTCCGGATCGGGCCGAGGATCCCCGCGTTGTTGATCAGCACGTCCAGCCGCGACGCCCGCTCACGCACCGTCGCGACCGCCGCGGCGACCGAATTGACCGAGGTCACGTCGAGTGGAACGAATTCGACGTTCAATCCTTGTTCCACGAACTCGGCGGCCGCCTGCTTGCCCCGGTCGGCATCGCGTGCCCCGAGGAAGACCTGCCAGCCGAGCTCGCCGAGCCTGCGCACGGTTTCGCGGCCGAGCCCCTTGTTCGCTCCGGTCACCAGAGCCGTTGTCGTTGCATTCATGCCTCCAGCCTCGGCACCCGCGCACCACCTGACCAGGACCGTCTTGTCATGGGACCGGTGGTACCACCCCGGGCCACGCCCACTGCGGGATGATCGAAGGATGGATCGTTCGGAACTCGCAGCGCTACTCCGGCAAGCCCGCACGCGGATTCAACCGCGCGATGTCGGCCTGCCCGCCGGGGCTCGACGCCAAGTCCCAGGGCTGCGACGCGAAGAAGTGGCACAGCTCGCCGGGGTCAGCGTCGACTATGTGGTGCGCCTCGAACAGGGCCGCGGTCCACAACCCTCGACCGCTGTGCTCGCCGCACTGACCAGAGCGCTGCGTTTGAACGACGACGACCGCGACCTGCTGTTCCAACTCGCCGGTTCGGCACCTCCGCAGCCGGGCCGCATCGCCATGACGGTGCGGCCGAGCGTCTTACGACTACTCGACCGAATGGCTGACCTCCCCGCACTCGTCATGTCCGCGAAAGGCGATGTGCTGGCCTGGAACCCGATGGCCGCCGCACTGCTCGGCGACTTCTCCGCCATGCCACCTGCCCAGCGCAACATCATCTGGCGATGCTTCCTCGGCACCGAACCAAGCCGCATCCACTTGACCGAGGCGGAATTCGAGCAACTGGGCGCCTACGGTGTCGGCACCTTGCGCAGCGCAAAAGCCCGCTACCCCACCGACCCCGATCTCGAGCGTCTCATCACCGAACTCCGTTCCCACAGCCCAGCTTTCGCCCGCCTCTGGGAGGAACGCCCGTCCACCCCCTGGCGCAACGCCACCAAAACAATCAGCCACCCCGACCTCGGCGACATCACCCTCGAATGCGACACCCTCCTAGTCCCCGATACCGACCAAGCCGTCGTCGTCTACTCCGCCGCCCCCAACACCCCCGCCGCCACCGCCCTCGACCTCCTGCGCATCACCGGCACCCAACAATTCAGCACGCCTACCTGAAGCCAGGCCTATCCGCCGGCCACTGGTCGTGCATTGGCGGACCACCCGGACGCCCATCACCGGTCGTGCATTGGCGGACGGCCCGGACCCATCACCGGTCGTGCATTGGCAGACGGCCCGGACCCATCACCGGTCATGCATTGGCAGACGGCCCGGACCCATCACCGGTCATGCGTCGACAGACGGCCCGGATTCGGATGATTGCCAGCAGGTTCCATCGCGGCGGTCTCGCCGATTTTCGGAAACCAGATCCCCCTCGACTGCGCGTCGTGACCAGGGGCCGCCTCGCCAAAATCCGCGTACGAACCCCCGAGCCTCGCTCTGAACATCGGCACAACCTGTATCCGACTGCCGAGAGTGTCACCGCTGGTGTTCCGCCGACGAACCAGCGACACCGCCGACGCGGCGGCGCGGATCACCGCATCGATGACGTACCGACCCGGCGCGCCGGACGGATCGAACACGGCGTGCCCGTCGACGGATGCGACGGGCCCCGAGACCCCTACGCCGTCTTCACGGGTGTGCCCGCCGCGCGGGTCGCACACGACGTGCCAGCCGACCGATCCGACGGGCACCCGAAACCCCTACGCCTCCTTGTACTTGCGCAGGTACTGCCCGGTCAGCGACATCGGGTGGTCGAGCAGCTCGGCGGGTGTGCCGGTGAACACGATCTCGCCGCCGTCCTTTCCTCCGTCGGGCCCGAGGTCGATCACCCAGTCGGAATGTGCGACCACGTCGAGGTTGTGTTCGATCACCACCACGGTGTTGCCGCGTTCGACGAGATTGTCGAGCAGGGCGAGCAAGGTGTCCACGTCGGACATGTGCAGTCCGGTGGTCGGCTCGTCCAAGACGTAGACGCTGCCGGTGTTGCCGAGTTGGGTGGCGAGCTTGATGCGTTGGCGCTCACCGCCGGACAGCGTGCTCATCGCCTGACCGAGGCTCAGGTAGTCGAGGCCGACCTCATTCATGGTGCGCAACTTGGCATTCAGTGCCTTCTCGGTGAAGAAGTCCAATGCTTCCTCCGCCGACAGCTCGAGCACATCGGCAATCGACTTGCCGCGCAACGTCAATGCGAGCACGTCGTCGGAGAACCGGCGGCCGTCGCAGGCATCGCAGTGGGTCGTGACCGGATCCATGTAGGCGATCTCGGTGATGATCACTCCGCGGCCCTCGCACTGTTTGCACGCACCGGTCGAGTTGAAGCTGAACAGGCCGGGCGCCTCCCCCGTGGCCTTGGCGAACAGTTTGCGGATCGGATCCATCAGACCCAGATAGGTGGCGGGCGTCGACCGCGACGACGCCCCGATCGCCGATTGATCGACGAAGATCGCCTCGGGGTGCTCCACCACGAACACATCGCGAATCAGGCTGCTCTTGCCCGATCCTGCCACCCCGGTGATGGACGTCAACACACCCGTCGGAATACCGACGCTGACGTCTTTCAGATTGTGCACGGTGGCGTTCGCGATCAACAGCTCACCGGTCGCAGGCCGGAACGCCGACTTCACCGTGAACGGCCTGCGCAGCCCGGCGCCGGTCGGGGTGTCCGCCGCGCGCAGCTCGGCGAAGGTGCCCTCGAACACCACCCTGCCGCCGTGCACACCGGCCCGCGGCCCGACATCGACGATGTGATCGGCGATCTGGATGACATCGGGATCGTGTTCGACCACGAGCACCGTGTTCCCCTTGTCCCGCAACGCCTTCAGCAGGTTGTTCAACCGCCCGACATCGCGAGGATGCAGCCCGACGCTCGGCTCGTCGAAGATGTAGGTCATCCCGATCAACGTGCTGGACAGGTGTTTGATCATCTTCAGCCGCTGCCCCTCACCGCCGGACAGCGAGGACGTCGGCCGATCCAGACTCAGATACCCGAGCCCGATGTCGGCGACCCGCTGCAACGAAACCCTGATCGCCGCGGCCAGTCCGAGCGCGGCCGGGTCGGTGATCTCGTCGAGCACCACCATCAGATCGGTGATCTGCAATCCCGCCCAGTCGGCGATGTTGCGCCCGTTGATCTTCGTGGCCAGCGCCTCGGCGTTGAGCCGCGCGCCGTGGCAGGTCTGGCACACCCCTTCGGTGAGGTACTGCTGAATCTGGGCCCGGGTCTTCTCACTGAGCCCCGAGGTGTCCCGCTGCAGCTTGGTCCGGGTGAACTTGGCGGCGATGCCTTCGTAGTTCGCCGTCCACGACCCCTTGGCGAAGGTCAGCTCCACCTGGCCGCCGGTGCCGTGCAGCAGATCCTCGAACTCCTCGTCGGTGTAGTCGACGAGCTTCTTGTCCAGATCGAATCGCCCCGACTTGCCGTACATCTGCCAGTCACCGCTGCCGACCCCGTGCCCGGCCAGCAGGATCGCACCCTCGTTGAGCGACTTGCTCCGATCGAGCAGCCGATCCGGATCCACCCGCACCGAGATGCCGAGCCCGTCACAGTCCGGGCACATCCCCTGCGGCACATTGAACGAGTAGTTGTAGACGAATCCGGCCGAGGGCGAACCGAATCGGGCGAACATGGCCCGCACCATCGAGAAGATGTCGGTCATCGTGCCGACCGTCGAGCGCGGCCCGCCGCCGACGGGCTGCTGATCGATGATCACCGGCGCGGTCAGGTTCTCCATCGCCTCCGCGTGCGGCCGCTCGTAGCGGGGCAGGAAGTTCAGGATGAACGCGGGAAAAGTGGCGTAGAGCTGGCGCTGGGATTCCACCGCGATGGTGTCGAACACGATGGAGGACTTGCCGGATCCGGAAACCCCGGTGAATACGGTGATCTTGTTCTTGGGGATTTCCAGCGAAACGTCGCGCAGGTTGTGCTCGCTGGCTCCGAGTACTCGGATGACATCGGAGGAAAGGGCGGATTCGGCGAAAGACATACCGACACCATGCCATCCACCACCGACATTTTGCGCAGCGTAATGTGACGCAGATCACATAATTTCGGCGCTCACCAGCGGTAAGGGTGTGCGCAAATCGGAACGTTCCACAACCCGCCCGTCCACCGTGAACCCGCGATAAAGTCAACCCATGCCATCGTCTCGGGAGCCGAAAACGCGGAAAGTCACCGTCACGCTGCCCGAAGACTTGGTCGCGACCCTGGAAGCCTGGCGCGACAGCGGACGCATCGAATCGGTGGCCGCCTTCGTCGCCGAATCGGTGTGCGCGCGCGTCGGTGACGCGCAGTCGCTGGCGAAACTCGAGGAGGTCTTCGGCGGCCGACCACCGCTGGATCTCATCAATCGCGCCCGCGCGGCACAGGGTCTGCCGCCGTTATCCGAGGAGCAAGCCGGCGGCCCACACGCCGGCGCCGCGTGATCAGCGCGGCACTCGGCGGCGTCGTGTTCGACACGGCGGCCGTCGTCGGATTCGTGAACCAGGCCAACTACGCGCAGGCCGTCGTGTGGGCCACCGTGAACGCGGGCAACACCATCGTCGTGCCCGCCACCGTGCTCGGCGCGGCGCGCGCGCACATCCCGGCCAACCGGCTGGATATCCTTGCGGCACTGCTGGATTTGCCGCACACCATCGTCTCGTCGTTCGACCGATGTACCGCCGAGGAACTCGGCGCGACCTTCGCGGGCAGCACCGACGCCGACGTGCTCTTACCCGCGGGCCACGCCACCCGCGAGGCCGTCGCCCGTGACTGGCCGTGCCTCACCGCGCGCCCGAAGAAGCTGCGCCAACTCGATTCCCGGATCATCATCGACCCACTGCCTTAGGCGCGACCCGCTGCGCAGCGACCAACCACTACCAAAAGCTCAGCGCAGCAACTCGATCACCGGCGCGAACTGCTCCATGCTGTGCTCGAGCACGGTGATATAGCTGAACCCGAACCGGTCGCGATTCGCGCGCAGCCGGTCGGCAATCTCCTGCGGCGTGCCGATGAGCAAGGTGGGCAAGTCTTCTGGATGATCGGCGACATCATCGGGCAGCGCGGGACCGAACAGCTCGAGCACGGCCGTCCGCTCCTCCGGCGGCACCACGCGTTGCACGAGAATGTTGAATTCGACGCGGTCGGCCCGCGCACCGAGCAGCCCGCGCACGTACTCGACCTTCTCCTCGATCTCGCCGAGCCCCGCCAGGTGCAGCGGCCCGCCGTTCTCGGTGGCGGACGCGCCGGGAAACGCGATGATGTCGGCATGCGTGGCGGCCACCTGAAGCAGCCGGTTACCCCAGCCGCCGATCAGCATCGGCGGGCCCGACGGCTGCACCGTGCGCGGCTGATATTCCGGGTCGGAGAACAGGGTACGCAACGTGGTGACCGTGCGCTCGAGATGCTCGACACGCTTGCCGCCGCTCTCGAAAGGAATACCCGCGGCATCGAATTCGGCCTGCACGTAGCCCGCGCCGAGCCCGATCTCCACGCGCCCGTCGGTGAGCTGATCGGCGCCGGCGATATCCCGTGCCAGCAGCACCGGATTGTAGAACGGGGTGTTCAGCACGAACGTGTTCAGCCGCACCCGCGAGGTCGCCTCGGCCCCGAGGATCATCGAGGGAAACGGCGCAGGACAGCCGAGATGGTCGGCGACGCCGATCACGTCGTACCCCAGTTCCTCAGCCTTGCGGCACTTTTCGATCCACCTGGCCCGCTCGTCCGGCGCCACCATGTTGACACCGAACCGGAATGCACGCTGCGCGGTCACGTTTCCTGTCTACCAGCACGCGGCTCGCGGGCTTACGGTGACCACTCCCCGCGGTGGCGCGATGCTGCCTTAGAGTGGACAGCACAGGTTTGCTGTAGGTCTGCTCATGCTCGCTACCCGATCCGAGAGGGGTAACCGGATGACTCAGCTCGACCCTGTGGTGCAGGAATTCGTGGACGCGCTCAACGCCAACGACCACGACCGGTTCTTCGCGGCGCTCACCGACGACGCGACCATGTCCGACGACGGCGTCGAACGCAACATCGCCCAGTGGACCGACTCCGAGGTCTTCGGCAGCAACGCCCGCATGCAGGTCGAATCCGTCGGCGACGGCGGCACCGAACTCGTTGCCGACTACACCAATTCCCGCTGGGGCTCGATGCGAACGAGCTGGCGATTCACCGTGCGAGACGGCAAGGTCAGCCGTTTCGAGACCGGCCAGGCCTGATCCGGCTTGCCCGGGCAGTCCCGGCCTTGACATTCTGACACTCGTGTTCGCCGCGCCCCGTTACGGTACGGGCTCCCTCGCTGATCTGTTTCCTTCGCTGCTCGCCGGTTTCGGGGTGCCCGGCGAGACCGACCGGCTCGGTCTCGGCCTGAGCGCCGACCGCGTCTGCGTGCTGCTGATCGACGGGCTCGGCGCGGCCGCGCTCGCCGCGAATCCCGGTGTGGCGCCGTTTCTGTCGGGCCTGACCTCGACCCCGCTCACCGCGGGTTTCCCGAGTACCACCGCGACCAGCTTGAGTTCACTCGGTGTCGGCGTGCCGCCCGGTCAGCACGGCATCGTCGGCTATCTGGTGCGGGTGCCCGGCCAGGATCGCCTGGTGAACGCGTTGCGCTGGCGCCTGCACGGCGACGGCGACCGGGTCGACCTGCTCAACGAGCTGACGCCGGAGCAGTTCCAGCCCACCGCAACGGTTTTCGAGCGCGCGGCGGCCAACGGTATCGCCGTGTCCCAGGTCGCCCCGCACTATCAGAACGGTTCCGGCCTGACCCGGGCGGTGTTGCGCGGCAGCGAGTTTCGCGCCAACGTCTCGGTCGGCGACCTCATCGACGGTATCGGCATCGCACTGCGCGCGGGCAGCCGCTCGCTGGTCTACGCCTATCACGCCGACCTCGACACCACCGGGCACGTCCGCGGCCCGAATTCCGAGGCCTGGCTGCTGGAGCTGGCCCATGTCGACCGCATCGCCGCCGAGATCGCCGAACGGTTGCCGCCGGGCGCCGCGCTGCTCGTCACCGCCGATCACGGCATGGTCGAACTCGAGGAGCGCGTCGACTTCGACCAGCGCCCCGACTTGCGTGCCGATGTCGAACAGCTCGGCGGCGAACCCCGCGCACGCCACGTCTACACCGCACCGGGTGCCGCGAAAGACGTCGCGGCCGCCTGGCAGGAGATCCTCGGCGACGACTTCGCGGTCCTGCTCCGCGACGAGGTGATCAGCCGCGGCTGGTTCGGCCCGATCGTGGCCCCGCAGGTTGCCGAGCGCATCGGCGACGTCGTGGTCGCCGCGCGCGGCACCAGGGGCGTCATCCGCAGCGGAGTCGAGCCGCTGCAATCGATGATGGTCGGCCACCACGGCTCGCTCACCCCCGCCGAACTCGACATCCCCCTGCGGTTGTTCCGTTGAGTTCGGGGTAAACCCCGAGAACGCGCCACCACCAATTCACTCTCAGCGTTGACGCCCGCGCCGCGTCGCGGGCTTTAGGGTGGAGAGGATCAGCGCGGATGGCCGCGCCGACGCACGCCTTCAGGAGGAGCACATGAACGCGACGCTGTCACGGACCGGACGGGCCGGCCTCGGGATCGCGGCGGTCGCGCTGATCCTCGCGGGCTGCACCGATGTCCAGCGCGCCCTGAACAAGGGCGGCGACACTCCCTGCAACGAATACGTCAAGCAGGACCAGGACACCAAGCGCATGACGATCACCAAGGCGATCAAGCAGCAGACCAACAACGACCACGAGCCGTCGGGCACCGCCGTCGACACGACCATGGTCTCGGTCGATGTGCTCTGCGGGATTCAGGCCAACGCCGAGACCCCGATCAAGAACGCCGACATCGCAGGCATTTTCATCAACAAGTAGTGCCCGCGCTGCAGAAGTGCAGCGACTGCGCCGTTCAGGGCGCCGGGTGCGCGGCAAGCCACTCGGCGCCCCGCTTGCGCGAGGCGCGTGACAACCACGCGTCCTGCACCACTTCGGTCAGTTCCCGATGCGTGAGCTCCCCGATCCGGCTGCCGCGCAGCAATACCGACAGATGACCGTCGAAATGGTCGGTGGTGAAGAAGGGCAGTTCCGGGTCCTGCACCAGGGCCAGCTTGTCGGACTCCGACGGCACCCAGAACACGATGACGTCGGTGTAGCGCTGGCCGGTGTCGGCATCGAACGCGTCGGGGCGCGGCGTGCGGAAGAAGACGAACGACTTGCCGCCCACCTGATAGACCGTGTTGCCGCGTGGTCCGTCGATGCGCGTCACATGCGGCATCCCCGCCGCAAGTTCGTGCACGTCGGCAAGCCTGGCTCGCCGCGAAACGGTCGCCATGTCAGCAGCTTAATCCGTCCGCCACGCCGAGTGCGACACTCCGCCAGGCACATTGAGACCGTTCGGTTTGGCCCCAATATCCCCCGACGCCCTCATGCGTACGCCAGAATGAGAGAGCGAATGTGAGCTCACACAACGATGGGGTTCCCCGAAGTGGCGCAGTTCCGCACCCTGACCCAACAGCGGGCCGAACTGGAAAAAGAATGGGAGCGCTGGGCTACGGCTCCGGATACCGCAGCGCGCAAGCCAGGTCCGCCACCGCCACGAACCACCTTGCTACGCAGCGACGTCGCTCAATCCTGGCAGCGCTCGCTGCACACCGTTGACCCGGCCCGCACCGTCGCCCCCGGATTCGACGACATCGCCGACCGCTGGTCGGCGTCCCCGCTGCGCGCCCCCATCACCGAACTCGCCGGTGACCTGCGCGGCATCGCCGAAGACTCCGGGTATCTCGCCGTGGTCACCGACGCCGAGGGCACCATCATGTGGTCGGCGGGCGACCGATCCCTGCGCAGGCAGGCCGAACAGGTGAACTTCGCGCCCGGCGGCTGCTGGGACGAAAGCCACATGGGCACCAACGGTTTATCGCTGGCACTGCACGACGACCGCCCGTGCTCGGTGTTCTCCGCCGAACATCTGATCGCCGCGCTGCACGGCTGGGTGTGCTACTCCGCACCGATCCACGCACCCGACGGCAGCCAGGTCGGCGTGCTCGACCTGTCCAGCTCATGGGACCGCTCGCACCCGCTGGTGCTGACCTCGGTGCGGGCCCTGGTCACCGCCGTCGAAACCATGCTGCGCGCCGCCGAACCCGCGCCTCGGCCCGGTGTTCGCCTCGAATGTCTCGGCGCCGCACGGCTCATGCGCGACGGCAGGCCGGTGCCGCTGCCGCCGCGGCAGCTGGAGATCCTGGCGCTGCTCGCCCTGGAACCCGACGGGTTCACCCCCGAACAACTGCACGCCGCCGTCTACGGCGATCGCGCGGTCTCCACCAGCACCCTCAAAGCCGATGTCTCGCACCTGCGCCGCGCCACCGGCGGCGAGATAGCCACCCGTCGCTGGCTGTTGACCGGCCCGGTCGCCTGCGATGCCGTCGACTTGCTGGCCGCCATCGCGGCGGGCGACACCACCTCGGCCGTGTGGCTCTATCGCGGCCCGCTGCTGCCCGGCTCGGACACCCCGGGCGTGGTGCAGTGGCGCGCGTATCTCGATGTGGGCGTGCGCAATGCGGTGCTGGCCAGCGACCGCGCCGAGCATGCCGTCGCCTTCGGTGAACGCGCACCCGGCGATATCGCGGTGCACGAGCACGCGCTGCGCCTGCTACCCATCGACGACGTGCGTCGCGCCGTGGTCGCCGCCAGGTTGCACACCGCGCTACACGCCTAGAACGCGTTCCAGCGCAGGTGGCAGACGGCACCAACCTCACGCCAACCTTCACGGTTCATAGTTGCCCGATCACAGAGATGCTGCGAGGAGCGACGCCATGATCTATGCCAGACCGGGGTCCGTCGAGAAAGTAGTGTGCACCGAACTCGGGAACTGCTGATGCAGCAGCACCGAACCCATCGCGTCGCCATCACCGAGCGGGCGCGAGATGTTTTGCGGCAGTTGATCGAACAGCACGGTGCGGTGCTGTTACACCAGTCCGCCGGTGGTTGCTGTGACAGCAGCTCGCCACTGTGTTTTCCGATACGCGAGTACCAGATCGGGCGGGCGGACGTGCTGTTCGGCTATCTGCCGTGGCACACCGAATTCTGGATGAGCGCCGATCAGTACGAACTCTGGAAGCACACCCACTTGACCGTGGATGTGACAAGCGGCCGGGGCAGCGGCTTTTCCCTGGAGGCGTCCGACGGCGTGCGCTTCCTCATCCGATCGCGTCTGCTCACCGATGCGGAGGCGGCGCTGCTGTCACCGCCGCGCACCGGTGCTGATCGGATGACCTGAACCTCCGCCGATGCCCCGAGCCTGCGCGGTCGAACCGGACGGCTCTGCGCGGCGCGGCCAACCGGAGGCGGTGTCCGCCAGGTGGGCACGACCACCTGGCGGACACCGGATCAGCGACCGGGCAGGAACCGCAGGCTGCGCGACACCGTCATCAGGAAGCGCTGCCACGATTCCTGCGAGACCATCGGCGGCGCATCGAGATTCAGGAAGCGGGTGACCACGACGGTCTGCGGCTCGGTGAACTTGAGCAGCCCGTCCGGGCCGTGCCTGCGCCCGACACCGGAGATGCCCATGCCGCCCATCGGCGCGGCGGTGCTGCCCCACGCGGGCGCGTAGCCCTCGTCGACACACACGGTGCCCGCGTGCAACCGGGCGGCGATGCGTTCGCCCTCGGACTTGCTTGCCGCCCACACACTGGCATTGAGGCCGTACTCGGTGTCGTTGGCCAGCCGGATCGCCTCATCGACCGAGTCGACCGGGTAGATCGACACCAGCGGGCCGAACGTCTCGTTGCGCCCGCATTCCATCTCGTCGGTCACGTCGGCGAGCACGGTCGGCTCGAAGAACAGCGGCCCCAGATCCGGGCGTGCCTTGCCGCCCGCGAGCACCTTCGCACCCTTGGAGGTGGCGTCGGCGACGTGCTTGGACACCGTCTCCAGCTGCGCCTCGGAGATCAGCGAGCCGATATCGGCCGAATAGTCATAGGAGGCACCGAGTTTCGCGGCCTTGACGGCCGCGACGAACTGCGCGGTGAACTCGTCGGCGATCTCGCGTTCGACGTAGAGCCGCTCGATCGAGATGCACAGCTGCCCGGCGTTGGAGAAGCAGGCGCGCACCGCGGCCTTGGCGACCTTGTCGAGTTTGGCGCCCTTGGCGACGATCATCGGGTTCTTGCCGCCGAGTTCGGCGGAGAAGCCGATCAGCCTGCGCCCGCACTGCTCGGCCAGGGTGCGGCCGGTCGCGGACGAACCGGTGAACATCAGATAGTCACAGCGGTCGACGATGGCCGTGCCGACCACGGTGCCCGGCCCTGGCACCACCGCGAGCAGATCGCGGGGCAGGCCGGCACGGTAGAGCAGTTCGGCGTTGGCCAGCGAGGAGAACGGGGTCTGGCTGTCCGGCTTGACGACCACCGCGTTGCCAGCGATCAGCGCGGGGATCGAGTCGCCGATCGAGAGCAGCATCGGGTAGTTCCACGGCGCGACGACGCCGACGACACCCTTGGGCTTGGCCCCCACCGAGGTGCGGTTGAGCACTGGAAACGCGCCGGGCACCCGGTGCGGTTCGAGCAGCGGCGCAGCGTGTTTCGAGAAGTAGCGGGCCGCGAACATCAGGCCCATGATCTCTTCCTGCGCCGCCCAGCGCGCCTTGCCGGTTTCGGCTTGCACGATGTCCATCAGGAATTCGCGGTTCTCCACCACCAGCGCGCGATACCGGTCGAGCACCGCGGCGCGGTCGGCCGCCGAGCGTTCGGCCCAGCGCGCTTGCGCGGCACGGCCCTTCTCGAACGCGGCCTCGACATCCTCGACGGTGCCGACGGGCACGCTGCCGAGCGGCTTCCCGGTAAAGGTCTCGGCGATCGTCTTGCGTGACCGCGCGTCGGGGCTGTCGATCGCGGCCAGTGCGCTCAGACGGTCGAAGACTGCGGCTTCCGGCGCGGGCATCGTTGCCTCCTGATGGTGTGGGTGAGATCTCATGTAACTGTGAGATACACACAATCTACGCCGGTATGTCCTACCGGCGGGTAATCCCCATCGATCCTCGCCTGTCCAGCCAATCATTCGGCCGGATATGTCGGCTTCGACCCGCCGAAACCCCGGTGCGGCAGCGAAGTCAAACCGAGTCTCACTCAGCGGGACCGTCTGGTCGGTCGGTCCGATTTCTGGTTTAGGTTGTGCCGATGTTCAGAGCGAGGCTCGGGGTTCGTACGCGGATTCTGGCGATCGCGCTCATTCCGAGCCTGACTCTGCTTGTGGTCGGCGTGGGCGCAGCGGGATATCTGGTAGCCGAGGGGACCAAGGCCAAGGACTGGGCGGTCCAGAATCAGCAGGCGATTCCGCCGACCAGAGAGTTGATGGAATCGGTGCAGCAGGAGCGCCGCCTGACCCTCGCACAGCTCGCCGGTGACGACACCGTGCCGCCCGCGCTTGCCGCGGCCAGGATCCGGCTCGACGGCGCGATGCGCGGCCTGATCGAAGCCTCGACCGGCCTGCGCGAAGTCGACGATTCCAAGATCGGCGACGATGTCGCGGGCTTCAACACCCTGCTCAGCCAGATGACGCAGGTGCGGATGGCGACCGACGCAGGCCAGCTGCAACCGTCGGATGCCTACATGTTCTACAACCGGCTGCTCGACGTCATCTCCGTCGGCACCGGCATCGCCGAGCAGACCGCGCCGGACACCGAGATCGGCGTCGCGATCGCCGACGGCATGCGCTTTCTCAATGCGGCAGAGGCGATGTCACGCAGCAATGCACTCGGCGTCATGCTCGCCACCTCGAACGGGCCCTCGGCCATCCCGATCGACGAGTTCCTGCGCCAGGTCGGCTTCTACCACACCGAAATCGGCTACCTGACCACCGAACAGGGCACCGCGGGCGCCCAGCAGCAACGCATCCAGGCGCTCACCGGCAGCAACTCCTGGCAGCAGCTGTCGCTGATGGAAAGCGCCGTCGCGCAACGCTATCTGGTGGCGCAGCCGACCTCGACGACCAACTCCGCAGGCTCGTCGAGCACCGCCTCGTCGTCCAAGCAGTCGCTGCCCCCGCTGCCGTTGACGACGACGGAGTGGCAGAACGCGGCATCCGAAGTCAACCGCGGCCTCATCGATGTGTGGATCTCGCAGAACCGGCACTCCCAGGAACTGGCCGAGAAGAAAGCCACTGCGTCGGCGGCGAATTCGCTCTACGCGGGTGGCGGCGTGCTGGTCGTCAGCATTGTGGCGTTCCTGATCGCGCTCGTGCTGGCCAATCGAATCATCCGCAGGCTCAAGCGACTACGCAGGCAAACCCTGCTGATGGCCGACGAGCGACTACCCGAGACCATGCGCAGGCTCAACGAGGGCGACATCATCGACCCTGCCGCGGAAACCCCGTCCCTGGACTTCGGCCAGGACGAAATCGGTCAGGTGGCCAAGGCATTCGAGCACGCGCACGCCGCCGCCATCGGCGCGGCCGTCGCCGAGGCCCGCACCCGCGAAGGCGTGAAGGCGGTCTTCCTCAACATCGCGCACCGCAGCCAGATCGTGGTGCACCGCCAGCTGGAGATCCTCGACGAAGCCGAACAGCGGCAAGAAGATCCGGTACTGCTCGACACCCTGTTCCGGCTCGATCACCTGGCCACCCGGGAACGCCGCAACGCCGAGAACCTGACCATCCTCGGCGGCGGCCAGCCGGGCAGGCAGTGGCGCAACCCCGTTCCGCTGATGGACGTGGTGCGCAGTGCCGTCGGAGAAACCCTGGACTACGCCAGGGTTCGCGTATCCCGGCTGCCCGAGGTGCACGTCCTCGGCACCGTCGTCGCCGACCTCATCCACCTGCTCGCCGAGCTCGTCGACAACGCGACCGCCTTCTCGCCGCCGCAATCCCGGGTCGAGGTCGGCGGCAACGTCGTCGGCAAGGGCGTGGTCGTCGAGATCAGCGACCAGGGCATGGGCATGTCCGACGGCGAGCAGGCCCGCCTCAACGACATGCTGCGCACGCCACCGGATTTCGGTGTCGCCGCGTTGTCGGCGGACTCTCGGCTCGGCCTGTTCGTCGTCGCGCAGCTGGCCATCCGGCACGGCATCACGGTGCGGTTGTCGGAATCCGATTACGGCGGCATCAAGGCGATCGTGCTCATCCCCTCCGCGCTCATCGTCACCGACAGCGTGCCCGATCAAACCCCGGCCGAGCTCACCGATCCCGGTCGGCGACGGCGCATTCCGGCGGCGCCGGTGTCCATGTCGTCGTCCGAGCCCCAGCCGGTCGGCGCCGTCGCCACGCTCGCGATCGAATCGCCACCGATGAATGGGGTTGGCGCACAGCCGGAGCCGCCACAGCCGTCACCCGGCGACACCAGGCCTGCCCTGCCACGCCGCAGCAGGCAGACCAATCTGCCTCCGCAACTGGCCGAACCGGCGCCCTCGCCGTTCGCTCCCCCGGCGCAGGCCAGGTCCGCCGAGCAGGCTCGTGATCTCATGTCCGCCATCGAGAACGGGACAAAGCAGGGCCGACGCTCCGCTACGATCCCGGACGAACAGGAAGGTTAGGGGTGTCCGCTACTCCGACAGGTGATCTCAACTGGCTGCTCGACGATCTCGTCGATCGGCTGGCCGGCGTCAGGCACGCGGTGGTGCTGTCCACCGATGGACTGCTTCTCGGCCGCTCCAGCGCGATGACCAGGGAAGACGCCGAACACTTCGGGGCGATGTCGTCCGCGTTGTACGGGTTGGCGCGCAGCGCGGGCAACCGGTTCGACGGCGGCGGCGTGCGCCAGGCCGTGATCGAACTCGACCGTGCCGTACTGTTTGTCACCTCGGCAGGCGACAACGCCTGTCTCGCACTGCAAGCCATCGAGTCCGCGAACCTCGGCATGGTGGCCTACGAGATGAACCTGACCGTACAACGGGTCGGCACCTACCTGTCCACTACGCCGCGACATGACCTTGTCGGGCAAGGAGAGCCGAATCTGCCATGACCCACCCGCGTGAGCCCTGGTTCGACGAAGCGGCGGGCCCGCTGGTCCGCCCGTACGCGCTCACGCGTGGGCGCACCACCGGAGCAGGCCCCGAATTGGACATGCTCACGTCCGTGGTGGTCAACGATTCGGCAGGCACGCTGCGCCGGGCGGAACCGGAATACGCCGATATCCTTCGGCTGTGCCGGGTTTCGCAGTCGGTCGCCGAAGTGTCGGCACAGTTGCGTTTACCGCTCGCGGTGACGAAGATCCTCGTCGGCGACCTCATCGGCGACGGGCAACTCATATTCCGTGCTCCCGTCCCGACGGAAGCCGGGCCCGAAGACCTCAACATATTGCGAGCGGTACTGGATGGAATCCGAAAAATTTGACCCGAGCGGCACGCCGCACCTGGCCGCCTCGGTCAAGATCCTCGTCGCCGGCGGGTTCGGCGTCGGCAAGACGACCATGGTCTCCGCGATCAGCGAGGTGGCGCCGCTGCGCACCGAAGAGCTGATCACCGAGGTCAGCACCGGCGTCGACGATCTGTCCGGCGTGGAGTCGAAGACAACGACCACGGTCGCGCTCGACTTCGGCAGGCTCACCATCGACCGGGACCTGGTGCTGTACCTGTTCGGCACGCCGGGACAGGACCGCTTCTGGTTCCTCTGGGACGAGCTCGCGCGCGGCGCGCTCGGCGCCGTCGTGCTCGCCGACACCCGCCGCCTCGGTAATTCCTTTGCCGCCGTTGACTTCTTCGAGCGGCGCGGACTGCCGTTCATGGTCGGCGTCAACTGTTTCGACGGTGCGCCGCGCTACACCATCGACGAGGTCCGTGATGCGCTCGACCTGGACCCGCAAACTCCGGTGATGCTGTGCGATGCCCGCGATCGGGCGTCCTGCAAGACGGTGCTGATGACGCTGGTGGAGCATCTCATCGAACGCGTGCAGCGACAGCCGATCGCCACCTGAGACGGAGGCGGCCGGGGTTCGACTCGACGGGTCACACCTGGTGTAGCCAGCAGACGAACAACAGCACACCGCCTGCGATCAGCAGCATCGCGACAGGGACCGGCCAACGCGGTCCCACCCGGCCGAGAGTGCCACGGACCAGCCTGATCTGGAGCGCACCGAGCCCGGCGAGCGCCGCGAACCACAGCGGCAGCACGCCGAGGCCGAGTACCGCGTGCACGGCCCACGCGCCGACCAACGTCGGCCCACCCCAGGAGTTCTCGTGGTTGTCGCCCGCCACCAGCGGATAAGCGACGCCACGCACCGCGCCGAGCACCGCGAGAAGAACGAAGAACATCGCGAGCAACGCGACCGCCGCACTCAGCACCGAATGCATCGTCGCACGCCATGCCAATCGGTCACGCGGCGTGACGGATTCACCGAACGTCCGCCGGGGCACCCGCAGCCGGGTAGCCACCGGGCTCATCGCGAGCGGTAGTGCCCAGACCGCATACCCTGCGGCGCGCAACCACATCCGAACCCAGCTCATACCGACGACGGTAACCGGTTACCGCTGTGGCTCACCGTAATCGGCCTGCATCCACCAGATCGTCGAACAGCAACTGATCGACCGGCGGCACCAACGCGCGATCGGCGTAGCTGAACCACGCCATCTCCTCGATCTCACTGCTTGCGGCGAGGGTGCCGCGATAGTCCGCGCTGTAACAGCTCATTCGCACGACGAGGTCGGCCCCATGCACCGCCTCGTACGTGCCGACGTGCGCGACCGTGTCCGGCAGCAACGCCACCGTCAGCTCTTCCTCGATCTCCCGCAGCAACGTCTGCAGATCGGTTTCGTCGCCTTCCCGCTTCCCGCCGGGGATGTAGAAGACGTCTTTTCCTCGCGGCCGGGCACACAGAATCCGCCCACCCTCGATCCGCACCCACGCCACCGTATCGATCAACTGTGCGTCCGCCACCCCAGCACCCTAGGCCCGGCGCTCTGTGTGCCGACGACCCGGCTCGGTTTCGCTGCTGGCGATAACCGATGCCAGGTATCCGACATCCGCCCTAGCATGACCCGCATGCAGTCACCGATCACCGGCACCGCCGCGGGCGTACCGTTCACCGCGCTCCCACCCGCCGACAACGCCACCGCGCCGCTGATCCTCACCTGGCACATGCTGGATGCGCCGCGATCCGACGCCGCCTTCGCCGCCGCGCTGCCGATGCACGACCTGCCTGCGTGGCGAGTGCACCTCGCCATGCCGATGTGCGGCGCCCGCATGATCAACGGCAGCACCGACGCCATCGTCGAGCTGTTCACGAAAGACCCGCTGATGGCCTTCCTGCATCCGTTCGTCGAACAGGCCACCGAGGAATTCCCCGCCGCCCTGGCCGCGATCCGCACCCAACTCCCCGTCGACGACGGCCCCATCGGGATCCTCGGTGGTTCGCTGGGCGGAGCGGTCGCGCTGAACATCCTCGCCACCACCGAGACTCCTGTCTTCGCCGCCGCCGTCGTCAACGCCGCGATCAGAATGCGGTCCGTCGTCGACCTCTTCCCCGGCGACTACCCCTACGACGCCGAATCCGAAAAGGCCGTAGACGACTTGGATTTCATCGCCAAAGCACCCGCCATCGCCACCCGCGCTCCGCTCCTGATCGTCAGCGGCGAAATGGACGACCCTCGATTGCGTACCGACGCAACAAACCTCGACGCCGCCCTTGGTGATCGCGCCGAACTCCGCACCATCCCCGGCTTGGCGCACGCCCTCGCCGAAGAACCCGGCATCGAACCCGCTCCCCAACTCCCCCTGACCCGTGAGGTCGACATCGCCCTGACCACCTGGTTCGGCCGCCACCTCGCCAACGGAAGCTGAGGTCGCCGAGCTACGGAATCCGCCTGCCCAGACGACCGAATACCCGCCACAGCCAGCCATATTCGCAAGCAGTGGAGTACGTTCGGCAGATGCCGCAGCCGAGCACACCGGATTCGGGTCAACCATCAGCAGACGGCGAGCTTCCGGCCGCGCAGTACATAGCGGGATTGGCCCGCAAGCGGATGGCCGCAGGCGTGATCTTCCGCGACGCAGCAGGGCGGGTGCTGCTGGTCGAACCCTCCTACGAACCGAACTGGGAGATACCCGGCGGCGTAGTCGAGCAGGACGAATCCCCCTGGGCCGCCGCGGAACGCGAGCTGGCCGAGGAACTGAGCTGGCACCGCCCACCCGGCCGACTACTGGTAGTGGACTACATCAAGCCGTACGACGCACGCCCAGAAGGCATCGTCTTCGTCTTCGACGGCGGCCTAGTCACCGACAACGACATCGCCGAAATGAAATTCGCCGACGGCGAACTCCTTTCGGCAAGCCTCCACACCGTCGCCGAAGCCCGCCGCAAGGTCAAACCTATACTCGCCGACCGAATCGCCTCAGCACTGGCGGCCGTCGATCAGGGCGCGACAGCGCTGTGCGAGCAGGGCCAGCGCATCGTCTGACCTCCGGCCCTTCACCTGACGCGCAGGCGCTCAACGCGATTCGCAGAACCTCTATGAGTCCAAACTCTCGAGGCATGTATCTCCCTGCTGCTAGCGCACCGTCAATGCGTCGCGGCCGAGCGCGGCACCGAGTTGGTCGACCGCGGTGCCGAGCCCCTTCTTCGGGAGTGGTGCGTCGTCGAACATCGACACCACCACCGTGTCCTCGTCGAGCTCCCAGGTGCCGACAATGCGGCCGCCGGCGACGACAATCGGGGAGATCCAGCCCGCGGTGCGACTCACCTCGGCCCGATGGTCGCCAGGCAGCAGTGCGGTGTCGTTGGTGCCGGGACCGAGGACGTACTGATCGAAGCCGCCGAGCAGGTGGACCGACTTCGTCGGCTTGGTCGCGGCGAGTTCGTCGACGTGCTCGGTGCAGAGATAGCCGCGCCGGCCTTCCACCTCGATCTCGGTGAGGTCGTCGCCCAGCTCCGAAAACCATCGGCGCAGTACAGGTTTGCGGACACTGCCCCGGCTGAGCCAGGCATCGAACGCCTCCGGCGTGCTCGGGCCGTAGGCGCTCAGATAGGACCTGATCGCCAGCGGCGCAGCAGCATCGGGTTCCGGCAGACCGGGCCACCCGGTGATCAACTGGGCCGGATCGGCGAAGGTGACCTTGCTGCCCTGTGCCGGACCGTGGCAAAGAAATCCTTGCCAGGCAAGCGGTTTGAGCAGTGCGCCCCACCCCGACCGCAGCTGTTCGCCGAGCCGATCGAAGGACGGGTCGGCGATGATGGCGTCGACAAGCTCATCGCGGGTCAGTGCCTTGCCGTCGAGCACGCGGCGCACCTCGACGCCCAATGCCGCGACATCGTCCGGCGATGCGCCGAAATTGCGCTGCCACACCGGCTTTTCCCACACCCGCGTCGAGGCGAGCAGCGACAGGTAGGCGGTGGCCGCCTCCGGGGTGAGTGCGTGCAGCGTGCCGCGCATCGCCCAAGTCTTGATCAAGGTGCCGTCGTGCAACTCGCGCACCAGCGCACCCGACTCCGGCGCCGTACTCCGCAGCGCCACCGCCATTTCGGCGGCGGAGGTGACCTGCGCTTGCACCCCGCACAAGCGACGGACGATCTCGGTGACGCTCGTGGCGCGCGGTTCGACGAACTGCCTGCGTAGCCGCCAGGTGAAAACCTGGTCCCAGGTCAGCGGCACAGGGTGCTCCTTCGATCAGCCGAGTATGGCGCTACAGAATGCCACCGTCGCCGTGATGACCGCGAACCCGGTTACCGTCGTGGCGATTACGCCGAGCAGTGCCGTGCGGGTGGTTGCGAGCCGGAGCGAGCTCACCGGGTCCACCAGGCGCTGCGCCCTGGCCAGCACGGCCGTTCCGGCGGCGGCCAGCGCGCCGTCGGGCACCGGCTCGGTCACGCCGAGGATCGCGAGCAGTCCGCCGAGCAGGGGTTCGCACCCATGCTTGTCTGCGGCCTTGTCGTCGGCGCACATCTCGAGCAGCCGCGTGATCTCCGCGCTGCCGACCGTGACCAGGGCCAAACCGGGCAGCGTTGTCGCGATCGCGCGCAGCACCGCGGTGAGCGGCGCATGCCTGCCCCGCAGATGCGCCTGCTCGTGCGCGAGCACTGCGGCGAGCTGATCCCGCGTCAACGCGTCGAGCGCGGCACTCGTGACGACGATTGTGTCCGGCTGTCCCGGCACGCAATACGCTTGGCGCTGCGGCGAATCCAGCACCAGCGCGTCGACACCGGGCACCCGGCGTCCGACCAGCCGCAACGCCCTCGCATGTGACCTGGTGCGCCTGCGCATATCGGTCACCACCGTGACTGCCCGCGCGACCACCGCGATGGTGGAGGCGGCGACCAATGCGCCGACCGCGAACGTGGCGGCTTGCTTCGCGCCACTGCCGTCCGCGTCCATCGGCGTCCAGAGGAGCGCAAGGCACGCGCGCAACGCGTCGTGCGGATGTCCCCAGTAGGTGGCGAACTCGAATGTCAGCATGGCCGCGGCCGCGGTCCACGCGCCGAGCGTGCCGGCGATGGCGACGATCCACGCGATGATGCCCAAACGCGGCGCATTCCCGCGGCGGGTCAGCCGCCGCAGCACCGGCGGGCCGAGCGTGGCGACCGCGCTGCCGTAGAGCATCAAAGCAACAGCCAACGTCATGGGGCTGCCTCTCCGGCACCCGGCGGCGCGTCCGGGGTCTTGCGGGCGGTGAGCCTGCGTAAGGCGGCGCGTAAACCGGCGGATTCCTCGGCACTGATGCGGTCGACGAAATGGCTGAGCACCAGATCGGAGCGCCCGCCCGCGCCGAGCGCCTCCAGCATCAGCCGGGCGCTGTGCTCTTCCCTGGTGAGGGTCGGCCAGTACTTGTATGCCTTGCCGGAACGCTCGCGGGCCAGCCAGCCCTTACGATGCAGGTTGTCCATCGTCGACATCACCGTCGTATAGGCGATGTCACGTTGCGCGGACAGTTCGTCGAATATCTCGCGAACCGTGGTGTCTTCTGCGTCCCGATCCCAGATGCGGTCCATGATCACCGCCTCCAGGTCTCCAAATCCGCGCACCGTACGACTCCCTCATCCAAGCGTGCCCTGCTGTCGGGCCAGCCTACCGGTTCGCCCGAATTGCTACGTAGTCAACCCGTAGATTCGAAGGGTTGTCCGACAGGGATGGGTGAGCGTGTTGCCGCCGCTGGACCTCGCCGCATCGCACCTGGACGATTCGGCTCAACCGCGCCGAAAACCTCAGGGCGCAGCCTGACCGACAGCGAAACCATCCTCCAGATATGCCATCGCCCCCTCGACACGAGCGCGACGCGCTGCCCGCACCCGTCGAGCCAATACATCGGGGAGTCGCGCCGCAACCTCGCCGTCGTCACACCACGCCCAGCTCCGAAGCTCTTCTGCCTGAAGGTCTATCGCTGCTGTCCGATCAGCACTCAACACTCCACCGTCATAGACAAACATCACGCCGTCACCGGGATAGAGACCTGAAGGAACCCAGTCCACCACCAACAGTCGCCCCAACGCGACCGTGAGGCCCAACTCCTCATGAACCTCCCGGACAGCTGCGGAATAGGGCGACTCTTCCGCCTCCACAACGCCACCCGGCAGTTCCCAGTAGTCCTTATATGTCGGCTCGACCAGCATCACCCGATCCAGCTCATCGACGAACAGCGCGCCAGCCCCCATCCGCTTACGAGGCAGCGAGGCAATGTGCTCAGCGATCTCCGACTGCATAGAACACACCCTATGCGCCGCAGGCTATTTCACCTTGTCCGCTGGAGTTTCACGCTCGATCGAATGAATGGCTGATGCGGTGCCGGAGGTCGTTGTTGGAGATCGGCAGGTGCCGGTAGTGGAGCTGCTACCAGATCTGGGGGGTTGGTCGCATCAGGGTTGATTGCGAGGATGGCACGCGATGTGCGGGGATCAGCCGGTGCCCGACTCGAGCGAGGAGAATGCATGAGGATTTACGTGGGTGCTCCCCGCGCAGGCTTCGAGTGGGCCATGCCGGTCGACAGTGATGACACCTTCGAACACCTTACTTTCGCGGGTGTCCCGAAGGCGGATTCCTGGCGGACGGTGCAGATGGAGTCGATTCGCGAGGACGGGAACGAAAAGCCGTCGGACTTCCCCTGGTTCCTCTCCGCGACCCTAGTGCTGAAGGACCGGGCTATCGACGTCCTCGGTCCTGTGCTCGCCGAGTTCGGAGAACTACTGCCCGCACAGTTCCCCGACGCCCGGCTCGCGGTGTTCAACGTGCTGAACGTCGTAGACGCCTTGGACGAGAGTGCCGCCAAAATTGCCCGGTTCAGCTCCGGTGAGATCATGATGATCGAGTCCCACGCGTTCCATCCGGACCGGATTCCGCCGCGAGCCGTGTTCAAGATCCCACAGCAGCTCTACAACGGTGAAATCTTCTACACCGACGAGATCGTGCGTGAGATCGAAGCGTCCGGGTTCACCGGGCTGTGGTTCAAGGCAGTGTGGGACACCGAGAACGGATCCTACGGAAACCGTTTCGACGCCGAGGTTTTCGAGGCCGACCGGGTCGTGTGAGTGCTCGATTTCTTTGCGCCGCTTCCTGGCACACGGACAAACCATGTCCGCTCCCGGATGCCGATGAACCATTCGGCGGCGATCTCGGCGGCGCGGAGTGGCGGGACGCTGTCGACAATCAACGCGTCCGGCGTCGGATCCAGGTCACGCATGGCGCGATTGTGTGCCCTGCCTCGCGGATTGGCGACTGATTTGATCGGAACCCGGGGATGCCGCCGAGGGATGGCCGGGCCACTGCACGGCGTATCCGGGCGGCCGTCCATGGCAGACGCGTGCGTAGCGCAGTAGCTCTCGGGCGATGCCTGCGTTTCCCATGGCCCAGCCTGGCCGTGGCGCCAAGTCGCTGGGTGTGACGCGATGCTCGTGGTTGGACCAGCGGACTCCTGCCTGGTCGATGGTGGCGCGCCCGGTGAGGTCTTCGACCAGAACGTCGGCGAATTCGCGAGCCTGGCGGCGGGCAACAGGGTCGGGCTGGGCAACGAGACGGTCGCAGGCCAGGGCGAGGACTCCCGCTCCTCCCCGTACCGATCGTCCCCGAAATGCTCGTGCGCCTCGAGCAGCGCCAACACAATCCCCGCGCCCCCGTGATACAGGGTGGGGTCCACTTCCGCTTCGCCGACGACCGGCCGCCAGGCCGGCCCGTGCTCCCCCACCTCGGCTTGCGCGAGCATCCACTCGACCGCCCCACGCGCCAACTCCTCCACCGCGCCGACCGCACCTCCCTGCATGGCCACCACCGTAAGCGGACTCTCACTAAGAGACTGCGACCGTTTCTGCCGATGCGGTGGTTGTGCGAGGAAGGTCGCGTTCAGCCCAGTCCGCCATGGCGGCCAGGACAGCGTCCAACCGGCGACCCGCAGGTGTCAGTTCGTATTCGACGCGGGGCGGTACTTCGGCGTAAGCGGTGCGTGTCACCAGCCCGGTTTCTTGGAAGCGCTGCAGGCGCGAGGAGAGCGTTTTGGGGCTGATTCCCGGTAGGGCGGAACGCAATTGAGAGAAGCGGGTGGGGCCGTCGAGTAGCTCTCGCACGATGAGGGTGGCCCACGGTCCATCGAGGATGACCAGGAACCGCGCGATCGGGCATTCCGGCAACAGGTGATCGACATCACTCACGATAGCTCCAATAGTTCATTTGAAGTAACTGGTTCCCCGAAGGAACTATAACGGTTGTCCACCCGCTAGCAAACCTCAGGAGAACATCATGACCCTCACCATCGACCCGCAAGCCAACACCGCAGCCGAGATGGTCCGCACGGCCCCGACCACCGCATTGCGGGTGGCCAGCCGCAACTACGAGCTCTACGACACCGGCAATGTGGCAGCCGTCGACGAGGTCTTCGCCCCCGACCTCATCGACCACAACCCGGTCCCCGGCGTACCGAACGCACTCGACGGCATGCGATACCTGATCCGCGAGGTGCGCGACGGGTTCACCGACACCCAGCATCGAATCCTGTTCCAGCAGGAACTGTCCGACGGCTGGGTGGTCAACCACTGGCAAATGACCGCCGTGCACACCGGCGACGCCTTCGGCCTGCCTGCCAGCGGAAAGCCCGTGGCCTTCAACGGCACCGACATCGTCCGTGTGGTCGACGGCAAGATCGCCGAGATCTACCACGTCGAGGAGCTGCTCCAGCTGACCATGCAGGTCAAGGCCTGACTCGAAAGGTCGAACCAGAAACCACCGCAACCACTTTCGAAAGGGAACGACCATGGCACCGTTCAGACCGCTCCTGATCTACGCCTTCGACGCCTACTGCGGCTGGTGCTACGGATTCACGCCGTGGCTGCGCCGCGCCGTCGCCGATCGCCCGCACCTAGCCGTCGAGGTGGTGTCGGGCGGCCTGTTCACCGGATCCCGCCGCGTGCCGATCCGCGAACTCCGCCACATCCCCACCGCAAGGCACCGCGTCACCGCACACACCGGCGCCGTCTTCGGCCCCGCCTTCCTGACGTTGCTCGAACAGGGTGACTTCGTGATGGATTCCGAAGACGCCGCGGCCGGCCTGGCCGGACTACGCGACTTGGCGCCGGCCAAGGTGCTCGACCTCGCCTCTGCCATGAGTTACGCCTTCTATCACGACGGCCGCGGCCTCTCCGACCCCGACACCTACCGCGCCATAGCCGAGCAGTACGACCTCGACGGTGACACCGCGGCAGCCGCCCTCACCGACCCGGTCCGCCACCAGCAAGCCCGGCGCGAATTCACTCAGTCCCGAATACTGGGCGTCGAGTCCTACCCCACCCTGCTCCTCGACACCGGCTCCGGCCCACGCATTCTCGACGTCACGCACACCGCCCCGAGCCAGATCGGCGAACACCTCGACAGCATCCTCGCCACGGTCCCCCTCTAACACCGGTAACCGCGCGACGAGTGGCACATGGTGGAGAGCTCTACTCGCACGATGCCGCAGCCATGTGCCACTCGTCATGCCGGAAAGCACGCGTCCGCGTACGACAGGCGCCGAATCGGATATATCCGACACGCTGGCCGCGCGGCGGGTCATCCGATCCGGGCCGCCCGCGGGATCGAATAAGCAGGAAGACGCACTGGACCCGCCCGGGCCGCAGCACGACAGATCTACCAGGAAGCACGAGGAAGGGATCTGGCTAGATGATCAACAGCCGTGCACGCTCCATGGTCGGACTGCTCGTTGCCGCTTTGGCCGGTGGCAGCGTCGCCGGACTGACACCACACGCGGCAGCGGTGTCAGTCGATCTGGCATGTGAGGGCACCGAGACGGCGACCTATGAGCCGGGACTGCGACAGACCCCACAACCGGTCAGCTATGCAGTCAACGGAGTTCTGTCCCCATGCAGCTCATCGGACCCGGGCATCATCGCGGGCAGCTACAGCGAGCAAAGCTCAGCGACGTTGTCCTGTGCCACCTTCTTTGCCGAATCGAGTGGAACGAGGGTGTTCCGTTGGGGCGACGGACGTTCGAGCACCTTCGCCTTCGACCGCGCCATCAAGGATGCCGGTGGTCAGTCCACGGTGACCCTCACCGGCGCCGTCGTGAAGGGCGAGTTCGTCGGCAGCACGGTGACCGAGCAGATTGCCTTTACGACGCCGCGGACGACGGACTGCCTCATATCTCCCGGGCTCGCACAATTGGGTCCAGCGAAGGTCGCTCTGACCATCAGCAAGAATTGACCGACCGCACGGCGTCATGGCGGCACCGGCCTTGCAGGTGAGACCGTGCAACAGAATCACGCATCGATTCCGGACTGAGCCGTGTCCCCGAGTTGCCGTCAACCGGAGACGCGGCTCATCGGCGAAATGGCGCGTGCCAGAACGCGTCCCGTCTATCTCAAATGATCTCGGCGGGTGCGGCCAGCGCGGCCTGCATCGCCACACCGTCTACATAGGTGTGCTTTTCGCGCACCGCACCGTTCTCGACGTACACCATATCGGCGATGTCCACGTCGACGGCGGCGCCGGTGACCGACGTGCCGGACAGCTTCCACTGAACAGCCCAGAAGTCGTCTCCGACGCGCAGGTTCACCAGGGTGAAGACGAGATCGGGGACCAGCGCGAAGGTTTCCGCGGCGGCGGCGCGGATCTCGGCACGCCCGCGCGCAGGTTCGCGACCGGAGTGCAGGTGGAAAATCGAGTCGGGAGTGTGTAATTCGACGATGCGGTCGGGGTCGCGCCCAGCCCAGCAGGCGTGGTAGCGGTCGAACAGATCTTTGGTGGCAGCGGACATATGCTGATCCTTCTAAGATACAAACAGGATGACTGTATGTTCCAGGAGGGTAGCACCGAGCCCGGGCCGAAATGAGCCGAATCGCAGACAGATTCGGTCCTGCCCTAGACTTCGACGTCGCCATGAACGCTGATCGCCGAACCCAAGCCGAACGCTCGGCCTCGACCCGCGGCGCCGTGATCCGTGCCGCGCGAGACCTGTTCGGGCAGCACGGGTACGGGGCCGTAAGCACCATTGCGGTCGCCGAGGCGGCCGGTGTCAGCCGCGGTGCGCTCTACCACCAGTTCAACGACAAGCGCGACCTGTTCGAGGCGGTCTTCGAGGACCTCGAACGCGGCCTCGTCGAGGTGATCGGCGCCGCGATCGCCGAGTCGCCTTCGCCCGATCCGATCGCCAACCTGATCGTCGGCTGTCTGGCCTGGCTGCAGGCCTCGACCGCGCCCGAGGTACGGCGGATCGCGCTGCTGGACGGACCCGCCGTACTCGGCTGGAGCCGGTGGCGCGAGATCGAACTGCGCCACACGATCGGCCGGGTCGAGAACGCGTTGGCCGGCGCCATCGCCGCGAAACGCATCATGGCCCAACCCGTGCGCCCGTTGGCGCTGGTCATCGTCGGCGCACTGGACGAGGCAGCCCAATATCTCGCGCATTCCGACAACCCCACCGAGGACACCGCAGCCATTCGCGCGGTGATCGAGCAGCTCATCTCCGGCCTGACGCTCGACCCGAAGGCGCACAACTAGTTTCAGGGTTCGAGGTCGGCCACTCCCCTGCCGGTCGACACATCGAACGGCACCGAGGCCTGGTCGTGGGTGATCAGCCAGGTGCTGTCGATCTTCCGGTAGCAGAAGGTGACTCGGACCCACATGCCGCTGGTGGTGGTTCCGTTCTGCAGCGTGCCGCGCAAGCGACCGAAGCCGTGGCCGAACGCCACCTCGTCACCCACGGTGAGCGTCAGATCACGAAGCTCGTAGGTCACCTCGGTGAAGAACGTGAATACCTTCGCCCAGTTCCGCATTTTCGCGTCCACCCCGACATGCTGCAGCGGCGGCTCGACGTCGAAGGACACGACATCCGTTGCGTAACAGCGCTTCAGGGCTTCGATATCCTTGGCCTGGATTCCTTCGATGATCTTGTCGACTTGCTGCGCGAGCGCGGCCTCGTCGACCTCACGTTGAGTAGGCATTGCGAATCCTTTCGAATCTCAGCTACTGGCAAGGCGTTCAAGCGACCGTGACCGCAGACCGCAACGGCGCAAGCGCGGTACTCCAAGCGACAACCTGATCCAACGTCCTGTCCAAGGTCGCGGCGTGCCGATCGTTCGGCGTGAAGGTGGTGTGGTTCTCGAAATCGGTGAGCACCGAAATCGACACCTGATGGCTCACCACGGCCATGCGCAAAGCGCTGCACACCAACCGCAGAAACTCCGCCGCGCGCACGCCACCATCCACCCCGTAGGAGACGAACCCGACCGCCTTGTCAGCCCACTCCACGAAAAGATGGTCGATGGCGTTCTTCACCACGCCGGGAGTCGAATGGTTGTACTCGGGCGTCACGAACACGAACCCGTCGAACGGCGCGATCCGCTCGGCCCAGGCCCGCGTGTGCGCGTGCACGGACGGCCCGAACATCGGCGCCACCGGCTCGTCGAAATGCGGCAACGGATGATCACGCAGGTCGATCAGTTCGAACTCGGCATCGCCGCGACGCGACGCGGTTTCGAGCACCCACTGCGCGACTTGCGGTCCGTTGCGGTTGGGCCGGGTGCTGCCGAGGATGATGGCGATTCGAGTCATGGTTGGAAACTCCTGCTCTGCGGAAACGGTCACCACCATCCGACGACGCAGCCAACGGGAATGTCAGGCTCACACTTCGGGCCACTATTTCGTCGGTTCGGTAAGGGATCGACCGAACTTAGGGAGCAGCCATGACCGATCCGCACCTGGGCGCGGTGATCAGCGAACGCCGTCAGCTGATCAACCTCGCCTACCGCCTGCTCGGTTCGCTGGCCGAAGCCGAAGACGCGGTCCAGGAGACCTACGCGCGCTGGTATGCGTTGACCGAGCAGCAGCGCCGAGACATCACGACGCCCGCGGCCTGGTTGACGACGGTCGCAGGCCGCATCTGCCTCGACCTGCTCGGCTCGGCCCGCGCCAGGCGGGAACGCTATGTGGGCGAATGGATTCCGGAGCCGGTACCGGACCGTTCCGAATTCGGCGGCCACCCCTTCGCCGATCCCGCCGACCGCGTCACCCTCGACGAGTCGATCAGCATGGCCTTTCTCGTCGTCCTGGATTCGATGACGCCCGCCGAACGGGTGGCGTTAGTGCTGCACGACGTGTTCCGGTACTCCTTCACCGAAGTCGCCGACATCGTCGGCCGCTCCCCTGCGGCCTGCCGTCAACTCGCGTCCTCCGCCCGCCGCCGCATTCGCAGCACGCCGCAACCGTCGAAAGCCGAGCACGCGGCCGTGGTCAGAGACTTCAAAAGAGCTTGGGAGACAAGCGATATCGAGGCGCTGATCGGCCTGCTCGATCCGCAGGCGATCGCAACGGCAGACAGCGGCGGCCTGGCACCGGCCTTCCGCGAACCGATCACCGGCGGCACGCAGATCGCCAGGGCCTGGCTCGAGATCGCCGCCCGCGGGGCCACGGTGCAGCTGCTCGAACGCACCGTCAACGGCCAACCGGGCCTGGTGGCCCTGGTCGACGACGCCATCGTCTCGGTCTACGCCTTCGACATCGCCGACGGTCGTATCACTCGCATCTGGGCGATCCGCAATCCCGAGAAGCTGCGCCGCTGGATCGCATCGGACAGCTGAGCCGCGCCTGCATCGAGCAGTTCGATTGCGTGTTCGCAGGATTGGGGACACGATCTGGGCTGCACCGATGAATATTGGTTGGACCCGTCGTCCATACCTCTGGATACACCGACATCGGTGGGTCAGACCAGATGCAATGATCCGGACCATGCTCCGGACGGGTAAACAGGAGGCGGAAGTGAGCGGTACCAGAGTGTTGGTGGCGGGAGCGAGCATCGCGGGGCCCGCGCTGGCGCACTGGCTGCGCAGGCGGGGAGCCGAGGTGACGGTGGTGGAGCGCGCCCCCGAACTGCGCCCCGGTGGGCAGGCAGTGGACGCGCGCGGGATCGCCAAGGAAGTCATCCGGCGGATGGGCCTCGATGCGGAAGTCCGCGCGGCCTGCACCGATACCGCAGGCGCGCACACCGTTGACGCGGACGGCAACGTGCTGGAGACCTACAGCGCCGAGGACAACGGCGGCGACGGATACATCGCGGAGATCGAAATCCTGCGCGGGGACCTGTCCCAGGTGCTCTACGACGACACCCGCGACGGTGTCGAGTACATCTTCGGCGACCGCATCGCCGAACTCACCCAGGACGCGGACGGTGTCGACGTGACCTTCGCGGGCGGCGACCAGCGGCGCTTCGACCTGGTGATCGGCGCGGACGGACTGCACTCGGCGCTGCGCGCCACAGTTTTCGGACCGCACGAACAGTTCGTCCGCCACCTCGGGCTCGTACTTGCTTTTTACAGCGTGCCCAACAAGTTCGACCTGGACCGCTGGCTCCTCGACTACCAGGAGTCCGGGCGCTCGGCCGGCCTGCGGCCCATCCAGGACGCCATCCGGGCGATGGCGATGTTTTCGTTCCCCTCAGCCGATTTCGATGTCGACTACCGCGACGTCGAGGCGCAGAAGCGTCTGCTGCGCGAGCGGATGGACGGCTTCGGCTGGTTGACCTCCGACATCCTCGCGCACCTGGACGACGCCCCCGACTTCTATCTCGACCAGGTTGCCCAGGTGGTGATGGACCGCTGGTCGAGCGGACGGGTCGGGTTGCTCGGGGACGCGGCGTTCAGTGCATCGCCGATGTCGGGGGCGGGCACCGGGCTGGCTCTGGTCGGCGCTTACCTGCTGGCCGGGGAACTGGCTGCCGCCGACTGGGATCCCGAGGTCGGGTTCGCGGCCTATGAGCAGCGGATGCGCTCGTTCGTGGAGGCCAACCAGGAGATCGGCCGGTTGCATGTGCACAGCGTCGCCGGAGCGGGCGCCGAGCCGAGCATCGATTTCGAGAGCCAAGAGTTCGCCGACCTGATCGAGCGCGCAATCAACGGCGTCGAGCTGCCCGACTACGCAGGAGTGCCGGACTCCGGGACTCGGGTCGGCCCGGGAGCCTGACCGGGCAGGAATCGACGCACCTGTCGGAGGTCTATGCGAACATATGTTCGTGTCCGGCACCTCCGCACCTCGCCCGCGGATACAAGCGCGGGCCGAAGCGTCGATCCTGCACGCCGACCTCGACTCGTTCTATGCCTCGGTCGAGCAGCGGGACAATCCGCAGCTGCGCGGCAAGCCGGTCATCGTCGGCAGCGGGGTGGTGCTCGCCGCGAGTTACGAGGCGAAGGCATTCGGGGTGCGCACGCCGATGAACGGTCGGCAGGCGCGCAGGTTGTGTCCGCATGCCATCGTGGTGCCGCCGCGGATGGCGGCGTACGCGGCGGCGAGCAAGGCGGTGTTCGAGGTCTTTCACGACACAACGCCGGTGGTGGAAGGCATTTCGATCGATGAGGCGTTCCTCGATGTCGGCGGTCTGCGCCGGATCGCGGGGGAACCGATCGGCATCGCCGAGCGCTTGCGGAGCGCAGTGCGTGACCAGGTGGGCCTGCCGATCTCGGTCGGCATCGCCCGCACCAAGTTCCTGGCGAAAGTGGCCAGCGCCGTCGCGAAACCCGACGGGCTCCGATGTGTCCCGCCCGACGGCGAACTCGACTTCCTGCATCCGCTGCCGATCGAAAGACTGTGGGGCGTTGGCGAAGTCACCGCCCGCACGTTGCACGAGCACGGCATCACGAAGGTCGGTCAGCTCGCCGATCTCGGCGAAAGCCCACTGCGGGCCATCCTCGGCCCTGGCGCGGCCCGCCACCTCTACGCTCTGTCGTGGGCCCGCGACCCACGCCGCGTCGAGACCGGCGTGCGCCGCCGCTCCATCGGCGCCCAGCGGGCCCTCGGTCGCGGCCCGCGCGAACCCGACGAGATCGAGGCCTGCCTGCACGGCCTCACCGATCGGCTCGGGCGCAGACTCCGCACCGCCGACCGCATCTGCCGAACGGTGGTGTTGCGCATGCGTTTCGACGATTTCGCCCGCGCCACCCGCTCCCACACCCTGACCGAGGCCACCGATCACACCGACACCATCCTGCACGCAGCCCGCACCCTGCTTGCCGCCGCCATGCCCACCATCCAGGAACGCGGCCTCACCCTGATCGGCCTGTCGCTCACCAACCTCGCCGACGCCGACCCCTTCCAACTCACCCTCCCCTTCGGGCCGCGCGCCACCAACACCCTCGACGCCACCCTGGACGACCTGCGCCACCGCTTCGGCTCCGCCGCCGTCACCCGCGCCGCACTACTCCGCAGCGGCGAAGGCCTGTCCGTGCCCATGCTCCCGGACTGACTCACGTCGTCGAGCCGGCCGCTCCGCCGTTGCCGCGTGCCTCGATCGCCTTCACAGTGTTCCGAAACGCCTTCTCCAACAAGCCTTTTCCGACGGCCTTCGAAGCGGCCTAGGACGCTGATTGCGCCTGGACTGCGGCGAGGGCTTCTTCTTGGATGCGGGGGAACTGCGCGGCCATGGCTTCGCTGAGTGCTTGGGCGGCGGAAAGGGGGCGGACCATGACGGTGAGGCTGTCGATTTTGTGGTCGGCGTCGTAGTGCAGGAAGTCGCAGCCGTTGACGGTTTTGCCGTCGACGGTGGCCTCGAAGATGAGGGCGTGGTCGCGGCCGTCGGCGCTCTCGATCTCGCGAAGGTAGCGGAAGTTCTCGAAGACTCGCATGACGCCGCGCAGGATGGCGGCGGTGATCGGCTTGCCGGGGTACGGCTTGAATGCGACCGGGCTGGTGAACACGACGTCGTCGGCGAGCAGCGCCTCGACCGCGTCGGCGTCCATGGCTTCGACGGCTTCACGGAACGTAGTCATCATCGACCTCGCATATGCAACTCGTTGAATAGGGATCCCACGACAGTAAGCCCGGGAAAACACCAGTGCAAGATCAGCGCGACCGCTTCGGGCGCTTGTCCATCAGCCGCAGGATGAGCGGGGTGAAGATGAGCTGCATGGCCAGCTCCATCTTGCCGCCGGGCACGACGATGCAATTGGGGCGCGACATGAACGAGTCGTGCAGCATCGACAGCAGATAGGGGAAGTCGATCACCTTCGGGTCGGCGAAGCGGATGACGACGAAGCTCTCGTCGGCGGTCGGAATGCTGCGGGCGATGAACGGATTCGAGGTGTCCACGGTCGGCACCCGCTGGAAGTTGACGTAGGTGTGCGAGAACTGCGGGCAGATGTACTTCACGTAATCGGGCATGCGCCGCAGGATCGTGTCGATCACCGCCTCGCTGGAATACCCGCGTTCGGTCTTGTCCCTGATCACCTTCTGGATCCACTCGAGATTGACGATCGGCACCACCCCCACCAGCAGGTCCGCGTACTGCGCGACGTTCACGCTGTCGGTGACGGCCGCACCGTGCAGCCCCTCGTAGAACAGCAGATCACTGCCGGGCGACAGGTCCTCCCACGGCGTGAAGGTGCCCGCGGGCTGCCCGTAGGGTTTGGCTTCGCGGTCGTCGTGCAGGTATTTGCGCACCGAACCCACCCCGGTCTCGCCGTAATCGCGAAACAGCGTCTCCAGTTCCTTCAGCAGATTCGCTTCCTCCCCGAAGTGCGAGAAGGTGAGATTGCGGTTCTGCTCCGCCTCGGCCATCGCGAGCTTCATCTCGTTGCGGTCGAAGCGGTGGAACGAATCCCCTTCCACCACAACGGCATTGATGCCTTCGCGGCGGAATATCTCTTGAAAGGTCCTGGTCACGCTCGTGGTGCCGGCCCCGGAGGACCCGGTGATCGCGACGACGGGATGTTTGATCGACATGGCATCTCCTCGATTGCCGGAAGGGCTTCCGCAGCGGAAACTCAGTGCGGCGCAGGCCGAAACAGCGACCGCGACCCGAACAGCGAGCTGTCGAAGCTCGGTCCGGCCTCCGGCTCGCTGTGGTAGCGCTCGATCCGCTCGACCTCGTTGCGCGAACCGAAGATCAACGGCACCTGGTGGTGCACGTGCTCGGGCGGCACCTCGAGCACCCGCTCGCCGCCGGTGGTGGCCCACCCACCGGCCTGCTCGACGATGTAGGCGATCGGATTGGCGCCGTACAGCAACGCCACTCGGCCAGGCCGCACCGGCGGGCGGTTGTCGTGCGGATACAGATAGACCCCGCCCCTGGTCAGAATGTGGAAGGTGTCCGCGACCAGCGACGCTACCCAGCGCATGTTGAAATCGCGCCCGCGCGGACCTTCCACACCGTCGAGGCATTCGTGCACATAGCGGCGCACCGGCCGCTCCCAGAACCGCTCGTTGGCGGCGTTGATCGCGAAACCCGAAGTGTCCTCGGGGATTCGCATGCGCGGGTGGGTCAGCACGAACGCGCCGATCTCGCGGTCGAGGGTGAAACCGTCGACACCGCGGCCGGTGGTGAGCACCAGCATCGTCGCGGGCCCGTAGAGCGTGAATCCGGCACATACCTGACGCACACCCGGTTGCAGGAAGTCGTCGGCGATAGGCACGCCGTTGGGCCGATCGGGCGCCCGCAACACACTGAATATCGTTCCGACAGGCAGGTTCACGTCGATGTTCGAGGATCCGTCCAGCGGATCGAACGCCAGCAGATACTTGCCGCGCCGATGCACGTCGGGCACCGCGTGAATGGCGGCCATCTGCTCGGACAACAGCGCCGACAGGTGCCCCGTCCATTGGGTCTCGGCCACCATGATGTCGTTGGCGATGGCGTCGAGCTTGCGGTGCACTGTCGGCGGTAGATTGTCCGGCTCAGCGGCGCCGAGCGAGCCGACGATGGCCCCTCTGGTCACCTGATTGGCGATGATTTTCGTCGCGGTGGCAACGACATTCACCAGGGCGGAGAACTCACCGGACGAACCGGGATGCCGGTGCTCCTCCTCGATCGTGTAGCGGGTGAGCGTCTTCAGTCCTTCTGGCATGGGCGCCTCGATCTCGTTTCACGCTGGGGCCCGCGCGGTCGGTCCGTCCGGCGGTGCGATGTTCGACTGCTCCCCCGCGCGCGCCGACCCTGCCGGCTCCCGTCCGCCCTGCTCGTCGCCGAACACGCTGCTGCCGTAGACATCACGGTCGGTCAGCATCATCAGCTCGGCTTTGGCCAGCGGTCGGTGCAGCTCCACCAGGCGCTTGGCTTGCCGCAACCGGCACCGGTCCAGCGCATTACGCACGCTGCGGGCGTTGGAGAATCGCGGCCGCGTCATCCGCCGCTCGAGATATTCGGCGAAGGCGGCGTGCCCGGCCTCGTCGAAGTGAAAGTTCTCCCGCGCCACCATGAGTTCGGCGATGCCCAGCAGTTCGGCGTGGGTGTAGTCGGCGAATTCCAGATGATGGGCGACGCGCGAGGACAGGCCGGGGTTGGCGGAGAAGAAGCGCTCCATCCGGTCCGGATAGCCTGCGAAGATCACCACCAGGCTGGTGCGCTCACTTTCCATCTCCTGCAACAGGATTTCGATGACCTCCTGCCCGTAGTCCCGCTCGTTCTCCGGGCGGAACAGGTAGTAGGCCTCGTCGATGAACAGCACCCCGCCCGCCGCCTTGGCCAGCGCCTCCTTGGTCTTCGGCGCGGTGTGGCCGATGAACTGACCGACCAGGTCGTCCCGAGTAACGGTGTGCACCTTCGGTTTCCGGATATAGCCGAGCGCGTGCAGCATTTCGGCCATGCGCAGCGCGACCGTGGTCTTGCCGGTGCCAGGCCCGCCGGTGAAGCTCATGTGCATGGTCGGCCGGGTCGAGCTCAACCCGAAACGTTCCCGCGCCCGGTCGATCAGGAGCAGGGCGGCGATCTCGCGCACCCTGCGCTTCACATTCGCCAGGCCGACGAGCTCGGCGTCGAGCCTGCGCAACGTCTCCTCGACATCGTCGCCCGCGATATCGGTGGACAGGTCGAGCAGTGCGTCGTCGGCCAAGGTCTCCGGCACCGGCTCGGCAGGCTCGGGGCGCACCGGCCTGCCGTCGCCGGTGCCTGGCCGGTGTAGTCGGAAACCGTTGGGCTCAGCCGCCATACCGCTGCCCCTGGCGGTTTTCGGTGGCATAGGAGTGGAAACCGTACTTCTGTTGACGGTCCGGTCCTTCCAGCCGGGTCAGCAGGAATCCTGGTTCGTCGGCCGGGCGCTGCACCAGGAAGCTCAGCGCCGTCGTCTGCCTGGTGTAGCGCGCGTCGTAGGCCAGCACGCGAACGTAGTGGCGGGGAAACGTCGACCGGCAGGCGTTGATCTCGGCGAGCACGCCGTCCGGCTCGTCCAGGTCGAACAGCGGCAGGCCCCACATCTCCCAATAGGCGTTGCGCGGGTGCGGATCGTCGGTGTATTCGATCGACACCGGCCAGCTGTTGAGCAGCGCGTACCGCACCTGCGCGGCGATCTCCGCGTCGGTGAATTCGGGCAGGTACGAGAAGGTTCCGTGACGCAGATACATGTCGGCTCCAATCGGTCAGCGGGTCGCCGTCGGCACCGCATCGGGTGCGTCGGTGGAGGTGTACTCGAAGGTGACATCGCCCCAGGTCGCGAGCGCCACCTCGAGCGGGCGGCAGATCTCGGCCGCCTTGCGCAGCACGTCGGGGCCTTCCTTCAGCAGATCACGACCCTCGTTGCGCGCCTTCACCACCGCCTCCAGCGCCACCCGGTTGGCCTCCGCGCCCGCGGCGATCCCGAGCGGATGCCCGATGGTGCCGCCACCGAACTGCAAAATCACGTCGTCGCTGAAAAGATCGAGCAGTTGGTGCATTTGGCCCGCATGGATGCCGCCGGACGCGACCGGCATCACGCCGGGCATGCTGGCCCAATCCTGATCGAAGAAGATGCCGTTGCCGAGATTCTCGGGAATGTGGTTCTCCCGCAACGTGTCATAGAAGCCGCGGGTGGTCGCCGGATCACCCTCCAGCTTCCCGACGACGGTGCCCGCGTGCACATGGTCGACGCCGATCAGCCTGCACCATTTGGCGAGCACCCGGAAGCTGACGCCGTGCGTCTTCTGCCTGGTGAAGGTGCCGTGACCGGCCCGATGCAGGTGCAGCAGCACGCCGTTGCGCCGCGCCCAGTGCGACATCGACTGCATCGCCGTGTAGCCGACGGTCAGGTCCATCATGATCACGACACTGCCGAGCTCCTTGGCGAACTCGGCTCGCTCGTACATGTCCTCCATGCTCGCCGCGGTCACGTTCAAGTAGTGGCCCTTGATCTCACCGGTGTCGGCGATCGCGCGGTTCACACCCTCCATCGCGTACAGATAGCGGTCGCGCCAGCGCATGAACGGCTGGGAGTTGATGTTCTCGTCGTCCTTGGTGAAATCCAGGCCACCCTTACACGCCTCATAAACAACGCGGCCGTAATTCCGCGCCGACAGACCGAGTTTCGGTTTCACCGTCGCGCCGAGCAGTGGCCTGCCGTATTTGTTCAGATATTCGCGTTCCATCACCGTCCCGTGCGGTGGGCCCTGGAATGTCTTCACATAGGCCACCGGGATGCGCATGTCCTCCAGGCGCAAGGCCAGCAGCGGTTTGAATCCGAAGACGTTGCCGATGATCGAGGACGTCAGGTTGGTGATCGATCCCTCTTCGAAGAGGTCGAGATCGTAAGCGATATAGGCGAAGTACTCCCCCTGCCTGCCCGGCACCTCGACGATCCGGTAGCACTTGGCCTGGTACTTCGAGTGCGCGGTCAACCGGTCGGTCCACACCACGGTCCAGGTGGCCGTTGACGATTCGCCCGCGACGGCAGCGGCGGCCTCGATCGGGTCAACGCCCGGCTGCGGGGTGACCCGGAATACCGCGAGCACATCGGTATCGGACGGCTGATAGTCCGGCGCGTAATATCCCATCGACGCATACGATTGAACACCCGGATCCCACCGGTCCCGCTCGGTCGCATCGGCCATCGTTCCTCCTGGCGTTCGGTACTGCGGGACGCTCGAACCCGGGTCGGGTTGTGCGCCTTGCGAATTCCAGAATGACGGCAGGGTGCACAACAAACAATTTGATTGTTCCTGCGAAAGCTCAAGGAAAGAGTCAGGTTTCGTGGCGTCGCCGGCCGGGTATAAGGGGATGCTCGCGGCGGAAAACTTCCGGAACCGCTACGAGCACCCCGGAGCGCGCACCACCCCGGGGTGCTCGAGCGCGGCGCGGAAGGGGGATCAACGCGCCGCGGTCGGATGGACCCTTTACGCCAGCGATGTTTCCACAGATCAGCGCCCTCGCTGCGCCACCAATTCCTATGGCACCAGAGTCGCGGTCGAAGTTTGCTACCGTCGGCAGATGGGAGCGGTCAGCGCGGCCAGAATGGAAACTTTCCTGGTGGTCGCACGGTTGAGCAGCATCCGGCGCGCCGCAACCCAGCTGCACATCACCGAGGCCGCCGTGTCCGCGGCCGTCGCGCACATCGAAAAACAGTTGGGCGCCAAGCTGATCGCCAAATCCGGGCGCGGCATCGCACTCACCGAAGCAGGACGCGTCTACGCCGACTACTGCCGCAGCATCCTCGGCCTGATGAAGGAAGCCCACGCAGCGGTGCAACAAGCCGAGACCGGGCGACTACGCATCGGGGTCGTCGCCACCGCGGGCGAATACGTCCTGCTGCGGCCGCTCGCCTCGTTCCGCAACCGCTACCCCGACATCGAACTGAGCCTGTCCGTCCATCCCCGCGACGTCCTGTTCCTCGAATTACAGCACCACGAAACAGATCTCGTCATTGCGGGCCGCCCGCCGCGCAACACCGGGCTCGTCATCCGCGCTCGTCGTCCCAGCCAACTCGTCGTCGTCGGCGCCGTCCAGCACCGCCCCGACCCGCTCCGCACCACCTGGTTGCTGCGCGGCCGCGGCTCCGGCACCCGCGACGCCACCCTGTCCCTGCTCGATCACCTCGACATCACCCCGCCCACCCTCACCCTCGGCAGCCACGGCGCCGTCCTCGCTGCCGTCCGCGAAGGTCTCGGCGTCACCCTCATCCACAGCGACGCCATCTCCCACGACCTCGAATCCGGTGTCCTCCAACTACTTCCGGTCACCGGCACCCCCATGGACCGCCCATGGCACGCCATCACCACCCGCACCCCCACCCCCTCCACCCGCCTCTTCCTCACCCACATCTGCGACCCCGCCGAAGTAGGGCCCGACGCGTTCCACCCCGCCTGAACTGCTCCCCCAGCTGGGTCAATTCTTTCGGAATGATGTAGTTGCCGCTGCCTAAGAGCGCAGCTGGCAGGCACCTGCTTCACATGCAGCGCTGTGCCAGACTGGTCGGCATGGCTGGTGACGTACCGATCTCGAATGTGTCGGACACCGCTCGCTGGGTGGCCGCTTATCGTGCGCGCGAGACCGCGCGGCCTGACGCGCTGTTTCGGGATCCGCTGGCGGAGCGGTTGGCTGGGGCGCAGGGGTTTGCTATTGCCGACGGTGCGCCGCGGGTGATGCGCAACGGGTGGCCGATCGTCACCAGGACCAAGTTGATCGATGATCTTCTTGCGAAGTCGATCGCCGAAGGCTGCGACCGGGTGCTGAATCTTGCTGCGGGACTGGACACTCGGCCCTATCGGCTGAGTCTGCCCGCGGACTTCGTCTGGATCGAGGCGGACCTGCCGGAGATCCTCGCGGAGAAGGATGCCGCGCTGGCCGATCAGACCCCGCGCTGCAGGCTGATTCGTCGTGCCGTCGACCTGTCCGACCCTTCGGTCAGGGACAAGTTCCTCGACGAGGCGCTCGGCGCGATCGAGTCGATCACCACACCCGCGCGCAAGGCCCTCGTCCTCACCGAAGGTTTGCTCTTCTACCTCGACCCCGAGGTCGTCACGGACCTGGCGCGCGCGTTGACGCGCCCCGAAGTCGCTTGGTGGATGGCCGATCTCAGTTTGCACATGGGTCAGATGCGCACCGGCACCATCTTCGACAACGCACCCTTGAAGTTCGACCCCGACAACGGGCTCACGTTCTTCGAAGACCTCGGCTGGCAGCCCATCGAGGTCGAGAACATCTTCGTCAACGCCCGCAATGTCGGCCGCTTACCCTGGTTCTTGCGCCCGTTCAGCTACCTCCCCCAACAGGACCCCCGCAAACCGATCCGCAACCCGTGGTCGGCAGTTATCCGCTTCCAGCACGTCTAGGCGTCCGGGGCGAAGATTCGCACGAGGCCGCCAGCGCTGGCCGGCACGACCGCGATCCGACGACCGAGAGCGCCACGGCCGAGGCGGCGATCCACGGCCTATTCGCGCGATCGGTCGCGAAGGAGCATGCCACCGGTCAATCGGGGCGGCGAGAAATAGGGTGGACGGGGTTAGGTCCGGGTTGCTAGCGTCCTCCAGACCGTGACAACACGCCAGGAGGTGAGACCCATGAACGCAACAACTATGTGGGTGCTCCCACTCGTGTGCACGGTCGGGCGATTGACGTAGGTGTCGCCGGGAGCGCCGGAATCAGGCAATCCCGAAGGGCAACACCATGCAATTCGCCTCTGAATCATCGACGGATTCTCCGTCGTCGAACACTTCTCCCGACGTCGATGTGATCATCGCCGGGTGCGGGCCGACCGGCGCGATGCTGGCCGCCGAACTCCGGTTGCACGACGTGCGAGTCCTCGTGCTGGAGAAGGAAACCGAGCCGGCGTCGTTCGTCCGCATCGTCGGTCTGCACATTCGCAGTCTCGAGCTGATGGCGATGCGCGGACTGCTCGATCGCCTGCTCGAGCACGGGCGACAACGTCCGGCCGCAGGCTTTTTCGCCGCCATCGCTAAACCTGTTCCCGAGGGCCTGGATTCCGCGCACGCCTATCTGCTCGGCCTCCCGCAACCGATCATCGATCAGTTGCTCGAAGAACACGCGGTTGCACTGGGCGCGCAGGTCCGACGTGGTTGTGCGGTAGCCGGTTTCGAGCAGGACGACGCAGGGGTGCGCGTCGCGTTGGCCGACGGGGAGCGCCTGCGGTCGCGGTACCTCATCGGCTGTGACGGTGCGCGCAGCACCGTGCGCAAACTGCTCGGCGTCGGTTTCCCCGGCGAGCCCTCGCGCATCGAGACGCTGATGGGTGAGCTGGAAGTGGGTGTGCCGCAGGCGGAGATCGCCGCCGCGGTCGCCGAAATACGCGAGACCAACAAGGTATTCAGCCTCACGCCCTTCGGCGCGGAGATCTATCGCGTCGTCGTCCCTGCCGCGGGGCCCGGCGCGGAACCGCCCACCCTCGTGGATTTCAAACAAGGGTTGCGTGCCGTCGCAGGAACCGATTTCGGCGTGCACTCGCCGCGCTGGCTGTCCCGCTTCGGCGACGCCACCCGGCTGGTCGAGCACTATCGGGTCGGACGGGTGCTGCTGGCAGGCGATGCGGCGCACATCCATCCGCCCACCGGCGGTCAGGGCCTGAATCTCGGTGTTCAGGACGCGGTCAACCTCGGCTGGAAACTGGCCGCGCAGATCCGCGGCTGGGCACCGGACACCTTGCTGGACACTTACCACACCGAACGCCATCCGGTCGCCGCCGACGTCCTGGACAACACCCGGGCGCAGATGGAGTTGCAGTCCACCGAACCGGGCCCGCAGGCCGTGCGCAGGCTGCTCACCGAACTGATGGACTTCAACGAGGTGAACCGCCATCTGATCGAGAAGATCACCGCGATCGGCATCCGCTACGACTTCGGTGCAGGCCCTGACCTGCTCGGCCGCCGCATGCGCGATATCGACCTGAAACAGGGCAGGCTCTACGACCGGCTGCGTCGCGGGCGCGGTCTTGTCCTCGACCGCACCGAACGTCTGACCGTCGACGGCTGGTCGGATCGCGTCGATTGCCTCGCGGATCCGACTGCGGCACTGGATGTTCCGGCTGTCCTGCTACGACCCGACGGCCACGTCGCCTGGATCGGTGAGCGCCAGCAGGACTTGAACGAGCACCTCGCCCGCTGGTTCGGCAAGCCCGTCAACTGATTTCACCCGGGTACCCGAGGCAGGCGAATGTGCCTGTCTCGGGTCGAGATCAGGATCAGGCCTGCACGGATGCGCGGCGCACGCGGATCTTCCGGTGGCAGATGCGCCAACCCTGCGGTTCCCGGCGGAGCGTGTCCTCGTAGACGACGGTCCCGGTCGTCCCGTCCGCATTGACGCCGAGCCCCTTGGATCGCGCCCGCACCCGGTCGCCGTCCTGTGCGCCGACAACGATGTTGGTGACGTGATGGCCCAGTGGCTGGGACGGGTCGTCCTGGCTGTCGCGGGCCAGCTTCTGCAGCGCCGCAAGGCCGTTGATCGTGCCGAGCCCGAAATCTTCCAGGTCGAGTACCAGATCGTCGGTGTACAGCTCGCCCCAGTGATCCCAGTCTCGGTCGTCGGCCACATGTCCGTGCAATGCGATGGTCTCGTGTATCGCGATGCGATCCGCCGCGGTGATGTCCTGCATTCGTAGGTACCTCTCGCACAAGTGGGGAGTTCCCCGTTTCAACTGCCACTACACTAAACGGGGCATACCCCACTTGGCAAGGAGGACGGTGGCCGACCGACCACGTCGCGCCGATGCGCGCCGCAACTACGAGCTGGTACTGGCAGCAGCGAGGGAGGTATTCGACGAGCTCGGGGCGACCGCACCCCTGGACGAGATCGCCCGGCGCGCCGGAGTCGGAAACGCGACGATGTACCGCCACTTCCCCACCCGCCGCGACATGGTTATTGCCGTCTACGCCGAGGAAGTCACCGCGTTGGGCGAGCTGGGCCGGACCCTGCTCGACGATCCGTCGGCGGTCGACGCGCTGTTCACCTGGCTGCGCGCGTTCATCGCGCACGTCTCCACGAAAGGGGAACTGCCCCTGGCCATTACGGACGATGAGGCCGGGCAACGGTCCGCGTTGTACCGGGACTGGCACCAGACGATGCACACCGCGGCGGCCGATCTGCTGCGCCGCGCCAAGGAAGCGGACGCGATCAAACCCGACCTCGACGTCGCCGACCTGCTCACCTCGGCCAACGGAATCGGACGCGCCGCCACCGACGCCGCCCAAATCGACCGACTACTGACCATCGTCCGCGACGGCGTCACCCGCTGAGTCGCGAACCAGCGCCGAGCCGTCACCACGCCGCACGAATCTGATTGCCACGCATCCATCTTGGCCGTCGGATGGCCTGGCGCTCAGATGATTACCCGCCGCCGGTGCCGACCGGCGACGAAGCCGTCACTCAGGGGATAGCACCGGCGTTCTCTCCCTCGGCCGGGAAATGGTGCACGAGCGTGTCCGGGCCTGGCGACATGAGCGTGTCGTGGCCGTCCTCGAACCGCACCCGATAGGGTGGCGTGCCGTTGGGGCCGAACACCTCGATGACCTCAGCCTGCCGATCCTGTTGGCCGGCAACGTGACCGCGCAGGAGTAGTCGGTCACCCACTGATGCTTGCACGAGTAGCCTCCTCGTCCCCCGAAGCGCTAATCTGTCGAGTGAAAACGGTACGACTCGCATCGTGTTGTTTCGCCGTTTTCGGCGACTGTTCGTACACTCGACACGCCAAGCACCCCAACGAAACCCGATTGACCTGGGGCGCGCCGACAAGCGATTGTGCGACGCCACAAACGCGGTGCGGTGATCAAGACTCCGAATTCGGCAAATCTGCACCGACATGGCCGCGTCGAGGCGGCGACTGCCGAATTTTCTTCTTCGCGCCGGGCCGCGATATGCCCTCCACCGCGATACAGATTCCGAAGACTCTGTCGTGGTTGGTCCAGCCGTTGACTCGGCCTCGGTTGTTGCTGATCTGCACTCGTCCTCGGGGGACGTCCAGAGCCGAGATCAGATGGAGGTAGACGGTTCCCGCGACCTTCGCCAGAACGATATCGCCGACCTCGAGTGTCGTCGGATCCACCGGAGCGACGGCGACCAAGTCTCTGCTGCGGATCAGCGGGACCATGGAGGAGCCCGTCGGCCGGAACTCCACCAGAGCACCGGCGGCGACTCGGGCGGCAACAACGTCCAACTTCCCCATGGGCGACAGCATGCGGGAGCTCCCGAATTGGTGTCCATGGAATTTCTGCGGGCAGCGATGAGTTCTGTGCGGGTGCTCCGTCCTATCTGGTGAACGCGCTACCAACCCGGCGCGACCGACCAGAAGGATCAGAAGATGACCACCGCCAACCCCGCCGCCCACTTCGCCGACGACGCCACCTACCGCCCGGGCAAGATCTGCAACCGCGTGCTGTGGACCCTGCAGATCGTGCTCGGCCTGTTCTTCATCATCGCCTCCGGCGGGCCCAAGCTCGTCATCCCGAACACCTTGATGGACAACGCCCCCGAGAACCTGACCATCCCCTTCGGACTGCTCATCTTCATCGGAATCGTCGAAGTCGCCGGCGGTATCGGGCTGATGGTGCCACGGCTGAGCGCCCTGGCCGCAGCAGGCCTGTCGGTGCTCACCGTGCTCGCCGCAGCCACCCAGGCCTTCATCGCCGACAAGCCCGCAATGGGAATCTTCCCGCTGGTGCTGGCCGCGATCTTCGCCTGGATCGCCTACGAACGCCGCGCCACCCTCACCGACCTGCACAACACGCTGACGCGATGACACACCGCTGAGCACGACCGGCGATCGGTGGCCTGGCCGCCGATCGCCCTTCGTGCGTCCCCGGATCGGTCGCCCGTCGGGGTTGGCGGCGACCGATCCAACCCTGGTCAGGCGATCAGGAGGCTCTGTTGGCGGCATCGGCCAAGAGACCAGTTACCTCAGAGCCCCCTGATCGCCCGTCCAGCAACGCATCTCGGGAGCAAGGTCGCCGATTCGACGTCGAAATCCAGGCCGGTGTGGGCAGGTTGGCGCGCGGCGGGGGTGATAGGTGGTGGTGTCGCGGATGACGCGCAGCGGGATATCGATGCCGCCGAGCCAGCCGAAACGCAGCTACAGCTGCTCGCGGTCCAGTCGATGGGAACTCCAGAGGGGCGACGCCATCGCGACAAGCAGTGCAGCGGTGGGTATTCCGGCGACAAGGTCGACGACCATGGCGACGAGCGGTGGCGCGTAGGCGCCGACCACCAGGTGGAGGACGCCGACTTCCAGCACGCCGAGGACGCTGACGCCCACGACCAGAGCCGCCCACGCACCTCGGCGACCGGCGCCGAAACGCGTGATCGCTGTCATGCGACCGAGCGTAGTAGACCCGACGGAATTACAGCTGACCGTGTTGAGAGTCGAACGTGACGACGCGGCTGCCGAGTTGAACTTGCGCGCCGGGGGTCAGTTTGACGGGATGGCCCGGGATGGCACGGGTCCAGTCCTGATGGGCAGGTTGGCGGACGTGGGTGCCGTTGGTGGAGCCGCCGTCGACGACGGTGACGTCCCAGTCGATGAGCCGGATCTCGGCATGCGCGCGCGACATGCCACCGGAACGGTCTTCGAGGCGGACGGGCCGGGCGCCGCGCGAGACGACCGCCTCGGCATGTTCGGGTTCGCGACCGAGAACACAGTCGTTGTCGAGAACGAACGAGGTGCCGTCGTCCAGCAGCAGCACGCCGAGCGGTGGGCGGACGCCGTCGGTGAGGACACAGGTGAGCTGGTCCATGCGGATGCCGCAGACCGCGCAGAAGGAGACTCGCGGATCGTTGAGATGGTCACGGGCGCATTTGAATCCCTTGATCACCACGCCCGGGCCTGGCTCGGGCGGGTCGGTGTCGAGGATGCGGGAGGTCAGGGCCGAGGCGATCCTGGTTTCGTCCAGGTCGACCGGGCTGCGGGCTTCGTCGGCGGGTGGCCGATAGTCGTGGTCCGGCGCGAATTCGTGCACGCTGGCCAGCGGGCCGGAATCGCTCGGGCGGTCCGCGGGTTGTTCGGCGCCACCGGCATACAGCGGTTCCTGCGGCTGCGGCCCGGTACGCGGTGCGTCAGCCGACTGCGGTCCGGTACGCGGTGCGTCTGTGGGAGTCTGGCGCGGCGAACCCGCAACGGGCGTAGGCCGGTGCGACGGCGTTGCGCTCGCGTGCGGCATGCTCTCGGCAGGCGTCACATTCGAACTGCGTGCCGGTACACCTTCCGCAGCGCTCTCGGCCGGCACATTCGACGGGACAACACTCGCTGTGGGCACGTCCACCACCGGCTGAGGCCCCGAAACATGGGACGCGACAGGCGCTCCGCCCACCTCGACGGGATCAGGACGCGACACCACCGGCGCGCTCCCCGACCCTGCGTCGAGCATCGTTGCCGCATACGACGATTCCGCAGGTTTGCGCAGATCCAGCGCAGGCTGCGACGCAGGCACGGACTCCACCACCGGCCGCTCGACCGGCGAAACCTCAGCCCCCGCGAACCACAACACCGCTCCGGCCCCGGGCACCGTCCCGTCCCCCAATCCGAAAACCCCACGCGCTGGCAACGTTTCCACCTCGCGCCCCACCTCGTCGACAAACAACCCCGCCCCGACCTCAGGCCCGGGCATCACCACCCGATCAACGGTGAACCCGGCCTCCCGCCCCCGCAACACCTGTGACCGCTCCGCCCCCGCCAGCACCGCAGACACCCCACCATGCAGGAACACCGCGATCCCACTGTCCCCTGGCGTAATCACCCCGAACTCGACCTCGTCTTCGTCCCCGTTCGGCAACCCCATCAACCAGTTGGTGGCCAACCGCGCCACCGTCCGCCCGCTGCGCCGCGGCTCGTTGGACGCCGCCTGCCCCACGATGTCCAGCAACGCCGTCATCGTGCGCGCCGCGATCGAATCCGCCGTCACCGCGGTCTCGAGCCGATGCGCGACCACCACGATCACACCGCCGGATCCGGCAACCAGGTGCCGTCCGGCCAGTACTTCGATCTGTCTGCTCACAGGAACCTGCCACCTTGAAAACGCCACCGATGAAACACCACCCGCATCGGCCCGTTCACGATGAGCCAGAACACGATCCAGGTGAGGACGAACTGAATGAGAAACGCGGTCAGCGACGGACGCAGCGTCTCGGGCAGCACAATGGTCGTGTTGCGCACGAGCACCCACATGAGCGCCCCCTCGTTGACCATGGTGAGCAGACCGAACAGGGTTGGCCAGTCCTTTTCCCAGCGAAACTGTTGTAGAAAATGGTAGAGCAACTCCCACAGCACGCCGACCAGAACGGTGGCCAGCAGGATCGACAATGTGACCCGGTAGGCCTGCCCGAGACTCAGCGATCCGGTCGGGAGGAACGGCGTGATGATCAGTGCGACAAAGCAGCCGATCACGCCGAGCGCGAGCACACGGGTCTGGATTCGCCCGTTCAAGGTAGGAAGCATCAGCTCAGATCTTCTTGTTCGTAACCCATGACCACCACTGGCTTGTCGAGCGCAGCGGACCCATCCTGCGGCAGAACCCCAGCGCCGCAAGATCGTCCGCGATCTCCTGTGCGGCGATCTGCAAACCGAGGAAGGTGTCGACCCCGACGAACGGCCCACCCAAGGTCGCGCTACCGGATGCATAGATGCGTCCGGTGCCACTTCGGGTGCCGATCAGCTCGAAGGTCGTGTCCACGTCGAGCCGTCCCACCGGATTACGCCCGGCACCAGCGTGATCGAGCAGATCGGCGAGCAACCGGTGCTCGCGGATGTCGGCCTCGAGCCCGGTGCAGTCGATGATGTAGTCGACTGTCGTGTCGAACGGCTGGGTCGGCGGCGGAGTCGGCAACGGCGCCGAGGTGTCCGGAATGATCGTCGCGACAACACCTTGCCGTCCTTCGGCGGGCCGCGGCGCGCGCATGGTGCCCGCCATCACCTGGTACCAGCCTTGTTTGCGCCCGCGCCGCAACTGTTCCTGCCATCCGTACCGGATCGGGGTGTTGGTTCCCGAGATCTCCTTGTACGCCTCCGCCCGCTGCTCTCCTTGCAGCGTGCGCATCTTCTGCTTGAGCTGTCCGCCCCACACCGACTTCGGATAGTTGAAGCCCTGATACGCCCACCCGTCGGCGCCCTTGCGCCGGTTGAACATATCCTTGCCGTGCGCCTTTGCGATGTAGGTGCGGAACAGATGCAGGATCTGCGTGTTCAGCTGCAACCGATCCCGATCGTCGATGAGCCGCTGCAACACTCGGCTCGCAACGATCCCGCTGCCACGGATCAGCACCGTCCCCGGCCTGCGCTGCAACGCCTGATAGACATGCTCGTGCGGCTCGTACGCGTTCACCACCCGTGTCGGATCACGGTGCACTTCCCGGTATTCCTGCAGGTCCGGCAGCAGCTTCAGGCCCGGATAGCCCACGGCCACATGCACATACATGCTGCGAAACGCCACGCGCTTGGTCGGCGACGACCCCGCTGGCGGGGTGAGAATCGTGAAATACCCACCGCCGTGGCGTTTGCGCACCATGCGAACCTGCCCGCGATGCAACGAGCTCGCATACCCGATGCGCTGGAACTCGCGTTCCATCCCGACGAACGCCTGCCCGGCTTTCGGCGTGTAGTAGTTCGCGAAGATCGGCTCTACAAGCACGTTCCACAACGGCTTGATCGTCTTGTCCGCGATGGCTTCCCGCACCGCGTACGACGGGAAGCCCCACATGTTGTCCGGTTCGGAGGCCGAGTCGCTGCGTAGCCGTTCGCCGCGCGGAATCTGCGACACCCGCGTCAGATATTCGTAGGACGCCCACGGGTATTCCTGTGGACCGAGCACCGCCATCGACGCCGCGGGCACTCCGAAGATTCGGAGCGTGTCATAGGTGACGAACGAACCTATCCCACTGCCGATCGTCACGAACGGCACCTCTATCACCGGAATTCCGGCCCGGTCGAGCATTTCATCGGTCCACACGTCGGTATCGACGAGGACCTGGGTCAGATCTCCCCGCATTTTCCGCACTCTACCGGCAGATTCTTGCCGATTACTTGTGATCACCTTGGCGCAGCGGCACATCGCTGGTGACGCGCGGTCGGACACTCCGGACGCACCGCACGTTTGCGGCGAACCCACCAGGGTTCGGGTGCCGCACGTGGCCGGCTACCGCTGCGACCAGGCTCGGGCGCGACGCGCGGAGGTGATGTGGCGGAAGATGCCACGCGCACCCGCATCGCCGACGTAGCATTCGCTCGTGGCCGACGCGATCCGTTCCACCCCTCTGCGGGTCCTCGTGTACAGCAACGACGCCGATACCAGGCGCCAGGTGATGCTGGCACTTGGCAAACACCCGCACCCCGAACTACCGGCTTTCGATTACCTCGAAGTGGCCACCGGCCCCGTGGTGATCGAGCAGATGGATGCGGGCGGCATCGACCTCGCCATCCTCGACGGCGAGTCCGCGCCGACGGGCGGGCTCGGCATCGCCAAGCAACTCAAGGACGAGATCGACCAGTGCCCACCGGTGCTCGTGCTCACCGGACGCCCGGACGACGCCTGGCTCGCCAAGTGGTCCAGGGCCGAGGCCGCGGTCTCGCATCCGATCGATCCGATCCGTCTCACCGAGGCGGTTGTCGGACTGCTGCGCAACCGTTCAGCAGCCTGACCCACCCACATTCATGCAGACTGTGTATTAATCAGTCGCCTCCAAGCCGTGCCCGTCGGATCCATCAGGAATCCGGCGGGCACGCTGCGTTCGGCACTACTACCGGCGTTGCGGCGCTGTCGCCGACAGCGACCCGCGGCAAGTTTGCGCACAGTGCCGAAAACGTCGGTACCAGCGACACTTTCGGGTAACCGACTGGCCGGTCAACCAACGTCACGTGACAACACGCCGGATTACCCCCGTTTCAGTCATAAATCGGCGTCACGAATTAGATCAAACGCAGCAGTCAATCGCGCAGCACTCAGAGCGATCAGTTGTAGGCTGTGCCCTAGCTCACAGTGCGGGCACAGCCAATCCCCCGCCTAGAGCGCAGGCCATGAGGCGTGTCTGGCCGAGGCGGACAACGACGTCAGCCCGCCTCGGAAGCTGCCGTCCGGCAACGGACGACCCACCCGCAGGCTCCAGCGCGCAAGGAGGGGAAGTGCAGTCGTGAATATCGAGATGCCAACTCTGGTTTTAGGTGCGGTCGCTGCGGCGTTCGCGGTGTTCACCATCATCATGGCGGCTCTCGTCGGCCCCAAGCGGTACAACCGGGCCAAGCTCGAGGCATACGAATGCGGTATCGAACCGACACCGCATGCCATCGCAGGCGGCCCGGGAAACGTGACGGGCCAACGCTTTCCGGTGAAGTACTACCTCACCGCCATGCTGTTCATCATCTTCGACATCGAGATCGTGTTCCTCTACCCGTGGGCAGTCCACTTCGATGCGCTCGGTCTGTTCGGTCTCGCCGCGATGGCGCTGTTCATCTTCAACGTCTCGGTCGCCTACGCCTACGAATGGCGGCGCGGGGGCCTGAGTTGGGAGTGACGGCCGCAACGAGTGGAAGTGAAGGTTAGTCGGATATGGGTCTCGAGGAAAAACTGCCCAGCGGTTTTCTGCTGAGCACGGTCGAAGATTTCGCCGGTTATCTGCGCAAGGGCTCGCTGTGGCCCGCCACCTTCGGACTGGCGTGCTGCGCCATCGAGATGATGGCAACGGGCGCAGGCCGTTTCGATATCGCCCGCTTCGGCATGGAGGCGTTCCGCGCCTCGCCGCGGCAGGCCGATCTGATGATCGTCGCAGGCCGGGTCAGCAACAAGATGGCCCCGGTGCTGCGGCAGGTCTACGACCAGATGACCGAACCGAAATGGGTGCTCGCCATGGGCGTGTGCGCCTCGTCGGGCGGCATGTTCAACAACTACGCCATCGTGCAGGGCGTCGACCACGTGGTGCCGGTCGACATCTACCTGCCCGGCTGCCCGCCGCGGCCGGAGATGCTGTTGAACGCGATTTTGACACTGCACGCAAAGATTCAGGAGATGCCACTCGGCGTCAACCGCGAAGAAGCCGTGCGCGCCGCAGAAGCGGCCGCGCTCGCGTCTACGCCGACCATCCGGATGGAGGGTCTGCTGCGATGACGTTCGATTCGAGCGACGATACGACCGTCACCGCGCACGACGAGATCGACGCGGCCGCCACCGCAGGCCCGGAAGGCACACTGCCGGACGAGCAGTCGGGCGCGGGCGCCGAGGTGATCGGCGTGCGCCACGGCATGTTCGGTGTCACCGGCTCCGGTGACACCTCCGGCTACGGCGGCCTGGTCCGCCCGGTCAGCCTGCCTGGCAGCACGCCGGCACCCTACGGCGGTTACTTCGACGAGCTCGTCGACGCACTGCGCGCCGCACTCGGCGCCGTCGGCACCCGGCTCGAGACCGCACTGGAGAAGATCGTCGTCTTCCGCGGCGAGCTCACCCTGCACGTGCACCGCGAGCATCTGGTGACCGTCGCCCAAGCGTTACGTGACGATCCCGCATTGCGTTTCGAGCTCTGCCTCGGCGTCAGCGGCGTGCACTACCTGGAGGACGCGGGCCGCGAACTGCACGCGGTGTACCCGCTCATGTCCATCACACACAACCGCAGGCTGCGCATGGAGGTGTCCGCGCCGGATGCCGACCCGCACATCCCGTCGCTGTACGACGTGTATCCGACCACCGACTGGCACGAGCGGGAAACCTACGACTTCTTCGGCATCATCTTCGACGGGCACCCCTCGCTCACTCGCATCCTGATGCCCGACGACTGGCGCGGTCACCCCCAGCGCAAGGACTACCCGCTCGGCGGGATCCCGGTCGAGTACAAGGGCGCGCGGATACCCCCGCCCGACGAGCGGAGGGCCTACAACTAATGAACAACACCGACACTCGGGGCGATGTCACCGACACCGCCCCGGAACCGAACGTTGTCACCGTCGCAGGACAAGACTGGGAAGAGGTCGCCGACGCCCTGCGTGGCGCGGGCGAGGAACGCATCGTCGTCAACATGGGACCCCAGCACCCGTCCACGCACGGTGTGCTGCGCCTGATCCTGGAGATCGAAGGCGAGACCGTCACCGAGGCGCGCTGCGGAATCGGCTACCTGCACACCGGAATCGAGAAGAACCTCGAGTTCCGCAACTGGACCCAGGGCGTCACCTTCGTCACCAGGATGGACTACCTCTCGCCGTTCTTCAACGAGACGGCGTACTGCCTCGCGGTGGAGAAGCTCCTCGACATCACCGAGGCAATCCCGGAGCGCGTCAACATCATTCGGGTGATGCTGATGGAGCTCAACCGCATCTCCTCGCACCTGGTCGCGCTGGCCACCGGCGGCATGGAGCTCGGCGCGCTCACCCCGATGCTGTTCGGTTTCCGGGAACGCGAACTGATCCTCGACGTGTTCGAGACCATCACCGGTCTGCGGATGAACCACGCCTACATCCGGCCGGGCGGCCTCGCGCAGGACCTGCCCGACGACGGCGTCACCAAAGTCCGTGAGCTGCTTGCCCTGATGCCGAAGCGGCTGCACGACATGGAGCAGCTGCTCACCTCCAATCCCATCTGGAAGGCGCGCACGCAGGACGTCGGTTACCTGAACCTGCAGGGCTGTATGGCCCTCGGGATCACCGGCCCGGTGCTTCGGGCCACCGGCCTGCCGCACGACCTGCGTAAGTCCCAGCCGTACTGCGGTTACGAGAACTACGAATTCGACATCCCCACCACCACGGGCTGTGACTGCTACGGCCGCTACGTGATTCGGGTGGACGAGCTGAAGGAGTCGCTGAAGATCGTCGAGCAGTGCCTGGACAAGCTGCGTCCCGGCCCGGTGATGGTCGATGACAAGAAGATCGCCTGGCCCGCCGACCTGCAGCTCGGGCCGGACGGACTCGGCAACTCCCCCAAGCACATCGGCAAGATCATGGGCAAGTCGATGGAGGGCCTGATCCATCACTTCAAGCTCGTCACCGAGGGCATCCGGGTGCCCGCAGGCCAGGTGTACACCGCTGTCGAATCGCCGCGCGGCGAGCTCGGTGTGCACATGGTCAGCGACGGTGGCACCCGGCCCTACCGGGTGCACTACCGCGATCCCTCGTTCACCAATTTGCAAGCGGTGGCGGCGACCTGCGAGGGCGGCATGGTCGCCGACGTCATCGCGGCCGTCGCCAGCATCGACCCCGTGATGGGTGGAGTGGACCGATGACAGAAATCATGTTGAAGCTCAGCACCAGGCCGCAGCCGTATCAGCCGTTCATTCGCGAGCGGCTCGAGCTGGATGCCAAGGAGATCATCGCGCGCTACCCGGAACCGCGGTCGGCGCTGCTGCCGCTGCTGCACCTGGTGCAGGCCGAAGAGGGGTGCGTCACCGGAACCGGCATCGACTTCTGTGCCGATCAACTCGGCCTCACCGGCGCGGAAGTCACTGCGGTGGCGACCTTCTACTCGATGTACCGGCGCACGCCGACCGGCGAATACCACGTCGGGGTCTGCACGAACACGCTGTGCGCGGTGATGGGTGGCGACGCCATCCTCGCCAAACTCGAGCAGCATCTCGGCCTGCATCACGGCGAAACCACCGCGGACGGCAAGATCACCCTCGAGCACGTCGAGTGCAACGCGGCCTGCGATTTCGCGCCGGTGATCATGGTCAACTGGGAGTTCTTCGACAACCAGACCCCGGAATCGGCTCAGGCACTGGTGGATTCGCTGCGCGCAGGGCAGCAGGTGACGCCGACCCGCGGCGCGCCGCTGTGCACGTTCAAGGAGACCGCCCGCATCCTTGCCGGATTCCCCGACGAGCGGCCCGGCGTCCTCGACGGCGCGGCAGGCAAGGCGACCTTGGCCGGACTCGAAGCCGCCCGCGAGCAGAATCTGCAAGCCCCTGGGACACCACAGAATTCGGAGGGCATCGCATGACGCTGACCCCCGTACTCACCAAGTACTGGGACGACCCGCAGTCGTGGACGATGGACACCTACCGCCGCCACGACGGCTACCAGGCGCTGCGCAAGGCACTGCGGATGGAGCCGGACAACGTCATCCAGACCGTCAAAGACGCAGGCCTGCGCGGCCGCGGCGGCGCAGGCTTCCCCACCGGCATGAAGTGGAGCTTCATCCCGCAGGGACCAGGACCCGACGGCGTCACCAAGCCGCACTATCTGGTGGTCAACGCCGACGAGTCGGAACCCGGTACGTGCAAAGACATTCCGCTGATGCTGTCGAGCCCGCACGCGCTGATCGAGGGCGTCATCATCGCGTCCTATGCGATCCGGGCGGCACACGCGTTCATCTATGTGCGCGGTGAAGTGGTGCCGGTGCTGCGCAGGCTGCAGGCCGCCGTCGCCCAGGCCTACGAAGCCGGGTTCCTCGGCCGCAACATCCTCAACTCCGGCTACGACCTCGAGCTCATCGTGCACGCCGGAGCGGGCGCCTACATCTGCGGCGAGGAAACCGCCCTGCTGGATTCGCTCGAGGGCCGCCGCGGCCAGCCGCGCCTGCGCCCGCCGTTCCCCGCCGTCGCCGGGCTCTACGCCTGCCCGACCGTGGTGAACAACGTGGAATCCATTGCTAGCGTGCCGCCGATCATCCTCAACGGCACCGCGTGGTTCCGTTCGATGGGCACCGAGAAGTCACCGGGCTTCACCCTGTACTCACTGTCGGGGCACGTGAACCGGCCGGGGCAGTACGAGGCACCGCTGGGCATCACGCTGCGCGAGCTGCTCGACTACGCCGGCGGTGTCCGCACCGGGCACACGGTGAAGTTCTGGACCCCCGGCGGTTCGTCGACCCCGCTGTTCACCAACGAACACCTCGACGTCCCACTCGACTACGAGGGTGTCGCGGCGGCCGGATCCATGTTGGGCACCAAGGCATTACAGATCTTCGACGACACCACCTGCGTGGTGCGCGCGGTGCTGCGCTGGACCGAGTTCTACGCCCACGAATCCTGCGGCAAGTGCACACCGTGCCGCGAGGGCACGTACTGGCTGGTGCAGCTGCTCGAACGCATCGAGGCGGGCCACGGCACCGCGGCCGATCTGGACAAGCTGCTCGATATCAGCGACACGATCAACGGCAAGTCGTTCTGCGCCCTCGGCGACGGCGCGGCCAGCCCGATCATCTCCTCGCTGCAGTACTTCCGCGACGAGTACCTCGCCCACTTCGAGCGCGGCGGGTGTCCGTTCGATCCGGCGCGCTCGACCGCATGGGCTATGGAAGGAGCGCGATGACTAGCACCGTGAACGCGAATGCGAGCGGAGTTGTCCCCGCGGATCTCGTGTCCGTCACGATCGATGACACCACGATCAGTGTGCCCGCAGGCACTTTGGTGATCCGGGCCGCCGAACTCATCGGCATCCAGATCCCGCGGTTCTGCGACCACCCGCTGCTCGATCCCGTCGGCGCCTGCCGTCAGTGCATCGTCGAGGTCGAAGGCCAGCGCAAGCCGGTCGCGTCCTGCACCATGACCGTCACCGACGGCATGGTGGTGCGCACCCAGCTCACCTCGCCGGTGGCCGACAAGGCGCAAGAGGGTGTGATGGAGCTGCTGCTCATCAACCACCCGCTCGACTGCCCCGTCTGCGACAAGGGCGGCGAATGTCCGCTGCAGAACCAGGCGATGTCCACCGGCCGCGCGGAGACCCGCTTCGAGGGCGAAAAGCGCACCTATCCCAAGCCGATTCCGCTCTCGTCCGCGGTGCTGCTCGACCGGGAACGCTGCGTGCTGTGCGCCCGGTGCACCCGCTTCTCCCAGCAGGTCGCCGGTGATCCGTTCATCGAGCTGCTGGAACGTGGTGCGCTGCAACAGGTCGGCACCGCGCAGGCCGAGCCGCTGGATTCCTACTTCTCCGGCAACACCGTGCAGATCTGCCCCGTCGGCGCGCTCACCGGCACCAGCTACCGGTTCCGGGCCAGGCCGTTCGACCTGGTGTCCAGCCCGAATGTGTGCGAGCACTGCGCATCCGGCTGCGCGCAGCGCACCGATCACCGCCGCGGCAAGGTGCTTCGCCGGCTGGCGGGCGACGACCCACAGGTCAACGAGGAATGGAACTGCGACAAGGGCCGCTGGGCGTTCGCCTACGCGACCGAACGCGATCGCCTCACCACGCCGCTGGTCCGCGGCTGGGACGGCAACCTGGCGCCCGCCTCCTGGTCCGAGGCGCTCGCCGCCGCGGCCGAAGGTCTCGCCGCGGCGTTCGGCAGCGCGGGCGTGCTCGTCGGCGGCCGGGTCACCGAAGAGGACGCCTACACCTACGCGAAGTTCGCTCGAATCGCGTTGGGCACCAACGACGTCGACTTCCGGGCCAGGGCGCATTCCGCCGAGGAGGCCGACTTCCTCGCCGCCCGCGTCGCGGGCCAGGGCATGACGGTCAGCTACGACAGCATGGAGAGCGCGCCGATCGTGCTGCTCGTCGGGTTCGAGCCCGAGGAGGAGTCGCCGATCGTCTACCTGCGGCTGCGCAAGACCGCCCGCAAGCGGCGCTTGCCGATCTACTCGCTGGCGCCCTACGCCACCCGCGGGCTGGACCGGATGTCCGGCAAGCTCATGCAAGCCATGCCCGGCGCCGAACCGCACCTGCTCGAAGCGATCCGGAACGGCGAAACCGCAACGCCGGGAGCCGATCCCACCCAGATCGCCGATGTCGGGCGACTGCTGCGCGAGCCGGGTGCGGTGATCATGGTCGGCGAGCGGATGGCAGGCATCCCCGGTGCTTTGTCCGCCGCGGTCCGACTGGCCGACGAGACCGGCGCCGCCCTGGCGTGGGTCCCGCGCCGCGCCGGTGAACGCGGTGCGGTCGAGGCGGGCGCACTGCCCGGCCTGCTGCCCGGCGGCCGGCCGGTCGCGGATCCCTCTGCCCGCCAACAGGTTCGCAGCGTCTGGAATGTGCCGGACTTGCCTGCCACCCCGGGGCGGGACACCGCGGCCATCTTGGACGCCGCGCCAGGACTCGGCGCTCTGGTGATCGGCGGTGTCGACGTCACCGACCTGCCCGACCCGAACGGCGCACTCGCCGCCATCGACGCCGCCCGCTTCGTCGTCAGCCTGGAACAGCGGCACAGCGCGGTCACCGACCGCGCCGACGTCGTCTTCCCGGTCGCCACGGCGATGGAGAAGTCTGGCACCTTCCGCACCTGGGAGGGCAGGCCGCGCCCGTTCGACGCCGCGCTCGGCGACGACATGGTCCGCCGCCAGTCCGCGCCGCTGTCGGATCAGCGTGTGCTGCAGGCGATCGCGGACGAGATGAAGGTGCGCCTCGGACTGCCCGACACCGCGGCGGCCCGCGCCGAACTCGCCGAACTCGGCGCATGGGACGGCGCGCCGGTCGCGGCGCCCGCGCATCGCCCGCACCCGCTGACCCAGGCCGGACCGGGCACCGCGGTGCTGGCCAGCTGGCGGATGCTGCTCGACCTGGGCCGCCTGCAGGAGGGCGAACCCAACCTGGCCGGCATCGCGCGGACGCCGGTCGCCCGGCTCTCTGCGGCAACCGCCGCCGAAATCGGCGCCGACACCAACGATTTGGTGACCGTCGCCAGCGACCACGGCACCGTGACACTGCCGCTGATGATCACCGACCTGCCCGACCGGGTGGTCTGGCTGCCGCAGCATTCGCCGGGCAGCTCGATCGCCGAACAGTTGGCCACCCAGCCCGGCGGCATCGTGGCGCTGCGGCGTGCCGATGCCAGGACCAAGGAGCACAGGCATGAGTGATCTGAGTCTGTTCGGTCACGATCCGTTGTGGCTCGTGCTCGCGAAATCGCTTGCCATCTTCGTCTTCCTGCTGCTCACCCCGATGATCGCGGTGGTGGCGGAACGAAAGATCGTGGCGCGCATGCAGATGCGCATCGGCCCGAACCGGATCGGCCCCTACGGCATGCTGCAGAGCATCGCCGACGGCGTGAAGATGGCGCTCAAGGAAGACATCATTCCGACCATCGTCGACAAGCCGATCTACATTCTGGCGCCGATCATTTCGCTGATCCCGTCGGTGATGGCGTTCGCGGTGATCCCGTTCGGTCCCGAGGTCTCGGTCTTCGGGCACCGCACCGCGCTGCAACTCACCGATATGCCGGTGGCGGTGCTCTACATCCTGGCCATCACCTCGATCGGCGTGTACGGGATCGTGCTGGCCGGTTGGTCGTCGGGCTCCACCTACCCGCTGCTCGGCGGCCTGCGCTCGACCGCGCAGGTGATCTCCTACGAGATCGCGATGGCGCTGTGCTTCGCCACCGTGTTCCTGCTCGGCGGCACCATGGCGACCTCGGGCATCGTCGACGCCCAGCAGGGCACCTGGTATGTCTTCCTGCTGCTGCCCTCGTTCCTCATCTACTGCGTGTCCATGGTCGGCGAGACCAACCGGGCGCCGTTCGACCTGCCCGAGGCCGAGGGCGAGCTGGTCGGCGGCTTCCACACCGAGTACTCCTCGCTGAAGTTCGCCATGTTCATGATGGCCGAATACATCAACATGGCAACAGTTTCCGCGCTCGCCACCACCCTGTTCCTCGGCGGCTGGCGGGCGCCGTGGCCGTTGAACATGTGGGAGGGCGCGAACAGCGGCTGGTGGCCGGTGCTCTGGTTCACCGCCAAGGTCTGGGTCTTCCTGTTCGTGTTCATCTGGTTGCGCGGCACGCTGCCGCGGCTGCGCTACGACCAGTTCATGAACCTCGGCTGGAAGCTGCTGATCCCGACCTCGCTGCTGTGGGTCATGGTCGTCGGCGCGGCCCGCGTGCTCGAGACCGAGGGCTACCACGTACAGACCCTGATCCTCGTCGTCGGCGGAGTGCTGCTGTCCGCGTTGATGATCGGGATGTTCCTGCGGGCCGGACGCAGGGGCGGCGCCCCCGCACCCGCCGAGCCGGAACCGAGCGCACCGCAGTCGGATTCGGCGGTGTTCCTCGGCTTCCCGACCCCGCCGCTGCCGGAAACCCCGCGCCCCGTTGCCAAGTCGGGTCTGTTCGATCCGCTCGCCGGCTTCGCGGTCACCGCGGCGACCATGTTCAAGAAGCCGAACACCGAGTTCTACCCGGAACAGAAGGTGCCGACCGCGCCGCGCTACCACGGCCGCCATCAGCTCAACCGGCATCCGGATGGGTTGGAGAAGTGCATCGGCTGCGAGCTGTGCGCGTGGGCCTGCCCCGCCGACGCGATCTTCGTCGAAGGCGCGGACAACACCGAGACGGAGCGCTTTTCGCCCGGTGAGCGGTACGGGCAGGTCTATCAGATCAACTACCTGCGGTGCATCGGCTGCGGCCTGTGCATCGAGGCGTGCCCGACCCGCGCGTTGACCATGACCAACGAGTACGAGATGGCCGACGACAACCGCGCCGACCTGATCTACGAGAAGGATCGCCTGCTCGCCCCGCTGCAGCCGGGCATGACCGCACCGCCGCACGCGATGCAGCCAGGCACCGACGAGGCCGACTACTACCTGGGCAACGTGCTCGGCGCGCTGCAAGAAGCCAACGGCGACGCCGACAGTTCGAAGCAGCCCGCCGCCGCGGGCGTGGAAGGAGGGGCGCGGTGAACGAATTCATCCTTGCCGCAGAGCCACTCACCCGCACCTCCACCCCGGAGGCGGTGAACTTCTGGATCTTGGCCCCGCTGGCCACCATCGGCGCGCTCGGCATGGTGTTCGCCCGCAAGGCAGTGCATTCCGCGATCTGCCTGGCCGCCACCATGATCATCCTGGCCGTGTTCTACATGGCCCAGGACGCGTTGTTCCTCGGTGTGGTGCAGATCGTCGTCTACACCGGCGCGGTCATGATGCTGTTCCTGTTCGTGCTCATGCTGGTCGGTGTCGACTCGGCCGAGTCGCTGCGGGAGAACCTGCGCGGGCAGCAGCTCGCGGCCGCCGCGGTCGGGCTCGGCTTCGGCCTGCTGCTGATCAGCGGCATCGCCCGCGGCATCAGGGAATCCGGAATCACCTTCCCCGCCAAGGGCTTCGCCGGACGCGACGTGATCGGCGAGCTCGCCGAGCTGATCTTCGTGCGCTACGTGTGGGCCTTCGAACTCACCGGCGCGCTGCTGATCACCGCCACCATCGGCGCAATGGTGCTCGCACACCGCGAGCAGTTCGGGCCGAAGATGGGCCAGCGCGAGATGTCGGTGCGCCGGTTCCGGGAGGCCGGACATCGCGCCACCCCGCTGCCCACCCCCGGCGTCTATGCCAGGCACAACGCGGTCGACATTCCGGCCAGGCTGCCCGACGGCTCCTTCGAGGAACTCTCGGTCAGCACCATCCTGCGGCACCGCCGCACCAGGGCGCTCGCGGAAGCGGCCGTCATCTCCGTCGGCACCGAGAGCGCGCGCGCCTCGGTCGCGACCGAGAACCAGAGCGACGAGGAAGGCAACCGGTGAATCCCCAGAACTACCTGTTCCTGTCCGCCCTGCTGTTCACGATCGGCGCGGCAGGTGTGTTGTTGCGGCGCAACGCCATCGTGGTGTTCATGTGCATCGAGCTGATGCTCAACGCGGTCAACCTCGCGTTCGTCACCTTCGCCAGGCTGCATTCGAACCTGGACGGTCAGGTGTTCGCGTTCTTCACCATGGTGGTCGCCGCGGCCGAAGTCGTTGTCGGCCTTGCCATCATCATGACCATCTTCCGTGCCCGCCGCTCGACCTCGGTCGACGACGCCAACCTGTTGAAGTTCTGACATGGATACGGCCACGACGCTCTGGCTGCTGCCTGCCCTCCCCCTCGCAGGCGCCGTAATCCTTCTGCTCACCGGACGTTTCAGCGACAAGTGGGGTCACCTGCTCGGCTGTCTGATGGCGCTGGCGTCCTTCGTGGTCGCCGGTATCGCGTTCTTCGACATGCTCGGCCGCGACACCGCGCAGCGCGGTGTGCACACCGACCTGTTCAGCTGGGTGCCGGTGGCCGGGCTGCAGGTCGACTTCAGCCTCCAACTGGACCAGCTGTCCGTGTGTTTCGCGCTGCTGATCACCGGCGTCGGCTCGCTGATCCACATCTACTCCATCGGCTACATGAGCCACGATCCAGGTAGGCGCCGATTCTTCGGCTACCTCAACCTGTTCCTGGCCGCGATGCTGCTGCTGGTGCTGGCGAACAACTACCTGGTGCTCTATCTCGGCTGGGAAGGCGTCGGCCTGGCGTCCTACCTGCTGATCGGGTTCTGGTACCACAAGCCGACCGCCGCGACCGCAGCCAAGAAAGCGTTCGTGGTCAACCGGGTCGGTGACATGGGGCTGGCGATCGCGATGTTCGTCATGTTCTCGGCGTTCGGGTCGATCAACTTCACCGACGTGTTCGCCGGCGCACCGCAGGCCGGCGAAGGCACGCTCACCGCCATCGGCTTGCTGCTGCTGCTCGCCGCGTGCGGCAAGTCCGCGCAGGTGCCGCTGCAGTCCTGGCTCGGGGACGCGATGGAGGGCCCGACTCCGGTGTCGGCGCTCATCCACGCGGCCACCATGGTCACCGCGGGCGTGTACCTGATCGCGCGCTCGGGTCCGATCTTCGACCTCGCGCCGGACGCGCGGCTCGGCGTTGTCCTCGTCGGCGCGGTGACGCTGCTGTTCGGTGCGATCGTCGGCTGCGCCAAGGACGACATCAAGAAGGCGCTGGCCGCCTCGACCATGAGCCAGATCGGCTACATGGTGCTCGCCGCGGGCCTCGGCCCGGCCGGATATGCCTTCGCCATCATGCATCTGCTCACCCACGGGTTCTTCAAGGCCGGGTTGTTCCTCGGCGCCGGTTCGGTGATGCACGCGATGGACGACGAGACCGACATGCGCCGCTACGGCGGGCTGCGCACGTTGCTGCCGATCACCTACGTCACCTTCGGGCTCGGCTACTTGGCGATCATCGGGGTGCCGCCGTTCGCGGGCTTCTTCTCCAAGGACAAGATCATCGAGGTCGCGTTCAACCAAGGCGGCGCAAGCGGTTTGACGCTCGGTGTAGTGACGCTGCTCGGTGCGGGGCTCACCGCGTTCTACATGACGCGGGTCATGATCATGACGTTCTTCGGTGAGCGCCGCTGGAAACCTGAGACCCACCCGCACGAATCCCCTGCGGTGATGACCGGGCCGATGATCCTGCTCGCGATCGGATCCGTTGCCGCCGGTGCGTTGTTCGCGTTCGGGTCCTCGCTGCAGAACTGGCTCGCACCGGTTGTCGGCGCGCACCACGGCGAAGAGACAGTGCCCGCGGGCGTCGTGACCGCCCTCGCACTGACCGTTGTTGCGCTCGGTGTCGGGTTCGCCTACTACCAGTACGCGCAGCGCAACATCCCGGAGACCGCACCGGAAGCCGTGTCCGCGCTGACCATCGCGGCGCGCAAGGACCTCTACGGTGACGCATTCAACGAGGCGACCTTCATGCGACCCGGCGGCTATCTGACTCGCGCGCTGGTGTTCCTCGACAACCGCGGCATCGACGGAATCGTCAACGGGACAGCCGCATTGATCGGCGGGCTGTCCGGACGGATCCGCAAGGTGCAGTCCGGGTTCGTGCGCTCGTATGCCCTGTCCATGTTCACCGGCGCCGCTCTCGTCGCCGCCGCGCTGTTGGCGGTGCGGCTGTGGTGAGTGGTGTGTATCCCTGGGTGCCCGCGTGGCCGCGTCCGTTGCCGTCCCGGCGCGCGTCCCGCATGTCCATGTTCACCGGCGCGGCCCTGGTGGCCGCAGCCCTCCTGGTGGTGAGGTTCAGGTGACCGACTTTCCCTGGTTGACCACATTGTGGTTGGCCCCAGTGATCGGCGCGATCGTCGTGCTGCTGCTGCCCGCGGGGCAGCGACTCCTGGCGCGCGTGCTGGCGCTGGTGGTGTCGGTGGCGGTGCTCGCGTTCGCCATCGTGCTCGCGGTGGAGTTCGATCCCAGTGGGGCGCAATACCAATTCGTCGAGGACCACGAGTGGATACCGGCCTTCGGCGCCGGATACACCGTCGGGATCGACGGCATCGCCCTGGTGCTGGTATTGCTCACCACCGCGCTCGTGCCATTGCTGATCCTGGCCGGGTGGCACGACGAACGCGAGGTCGGCAGCGGACGCCGGGTCTCGCACACCTACGTCGCGCTGACGCTGCTCGTCGAGGCGATGGTGCTCATTTCCTTTGTCTCGCTGGACATCCTGCTGTTCTACGTGTTCTTCGAGGCGATGCTGATCCCGATGTACTTCCTCATCGGCGGCTTCGGGCCACGCTCGGCGGATGTGCAGCTGCGCCAGCAGCGGTCACGGGCCGCGGTGAAGTTCTTGCTGTACAACCTTTTCGGCGGGCTCATCATGCTGGCCGCGGTGATCGGGCTCTACGTGGTCACCGCGCGGGACGGACTCGGCCCGGACGGTGCAGGCACCTTCGACTTCCGGACCGTGGTCGCCGCGGCCAACTCCGGCCAGCTCGGCGCCGCGCCCGCGGTGCTCAACGCGCTGTTCCTCGGCTTCATGTTCGCCTTCGCGGTGAAGGCGCCGCTGTGGCCGCTGCACACCTGGCTGCCGGACGCCGCCGTCGCCGCGACACCGTCGAGTGCGGTGCTGATGATGGCGGTGGTCGACAAGGTCGGCACCTTCGGCATGCTGCGCTACTGCCTGATGCTGTTCCCCGACGCGTCGGATACCTATGCGCCGCTGGTGATCACGCTCGCCGTGATCGGCATCATCTACGGCGCGCTGCTCGCCATCGGGCAGACCGACGTGATGCGGTTGATCGCCTACACCTCGATCTCGCACTTCGGCTTCATCATCCTCGGTATCTTCGCCATGACCAGCCAGGGCCAGACCGGCGCGACGCTGTACATGGTGAACCACGGCATCTCCACCGCCGCGCTGTTCCTCATCGCGGGATTCCTGGTGTCGCGCAGGGGATCCCGGCTCATCGCCGAATTCGGCGGCGTGCAGAAGGTGGCGCCGATACTGGCGGGCACGTTCTTCATCGCGGGCCTCGCCACCCTCTCGCTGCCCGGCCTCGCGCCGTTCATCAGCGAATTCCTGGTGCTGGTCGGCACATTCAGCCGCTACGAATTCGCGGCCGTCATCGCCACCGGCGCGCTGGTGCTCGCCGCGGTGTACGTGCTGTGGTTGTACCAGCGGATGATGACCGGGCCGGTCAAGAAGGGCAACGAGCATCTCTACGACCTGGTGCCGCGCGAGCTCGCGGTGGTGGTTCCGTTGATCGCCGCGCTGCTGTTCTTCGGCGTCTACCCGAAACCGATCCTGGACTTCATCAACCCGGCGGTGAGCCAGACGCTGACGACCATCGGCAAGCACGATCCGACGCCCTCGGTTCCACCGCTCCCCGAGGCCGGTAAGGCCGATCTTCCCGGAGGTGTCCACAAGTGAGCTCCCTCGCGTACGGAACACCGCTCGCCGCCGCGATTCCGGCGCCGAGCATCGAATACGGGTACCTCTCGCCGATGCTGATCGTCTTCGGTGTCGCGGTGCTCAGCGTGCTGGTCGAGGCGTTCGCGGGACGGCGCTTCCGGTTCGGCGGGCAGGTGCTGTTGAGCCTCGCCGGGTTGATCGCTGCGCTGGTCGCGGTCGTGCGACTGGCGGGCACCGAGGCGACCGCGGTGGTCGGCGCGGTCGCCATCGACGGGGTCACACTGTTCCTGCAGGGCACCATCCTCGTGGTGTCGATCCTCGGGGTGCTGTTCATGGCCGAGCGCGGCGCCGAGCCGAAGGCCACCGCGCGCAGCGGGCCGGGCACCTGGAGTCTGGCCGCGGCCACGCTCGGTCGCGGGGTGGACGCGTTCACGCCGCAGGCGTCGTCGGTGCCGGGAAGTGCTAGCGAAAAGGCCGCGCTGCGTGCGGGAATCGCGACCACCGAGGTCTTCCCGTTGACGTTGCTCGCGGTCGGCGGGCTGCTGCTGTTCCCCGCCTCCAACGACCTGCTCACCATGTTCGTCGCGCTCGAGGTGCTGTCGCTGCCGCTGTATCTGCTGTGCGGGCTCGCGCGGCGCAAGCGGTTGCTGTCGCAGGAAGCGGCGCTGAAGTACTTCCTGCTCGGCGCGTTCTCGTCGGCGTTCTTCCTCTACGGTGTCGCGCTGCTCTACGGGCAGGCGGGGACGGTCAAGCTGGCAGGCATCGCGGACGCGATCGCCGCGCATCCGGACAACGCGATGCTCGCGTTGCTCGGGGTGGCGTTGCTCGCGGTCGGGTTGCTGTTCAAGATCGGCACGGTGCCGTTCCAGTCGTGGGTGCCCGACGTGTATCAGGGTGCGCCGACACCGGTTACGGCGTTCATGGCGGCGGCGACCAAGATCGCGGCAGTCGGTGCGTTGTTGCGGGTGCTGCAGGTCGCGGTGCCGGGGCTGAAGGACGACTGGCGGCCGGTGCTCGCGGCGATCGCCATCGCGACCATGGCGGTCGGTGCCATCATGGCCATCACCCAGACCGATGTGAAGCGGATGCTCGCGTATTCGTCGGTGGCGCATGCCGGATTCATCATGACCGGGTTGATCGCCGCCAACGACAAGGGTGTCTCGGCCATCCTGTTCTATCTGGTCGCGTACGGCGTAGGGACGGTCGGCGCGTTCGCGCTCGTCAGCCTGGTGCGCGACGCTTCCGGTGACGAAGCCTCGTCGCTGTCGCAGTGGGCGGGGCTCGGCCGCCGCTCCCCTTGGCTGGCCAGCGTTTTCGCGCTGTTCCTGCTTTCGTTCGCCGGCCTGCCGCTCACCAGTGGATTCGTCAGCAAGTTCGCGGTGTTCGAAGCGGCCGCTGCAGGAGATGCCACCCCGTTGGTGATCGTCGGTGTCATCTGCAGCGCGATCGCCGCCTTCTTCTACATCCGAGTCATCGTGCTGATGTTCTTCACCGATCCGCCGACCGACGCACCAGTGGTGGTCAACCCATTCCTCACCACAACAGTCGTCGCCTTCGGCGCCGGCGTGACCATCGTGCTCGGTGTCTTCCCGCAGATCCTGCTCGACCTGGCAGACCGGGCATCCACCCTCGTCCGCTGAGCCCCTCCACCTCGATGCCCGTCGCGCTCCTCGCGGAGCACGGCGGGCATCGGTCGTTCGTCCGTCGTCGCAGCCTGAGGGTGGTCGCTCAGGTCGGTAATCTCGGTTCGGTGACCGACGCTAGCGACCTGATGCGGATGTATCTGGTCGATCCAGATCAGCCTTTCCCACCTGTCGAGCTCGCGGATCCGTCCGGACTGGTCGCTTTCGGCGGGGATCTGTCGCCGGAGCGGCTGTTGGATGCGTACTCCGCGGGCATCTTTCCCTGGTACAACCCCGGCGAAACGATCCACTGGTATTGCCCGGATCCGCGGAGCATTCTGCTGCCGACGGACCTGCGGGTGAGCAAGTCCTATCGCCGATCCGTCGCCGCTGCCGACTACGGGGTGACCATGGATCGCGCCTTTGCCGAGGTGATGTCGAATTGTGCTGAACCGCGGGACGAGGAGTCCGGAACCTGGATCGGCTCCGACATGCAGGAGGCCTACCTGCGGCTGCACCACCTCGGTCATGCGCACTCGGTCGAGGTATGGCGCGACGGCGACCTGGTCGGCGGCCTCTACGGCGTCGCATGCGGCCGCTCTTTCGCTGGCGAGTCCATGTTCTCGCGCGCCCGTGACACCTCCAAGGTCGCCCTGTATTGGCTCTGCGCCCAACTGGCCGCCTGGGATTTCGCCCTCATCGACTGCCAGATCACCACCAGCCACCTCGCCTCCCTCGGCGCCATCGACCTCCCCCGGGCGGACTACCTGCACCTACACACCCAAGCTGCCGCCCGCCCCGCCCTCTCCGGCCCATGGCAGTTCGAAATCCCGGTCCCCAACTCCCCCAACCACTTACCGGCGTGAACGCGCACCGAAGCGAAAGATCAGCAACGTCAGTCACCCAAGAGTGGGCTCCCCGATGCGCGCGCGGCCACCGCGGCTGGCCAGTTGATCAGGAGGCAATGAGGGCGGCATCGGCCGAGAGGCCACTTACCTGAGTGCCTCCTGAGCACTTGACCAGCAACGCATCTCGGTCGCGCTCGACTCGCCCACTCAGTCGTTCGATATGGAGGCGGCGATCGGCTCGAGTCCCGCGATCAGCTCGTCGAGCTCGTCCGCGATGAGCACGTCATAGGCCGGCGCGGCCAACTCGTCGGTGAGCGCCTCGATCCGCTGCTTGGTCTCGCGGCCTGCGTCGGTGAATTCGCCTGCGGCGTCAACAAGACCACGTTCGCGCAATCCGTCGACGACTGCGGCCAGCTGCGCTTTGGGCAGGTGGTGGATCCGGCCGAACGTCTCTGCCTGCATGCCGAGGGCGAGAGCCATGAGGACGTGGGCTTCGGTGCCGCCGATGCCGTGCGCGACGAGGGCGGCGTTGTGGCCGTCGCCGCGGTACTCGCGCAACAGTGTCGCCGCGTGCCACAGTTTGGCTACGGGATCCTCGGGCACGTCGAGCGCCTTGAGCCCGGCATACAGCGCTCGCCCCTCGGTCGGCGCGCTCATCGCTGCTCGGGTGGCGAGGTCGGCGACCCGCACCAGACCGGGTGATTCGGCAACCTCCCCGATCTGCTGCCGTAGCGCGACGGCGCTGGCTCGCTCGCGCACGGCGAGCGCCTCCTGCGGGGTGACCTTGCCCCAAACCCACGGGATGTGGCGTGCCACCTCGCCGTCGGCGAAGTTGTAGAAGACCGCGTGCACCACCTCGGCCGGTGCAAGCCCTAGCGGCGCGGCCCGGCCTGCGAAGTATCCGTCCCAGTAATTGCGCATGCCGAGAGACAGGAACGCCTCGTTCACCACCTCGGAAAAGGTGACGGTGGCGATCGGCTCGACGAGCTCGAACATCCGGTGGATCTTGGCCTGTGGGTGCGGCATCGGTCGGCATCTCCTGTTTGTGGTGACAGCGCCGTCGTCGGCGGCCGTTCAGCGTGGTTACGAACAACACTGCCCAAAATGGACTTTCGAGGTTCGTTGCTCGATATGACTGGCCGTATCGACCGAACTCATCGGTGCCGCGCCAGAGTCTCGTCCGCTAAACGCTGGCTGCGCGGCAACCAGCGCCCGCGGCATCGGCATCATCGCCCGGAACAACCCGCGGCGCCACAACTCAGTCTCCGGCGCACCACCATGACCGACTGTCGTGAGACGCCGTGCCGAGCACCTCCGTCGTCCGGGAGGTGTTCGGTCCCGCTCGGCGGGTTCAGACGTAAAGGGTTCGGCCGCCGTCGATTTGGAGACGTTGGCCGGTGACGAAGCCGGACTGGTCGGCGGCGAAGAAGCTGACGGCGTTGGCGACGTCGTCGGGGGTGCCCATTCGGCCGACCGGGACCGTGGCGATGTAGGCGTCCTTGACCTCCGCGGGGACGGTGTAGTGGCGTTCCACCGCAATGAAGCCGGGGGCGACCGCGTTCACCGTGATGCCGTGCGGGGCGAGTTCGTGTGCCCAGCTGCGGGCCAGGCCGATCTGGGCGTTCTTCGCGGTGGCGTAGGCGGAGCGTTCCACCGGCGGGCGGTCGGCGACCTCGGAGTCGATGTGCACGATTCGGCCGTAGCCGCGTTCCTGCATGCCGGGAATTATCGCGCGGCCGAGCAGGACTGGGCTTTTCACGAAGAAGTCCAGTTGAGACAGATGGTCCGACCACGCCGTGTCGGCCAGCGTCGCCTCCGGCTGCGGCCCGGTCGCATTGAGCACGAGCACATCGATCGGGCCGAGCCGCTCGGTCACTGCGGCGACGATCTCCCCCACCGCCTGCTCATCGGTGATGTCACCGGAAATCATCTCGGCGACACCGCCGTTCGCACGGATGGATTCGACGACACCCGCCGCCTGCTCCCCATCTCGCAGGCCATTGACCGCAACCGCCATGCCATCGGCGGCGAGCCGCCGCACGATCGCACTGCCGAGTCCACGAGAACTCCCTGTTACCAACGCAACCCTGCGCCGTGACTCCACCATGCGCAAGATCATCCCACGTATCAGTCGGTGAGTCGGAGCCACCGGATGACCATGCTGGTGCGCGCGGTCGGCGGCACAGACCGGATCGTCCCTGGACGCGCCTCCAGGAAAACCGCGAGACGAGTGGCACACCACGGTGAGCCCTTCTCGCGTTTTGCCGCAGCCATGTGCCACTCGTGAGAGATGGGCAACGAGTGGCACACCATGGAGAGTCCTTCTCGCGTTTTGCCGCAGCGATGTGCCACTCGCGGTGTGTGTCCGCCGCTAGTCAGTGGAGATACGACGCTCCGTTGACGTTCAGGACGGAGCCGGAGGTCCAGGTTGCTTCGGGCGAGGCGAGATAGCGGACGGCTGAGGCGATTTCGGCGGGTTCGCCGACGCGGCCGAACGGGCTTTGGGCGCGGACGTCGTCGGTGACGCGGTGGGCTACGCGCTCGGTCGCGACGAAACCCGGTGCTACCGAAGCGACTGCGATGCCGTGTGGCGCCAACTCGACGGCGAGGGACTGGCCCAGTGCGTGCACTGCCGCCTTGCTTGCGCCGTAGCCTGCGTATCCGGGTTCGCCGCGGAACGCGCCACGCGAGCCGATGTTCACGATGTGGCCCGCGATGCCCTTGTCGATCATGTGCTGGGCAACGCAATAGGACATGTTCGCGGTGCCGAACACGTTGACGTCCATCGTTTCTCGCCAGGCCTGCTGCCATTCCGCATAGTCGCTGTCCAGCACCGGATGGGCGATATTGACCGCCGCGTTGTTCACCAGCACATCGATGGTTCCGAGTCCTTCGATCGACTCCTCGACGATCCGGGCAACGTCCTCCGGATCCCGAATATCACCACCGACCAGCACATGCCCGTCCCCGGCCAACCCGCGCACCGTCTCCGCACCATCCTCGCGCGCCGACGAGTAATGCACCGCCACCCGATCGCCGATCTCGGCAAATGCCACCGCGATTGCACGCCCGATCCCCCGCGACGCGCCCGTCACCAACACGCCCCTGCTCATCCGTTCACCACCATGCCCCCAACCTACCGCCGGGAGAAAGTCTGAGCCGGGCCGTCTGATTCGAGCTCGGCGACCAGCGCTACTTCGGCGCGGTTTCGGCGGCGAAGGACAGGATCAGGTCGGTGGTGCGTTGCGGGTCTTCGAGCATGGGGGTGTGGCCGACGCCGGGGAGCATCTCGATGCGGACACCGGGGATGATCCGGTAGTCCTCGGCGCTCGCGGAGCGGACGCGGCCGTCGCCGAATCAACCGCTATGTCCTGGTCGGCGCGGCTCCGCCGCCATGTCCGACCGACGCGGGGTCCGCGGCTATGTTCTGGTCGACGCGGGGTCCGCCGCGATGCTCCCGTCAAGCGGCAAGCCCGCTCGCAAGACCAGTGCCGCCACAACCATGTCCCGTCGCGCTGCACGTCCGCTCGCCAACGGGACACCACCGAGCCGTCACCCGCGTGTCGCCACGGCTGGGTCCCGTTCGGCGGCTGACGCATTCGCGAACGGGACATGTCTGAGAGCCGTGCGGGTGCCGTCTCAGCCATGTCCCGTTCGCGGGCGGTGTCCTACTTGGCCGAGTCGGTCGCGGCGGAGACCGCAGCGACAAGGCCGAGCGCGACAGCACCGAGGAGTACCACTGCCGAGATGATCTTCAGAACCTTCATCACAACGCTCCCATCAAGTCCGTGCCGGTGAATGTCCGGAGGTGACACTACAACGTCGACACCGAAAACCTTGGGACCCAGTCCGTCTCAGCCGGTGCGCGGCCGCCTGTCCACTGACTGAGACGACCTTGGGCAGATGCATGAACCCGAGGCCGATCTCCTGAGAGATCGCCCAGTGACGCGGATCGCTTCAGGTGGCAACGTCACACAACGTGACTAAAGCGGCACGGCGTCCCGGACGGTCGGATAGACAGCGTAAACGGGACCGGAATCACCGACGAAATGGTTGGGCGGCAACGGTTGTGCTGACAGTCGCGGCCGCCAGTCTGGTGCCGCCGGGAGTGGCAACCGCGGACGCGCCGCCGACCTCGGTGGCGACCGATCGGCAGGAGGAGCAGCTCGCGACCCGCGACGGAATCGCGGTGTCCTACGTGAGTTTCCGGCTGCCGCTGCCCGCGAACGCGGCACCGCATCCGGAATCTTGTGATCGCACCGGCTTCCTGCGGTATCGGCCGGTCGGCGGGCCGGAGAACGCCAGCGACGCGGACGCGGTGGTCGTGCAGCAGCAGGGATTGGGCGGCGGCGCCGTGAATTCCGAAGGCGTCGCGGGCAATACCGTGCGCTCGGCGAAATCGCTCGGCCGCAACATCGAATTCTGGTCGCTGGCCCGGCGTGGCGCGTGCTTGGATGAGACAGTCGGGTTCGATTACGCGTTGCGCACCGGCAACTACCTGGACGCCGTCGACTACTACTTCAACGGCATGCCCATCGACGGCCGTACTTTCCCCGGGATCAAGGCCTCGCAGGATCTGCCGCTGCTCGACTCGTTCGGCGTCGAGCGGGTGATCCGGGACCAGTACGAGATCATGCTGCACGAAATGCCGGATCAGGCGCAGCGGCAACGCAAATACGTCTGCACCGGCATCTCGATGGGCGGGATGGTCACCGGCTTCTTCGCCGACTGGGACTTCGACGGCAACCCAGCCACGCAGTCCGACGCGGGATTCAACCAGTGCGCCGCCTACGCCGCCCAGGATTCGATGGTGTCCTCGGACCCGGCCGCGATCCAGAACACGCCGTTCTTCCACGATGTCACCGACGCGCTGACCGGGCCGACCAACAACGTGCTGAAGGCGGGTTTCGACAGCGGAGTGCTGCCGATGCGCACCTTCGGCCCGATCCCGGTGATCGGCACCAAGGCGTTCCTGCTCTACCGACTGGCCGGTCTCGCCGCGCATCTCGCACCCGACGAGGAAAGCCAGCTGCTGGCACACATCCACGATCCGGAGGTCGAGTCGACGCTTACCACCATGTTCGGCCAGAGCTGGGCGGCGGTGGCCAGCGGCGGAGCCAACGGTGAGGGCACCATCCGGGATTACCGGTTCACCAATGCCGCGCTGCTCGGCACGTTCATCGACAACAATTCCGGCAACTTCGCGCTGCTCCAGCAGGGTGTCGGCGCGCTCTCGGGCGGCCAAGTGGCCGAGAAGACCTTCCCCAATCATGGTGGTCTGACACAGGTTCCGGTGCTCGGCAACTACCTGCGGATGAGCGCAGGCCCGCAGACGCGGGTCGCGCCGACCGATCGCACCGCGCTCTACACCTGGCGCAACTACAACGACGTGGTCGGTGTGCCGTGGACCGCACCGAGCCGGGAGGTTGCCGACATCCACGAGGTGGCACGGCAACTCGGCACCGGTGCGCCGACGGCGTACTGGGAGACCTACTTTCCGCTGCGGATGGTCATCGATCTCGGTGCGGGCATGGGCGGTGCGCGCAGCGGCGACATGGTGAATCTGCGCTACCACAACATGAGTCGGACCAAACCGAACTTCGTCGCGTATGCGGGCGACAGCGTCGTCCAATATGGTGTCGGCACCTGGATTCCGACGCCGGCCACCGCGCAGATCGAGCAGCTGCCCGGCTACACCCACGTCGACACGATCGGCGCTGCGGCCGTGCAGAACAACGGAAAGCCTGATTACAGCGGTCAATACCTGGCCGAGTTCATTCGCAGTCTGACCTGACCTGACCGGGCTGGGCGGCGGTGGGCGAGCCGCCGCCCAGGTTTCGGTTATCCGAGTACTTCGCGCAGCCGGACGGCGAAAGCCGCCGGGTCGTCCACGAATCCGACGTGCCCGCCGGGGAACATCGTGGGATAGCCGCCCAGCTGCGCGGTCAGCGCACGCACACTGCGATCACAGAACTGGTCGGCGGAGTCGTCACCGAGTCCGATCAGCAGGCGCGCGGGCGTTGCGCGCAGTGCCGCGAGATCCGGTGCGAACGTGTTGGTTCCGCGGATCTCGTGCGCGAACCAGAAGGCTTCGCTGGCCACGTCCGCCGGATCGCGGTCGCCGCCGAACATCTGCTCGAGCACCGGCTCCGGCAGCGGGATGTTGGCGATGGCGAAGAACTTCCGCCAGGTGCCGAGCACGTCGCCGGATGCGTAGGTGGCGACGAGATCATCTGTGTCCGCGTTCAATTCGTCGATGTTGTCGAACACCGTGTGCAGCGGAGGCTCGTGCGCGATGGCGGTGGTGACGAGGTCGGGCCGAGCCTGTACCAGGGCGAGTGTGGTCACCGCGCCGCCGCTGGAGCCCAAGACCGCCGCGGGTCCGGCGTCGAGGTGGGTGATGAGCCGCGCCAGGTCGTCGGCGCGCAGTTGCGGCGTGGAGTCCTGGGCGGGATCGTCGAGCACGCTGCCGTGGTGGCCGCGCGGGTCCGTGGTGAGCACGGTGTGGTCGGTCGCGAGCAACTCGGCCAGCGGCGCGAAGGCCGCGGCGGCCATCGGCGCGCCGACCAGTGCGATCAGCGGTCCGCTGCCGCGCACTTCGTAGTACAGCCGGGCGCCGGGTACGTCGAGCGTGTGTGCCGCGACGGACGAGATCTGAGTCATGGTTCTCCTCGGAGTAAAGCGTGTCCGCACTGTCGACGGCGGCAACGCCCGAAACTCATCGCTGCATCGCGTGATTCGAGCACGACTTGCCAAAGCTAGTAGCTCTAGTTTATAAACTAATAGTCCTAGTTTTGGAGGAGATCATGATGGCACGGGCCGGACTCACCGTCGAGCGCATCACGCGTGCCGCGGCCGATCTCGCGGACGAGATCGGCTTCGACAACGTCACCATGTCCGGACTGGCGAAGACCTTCGGCGTCAAGGACGCCAGCCTCTACTCGCACGTCAAGAACCTCCAGGAGCTGCGCGCCCGGGTCGCGATGCTGGCCGCGGTCGAGAAGACCGACCTGATCGCCGACGCGGTCGCGGGCCGGGCCGGGCGCGACGCCTTGGCCGCGTTCGCGCACGCGTGGCGGGACTACGCGCTGAACCATCCGGGCCGCTACGCCGCGACCCAGTCCCCCATGCCACCCGGACTGGCCGACGCCAACCCCGGCGGGCTGCGCGCCATCGAACTCACCTACGCCATGCTGCGCGCCTACGGCCTGGCCGAACCGGCCCTCACCGATGCGGTTCGGTTGCTGCGCAGCACCTTTCACGGTTACACCGCGCTGGAGGCGAGCGGCGGCTTCGGCGACTCCCGCGACACCGCGGTCTCCTGGGAAAGCGTCATCGACGCCCTGCACGTCGCACTCGAGCGGTGGCCGTCTCGCGAGCACAAGGAAACGACATGAGATCCGACTATCTGAAGGTTCCCGGCGCGACCCTCTACTACGAGGTCCGCGGCAGTGGGCCGGTGCTGCTGCTCCTGCCCGGCAGTGGCGGCGATGCGGGCGTCTTCGACCCACTCGCCGAGATTCTCGCCGCGCATTTCACGGTCGTCACCGTGGATCCGCGCGGCTACTCCCGCAGTCTGCTCGACGGCGAACCGGTCGATCAGCAGGTCGAGGTACTGCGTGACGACGCTTATCGACTGCTCGAAACCCTCACGCCCGCAGGAGAAGACGCCTATGTCATCGGTGGCAGCGGTGGCGCGGTGGTCGCCCTCGACCTGCTTGCCAAGCACCCCGAACGACTACGGCTGGTCGTCGCCCACGAACCGCCGAGCTTCGCGGTACTCCCGGATGCCGCCGCGCACAAGGCATTCGTCGACGAGGTGTATGCGCTGTTCCGCACCGAAGGCGTCGCCGCGGCGGGCGCCCGATTCATCGACGGCATCGGCGGCACCATGCGGCCCATGCCCGACCCTGCCGAATTGCCGCCGCGCGCAGCCGAGATGGTGCGGCGCCTGGTCGCCAACGCGGCGCCGATGATGGCGCACGAACTGCGCCCGATCACCTCGTACGTCCCCGACCTGCCCGCGCTGGCCCGCGTCGCCGACCGCCTGGTGCTCGGTGCCGGGCGAGAAAGCCGCGGTCACCTCCCCTACCGGCCGGCGGCCGCAATGGCCGAACAGCTGGGCATCGCACTCACCGAATTCCCCGGCGGGCACAGCGGATTCACCGACCTACCCGCCGAATGCGCTGCCCTGCTGCTCGAGCTGCTGCTCGCGGCGCGTTCACTTTCTGACCGGCGCCGCAATTGATTCCGGGCGGCACGCAACCGGTGTCGGCCAGGCGCGGCACCGCACCTACTTGACCGGTACCGCAACCGGTTCCGTGCGGCGCCACTGCGGGATCGACAGGTAGGTCGCCGCACGCAACACCCATTCGACCGGGCCGTACTTGTGAGTGCGCAACCACCAACTGCTCAGCGCAAGTTGCCCGGCGTAGGTGAGTAGCGCGATGCCGATGACGCCCGCCGGCGGGACCTTGTCGACCAGAGCGAAGCCGTACCCGGTGTAGACCACCATGAGCACGATCGACTGACCGATGTAGTTCGAGGCGGCCATTCGGCCTGCCGGAGCGAGCTTTTCGACAAACCGTGCGGTGCGTGGCGACCGGGTCAAGCAGATGATGCCCGCGATGTAGGCGGCGGTCATCAGCGGGTTGACCAGTTCTTGCAGTCCGACCCAGAAGGCCGGCCGGTCGAGCCAGTTCATCGCGCCCGCGAAGGTGACCGCCGAAACCGGAAGACCGATCACCAGACCGCCGGTCAGCACGCGAGGCGCCCAGCGCCCCACGGTGTCTCGGTCGGTGAACAGCTCCCGCTTGCCTGCCGCCATGCCGATCAGGAACATGCCGAGGCTCGGCACGCCCTGGGTGAACCAGATCAACGCCATGAACCCTGGCGCCAGCCACACCTGGTTGGCGAACGTATCGCCGAAACCGCCGGTGTAGCCGCTGTGCATGTCGTTGAAGTCGAAGAACTTGCCGAACGCCGCGAGATCATTGCCGTCGCCGGGGAAGAAGGTCCAGCAGGACCACACCGCGTACAACACAACGCCGGTGATCACCGCGGTCCGCGGCCGCAGCTTCTTCAGCGTGATCAGGATCAGGCAGAGGAACGCGTACAGCGTGAGGATGTCGCCGACCCACAGCAGGAACACGTGCGCGAGCCCGATCGTCAGCAACGCCGCACAGCGGCGCAGCAGCCGCGCGTTCGCCGAGGCGTCCGCTCGCTGCGCCGCCGCGATCTGCAAGGTGAACGAATATCCGAACAGAAACGCGAACAGGAGATAGAACCGGCCGGCGAACAGGGCGTCGATGATCCCCTGCACCGCATGGTCGACCGGGCCGTCGAACCGCAGCTGCGGATCGTCGTTCGAGCCGGTGAACGACCACAGGGTGGTCGCGACAAGGACATTGGTGAGGAGGATGCCGAACAGCGCGAACCCGCGCAGGATGTCGACCTCCGCGATCCGTCGGCCCGATTCGAGGGTGGGGGCTGCGGTTCCGGTCATGGCACCGACCGTAATCTCCGCAAAGCGGACAATGCGTCCCTCGCCGGAACGATGACCGGGCTGATCCCGCGAACTCGGGACCGCGACCTGCGGCGTATTGACAATCGACCCGAGGTCGATCAGGTCAGGTCGGCGACCTCCAGGTAGATCTGCCGCTCGATGCCGATGTCGGCGAGGAAGCCAGCGGCGGCCGGGGTCGACGGGAACGCCGCGACCGCGAGTTCCCCTGCGCGCAACCGTATCCCGGTGAACTCGCGCGGGCCGAGAATGATCGGCTGTGCGTGCGCGAATTCGCGGGGAGCGGCGCCGTCGGGCAGCGGCTCGCCGAGCAGGTCGGTCACCGTGCCCGGGATGAGGCGGGCCGCGACGATCTGCTCGAAACTGGGTTTGCTGCCGATGTGGTGCGCGAGGTACATCCGCTCGGACCGTCCGAAACACAGGTGGGTCATCATCGCGTGCCGGTGGTCGCGGTCGGGGTCGAGCGCGGCGAAGTAGACGACGCGGCGCACCGTGGCGACCACATCGTTGGCGACCGGGATGCCGCCGCGTTCCCGCCTGCCGCGAATCAACGAGCCGCGGAAGGACGTGCGCGGATTCGCGCCCGCCGGGTCCAGCTCCGCGATCGGGAACTCCTCGGGTTCGAAGGTGTGAACCTCAGTAAAACCAACCCGCCGGTCTGCTCCGAGTGCTCGGCCGCCCCGCTCGTCGAAGTCGACGGCGAGCAGCACCTGAAAATTGTGTGGGGCGTCGAACGACGGCCGATACGACAGATAGCAGTCGAGACCGGTCCCGAAAACGACCATGCCGCGCGTACCTGCACTCGCTGCCATCGCAGACCGATGGTGCCCAGGCGCACGAAGATGTATTGCGCTCATGAAAGCTCCTTTCTCGCCACCCTCAGGCTGACAAGAAATCCGGCCACTGCCATGAGTGCCGCACTACTCGAATCCCCCGCCACCCCTACTCGCGTGCGCCGGGTGAAACGCTGACCGGCCCGTATTTCCCTGAGTTCGATGCTCGTAGCCGGATCGGGCCACCGGTCAGGATGGCCGCTCCTACCGTGCTCGGCGGCATCGACGCGGGAACCGAAGTGGCGGAAGGTCGGCTCGGATCCTACGGCTGGCCTGCGAGGGCCCGGAGGTGCGCGAGACTCGGCAGTTCCTGCGCGGCAGCGTCGTCTGCGATCGTCCCGGAGAGCGGTGTCTCCGGCGCATGCCGACACCGCTGCAGTGCGTCGACCGCGGAGAGCCCCGCTTCGTAGGCGCGGCTCAGGCCCAGCCGCCAGTGGCCCGCTGCGGTCCAGCCGGTCCGGCCTGCGGCAACACGTGGGAGGTAGTCGGCGGCAGCACCGGTCGTCGCGGCCCAGAGGTAGCCGATAATGGTGTCGTCCTTGGTGACAGCGAAGAAGCGGACGGCCGAGTCGGCCTCGGTCGGATAGCGCGGCAGCGGGGCGCTGACCAAGGGGCCCCAGCCCTGTGCCCGATCGACCGGCGTTCCGTCGGCGAACTCGCCGTCTTGGATCAGCGGTTCCTCGTTCAGTCGCGGATCTTCCGGATTGACTCGCCGCCGCAGCTCCGCGGTGCTCGGCGCCGTCTCTTCCCGCGCGTCGCCCGGGATCGCACCACCGACGGGATCCTCTGTCGCACCGACCCATTCGCGCAGCGCGTCCACTGGACGTAGCCCACGGCCGTGCGCGTCCGTCAACCGCTCCTGCCAGTAGAACGAGCACGCGAGACTCGGATCGTCGAACGGGTCGGCGTACCGGTTCGGCCACATGCGGCGCAGAAAGCTGGCCGCGTTGTGCTCCTTCGACGCCCACAGGTACCCCAGCAATTCCCCGCGCAACAGCACCGGAAAATAGATCAGCGGCTGTCTGGTCCAGCGTTCGTAACTGGTTTGCGGCGCAGCAGGATCACGCATACAACGGCACCTTCCGGAGTGGGGTAACCATTATGGTCGCCGATGTGGCGGTGGAAGCGGATCGACGGACCCGGCGGGCGGAACGACCACCGCGCGAACGACGGTGACCGGCCCGTCCTCGAACACGTCCATGATGATGTACTCCGTATTGCGCGGCAGCGCCAGTTCCCGTTGCGAGGGGAACCAACTGTTGTTTCCGACCCACAGGCCTCGCGATCCTTCCGGCAGCGCGAACTCCATGCGGATCGGACCCGAGAAACCAGGAGTCGCGCCGAGCGACGTCGACAACACGCCGCTTTCGCGCTGCACCGCGCCGATCAGCACCCGCGGATCTCGACCGTTCAACGGCTGACCATCGACGTCGACCAGGTATTCGAGATCCCGCGCGCCGCGGATCACGACGATCGGCTCCGGGAGTTCGTTGTCGAGGGCTCGGTCCAACGCCGCGATACGATCGCGGAAGGCGTCGCCAGTCGGCTCCACGTCGAAGATTTCGCTTCGGAGGAAGTTCAGGTAACCGTTGTCCCTCCGCAGATCGAGCAGCCGACCGAACGGATCCGAACTGTTCACCACGTCGGCCAGCGCGGCACGCTGTTCCGGGGTCAGGTCCCTGCGCTGCGCCAGAGCCCGCAGCGCATCCTCGGTCTGCGGCAGGGTGCCGCCATTGGCCTGCGAGAGCAGTTGGGCGCGTTCCTGATTGGCGCGCAGGCGGTCGTACTCCTCGGCCGCCGACCTGACCGGGTCGGTCTCGCGGAGAGGGTTGTTGATGACTCCGGCATGACTGGTGTACCGGCTGACAGCGTCCCGCTCCGCACGCGACAAGCCCTCCCAGGCGTCACCGAGCTGATTCTGTCCGTACCGATGCCCAGCCTCGTCAGTGTCGAATTCCCGGAATCCCTCGGGGCCAACGCGACCCTCGTCGGCGTCCGACGGAGTGTTCGGCGGGTTGTCGTCGGCATCGATGTCGTTGTCCCCGTTGGGATTGCCGCTGTCACTGTCCGGCTCGTCTGGTGGGTTCGGCGGTTTCGCCGGTGGTTCGTCCGGTGGGTTGGGCTGTCCATCGGGAGTCGAACCAGCGTCGGGGTCTGGCTCGTCCGGTGGGTTCGGCGGTTTTGCTGGTGGTTCGTCGGGTGGGTTCGGCGGTCCGGCGGGACTGGGATCAGCGTCGGGGTCCGGCTCCTCCGGGGCGGTCTTGGCGCCGCCGCCGTCTGAGGCGTCTGGGCCCGCGTCATTGCCGGGGCCGCCGTTGTCGCCGGTACTGCCACCATCGTCGTTGTCGTTGTTGCCGCTGTCGTCGTCCCGGTCGCCTCGTTCGTCGGTGCCGTTGCCCTTGTCGGGCTCGGCATCGATGTCGGTGTCTTCGCTCTGTTTCGGGCCGCTTGGCTCATGCGGATTCACCGACGGGTCGTCGAGTGGTTTGATGAGCAGCAGGCCTTGGTCGATGGCTTCGTCCTCCGTGAACAGGCCCATCGCCGGATGCTTCACGCCAGGAACCGCATTGGGGTCGTCGGGCTCTCCGTCGGGAAGGCGGAAGATGTCTTCGTCCCTCGTCGCCGCGAGGTCGAGGTCGGTGTCCTCGGGATAGTCGTCGAAGGAGTCGTAAGTGCGCCCGGTGTGGTGCGACATTCCGGTCTGCCTGCTGCCCCACACCACAACGGGTGTATCTTCGTCCGCCACAAACTTTTTCAGCGCGTCGAGCATCTCCGGTGAGATGCCGGGGCCGGGGGTGCCGACGACCTCGACACCCATATCCTCGTCGACGGTGCGCGGTACCTCCGGCTTGTCGGAATCGGTCGAATCGTCATCGTCGTGGTTGTCGCCGTGGTCTTCCGGATCTTCGGACGGATCGCGGGGAGGTTTGTTCGGGGGTTCGTCCGGTGGGTTCGGCGGGCCGCCTGCCTCCGGTGTCGCGTCCGGCGCGGGCTCGTCCACTTTCACCTTTGCCGATGGTGAAATATCCGAGCCGCCAGGTGTTTTGGGTCCGTTGTGGGTGGCGAGAGTTTCGGGTGCCGGGAACTTGGGTTCGACGAGGATGGTGGGTTCCTCGACTCGGGGTGGTGTGCCGAGCAGGTCGGAGTCGCCGAGGCGGGGTGGGCCTTCGGGGTGCGTCCGGGCGGTCGGCGGCGGCTCCGGGGCGTGTTCGGGGGTCGGCGATGTCGGGGTCGACGTGTCGTCGGTGGGGCGTTGCGTCGTGCATTCCCTGGGGATGAGGCCGAGTGGGTCCGACCAGGTGATCGGGTTGTGCGGGTAGGTGCGCGGGTTCGGAGAAGCGTTGAGGCCCAGCGGGTCTGGGGTGAGGTAGTGGCCGGTCGTTGGGTCGTAGGTGCGGTGGAGGTTGTAGTGGAGACCGGTTTCGGGGTCGTGGAGCTGGCCCGGGTATCGCAGAGGGCAGGTGGCGTGGCCGGTCCAGGTGGTGGTGCCCCACAGGGTGGTTGATGCGGTGGCGACCGTAGCGGTGGTGATCGGATCGACGAGTTCGGTCGGGGTGCCGACCAGGTCAGTGACGATGGCGTAGGTGGTGTGGTCACCGTTGCCCGTGGTGCTGGATTGGCTGAGCGGGACGGGCGAATTGAGTTGGTGTTGCCAGCGGGTGGTCGTTTCGGCCGTGGTTTGTTCGATGAGGTGGGTGCCGTCCCAGGTGTAGTCGGTGTGCGCGAGGACGGTTTCGTCGGTGGCCAGGTGCTGTTTGGTGGTGCGGCGGCCGAGAGCGTCGTAGGTGTAGTGCCACCATTCGCGGGTGGGGGTCCAGACATCGATGAGTTGGTCGAAACCGTTGTAGCGGTAGTACCAGGCGGCGGGTGCGCCGGAGTCATCGATGGTGGTCTTGCGGATCAGCCGGGCGGCTTCGTCGTAGCGGTAGTGGGTGCTGCCGTCGCGGATGAGCAAGTTGGCGCGGTATTCCCGGTGCTGCGGAACGCGGCGTACCGGTGTTTCGAACGTCGTTGCGCTGGACTCTCGTTGAGCGGCGGGAGGAGTGCCGGGGGTCGTGTCGTCGGGCGGCAATGCGGTGCGCTCGGCGAGCGCGCTGGTGACGTTGCCGATCGCGTCGTAGGTGAACGTCTCGGCAAGCGTCCCGTTCTCGGTGATTTCCGCTGCGCGGCCGAGTGGATCGAGGGTGAACGCGCGGTAGGTGGTATCACCGCCGGGTCGGACGATGTGCTGACCTGTCGGGTATCCGTCTGGGCGCCAGGAGTATTCGTCGTGACGGACCGGCCGAGGTGCGCGACGGCGTGCGGGTCCATCGAGGGCGAGTAGCTCGGCGGGGAAAGCGGTGACTTCTTGGCGGGCGAGGTGGCCGCCCGCGGTGCGCGTGTGGGTGATGGCGAGCTCACCGATTCGCCAGGCGGTCAGTTGCCCGGCGAGATCGCGCTGGAAGACGATGTCGTGTCCATCGGCAGACAGCCCTGCGGCGCGGCCGAAAATATCCCAACGCCACGTGGTTTCGGCGCCGGTCGGAGTCTGCCGGTGGGTGCGGTTGCCGTTGGCGTCGTAGTGGCAGCACAGCGGCGGCTGATCATCGAGTTGCTGAGAAGTCAGCCGTCCGGCGGTGTCGTAGCCGAATTCGAGAGTATGCGTCGGCCTATCCTGATGACCGGAGATCGCCGTGGTAATTCGTCCCGCCACGTCGTAGGTGTAGCGCAGCCAGTCACCGGTGTCGGCGGCCACCTCGATGAGCCGCCCGAGATCGTCGTAACTGTGCCGTCGCTTGCTGCCCGCTGCCGTGGTGACCGTGCGCAGCAAGCCTGCCGCATCGTACGCGTACCGCGTGGTGGTGCCCGAGTAGTCGGTTTCGGCGATGAGCCTGCCCGCCAGATCGTAGCGGTAGGACCAGGTTTGGCCGATGGGGTTGACCACCGCGATCAATCGACGCAGGGTGTCCCACTCGAAAACGGTGACCGCGCCGGTCGGGTCGGTGCGGGAGATCGGGAGGTCGAAGGCGCCGTAGTCGAAGACGGTTGTGCCACCGGCACGGTCACGGTGCGTGCGCAGGTTGCCTTCCCCGTCATAGGACCACGATTCGGGGTGGCCGTGCGGGTCGATCCGCTCGAGCAGCCGCCCCTCCGGCGACCATCGGTAGCGGGTGACCGCGCCGGTCGGGTCGGTCACCCGGATCGGCCTGCCGAAACCGTCTCGCTCGATTCGGGTGACCGCGTCGGCCTCGGTCATGGTCAGCGGCAAGCCTGCCGCGTTCACGGTCGTCCGCCGGTGGGCGCCGCTCGCCGACGCCACCTCGGCAACGGCACCGCAAGGATGGTAGGCGTATTCGGTGCGGGCGCCGCTGGGATCGACAGCGGCCGAGAGGTTTCCGTCGCTGTCCCATTCGCGCCGCCACACCGCGCCGTCGGCGTCGGTGATCCGGTCCGGGCGGTGGCGCCAGTGATAGGTCAGTTCGACCGTGCGGCCGTCGGGGCGGGTGACTGTCGTGACGTCGCCGTCCGGCGAATAGGCGTACTGCGTGGTCCGGTCGTCAGGGCCGGTGACCGCCAGCGGCTTGCGGTCGTTGTTGTAGTCGATGCTGGTATGCCCGCCCAGGTCACGCAGGCGCAGGTCGCGGTCGAAACCGTAGCTGGTCACCGCGCCGCCCGCGTCGGTCACGCGAGTGAAATGCCCACTACCGTCCTCGAATTCGAGATACTCGAAATCGGTGTCGAGGACTCCCCCTGTCCCGCGCTGGGCGATGACGCGACCCGCGTCGTCGTAGACGTTGAGCATCTGGTTGGCGTTGGAATCGGTCCACGTCACCAGGCGATGCGCAGTGTCGTAGGTGTATCGGGTCGTCGCGCCGACCCCGTTGGTGACCGAGACCAGTTCGCCGTCGCGATACCCGAATGTCCGCAGCGCAGTGACGGTTTCGGCACCATCCTGCTCGACGCTCGCCAAGTGCAATCCAACGACGCGGCCCGCCGCTGACTCGACCAGCACCCGATAACCGCCCGAATGCGTTACCTCGACCGGCACCCCGTCGGCGTTGTAGTGGAACCGGATGCGGTTGTGCCGCAGGTCGGTGATCGCCGAGATCGCGTAGTTGCCGAGCGCCTCGTCGAGGCCGGCCAGATCGGGCTCGGCGGCGAAGTGCCAGAACAACTCTCGCTCGGTATCCGCGACCCGGTAGCCGCCGGTCTCGGTTCTGGTCAGCCACCAGCGGCGGATGCTGCTGATCGGCGCCACCGCCGACCCGATGTCCGGGTGCGGGTAAGCGATCATGATGCCGCCCTCGCCGATGAACGTGACACCGGCCTCCTCGACGACCAAGCGCAGGTCGAGCGTTGTCGACCACGACGGACCGAACCAGCGCCCGTACCGGTAGTCGGAACGATGTGTTCGATGCAGCGCCAACTCGAGGACACCGGGCAGCGCGACATCGGTCTCCGGCAGCAGGAACGCACCGGTGGCGAGGTCGACGGGATCGTCCGACTTGCAGATCTCGGACGGCTGTCGATCGGCTTTCGGCCCTGCCTCTTTCGCGTCGGCGTGCGCGCCGTGATCCTGGGGCGCGTGCTCCCGTGCCCCAGGATGGTGGTCGGAATTCGGATCATGGTGCGGGTGCGTGGGTTCCGCGTTGGGCCGTTCATCGATCCGGCCGGGTTGGGCTTCCGGTTCGCCGCGATGGGCGGGAGCGGTCGACGGATCTACGTGCCGCCCTGGCGTGTGCGCAGCGTTGGGGCGGCTGGCGAGGTCGAGATCGGTGCGCAGTGGACCTGGTGTCGCCGCACGTCCTGGCAGCTCCCCTGGGCCGCCGCGCACGGGAGGGGGTGTGGCATCGCCGCGCAGCTTCGGGACCGAGAGGTCGGGCGCGGGACGGACAGGTCCGGTGGGATGGCCCGGCGCGGGATCTGGATTGGTTCGCGGGATGGGAGTGGGTGATTCGGGGCGGTGCGTGATCGCGTCCGGGCGGGGCTGGGGTGCGCCGAGGTCGCCGCGCGGACTCGGCGCCGAGTGGGCAGCCGCGGTGTTGGGCGGCAACGCAGCGGGTGGCGGTGCGGCCCCGTCGGGGCGCGTTGCCGGAGCCTCCGGATACGGCTCGACATCTGGCGAGGAGGGTCGAGGACTCGGACTTTCCGAATCTGGTTGCGAGTACGGCGAATCGGGCCGTGTCGCCGGGGATTCCGGTGCGTTCGCCCCGTGCCGTGGCGTGGTCGTCGGTGAATCCTCCCCTGGCACACGAGGGGCCGACTCGTCGGGCCGGGCAGGTCGGGCATCGCCGTCGGGCCGAGCTCCGGTTGTCGGCGAATCCTTCCCTGGCGTAGGGGTAGTCGACTCGTCGGGCCGGGCAGGTGGGGCATCGCCTTCGGGCCGAGCAGCGGGCGACTCGGGCTGCGGGTGCGTGCGCGGCGGCGGTTCATCTCGCGGCGCGGAGGCCGGTGACTCACTTCGCGTCGGCGGTGCATCTGGTTCCGCAGCACGTGATGGGCTCGGGTCCTGCCGTGTCGGCGGTGGATCCGGTTCCGCAGTGCGCGACGGGGACGGGTCCTGCCGTGTCGGCGGCGGGTCCGGCTCCGCGACACGTGGGGGTGGATTCGGCTCGGTGCGGTTCGGCGGTAGGTCCGGTTCGACAGCGCGCGCAGGTGGTGGTGGATCGTGGCGAGGTGGCGGTCCCGAATTGTCCGGCGGGTGACCACCGGGGCCCGCCGGAGCCGTCTCGGGAGGGTGGCGTGGTTGCGGTTCGGGAGATGCGTGCTGTCCTGGACCGGCGTCGGCCGGGTTGGTGCGTTCCGGATGATGTTGCGGCGGTTCGCTCTGCGGGCCCGCGGACGGCGCGTGCGGCTGCTCTCGCGTCGGGGACGGCCCAGCTCCATGCTCCGGACGCGGTCCACTCTCCGGACGTGGCCCGCTGTGCGGATCCCCGGCCCGGGGTGGGGCACCGGAATCGGTGCGCGCGGGCGGCTGGTCACCGCCGGGGCTCGGCGTCTGGCGCGCGGGCGGTGCCGATTCACTCGGCGGTCGCCCGGGTTCTGGGCGACCTACCGGCTGCGGACGTGGCGGCTCGAGACGCGGCGGCTCGGGCCGGGGCAAATGCCCCCCGCCGGGCAGATGCGGACGCCGCAGCGCCAGTTTGCTCAGCAACTTCGGCGCCAAACTGCCACCGCCGGTGGGGATGGAGGTGACCATGTCCGCGCCGAGCGAGCCGATGAACTCGAAGGGGTTCTTGCGTGCGTCGGACAGCAGCGCTTTCACCGTCGCGCCGGGATCCGCGACGGCAACCACCGCCCCGGTCCCCAGATTGGCCAGGTTCTCCATGTACTTGGCGGGATGGGTCAGGTTGTACGGATCGGTCGGGTTGACCTGCCTGGCGAGCCCGACCATCCCGGACAAGCCGTTCAAGAACCCGCCCCACATTTCCAGCTGACCCATGCCGTACGCATTGAAGCCATCGCCGATGTTGTCGATCCATCGCGCGGTGAACGGCGGCGTCTTCGGCGCCTGTGCCGCAGCCGCTTTCACCGCACCGGCGGCCTCGCTCGCCGCGTTGTCCCTGGCGACCCTGGCGGACCGCAGGATCTCGCGCGCCTCCTTGCGGATCGATGTCCAGGTGTCGGTGAGCGGTGTCGCGGCCTGCTGCTCGCCGGTCAGTCCGTTCCACCAGTTCTTGCGCGCCCGCTCCTCTCGGTCGGCCTGCTCCCATTTCGCAATGGCCTCACGGGCTTTGGCCTGTGCGGTGGTGACGGCATGGGACCAGGTGTCCATGGCGTCGGCGGCCTTACGCATCGCGTCGGCGCCGTCCCACCACAGTTTGGGTTGCTTGTCGTACACCTCGTCGAAAGCCCGTGCACCGTCGCCGGTCCAGCCCGAGGTGTCGATGGTGCGCAGCGCGTCACCGGTCGAGCCGATCCCGGTTCCCATGGTGCGCAATGTCCGTGCCGCGCTGGTGATCTTCGGCGGTTCGCCGCGAACCAGTTCCTTCGGATCTGTCGTCTCGCCGAGTTCGCGCTCGTCGACGGATCCGCCGGTGGCCGAGGCGATATCGTCGCCGAGGTCGTCGAGAGTCTCGGCGGCACTGTCCATTCCGAGGAATCGGGCGCCGTCTGCCGCAGTGTCGAGTACGTCGTCCGCACGCTGTCCGGTCCACTCGGCGCCGCGCTCGAATGCCCTTTCGAAGACACCGCCGAACCGATCGAAAGTGTCCCGCCACCCCACCGCCGCTACTCTCCGCCCGCAGGCTGCTGCACCGGCTGCTGAGTGTTGGCCTCCTGCATGATCTTTGCCGCCCGCTGCGCCTCGCCGGTGTTCCATCCGGGTGTCGGCCCACCTGCGAGCGCGGCCGGGCCGACGAACTGGGGCAGGCCGACCAGACCGATATTCGTCAGGGCTTTCGGCCCGACCGCCTGGATCACCTTCAGGTTCGTGCGGCCGCTGTTCTGCATCTGTTCGAACGATTTTCGGCTGTAGTCCGGGTGCATCACGTGATTGGCCCAGTTGTCACTGAAGGTAGCCGACCACGATCGCTTGCCCGCGTCCTCTTTGGACAGCTGCGGATTGCCGATGATGTCGGTCCACATCTTCTTGAAGGTGTTCGAGGCGATCTGCTCCATCTGGTGATACCGGCCCGCGGACAGATCGAGTGTTACCGCGATGCCGTTGGCCGCTTGCACCAACGACCGCACGCCCCACGACCACCGTTCGCAGAAATCTTCGAAAGAGGTTTGCACCGTCTGTTTTCCGGCCTCCATCGACGAGAGGGTCAGCAACGCGAACCCGCGACCGACCGAGGCCGTGGCGCCGATCCCGAGCTTGCCCAGTTCGCCGGTGATCGAATTGATGCCGTCCGCGGCCTGTTTCAGGACCTTTGGATCCACCTGCAGTTTGTCGCCCACCGCTACTCCTCCTCGAGCTCCGGCGGGAACGCCATCGGCGCGGCACCCGCGATGTCGACGAGCACGCCTGTCGGCTCGGCCCGCCGGTGGACGAACTTGTCGAGCAACCGACGGCCGAAGATGCTGTGGTACCGGTACTCTCGGCCCACCTGCACGCCTGCGGCCCGGGCGAATGTCGCGTACTCCTCGGGGGTGGTGAACACGTAGAGCCAGTCGATGCCGCCGAGCCGATGCGTCGACACTCGGTCGTCCTCGGTCAGCGGGACCAGCACCGCGGACCGGCGGAACGCGGCGAGCAAGGCGCCGGGTTGTCCGAAGCCTTGGTAAAACGCAGCGATCTCCGCTCGGAGCTCCGCACTGTCCCCGTCGCCGATCGGCACCGCGAATCTCCTGTCCGCCAACTGTTTTGGAACGTTCACACAGTTCGATGTTATGGAGAACAGGGCTGTTCACAACCCCCTTGTTCACAGGTCTTTCGGTGTCGCGGCAGGCGACAGGGCATCGACTCCGCCGAAAATCGGCGCACGAAGTGCGCGCAGTAGCGCAAATTGATCACTCAAACGCCGCTACTACCGGCGAACATGAGCATTTTGCTCTGGGCGCGACGGTCGCAGTATGACATCGCGGAGCCATCACGCATATGGCAAACCAATGCCACGAAAACGGCCGCTGCCACTATCGATCAGCGGCGCGATCGGCCGCGCAGACCTCCGCAACGGTCAGCTCACCGGAACCGAGTACGGCTCCCACGAGTGGTGGCACGGCGCAGCGGGCCCTACGGTGGGCCGATCATGGCGCGGAGGTCGGGGAGGTTGCCGATGCGTTGGGTGACAGGGCGGTCGGGGGCGGCGGTTTGGGGTGAGCCGGTGGCTCGCAGGCGGGCGCGGATTTCGGCGGAGGTCTTGCGGGTGCCCGCGGCGGTGCTCATGCCCTGGTAGCTGGCGACCGCGCCGGTGACAATCGGGGAGGCACTGGAGGTGCCGCTGAAGGTGTCGGTGTACCAGAGGTCTTCGTCCGAGCCGCCCTGCAGGTCGCCGTAGCCGGTGGTGGTGACTTCGCGGCCCCACCCTTGCGCGTCGACGCGGGAACCGAAGTTGGAGAAGGACAGTCGGGAGCGACCAGGCCCGTAGTCGCGGCCGTGCACGCCCGGCGGCGGGGCGCCTGCACCGACGATGATCGCGCCGGAGTCGTCGGGGCCACCGCGGAAGGGGTTGCGCCACGAGGACGGGAAGTCGGCGGGGCGGGTGTCGTAGAGGGCGGCGTCGAGGTCTTCGGCGCCGTTGCCTGCCGCTTCGACCACGACAACGCCACGTCCGATCGCATAGCGGATTGCCGCCAGATCGTCGGGCCACCATTCGATCGCGATGAAGCCGAGCTGGTCCGGGCGGCTCGCATAATCGAATCGTGGTCCGGGACGGTGCAGTTCGAGCAAGATGACATCGCCTGCACTGAGCGCGTCCGCCGCGCTGCGGATGGCGGTGGCGGAGCCAGAACCGGAACCGAAGATCGATATTGCCCTGATCACGGCGTCGGGTGCGATGCCGGTGATGCCGAACGCGTTGCTGTCGCCGCTGATCTCGCCTGCGACGGCGGTGCCGTGGTTGCGCCAGCCCAGGTCCGGCGACGGCGAACCGCCGATGACGCCGCCCTGGTTGGCCTGCAGATCTTCGTGCGTGAAGCGCCACGCCCCCTCGATGTCGATCACGCGTACTCCGGTGCCGCGGCCGCCCGCGACGGTCCATGCCCAGCGCGCGTCGATGCCTTGCGGTGCTTGATCCAGGTAGACCTGGCGCGCTTCGAAATTCGGGGTGACCGCCGGAGCCTCGGCACTGGACACGTACGTGACGCTGTCGGGGGCGATCGGCCGCGAGAGGTCGTCCGGAGCGGTCGCGCGATCGGCGTATGTGATGTCTGATGAGATCAGCGCTGCGGCGTCGGGCGCGATCGGCGGTTCGGCGGGCGGTTTGACGTACGCGGCATCGACCGCATCGTGCGCGCGCAGTCGGGCAGCTAGCGCCGCGAGGTCACCGGTGACGCCGCGGACGGCGAAATACTTCAAATACTCCGCGCCGCTGGACTCGTCCGGCGCACCGGCGAGCCGTCGCGGCAAGCGATTGGCCGGACCGAAGATGCGGACGAGGGCACCACCGGGCGGGAGCAGCGCGGCCAAGCGCGACTCGATGCTGCGACTCTCGTCCATAGCGGTCGGGGTGAGCGCCGCAGCTGTGCCGTCGGCGACCACGATGAGCTCGGCGGGCGATCGGAGCGCAGCGTGCGGGGATGCCATGGGTTCCAGTGAACCCGGTGTGGAGGCTGGTCGCGGGCGTTATGCGCGACGAGATTCCGCGGCTGCACACCGGCATCGACTGCACCGAGCCTGCCTGCGTCGCTGCGGAGCCGCGTGGGGCGCTGCCGCCGAGCCCGCGTGGGGCGCTGCGGAACCCGCATGCTGCGCTGCCGCCGAGCCCGCATGGGGCGCCGCGGAACCCGCATGAGCACTGCCGATCCGGCTGAGACGCTGTCCACCGGCGGGTGGACAGCGTCTCAGCGCAACCGAGCCGGACGCATCCGCAGTCGAGATGCGCCGGGCAGATCAACGACACCGGGCTGCACGCCCGCGACGCTGAGCACCTCCATCGCTCCGATGAGGATCAGGAACAGTCCGACCACCAGGCCGAGCACGTCGATCGAATCGAACGGCACCACACCGACCACGATGCCGAACCCCAAAGTGGCCAAGCCGAACACTTCTTGCCGTCCGCTGCCTGCCGGACCGTCGGCCCATGCCGCGACCGTCGCATGACAGATCCCGCGAATCGACCAGGCCAATCCGATCCAGAACGACAGCAGCAACGCCGAATTGCCGCCGCTGAAACACAGCACGGACAGCAACACCGACAGCAGACCGCTCACGAACACCAGCAGCCGCAAAGCCGGGGCGAATCGCGCGGCCAACGCAACGGCTATCTGCAATCCGCCGGCAAGCAGCAGGTAGACACCGAACAACAGCTCCGCGGTCGGTATCGACTTGTGTGGCCATATCGCCATGACCACACCCAAAATCATCGAGCAGGCACCGGCCACCACTATTGCTTGCCGGGCACTGCCCGCCAGTGGTTCCGTACGCCCTTCGAGCTCGTCTTCGGGCATAGCTACATGATATGGCCCAGCCGTCCGGTTAACCGCGTGTTTGCTTTCACACGGTGTGGCGATGGGACATATGTCGAAGACAATTCGGTGATGTCCGGACATCCGGCCGGGCCTACCGCGTGTCTGTGCAGCACTGGCTAACTCGAATTTGAATTGCCCGCTCGTTGCCAGTGCGTGCAGTTACCGCCCTGATCGGGCATTCCGGGTTTCCTCTTGGACTGTGTCGGGACCTGTCCGATTCGGCTGAGCTGACAGGTCATTCATCGCCGCCGCGGCCATGAATTCCCGGAACCGGAATTGTGTGCAGGCGGTCTATCCGTGCATTTCGGTGCCGAGGATCGGGTGGACTTCCACCTTGCACGCGTTGAGGGTGGCCGCGACCGGTTGCGGCGCCGAGGCGTTCGGCAGGGTGACGCGAAGTTCGGCATAGGTGGGACAAGGGTTGCCGTCCTGGTCGACGGCGATTCCTTCGACGGTCGCCCACGCTGTTCCCGGCACGCCGCCGTTGAGCACGACCGTCGGCGGAGTGTCGCGGTCGGTGGGCAGGCCGCCGAGGTAGCCGCGCGGCGTGTGCTCGGCGCGGAGCGTCGGCCCGCCGTCGACCGCCTCGATCTCCGGGTAGCCCGACACCTGGCACGTTGCGGCGCCTGGAGCCAGCCCGAGGTTCACCTGCACGCCCCGATGGGTCGCACCGGGCGACACCTCACTCGTGCTGAGCACGACTTGCCCTGGAACGCACGGCGGTATCGGGTTGTTGGCCGTCAGCGGCGCCGGGTTAGCCGTCGGTGGCGCGGGGTTGACCGTCGGTGGTGCGGGGTTGGTGGTCTGTGTTTCGGGGTTGATGGTCGGCGGACTACTCGTGCAGCCGAACACGCCGAGAAGCGTGGCGCACACCAGGGTTCGCGCGGACCGTGCGAGCCGCTCGGTCATGGCGTTCACGTCCTTCCTTGCCGGAGTAGGCCATCCCCACCGCACCGTTCGTGCGCCGTTCCCTCCGACCAGACCATGGTGGCAGACCGAGCGCCTCGTGGTCAGCGCCTGCGCGGAACTACCCCGCCGAGATCTCGTCGATGGTCAGGAACACGCCGCGGGCCGTGCCGCCGCCGGGCAACCGCCACGGTGCCGTCACGTGACCGGTCCGCGCCGGAGCCGGGCCAGCGCGCAGGATCCGCTCGACACGAACGAGCCGGTCACCCACCGAGATGTCGGTGCTGGTCGGCCCGTCCGTCGTCGACGCCGATTCGGCTGCGCCGCCCGCGATCTCGGCGGCAGCTATCGCCACCGACCGATCCACCGCGTCGCTGTCGTGTTGCGCCTGCGGCTGCGCCGTTCCGGCGAGCAGCGCGAGAATCTGCGCCACCACCACCGGGTCACGAGTGCCGTCATAGAACCAGCGCTTGCCGAGCACACCGTGCATCGCGGTGCCGACCAACGCGTCCTCGGCTCCCGCCAGTGCCGCCCCACGATAGGCGAACGGCACCTGATAGGTCACCGGCCGCTCCCCCGAACTGTCTTGCACGACAATGAATTCGATCCCGACCTCCCCGTCGGGGTCATCGAGACGAAACCCACCGACTCGCCGCACCACCGGCTGTGTGTCGCCCTGATACCACGCCCGCGTCGGCAGCCAGGCCGTCAGCAGCTCGTCCTTGCTGGGAACAATGGTGGTCTCGTGAATCACTGCCATCGGTGCCTCCTCGCCCGCACCCGAGCCGGTGCCGCCGGACGCCGCCCGTCGGCATCCGGCCCGAGCCTAGCGGTTGCTCCGAGGCCGCGAATTCAGCCGCCCACCTTGCCGGACATGTCGTACTGCTGGTAGATCTGCGCGGCGTTCTCCGGCGTGACCCTGGTCGTCGACAGCACCTGCTTCTTCTCCACCGATTGCTTGTGCAGCAGCTTCACCAGTGTGTCCACCGCCTGCTCGGCGCCGGTCGGGTACACGAACGTCGTCAGCAGCTGCCCGTTCTGCACGGCACGGATACCACCGGATGGAATCGCGAGCCCGTCGACGCCGATGATCTGAATCGCCCCGGCCTTGCCCGCACCCTGAATGGCGAGCTGCGCGCCGAGCGCCATGTCGTCGTTGTGCGCGTAGACCAGGTCGATCTTGTCGCCCTTCGACAGCCACTGCTGCATCACCGTGGTGGCATTGGCCTTGAGCCACTTGGCTTCCTGGTCCTCGATGATGGTGATGTTCTTGCCTGCGATCGCGTCACGGAAGCCCTTGTCGCGGTCGATCTGCGGCTGCGAGGACAGGATGCCGCGCAGTTCGACGACATTGCCGCCGTTGGGCAGCGCCTGCACCGCCGCTTCCCCGGCCAGCTTGCCGATGACGTAGTTGTCGCCGCCGATGAACGAGTCGTAGCACTCGGTGTTGACGCTGCGGTCGAGGATGATCACCGGAATCTTCGCGTCACACGCCTGCTGCACCGCGGCGGTGAGCGGCGCGGGTTCGTTGGGGGAAACGATGAGCGCGTTCACCTTCTGCTGAATGAACGCCTGCACCTGGCTGACCTGTGTCGCGCTGTCCTGGTGCGCATCGGTGATGGGCAGCAGTTCGACATCGGAGTGCTGCTTCATGAAGTACTGCAGCTGCAGATTGAGCTGAGCCCGGTAGGGCTCGGCATTGTTGGATTGCGAATAGCCGATGACGAACTTTCCGCCATCGGAGGGGCTCGGCGCGTCGGACGCGCAGCCCGCGGCGGCCACTGCCGTCGTGCACAGCGCTGCGGCCGTGAGAGCAAAGCGACGAAGGGACGGCATGTTTCACTCCTGGAACAACATGGGGGAAGGCAGTCGGCGGAGCCGACGGGGGTGGGTGAACACTGTCGGATCGAGCACGGCCCGACGGCCGTGCTCGGGCAGGGCACCTCAGGTGCCGCTTTCTTGCGGGCGACCTCCCTTCCGCTTGGACAACCATCGGGTCGCCGGCGCGCTGAGACTGCGGAAGAAGCCCGGCCGCTGCAACACCACCGCCACCACCACGATCAGGCCTTTGATGACCAGCTGAGCGTTGTCGCTGACGGCGTTCAAGCCGAGCACGTTGTCGAGCAGGGTGAGGATGAGCGCGCCGACGAAAGTGCCGGTGATGGTGCCCTTTCCGCCGGCCAGGCTGGCGCCGCCGATCACCGCGGCGGCGATGGCGTCCAGCTCGTAGCCTGCGCCTGCCAGCGGATCCCCCGATGCGCGGTAGGCGGCGTCGATCGGCCCGGCGAATCCGGCGAGCAGGCCGGACAGGGTGAACACCGCGACCACGACCAGCGTCACATTGACACCGGAAAGCCGTGCGGCGGTGGGGTTTCCGCCGACCGCATAGATGTGGCGGCCGAACGTGGTCTTGGAAAGCACGAGCTGGGCAATGATGCAAACGGCAACGAGGGCGAGCACCGGGTAGGGAATGCCGGCCCTGCCGAACAACGGCAGCCAGGTCCCCTCGAACAGGTTGTGGCCCGGCGTGCCCAACAGCGCGAACTCGGCCGAACTCGGTGTCAGCTTCCCGTTTTCGTCATAGACGGCCGTGCCGACGGACACGTTGTCGGAGATCTGTCTATCGATGCCGCGGACTATCGACAGCATCGCCAACGTCATGACGAACGACTGGATCCGCAACACGGTGGTGCCGAGCCCATTGCACAGGCCGAAGAACGCGCCGATCAACGCACAGGCCGGGACGATCAGCCATGGGCTGAGGCTGTGATCGACCAGCAGCATGGCGGCGGCCATCGAGCCGATGCCCATGATCGAGCCCACCGACAGGTCGATGCCCGCGGTGATGATCACCAGGGTGATGCCGACCGCGAGAATGCCGCGCGAGGAGAACGCGGTGATCGCGTTGGTGATGTTGGTCTGGTTCCAGAAGTACTGTCCCTTCGTGCTGATGCCGATGAGAATCACCAGCAGCAGACCGATATATCCTTGGGCCGCACCGAGATACGGCGTCATCCTGCCGAGCCGTAACCGCAGCCAGGATACGAAGGGACGCTTGTCGTCGTGCGGGGCTCCGTTGGGGAGTTGGTCCGTCATTCCTGGTCCTGGTGGTCATGCCGCGTCGGCTGGACGGTCTGCTCGGTAGCGATCAACTCGGGGTGCGCACGGCGGGCGCCCTGGCCATGGCGGCGGCCAGGATCGCTTCCTGGTCGAATGGTGCTGCGGGCGGCGGATTTCGGCGGAACTCGCCGGTGAGGCGGCCCTCGCAGAGCACAAGAATGCGATCACACATCCCGATCAACTCCAGCAGTTCGGAGGACACCGCGAGGATGGCCGCGCCGTCGCCGGCGAGCTGGTTCATCAGGGCGTGCACTTCGGCCTTCGCACCGACGTCGATGCCGCGGGTCGGCTCGTCCATCAGCAGCACCGACGGTTGGGTGAGCAGGCATTTGGCCAGCACGACCTTCTGCTGGTTGCCACCGGACAGCGTGCCGACCACGGTCGCCAGCGACGACGCCTTCACTTTCAGTTCGGTGACCTTCGCCGCGACCGCGGCCCGCTCGCGCTTCGCATCCACCGTTCGCCACGGACGCAGGTACCGGTGCAACGCGGCCAGCGACGCGTTGAAGCGCACACTGTTGGCCAGGATCAGGCTCTGCGCCTTGCGATCTTCGGCGACGAACGCGATCCCCCGCGCGATGGCGCGACGCGGCGTGTGCGGCCGATACCGACGGCCCGCGAGCGTGATCGTCCCGCTGACACCGGTGGCCGCGCCATAGATGGCCTCGAGTACCTCGCTGCGGCCCGCACCCATCAACCCGGCCAGCCCCACGATCTCACCCGCCGCCACCTCGAACGAAAGGTCGTGCAGCGGTACGGCATCGCTGCCCGCCGCGGGCACGGTGGTCAGGTGCCGCACGGTCAGCCGCGCCGATCCGCCCCGGTGCAGTTCGGCGCTGCGCGGGAACAACTCGCCGAGCGGGCGGCCGACCATCAACTGAATGAGCTCGGCCCGGTGCGTCTCTCGCATCGGCCGCTCGCCGACGTAGACGCCGTCGCGCAGCACGGTGACCGTGTCGGCGATCTCCGCCAGCTCCTCCAGCCGGTGCGAAATATAGACAACGCCAACATCATGCGCGGTCAGGTTGCGGATGACGGTGAACAGCCGCTCCACTTCCGCCTCGGCGAGCGCGGAGGTCGGCTCGTCCATCACGAGGATCCGCAGGTCGTGATTGAGCGCCTTGGCGACCTCGATGAGCTGCTGTTCGGCCAGCTTGCACTGCCGGACCAGCCTGCGCGGCGTCAACTCCAGACCGACCCTGGCCAGCAACTCCGCGGTGCGCGCGTCCATGGCCTTACGGTCCAGCGTGCCTCGGATGGTGCGCAGCTCCTGGCCGAGGAAGATGTTGTCGGCGATTGACAGCTCCGGCACCAGGTTCAGCTCCTGGTGGATCATCGCGATGCCGTGTCGGGTGGCGTCCTTCGGGGAGCGCAAGTGCACTGGGCTGCCGTCGATTTCGATGGTGCCTGCGTCCGGGGCGAAGACGCCGGCGAGGACGTTCATCAAGGTCGATTTGCCCGCACCGTTCTCACCCAGCAGCGCAACCACTTCGCCGCCGTGCAAGGTGAGTTGCACGCCCCGCAGTGCCTTCACGCCGGGGAATTCCTTCACGATGCCGCTCATCGCCAGCAGCGGCGCGCGAGCGTCGGTGCCGGTCATGGGATTCCGCGTAGCCCGATGCGTGCCATCTGGCTCCTCCCCCTCGTCCACCGGTGGGCGTCGCCGCGAACGGCGACTGCATCCAGTGTGACATCGGTCTCAGAAATCGATTTCTGATACCGTAGAATTCGAGTGATCGAGCCGTCAAGGCCCTTGCGCGCCAGGGTTTGTCGGCCATTGTGAGCGCGCGAGATCGGGCGCACGGCACTTCGGCGCAGCAGCGAAGGGCGGTTACGCCGCAGATGGCGACGGTGACGATTCGCGACGTCGCGGCATTGGCCGAGGTCTCACCGGCCACGGTCTCGCGGGTGCTCAACGCCGACCCTCGCGTTGCTCCCGCGCTGCGCGAACGCGTGCATGGTGCCGTCGAAAAGCTGGGCTATCGACCGAACAGCCAGGCCAGATCCCTGCGCACCCGAGCGACCAGGGTCATCGGCCTGATCATCGCCGACATCCAGAACCCGTTCTTCACCGCGCTCGCCCGCGGCGTCGAAGATGCTGCGAGCGAACGCGATTACTCCGTGGTGCTGGCCAACTCCGACGAGAACCTCGACAAGGAGCAGCGCTACCTGGAGGTCGCTGCGGGTGAGCGGATGGCCGGTGTCGTCCTGGCTCCCTCCTCCACCGCGCACAGCCGGATCGGCACGCTCACCGACCGCGGTATTCCGGTGGTCGTCATCGACCGTCGGCTGCGGTCGACCGACGTCGACTCCGTGCTGGTGAACAATCGGCAGGCCGCCAAGGCCGCCGTCGACCATCTCATCGCCGCAGGCTGCCGACGCATCGCGATGATCACCGGACCGTCCGATGCTTCGACCGCGACCGGCAGGCTCAGCGGCTATCGAGCTGCATTGCGCGGAGCCGGAATCGAACCCGATCCGGCACTCGAGATCTGCGGCGACTATCGCGTCGAAGGCGGGCGGGCCGCCGTGCGTTCAGTCCTGGCGCTGCGCGACCGCCCCGACGGCCTGTTCGTCGGCAACAACCTGATGATGGTCGGCGCACTGCACGCCCTCGCCGACACCAGTGTCACCTTCCCCGCCGACATCCTGCTCGCCGGCTTCGACGAAATGAGCTGGGCCGGATTCGCGCCACCGATCACCCTGGTCGAGCAACCCAGCTACGAGATCGGCCGCCGCGCAACCGAACTCGTCCTCCGCCGAGTCGCCGGTGAAGTGTTCCCCGCCCAGTCCATCGTCCTGCCCGCCAACCTGCGCATCCGGGAAAGCACCCACCGCATCGTTGTTGCCTGAGCGGATTTCAGCGCGGCGAGTAGTGGCCGAGGTCTGAGCGTGCGCGGGAGTCCGACGAATAGCAGCCCGGAACCCCGACTCCGGGGCGGTGGTCGAGACGATGTCAGCCGAGGCCGGATCGGGCGATGACCTTGGCGATGCCGATCCGGACTGCCGTGAAGCCCTCCCGCACAAATGATTCAGCGACAGTCCGTGCAGCCTGGGTGGGGTAATAGCGGTCGGCGATGCCCGTCGCGATGTGTTTGACCTCGTCTGATTCGGCAGAGGTTCGTGCCTGGCCTTCGATGGTGACGAAGCCGTACGGTTGCCGCTCGTCGCTGATGCAGATGGAGACGCGTCCGTCACGAGACAGACTCTGTCCCTTGACACTTCCGGGGGACAGGACGAACGCGAGTTCGTCACCGTCGAGGATGAAGCAGATAGCCGTGACGTGCGGCCGTCCGTCGCGGCGAGTGAGGCCTATGTGGGCAAGCTTTGTTCCCTCTTCGACGAAGGCTCGCCATTCAGCGTCGGTCATTGTTGTTGCCATGAGCGGGTTTCCGTTCGTTTCGATGCTGCGATTGGCGTTTGCGGCCCTGTCAGGCGAGGTGCTTGTGCAGCTCCGGCATGATCACGTCCCAGGTGGACGGTGGCGGGATCTCGTGTCCCATTCCCTGCATGCGCACCAGCCGGGCCCCGGGGATCAGGCGGGCAAGCGCCTCCCCGTGGGCGAAGGGAAACATCGGGTCGTCGGCGCTGTGTAGGACAAGCGTCGGCACCCGAATCTCGGCCGGGTCCACTGAGCGGTGCGGCTGGGCGACAAAGTGATTCGTTATCGACGACGCCATGTTGCGGGTGCGACGCACTTCGAGCGTTGCCAGCGCACGGACGCGCACCTCGTCGAACTGGAGCGGGGCGTAGGGCCGTTCGATCTCGACCCGATAGTCGATGACCGCGTTCTCGTCAGACCAGTCCGGCTCGGGTTCGGGCTCCATAAAGCTTTTGGCGACTGCGGGACTCGGCCCCGGCAGTGCACCGTGATCGCCGCCGGCCGGGCTCGACTCCACCAGGGTGAGCGTGCGCACTCGCTCGGGTGCGCGCACCGCGATGGTTTGTGCGATACCGCCACCCATCGACATTCCGATCAAGTGTGCCTTGTCGATACCCAGGGCATCGAGAATGCGCAGTGGATCGGCAGCAAGGTCGTCGCCGGTGTAGTCGGGCTGCCCGGTCGGTGTGGTGCTCGATTGACCCGTATCGCGATGGTCGTACCGAATCACCTGCAGTTCACCGGCGCCGAGGCGGTCGGCGAACTCGGGTGTCCACCAGTCCATCGACTGGCCGCCACCGGCGATGAGCAGTGCCACCGGTGCGCCCTCGGGGCCGCGCCGCTCGATCGCGAGCTCGACGCCGTCGAGTTGGAGGATTTCGGTGTCTCGTTGTGTGCTGTTGATCGTCATGTCGATGAGCCTAGGAACGAAAGTAGATCAAGAAAAGCGATCGTTCCCGATGGATTCAATCGCTATCGCTTATATTTGAGCCTTATGGTCGACATCGAACTACGCCACCTGAAGACCATGGCCGCCATCGCCGAGGACGGAACGTTCGGACGCGCGGCACTTCGGCTCGGCTACACGCAGTCGTCGGTGAGCCAGCAGATCGCCGCCCTGGAGAAGGCCGTCGGTGGCGCCGTCTTCGACCGGCCCGGAGGTCCGAAACCCGTTCGGATCACCCACCTCGGCGAGGTGGTCCTGGCACATGGCCGCGATCTGCTGACGAAAGCGCAGGCCATGAGCGACGCCGTCGATCGCTTCAAGGCGGGTAATGGCCGGATCGACATCGGCACGTTCCAAGGCGTGACCACCTTGATCCTGCCGGGCGTTTTGCGTCGATTGATGGACGAGCACCCCGGCTGCGACATCCGACTCTCCGAGGTGGTCTCCGGCGACCCCCAGATCGGAGGTCTCGACCTGTTGTTCTACGACGGCCGGATCGATGGCGATGTCGAGCACGTCAAGTTGCTCGACGAGCACTACCTGCTGGTGACCGGTCTCGGTGCCTTCCCGGACGGTCCAGTGCCGGTGCCGCTACTCGACGGTGCTCCGATGGTCGCCTGGCCGCCCACCTATCACCAAAGATGGTTGGAGCGAACACTTGCCAGCGATGGCGCGCGCCCACGGATCGTGTTCCGATCCACCGGCCACGAGACCATCCTCTCGATGGTGCGCGCAGGAATCGGCTCGGCGGTCCTGCCATGGCTCGCCCTCCACAGCGCCGATGCGTGGTCCGATGAACGCCTCAGCATCCACCACCTGCAACCATCCCCCACCCGCGAGATCTACCTGCACTGGCCAGCCGACCGCACTCGATCACCCCTGGTATCCCGGGCCATCGACATCGCCTCCGAAGCCGCGGCAGCGCTGGCCAACCAGATGTGAACGCGAATGGGCACCGATCCGGCTCACAGCAGACGCAGCGCGATGGCCGCCACGAGTCCGCTGCCGACTGTGACGACCAGGGCGGCGACCACGTCGATGAGCCAATGCTCGCCCAGCGTCATCCGAGAAGCGGCCACCAGCCCAATCATGACAATCAGGCTGCCTGCCACGGCGTTGCGCCAGGTGGCGGACAGCGACCGGCTGAGCAGCACCGCGGTGCCGCCGAGGGCGGCCAGCAGCACGATATGACCGCTCGGGTACGTCCAGTCTTGGTCGGTGACTGCAGGCCCGGGCCGCTGGAACACCGTCTGCAACACAACGGTCGACGAGCAGGTGGCAAGCAGCGCGCCGGATCGTAGGAGTAGTCCGGTGGCCGCTCCACGCAGGCGCCACCAGATGCCACCGACCACGCTCAGGAGTACAACGAGTCCGAACACCGAACCCGCTCCACTGATCGTCGTGGCCAACGTCGCGCGAGCCGTGCCGGGCGCGGAATAGAGATGATCGACGATCCAGGAGTCGAGCGGCGGAACACGATCCCGCAGCAGCACTCCGGCCAGCATCACCAACGCCAGGAAGGAGCCCCCGACTGCGGCCACTTGCCTCCGTCGCGGCTGCGGCAACTGCGATAGACGTTCCACGAGGTAAACCTAACGAAGCCCACGCGCTCCGACATCAGGGGCGAACCCTTAGCTTTCCCCCAGGCCGGACATCCGGTCACTCACCGGTTGGAAACCGTGGACAACCCACGACAGTTGACTCCGCGATCGACCCCGCCGCTGCGACTGGGTTCAGCGGCGAGTCTCGGCAAGCGGTTGTCAAGCCCCCGTGCGGCTGCCGAGTTTTGTGGGCGGTTGGCGGCGGGATTCGGCGAGGAGTTCGTCGAGTTGGGCTTCGGCTCGCTCTGCGCGGGTGAGGGTTTGGTTGCGGGCTTCGTCGAGCGCTTCGATGCGGTGGGCCGCTTCGGTGCGGGCCTTGTCGATGGTTGCGGCGGCTTCGGCGCGGACGGCGGCAAGGTCGGCGGCGGCGGTGCGGCGGATTTCGGCGAGTTCAGTGCGGGCGGTGTCGAGTTCGATGCGGACCCTGCGCCATTCTTCGCGCGCCTCGTTCGCCGCTTCGATGCGTTCCATCGCTGCCTGTTCGGCGCGCTCGGTCGCCCGTTCGGCGTCTGCGGCCCGCTGGACGGCGAGGTCGCGTTCGGAGTGAGCAGCGGCGACCTGGGCTGATGATTCGCGTTGCGCGGTCGCGGTTTCCGTCGCGGCACGGCGTTCGGCGCGCTCGATCTGTTCGGCGGCTTCCTTGCGGATTCGTTCGATCTCCTCGGCGGATTCGCGACGGACGGTCCGCACCTCGGCCTCGGCTTCGCTGCGGGCGGCGAAGACATCGTCGGCGGCTTGCCTGGTGGCGCGTTCCACTTCGCGCAGTGCGTCCTCGCGGGTGCTGTTCGCCTCGGCGACCAACGCTTCCGCGCGCTCGGCCGCACCGGCCGCGTCGTCGGCAGCAGCCTCGGCTAGCGCGCGTGCTTCCCCGGCTTCCCGCCGCGCCTGTTCCGCGGCGACGGTGGCCATTTCGGCTTCCGCGATCCGCCGGGCGGCGTCGGCTTGGACCGCCTGGACCTGCGCCTCGGCGACGGACGGGTCGCCGAGGGTGGACAGTTCGGCGACAGCGGCATTGAGGGTGTTGCCCAGTTGGTCGGCCAGTCCACGGAATTGGGTGAGCAGCTCGTCCGCCCGCAGCCTGGCCACGGTGACCGGACCTTGCTGCGTCACAGTGACAGTAGCCGAGGGTATCTCCGACTCCTGTTGTTGCCGTTGACGTTCCCGCCAGGCGCGCCACCGCGTGTGATCGGGGTGGTCACAGTATTCGGAAGGGCGGCCGGGGCCACCTGCGCGGGTGATGGGTCGGGCGCAGCCGGGGTAGTTGCAAACGGTGGACACCGGAGAATCGTAGCGTTGGTTTCGTCACTATTGACGTATTCACACGAAACGAAATGCCGCGTGTCGCAGGACAACCCGTTTACCTGACCGCCGGTTCTGACCGCCGATAAGTGAACATTATCGGGGGTCAGGCTTCCTCACTCTCGCCAAATCCGTCGCCGTTATTTCGTTTACGTTTGGTCGCATCCAACGCAACGAAACATCAACGAAAGTCGTTGAAAACTAGGGACGCTGGTACGTGCGTACCATTCCGCGGTTCGGCGGCCGTTAGTCGTTCGTTGGTGGATGCCCAGTCACACCGCCGACCATCGGTGCCGAGACAAAACATCGGTGGATCTGAATCGCAGTGAGCGCGAGACCGATCAACCCACCCGGAAGGTGAAACGACCATGACCACTGCCCCCAAGCCCACCCTGAAACGTGCCGTGCTGTTCGCGTCGGCGTGCACCCTCGCCTTCGGCGCGCTGCAGATCGGCGCGGCTCCTGCCTACGCCGTAACGGGCCCGACCTCGAAGTACGAGTGCCGCGACGTCCAGACCCCCGGCAGCCTGTTCCCCGGGGACGAAGTGGCGTGCACGCTCACGGTCAGCACCACCGGCAACGACTCGTTCACCGATGTCGTTGCCGAAATGACCATTCCGAGCAGCACGGTCTACCAGTCCGGCGGAACACGACAGGGCACGCAGAAGGTCGTCTTCACTCTGGGCGAGATCACCAAGGCCAAGAGCGGATCCGCCACCCTCACCGTCATGGTCGAAGGCCAGACACCCGCGAACACCGCCATTTCCAGTGCGGCAGTGGTCAAGGGCTTCGCACCGAACGGTGCGTTCGACACGACCGCGGCATCCAATACGCTCTCCACCACAACAACCGGTGCAGGGCAGGGCGGCGCCAAGCTGACCGCCAAGGAGGACCGGGCTTCGGTGAACACCTTCGGACGGGCCGAGACCCCCATCTCTGATCTGGTCGACGCTCCGGCTGGCGTCACGCCGAAGATCGTGCAGGTGACCAGCGCGGAACCCAAGAAGGGCTACGTCGGGTTCTCGATCATCGACAACGGCCAGAAGATCGCCTGGACCGCGCTGTGCACCGCAACGGCGCAGGAGAAGACCGAATCCTTCACCGTCAGGATCACCGCTCCCGGTCAGGCGTCCGTCGACGCGAAGGTGACCGTCCTGCTCGGAAACAACGTAGCCAACCAGGGATTCGTGCCGCCGGCCAATTGCGCGCCGAAGCCGTGATGCTCGACTGACACGTACCTCGGATAACGCGGTCGGTGCGGCTATGTAGTAGCCGCACCGACCGCGTATTTGTGTGCAGGGCCATGGGTGCCGCACTACGGCCCCGGAATCCATCAAATGCGAGTAGACAGCACCAAAGCACGCACTCTTGACGAGTCGTCGCAGCTAAGAGCTGCAATTGCCATTCTGGAGCACGGTGTGGAACGCGAGTTGTGGCGGCTGGATTCCGCGTCGATGCTCGGTGTGTGGATTACATCGGATACGCGGGGTTCCTTCCCGACCAGTACCGCCGGGAATCGCTGATCGATCCGACTCCGACCTGGTGGTCGTGGCGCGGCAAACGCGTACATGTTGCCCGTGCCAGCAACCCTGACGCGGGAGTGCGTGCACTGGCCATTCATGGAGCGGGTGGCTACTCGGGTTTGCTGTGGCCACTCGCCGCGCTGGCCGCACGGGAGGGCGTAGACGTGATGGCCGTGGATCTTCCGCTCTACGGCGATACTGTCGAACCGGAGCCGAGTTCGGTTCGCTACGAGGATTGGATCGATCTGCTGTGCGAATTCGTACGCGCTGAAACGAAACTCGACGACCGACCACTGGTCCTGTTCGGCGCGAGCATGGGCGGAATGTTGGCCTACGAGGTCGCCGCCCGCATCGGTACCGTCGCCCATGTGGTGGCGACCTGCCTACTCGATCCCAGCGATCCCGCCGCCCGCCGCGCCGCCACCCGCTGGTCGTTCACCAGCACGGCCGGGCCCGTTCTGCTGCGCACGATGGTCCCGTTGCTCGGCCGCGTCCGGGTGCCGATCCGCTGGGTAGCCGACATGAACAACATGAGCCTCGACCCGGCCTTGTCACGGGCATGCGCCACCGATCCAAAGGGCGGCGGCGTGCAAGTCCCGCTCGGCTTCCTCGCCAGCTTTCTCGGCTTCCGGCACGCGCCGCCCGAAACCTTCGACGCCGCACCACTCACACTCGTCGCCCCCGCCGCGGACCGCTGGACGCCACCGGAGTTGAGCATCCGGTTCCTCGATCGGATAGCGGGTCGGACCGACTTGGTTCTGCTCGAAAACTGCGGACACTTCCCTATCGAGGAACCCGGGCTTACTCAGCTCGCCACAACCTTGCGGTCGGTATTGGAAGCAGTGACGGATTCGACGATGTGAGAGTCATTCTCGGAATTCGGGGGTGAGTCGTTGCACGAGCGCCATCACCTGCTCGGTGGTGATGGTGTGCCGAGTGAGAACCCGATGCACGTGCGCGTCAACGGCATGGACCAGCGTCCGCGCCGTCAGCGCCGCATCGTCACCACCGCGGCCGCAACGCTCGAGGTGATAACCGATTTCATCGACAAGATGGTCCTCGAATGCGCGTAATGCCGCTAGTTCGCCGGGCAGCCGTGGTGCGACACGGTGCAGGAGGGCGTGCAGTGCGGGCCGGTCGCGGTGTAGGTCGACAACGACATCGACGATCGCACGCATCGTCTCCTCGAACGGCGGCTCGGTCGCCCGGAGGGAGGCGAACACCTTATCGAGTTGTTCGCCTCCCTGCACGAGATGCCGTACGGCTAGTGCCTCGAGCATCGCGTGCTTGTTCGGGAAGTACTGGTAGAGCGTTCCGATCGAGACTCCGGCGCGCTCGGCGATCCGGTTGGTCGTTGCTGCCAGCCCCTCGCGGGTGAACATTTGCGCCGCGGCCTCCAGCAGCACGTCCACCGTGTCTCTGGACCGTCGCTGCCTGGGGCGCTTGCGCACGACACCGTTCACCGTTCACCGCTTGTGGCGGCGAGGTAGCGGTCTGACCGCGCGGTCGCCATATACGAGAACGTACCGGAACTGCTGGATCTACTTGTGCTGCACGGAACCCAGTGGGTCGGGGTCGTTCTCCAGAGCGTGAGTGGCTGTCTTCCAACTGGTCTCGTCGATGCCGAGAGCGGTGCGGAGGAACGCCGTGGAGAGCTGTTGGATCAGTGCGACGCGGGCGGGACTTTCGTCCGTCGTCTCGGTGACCTGGTAGCCGGGGATGCCGCCGAGCGAGTGCTCGGCACCGAAAAGGGTGAGCAGGCTTTTGTTGGCCGGGCTGTAGGTGTAGGGGTCGGTGAACCAGTCCGGTCCACGGGTCGACAGGTGGGATTGATCGTTGCCACCGGCGACGATGAGGGCCGGGGTGGTCATGGTGTCGAAGGACGGCCGCAGGAAGGGGAAGTGTTCGGCGGCGAACGGCGTGAGCTCATCGCCGAGGCCGGCAAGGGCAAGCAGCACACCCCCTTTGACGCGGGGGTCGGACATGTCCGCGCCGGGTACGCCGTCGGCGTCGAGGACACGTGCGCCGAGCAGGGTACTTGCCGTCTGCGCTCCCCACGAGTGGCCTGCCACGGCAATGCGGTTGCGGTCGACGCGTCCGCTGAGACCGGGTACGGCGGCTTCGAGCAGGTCGAGTTCATCCAGCACGCGGGTGAGGTCCTCGATGCGGAAGCGCCAAATATTCGGCGTCCGAGGGTCTTCGGCCGGAATGGCGAGTGTCCTGGAATCGAGGTGGGTGGGTTGCATGACCACGAAACCGTGCGCGGCCCAGTAGTCCGCCAATGGTGCGTAGCCCTTCATGGACTCGCCGTAGCCGTGGGAGAAAACGATGACGGGCAAGTCCCTGCCGGTCACCGGGGCGGACACGCGAACCTGCAGATCCGCGCCGCGGCCCGGGGCCGACAGGACGACCGGCTGCACAGCTATCACCGCTGTCGGCGCCTGTTGCGTGGTGTTCGACTCGAGCATGGAACTCTCCTGGCATGATTGAGCAAAGCGGAACGTTGCTCCACAAACGATACGGAGCACTGTTCCGTTTTACAACCACGAAAGGACCGACGCGTTGAACGACAGCAGCGGACAGCCGACCGAGGCCGCCCCCAAACGCAAAGACGCCCGCCGCAACCAGCAGACCCTGTTGGACGCGGCCGCGGCTGTCTTCGTCACCTCGGGCGTGGAGGCACCGGTCCGCGACATCGCCGCCAAGGCAGGCGTCGGCATGGGCACGATCTACCGCCACTTCCCCACCCGCGCCGACCTCGTCATCGCCGTCTACCGTCACCAGGTCGACGCCTGCGCCGAAGCAGGTCCTGCCCTGCTCGCGACCAGCCCGACCCCGCACGCCGCCCTCGAACAATGGGTCGACCTCTTCGTGGCCTTCCTGGTCACCAAGCACGGCCTGCCCTCTGCGATGCACGCGGACAAGGCAGGTTTCGAAACCCTGCACACCTACTTTCTCGATCGCCTGGTTCCCGTCTGCACCCAACTCCTCGACGCCGCAGTCACTTCCGGTGAAATTCGCGCCGACATCGACGCCTACCAACTCATGCGCGGCATCGGAAACCTGTGCATCGGTGCGGAATCCGACCCTCGCTATGACGCCCGTCGGCTCGTCGCCCTGCTCGTCGCAGGACTGCGCACACGGTGACCTGCCGCGACCGTCACGTGACGAGATCGAGCTAGTCTGCACAAGTGATGGATAGGCCCGACCGTCCCCTGCTGTTCCTCGATGTCGATGGACCGTTGCTCCCATTCGGCGGAACAGACAAACAATCGGCCTCGCTTTGTGACGAGGATGCGGCGAATCCGCTTGTGGCACAGCTCGATCCCGCGTTGGGTCCACTCCTGTCGAATCTCGGGTGCGAGCTGATCTGGGCCACCACTTGGTCGCACGACGCCAACCAGTACATCGGCCCTCTTCTCGGGTTGCCGACCTTGGCAGTGATGGAGTGGCCGGAGTCAACGACCGATCCGATCGACACCTGGTTCGGCCTGCACTGGAAGACGCGCGCGCTGGTCGAACGAGCAGCAGGCCGCACGTTCCTCTGGATCGATGACGAGATCAGCGACAGCGACGAGGAATGGGTCTCCACCCAGCACACCGGCCGAGCCCTCCTCTATCGCGTGGATCCCCGAGTCGGCTTGCGGCCGAACGATTTCGACGTCATCGCCACCTGGCTCCAAGCCTGAACGCTAATTCGTGGCGAGGCGCTCCCCCCTGCACGCGCGCATTCTCGAAGTCGGCTCTGTGCCGGATAGCCCACTCGCGAAACGAGTTCGGTCGATTGCCGGTGATGTCCTGGACTGTCGGAAACACGGTAGAGGTGAACGACTCCAGCGCGGTGGCACGCAAGGCCATGATGGCGTCGGCCATGACTTCGGACTGCCCGTGCTGCAGGATCGTCTGACGCGCGACGGCAGGCTCGACTTCGACGAACCGCAGCGGTCTGCCGAGGACTTCGGCGAGCGTGTCGGTCATCTCGCTGGGGCTCAACGCCTCCGGCCCGCTGAGCCGGTAGGTCCGACCGTCGTGACCGTCGCTGGTGAGCACGGCCGCCGCGACCGCGGCGATGTCGTGTTCGTCGATCACCGCGATGCGGCCATGGCCGTAGGTGGCAAACACGCTGTCCTGGTGGCGGATCGACCCGGCCCAGTGCAGCGTGTTGGCCATGAACCCGAGCGGGCCGAGGACGGTCCACCCGATTCCGCTGTCGCGCAGCGCTTGTTCGCCGAGCCGGTGCCAGCTGGGAATCGGATCGGTGGCGGTGTCGTCGCCGGTACGGCCGGAAGACAGTTTGACCACGTGCGCGACGGCGGCGCAGGTGGCCTCGTGCAGCACGTTGGCGTCGTGGACGGGGATGTCCGGCCCGGTGGACAGCAGGAAAACTCGATCGACCCCGCGCATGGCGACGGCAATGTCGGTCGGGTTACCCAAGTCGCCTACCACCACCTCGACGGCGTCGGGAAGTCCGCAGTCGGGGTTGCGGGTCAGCGCGCGCACAGGCACGTTGGCGGCAACGAGTCGGTCGACCACTGCGCGGCCGACGGTGCCGGTGGCACCGGTAACGAGAATCATCAGAGTCCTTCGAGGGGCGTTCACGTCGGGGCCTGTCCCGCGACAGCGATCAGCGTTGATCAGTGACGACCGATAACTCCACGTGCCCGTCTGAACTGGTCGAAATTTTCCATCAAAGCCGCGATAGTGAGAGGAATGACCACCATCGACGAGCTGGATCGCGGCATCGTGCACGCCTTGCACGTGGACGGGCGGGCGCCGTTCAGCCGCATCGCGAAGGTTCTCGGCGTGTCCAATCAGACGGTGGCCCGCCGCTACCGGCGGTTACGCACCGAGGCGGGCCTGCGCGTCGTGGGATCGAGTCACCTCGAGCACGACAACCACACCCGCTGGCTGGTGCGCTTGGGTGCGACCACCGCGGCGGCCCGCACGGTGGCGCAGTCGCTCGCCCGCCGATCGGACACCTCGTGGATCAAATTGCTGTCCGGCGGCACCGAGATTCTGCTCATCGTGCGCACGGCCCGTCCGAACGATGAAGCGCAATCACTTCTGCTGCAACAGATTCCACGTGCTGCCGGAGTGACCACCGTGTCGGCCCACTACGTGCTGCACACCTACCTCGGTGGGCCGACACCGTGGCGCGGACAGGCCGCGACGCTCACCGACCATCAACAACGACAACTCGCGCCCGCTCATGCGCGCCCGGTATCCGGCCATGCAGTATCGGCTGCCGACGATGCGTTGCTGACGGCGCTGCAAGCCGACGGACGCGCGGGCCTGCCCCAGCTCGCCGCGGCCACCGGTTGGTCCGCGGCGACAGTGGCACGCAGGCTCGCCGAATTGCGTGCACGCGAGGAAGTGTTCTTCGACGTCAAAATCGATGAGGCGCTGTTCGGCGTCACCGTTCAGGCACTGCTGTGGATGTCGGTGCCACCGGGGCTGCTCGATCGAGTCGGCGCGGACTTGGCGCGGCATCCGGAACTGGCATTCGTCCTGGCCACCACAGGTCCGAGCAATCTGGTCGCACAGGCGATGTGTGCGGACCCCGCCGCCTTGCACCGCTATCTGACGACCCGCCTCGGCCGTATCGACGGCATCACGGCGCTCGAAGTCACGCCGGTGTTGGTCACGGTCAAAGCCGCGGGGCACCTCTCGACCGAACTTCCCCGCGGCCCGCGGTCCACAACCGAATGAGCCCTCGTACGAGGAGCAACCACTAGCGAAATCAGTTGCTGGCGAGACGATCCCATTGCATACGGGGGTCCTCGTTGGGGAAGTCGTCGCGGATGGTCACGTAGGACGTGTTGGCGGCGGGTGGTGGCCTGCAACCACCACTGCCGGCGGTCGTTGGCGTCACACGGCGCGAACCTGGCGGTGTTCTTGAATCCGTTCTGAGGATCGTCCTGCGTCGTCGCGCACAGTCCGGCGCCCCGGTTCTAGAGCAGGTGATACCCGACCTCCGCCTGCGCGGGACCGGCCACCCCGACCAAACCGGCCGCCGATGCCGCGACGGTCGCGCACACCGCTGAAAGCTTCGTGAATCTCATGTGTCCTCCGGCAATCGAGTAGCTGATACGCGTCGAAGTCTCGAAGGCGCTGATCTCACCTGAGTTTCAATGACCTCTCACGGTCCGATGAACGGACCGCACGGCAGAACTGCTTGAACCCGTACATGTTTCGACATCCGGCCAGCACGCTCGCGCACAGCTGATCGCCCACGCTATCCGTCGGCAGAGGTGGCTGGCATGCGTCCGCTCAGTTGCGGCCGAGTACACAGAATTCGTTGCCTTCCGGGTCGGCCATCACCGACCATGACACCTCGGTGTCGCCGAAGTCGATGTCGGTGGCGCCCAGGGTTCGCAATCGGTCCATGCCCGGCGCGCGATCGTTGCCGCGGAACGGTGCGACGTCGAGATGGACGCGGTTCCACACAACTTTGGGCTCGGGGGTGCGGAGGAACCGCAGATACGGCCCGACGTCCTTGGCCGAACGCAGCATCGCGTGATCGTCGGTCACCTCGTGCACGGTCCAGTCCACCGCCGCACTCCAGAACCGCGCCATGGCTTGCGGGTCGGCGCAGTCGACCACTACCGCACCGATCGGGCCGATGTCTCGGTAGATCTCGAGCGGCTGCTGCACGGAGAACTCGTTGCCCTCGGGGTCGGCCAGCATCCGCCACGGCGCGTCGTCCTGGCCGATGTCGACGGGCGTCGCACCGAGGTCTTCGAGGCGCGCCACCAACTCCGCGTGCTGCGCCACGGACGTGGTGGACAGCTCGAGGCGCACCCGGTTCGGCACGGTCTTGGGCTCGGGTGAGATGACGATGTCGACGCAGACGGCCGCAGGGTCGGGCCAGGTGAAGCCTTCGGGTTCGAGGTTGATCACGCCGGGTTCCTCACTGGAGGAACGCCAGCCGAGCGCCTCCGCCCAGAACCGGCCGAGCGCGACTTCGTCTAGCGCCTTCATGTTGACCTGAACAAGCTGCATCGCCATCCGCAGATCCTATTGTTCGACTGGGATCTTCGCGACGAACGGCCTGATCTGGGCTGCCGCCTAGAATGGCTGATCTGCAGAAGGGAATACTGCCCAGTGCATGCCGAACCTGAAATCCGCACTGCCACCGGTGTACTGCGCGGCAGGTGGGAGGACGAAGTCGCGGTCTTCCGCGGAATCCCGTACGCCCAGCCGCCGTTCGGTGAGCGGCGATTCGCGGCGCCCGTCGCGGTGCCGCCGTGGGACGGGGTCCGTGCGGCGCTGGAGTTCGGTCCGGCCGTTCCTCAATCGGGCGCGATGCCGATGGGCGATGACTGCTTGACCCTCAACGTCTGGTCCCCTGATCTCGGGGCCGCCGGGTTACCTGTGCTGGTGTGGGTTCACGGCGGCGCGTATCTCGAGGGCAGCACCCGGAATCCGCACTACGACGGTGTGATCCTCGCCAGGTCGGGCGTCGTGCTGGTCAGCGTGAACTATCGCACCGGATTCGAGGGGTGGGCCCATCTCGCCGGCGCCCCCGACAATCGCGGTCTTCTCGACCAATCGGCCGCGTTGCGGTGGGTGCAGGACAACATCGCCGTTTTCGGTGGCGATCCGGGCAATGTCACCGTGTGTGGTCAGTCCGCAGGCGCGGGTTCCGTTGCGGCGCTTCTCAGTATGCCGACCTCTGCCGGATTGTTTCGTCGGGCGATAGCGCAGAGCGTCCCCAGCACGTTTTTCTCTACTGGGCTCGCCGAGGCAGTCTCGACAACAATCGCCGCGGAACTCGGTGTGCGAGCCACCGCCCCCGAGTTGGCGGGGATCTCGCCGCTTGCACTGGTGAAGGCGACGGACTCGATCATCCAGACGATGCCGGATTTCGTCGACGCATGGGGACCGATGGCGTTGACGCCGACCCCGTTCTCGCCCGTCGTCGACGGTGACGTGCTCCCGCAGGCCCCGTGGCGCGCACTGGCCGACGGCGCCACGCGGGGCGTGGATCTTCTCGTCGGACACACGCGTGACGAATACCGCCTGATGAATACCCGGCGCAACGACGAGATCACCGATCAGGAGGTGGACGTGACGCTCGAACGTCTCGCGCCCGCTTCGGATTACCGCGCCGCCTACCCTGAATACACCTCCGCGCAGCTGTACGAACTCGTCAACGCCGACTGGTTGTTTCGCATGCCGAGCCTGCATCTCGCGGACGCCAAACACGCAGGCGGCGGGCAGGTCTGGAACTACGAGCTGCTCTGGAGCTTCAACCGGGATCAGGGTGCCTCGCACTGCCTCGACTTCCTGCTCGTGTTCGGCACCCTCAGCCTCGACGACATACGCAACCATCCGTCCGCGCACCCCGACGCCGTCGAGGAATACCTTCGCCTCTCGCACCAAATACGCACGGAATGGATTGATTTCGTGACGACCGGCGACCCCGGTTGGACGCCCTACGACCCGGACACCCGCCCCACCCGCGTGTACACCGCCGACCCGATCACCCAGCCCTACCCCGAGGAACGCTCGCGCGGCCTCTGGCACCAGCACCAGTTCGGCACCTCGGACCTGCGACGGGCCCCCTGACGGACCACCGCGCCGCGGTCAGACCGCGTGCGCTTCCGGTCTCACCCCATGCCGAATGCGCTTGTCGCCGAACACGATCAGTGCGCCGATGAGGAGAATCGCCCAACCAGGTGCGGCGGGCATCGCGGTCACGAGGATCACGGCCCACGCGAGGAGGAGCCAGCCGAGCCATCCGGGTACCCGCTGCTGGTGGCGTGTCGCCCACACGAGGTAGCTGCCGAGCACCACCATCGGCACGCCGAAGCTGCCGAGGCTTACCCAGAAGGCGTGTGCCTGTTCGGATTCGGGGAAGGTGGTCGCCTTGTCCAGCGTGAAGGTGTTCCACCATCCGTCGGCGAACGCTCGCGACCACACCTCGCGAGCTTCGAGCGGAGCGACCACTATGTGCACCGCACCGAACGCCAGGGTGATCCAGCCTGCCGCCTGAGTCAGGTACGCCCGTTTGCCGTTCCCGCGGACTCCGCCTGCACCTGAAATGCCTGTGCTGCTTGATAGTGTCATCGAATCCTCCATCTATACGGCACCGTATAGACCGAGGTTATCGGCCGATATACGGGCCCGTATAGATGATGTGACGGAGGTCAAGGATGGCAACGGCGCGCACACCTCGCCAGGCGTGGATCGACGCTGGCCTGCGCGTGCTGGCCGAGAGCGGGCCGGACGCGGTGCGGATCGAGTCACTGGCGCGCGACCTTCGAGTGAGCAAAGGCGGGTTCTACGGCTACTTCGCCGATCGCAACGCCTTGCTCACCGAGATGCTGAACGCTTGGCAGCAGCGCAGTGTCGACGATGTCCTCGAACAACTCGCCCGCGAAGGCGGCGACACCCTCACCAAGGCAACGCGAGCCGCTCACCTCACCTTCGCCGCCGATCTCCTCCCGATAGACCTGGCCATCCGCAGCTGGGCACGCCGCGACCCCGCGGTCGCCGCACGACTCCGACACGTCGACAACCAGCGAATGGACTTGCTCCGCACCACCTTCGGACCGCACCACGCGAACAAGGCCGACCTCGAGGCCCGCTGCCTGCTCGCCTTCGCCGCCGCCATCGCCGGCGACCTGATCGCGGTAGATCATCCTGAGCAAACCCGCGCAGAAGTGCTCAACCGTGCCGCGCGACTACTGTTCTCGGCCTCGGAAACCCTGACCTGAGCCTCAGACATCGGCGAACCCAGCCGAGGCGTGATCTAGCCGCGAGCGCCGATGGCGCGGACCGCAGGGGCGAGCGAGGATCAGATCGCCACGGTCGCCACCTGGCGGCATTCGCCGTTCTTCGACGATGCCGAACGTGCGGCGCTGGCCCTCGCCGACGCCGCCACCCGCCCGGCGACCGACGGCGGACTGTCGGACGAACAGTGGGAGGACCTGGCCCGGCACTTCAGCGAGAAGCAGTGTGCCGCATGGCCTGCTGCGGCTGCGGCGATGGCACGTTCCGTTCGACGCGCGCGAGACGCGCCGATCCCGCGAAACTGCCTGCTGCGACAGCAGAATGGGGAGGTCGGGCTAGGGCAGGGAGCGCAGTGGTGGAGGAGTTGAACGCGGTCGTCGCGGTGCCGGAGTCGGTGCGGACCGAGTTGCGCAGGGGTGTGCGCAGCGTGCTGGTGGACGCGGCGGCGCTGCGTCTGGTCCGCGAGCGCTTCGACGACAACCAGGCCGGGTCGTTGCGCCGCTATCTCGAGGCTTCGCAGTCGGCGAATACGTTGCGCGCGTACCGCACCGACTGGATCGCCTGGTCGGCCTGGTGTCTTGCCGAGAGCAGGCAGGCGATGCCCGCTGACCCGCTCGACGTCGCCGTGTACCTGGCCGCCGCGGCCGATGCCCGCCGCGACTCCGGCGAATGGGCCTTCAGCGCAGCCACATTGGAACGCAAATCCGCCGCCATCGCCGCGGTGCATGCCGCCAACGGACTGCCCTCCCCTACCCGTTCCGACGTCGTCCGCCTCACCCTGCGTGGTATCCGCCGCACCCGGCGTAGCCAACCGAAACGCAAACGTCCCGTGCTGCTGCACACCCTCGATCAACTCCTTGCCGGGCTCCCCGAACCCGGCTGGCCCACCGAACCCGCCCGGCGCCGCGACCGGCTCGTGCTGCTGATCGGGTTCGCCGGGGCGCTGCGCCGCAGCGAGCTCGCCGGGCTTCGCATCGCCGATGTGGAGGTTCAGCTCGACCACACCACCGGCGAACCCGTCCTGCTGGTGCGGTTGCCGTCGACGAAGACCGACCCCACCGGTGTCGCCGAACAACGCGTCGCACTGCCTCGCGGCCAGCGTCCACGGACGTGCCCGGTTTGTGCGTTCGCCGACTGGGTGCACCTCCTCGAAATAGACGCCGCCGACGGCACATCGGGTCTGCGCGCCCATCTCACCGAAGAGCCGAGCGGAGACCCCGACATCCACCGATGCCACGGCTTCACCGGGACCGCGTTGTCGGCGCAACCCGATCTGCCCTTGTGTCCCACCATCAATCGTCACGGCACGGTCGCCGCCACCCCGATGTCCGGCCGCGCCGTCGCCGAACTCGTCAAACGCTACGCCGCCCGCGCAGGCCTCGACCCGGACCTCTTCTCCGGCCACTCCTTACGTGCAGGCTTCGCCACCCAAGCCGCGTTGGGTGGCGCCAGCGACCGCGAAATCATGCGTCAGGGGCGCTGGTCCAACCCGCGCACCGTGCACGGCTACATCCGCACCGCAAACCCGCTGGAAGACAACGCCGTAACCAAACTCGGCCTCTGACCGCCAGGACGCGAGCAGCACCGACTCGTCGCCAGCGGCCGCCAGTCACCGCTCGGCTGATCCCCGTCGACCTGGTGGCCGACGGGCCTTCCGCGCCGCCGGTGGGGCCAGCGTTCACGTTCGGCGTACACCGAATACTGCACGCCTACTGCGAATTACCCACGTGGGCAGGCGTCCCGACTTCTACGAGTCCGGTCAAGGCTTGCGGCAGCGGCCCCTGGTGCAGGACACCGAGGCGTTGAGTGGCGCGGGTGAGTGCCACGTAGAGTTCGGCGGCGCCGCGTGGACCTTCGGCGAGGATCCGCTCGGGATCCACCACCAGCACGGCGTCGAACTCGAGTCCCTTCGTCTCCGACGCCGTCACCGTGCCTGGCACGTCCGGTGGTCCGATCACGATGCTTGTGCCTTCGCGCCCGGCTTCGTCGCGGACGAATTCCTCGATCGCGGTGGACAGTTCGCCAGCATCGACCTGCTTGGACCACGGCTGGACACCGCACGCGCGCACCGATTCCGGCGCTTGCACTTCGGGTGCGAATTTGGCGAGCAGCGCGGCGGCAACGCTCATGATCTCCGCGGGGGTGCGGTAGTTCACCGTCAGCGATCGATACACCCACCTACCGGGCACATACGGCTCGAACATCGTGTCCCACGAGGTCGCGCCCGCCGCCGAACGGCGTTGCGCGAGATCGCCTACCACGGTGAACGATCGGCTCGGGCAGCGCCGCATCAACACCCGCCAGTCCATTTCGGACAGCTCCTGCGCCTCGTCGACCACGACGTGCCGGTAGGTCCAATCCCGATCCGCGGCAGCGCGTTCGGCGACCTCCCTGGTGTCGCGCTCGACGAATCGGTCGGCGAGATCCTCGGCGTAGAGCATGTCCTGGGCGAACAGGTGGTCTTCGTCGTCCATCATGTCCGCGCGGTCGACGAGGAGATCCATCACGCCCGCGGCGTACTCGGCTTCCTCCTTCCGTTCCCGCTCGGCGACTTGTTCGGCGGCGCGGTCGGCGGCTTTGTCCCGACCGAGCAGGTCGACGAGCTCATCGAGCAGCGGGACATCCGACACCGTCCATGCGTCGCCCTCGGCGCGCAGCAACGCCGGATCGGCGCCGGCCGCACGCAACCGCTCCGGTGACGTATACAGCTCTGCCAGTAGGGCTTCCGGTGTCAGGATCGGCCACAACGCGTCGAGCGCGGCGATGAACTCCTCGTTGCCCGCGAGCTCCTCGAGCAGGTCGGTGCGCAGCTGCTCCCATGCATCCTTGTCCGCACGGGTCAGCCAGCCGTCGCCGATGCGGGCGATCGCGCGTTCGGTGAGCACGTAGGTGATGATCTCGGTGAACACCGTGCGGGCCGCGTTGTGCGGCTGCCCGCTCGCCCGCGCCTCCTCCCTGGCCCATTCGGCGGTCGCGGCGTCGATGCGGACCGTGACGTCGGTCAACTCGAGCGACAGCGGTTCCTCCGGCAATCGCTGCCGATCGGCGATCGCGCCCGCCAGCACGTCGAGGATCTTCAGCGAGCCCTTGAGCCGCGCCGCCTCGGGAGTGTCCTCGGCCGTGACCCGCAGACCGGGCACGAGGTCGCCGGTGGTCACGAAGACCACGTTGGACTCGCCCAGCGACGGCAGCACGTGGCTGATGTGGTTCAAGAACGCCGGGTTGGGGCCGACCACGAGCACGCCGTGCCGTTCCATCCGCTCCCGCTGGGTGTAGAGCAGGTAGGCGACGCGGTGCAGCGCGACCACGGTCTTCCCGGTGCCGGGGCCGCCCTCGATCACCAGCACACCCGAGTGCTCGAGCCGGATGATCTCGTCCTGCTCGGCCTGGATCGTCGCCACGATGTCGCGCATGCCCGCACCGCGCGGCGCGTTGACCGCCGCGAGCAGCGCCGCGTCGCCCCGCTCGGCGTCGCCGGGACGGCCGAGCACCTCGTCGGTGAAGTCGACCACGCGACGCCCACGGGTGTGGAACTGGCGGCGCCTGCGCATGTTCTCCGGGTTCGCCGCGGTCGCGACATAGAACGCGCGCGAGGCGGGCGCGCGCCAGTCGAGCAGCAACGGTTCGAACTCGTTCGCCTCGTCGAACAGCCCGATCCGGCCGATGTAAGAGTGCTCACCCGAGAGACTGTCCAGCCGGCCGAAACACAGGCCCTCGTCGGCGACATCCAGCCGCGTCATCTCCTTGGCCAGCGCACGCACCTCGAAATCCCGTTCCATGGCCGATCCGCCCTTGTCGCGCAGCGCCGCGCTGTACTTGCCCTTCACCCGCGCACGCTCGGCATCGAGCCGCGCGTAGAGCCCGGCCACGTAGTCGCGTTCGGACTCCAATTCCGCGGCGTACCCTTGCACCGTCACCTCGGTCATAGCCACACTCCTTCACATCCCTCCGCGGCCGCCCGTCGCGACTCCCATTTCCGCAGCTTCTGGCCTCGGCCAGCGATTGTGCGCCATCACCCCGGCCTTGCCGCAAGCCCCCCTGTGCGATATACAGTGAATATGGAAGGGAGCGAGTTCTCCTCCCCCCTCCGTATTCCGGCGAAATGTGACGCCGAACACCCCAGTCTCCTGAACGGCTGTCTGCCGTCCGCACGACAGCCGGTCCGCCTTTCGAATGACGCTGTGCGGCAGCAAAGCTGGATACGCTGAAGCTGCGAGCGGAGGGGGCGGGGGTTGCCGATCAAGGACACTCAGGATCGCTATCCCCTACTGCGGTCACGCACCTTCGTCGGATTCTGGGCGGCGGACAGCGTGTCGATGTTCGGCACCTACATCACCGCGCAAGCGCTGCAGTTGCTCGCTGTCGAGACACTTGATGCCGCGCCGCTCGAACTCGGGATCCTGCGTGCGGCACAGTGGTTGCCGTACCTGCTGCTCGGCTTGCTCGCCGGCGTGCTCATCGATCGACATCGGCGCAAGCCGATCCTGGTGGGAGCCGACCTCATTCGCGCCGCAGTGCTCGCGCTGATCCCGTTGGCCGCGCTCGTGCACGCGTTGACCATGCCGCTGCTCATCGGGCTGGTGCTGGTGTTCGGCGCGGTATCGCTGCTGTATGACGCTGCCCACCAATCGTTTCTCCCGAGCCTGGTGCCTGCCCGGCTCCTTACCCAAGCCAATGTTCGGCTCGAACAGTCCTCGGCGGTAGCGCAAGTCGCGGGTCAAGGCATCGCAGGCTGGTTGATCAAGTTCCTCGGTCCGCCGACGGCGATCCTCATCGACGCGGTGTCGTATCTCATCTCCGGCGTCGTCCTCGCGAAACTTCCTGTGGTGGAACGCAAGCCGACGCGCGAGGCACGCACTGTGCGGGCCGAGATCGGCGAGGGCCTGCGCTGGGTGTACGGACACCGCACGCTCGGCCCGCTCGCCCTGTCGAGTCACGCGTGGTTCTTCTTCACCTCGATGGTGTCAGCCCTCTACGCCTACTACGTCGTCAAAGACCTCGGCTTCGACGCCGCAGCACACGGAATGACACTCACCGTCGGCGGTCTCGGCGCGGTCATCGGCTCCTCGCTCGCCACGAAACTCGGCACCCGATTCGAGGTCGGTCCGGCCGTCATTGCCGCAAATTGGCTGTCGCCCGCCGGATACGCGCTGATCCCGTTGGCGCACAACGGAACCTCCGCCTTCGCCATCCTCTGTGCCGGGCAGTTCCTGTTCTGGTTGTCCGTCGGCAGCACCAGCCCCCTCGAAATGGGCTACTGCCAGTCGGTAACCCCCGACCACCTGCTCGGCAGGAGAAGCGCCATCACGCGCTCGCTCAACCGCGGCGCCATCGTCCTCGGCGCACCACTCGGCGGCCTGCTGGCCGCCACCTTCAGTGTCCGCACCGCACTGTGGATCGGCGTCGCAGGTCTCACCGTGTCCGTGGCCGCGCTGACCGTGTCCCCATTCCGCCACGCCCGCTTGCCTATTGCCCACGCCGAGGCGGTTTAGGTGACGGGTACAGTGCCTGCGTGGCTGTCACCGTAGAAGTGCTGAGGGTCGTCGACGAAGAGACCGTGGAAGCTTTCGAGCGACTCCTACCGCAGTTGTCGCAGTCGGCGAAGCGACTCGACCGTGCGGCGTTGGCGCAGTTGGTATCTGCGGAATCGACGACGGTGCTCGTCGCCCGCAGCGACGGAAAGCTTGTCGGCACATTGAGCTTGGTGATGTTCCCGATCCCGTCGGGCCTTCGCGCGCGCGTGGAAGACGTCGTCGTCGATGACAGCGCTCGCGGCCAAGGCATCGGCGCCGCTCTCATCGAAGAGGCGAAGTCCCGCGCAACCGCCGCGGGCGCAAGGACTCTCGATCTGACCTCGCGCGCCTCACGGACCGCCGCCAACCGACTCTACGAGCGGCTCGGGTTCCAGCCGCGGGACTCGCAGGTCTACCGGTTCTCGCCGACGAGCTGATCCGCTGACTGCGCACGCAGGAAAGCCGTTTGGACCGCTGAATAGTCCGTATTGACCGTCACGCGGTCGCCCAGACCGGCAGGGGCTCCCGGGCCTGCAACCACGTCTCCGGTATGCCGCGACCTCCGATTCCCGTGTGCGCGGCTACAATTCCGCCGACGATAGCGGCCGTCGTGTCCGCGTCACCGCCTGCTTCGACGCAGGCGGTGACGGCGGCGGGATAGTCGTCGAGGAAGGTGGCGGCCACCCACAGGGTGAACGGGACCGTGTCCTGTGCGCTGACTTCCGCGCCGTTGCCGAGCTCGTAGGCGGCTTCGACGACCGAGCGGCCGAGGAGGTTCCTGGCACGGCGAACACCCGCCGCCGTCCGGCCATCGATGAAATACGGTTCGACTGCGTCCAGTAATTCGCTTGGTGTACAACCGCTTTCGCGGGTCGACGCGGCATGACTTGCCGCGACGGCCACCATCATGGCACCGACTATCGCTTCCGGATGCCGGTGGGTGACCTCGGCCGACAACGCCGCCTGTGCCGCAGCACGATCGGGGTCGCCGGCGAAGTACGCCCCGAGCGGGGCGACACGCATCGCCGCACCGTTCCCCCACGACCCGCGCCCGTCGAACGCGCCGCCCGCCGCTTCGGCCCACGGACGACCGTCTCGAATCTCGTGCAGCACAACGACGGTGCCGCCACCATATCCGCGATAAGGCTCACAACGGTCGGCGAATGCGGCCGCGAGCGCGTCGCGATCGATGCGATCGCGGTGGCAGATCTCCGAGTAGACCGAACAGGCCATCTCGGTATCGTCGGTCCACTCCCAGGGGGCAGCAGGCACTCGGCCCGCGAGAAGATCAGCCACCGAGCGGCCGGGTACGAAGAATTGCGCGCCGAGCGCATCACCAACGGACAAACCCGCGAGACTGTCACGGGCGAAATCAGAAACTAGAGGCATACGGGGGCAATGGTGCCACAACCGCGACCTGCCCCTGCAATACCCCAATATGCGCGGCCGTAGGCAAGGAGTTTGTGATCACCATCCGGCGGAACGATTCCACCGATCTTCGCGGCCGCATCACTGTCCTCGCGTGCTTCGGACCGGCTGCGGATGGGCGCCGAGCTCTCCTGCACGACCACCTCAGTCCGTGATGTGATGGCGGCATGGATGTGCCGCCCGACGTAGCCGAGGTTCTTGCCGAATTCGGATCGGCGGTCCGTCCGATCGCGGGCGTGGTCGCACTGTATGTCGGTGGATCGCTGGCGACCAAGGACTATCGGGCTGGAGTCAGCGATCTCGACTTGGTGGCGCTTGTCGACGGTCCGTTGAATGACCAACAGCGCCAACAGCTCCGAGACCTCCATCGCACCCTGATCGCCGAGTACCGTGCGGCGGACAAGCTGCACTGCGTGTATGTGCCGATCGGCGAGCTCGCGGATGTCACGGCGGCGCACGTCACCTGGGCGGCGAAGATGCTGTTTCAGCGATCGTGCACCGGCATTGCCCGAGCCGAGTTGCTGCGCCATGGATTTGCCGTGTTCGGTCCGCCGATCAGCGCGACGATCCCGCCGGTTTCCTCAGCGGAGCTGCGCGAAGCGGTCCGCAGAGACCTGCGCAACTACTGGATCCCTGCGCTTCGTCGACCCTCGATCTGGTTCCAGGACTCCTACATCGATCTGAGCCTGTTCACCGTGGCCCGCGCCGAGGTCACCTTGCTCGAGGACAGGCTGCCGACCAAATCCGAAGCCCTGCAACGGTTCGAGCGCTTCGCCGTCCCCGCCGCCCTGATCGATCAGGTCCGGCGTCGACGAGATCGTCAACCTACGACCATTTCGTTCATCGGGCGGATCCGCCGGGCCGGTGTGGTCCGTCGCCTTGTGGCCGAGCGCATCCAGTACCTGTTGGCCTTGACCTCGGACTGATCCGGCGTGGTGCCGTCGGTACGAAAGTGGTTGGGCACGAGCATGTCCCGTGCACCCATGAACGGGACATGCTCGAACGCGAGGACGCGGTCAGTTGCCTTGAGCGGCGGCCGCGACCGGCTGCCATTCGCGCCACAGTGCCAGACGGGACTCGTATTCGGCGGTGGCGATGGTGAGCGGGATTTCGCCGAGGAACATGCGCAAAGGGGGTTCTTCGGCGTCTACGACGGTAAGGATCGCGGTGGCAGTGGCAGCGGGGTCACCACTGCGCATGGCGCCGCGCTGGGCTGCCCGCCGCTCGCGGGCACCGTCGTAGGCGGAGATCGGGGTGGCATGTTTGGCGGAGGGACCGGCCCAGTCGGTGCCGAATCCGCCTGGCTCGATGAGGGTTACGTGGATGCCGAACTCCGCCACCTCTTGGGCCAGCGCCTGAGAGAAGCCTTCCAACGCCCACTTCGACGCGTGGTAGGCGCCCAGGTTTATGAACGCGGCGATGCCGCCGATGCTCGAGACCTGCAGGATGTGGCCGCTACCCTGAGCGCGCAGGATCGGCACCGCGGCCTGGGTGATCCACAGAGCGCCGAAGACGTTGGTCTCGAATTGAGCGCGGAGTTCGTCCTCCGACAGTTCCTCGATCATGCCGAATTGGCCGTAGCCCGCGTTGTTGACGACGACGTCGAGTCGGCCGAACCGTTCGGCGGCCTGTTGGACGGCCGCGAAGTCACCTGCTCGGTCGGTGACGTCCAACTGCAGTGGCAGGAACGTGTCGGGGTACTTGGTGACCAGGTCGTCGAGGGTGCTCGTGTCGCGCGCGGTCCCTGCGACACTGTCGCCGCGTTCCAGCGCGGCAAGGGCCCATTCACGCCCGAAGCCGCGCGATACTCCCGTGATGAACCAGATTTTGCTCATCCCGCCACGGTAGCCACCTGGAGTGCACTCGAAGCAAGTGTTCGTGGCGGTCCGCTCAGGGCAAGCGGGCCGAGGCAGTCCACTCAGGATGGGAAGGCCGAGATGGTCGCCTCAATTTGAGCTGGTGGAGTGGTCGGCGCACCGGCGAACGCCGCGGTCATGAAGTCGGCGAGGTAGGCGGCGAGATCGGGCTCGGCCGGACTCAGAACGTGGCGAACCCAGGACGAGCGTTCGTGTTCGAGCGGCCCGAGTTCCCACACGCAGCCGATCCAGTCGGCGGTGGTCGTGGCGAAGTGCGCGGGGTCGTCGTCCGGCGCGCCGAGGTCGGGCGCACCCGCGACAGCTTTGCGCAGGATCAGAATGTCGCTGTGGGTCCAGGTGTAGGCGAGCAGGTAGCTGGCGATCAGACTGCGATGCAGGACAGTGAATGTCGCCGACGGGTAGGGCCCTGGTGCGGGCAGTAGTTCCGGAAGCAGCGTGTACGCGCTCTCGGCGATGGGTGCAGGCACACCCGTTGGCGCGACACTGATCTCGTATCGCTTCACGCCGTGCCCGTCGACCGTCAGCGGCGGCAGGGCGGTCAGATGTCGCGGCTCGAAGCTCATATGCGGTCCCGGTTCAGGCGAAGTGCTTGCTCGACACATTCATTGCATCAGTGCCGGGCCGACGGGGGTAGCCCCGGAAGGTCGGGTGCCGCCACATCACGATGCGACTACCACTGAGCGCAATTTTGCATTAGCTGAATATATGCTGCCTTTGTGTTGCCAACGCCGGCACCGATGCTGGCTGTCTCCGGACAACCACCGGTGGATGCTGGGCTGTGGGCCGTGGAGATGAAATGGGACGGCATTCGTGCGATCGGGCGCCGCGAAGGCGGGAAATGCCGGTTCTACAGTCGGAACAATCGTGACATCGGCGGCTCGTTCCCCGAGCTGGTCAGCGCATTCGCAGAGCTCGAGCCCAGTGGCGGCATCGTGGTCGACGGCGAGATCGTCGCGCCGGAACCGGGCACGGGCGTCCCATCATTTCATCGACTGCAACGCAGAATGCACGTGGTGAAACCCACCGAGGATTTATTGCACGCAGTGCCGGTCCAATACCTCGTCTTCGATTTGCTGATGGTTGACGGTGAATCCATCATGGACCTCGCCTACACCGAACGCCGCGCCAGGCTCGAGGAATGGGCCATCGACACCCCCCTCATCCGCACCCCGCCCTACTACTCCGGTGTGCCCGCGGCCACCATGCTCGAGATCGCCGCGGAAAACGGTCTGGAAGGAATCGTCGCGAAACGCCGCGATTCCACCTATCAACCCGGTCGCCGCTCCCCCGCCTGGATCAAGACGCCGCTGCGTCGCACCACCGAAGCCGTTGTCGCAGGCTGGCTTCCCGGCAGCGGGCGCTATGCCAAAACCTTCGGCTCGCTGATCCTCGGCGCCTACGACAACGGCCGCCTGGTCCACATCGGCAACGTCGGCACCGGCTGGACCATGCAGGACCGCCGCGCCCTGCAAGCCGACCTCGACGAACTCGCCTCTCCCGAAAGCCCTTTCGACACTCCGCTGCCCCGTGCGGTGATCGCCGCGGCCCGCTGGGTCGAGCCACGGCTCGTCGCCGACATCGAATTCCGGGAAGCCACCGGCGACGGACTCCGCCACCCGTCCTGGCGCGGCCTCCGCCCCGACAAGTCCCCACACGAAGTCACAGTGCCTTTGCCAGATCACTAGCAGCGTCCTGAAATACGGTGATGTACCCGTCCGGCAGCCGGCGAAGTCACATGATCCGATTCAAACGCAACGATGTTGCACCCAGCCCAACACTGCACGAGAACACCCCACGCCAGAACGCGCGAGTAGCCGATTACCGTGTGCCACAGCGACCACTCCTGCCCTATGCGAAGTCTGTGGGTTCGATCCCGCGCACATTCTGTACCGATGCGCACAAGTCATGGGGCGAACTTGTGCGCACCACCACGATCCGTGCGCGGGACCAACGTCCCTGCTCACGCCCAATAGAAATGCCGCGAGTACCTCGCCCAGTTGACCAGCTGAAGCACATACAGCGCGAGCCCGCCGACCCAGGCAAGCCAATACCAGCCATGGTTGAGGAACGGAATCACCCACAGCAGGCCAACTGCCGGGGTTATTAGGATCAGCAAAACGAACGACAGCCGCCCCGCCAGCTTGGTCCCGGGTTTGAGGTACAGATTCGCGCGGAGGTCACGTTCCCAACCAAAGACTCGGTCGTCTCCTGTGCTGTCGACCAAGAGTGGGCGGATGACGTCGTTTACGTAGTCGCCAATGCGCTCGATCTGAAGCAGGTAAGTCTGGTACAGCAGCCCCAGAGTAATGGACAGGTATGGAACCACCAACAGGAGCTGGGGGCCTGCCTTGTGGGACAGGACAAATCCGACGATGACAGCATTGCCGCTGATGTTGAGATTCATGATCGTCCGCTGAGCGCGGCTGAAATCGTCCAACTCATTGCGGAGAGCCGCGAACTCAGCTAGCGCGCATTGCACTATGCGCGAAGCATTCTCGGTGTCTGGCTGGTCCACCATCGTCCATCCCCCATCACGGTCCCCTGGCCGATTCGAACGGTCGTCCGCGAGAGTGCCGTCACGGTCCCGCATCCTCATGATGCCTGAGACGAGTCTCGTTGGTTGACAACAGTTTCGTCACGACTGATGTCAGATCGGCACCGTTGCACCACATCAGCGCCTGAACCAGATCAGGGCCAGACACCGGCCTCGAGTAGCCGCGTGGCGCGCGTTCTGCCGAACCCGCCGCATGGCCCAAAGAGCAACGGGTAGAGGTTATCTGGTGTCGGCGATGCACCACGTTGCCGATTGCGCCCCAGGCAGCACCCCGGGCGGATATCGACACGTCGTGCCTGGCAGCTAGTCGCGACCCGCGTACTGCTCGATCTGGGGAGGCGTCAGTATGCGTTTCGGTACCCCCGTCAGCTGATCCCTCCTCCCCGCGCTGGTCACGAGCCTGACCCGGAGAGCGGTCCCGAGGCTGCGGCCGAGCCGCTGCCAACGCCGGAGCCTGATTTCGGCTCCACACCGCCCTCGGGAGCCTCCTTGGTCGGGTGCCCCGTCTGGTCCGGCGCCACCCGATCGCTGTAGTCGAGGCCGCCTCGCGCCGGAATGACGACCGTGTCCCCGCGTTTCACCGCGTCTTCGACGAGCCCGGCGAGCTGCTCCGGAGAAGCATTGGGATGGGCGATGGCGATGTTGCGACCGACCTCGTTGTTGTACAGGTCCATCGCTTCGCGTTCGGGCGGATTGCCTGGGATCCCCTCGTGTGCGGTGGCGTATCTCTTTGCCCAGTCTGCGCCGTATTTACGCGTCATCAAGGCGTTCCAATACGCGTGCCGGAAAGCGTCGTTGTGATCGTCGTTCCGGTCTGCCTTGCTGGGGAATCGCTTGTCGGCCGTGGCGAACGCGTCGTCTTTGAGGTCGCTGAAGTTCTTCAGGCCGAGCAGGCCCAGTTGCTTGAGCATCGCGGCCTCCGTCGACGTGACGGTCTTGCCGAGCAAGGTCGTCATGCCGTTCGGGTCCGGATTCACCTGGTACCGCGCGAGAATCTCCTCCGGTGTCAGCTGCGACTGGATCTTCTGGTCCGCTTCGGCCAGCGAGCTCGCGCCCCGGTCGGAGATCGCACCGCTGGCGGCGGCCGTCAACACCGCGGCGAGTGCGCGATCGACCTCGGTGGCCTGCGTGATGATGGCCTGCACCGCCGTCGGCAGTTGGCCGCGGACCAGACCGCGCAGCGGGTCGGCTTGGGCGTCGGGCGCGTTGTCGACGATCGCGCCGTCCGCGGTGATGGCGAACTGCCAACTGCTGGCAAAGGCATCGAGATTCAGCACCTGCTGCCGCACGGCATACACGCCGTCGGAGGCAGAGAACAGGGCCTTCTGCACCGCACTTGCCTCGGCGACGATGTGCTCGGCGCGATCGTTGAGTCCGGCGAGGCTCTTCTTGGCGGCGGTGGCGCCGTCGCCGTGCCAACGCCGCGACAGTGCCGAGGACGCCAGTTCGTCCGACAGGCCGAGCAGGCTGTGCTTGCGGTCGCGCACCGCGCGCCCGACGGTGTCGATCACGTCCGGGTTCCAGCGGCGGACCTCCCCGTAGCTCACCATGAGGTGAGCCAGTCGAGAATGGAGTCGTGGAAATCCTTTTCGGCCGCGCGCTCGTTGCTTTCGTACATGTCGGCGGCTTTCGACACGGTCGAGCCGAATTCGTGGATGTCGCTGCTCCACCCGTGCACCCGCTGGTCCCACGCATCCGCCAATCGCGGTATCGCCCCCGCGGATTCCGACCCGGGTAGCGCGCCGGCCACCGTGCCGACCGCGGTACCGAGATCGATCTTGCCTGCCTCCGCACCCGCCTCGATCGCGGACGCTGCGGATTGCCGCAGTCCTTTGATCTCGACTTCGAACCCAGTCATGCCGGACCTCCCGCTCCGTCAACTGAAAACAAAGAACTAATGAGTATGGCGGCGAAACGGTGTCTGCACCAGCTGCTTTGGTATTTGATCAGCCCAGAATTATGGGGGCTTGCCTACCGGCCCAACGCGCTGCCGCCCCGCAGTAATACCGATGTGCGGGCACATGATGGTCGGCGATGCGCAGGACGGTTTGCCGGGATCTTTCGGGGCTCGTGAACGGCGGACAGACACTGCTAGGCTAGCGGCCCGCCTCCGGACGTGAGGAGCTCGGACACAGATCGTGCGAGTGGGTAAATCGTTGGCCGAGAAGATATTCGAAGAGAAGCCACCCGTATCGGGTACGGGCGTGCGCAGGGCGGATCAGATGCGGCGACGAGTACGGCTCGTCGGGTTGCTTGCCATCCCTGCGCTATTTGCCGCAGCGATCGCGACATGGTTCATTGCCAGGCCCGACGGTTTGGCAGTCCGCTTTTACCGACTCGACGCCATCCCCCTCATGGCGACCCCGATATTCTGGACGATCGCCGTGGTGCTCTGCTTTGCGTGCAACCCTGGGCTGTCTCGGTACCGCAAGTGGGTGTGGAGAACGTTTGTTGCCGTCGTGACGCTGGTGACGCTACCGCTATGGATGTTGACGGCGTTCATAGCAGCCTGGGCCTCCGATGACGGCGACGTCAAGGACATCGTGCTGAGCCCCGACGGCCGCCACGAAGCGGTCGTGGTGCCTTACCACGACTTCGACTTCGGCTGCCGCGTATGGCTTCGAGAGCGCGACGGGCTGTTCAGCAGGCAGGCACTCGTGTGGGTCGAATACGAAGGGCCGTGCCCGACACGGATATCGTTCATAGGTGACAGCACGATCAGCGTCACCGAATTGCACGGTGGGAAGACCCTGACGACGACCTTCGACCCCGACCGGATCTCCGTCGCTGCCGTGTTGTACTCGTAGCGAAGCTGCTCGTTCTCGATCCACAATCCCGCTCCTCTACCACGGTCCGGCCGGAACACTGGGGTCGAGATGTCTTGCGTCAAGGACCTCCGCGGCTGATTGGATTGTCAACCCGGGGCCGGAATCTGGGCCGTACAAATGCCCGGTGATGGCTCCCCTCTCGTGTCAAGACGTGGGTTGCAGGTCGGGACTATTCTGGTTAGCGGTAAGTCCGGGTTGTGGCTTGTCCGAAGTGCCGGTGTGCGGGGTTGAGCCGGTCGCGCTGGAGTTGATAGTCGTCCCCGATTGCCCTCCCGGGCTTGCCGTTTCCCGTCTACGCTGATCGGCGAGCATGCGTGCGTAGACGACATTCGACAGGCGCCGTTTCAGCGCCCGCATTGCTTCCATAGAGGTCTTGCCCTGGGCTCTGCGACGGTCGAAGTAGGTGCGCCCGGTGCTGGGACGACGTAGTTGAACGATGGCCATGGTGTGCAGGACCCGGTTGATTTTGCGGTTTCCAGCACGGGAGAGCCGATGTCGTTGCTGCTGGCCGGAAGAAGCGTCCAGAGGTGCGGTGCCGTTCCAGGAGGCGAACCGATCCCGGTCTCGGAACCTGTGGATGTCACCGACATCGGCCAGCAGCCGGGCCGCGCCGGCCGGCCCGATGCCATTGAGGTCGGCCAGCGTCGAACCCCGCTCGCTGACGAGCTGGCGAAGTTCTTTGTCCGCGGCCTTGGTCTTTCGGTCGATGGCTTCCAGCTCGCCGATCAACTCGACCACCAGACGGCGCCGGACCTTGCCTGCCGGATCGCGGGGTTTGACGGTGGCGACCAGCTTGCGTGCTTGCATGGCTGAGAGAAATTTCTTCGCTCCGCCGGGCAGCAATTCCAGCAGCAGTCGGTGGAGCCGGTTGACGGTGTCGGTGCGGGCGCGGCCGAGTTCGTCGCGGCGATCGGCGAGCATGTCCAACGCGATCAGCTCCGAATCGGCCTGGACGCGACGCAGATCCGGCGCGCGCAGCGCTGCCAGGGCTACCGAATGTGCGTCGACCGGGTCGGTCTTGCGGCCGTTGCCGGTGGCGAAGACTCGAATTTGCGCCGAGAGTTTCGCGGGAACGTCGATCACGGTTTCCCCGTCATGGACCAGGCGGTCGGCGATATGTCGGCCGATGCCGTTGCAGCCCTCGATCGCCACACCCGCTCGGTGTATCGCTGTGCAGCGGTGAGCATTTCGCTGTAGCCGGTGTTGTCGGTGCCGTATCGGCCCGTGGTTAGGATTTTGCCGGTGTGGTCGATGATTTCGATCGTGGCTGAGCGTTTGTGTGGGTCCATTCCGATGATGACCACTACCAGTGTGATCCTTCCCGTCTCGGGTGTGTGAGGTCCGTGCGGGAAGGCACCGCTACTTCGAGCTTGGGCAAACCCCTCTTCAGCCATTCCCGGCACGGTGACCGGTGAGAGGCAAGCCATGTGAGAGCCACACCAATGACGCAGGCGGGCAGCCGATTAGGGAGCTTCTCACCGGGCACCTGGACCCGATCCTGGCCGGGATCAAGTCCTACCACCAGTGTTAAGTAGCCGATTATCGTGTGCCACAGCGACCACTCCTGCCCTATGCGAAGTCTGTGGGTTCGATCCCGCGCAGATTCTGTACCGATGCGCACAAGTCATGGGGCGAACTTGTGCGCACCACCACGATCCGGGCGCGGGACCATGCCATGGCGGGTTTGGCTCGCGCTGCGTTCGGAAAGGTCCGCTTGTGCGCCTAACACGCGGCCTGGCATGGACGCGCGCTCATAGCCGAATACCGCGCACTCGTCGCGAGTGGATCGGGATCGGCGTTCTGTGTCGGTGCGCCGCTGAACATGCCTGGAAGCCAGACGAATCGAGCGCATCGCATGCTCTGATTGGAACCGTCTGATCTCCACCCACGAAGGGATTCCCAACCATGACCGTTCCCGCGGATTTCTGCACCGGTAAGGCCGACGGCGACTACCCCTATCCGAACGACCGCACCAAGTTCGTCACATGCAGCAACGGTATGACTCAGACGCAAGACTGCCCGCCGGGACTGGTCTTCGACCCGAAGTCCGGAACCTGCCTGAACCCCTAGCGGCCCTCGGCCACAACACATTCGGCAACCCGTGGCTCTGCCGTGAGCGACAATGCCACGCGGAGCGCGCGTTGATCAGCGTCAACTCGGCCAAGGGAACGCGCGCTACTAGCCGAGTTGAGTGCGTTCGGCTGGCTCGCCGTCCGGGCCTGCCCGATCGGGGTGAACCTCCGGGGTTTGCCCATTTGCGTTCTGTGTGGGTGGTTTCGGTGTCACTGCTGGTTGGGGTTGTACCGGAGTAGGTTGTTCGGACGACTGTGGCGGGGGCGTGCCGACCATAGGCTTGTTGTTGTCGTCTTGCGTTGATCCCCAGTCCGTTCCGCTGGGGTTGCCTCGAATCATTCGCGGACGGCGATTTCGGCGTAATGAGCAAAGCAGGAGTACAGATGACCGAGCCGTTCCCCACCCCACAGCCCAGCTACCTGTCGGCCGTAGGCTCGCCGAAGAAGCAGAAGACGTGGGTGTGGCTGGTCAGCGCCCCGGTACTGGCTCTCGTCCTGGCGGCACCCGCATGGAACAGCGCTCCGGCAGCGGCCGACGTCGCTCAGCTGAATATCGCGGCGCCCGTATCGACACTTGCGGTCGAATTCTCCCCGGCCAAGCAGGACATCACCGCCAGCCAGCGCAACGCCATCCGGTCTGCCCGGCAGTACCTCGACTACTCTGCCTTCTCCCGCGGCGGTCTGATCCACCAGCTCGAGTATGAAGGCTTCTCTACCGCAGACGCTACGTTCGCGGTGGACAGCCTGAATGTGAACTGGAACGAGCAGGCGGCAAAGAGCGCCAAGCAGTATCTCGAGTACACCTCGTTCTCTCGGTCCGGACTGATCAATCAGTTGGTGTATGAGGGCTTCACGCGCGCCCAGGCCGAGTACGGAGTCAATGCCGCCTACTGACAACCGGTCGTCACAGCGTCTGCTCTTGTTCGATCAAGCGCAGGTTCATGTGGGTGGCGACCAGTTCGGCGCGCCGCCGAATCTGCTGGAGACTGGAGACATTCAGGTCGAAACCATCGGTTGTCGCGAGAACCAGCGTGCGGTCTCCGCTCGTCAGCTCGATTCCGAACGTGTCGAGGTAGGCCCCGATACCGAACCAAGCACGCACTCCATCGACGAACAACGGGAACTCGGGAGCATCGATCTGATGCTCGATGGGGATCAGTTCGATCCATTCCTCGGCGTTGCCCTGGTTGCTCGGCAGCAGCTCAGGCTCTGTGTCCCAACGAATGTCGCTGAGCATGTCCGGGCCACGAACCGAAAGCCCGTCCTGGGAGTACGACAGCGTCACGAAACCACGCTCGGATTCGAGAACCAGGGTGCCGGTCAACGGGATCTGTCCATCATCCGATACGGCTGCGAGCCGCCAGAGCCCACACACCGTGGCGCCCAAGAGACGATCGCCGATCGGTGTCAGTTCCACGGCCGAGAATTGTTCCATGCGTTGACTCGTTGCCGAAATAGCATCAGAGGCAACGCTGATGGTCGACTGCCGAACCCTGGGTCTGTGCCCGGTGTCCAACGCATCAACGGCTGCCCGCGTCGGCGCTCTCATAGTGGGGTTGGTTGTCGGCCCCACCGTGAGAGTCGTTGCCGAGCTCCACGGAATTCTTCTGTTTTCCGGCAGCAGGCAAGGTGATCAGCAGCACGGCAGCGCCGAGCAGTGCGATGACGGTGATCCAGCCCGCGCCGACGTGCATCGCGTGGATGAACGCATTGTCGGCAGCCTGGGCAAGACTGGGCTGGCTGATGGTGGTGGCAGCGTGGCGGGCCTGTTCGGCGGAAACTCGCGCCTGATCCTGCACCGCACCGGGTACGCCTTGCAGCGCTGGTTCGATCGCACGTCGGTAGGCGATCGACATGATCGTGCCGCCGACTGCGATGCCGATGACGCTGCCGGTCTGTCGCACGGTGTTGGTGACGGCCGAACCCGCACCGGCCTGTTCCAGCGGCAGGTTGCTGATCAACGCGGCGGTCACGGGGCCGATCACGATGCCGATCGCGAGACCCTGGACCAGCAACAGGATCTCGATGCAGACGAGTGGTGTGTGCAGTCCGAGGAACCCGTACCCGCCCATGGTCAGCGCGGCCACGGTCAGCGCGGGCACGGCGACGGGGCGTAGCGACAGGCGGCGCACCAGGCGTGCGCCCAGGGGCGCGCCCACGAGCGCACCGAGCGCGGTCGGGATATTGGCCAACCCCGCTTGCATCGGCGAAAATCCCAGTGCGCCTTGCAGATAGAAGGCGTTGTAGAAGGTGATGGCGGCGACGGCGAAGAGCAGCAAGCCGAGCGCCACGTTGCCGCCACCGAATGTGCGGTGCGCGAGCAGTCGCGGATCGAAGCTGGGCTGCTTGACCCGCAGTTCGGCGAGCACGAACACGGCCAGCAGCACCAGGCCGACTACGATCGGCGCCCAGACATCGGGACGAGTCCACGCGGTCACCTGTCCCGCCTGGATCAGCCCGTAGGCCAAGGCAACGAGCCCGCCGATCGACAACGACATTCCAGCGAAGTCCAGCGGTCGCAGCGTGGGGCTGCGGAAATTCGGAACCAGCACGAGGAGCCCGACCAATGCCAGTGCCGCGACCGGGACATTGATCAGAAACACTGAGCCCCACCAGAAATGGTCGAGCAGGAACCCGGCCAGCACCGGGCCTGCGGCCATTCCGACACCGGCCGAGGTCGAGAAAATGCTGATCGCGGCAGTCCGCGCGGGCCCGGTGAAGGTCCACATCAGGATGGCCAGCATGGCGGGCGTGATCAACGCACTGCCCACGCCCATCGCGGCGCGAGCCGCAATCAGCTGGCCTGCGTCGCCGGCGTAGGCCGCCAACAGCGAGGACCCGGCGAAGATCACCAGCCCACTGGAGAACACGGTCCGGTGACCGAAGCGGTCGCCCAATGCGCCTGCAGTGAACATCAATGTGGCGAAGGCCAGCGTGTACGAGCCGGTCGCCCATTGCAGCTGACCGGGATTGGCTCCCAGTCCACGGACCGGGTCGGCAAGGGTCTCCAGCGCGGTGCTGAGGACGGTGTTGTCCAGCCAAATCAGCAGCGAACACACCATGAGAACGGCAAGAATCAACTGCTGCCTGAATTTCGGCAGCGGTGGAGGCGTGGTCATGAACACCTTCGGATATCGATCGGCGAAAACCTGAACGACAGCGACACTAAGCAAAGTGCAACCGCGCTGTCAATTACAGAGATTCTTATCCAAAACTGTTGCGACCGAATGGCTTATATGCCCTCCACGGGATTTGCGCGCTAAACAATTTCGTGCCTGTAGCAGATTTGCGAATTAAAGAATTTCATGCCTTCCGAAGACTTGCTACCGAGCGGATTTCATGCCCTCCAGCGAGCAGTCACACACCGTCGTTGCGGCTCCTGCTCCGCCGAAGCCAATCCGCAGCACATGACCCTTTGGTCGTCACCCAGTTCGGTAGCAGAGGTTCGCGACATCGAGCAGTGGGGGTCAGGTCAATCGCTTCAGCGCCACCGAAAGCCCGACACCCTTCGCGTGCACCTTCAGGTAGTACTTGGCACGCATCTCTTCTCGCTCACCGCTGGAGGAGCGGACTTTGCGATAGTGCAGATCGGCGGGTGGTCGATCGAGCCACGTCATGTCACTGTCTGCCAAGAACTCGAGTTCGAAGCAGTCCGGAGTACGCAGTGGATCGCAGGCATCGTCGTACCGATCGGTGGTTACCTGATACTGTCCGCGCATCAGCTCGCCGTCCTCGCGCAGGAAGAACAGGTGGCCGGATTCCCAACTGCTGAACCGCCCCGAGTCACGCGCCCCTTCTTCGCGGTAGTTGCTGATGATCCAACCCCTGGTCACAATTCCGCGGTACTGATGGGTGACAGTGGGTCGGCGGCCTTGCACTTGTCCGGCAATTTTGCGCGCATAAGAACGAATGCGGGCTGGATCCACGATGCTCGCGTCATACGCCTGTTGGTCGGGCACCTCGGCTCCTAGCGCTGATTGGTGTCTTTCACCTGCCGCAATCGCGCTTTGAGAGCATCCTCTGCTTCTTGCTTGAGCACCCGCTGCCGTTGCTTCTCACCTGCACCGGGATCTTCGTTCTTCTTCCGTGTCTCGCTGTAAATGGCCTCGGCAGCCTTCTGCGTGTAATCAGTCATGATGGATCCACTCCAGATTGGGAAATCACACAATTCGTGTCTATGCACCGAGTCTGACAGAGCGATTCCCCGAGGTCTGTACGCCGATCAGACCACACAGCAGCACCGTGTGGTCGAACTTCGATCATGTCTTACCCGAACAGGTTTCGACTGTCAGGCGCACAACGCGCGGGTGGTCTGGACGACGTCACTGATCCAGCGGCGGAGTTGGGTGTCGTCGGCGGACTCGGGCCAGTACACGAAGGTGTCGAAGCCGGTTTCGGTGGCGAGATCGGCGAGGATGCGGGCCCAGCCTGCGGCGTCGGTGCGAATCGGCTCCTCGCCGCGCAGGGTGACCGGTCCAGGAGTGTCGGTGATCGTTCCGACGAGTTGGGCCATTCGGGTGATGTCGGCCGGGTTGCGTCCGGCGTCGATGGCGGCTATCGAGATGATGTCTTGTGTCGCTTGCCATTTCTCGTAGGGCAGGTAGTGCGGGATGGGTGCGGTCCATCCGTCGGCGATGCGCCCGGTGAGGGCGTTGGCTTTCGGGCCGACGCTGCCGAACCAGATTCCGACCGGATGCGCGGGGGCGGGTCCGGACTGCACGCCTTTGACGGTGTAGTGCGCGCCTTCGACTTTCGCTTTCGTGCCGGGATGCCACATGGCGCGGATGATGGCGGTGGCTTCCTCGAGGGCTTGCAGCGCTTCGGGATTCGATCGCACCGGACCGCCCATGGCGCTGATCGCGGGCCAGAACGCGCCGGCGCCGAGCGCGAGTTCGAATCGTCCGCCGCTGAGCAGATCCAAGGTCGCGGCCTGCTTCCCGAGCATCGCGGGCCCGCGCAACGGCAGACTGGCCACATCCGGAAACACCCGCAGCCGTTCGGTTTCCGCGAGCACCGTGGCGATCACCGCGAACGTGTCGGCCAGTCCGCCCGAGTACGGGTGATCCTGGATGCCGAGCAGGTCCAGGCCTTCCCGGTCCGCCACCTTGGCCATCGCGCGCAGCTGCGGCAGCTCGGTGACCGTCGGCGCCAACTGAATACCGAATCGTAGGTTCACACCGAGATCATGTCAGCCGCGCGGACACGCCGGTCAGCTCGGTAGCGGCCCGCCGCGTCCAGGGTCGTGGAAGTACCGCGCACCGGGCGGTAGGACTACTCATGATCCGGTCGCGGCGGCGGCGCACACTCGAAGTCGCAAGCAAGAACTCGAGCGTGGGAAGGGCGGCGGTGATGAGTGGGATGCGGACGTGGGCGGTCGTCACCGCGGCGGCGGTTCTGGTGGTTCAAGTGGTGGATCTGGCGGCGCGGCTGCTGGTGGATCCCGGGTGGATTTTCGTCTTTCTGTTCGTGTTCGGCGCACCGGTCTGGCTGATGTGTATAGCCGCGTCGGGCTGGATGGCGCGGGGAATGTTCTCCGCTACCAGCTCTTTCGCGGCCGCGGGGGCGGTAGGCCGAAGCGTGGTGCTGGCGCTGCTGTGGGTGTATCTGGTGGGGCTGACGGTCTTCTGCTGGTTCATGTCCGACGGTGGTGACGCCGACGATTGGCAATCGCCCGCCGGGCGGCTGCTGGGTGTGGACGGATACAACAGCCGCACGCCGGAGTACCTGAACATTGCGCAGTCGATTGCCGTGCCCGCCATGAGCATCGGGCTGCTCGCGTTGCTTGTCGCGTCGATCGTCTACGCGTCACTGGGCAGCCGCGTCGCCGCACCCGCCCGCCCAACGACTCGAGTTACCGGCACAGATCCCATCGACCCCGTCTGAGCGGCAGCCGCACCGAGTCCCCGTCCCGCACGGCGCGAACCTAGACGACCTTGGCGGCGATGAGCAGGGTCCAGATCTCGCCTTGATCGACGACCTCGACGCCGAGTTTTTCCGCCTTGGTCAGTTTGCTGTCGCCGACGCCTGCGCCGGTGATGAGCATGTCGGTGTTGGCCGAGACCGAGGATGCCGCTGTCGCACCTGCCTTTTCACACAGGCGCTGGAATGTGGGGCGCGCGACCTTTTCGCCGGAGCGTGGGTCGCTGATGGCGCCGGTGATCACCACCGTCTTGCCTGCCAGCGGCGCACCGGCGGCGACGACCGGCGGGAGGTCTTCGGCGCGCACGTCGAGGGACACGCCTGCCTTGCGCAGTCGCTCCAGTTCCGGGCGTAGGCGGGTGAGGTGCGCGGCCAGCGAGGCGGCGACCTTCGGGCCGATGTCTTCCACGGCGACCAGGCGTTCCTCGCCCGCGTCGGCGACCTCTTCCAGCGAGCCGAAGCCGGCACGCGCGAGGCGGGCGGCGGTGCCGTCGGAGGCCATCGGGATCGCCAACCCGATCAGTGCGCGGCGCAAGCCGACCTGGCGGCTCACATCGATCGACTCGATCATGCGTGCGGCCGATATCTCGGCGATGCCGTCGAATTCGAGCAGACGCTCTTTCGTGAGCGTGTAGAAGTCCGCGGGACTGTCGAGGATGCCTGCTTCGGCGAGTCGCTCGATCCACTTCTGCCCGATGGCGTCGATGTCCGCCGCTGCCCGGGACGCCCAGTGGATGAGCCTGCGCACCGTCTGTGCGGGGCAGGAAGCGTTGGTGCAGAACAGTTCTCGGCTGTTGCCCTGTTCGGTGACCGGCTGCTCGCACGAGGGGCAGACGGTGGGCGGCACGATCTCGCGCTCCTGGCCGGTCCGTTTGGCGGCGTCGAGCACGCCTGCCACGAACGGAATCACATCGCCCGCGCGGCGCACCAGCACCGTGTCGCCGACCTTGATGTCGCGGGCGCGTATCACCTCTTGATTGGCCAGCGTGGCGCGGGTGACCGTCGTTCCGCCCACGAACACCGGCTCCAACCAGGCGACCGGGACGATCTTGCCGGTCTTGCCGACGTCCCAGACCACATCAACCAGCAACGTCGTCTTCTCCTCGGCGGCGAATTTGAACGCCAGCGCGCCGCGCGGGGAGTTCGACCGAGTTCCGGCGGCCGCGTAGGCATCTCGATCGGCCAGCCGCAGGACCGCGCCGTCGAGGTCGTAGTCGAGTTGGTTGCGGCCTTGTTCGATCGCGGTGATCGCGGCCTGGGCCTGCTCGGCGTCGGCGCAGTGGCGCATCTGCGCGCCCGCGATGCCCAGCGCGCGCAGTCCTTCTTCGAGGTCGACTGCGGCGTCGTCGGTGGCGGCATCGAGGTCGAAGCCGAAGAATTGCAGGCGTCGCTCGGCGACCGTGGCCGGGTCCTTCGCGCGAAGCGTGCCTGCCGCGGCGTTGCGCGGGTTGATCAGTGGCTTGTCCGGATGCGCGGTGTTGTAGGCGGCGAAGGTCGATCGCAGCATCACCGCCTCGCCGCGCACCTCGACTCGTCCCGGGGTGTCGATCCGTTCGGGAACGCCGTCCACCAGCGCGCGCACGAGCATGGTCACGTCGTCGCCGGTGGTGCCGTCGCCGCGGGTCACCGCCCGCGCGAGCCGCCCGTCTTCGAAGACAAGGGACAGCGACAAGCCGTCGAGTTTCGGCATCACGACCACCGATTGGCCGGGAAACCGATCGAAGAACGCGACGACCTGCTCGGGCTTGGTCGCTTTCTCCAGCGACAGCATCGGGCGCGCGTGCCGGATCGGGGCGTGCAGCACCGCGGGCGCGCCGACGTGATCGAGCGGGTTCGGGTCCGGCGCGAGGTCGGGGTTCGCCTCGATCAGGCCGCGCAACTCGTCTTCGATCGCGTCGTACTCGGCGTCGGCGACCAGCGGCGAGCCCTGGTAGTAGGCGTCGCGCAGCGCGACGATGCGGTCGGCGAGTTCTTGGATACGTTCCCCTGTTTCCACGCCTGTGACGCTACCGATACCCACCGACATTCTCGTTCACGGGAGCCCGGCGCGTAGCGCGGTGACGCGGCCGACGGCCGCGGTGAACGTCTGCGGGTCGAGTCGGCCGGAGGTGTAGGCGTCGGCCAGCGCGGTGGTCGCGTCCGTGCCCTGGGTGGTGTCGCGGGCCGAGCACAGGATCAGGTCCATCCCGGCCAGCGCCGCGGCCACCGACCGCTCGCCGGTGGTCCCGAACGCACTCAGCGCCTCGGCCTCGATCGCGTCGGTGATGGTGACGCCGCGGAAACCGTTGCGGCCGTGCAATTCCCGATCGACGATCGTGGGCGACAGGCCGGCAGGGTGGTCGGCGTCGAGGGCAGGATAGATCGCCCACGACATCATCACCAGTTTGACGCCTGCGACGATGGCTGCCGGGTACGGCATCTCGTCGACCTGGTGCAGCCGCGACAGGGTCACCGGGAGAGTGACCGGGCCGGTGTCGGTGTTCTGTCCTGCGGGCGCCGTGCCGAGGCCGGGGAAATGCTTGGCGGTGGCGGCGACACCGGTGGCTTGTTGGGCGAGGGTGAACGCGGACCCGAGCGCGGCGACGACGTAGGGGTCGTCGCTGAAGGAGCGTTGGGTGCGGTCGATGAAATTGCCTGGCGTGTCGAAGACATCGAGCACCGGGGCAAGGTTGACGTTCATGCCGACCCCGCGCAGATTCGCACCCGCCGCGCGTCCCGCGTCGAGGGCGGCGCCCACCGGGTCGGCGGACTGACCGACCTGCTTGGCCGAGCGCACCGGTTCTCCGGGCAGCCGTCGCACGACTCCGCCTTCTTGGTCGGTCATCAACAACAGCGGCACCGGGATCGGGCTTTCGGCCTGCGCCTGCCGCAGCCGGGTGACCACCCCGGCGATCTGGTCGGTACCGGAGATGTTCTCCCCGAAGAAGATCACGCCTGCGGCCCGGCCCGCGCGGATGTCGTCGAACAGCGACTGCGGCGGCGTCAGGCCGGGATAGGAGTAGATCACCCGCTGTCCCGCCAGTTGCTGCGGTGTCAGGCCCGCAGGCTGGGCCGCGGCCCGGGTGGCCGAGGCCCCCATCGAGACGGCATACGCCAGCAGCAGCGCCAGCGCGGCCGCCAAAAACCCGGTCCGACGGCGACTTTCGCGCCAAGTAGTCGGCTGCGGCATCACGGAGCCTCCTAATCACCCAGGTGGGAACAATGATTCCGCACTTCCGGTCGCTACGTACGCAACTTCACTGCGCGCGATCGAGAAATCGGGCCTGCGTCGGTCTGCAACAACGAATCACCAACGCTCCCTCCGCATCACCCGCGGTACATGCTCAGGCACCCGAGCCTGTCGGGTGTGGATCGGGGAGGAAGATCGCGACGGCTTCGCCGCGGAATGCGGCCCGCTGCTCGTCGGTGGTTGCGTCGTCGCGGTCGTGCTCGGCGAGATGGAGCAGACCGAGGCTGGTGGCATAGACCAGACGCGCGCGGTGTGCGGCTTGTGCGGGCGGCACACCGAGTTCGCGATAGGTGCGTGTCAACAGGTCCAATCGGGTGCGGTCCACCCGTTGCACCGCCGCGCGGACCCGTTCGTCGCCGGATTCGCCGATCAGACTGAGTTGCACCGAGGGCGGGCCGGTCTCTCCCGCGGTCACGATCGCCTCGAGCAGGCGCCGTAGCCGCGTGGCCGGGTCGTCGATCTCTTCGAAGGGCGCCAGGGATTCGTAGCCGTGCGAGCGCACCCACTGGTCGAGCGCGGCGGCGACGAGTTCGTCGCGGTTGCGGAAATGCGCGTAGAAGCTGCCCTTCGTCACGCCGAGGGCTTTGGCCAGCGGTTCCACCGCGACCGCGGTCAACCCGCCCGCGGCGATGGCCCGCAAGGCCGCCCACACCCAGTCCTGCGCCGACAGTCGTGTCGACTCTTTCGCGCTCGGATCTGCAGCCATGCCCTGAGAATACGGTGCCGTATTGACAGGCCGGTCATCGGCGACATACGGTGCCGTATGGATACGGTTGCGTATCCATACGGAAGCGTATGCAGGAGGGGATGACGATGGAAAAGATCGCTGACGAGGTCTATCTGCTCGATGGCAGGCCGAAATATGCCTACAACGCGTACCTGGTCGGTGACGTGCTGGTGGATTCGGGATCGCGCTGGGCGGCGCGCCGAATATTGCGGCAGCTCGCCGGTCGCCGGGTGCGCTCGCATGTGGTGACACATGCCCATCCCGATCATCAGGGATCCAGTCATGTGGTGTGTGAGCGGCTCGGGTTGTCGCTGGCGTGCGGCGCGGCGGATGCGGACGCGCTGGAACACGGCACGCTGGCGGAGGCGGCGCCTGATCATCCGGTGGTGCGCTGGCAGCTGAAACATTGGGCAGGCCCGCCACATCCGGTCGATCGGCGGCTGCGTGAGGGCGACGAGGTCGCCGGGTTCGAGGTGCTCGAGACTCCCGGCCACACCCACGGTTCGATCTCGCTGTGGCGCGAGTCGGATCGGTTGCTCATCGTCGGTGATGTGCTGAACCGGCGCCCGAAGGTCCTCGGGGGCGAGATCGGCGAGGCGCCACCGGGATTCTGTCTCGATCCGCAGCGCAATCGGGCGTCGATCCGTCGCCTGGCCGCGCTCGAACCCCGCGTGGTCTGCTTCGGTCACGGACGTCCGCTGCACGGTGCAGGCCATGTGCAGGAGTTTGCCTCGACCCTGCGTGAATGATCTGCGGCCGTGCGTAATACGCTCCGGCGCCGAGCGGACCCGAACAGCTGCGCGCAAGGCTGAGGCGCCGAACTCATTCGCGCAGTGCGCATCTGCGGCGTCGGTAGGGTTGACAGTATGGAACAGGACGCACGAGTTCGGCTGGCCTCGTCGTTCGGCGCGGCGGCCCCGGCCTATGCCGAGCATCGTCCGGACTACGCGCCGGAGGCGGTGCGCTGGGCACTGGCGCCCGCGCCCGGCCTGCGCGTGCTCGACCTCGGTGCCGGAACCGGCAAGCTGACAGGGACTTTGGTCGCGCTCGGTGCCGAAGTCAACGCGGTCGAGCCCGACCCGGCGATGCTGGCCGAGCTGCGCCGCGCGTGGCCGGCCGTGCGGGCCCTGCCGGGTAGTGCCGAGGCCATACCGCTGCCCGATGCGTCCGTGGATGCCGTGCTGGCGGGAAACGCGATGCACTGGTTCGATATGGCCGTCGCGGGGCCCGAAATCGCGAGAGTCCTTGTGCCCGGTGGCATTCTGGCCGGATTGTGGAACGTCGTGGACGACCGCGTCGACTGGATTGCCGGACTCGAGCGGGTCAGCGGATCCGCGGCCATCGGCGCGCGAGACACGTTCAGCAGTTGGCGCGGCGCGACGGCGGGTTTGCACCTTCCCCGCACCGGTGTGCCCGCGCGGTTCGGCTTGCCCGAGCAGGCCGAGTTCCCGCACGGGCAGCGTCGCACCGCGGACTCCCTCGTCGCGACGCTCGCGACGAGGGCCGGGGTGCTGGTCATGCCCGGACAGCAACGCCGGGCCCTCCTCGACAGGATTCGTGCTTTCCTCGCGAGCACACCAGAAACAGCCGACGAGTTCACCCTGCCGCTGCTGACCGGTGTGCTACGCGTCCGGCAACTCTGAAACATCCTCGGCAGCACCGTATCCGCGATGCCACCGATCACCCGGTAGTCAGGGTGCCTGCGAGGAGCGGGATCAGGCGATCCCAATGGTGTTGCAGGGCAGCAGGGTTGAAGGCACTGGTGTCGGACATGGTGAAGCCGTGCACGGTGCCCGGGTAGATCTCGGAGGTGTAGTCGACCCCTGCGGCGTCCAACGCATGGTCGAGTTCGGCGATGGCCTCGGGTGTCATGTCGGGTTCGGCGTGGGCGAGGTGGATTCGGGCAGTCAGCCTGGGGGCGAGGCGATGTGGGCTTTCCGGTGCGTCGGTGACCAGCAGGCCCGGGTGGAATCCGGCGACGGCCGCCACCCGGTCCGGGTCGGCTGCCGCGGTGCGCAGCGCGAGAACCGCGCCCATGCAGTAGCCGATCGCGGCGACCGGTCCGGCGCTGACCTCGGGTTGGGCAGTGAGGAAGCTGACGTAGGCGTCGGCGTCCCGCAGGACCCGGTCGACGGTGTGCGCCTCGACAAACGGCATCAGCTGGTCGACGATCGCGATCCGGGCGTCGTTGCTGATGTGCTCGGGAAGTTCGACCAGCGGTGTCGTGCCGTGCCGGTAGTAGACGTTGGGGACGAGCACGTAATACCCGTGTTCGGCCAGTTCGCGGGCGCGCTGCTCCAACACGGGCCGCACGCCGAAAACGTCCATGTACAACAGCACCCCTGGGTGTTGCTCGCCGTCGTCGGGGAAGGCCGCGAAGGCGTCGGCCGAGCCGTCGGCGGTGGTAATCTGCAGAGTCGTGGATGGCATGAATTGTCCTGTCGTAGTTGATCTGTCGAAGCTGTGATCAATACGACGGAGGCGGGCCACGCGCGAACCCTGTTCCGCGATCCACCAGCGGGCACCTATCGGCCCGCACGGCGCTCAGAAGAGCACCGGGTCACCAATCCGTGTGCGCCGCGAGGCAGTCCCGGTAGTCATCGCCGACGAGCATAGCCCATCCGCGCACAGTCCGCCGCCTTGATCAGCGAACCCTTCGACCGCAGCAGCACTCCCCCACCGCCGCGGGCCGATCGAATTGTCCCGTGCTGCGCTGAGGTTCCCCGCTTTCTCGTCCGGCTCCGACTGTGGTCCGATAGGGCCGAAAGGAGTCATTCGTGGAGGGTCCAGGAAGGTTGGGCGAGCTGGGTGCTGAGGGCGGAGATCCTGAGGGCTCTCATGCGCGGAGTGACCGACAGAGTGGAGCTGCACGCGACTCGTGCGACGACAGAAATCGCCGCAGCCGCCCGTGGCCAGCACATCGGCGCACGAGCCATCGAGACCGCGGTCCGGACATACACCGACGGCGACTTGTCGAGTCCCGTACCAGCGCAATGGCACCTCGGCTCGTGGATGACGAGCGGTCGACGTGACCAGGACGGGCGGCCTTTCGACTCGAACGGATGCCCGATGGACTGGGACCCGCCGCTACTGTCCGCCGGGCCGCCGCACGGTCCGCCTGCCCACGAGACGCCGACGGCGATACGGCAACTGACTCCGGATGACTGGCAGCTGGATCGTGAGATCTCGCTGAGGACACTCGCCGCAGCGCCTGCGGAGTACAAGACGACGTTCGACGAAATGTTCGCGCGTTCCGCCGAGGAATGGCGCCGGCGCGCGCAAGCACGCCACGCCAAGTTCGTCGCCCTCCAGAACGGCGAACCGACCGGGGCGGTAGCGGTGGTGAAACACGAGCGGCCGGATACCGTCGAGCTGGTATCCATGTTCGTGGCGCCGGAAGCCCAGGGCAGCGGCGCCTCGAACCACTTGATTCAGTCGGTGGTGGATTGGGCCACAGACAACGACTACCGGCGGGTGGTTCTCTGGGTCCGCGAAGAAAACCTGCGCGCCGACAACGTCTATCGACGGCACGGCTTCGGCTGGACGGGCAGGGAGGCAGAAGGTCCGCATGGTCTCCGGGTCGAAATGTACCGGCTGCTCGGCGAGTCGGATCGGATCATCTACGACACCGGTCGGCCGTGGCCTTGAGCCACGCTTCCCGGCCGGGACCGATTCCACTTGGGGCGCAGGCGTTTTCGATACTACGACGCCGTCGTGTCCTCGGTCAGTCCGGCCGCGGTCAACGTGAGGTGCCGCGCCAATATCGCTGCGGCAGTGTCGGCGTCGCGCGCCAATGCTGCTTCCTCCAGCCTGCGGTGTTCTTCGTCGCCGTCGCGGTCGGGGTTGCGCAGTCCTGACCAGCGGCGTGCCAGCTCGCTCGCGGTCCACATGCGGTCGAAGGTCTGCAGCAGGACGGGATTGCCGCAGCCGTCCAGCAAGGTGCGGTGGAAGATCCGGTGCGCTTCGGCCCACGCCTCGCTGTAATGCTTGCCCTCCTCGGGCACCCATGCCGGCGTGCGGGACAGCCGGTGGTGGGCGGCCCGCACGCGCGCCTCCCAGTCGAGGTCGCCGCGCTCGATGGACATCCGGAGCAGGACCGGTTCGATGGTCCGGCGCGCCTCGGCGATGTCTTGCCAGCGGCGATCGGAGAACGCGGGGACGGCGAAGCCGCGATTGGGCAGCCGGTCGGCCATGCCTTCGCCGACCAATCGCACGAGGGCCTCGCGGACGACAGCCAAGCTCACGCCGTGTTCCTTCGCGAGGTCCTGCGGTTTCAGGGCGGCACCGGGGGCGAAGTCTCCGCGCATGATCGCACCCCGCAGGTGTGCGTAGACCTGCTCGGAGAGCATCTGTTTGCCCGGGGTGGCGGCCGTCGAGGTCATGCCAGCATCATAGACGATCTCTTCAATAATCGATTATCTTTGCTACTGTCGATCACGGGCGATGAAACATCGACGTTCATCTACCCGCCTTCGCACCACGTGCTTGAAAGGACCGACGCGATGAGCGCCAACGACCCCTTCGCTCGCCTCCCCGAGGCGGCCTCCTTCACCGTCACCAGCACCAGCGTCACCGACGGCGCCGCCTGGTCACCCGAGCAGCTCTCCGCCGGCGTCCCCGGCGGGAAAGACCTCTCCCCGCAGCTGTCCTGGAGTGGCGCTCCGGCAGGCACCAAGAGTTACGCCGTCACCGTCTACGACCCCGACGCCCCCACTGGCTCGGGGTTCTGGCATTGGGCCGTGGCCGACATCCCCGCCACCGTCACCGAGCTCCCCGAGGGTGCGGGCGACGAGGCTGGTTCGGGCCTGCCCGCGGGCGCTTATCAGGTGTCCAACGACGCGCGCACAACCCAATTCCTCGGCGCCGCACCACCGGCCGGGCATGGGCCGCATCGCTACTTCGTCGTGGTTCACGCGCTCGACGTCGACTCCATCGGCGTCTCTGCGGACGCCACCCCTGCCTTGCTCGGCTTCACCATGTCGGGTCACGTCCTCGGTCGCGCGATCCTGATCGCGACGGCGGAAACACCGGGCAGCGAACGGATCGAGGTCTCCCGTGTCATCCCCGCACCGGCTGCGGCCCTCTTCGCGATCCTCACCGACCCGAAAGGCCATGTGGACATCGATGCCTCCGGCATGCTCATCGATGCCGAAGGCGACCCGGTCGCCCAGCCCGGCGACCGCTTCTTGGTCCACATGGACCGCGAAGCTCTCGGCGATGTTCCGCTGGGCCGATACGAGGTCGAGGTTGTCATCACAAAGTTCAACCAGGACAAGGAGATCGCCTGGACCGTCGAAGGTGCCCGCGTCCGACCACATGCCCGCCACATCTACGGCTACCGCCTCGAGCCCACCGGCGACGGCACCCTGGTCACCTCGTACTACGACTGGTCCGAAGTCCACCCGGATTGGAAGGCGCGCCTCACCTTCCCGGTAGTCCCCGAATCCGCCCTCAAAGCCACTCTCGGCATCCTCGAGCGCATCGTTCGCCGCCGCAACCCCTGACCATCCGGAAGTCCGATCGCGCCAGGCCGCTGCACAGTACGCACTGCGAACGCCGAGGCGACCCCGCCGACGCAGCGCGACCACGTTGTGCTGCAACAAACTTCGATGCCGACGAGTACGACGGCTGGCCGGGCGGTCAGACCAGCGGGCGTCCGCCGAGGTAACAGCCACAGACTGGATCCGACCTCGGCGGCTTGGAGTCAGGGCGCTGCCGGGCCGAGCAGGTCCCAGCGGTTGCCGGAGATGTCGAGGAAGACGGCGACCTGACCGTAGGGCTCGGTGCGTGGTTGGCTGACGAATTGCACACCGGCGGACAGCATTCGACGGTGTTCGGCGGCGAAGTCGTCGACGCGCAGGAAGAAGCCGACGCGGCCGGCGACCTGGTTTCCGATGGCAGGGAGCTGATAGGCGCCGTCGGCTCTGGCCAGCAGGATCCCGGTGGTGGCGCCGGGCGGGCGGACGACGACCCAGCGTTTCGGGCGGCCGTCATTGGTGTGTGCTGGCACGTCCTCGACGAGCTCGAACCCCAGTGCGGTGACGAAGAAGTCGATGGCCGGGTCGTAGTCGGCTACGACGATGGTGATCAGTTCGAGGTGCACGAATGCCACTCTGTACCACTGATTTCAGGTGGCGCAATCGAGAGGACGCGTACCAATTGCCATTTCGGATGCTGCGCCCCCTGCCGCGCCTCTGTGGCGCACGCCATCTTGCTTGACTGTCACAGGGATCGGCGATCCGGTGTCTTGTGTGCGAATCGTCGTCGAGGAGGAACTGATGAATATCGCCCTGTGGATCTGCACCGGACTGCTCGCCGTGGTCGCTCTCAGCGGCGGCTTCACGAAGACGTTCATACCCAAGGAGAAGTTGGCCGCGCATTCCGGCGGGGAATGGGTCGAGGCCGCCGACGTCGGCTTCGTGAAGTCGCTAGGAATCCTCGAGTTGTTGGCCGCGGTCGGCCTGATTCTGCCCGCCGTGCTCGATATCGCGCCCCGGATGGTGGCGGTGACGGCGGCCTGCTGGGTGGTGCTCATGATCGGTGCGATGATCACGCACGGGCGGCTCGGCCAATTCAAGCTCGTGCTGGTGAATGCGGTTTACCTCGCGCTGGCTGTCTTTGTGGCCTGGGGCGGATTCGCCTCGGACACCTTCCTCGGCTGACAGAACCGGTCCGGCGGGCCCAGATCGCCTGTCTCGGGCCCGCCGGACCGGTGCCGCCGTCAGGCCTGACCCGGAGGCGGGCAGGGCAGACCGTTGAGGTCGGACGGGGGCGGAAGCGGACGACCGTCGGGTCCCTTCGGCGGCGGCAACGGTTTGCCGTCCTCCCCCAGCGGAGGCGGCACGCACCCGTTGTTCGGGCCGTCGACGACGCGTGCGGGCACCTGCACGCCGAGAACGATCGGACTCGCTGCCGCCTGCGCGGCGATCAACCCCGAACCCACAATCGCGGCGGAAGCCAAGACCATGGTCATGCGCAACCTCATAGAACTCCCCTGTCTCGAATGGTGTTGCCTGTCATGGATTTAGACGCGCAAGTTCCCGCCAGGTTCCACGGAAATCAAAATGTGATCCACGCCACATGCGCTGAATGAACCCGCACACGACTCCCGAAAGCACGGAGCCCAGAACAGCGCGGAATTGACATGTGATGAGCCCGTTCGGCCGCAGCGCGACGGTTCGGTAGCCGGATCAACCAGTGGGACTGCACATTCGGATTCGAGTAGTTTCACCGATGCACCTAGGCGTGCCGGGGGCAAACTGTATGCCAGGAGCCGGATCAGTTGTGTTGTACAGCAACCCAATCCGGGACACGAGTCCATTCGCCACCGATGTCGCCTGGCGCAGAGTGTTGAACGAATGAATCCGATCGGGTACCAGATATGTTCGCTGAGTTGGTCATTGTTGTATCGGGTGCGCTGCTGGTGGTGACCGCCGCGTGGACGTGGCGAGGGCACTCACTTAGGGCGCGCGGGTGGGTTCGGGATGCGAGCGGGCGAAGGTTGTTGTTCGCCGTCGCGCCGGGGCTGGGGTTGCTGACCCTCGGCGGCGGCGCGCTCAGCTTTGCGCAGCGGGTTGCGCCGGGGGTGTTCGGGCTGGTGACCTCGGTGGTCGCACTGCCCATGCTGTTCGGAGCGGTCCTGGTGGTGGCCGGGATGGTGCATCTGCCGAGCTGGTGGGCGCCACGCTGGTACCGGAGCGGAAAGGGCGGCGGGGCCACGGGGATTCGCGCGAAGGTGTTGCCTGCGATCCTGGATCGGGCAGGCGTCCGAGACGCCGCGGAGTCCGCGCGGATGGTCGAGGGCGTCGAACCGATCGGGTCGTGGTCGGCGGCGTGGGTGTACGACCCCGACACCGACGAGCGGGCGCACGAGCTGTCCGCCAGGGGCGCGGTCGCCGGACGGCTGTCCGTGTACCCGGTGGGGATCGTCTTCGCCGCCTCCGCCGTCGAAAAGCAGGCGTGGGGCCGAGACATCGTGCTCGGCATCGACATTGCCGATATCACCGATGCCCGCAAACTACCCCCGCGCGCCGGAGCCGACGGTCATCCGCGAAAGGGCGTCCTGCATCGGTCGCTGTACCCACGACTAGGCGTCTACACCCGCCACGGTGACTACGTCTTCGATCTGGCCGGGTCACGCGCCCATCGGGTGGCGCAGTTGGTGCGCTCGTCGCTGCCCGGGAACGGGGTGCGGCAGCGGTGATGTCGGCAGCAGGCTCAGCGCCGAGCCAACGGTCGGCGCGCTCGGCCGCACCATGCGCGATATCCGCGGCGATTGCATCGACGTTGATTCAGCGAAACCGCTTCGGTGGCACGGTCAACCATGATCGCCGGCCGAGGCTGCGGTGCTCGGTGATGTTCGAGCACTGATGTTCAGGTGAGGGCGGCTCGGGCGTGTGCGTAGGTGATGGCGTCCTCGGCGTAGATCGATGCGTCCTGTGCTGCCGAGCATTCGCGGAGTCGCTCGATCGCGGTGTCCAGGTCCGGGCACGGGCCGCGGTCGGCGAGCAGGACGACGATCGCTTCCCAGGTTCTGAGCTCGGGGTCGGGGTGGGTCAGGAGTTCGTCGAGGTACTGGTCCGGTTCCAGTAGCCGGATCGCGCGGCGGGCGTAGGCGTGGACGCGACGCGGTAGTTGCGCGCGGATCGCGTCGATATCGGCCTGCAGGACATGCTGGCCCGGTTGTGCGGGGTCGGTGCGGACGGTCCATGCCGTGGTCAGCTCGTCCGGTAGGCCGTTGGTCTCGATCAGGCCTGGGCCGCTCGCCTTTTCCAGCGGTGTCGCCGACAGGCCGAGCCTGGCGTTACGCCAGTTGCTGAACTCCCACCACGACCGCGGGGTGGCGTTCAGGCGCAAGCTGAACCCGAGCACTTGCTGGCCAGCGGTCCAGGTGCGGGTCACCCTGGTGCGGGTGATCGAGGCGACGCCGTCGGGCTCGACTCGCACCCAGGACGGCTCGGAGCCATCAAACCCGTACGGCTGCAGCAATTTTCCCGTATCGCGCAGGAGGCGGCGCAGAGCCGAATCAGTGCTGACCATCCTCGCAGGATAGTGACTCGGTCCGACAGATCATAGCCAAGGGTTTGCCGACACGCCGATCACCGGCCTCGACGGCGGCTCGACGCTGGGTATGCGGAATGGTAACCGTGTCGTTGCCGAGTGCTCGTGAATCACGGGGAAGACGACCGTCGACCTCGTCTACTCCGGCATTTGCGCGGAGGTCTCGCGCTCGGCGCGGATAGCCGCCGGCTCCGCCGCGCACCACGCGCCACCCCACGCGCCGATCACGAGCACCTACCGTCCGGCGGCACTCCGGTCCGTGCGTAGTCGTCCTCGAACGCAGGCGGTCGCACGTCGGACCGGTCGATCCGTCGCATCGCGTCGATCAACAACACCAAGCAGGGCGAAGACGAGCCGTGAGATCCCGTAGGCGAACTCGGTGGCGCTGGTCAAGTAGCTGATTGCGAGGTGGCCGACGCGTCGTCGATGGCGCGAAGCTCACGCAGGAGACGGCCGCGAATCCTGTGCCACCTAGCGCAGCGGAGCCCAGCCGGAGCCGAGCACTCCGACTGGGCCCGTTGCCTTTTCGCCGCTAGTCGCCGAGCGGGTTGAGCAGATCAGCTTTCCCTTCGAAGGCGAACAGCAGCAGGTCGGTCATGCGGAAGGTGTTCGAGTCCGGACCGAACAGGGGACGCCAGGCCGGTTCCCGCACGATCGAGGTGCGGCTGCCTTCGATGGCGCGGTGGAAGACCTCGGCAACGATGCGGCCACCGACGGGCCCGAGCAGCCCGTTGTTGAGCTCGGCTTCGCGCAAAATGTAGAACCACAGCGGGGTTTCGGTAGCGACGCGCACCTGCTGCTCGGCGGTGAGCGTGTCGAGGCGGGCGCCGTTGTCGCCCTGCAGAATCTGCTCCGTGGTCAGCGGTGCGACCCCGAGGAACTCCGCCATCTGCTGCCCGCTGGCCAGACGAACCATGCGGGCCCGCGTCAGGTTGCGGTAGGCGAGGTTGCGCTGGATGTCAGGGAATTTGGTGCCCCGTCCACCGAAAGTGCCCGCTGGCAACATGTTCAGCGGGTCGACCAGCAAGGTGTCGATGCGCTTTGTCACGTTGCCGCCGCCCGCGGTGGCCGGGGGCACCAGGTCGGGTCGGTCGACTTCGGTGAAGTCGTAGAGCCTGCGGAAGTCCGCGATCCAGTTGGTCGGCAGGGTGTCGACGAAACCCGAGTTGGGGTCGTCGAGTTCGGGAAGCTGTGAGCCGCCTTGGAAGTTGCCGCTGGTGCCGGTGAAGGTGAACAGCAGCAGCAGGCTGGCGTTCGAACCAGGACCGGCGATGTTGAACACCCGGTTCCATTCGTAGGAGCCGCGAATCATGCTGTGGCCGACGCGATACGCGGCGACGGAGAATTCGATCGGCATCGTCGGGCTCACCCCGAGGCCCGGGTGGCTGTCGGTGTCGAAGAAGCGGCGACCGTTACGGAACACGTCGGTGACGATCGCTGGATCGACGATGCGCGGCAGGAAATCGGTGACCAGCATCCACTGGTAGTGGCGCACAACGAGTTCGCGGGCAACGGCGAACAGTCGTTGCCTGCCCTTGAGCGCGAGTTCGGCGACGACGCGGTTGTGGAATCGGATGAACGCCAGATGAGTTTGCGCGACCGCGAGGTTCTCGTCGTTGCGTAAATCGGGGATGAGCGCACGTCGCCGGTCGGCGGCGGTGGCCCCCGTGCCTGCCCTCGGCAGGTCGAATCCTTCCATCTCGACGTCGACCTGCGCGTCGGGGAAGGTCGTCGGCGAGGTGGTCCCGACCGCGAGACTTACCCCGTCATCGGCGTAGCAGATTCGGTCGTGCGGGTCGGTCGGTCCTCTGCCGTAGAGCGAGTCCAGGTCGAGGGCCGGTGAGCGGCCTTGTACGAGCTCGTCGACGGTGACGTCGGCGCCGAGCTGTGCGTCGGTGCGGTCCATGGTCATGTCGTGGTCGACGAACTGGCCGAGGTAGGTGAACCCGGCCGGGATCGGCGGGTCCGCCGAATCCGGTTGCGGGACAACGGCGGTGATCGCGTTCGCCAACGCGACCCTGGTCATCTCGTCGATCGGTGCGCCGACCGGTCCGAGCCGGGAGAAGCGGAATCGGCGCAGCTCCTCGACCGTCAACGGCTGACGTGTGGTCGGCTGGCCGTCCCTGTCGAACTCGAGCACCCCCTCGCCGACTACGTAGAAACTGTCGCTGCCGTGCCTTTTCATGTGAACCTCCGGATGGTTCTCGGTGAGTGATTCCGGACGAATGCCGGCATGGCAGCCGCCCCCCATTGTTTGCGTGACATATCGCCGACCGAACATATCGGTCGGTCGATTGAAAAAATGTCAAATACCCCGACCCGCAGCGACCCTCGAATTACGTTCCGAGACATCGCCGATGCGGCGCGCGAGTTTTTCATTCCGAACTGAACGCAGCGGTTATCCGCCCGCGATCAGGCCGCGCAGGCGACCGCCTGCGCGCGAATTGAACTCCTCCCCAATACATTTGATCAAATACCGGAGACCCCATCCCTCCGGACTGACCCCATGCTATACGAATATCGCCACCCGATCAGCCAAAACTTTCGGGGGCAACTGGCGGCTATTGCGATTCGAGCAAGCACCGGACGACTATTTACCGCCAACACAACCATTGTTGATCATGATGCCGACAGTGCGCCGGACACAACCGGTTACGAGCTCAGTGACAGCTCGAACGTCATCATGTCCCGTCCTGGCCCGTTGTAGTCGCGGACCGGGCCGACGACGGTGAAACCGAGCGCACGATGAAAAGCGACCGAGCCCTGATTGCCCGGACTGGTGATCGCCTTGACGACCTGCCGGTCCGCGGCCCGGGCGAGCGTGATGAACCGGTCGTACAGATCGCGCGCCAGCCCCTTGCCCCGATGACGCGGATTCACGCCGACGAAATGGATGTAGGCGGTATTCGGTTCGTGCGGCGACAGAAAGCCGACGAGAAAGCCGATCAGCCGACTGTCGCGCTCGGCGATGAGGCTGGTGCCCGCGAAGTGATCGAGGAACAACCGCGGGACCGCCGCCGTCACCGGCCGCTGCCACCACGCGTCGACCACGTTCGCAATGGCGTCGTAATCGGCAGCGGTGGCGGGACGGATCCGGAGCTGGTCAGACATCGCGTGCATCATGCCATGGTCTGTTGATCATGACCTGGGCGGCTATGGGCGATAGGTGGCCAGGAAGCGGCCGATGCGTTCGATGATGGCTTCCAGATCGTCGGCGTGCGGCAGGGTCAGGATCCGGAAGTGGTCGGGGCGTGGGTAATTGAAGCCGGTGCCCTGCACGATGTGAATCTTCTCCTGCAGCAGCAGATCCAGCACGAATTGCTCGTCGTCGCGGATCGGATACATCTCGAGATCGATGCGCGGAAAGGCGTAGATCGCACCCTTGGGCTTCACGCAGGAGACGCCGGGGATCGCGTTGAGCGCTTCCCAGGCGCGGTCGCGTTGTTCGCGCAGCCGTCCGCCGGGCAAGGTGAGATCGTAGATGCTCTGATGCCCACCGAGGGCGGCCTGAATCGCCTGCTGGCCAGGCACATTCGAGCACAGGCGCAGACCGGCGAGCATCGTGAGCCCCTCGAGATAGTTCTCCGCGTGCTGCGTCGGGCCCGAGACGACCATCCACCCCGAGCGCAGTCCGGCACAGCGGTAGGACTTCGACAGCCCGGAGAAGGTGACGCACAACAGATCCGGGGCGAGCGAGGCGAGCGCGGTGTGTTCGAGGCCGTCGTAGTAGATCTTGTCGTAGATCTCGTCGGCGAACACCACGAGGTTGTGCCTGCGCGCGATCTCGAGGATCTCGCGCAGCACCTCGGGCGGGTAGACCGCGCCGGTCGGGTTGTTCGGGTTGATGATCGCGATCGCCCGGGTGCGGTCGGTGATCTTCGAGGCGATGTCGGCCACGTCGGGGTACCAGTCCGCGCCCTCGTCACACCGGTAGTGCACGGGCCTGCCGCCGTTGAGCGCGGTCGCCGCGGTCCACAGCGGGAAGTCCGGGGCGGGGACGAGGACTTCGTCGCCGTTCTCCAGCAGCGCCGTCATCGCCATCATGATCAGTTCGGAAACGCCGTTGCCGAGGAACACCTCCTCGACGTCCACCCCTTCGACACCGAGACTCTGGTAGTACTGCACCACCGCACGCCGCGCCGACAGCAGCCCCTTCGACGAGGAGTAGCCCATCGAGCCGGGCAGATTCCGGACGATGTCCTGCAGGATGCCCGCGGGCGCCTCGAACCCGAACAGCAACGGGTTGCCGGTGTTGAGCTTCACCACATGGTGTCCCTCGGCTTCGAGCCGTGCGGCCTGCTCGGCGACCGGACCGCGGATCTCGTATGAGACACCCGACAACTTGCTCGACTGCTTGACCTGCATGAACATCCCTTCTCGGTGCGGACGCCGCTCACTCTACTTGGAAGTTCCAAGTTTGCACTTGGAATTTCCAAGCGCTTCGTTACAGTGGACCCGTGCCACGCCGAAGCTACGCCCACTACTGCGCCGTCAGCCGCGCCCTCGACGTCGTCGGCGATCGATGGAATCTGCTGATGATCCGCGAATTGAGTTCCGGGCCACGCCGCTACAGCGACCTGTTCGCCGATCTGCCCGGGATCAGCACCGATGTGCTGGCCGCCCGCCTCAAAGAGCTCGAACAGGACGGCGTGCTCACCCGCCGCCGCACCGGTCCGCGCGCGGCGACCACGGTGTATGAACTCACCGAGACAGGCGTCGCGCTTCGTCCCGTGCTCGACGCGCTATCAGTGTGGGGGACAACACTTCTCAACGAACGCCAGCCCACCGACGCCGTGCGCGCGCATTGGTTCGCGCTGCCGTTGGGACGTGCCGTCGCCGAGCTGGTGCCGAAAGGGACTGTCACGGTGCACATCGGCGAGAGCACCTTCCACTACCGCATCGGCGGGGACGGCATCAGTCACCACGACGGCCCCGCCGATGAGGCCGACCTCGAACTGCATCTGGATCTGGCAAGCGCGACCGAGGTCGCCACCGGCGCGCGGCCACTGGCCGACATCGTCAACGCAGACACTGACTTTCGAGGTCAGTCACATGAAGGGACACTGCACTGAAGATCACCGTGCTCGGTGGCGGCGAGAGCAACGAACGCGCCGTCTCGGCCGCGTCCGGCGCCGCCGTCGCCGCCGCATTCCGCAGCCTGGGTTACGCCGTCGACGAGGTGGATCCCGCGGTGTGGCCGCAGCCCGCGGCCTTCGACGCGCACATCGCCGCGACCGCACCGCCGGAATCCGAGGCCAAGCGTCTCGAAATCGCCTTCCGGTCGAACATGCACAACGACGTGTTCCTGCGCAGCCTCGACGGCGATGTGGTCTTCTTGGCGCTGCACGGCGGCATCGGAGAATCCGGCGAACTCAAAGCGCTGCTGGAAGCACGCGGGATACCGAGCACCGGGGTCGGTTCCGAGGCAATGGCGTTGTCCTGGAACAAGATAGACACGATCGCCACGCTGGCGGCGGCCGCGGTGCCTGTCCCCCGCGCACCACTGCCCGACCAGCCGCTGCCTGACGGTGCGAACTGGATCGTCAAGCCCGCGCTCGGCGGATCCAGCCTCGAGGTCTACCGATGCGGCAGCGCTGAGGAAGTCGAGGCGGCAACCGCGCGGATCGAAGGCCCGGTCCTGGTCGAGGAGTTCCTGCCCGGTCCGGAATTCACCGTGGGAATCGTTGGCGCACAAGCATTGCCGCCCGTGCTGATCGAACCGGGCGAGGGCTGGTTCGGGTACGAGGCGAAATATCAGATCGGCCGCTCGCGCGAGATCTGCCCCGCACCCATCGACGACGCGCTCACCGACCAGCTCCTCACCCTGGCCAGAAAATCCACGGCCGCACTCGGATTCGGCGACAACTCCTACGCCAGGGTCGACATGATGCTCGACGCCTCCGGCACGCCGCGTGTGCTGGAGGTCAATTCCCTACCCGGGCTGGCGAATGCGAGCCTGCTGCCGCTGGCCGCCCGCGCCGCGGGATGGAGTTTTCCGACGCTCTGCCAGGAGATCGTCCGCCTCGCCAGCTGATTTGCGTTGTCGGATCGCCTGGTTCGGTGCTGGAATGTGCGCATGTCGGATGGATTGTTGCTCGGGTTCGTCGTCGTCGCCCTGCTCGCGGTCATGGTGCCCGGTCTGGACACGATGCTCATGCTGCGGCACGCGGTGCTCGGTGGATGGCGTGCCGGACTCCTGGCCTTGCTCGGAATCAACGTAGGTTGCGTGGTGTGGGGCTCGGCGAGCATCGCGGGACTTACCGCCGTGCTCACCGCCTCACACCTGGCCTACGAGATCGTCCGCATCGCCGGGGCCGCGTACCTGATCTGGTTGGGCGGCTCGGCACTGTGGAAGAGCTTGCAGCGCAAGCGCTCCGACGAGCTGCCGACCGGTGTCGAGCCGCAGTCGCGGTCGGCGTTCCGCGCCGGGCTGGTGACCAACCTGCTCAACCCGAAGGTCGGCGTGTTCTACATGAGCTTGCTGCCCCAGTTCATTCCGGCCGGTTCGATCGTGTGGGGCGCGGGACTCGTGGCGATCCACGTGACCATCGGCCTGCTGTGGATGAGCGGTCTGCTGGTGCTTGCGGCGAAGCTTCGGGCGGTTTTCCTGCGCGAGCAGGTGCGGCGCTGGCTCGACCGGGTCACCGCGACCGTATTCGTCGGCCTCGGCGTCAAATTGGCCGTCGAGGCGCCGTAAGCCGGATCGGCGATGCGCCGAGACCACCTGCGCCCGAACCCTCGGGGCCGCCGTCGTATTCGCCAAGGTCACATCCGCAATCGGCCGGCCTCGGGGTGCGCCACCGTTGAACTGTCCGCCTGTCGACGTCGCCCGGTGCCTGCCGGCGGTGAACCAACCGGCATCGGCGTCGCGTCAGCTGCGTTCGACGAGGTCGGCCAGGCGGTCTATCGAAGCACGGAGTGTGTCGGTGGTGATGGAAAGCGCACGCGGCACCCGTTTCTCGTCGGTGAGCCCGGTCCAGTCGTAGGTGTGCGTGACGCGGGTGACGGTGTCGTCGACCGGCGCGAGTTCCCAGCGCCACAGGTGGCCCGGCGGCCGCTGGGCCGGTTCGGCCGGGAGCCAGGCGATCCGGCGGGCTTCCTCGAATTCGACGACATGGTTCTCGCGGACGGTGCCCTTGGTGAGGGTCATGGCGAACACTGCGCCGACACTGTGCACGCGTTGCCCCGCAGCGGCTTCGGCGAGGTTGTCGTTGCCGTCCCACAGCGGCTGCTTGGCGGGATCGGCGATCAGCTCGAAGATCCGCGCCGGGTCGGCGGCGATATCGCGGCTGGCGGAGACGACACGGGGAGCGTCGATGTTGTCGGTCATGCAGTGATCGAACCATCCGGAACGGATGTGCCGCTACCGGAGTCGTGTCCGATTCGGGTTGTGTGCGCGGCGATGTGATCGGCAAGGGGCGACCACAGTTCGCGCGGCAGATTGTGGCCCATGCCGTCGAAAGTCACCAGTTCAGCGCCGGGAACCGCCGCCGCGGTCGCACGACCACCGCTGATATCGCACATGGGATCGGCAGTACCGTGCACCACCAGCGTCGGGACCCGCACAGCCTTCAATTGCGCGGTCCGGTCACCAGACGCGAGGACCGCCACGAAATGCCGCATCATCGCCTCGTGATCGTGGCCACGGTCATAGCTGAGCGCGGCACGCGCAGCCACCGCCTGCTCGTCGAACTCGAAACCAGGCGAACCAAGCGCACGCGAGGCCCGAACCTGCCATTCGACATACCCCGCGCGGTCGGTCGGCTGCGGCCCCAACGATCCGAGCACGCGCGGATCAGCCTGTCCCACCGCACGATCGCCGGTGGTCGAGCTGATCGAGGTCAACGTCCGCACCCGATCGGGATACTCGACCGCTACCAGTTGCGCGATCATCCCGCCCATCGACATGCCGACCAGATGCGCACTGCCCAACCCCAGCGCGTCCAGCAGACCGACGGTATCGGCCGCCATGTCCGACAGGTTGTAGGCCGCAGTCGACAGATCCCCGGCCATCGCCGCATAGATATCGACAGCCGCCGCATCGGACAGATGCGTCGACCGGCCCGCATCACGACTGTCGAACCGAATCACGAACAGTCCCCGGCCCGCCAGCTCAGCACAGAACCCGTCGGGCCAATTGATCATCTGCGCGCCGCCACCCATGATCAGCAACACCGGCGGCACACTCGGATCACCGAACCGCTCGTACACGATGTCGAGCCCCGACGGACCGACCTCGCGCGCCGTCTCCTCAGTCATCTCTTCCTCCCTGTGCGCGCACCACTGCAGCCCCCGCACCAGCTCCGGCCTGCGAGTATGCGCCACCCCCTGGCCCTTGCCGCAAGCCCACCACCCCGATGTATGTTTAAGTGGGAGGGATTGATCGACCCGGAAGTCCCATTCCCGGGCTCCCCCTTCGAATCCACTCCCGGCGAACCAGCTCCCGGCGAACCAGCTCCCGGCGAACCTGCTCCCCGCGGATCTCCTCCCGGCGAGTCTTCTCTCCGCGGATCCTCTCCCCGCGAGCCCGATCCCGGCGGATCCCTCCTGGCGGATCCCCTCTCGGCGAACCTGTCCCCAGCGAGCCCGGCTCCGCCCGGATCCCCTTCCAGCGAAGCCGCTCGCTTCGAATCCACGAGTGGCACACCACGGTGAGTTCTTCTCGCACTTTGCCGCAGCCATGTACCACTCGTCGGCACACCGCGCCGGACGAGGGCTCGCGTCGAGCGGTCCGGGCGGTGGGCCTATGGGTCAAGCCGCGACTCGAACAGTCTGAACCCGCGTGATCGGCCGATGGTCAGGCTGCGACGCGAACACAATCAACTCCCACGCGGCGGTCGTCGGTACATCGCGCCGGAGGACAGTCTCGCGTCGAGTGGTTCGGGTGGTCGGCCGGTGGTCAAACCGCGACGTCGAGCAGCCTGAACCCGCGTGATCGGTCAGGCTGCGACCGCGAACAGGGTCAACGCTTCGAGCCCAGCAGCGCGTCCGGGGTGACGATGTCGTGCGCGGCGCTCGTCGGCACACCGTGCCAGACGACGGTTCGCGTCGAGAAGTCCGGTTCGTCAGGCTGCGACGTCGAACAGCGTCAACTCGCGCGCAGCGTTCGCGCGTTCTTCGGCCCGCTCGCGAGCCGCGCAGGTGGGACCGATGCCGTCGGCCACCGATGCTGCTGATACCAGCCAGCCGTGACATCGACGGCAGTGCGTGACCAGCCGGACCGTTGGCCTGTCGTCACTCTCGGCCATGTCCTTCTCCTCCGGCCGCCCCACAAACTGACAACCTAAGCGTCGCATGACCTACCGACAGTTTTCGCGCGCATACGCAGCGGTCGGAGCGCGCGTACATCCACGGGTGCCGCAGTGCACCGCCCATGTCGATGCCCATGTGCGCTCGGTGCCTTTGCGGACGAAGTAGTCCTCCTGCTCGTAGTGCCGACCCTCGCCGATAGCGGCTCGAGCGTGAATTCGGTGTCGATCCCTATGTGCGCTTGGTGTCTTCGTGGACGACGTGGTCCTCTTGCTTGCACTGTCGAGCCTTGCCTATCGCGGCTCGAGCGTGAATTCGGTGTCGATCCCTGTATGCGCTTGGTGCCCGCGTGGACGACGGGGCCCGTTGCTCGCACTGCCGACCTCGCTCAAGCGACTCAAGAGTGAGTTCGTTACCGGTGGAACGTGATTCGGTGCCACGGCGGCGCGGCGTGCCGATTTGCAGCGCGTGCAGAGCGGCGGCTCCCCGTGTGGAACCTGCCGATCGTGTTCGGTCCGATCGCCGTCACCTACAAACGTCGACGGTGTCAAGGATCCGGTGCTCGACGGCCCGACCGCGGCCAAGGTCTTCAATGGCATGCGATGCAAACGCATGCAGATCGGATAGCGCCCGCGCATGCGGTTCAAAATGCATGCAGTGCAGGAAGAGTCGGCTAACCCGCTGCTGCGTTCGCGAGGGTTCGGGTATCGCCGAGTGCGTCGACAAGTGCAGAGAGTGCGTGGGAGCAGCCTGCGTCGACAGTAAGCGCGGCCAGATCGTCGCCGCGGGTGCGGCCGCGGTTCACGATCACCACGGGGCGACCGTGTTTGGCGGCGTGCCGGACGAAACGGAGCCCCGACATGACCGTCAGCGATGATCCGGCTACTAAAAGCGCGTCCGCGTCGTCGACGAGTTCGTATGCGGCAGCCACCCTGTCCTTGGGAACGCTCTCGCCGAAGTAGACGATGTCGGGCTTGAGCATGCCGCCACAGGACGCACAGTCGACCATGCGAAAGCCGTCGGTGTCGGCGACCACGGCGTCGGCGTCGGGGGCGACTTCGACACCGTTGGCTTTCGCGTCGGCCGCGAAACCCGGGTTCGCTGCCTCCAGCCGTTCGGCCAACGTCATCCTGGAGATCAAGGCACCGCAGTTCAAGCAGCACACGCGTGCATAGGTGCCGTGCAGGTCGATCACCCGGCGATGCCCTGCCTTGGTGTGCAGCAGGTCGACGTTCTGGGTGATCAGACCACTGACTACACCCATCCGCTCCAGCCGGGCCAGCGCCCGGTGACCGAGATTGGGACGCGAACCGTCCATCGCCCGCCAGCCGACGTGGTTGCGGGCCCAATACCGTTGCCGGAATGCCGTGTCACCGACGAACTGCTGGTAGGTCATCGGATTCCGGGGTGGCGAGGACGGGCCGCGATAGTCGGGGATGCCGCTGTCGGTCGATACCCCGGCGCCGGTGAGCACCGCGATGCGGCGACCGGCCAGCAACTCGACGAGCCGGTCGATTTCCGCGCCGACCGACGATTTCGCATCCGACATCAGTCCAGCCTACGACGGCCGCCCGCGGCCGGATCAGACGCGGCGCATCACCGAGACGACCTTGCCGAGCACGGCCGCCGCGTCACCGTCGATGACCTGGTAGGCAGGGTTGCGCGGTTCGAGATACACGTGCCCGTTGCGCCTGCGATACACCTTGACCGTCGCCTCGCCGTCGATCATCGCCGCGACGATCTCGCCGGAATGTGCCTCGTGCTGCTGGCGCACCACCACGATGTCGCCGTCGCAGATGGCCGCATCGATCATCGAGTCGCCGCGCACCCGCAGCCCGAACACGGTGCCGCGGCCGACGAGCTGGCGCGACATCATCAGCATGTCGTCGGTGTGTTCCTCCGCGAGAATCGGCGTGCCTGCCGCGATGTCGCCGACAACGGGCACCGCCACCGAATCCTCGTGCTGCTCCTGCTGCACGGTCCCCTGCAGGAACATCCGCACATCGATCGGCCGCGACATCGTCTCGCTGCGCCGCAGAAAACCCTTCTCCTCCAGGCTGTTCAGATGCTTGGACACCGAGGACGACGACCGCAAACCGACCGCGTCCCCGATCTGGCGGGAGTTCGGCGCATATCCCTCGCGCTGCACCCAGTCCCGGATGATGGCGAGGATGCGCTGCTGCCGCTCGGGCAGCCGGGACGTGTCGAGATGTTCGAGGTCGTCGTAGGTCACCGGGGCATCCTAGAGGCCTGCGCCGATCCGACCGGCGCACAGGCCATTCCAGTGGAGTGTCGCGCGTCAGGTGTGCTTGAGCAGTAACTCTTGCGGCCATTCCTCGTGCAGCACCCGCTCCAGCCGCTCCTCGGGTGAACTGTCGCAGTACGGAATCTTGTCCGGGTCACGCACCACCGCGAGGACGGGAGCGGTCAGCACATCCCACGGTTCGATGTTGTTCGCCAGCCACCCGTAGATGCGCAGGTCCGCGTACTCCGGACTCCACCAGTCCTCGCAGAGCCGCCGCCAATCGTTCGGATGCACCATCAGCCAGACGGCGAAGGTCATCGAGTAACCCTCGGTCAGCCGAATCGGTAGCAGCGCACGGGCATACGCGCCGTGGTTGGGCACCATCATCAGCTCCGAGCTGTGCGCGGTGTCCCCGCTCATCCAGGTACCCGGAGTCAATTCCCGATCCGGCGCGCGGCGCACCGGATCGGGCAGCGTGAATCGCCAATGCTGGTCGTAGGAGTCGCGTGGTCCGCCGCAGGTCGCGCAGGCGCAGGTCGTCACCGCGGCGGGGGCCGGGTCAGGTTCAGGCGTCGACGCCTCGTTCGAGTGTGCTTCGCTCGACACAGAATTCGTTCCCTTCGGGGTCGAGGAGGGTGACCCAGCCGAGGCCGTCGGGCTTGCGGTGATCCTCGTACAGGGTCGCACCCAGGGCGATGATGCGCTCGACTTCTTCGTCGCGGGTGCGTTCGGTGGGCATCCAGTCGAAATGGAGCCGGTTCTTCACGGTCTTGGCTTCCGGCACCCGAATGAACAGCAAACTCGGGACCGGTCCTGGCGCGCTGAGCAGTGCCTCGTCGTCCTCGATCTCGTCGACGTCCTCGGCCACCGGCCACCCGGTGACCGAACTCCAGAACATCGCGAGCTTGCGCGGTTCAGCGCAATCGACAGCAACGTGGCGCAAAATCATGCACCTGAGCGTATCGGTGATCCGAGGACCGGCGCACCGCAATTCGATCGACGCCTACCTCAGGCGTACGGGTCGGTGATCTCGCGCAATCGGGTCAACGCCTTCCGCATCCGGCCTGCCCCGAGATGTTCGGACCAATATCCGGCCCGCCCCGAGATGTTCGGACCTATTGGTCTGAATCTGCTCGGCGACCGAGTTGGCGAAATCCGCGCCCTTCTGCCCGCCGGCAGTCAATCGCACCATGGTTCGACGCTGGCTGTCTCGACCGCACAATGGTCCGACGCTCGCTGCCTCCACGAGGTGCGCGGCCGATATCGGAGCTCGCTGAGGCAAGATCGGGGTATGAGCTCGATCGCAAGGCCGCATATTCCGGGGACTATCGACGAGTTTCGTGTGCTCGCGGAGACGCGGTTGAGCACGTTTCCCCGCATCGCGGTTCCTGATGCGCCGGGCATGCGGCGCGCGGCGGTCGTGCTGTGCGTCGTCGAGCAGTCCGGCGGGCCGTTGGCGGTGATCGTGATTCGGCGCGCCTATCGCGGGCGCAACGCCGGCCAGTGGGGACTGCCGGGTGGGCGGCTCGATCCGCGAGAAACCGCAGAGCAGGCCGCGATACGCGAGCTCCACGAAGAACTCGGGCTGACCCTGGCGCCGACAGACCTGATCGGCTGTCTCGACGACTTCCCCGCCGCATCCGGATTCGCGATCACCCCGTTCGTCGCCGCACTCCGCGACACCACCGCGCTGCACCCCAGCCCCGACGAAGTCCACTCTGTGCACCACGTCGACCTGGCCCGACTCGCCGCCGACGACACCCCACACTGGGTCGCCGCCCACGACGCGGTCCGGCAACCCGAACTACGCAACAACCCAGCACCCGCCACCCCCGAATTCGGCCTACTCCAAATGCGACTCGGCCCCGCAATGACCATCCACGCCCCCACCGGCGCCATGCTCTGGCAATTCCGCGAAGTCATCCTCCTCGGCAGCACCCCCACCGCCGCCCGCGTCGCCCACTTCGACCAACCCGCCTGGACCCAGCACTAGCAAGACCCTCGTCATCTTCAAAGGCACCCAGCAGATCCAGCAGCCCATAATCGCCTGCCGCACCCTCGGCCTGTCGGGGCAGCACCCGTCGGAACCGAATCAGTCCACCCGAGCAACCAATTCACCCCGGAACCCCCAAACCCGCCCCTCCCACGCATCCGCGCCCGTTCTGGAGTTGGTCAATTGATCACGAGGCACTGGTGGCGGCATCGCCCGAGAAGCCCCCGCCACCAGTGCCCCCTCGACCATCAGCCACCCCGGTGCGCCCAGATTCCGGGATCGCAGGCCTCTCCGAGACCGGCACCCGGGACTACCCCGGCGGAACCGCACACCCTTTGCTTTCGCGCACACGACTTCACCAGCGATTCGGTATGCGGGAAACCAAACCCTATGCGGCTCAGCGTCTTCGGTCTCGAAGACCCCGAGGCGGGGCCACCACACCCCTTCCGGAGTTGGTCGGTTGATCATGGGGTACTGGTGTAGGCATCGCCCGAGAGGCCACCTGCACCAGTTCCCCCTCGGCACGAAACCACCTCTGCGATCCCACATGCCGGGATCGCAGACCTCCCTGAGGCGGGCAACCGCGGCCTGCCCCACCCAATACCGAAATCCGCACCCCTTCCGTGCATCCGCACGCTTTCCAGCAGCCCAGAACGAGTGCGAATCCCCAGAACGAGTGCGAATCCGAAGTCTCTGATCGCGAACCTCCGCAGCCGCACACCTTTCGTCTTCCCGCACACGATCTGGCATGCAATATCGTGTGCGGGAAGACAGAAAGTGTGCGGCTGAGAGTCTTTGATCTTGAATCTCTGTCTTTGATCTTGAAGTTCTCGAAACGAGAGCACAGCCAAGTGACCCGGCTGGAACGAGAGAACCCGTGACTGACAGCGGAGGTCAGCCGGGTACGGCAGACGACGCCACCACGCTATCCGGTGCAAACCCTTGGCTGCCGAATTCACAGGAGACCGTATACCCGAAGGAGCTCTGCCTTCGCCGAGCCCAAAGCGGCACGGGCGCAGACCAACCCGACCCGTGGGGCGCGGTCTCGGGCGGGCGCGGTCTCGGGCGGGCGCGGTCTCGGGCGGGCGCGGTCTCGGACGGGCGCGGCTTTGGGCGTGCGCGGCTTTGGGGGTTGGTGTGGGTTTCGTGGAGCGTGTTGCGTTTGGGTGGTGGTCTAATCCGTAGGTTGAACTGTTTCGTGGGGCGTGTTGCGTTTGGGGTGGTGGTTTATCCGCGGGTTGAACGGTTTCCTGGCGAGCGGGACGGTTTCGGGGTTTGCACTGGATAGCGTGGTGGCGTCGTGTGCCGTACCCGGCTGACCTCCGCTGTCAGGTGCGGGTTCTCTCGTCCCCGACCGGGTTGCTTGGCTGTGGTCCGGTTCAAAGATCTTTTCGGGGAAGTGATCTCGAGGGAGGTTGGCGGGAGTCGTATGGTGGCTGTTTTCGGGCGGGTGGCAACCATAGGACTCCCGTCGATGAAGTTGATCAACCATTTCACTCCCGTCGATGGGCCAGCAACCATTTCACTCCCGTCGATGAGGCTCGCAACCACTTCTCTCACGCCGACGAAGCCCAGCAACCACTTCTCTCACGCCAATGAGGGCGAGCAACCATTTCACTCACGCCGATGCCGCAACAACCACTCCCGTCGATGGGGTCCGCAACCGTCCCTCGTCGCACGTAACCCGTTGCGCCCCTTACAAAGCCGTGGCGGGCGGGCGGTTGACCGCCAGTTCCGGCACCACACCCTCGTACCGTTCGACATCCACCAGTGACAGCTGGCCCGTGCAGCCCTGGGCCAGTCGTGAGGATGGGCGGTCCGGGGTCAGCACGTTCGGGTTGCCGTGGCGGCAGAATGCTGGGTTGGCGGGGTCGGGGTCGTACCAGGCTCCGGTGGAGAGTTGGGCGATTCCCTGGCGCAGTCCGTCGTCGACGATCAGGCCTGCCAGGCAGCTGCCGCGGCGGCTGACGATGCGCACCACGTCGCCGTCGCGCAGGCCGCGCGCCGCCGCATCCTCGGGGTGCAACCGAACCGGTTCGCGCCCAGCAACTTTCGCCGATTGACTGTGGGTGCCGACATCGAGCTGGCTGTGCAGTTTGGTGCGGGGCTGGTTGGCGACCAACTGCAGCGGGAATTCGGCGGCGGCCGGTCCGCCCAACCACTCTTCCGGCTCCAACCACACCGGGTGACCCGGGCATTCGGCGTAGCCGAAGCTGTCGATGGTTTGGGAAAAGATCTCGATCTTGCCGCTGGGGGTGGTGAGCGGGTGTTGGTCGGGATCGGCACGGAACTCCGCGCCCAGCACCTGATCGGGGTCGGGCACCGGAAGTTCGATGTGCTCGCTCGCCCAGAACGTGTCGAAATCGGGCAGGTCGTGACCGGAGTGATGCAGCCGCCACTCCTCGTACAGGTGCCGCAACCACTCGTCGACGGTGCGGCCCTCGGTGAAATCCTTGCCGATGCCCAGACGGTCGGCCAGGTCGCCGAGGATGGCGTAATCGTCGCGCGCCTGACCGTGCGGGCGAGTGATCGCCTTCATCGCGAAGAACACCCGATCGTTCTCCCCCGCACCGAAGTCGTCGCGCTCGATCGACATCGTCGACGGCAGCACGATGTCCGCGTGCCTGGCGGTCGCCGACCAGAACGGGTCGTGCACCACCACCGTGTCGGGGCGCGCGAATGCCGCACGCAACCTGGCCAAATCCTGGTGGTGGTGGAAGGGATTTCCGCCTGCCCAATACACCAGCTTGATATCGGGGTAGACCAAGTGCTGCCCGTTGTATTCGAACGGCTGCCCTGGATTCAGCAGCATGTCAGCGATCCTGGCAACCGGAATGAATTTGTCGACCCCGTTGAGCCCCTGCGGAAGTCGCGGCGGCGAGAACAGCCGCGCGGGTTCGCCGAGACTCGCCGCCGATCCGTAGCCGTGCCCGAATCCCCCACCGGGCAAACCGATTTGACCGAGCATCGCCGCGAGCACCACACCGAGCCACAACGGCTGCTCACCGTACTGCGCGCGCTGCAACGACCAACTGACGGTCACCATCGTTCGCGCCGCCGCCATTTCGCGCGCCAGCGTCCGGATCCGTTCGGCGGCAAGGCCGGTGATCGTCGCGGCCCACTCCGGCGACTTGACGATGCCGTCGGTCGTGCCACGCACATACTCGATGAAACGGTCGTAGCCCACCGTGTACTTGTCCAGAAAACCGGTGTCCGCCAACCCTTCCGCGTCCAACACCTGCGCCAGCGCCAGCATCAACGCCGAATCACTGCCCGGCCGCGGCGCAAGCCACTCGGCCTGCGCCTCCGCCGGACTGTCGTCGCGCAACGGCGTCACCGACACGAATCGGCACCCCCGCGCCCGCGCGGCCCCGATCCACCCGCGCACGTTGTGCCGCGACACCCCACCCGGCGACACCGCCGCATTCTTCGGCGACAACCCGCCGAACGCCACCACCAGCTCCGCATGCTCGGCAAGCACCGACTTCGACGTCGCCGCCTGCATGACCCAGCCGAGCTCGCCGATCACATGCGGCAACAGCACCTGCGAAACCCCGAGGCTGTAGCTGTTGACGTGGTGCACATACCCGCCGAGACAGTTCAGGAACCGATGCAGCTGACTCTGCGCGTGATGGAACCGGCCCGCGCTCGCCCAGCCGTAGGACCCGCCGTACACCGCCTCCGCACCGTGCTCGCGATACACCCGCCCCAGCTCACCGGCCAGCAGATCGAGCGCCTTCTCCCACGACACCGGCACGAACGGATCGTTGCCACGCCGCGCGGCCCCCGGCCCATCTTCCAACCACCCTCGCCGCACATACGGTTGATCGACGCGCGTCGGATGATGTTGTGCCGACGCCACATTCTCGATCAACCGCATCGGTTCCGGATCGTCGCGCCATGGCCGCACCGCGGTCAGCCGGTCACCATCGCTGTCAGCCTCGAAGGCACCCCAATGCGTCAGATGCGTGGTCATCTACCCACCGTAACTCCGCCCACCGCCCCTGCGGCGAGTCAGGATCCATCCGCCCAGTCTGTTCAGCGGCGACGCAGCTCGAACATCCGGAACTGCCGACCACCCGACAGCTCGTACTCCATCTCGTAGCCCGGCCAGAATTCCACGGCCAGATCCCACACCCGCTTGCGATCGACACCGGTCACCTCGGTGACGCTCACCTCGAACTGCTCGCCCTTGTGCCGAACGGTCGCGGTGCTCGCGGCACGCAGATTCGCCGACCACACCGGATGCTTCGGACTGCCCCAATTGGAGCCGATCACCAGGAAATCCGCGCCGCGCGGCACATACAGCAGCGACGTCGTCCGCGGAATCCCGCTCTTGCGGCCCGCGACGGTGATCTCGATCGAGGGCAGCCCGGCCAGATCGAGCACCCCCATCCGGCCGCCGGTCCACCGCCGAATCGTCCGCTCCACCGGCAGCACGACCGGCGCCGTTCGCATCACCCAGCGCTGTTGCGCGAGCCGTCGAGCCAGCGGCGGCAGCGGATTCGAGACCATCAGGAAATCCTGACACGTCCTCTTTCCACCTCCCGAATCGACAAGCCGCACAGAGGGCGATCTCACATCTACGACGCTGTCGCACACAACGATCCGGCGTCCAGACCGCCGTGCACACCGCCGAAATCGACCCGAACCCGAGGCAGGTGCCGGATGATGGCCCCATGGGGGATTCGACAACCGGCCCACCCGCACCCGAGCCACCGGACAGCGCCCGACGGCGCGACCTCCGTCTCGCCGCCGAAACCGAAGCCCGCACGCACACGCTGCTGATCCGCACCGTGCGCTCCGGCGGCATCCTCAGCGCCCTCATGCGCCCCGCATTCCTGGCCAAGACGCCGAGGGGCTACGGCATCATCACCACCACCGGACGCAAGACGGGCAAGCCGCGACCCAAATGTGTCCGCGCCATCCGCCGCGGCGACCGGGCCTATCTCGTCCAACTGCTCCCGCCGCACGTCGCGATGAAACGTCCCGGCGCACGCACCGGCTGGCTACTCAACATCCTCGCCGACCCCAACATCCGAATCCGGTTGTCCGACGGCACATTCGACGGCGTTGCTCGCGAAATCACCAACTCGACCGAACTCGTGATCGCGCGTACGATCCTCTGCGAAACGGTTGTCCCGCTCGACTACGGCGAATGCGCGGTCCATCTGCGCGGCCGCCCGACCCGAGCCAAGATTCAACACCTGCACCGCTATTGGTTCGACACCGGACATCCGATAGTCATCGAACTCGCGACGCACTGAGGCGTCGCCCCCTGCCCCGACTTTTTCCGGCAGCCGCATTCACAGGAGTTCCTCAGCTGCACCGGTAGGTTGGAGAGCGCGCAGATCGGCGCGACAAACCGGAAGGATGCAGCCTCTTGTTGAACGGTGCCGCCAGGCCGCTCCCCAACCGACCGTGCAGCCGACACTTACAAAGGGCCGCCTGATGTTCGCGCGTTGGGGAGACCTGGTCCATCGATTCCGCTTTCTGGTCATCGCTCTTCTCGGGGCCGCGCTCCTGGCGCTCGGCGCGTACGGCGCCGACCTGAAAGATCACCTCAGCTCGAGCGGTCTCGACGATCCGACCTCGGAATCGGCGAAGGCCGCACGGTTGGCAGACGCGGCGTTCGGCCGCGAACACAGCGCCGACGTCATCGTGCTGTACACCTTTCCCGCCGGCGTGAAACTCGACGACCCGGAGCGCAGCACCAAGATCGTCGAAAGCCTCAACCGCCTGCCCGAGCAGTACCCGGACCACATCGAGAAGATCAACGGGGCATTCTGGCCGACAAAGACCGGCCAATCGAACCCGAGCGTCTTCGGCAAGCCGGACAAGAACCGCGCCTTCGCCTCCATCGCCATCCGCGGCAACACCGACACCGAGATGGTGAACAACTATCGGAAGGTCAAGGGCGTCTTCGCCGTTCCCGGCCTCGCCGAACTCGGCGTCGATGTCCAGGTCGCCGGACTCCAACCCGTCGCAGGCACCCTCAACGACACCCTCGACGACGACCTGCACCGGATGGAAATCCTGGCCCTGCCCGCCGTCGCGGTGCTGCTGTTCTTCATCTTCGGCGGCCTCGTCGCCGCGGCGCTACCGCTGTTGATGGGCGGACTCACCATTCTGGGCGCCAACGGAATCGTCCGAACGATCACCGAATTCACCGAGGTCAATTCGTTCGTCTCCAGCGTCGTCACGCTGATCGGCCTAGGGCTCGCCATCGACTACGGCCTGTTCATCGTCAGCCGATTCCGCGAAGAACTCGCCGAAGGCTACGACACCAGAACAGCCGTGCGCCGCACCGTGATGACCGCAGGCCGCACCGTCGTCTTCTCGGCAGCCATGATCATCGCCAGCCTCGGCGGCATGCTCCTGTTCCCGCAGGGCTTTCTGCGATCCATGGCATACGGCTCCATCGCGACCGTCACCCTCGCGGCACTCACCGCGATCACCGTCCTGCCCGCGATCCTGAGCATCCTCGGCCCGCGGGTAGACATGCTCGGCATCACCCGATTCCGGAAAACCAAGACCGCCGAACAAGTCGAGGAAGGGTTCTGGGGCCGCTCCACCCGCTGGGTGATGAAGTACCCGATGCGGATCGCCGTCCCGATCTGCATCCTGCTGCTGCTGTTGATCATTCCGATCAAGAACATCGCCTTCGGCGGCTTCAGCGAGACCTACCTCCCGCCCGACAACGAAACCAGGCACGCCCAACAGGAATTCGACGAAACCTTCCCGTTGCGCAAATCCGATCCCGTGCAATTGGTCTTCCGCACCGAGAACACCGCCGCCATCGGCGCCATTCTCAAACAGGCGAATCAAGCACCCGGACTCGCCAGCGCGATCAAAGGCAAACCGGGCGAGTTCACCATCCCGAAGCCGGCACCGAACATCGCAGGCGTCTACCGCTCGGAAGCCACCCTCGTCAAAGACCAGAACCCCAACCTGACCATCGACTACCTCCGCTCGATCGACATCCCCGACGACGTCACGATGCTCGTCGGTGGCCAACCCGCGATCCAAAAGGATTCCATCGACGGACTTCTGGGCCGCATTCCGTTCATGGTCGTGGTGGTTCTCCTGCTCACCACCCTGCTGATGTTCCTCACCTTCGGGTCCCTGGTCCTGCCGATCAAGGCCGCGTTGATGAGCGCACTCGGGCTCGGCTCCACGCTCGGCATCCTCACCTGGATCTTCGTCGACGGTCACGGAGCCGGGCTGCTCAACTTCACCCCGCAACCGATCTCGGCGCCGGTCCTCGTGTTGATCATCGCGATCATCTACGGCCTGTCCACCGACTACGAGGTCTTCCTGCTCTCCCGCATGGTCGAAGCCAGAGCCAAGGGCGCAACAACCACCGAGGCCATCCGGATCGGCACCGCGCACACCGGGCGCATCATCACCGCGGCCGCGCTCATCCTGCTCGTCGTCACCGGCGCGTTCGCCTTCTCCGACCTGGTGATGATGCAGTACGTCGCCTACGGCATGATCGCCGCGCTGTTCATCGACGCCACCATCCTGCGCATGCTCCTGGTCCCCGCCGTGATGAAGCTGCTCGGCGACGACTCCTGGTGGGCGCCCGCGTGGATGAAGCGCCTGCACGAGCGGGTCGGCATGAGCGAACCCATCCTCGCCGACGAACACCCCGCCACACTCAACATGGCCGACCTCGTCGAGACCACGCCGATCACCGATCCGGTCACCGTCAAACTCCCCATCATCACCGCCGAACAGGCCAACCGGTGACCCGAATCTGCTTGTAGCGGACTCCCTTACGCCGCTAGGCCGCGCGAACTAGCGTTGGCGGCTCGAAGGGAGGTCGAACATGAACGATTCGATCAAGTTCTCGATGGCCGCCGATGTGGTCGCGGTGGATGCCTGGGCCGAGTTCGCCCGCCGCTGCGAGGCAGACGGGTTCGATGCGCTGATGGTCCCGGACCATCCCGGGTCGTTCGTCTCCCCGTTCGTCGCGCTCGCCGCCGCCGCGACAGCCACCGAAACCCTCCGGCTCGGCACCAACGTGGTGAATGCCGGAATGTGGGAACCGTTCCTGCTCGCCGGCGAGGTGGCCACCCTCGATCTCGTCTCGCACGGGCGCGCCGTGTTCGGAATCGGCGCGGGTCACACCCCTGCCGAATGGACCATGCAGGGCCGCGCGCACCCGTCGGCGGCGGCCCGGGTGGACCGGATGGTCGAGGTCGCCGACACCACCCGGCGGTTGCTCGCAGGCGACACCGTGACCTATGCCGGCGAGCATGTGCGACTGCAGGACGCGTTCCTGGCGAAACCGCGCCCGGTACAGGACCCGATCCCACTCTTGGTGGGCGGCAGCGGAAACCGAGTCCTCCGGTATGCCGCGGCGAACGCGGACATCGTCGGGTTCTCCGGGCTCGGCCGGACGCTGCCCGACGGACACCAGCACGAAACCCGCTGGCGCCGTGCGGACGTCGATGCGCAGGTCGAGCTGGTCCGCGCCGCCGCGGCACAGGCCGGACGGACACCCACCTTCGAGGCGCTCGTCCAGCACGTGGAGATCACCGACGATGCCGAAGCCGCGTGTGCCAGGTTCGCCGAGGACATCCCGACCACCGGCGTCGCCGAGTTGCTCGCGGCGCCGTACGTGTTGATCGGAACCGTCGACGAACTGGTCGACGAACTGCGGGGGCACCAAAAGCGCTGGGGCTTCGACCGGTTCGTCATGCGCGCACCATTCCGCGCGGCAGGTGCTCAACTCCTCGCCGCCCTCTCTGAGTCTTGATACCGAGCGCCCAGCCCACCCCTCTCCTCTGTGCTAGTGGGTGGGCTGTGGCGTGAGGTTGTCATGTGAGGTGATTGGTGAGGTGGTTCAATGTGAAGTGACTACATATATAGATGCGCATATCTACGTATCCAAATGTATTTTCTCGAGTGATACGTCCTGCTTCTGACGTCATCGAATGACGCAAGGACCAGTTCATCGCTCGCCGCTACCCCCGAACTACCCGGCCCTACTTCTCCTCTCCCCCAAATCCTTTGGCGCCCACGCCAGACAGCCGCTCCCCCACAACCGGACGCGGTTGGGCGGATCGCCAACGAATGTCGACTGAGTCGGGCACTCGACCAGCTACGCTGACCCGGGACAACAGCCCAGTACGCGTCCTGACGAGCCCGATGGTCACCGTGGACAGGAGTTCGATGCGATCACGTTCTGTGCGATCACACCGCCGCTACCGCTTCCTCGCCATGCTGGCCGCGACCTCTGCGGCCTGCACCCTCGGCGCCACGGCAACCACCGCGGCCCGTCCGGAACCGCCCGCGCAGGTGGCGCCGCTGGGGCCGGACTTCCTCTGGGGCGTCGCCGCATCGGGATTCCAGTCGGAGGGCGACGCGCCGGACAGCAACTGGTCGCGCTACGCCGCGAGCGGGAAAACCCCTGAACCGTACGACAATTCGATCGACTTCCATGCCCGGTACCGCTCGGATATTGCACTCGCGGCGCAGCTCGGGGTCAAGGTCTATCGCATCGGCATCGAATGGGCCCGGCTGCAGCGGAGTCCCGGCGGGTGGGACGAGACCGGCCTGCGGTTCTACGACGACGTCATCGACGCGATCACCGCGGCGGGCATGCGCCCGATGCTGACCCTCGACCACTGGGTGTATCCGGGCTGGGAGGTCGATCGCGGCGGCTGGGCCAATCCGGGCATCGTCGAAGACTGGCTGGCCAATGCGCGCGTGGTAGTGGATCGATACGCCGCCCGAAACCCGTTGTGGGTCACCTTCAACGAGCCGTTGTTCTACATCGTGAACGAACTGCGCAAGGGTGGCCTCTCCCCCGCCATGGCGCCCACCATGCAGGATCGAATCGCGCAGGCGCACAACAGCATCTACGACTACATCCACGGCGTGCAACCCGGCGCGATGATCACGAGCAACGTCGCCTTTCTCCCCGCGGGCGACGACCAGATCGACAAGCCGTTCCTCGACAAGCTCGCAGGCAAGCTGGACTACATCGGCATCGACTACTACTACGGCCTCTCCCCCGAATCCCTGCTGACCGGCGGGCTTCCGGACTTCGAGCGACTCTGGCGGCAACCACTGCAACCGGAGGGCATTTACTACGCGCTGCAGAACTACGCCCGCCGCTACCCCGCCCTCCCGCTCTACATCGTCGAGAACGGCATGCCGACGGAGAACGGATTGCCGCGCGCGGACGGCTACTCCCGCGCCGACAACTTGCGCGACACGATCTACTGGCTGCAACGAGCCAAGGCCGACGGGATGAACGTCATCGGCTACAACTACTGGAGCCTCACCGACAACTACGAATGGGGTTCCTACGCACCCCGTTTCGGTCTCTACACGGTCGACGCGCTGACCGATCCCACGCTGACCCGCAAGCCGACGGACGCGGTCGCCGCATACACCGCGATCACCGGAGCCGGCGGCGTCGCCCCCGGTTACCGGCCGACCCGCGCACCAGCATGGTGCTCACTCGTCGACGCGGCAGCCAGCTGCACCGACCCGGTCGCCGTCCCTCGCTGACACGATCATGTCCGGCACTCCGCGCGAAACACCCAGCACCGCAGAGATTCTGCAGCGTTGGCAGGACTCGGGCGCGATCTGGCGGGTCCTGTCGCGCGGTCCCGGCGGGGTGACGATCGGGCTCTATGAGTGCACCGGCGGCCAGGAGGTCGACCGCCTCACGTCAACAGACCCGGCCCTCCTGCCTTTCCTCGGCGACCGATCGAGCAGCGAAGACTCCTGCTGAACCCCCAAGCGCGGTGCGCACTCAACGCCGATAGCCCAGCATCTCCAGCAATCCGTCGAGCTGATGCTCGAACAACTCATCGCGATCGTTGAACGTGCCGGGACCGTACACGTCGAAGAGATCCGCACTCACCGCGCCGAACACGCTGACCCAGAACGTCACCCCGCGGACATACAGCCAATCCGGCAGTTCCAGCTGGAATTCCTCCCGGATCCGGGCGAAATCTGCTGCGAGAGTACCTGTTACGTGCGGCTCAGGCGACGGGGCCGCAAGTTGACCCGCCGCATACGCGCGAGCGAACAGGTTCTGCATGGCGACGATCACCCTGATACCCGCCGTCGTGGTCTCGTCGGCGGGTGCGTCGTAGCCGGGTACCGGTGTGCCGTAAAGCAACCCATATCGCGAAGGCTCAGCATGCGCCCAGCGCCGCACGGTGCGGCACAACACCCGCAACTGCTCGATCGGATCGTCGGGTGCCGTCGCGAGTGCGGCATCGACTTCGTCGCCGAGCGCGTTGTATCCGTCCACCACCAGCAGGGTGAGCAGTTCGTCGCGGCTGCTGACGTATCGATAGACCGCTGACGAGACCACACCGAGGTCACGCGCGACCGCGCGCAGCGACAACGACGCGGCGCCTTGGGTGGCCAGATGCTCGCGGCCGATGCGGACTATGTCGTTCATCGTCTGGGCCCGCGCTCGGGCGCGTGGAGTCGTCGGCATAGCCCTACCGTGCAATATCCAGAGAGCATTGTCAACAACAGTGAGCACTGCTCTTGACACGCGGGCCGGCCGTGCCCCATGCTCATACACATTAGAGAGCATTGCTCTCTCAAAGCGAAAGCTTCCTCTCACCTCGGGCGACAACCCGCCCTTTCGGAAGGACCCTCATGTCTGAGCTGTACATCGTCACCGGCGCCGGACCGGCCGGCACCACGATCGCCGAACAGTTGGCGGCATCGGGCAAGCAGGTGCGGGTCCTCACCCGCTCCGGCCGCGGCCCCGCGCACCCGCTCATCGCGCTGCGCAGCGTGGATGTCGCTCAGCCCGAAAAGCTTTCGGGCCAGTTCGACGGTGCGGTCGCGGTCTTCCACTGCATCCACGGCTCCAAGTACTCGGCGAAAGTCTGGGCCGCCGAACTCCCCGGCGCCGAGCAGGCCGTCATGGACGAGGCCGGAAAGGCAGGCGCCGTAGTGGTTTTCCCCGAGAGCCTGTATTCCTACGGCCCGACCGACGGCCCGCTGACCGAAACCTCGCCCCGCACCGGCCGTTCGGGCAAAGGCGCGGTACGCGAACAACTGCTGCAGGCCCGTGCCGCACACGCAACCCCGACGGTCAGCGTGGTCGCCGCCGACTTCTTCGGGCCCTACGTCCGATCGTCGCTCGTGGGTGAACAGACGATCAGGCCGATCCTCGCGGGTAAGCGGGTCACCGCCTTCGGCAAGATCGACCTCCCGCATGCGTTCACCTACGTCCCCGACCTCGCCGCCGCGATGATCCGCGCGGCCGCCGACAAGTCCGTATGGAACAGCGTGCTGCACGCACCGACCGCGCCCGCGCTCACCCAGCGCCGGCTGATGACGGCCATCGCGCAGGCCGCAGGCGCGCCCACGCCCAAGGTCACGGCGATTCCGATCTGGATGATGCGCCTCATCGGCCTGACCAGCGAGCTCGTCGGCGAGCTTGCCGAACTCGGCCACCAGCTCGCGCAGCCGCTCGTGCTCGACTCCACCGACAGCGAGCGCAAGCTCGGCCTGCACCCGACACCGATCGACGAAGCGGTCGCGACGACTGCCGCTTGGTGGCGCACGCAGGCTTGACGGCGACGTTGGCGGCGGGCACAAACCACGCCGCGTTGCCCTCGTTCAGCGCACAACCTACTCGGTAGTAGTGTTGGCGGAGTCACTGGCGACGCAATCGAGGAGTTCCCTATGGACCAGCGGGCGACCGATTTCGACGTACTCATCGTCGGCTCCGGCTTCGGCGGCAGCGTGAGCGCCCTCCGGCTGGTGGAGAAGGGCTACAAGGTCGGCGTGCTCGAGGCCGGTCAACGATTCGCCGACGACGAGCTGCCCAAGACCAGCTGGGAATTGAAGAAGTTCCTCTGGGCGCCCAAGCTCGGTTGCTACGGCATCCAACGCATCCACTTGCTGCGCGACGTCCTCATCCTCGGCGGCGCCGGAGTCGGCGGCGGCTCGCTGAACTACGCCAACACGCTGTACGTGCCGCCGGAGCCGTTCTTCCGCGACGCGCAGTGGCGCGACATCACCGACTGGCAGGCCGAGCTCGCGCCGTATTACGAACGCGCGCAACGGATGCTGGGCGTGGTGCGCAACCCGCACATGACGCCCGCCGACGAGGTGTTCAAGCAGGTCGCCGACGACCTCGGCGTCGGCGACACGTTCGTCCAGACACCGGTCGGCGTGTTCTTCGGCGAACCGGGAAAGACCGTGCCAGACCCCTACTTCGGCGGTGTCGGTCCCGAGCGCACCGGCTGCCTCGAATGCGGCGACTGCATGGTCGGCTGCAAGTTCGGCGCCAAGAACACGCTGGTGAAGAACTACCTCTACCTCGCGGAAAAGGCAGGCGCACAGGTCATTCCGATGACGACGGTGACCGACTTCCGGCCACACCCGGACGGCACATGGGACGTGTCCACCGCGCGCACCGGTGCGTGGGTGCGCAAGCGTCCGCAGACGTACACCGCCGCGCATGTCGTGCTCGCCGCAGGCACCCGGGGCACCCAGCAGCTGTTGTTCGCCATGCGCGACAAGGGCGCACTGCCGAACCTTTCGCCCAAGCTCGGCCAGCTGACCCGAACCAACTCCGAATCGATCGTCGGCGCGGCAACCCAAAAGGTCACGCCCGGTGTCGATTTCACCAAGGGCGTCGCGATCACCTCGTCCATCCACCCCACCCCGGACACCCACATCGAGCCGGTCCGCTACGGCAAGGGCTCCAACGCCATGGGCCTGCTGCAGACGCTGATGGTGGACGGCGGCGGACGGATTCCGCGCTGGCTGCGGTTCCTCGGCCTCGTGCTGCGCCGCCCGATGGATCTGTTCCGCTTCATGAGCACCAAGGACTGGAGCGAGCGCACCATCATCTCGCTGGTCATGCAGCACCTCGACAATTCGATCACCACCTACACCAAGCGTGGGGTCTTCGGCCGCAAGCTGACCTCCAAACAGGGCCACGGCGAACCGAATCCGACCTGGATCCCGGTCGGCAACGACGTGACGCGGCGGGTGGCCACCAAGATCGGCGGTATCGCGGGCGGCAGCTGGGGTGAGATCTTCAATATCCCGCTCACCGCGCACTTCCTCGGTGGCGCAGTGATCGGCGCCGACCCAGAGCACGGCGTAATCGATGGCTACCACCGCGTTTTCGGCTATCCCACACTCAGCGTCGTCGACGGTGCGGCGGTGTCGGCGAACCTCGGCGTGAACCCGTCGCTGACCATCACCGCCCAGGCCGAGCGCGCCGCCGCGTTCTGGCCGAACAAAGGCGAGGTGGATACCAGGCCCGAGCTCGGCGCGAGCTATCAGCGGATCGCGCCGGTGGCACCGGCCGAGCCGATGGTGCCCGCGAGTTCGCCTGCGGCGCTCGTGCTTCCGATCGTGGAGATCAGGGAGACGCCCGCTGCGGGCTGAGCACCGTCACACCGCCGCGGCCTCCGGGTGGTGCGTTTCCCGGTGATCGATCCAGGCCGCCTGCCGTTGTTCGCGGCTCATGGAGAGGAGTTCCCTGAGCTTGGCCCATTGGGTTTCGTCGGTCGGCGTGTAGATCTGCACCCACGCACCCGCGACGACGGGCAGCGACATGCTGGTGACGTACATTTCCAAGTCACCGATGGCGAGATGGCGCAGGGTCTTCACCCGGCTGGCAGGCACCGCGACATCGTTGCGCGCCCACAGCGCGGCGAAGTCCGCACTCTCGGAACACAATTCGTCGATGAACTGCTGCCAGCTCGGATCGTCGAGGTTCTTCGCGTACGCCCCGCGCAGGTAGGCGACCATCCGGCGCAGGTCGTCCCAGCTGTGCTTGTAGGTGTTGCAGCACTCCGGCATGAGGAACACCCGTCGCGCCACATTGCGCTCGTCGGCCAGGAACGCCGGGCACAGCGACTGATACGGCACGTTGTACGCCAGCACGTCGTATCGCGCGCTCAGCACCGCCGCGGGCAGCGGTTCCAGGTGATCGAGGATGATCTGCAACTCTTCGGGCAGCGCGCTGTTCGCGTGCGGCGCAGGCACTGTCGGCACCTCGGCGAGCCGGTAGAGATGCCCACGCTCGGCCTCGTCCAACGCGAGCGTCCGTGCCACCGCGTCGAGCACCTGGACGCTGACATTGATCGGGCGGCCCTGCTCGAGCCAGGTGTACCAGGTGATCCCGATACCGGACAGCTGTGCGACTTCCTCGCGCCGCAAGCCGGGCGTACGCCGCCGTGGGCCCGGCGGCAGCCCGACATCGTCCGGCGAGATCTTCGCCCGCCGCGATTTCAGGAAGGCCCCCAACTCCGCGCGGCGCGCCTTGCGCACCGCCCGCACATCCAGCACATCGGTCATCTCATGATCGTGCCCGATACCGCTAGCGGTATCCAGGTACTGCCACTACCCGTTTTAGGTCTGTACCCGGCGCACCGACTCGACTGGCCCTGGGCCGACGCGCCGGGTCGCGACAGTGCGCTCGGACTGAAAAACGCCTGATAGCGGCCATGATTCAGGGACCGCGCCTGGTGCCCCCAACCCTCGGGGCATGCTCCGAACCAGTTATTCGGTATGTTGATCACTTGTGCGCAAATCCCGGCAGCTGGACTTTCCACGCACGGGCCCAACGCTTTTCATCTTGACCGCAAGCGCTGTACTGGCAGTGATCCTGCTGTTCACCACGGTCGACCCGTGGTTGGACCGCGCCGGGTTCCTGGCAGGCGGGCTCGACGTGCACGTGTATCGCGATGGCGCCTGGCGCATCCTGCACGGTGAACCGCTCTACAACGAACCGACCGTATTGGGCCTGCTATACACCTACACACCGTTCTCGACGATCGCGTTCCTGCCGATCGTCCTGATCCCATGGGCATACGTCACCAACACCTGGATGGTGTTCAACCTGACGGTGCTGTTCGCGTGCGTCCTGTTGAGCTTTCGACTGCTCGGCTACCGGGTCAACGTCAGACTCGCCGTCGTCAGCGCGCTGCTGGCGAGCACCTGCGCGTTCATCGAGCCGGTCCGCACCACGCTCTTCTACGGGCAGATCAACCTGGTGCTGATGCTGCTCGTGCTGTGGGACTTCGCCCGCGCCGACCGGAGCACGCTCCGCGGCATCGGCGTCGGCCTCGGCGCAGGCATCAAGCTCGTTCCCGCCTTCTTCATCGCGCAGTTCGTCTTCCTGCGGCAATGGCGGGCGGCGTGCACGGCCGCGGTGGTCTTCGTCGCGTCCGTCGTCCTCGCCTGGCTCGTGCTGCCCGTGGACTCGCGCAAGTACTGGACTTCGACGTTCTTCCAGTCCACTCGGATCGGCGACGATACGCATCCGTCGAACCAGTCGCTGCGGGGCGCGATCGCGCACCTGACGCACAAACCCGCGCCCGTGTGGCTGTGGCTGCTCATCGCGGGCCTGGTCGCCGTCGCAGGCCTGTGGGTCGCCTCGGGGCTGTACCAGCGGGGCGAACGGCTGCTTGCCGTGACGCTCGCCGGTCTCACCGCCTGCGCGGTGTCGCCGTTCTCCTGGGATCACCACTGGGTGTGGTTCGTCCCGCTGCTCGTCTACCTGGTACATCACGCGCAGACGCGGTGGCAGTGGTGGCTCGTCGCCGCAGTGCTCTGGGCCGCCATCGGCGCGTGGACGTGGGAGTACGACCCGAATTACGTTGTCGTCGGGCTGTTCCTGTTTCCACCGTGGTGGCCGTTCGCCCAGGTGCTGATCAACAGCTTCGTCATTATCTATGCCGTGGTGCTCGCCGTGGCGAGCGCGCTGCTGATGCGGCTCCGCAGCGACTGTCGCGAGGTCCCCGAGGACGTGCCAGCGGCGGCGTGACAGAGTGGCCACGGCGCGAAGACCGTGGCCACTCCCTGACGATTACTCAGAGCAGTTGCAGCAGTTGCAGATCACTCACGTACTTGTCGATCAGCGCCGCAGTCAGGTGCGGAATGTCGTGCTCGGGGCCGATATTCGCGTCCCGCACCGCCGCCGCGTACTTTTCGGCAGGCATCAGTGCGCCCGCGACGGCCGGGCGCACGTAGCGGTAGGCATCCAGCAACGGCAGCACCGAGGCCTGGCGTTGCTTTTCCGGAAGCGCGCGGATCGCAGTCTCGAAACGACGGAACCACTCGGCGTAGTCGGCGATCCGCTGGATCGGATGCCCGGACTCGATGAGCCAGTCGACGAAGGTGTCGAGCGAGATGTCGTCGTCGTGCGGGTTCAGCACGTCGTAGGTCCGGAAGCCCTCCGTGGCTTGCGCGCCGAGGGTGGCGATCGATTCGGCGACGAAATCCACGGGGAGCCCGTCGTAATGGGCCCGCTGACGAGTTCCGTCCGGGTCGGTTTGGTAGAAGGAGTACGGCGCGATGCCGGTGGCGACCAGGCTCAGCACCAGGCGGGTGAACACGTCGGGGACATTGAGCTGACCCGCGTACCTGCTGTGCGCCAGGATCATGTCCGAACGGAACACCGCCACCGGCAGGCCGCACAGGTCGTTGGCCTCGCGGAGCAGCACCTCCCCCGCCCACTTGCTGTTGCCGTAGCCGTTCGCATAGCTGTCTCCGACGACGCGCACCGCGCTCATCACTCGGACATCGGCGTTCTCTTCGAAGCGCGCCGGGTCGATCTGCGCCGCGACGGCAACCGTGGACAGGTAGGTGACCGGCTTACGCTGCCCGGTGATGGCCAGGCGGATGATTTCCGCGGTACCAACGACATTCGGGCCGAACAGCTGGCTGTACGGCAGCAGGTGATTGACCAACGCCGCAGGATGCACGATCAGGTCGACGGTGTCGGCGAGCCGCCGCCATGTGCGCTCGTCCAGCCCGAGATCCGGGTCACCGATATCGCCTGCCAGCACCTCGAGGTGATCGGCCGCCAGCTCCTGATAGTGCTCGACCAGTGCCGGATCGCCACTGTCGAACGCGGCATCGAGCCGTTTACGGGCCGCGGCCGCGTCGCTGCCGCGCACGAGACAGATCACTGTGCCACCCGAATCGGCAAGGCGTTCCAGCCATTCCAGGCACAGGAAGCGTCCGAGGTAGCCGTTGGCGCCGGTCAGCAGCACCGTCTGTGCGCGAGCAGGCGCGTGCGGAATGCCGGGCGCAGCCGCAAGCGTCTGCGCATCGATGAACTTGTCAAGCGTGAGGTCTGCCGCCCTCACCTCGGCTCCCGTGCCGTGTACCGAGGTGAAGCTCGGCCGTTTCGAGCCCGAATTCCGTTCCGCCTCGATGTAATTCGCGAGATCGCGCAGGTCGTTTGCCGGGCTGATGACCACACCGACCGGCACCTCGACGCCGAAGAGCTCGTGCAGCAGATTCGAATATGCCAGCGCGGACAAGGAGTCGCCGCCGAGGTCGGTGAACTGCATATCGGGGCGCAGCTCGTCCGCCGCGAGCCCGAGCATCGCTCGTGCTGCGCGACAGACCGTTTCGAGGACCGGCCGCTCGGCAGCTTCCTTGTACAAAGCCAGCATGCCGTCGGCTTGACTGCTGGCGTGCTCGGCGTACATCAGTTCCAGGCGGTCGCCGTAGCGTTCCTTCAGCTTGGGCCGCAACAGCTTCGCGATACCGGACAGCAGCCCGTTCTCGACGGTGAACGGCTCGGTCTCGATCACGAAGTCGCGCGGAATCTCGTACGGATGCAGCTCGGCATCCTTGGCAATTTGCTGAATGGATTCCGACAGCGCCGTTTTCAACGCAACCAGGTTGCCGCCGCGTAGTGCGTCCTCGGTCGGCACGATCACCGCGAGCAGGTAGGAACGCGCGCTGTTGCCATAGAGGTAGATCTGCCGGACCAGCGGGCTACTGGCGAACACCGCCTCCAGATGCGCGACGGTGACGAACTCACCTTGCGACAGTTTCACGACGTTGTTGCGCCGGTCGACGTACTGCACCTCATCGGGCCCGAGCTCGGCGACGATATCGCCAGTCTTGTAGAAGCCGTCCGCGTCGAATACCTCGGCGGTCACCTCCGGGCGCCGGTAATACCCGGGAATCATGGTGGACGACTTCACCAGCAGCTCACCGCGCGGGTACGGCTTGTCGGTGCGGAAGTAGCCGAGCTCAGGGACATCGACCAGCTTGTAGTCGATGACCGGCGGCCGCTGCATCCGGTTGTCGAGCACGATGCCGGGTCCCGCCTCGGTCGAGCCGTAGCCGTCGTGCAGCGTCATGTCGACGACGGACTCGATGAAGGTCTTCATCTCGGCGGCAATCGGCGCGCTGCCGACGAGCACGCCGAGGAAGCGGCCACCCAAGAGGTGTTCCCGCAGTTCGGCTTTCACTTCTTCGTCGAGTGCGTCCCGGTCTACGCCGGCACCGGAGCGCCGGGTCATCTCACTCTGGTAGCGCTGAAAGATCATGTCGCACACGCGCGGAACGAAGAACAGTTCGGTCGGCCGCACGAGGGCGATGTCTTGGAACAGCGTCGACATGTCGCTCTTGGCCGCGAAATACGACGTGCCGCCGCGAGCGAGCACGCCCAACAGCGAGACGCGTCCGGCGATGTGGCTCATCGGCATGTAGTTGACATTGATGGCGACGGTCTGCAGCGGCGCGTTGAGCCACATCGAAACCACCAGGCGCTCGGTGTACATGGCGCCCTTGGGCGTGCCCGTACTGCCCGAGGTGTAGATAAGCAGCGCGAGCGGGTCATCGTCGGGTTCGGGAACGAACAGCGGCGCGGGGGCCAGCGTGCTACCCCGCTCGCGCACCGCGTCGAGGGTTTCGATGGTCACCGAACTACCCTCGTCGGCAAGGCGTCGCCCCGCAGCTTCGAAGGTTTCGCGCTGATCGTCGTCCTCGGGGTGGTAGTCGAACACCACCAGGCGGTCGGGCGAGGCTCCCGCCAGCAGCATGTCGACGGCGGTCGTCAGATGCTCCGGTGTCGTGGCGAGCACGCGTGGCGCCGTCTCGGCGACGATCGCGCTCAGCTGCGGCACCGACGCACTGGCCTGCAGCGGCACGGTGACCAGGCCGAGCACCATGTCGGCCAGGTCAACTGTGGCGTAGTCGACGCTGGTGAACCCGAGAATGGCGACGAACTCGCCTGCGCGCAAAGGCTTTTCGGCATCATAATGCCATGCCGAGGCGAGCGCGCCGACCCGCTGCCACAGTTCGCCGTAGCTCACGGTCTCGTACTCGGGCAACAGGCGCACGGACTTGCGTCCCGTCGTATCGTCGGCGACCACGTCGAAGGCGCGCTGTCCCACAGCCGGGCGATCGGCGTAGCCCTCCAGCACGGTGGACACGACCTGCGCCAGTCGCAGGCCCGGCTCCCGCATCGCCGCGGCGACGGAGTCGAGCGGCTTCGCTGCTCTGATTTGCCCGTCGTCCGTCAGCAGGCGCGTGAGGCGCAGCCTTTGCCGTTCGTCCCTCGATTCGAGCGCCATCGCAAAACTCCCTTTGGTCTGCAAAGTAGAAAAGCCCTGCAGCTCGTAAAACAGATTAGCCTACCTAAACATTTCCGGAAAGATGCTGGACGAGCGGCAAAATCAGTGGTCTCCGCCACATTCTCAGGCAATAATGCGGACAATTGCGCCTATCCGGGTGCTGTCGGTACCAGTTTTATTGGGCTCCTGTTACCGGTGTCGCCGTGCGCGCACGATCAACTCCATGACGCAGATCTTGTCGCCGGATTCGGCCGCCGCCCCGACGGTTGCCGCGCCACCGGCAGCTCCACCCGCCGCGTACGGTGCGCGGCGCACGCTGGCCATCCTCGCGGTCATCCTGACCGGACAATTCATGTCGGTGCTGGATGCCTCCATTGTCAATGTCGCGATTCCGTCCATTCGCCAGTCCTTGCATACCTCCGGCGCAGGCTTGCAGCTGATCGTCGCCGGCTATGTCATCGCCTACGCCGTCCTGCTGGTCACCGGCGCCCGGCTGGGCGATCGATTCACCCAGCGGCGGATGTTCATCGCCGGGCTCGCGCTGTTCACCATCGCCTCGCTGGCCTGCGGGCTGGCGTGGAATGAAGTGTCGCTCATCGTGTTTCGGTTTGCCCAGGGTGTCGGAGCCGCGGCGATGGTGCCGCAGGTCATGACGCTGATCCAGCGGAACTTCACCGGCAACGCGCGCGCCAAGGCGCTCAGCGTGTACTCCGCGATCCTGTCCGGCGGCATAGTCGCGGGCCAGGTGCTCGGCGGGCTCATCGTCAACGCCGACCTGTGGGGCAGCAGCTGGCGCGGGGTGTTCCTGGTGAACGTGCCGATCGGACTGGTGCTGCTTGTGCTTGCGCCACGCATCCTGCCGACGGCGACCCAGCGTTTCGATCGCAAGCTCGACCTGGCCGGGCTCGCCGTACTGACCGTGGCGGTGCTGACGCTGGTCCTGCCGCTGGTGCTCGGCCGCGAGATGAGCTGGCCGCTGTGGTCCTGGATCTCGTTGGGCGCCTGCGTGGTTGCGTTCGCGGCGTTCGTGGTGATCGAGCGGGCGGTGGCAGCACGCGAGGGCGAACCCCTGTTCTCGCACCGGGTGCTCGCGGCGCCGGGGCTGCTGCTCGCGGCGGCGACGCTGTTCGTGACCATGTCGACGTTCGGCGGCTGGATGTTCGTGATGGCCATCCACCTGCAGAGCACGCTCGGCTACAGCGCCATCCGTGCGGGACTGGTCTTCCTCCCGATGGGCACGATGTTCGCGCTCGCCAGCCTCAACTGGGAGCGCATCCCGAATCGGTGGCACCCCAGCATGATTCCGCTCGGGTTGGTGCTCGGCGCCGCGGGCATGGCTTCGGCAGGCGCGCTGCTGCGCGATGGCGCCGATGTCGGACCGGTGGTGCTGGTGCTCCTCGGCGTCTGCGGTGTCGGCAACGGACTCGCGTTCAGTCCGTTGATGACCCGGACATTGGCGAAGGTGCCGTCCCAGCTTGCCGCGGATGCCAGCGGCATCATGGTGACCAACGTGCAGCTCGGCATCGTGGTCGGCATCGCCGCGTTCGGGGCGCTGTTCCTCGGGCTGGCAGGCGCGACGACGCTGTCGGCGGCCAACGCGCTCGGCGTCACCGGCATCGCGGAAGGCGTGACCCTCCTGGTCGCCGCGGCGCTCTCGGTCCGCGCCGCACGCTAGCGGTTCGGACGTCGATCCCGGGTTCGCGCACTGCGCCGACCCGGGATTCGTGCATTCCGGGCTTCGAATCACGCCGACGCAAACCATCGCGCTGCGCCGCGCCGCGCAGCATGCTCGAGGAGGACTGCTTCGACAGTTCGCACAGCGAGGTGCCCAAAAGTCAGTCGGGCGAACAGGTCTCGATCGCAGCACGGAAGAAGGTGTCGGATGGGCGTTTTCGCGCTCGGTATCGAACTCGACGGCGAAGGCTTCCACCCCGAGGCCTGGCGGCGCGCCGCGCACGCGCCGGACCGGCTGCTCACCGGCGACACGCTGCGCACCAGGGTCGCGGCCGCGGAGAACGCGGGGTTCACGCTGGTCACCTTCGCCGACTCGATCCTGCCGCCGGAGCAGGTTGCCGGCCGGATCGACGCGGTGACCAGGGCCTCGTTCGTCGCCGCGACGACAAGCACCATCGGCCTGGTCCCGACGGTCGCCACCACCTACGCCGAACCGTTCCACACCTCGTCACAGATCGCGACGTTGGACTACACGTCACGCGGCAGGGCCGGGTGGATCGCCGAACGCATCGATGACCCGCGCGCGGCGGCCGCCTGGGGGCGCGAACCCGTCACCGGCGCGGTCGAACTCACCAGGGAACAGCGTGATTCGCTCGAGGTGGCTCGCCGCCTCTGGGACTCGTGGGAGGACGACGCGGTGATCCGCGACTACCCCAACGGGCGTTTCCTGGATCGGAACAAGCTGCACTACATCGACTTTCGTGGCGAGAGCTTCTCTGTGAAGGGTCCTGCCATCGTGCCGCGTCCGCCGCAGGGCCAGCCGGTGGTGTTCGGCGTGGACGGCGGTGTCGACGTCCGGCTCGTCGCGGCCGATTCGGTCGCCGCGGCCATCGAACAGGCGGAGCGAGCCCGCTCCGTCGGGGCTCCGCTGGCTTTCGCCGAAATCGATGTCACGCTCGACACGCCCGGCGCAACCGCCGCCGAGCGTCTCGGCGCCGCGCCCTCCAATTCCCCGGCCCGGCTTGCCTTTTCCGGTTCCGCGGCGGCACTGGTCGACCTCTTGACCCACCTCAGCGCGCATCTGGACGGCGTCCGGCTGCACCCAGCGGTCATCGACGAGGACCTGCCCGTGCTCGCCCGCGAGGTGCTGCCCGCATTGCTGCGCTCGGGCGTTGCCCATCGCCCGGTGCCCGGCTCGACACTGCGCGCGAACCTCGGCCTCGCTCGCCCCGCCAACCGTTACGCCGCGACGCACTGACAGGAGCACCACGATGACAGTCCCCGAGCGGCCGGATGCCCACGTGCATTTCGGCGTGTTTTTCCAGGGCGTCAACCACACCACCGTCTGGTCCGACCCGGCCAGCGGCTCGCAGATCGACTTCGAGACCTTCCGCCGCCTTGTGCAGACCGCCGAGCGCGGGCTGTTCGACGCGTTCTTCCTCGGCGAGGGACTGCGGCTGCGCGAACAGGACGGCAAGATCCTCGAACAGGACATCGCGGGCAGGCCCGACGCGATCGCCCAACTCGCCGCGCTGGCGGGCATCACCAGACACATCGGCCTGGTCGCCACCCAGAACACCACCTACAACGAACCCGCCGATCTGGCCCGCCGACTCAGCGGGCTCGACCTGCTCTCCGGCGGTCGCGCCGGCTGGAACGCCGTCACCACCGACAACGCGTGGACCGGTGAAAACTTCCGGCGCGGCGGCTATCTCGATCATGCGCTGCGCTACGAGCGGGCAGGGGAGTTCCTGGCCACCGCGCGAGCGATCTGGGATTCGTGGCGCGACGGCGCCATCGCCACCTCGCAGCAGAGTCCGTCGTGGGCGGCCGAGGACGCGGTGCGCCCGGTCGAACGGTCGAACGCGCACTTCGACGTGGCCATCACGCCCACGCTGCCGCGCAGCCCGCAGGGCCACCCCGTGATCTTCCAGGCGGGCGACTCCCCCACCGGCCGCGACTTCGCCGCCGCGCACGCCGACGTCATCTTCTCCAGGCACGGAACACATTTCGACGACGCGCTCGCCTTCGCCGACGACATCCGCGCCCGCCTGCGTGCCGCGGGCCGACCCGACGACGACATCAAGATCCTGCCCGGCACCCAGATCGTGTTGGCGGAGAAGGAATCCGAGGTCGAGGAGAAGGTGCGCTGGGTCAAGGACGGCCAGTACACCGGCCAGACCGCGCTGTCGCTGGCCGGTCAGGTGTGGGGCCGCGACCTGTCCCATCTCGACCCGGACGGCCCACTGCCGAAAGAGGATCCGGTAGCCAAGCCGATCTCCGAGACGCGTGGTTCACCGCGCCACGGTCAGGATCCGCAAAGCATCGCCCGCGCGTGGCGAGCCCGCGCGGAGGCCGAGAATCTCTCGCTGCGCGAGGTCGTCATCGCCACCACCGAGCGGTCCGGGTTCGCGGGCACTCCCGCCCAGGTGGCCGACGAACTGGCGCGCTGGGTGCGGCACGGCGCCGTGGACGGGTTCAACATCTCGCCCTACCTCGTCCCGAGCGGCCTCGACGAGATCGTCGATTGGCTCGTCCCCGAACTCCAGGAACGGGGCGTCTACCGCACCGAATACACCGGCACCACGCTCCGCGCGCACCTCGGGCTCCGCGAGCCGCTCACGCGCCGAAGCTGATTCGAGGTTCATCGGCTGCGGCCGCAGTAAACACCGTCACGCGACTTGCGCGCGGTGCAACCTTGCATAAAGTGGTGGCGTGGTCGGGTTGGGGGGTGTGCGGTCGGAGTCGAAACCGTCGGTCAGCGTGGCGGTGCTGTGGCCCGATCACAACGCCGGGCCGACCGATACCGCCCGCGGCTGGTGGGTATCGATCTTCCTGACTCTGATCGCCGCGCTGACGCGGTTCGGCGGGTTGGGGGCGGTGACCGACGGGGGCACGCCCGTCTTCGACGAGAAGTACTACGCCCTGCAAGCGTGGGAGATGCTGTCCAACGGGATCGGCATCGAGGACAACGCTGCGTATCCGGTGGTCGTGCATCCTCCGCTCGGCAAACTGCTGATCGCGGTCGGCGAGGCGATGTTCGGCTTCACGCCGCTGGGGTGGCGGTTCTCGGCGGCCGTCGCGGGCACGGTGCTGGTGCTGCTCGTCGTCCGGATCGTGCGCAGGATGGCCCGCTCGACGTTGATCGGTGCCATCGCGGGGATCCTGGTGATCGCCGACGGCGTGAGCTTCGTGTCCGCGCGCATCGGCATGCTCGACATCTTCCTGGCGGTGTTCGTCACCGCGGCCTTCGGATGTCTGATCGTCGACCGTGACGACGTGCGGGCGCGAATGGCGAACGCCGCGCGTGCGGGACGCATCGCGACGACCTGGTTCGGACCCCGATTGGGCGTGCGGTGGTGGCGATTCGGCGCGGGCGTGCTGGTCGGGCTCGCCTGTGCGACAAAGTGGTCGGGGATCTATTTCGTCGTCTTCTTCGGCGTGCTGTCGGTCGCCTTCGATGCCGCCGCCCGCCGCCGATACGGGGTGCCGCGGCCGTTCCTCGGCACCCTGGTGCGTGACGTGCTCCCCGCGGCGTACGCGCTGGTGCTGATTCCGACGGTCGTATATCTGGCGTCCTACGCAAACTGGTACGCGAGCGAAACCGGCATCAACCGCTACGCCGTCGGTGTCCAGGTCGGGTCGGACGGACCCTTCTCGTTCCTGCCCGATGCCTTGCGCTCGCTGTGGTTCAACCACAGCAGGATCCTGAATTTCCATACCCACCTGACCAATTCCGCGGGAAACCACCACCCGTGGGAATCCAAGCCGTGGACCTGGCCAATGGGCTTGCGTCCCATGCTCTATCACCTCACCGACCCCGAACACACCACCGGCTGCGGGCAATCGACCTGTGTGCGCGCGATCATGCTGCTCGGCACCCCCGCGATCTGGTGGCTCGCCGTCCCCGCGCTCGCCTGGGGACTGTGGCGCAGCGTCACGGCCAGGGATTGGCGCTACGCCGCGGTCCTCACCGGATACGGCGCGGCCTGGCTACCCTGGTTCGCCTCGTTGGACCGGCAGATGTACTTCTTCTACGCGACCGCAATGGCTCCCTTCCTCGCCATGCTGCTCGCCCTGATTCTGGGCCAGTTCCTCGGCCGCACAGTCGATTCCCATGAACGGCGTGGGACCGGACTACTCCTCGTGTGCCTCTACCTCGGGATGGTCATCGCCAACTTCGCCTGGATCTACCCGATCCTCACCGCCATTCCGATCACGATGTCCACCTGGCATCACGAACTCTGGCTCCCCAGCTGGCGCTGAGCGCCCTCATCCCACCCGGTATGCCCGGAGAAACGCCCGCACGCCTTCGACGATGAGCGGCCTGATCCTGGCGTCCTGCACGGCGTTGGCGGAACCGAATCTGCCCAGCGCGACCCCGAAGGTCAGCGCGATGAAGTGGTCGGCAGCGAGTCGCGGATCAGGGACATCGAGCAGTCCGGCGCGGGCGAGGGCGGCGAACCGTTCGCCCATCGCCTCCTCGGGCGCGTCGGTCAGTGCGTGGTCGTCGCGGTGTGGCAGGTGATCGGATCCGGTCCGGACAAGTCGCTGCAGCGTGGCGTATTCCGCCGAGTCGAGCATGTCGGCAGCGATCTGCATCGAGAACGTGACCAGGGCCTGCTCCAGCTCGGCGGCGTCGGTCAGACCGTCGAGCGTGTCGTCGAGTGTGCGCCGAATCGTGTCGAGCAGGGACTGGCCGACTCCGTCGAACACTGCGTGCAACAGGGTCTGCTTGTCGCCGAAGTAGTCGTAGACCGTCCGCTTGGACACCCCGGCACGGGCGGCGACCGCGTCGACGCTTGTTCGGTCGAAACCGTCGGCTACGAACAACTCTCGGGCCGCCGACAGGATGGCTGCCCGCTTCTGGGTGGACCCCGCACGCAGCGTCTTCGCGTCTGGCATGCACGGATCGTAGCAGAACTACACTGCACGGTGTAGTGTAGCGAAGGCGATAGAGACGTCATGCGGCTCCCCAAAGAGCCTGGCGCACATCAAGACTGGCCGGCACCCCGCTCACAATGAAGAGGACGCCTATGTCCACCACACCCATGTCCGGAACACTGGCTTCTCCCGTCCCCATCAGCAAGCTCGCGATAGGTGCGCTCGGCGTCCTGGCACTTGCGCTCGGCAGTCTGCAGTCGGTGGTGGAGCCTGCGCTCCCCCTACTACAACGCGCGTTGGGGGTCAGTCCTGCTGAAGGCGCATTGGTCGGCAACACCGTGCTCATCACCGGCGCGGTTCTCACACCCGTCGTCGGAAAACTCGGCGACCGCTATGGCGGAAAGCGGGTCTTGATCTGGCTGATGGCGGTGGTCTCGGTCGGCGGCCTGTTGGCAGGCACGGCCCCGAACTTTCCGGTGTTGTTGCTCGGCCAGGTGCTACAGGGCGCCATGGTTGGCGTGCTACCCCTGTCCTTCATCCTGGTGCGCAAGCACCTCTCCGCCGGGGAGTCACAGGTGGCGATCGGCATCGTCGTCGCGTTGTTCACCGGCGGCGGCATGGTGGGAACGGCGAGTGCCGGGCCGATCGCGGATGCGCTGTCGTGGCAGTGGATGTTCGCGCTGCCGACGATCGCGATCATCGTGACGACGGTGGTCGTCGCTCAGTTGTTGCCGCAGGATCCGCCGATCCGATCGGACAGCAGTATCGACTGGCCCGGCGTGATTCTGCTCAGCGCCACATTGCTCGCGTTGATGATCGGGCTGGTCTCGGTGACCGGCGGCAGCGTGCCGCCACTCGCGATCGGTGCCATCGCGATGCTCGTGGCAGCCCTCGCCACCGGATGGGTCGCCGTCGAGCGCCAGGCGGCCGCGCCGATGGTCGATCTACGAATGCTGGCACTGCCTGCCATGCGGAATGCGTTCATGCTCACCTTCGTCATCACCGCCAGTTTCGGGATGGTCGTCTTTCTCCTCCCGCAGCTGTTCGCGGCGTCGGCCGACGGGCACGGCTTCGGTGCGGACACCACCGACATCGGGCTGCTTCTGCTGCCCGGCGCTATCGTTGGGGCGCTGAGCGATTCGGTCGGCGGGATCGCGGCGCGGCGGTTCGGTCCGCGTGCCGTCGTCCTCGTCGGTGCGGTCGTCACGGCGGCCACGATGCTCGCCCTTGCCGCGATGCACACCGCCGCATGGCAACTCGCCCTCGCGAAGGTGCTCACCGCGTTCGCCGCAGGCGTCGGCACCACGGCGTTGCTCGCAGGCACCGCCACCGCCGTCGCGGCCGAGGACACCGGCATCGCCACCAGCCTGCTCGTGGTGACCCGGGTGATCGGTATCGCCATCGGCGTCCAGGTCGGCGGTGCGATCCTGGCCGCGGGGGCCGACCCGACGACGCACCAACCGACCGAATCCGCCTTCGCCACCGGCTTTCTCGTTGCCGGCCTCGTTGCCGCGCTGTCCCTGCTCGTTGTTCGTGTCACCAAGAAGGGAATCGAGGCATGACTCGCAATGTCATGACGATTCATGACCGAAGCGGTGTGTCTGCGACGGGTTCCAGCCGGGGTCGCCGGTCTGCGCGAAACGCACCCATGCCCCGGTGCATGCTGGTGGCCAGTGCGGCAGGTGGTGTAGCGGGGCCGAGTAGCGCGCCCGGACCGCGCAGTGCGGGCAGCGCGATGCAGTCGAAGACGAACTGAAGGGTTGTTCGAGCCCTGGCCCCGTAGTACTGTCCAGACAGGTGTCCATGTCTGTTCTGGACCGTGATCCCGGGAGGTCTCTCGATGACTCTGGTTACTCCGCAACGGGTTTCGGGTGGGCACCAGGAGCACGGGCATCTCGAAGAGTTCCGCAGCGACCCCATCGGATTGATGCAGCGAGTGCGGGCGGAGTGCGGGGAGGTGGGGGCCTTCGAACTGGCGGGGCGGCAGGTGATTCTGCTGTCGGGAGCCGAGGCCAACGAGTTCTTCTTCCGCGCAGGTGATGACGAGCTCGATCAGGCGGCGGCATATCCGTTCATGAAGCCGATTTTCGGGGAAGGTGTTGTTTTCGACGCACCACCCGAGCGCCGGAAGGAGATGCTGCACAACCAGGCGTTGCGCGGCGAGCACATGCGCGGGCATGCGGAGACGATCGGCCGCGAGGTGGCGCGGATGCTGGCGCGATGGGGCGACGCCGGTGAGATCGATCTGCTGGATTTCTTTGCGGAGCTGACGATTTACACGTCGTCGGCCTGCTTGATCGGGGCGAAGTTCCGCGACGAACTCGATGAACGATTCGCCAGGCTCTACCACGATCTGGAGCGTGGCACCGATGCGCTGGCTTACGTCGATCCGTACGCGCCGATCGAGAGCTTCCGACGCCGAGATGCCGCACGAGCGGAACTGGTCGACCTCGTGCAGGGGATCATGGATCGGCGAGCCGCGAATCCGCCCGCAGGCAAGGATGATCGGGACATGCTCGATGTCCTGATCTCGATCAAGGACGAGCACGGTGCGCCGCGATTCGGCGCCAGTGAGATCACCGGGATGTTCATCTCGATGATGTTCGCTGGGCACCACACCACTTCGGGCACTGCGGCATGGACGGTGATCGAACTGCTGCGCCACCCGGACCGGATGCGGCAGGTGGTCACGGAACTCGATGCGCTGTACGCCGACGGCGCCGACATCAGTTTCGCTGCGCTACGCCAGATCCCGCAGCTGGAGGCGGTGGTCAAGGAGACCCTGCGACTGCATCCGCCGCTGATCGTGCTGATGCGGGTGGCGCGCGGCGACTACCAGGTGTGCGGGCACCGCATCGCGTCCGGCGATCTCGTCGCCGCAACGCCCGCCGTCTCCAACCGGATCGCCGAGGACTTCCCGGATCCCGAGAGGTTCGATCCTGGCCGCTATTTGGATCCGAAGCAGGAGGACATCGTCAATCGATGGACCTGGATTCCGTTCGGCGCGGGCAGGCATCGCTGTGTCGGCGCGGCGTTCGCGCTGATGCAGCTGAAGGCGATCTTCTCGATACTGCTGCGGGATTGGGAGTTCGAGATGGCACAGCCTGCACCGAGCTACCGCAACGACCACAGCAAGATGGTGGTGCAGTTGCTGCAACCTTGCGCGGTGCGCTATCGCAGGCGTCGCTGAAGAACCGCTCCCCCGAACATGATTCGAGGCCCGTCCGCGCTGACGACGCGGACGGGCCTCGACTGTTGCACTCAGAGCAGCGATTCCACCGCGGTGACGAGCGCCGGCGCGTCCGGCGTCACGGTCGGCCGGAACCGCCCCGCCACCTTGCCGTCCCGGTCGATCAGGAACTTCTCGAAGTTCCACTGCACCTCGCCCGCCGTGCCGTCGGCATCGGCGGTGTCGACCAGCTCCGCGTACAGCGGATGCTGATCGTCGCCCTTGACGTCGGCCTTTGCCAGCAGCGGAAAGTCGACCCCGTAGGTGGTCGAGCAGAATTCCTGGATCTCCTCGGCCGTGCCCGGTTCCTGACCCATGAACTGGTTACACGGCACCCCGACCACGCTGAATCCGCGCGGCCCGAGCGACTTCTGCAGTTCGACCAGACCGGTGTACTGGGGCGTCAGCCCGCATTTCGATGCCACGTTGACCAGCAGCACCACCTTGTCGCCAACCAGCTCGGACAGCGTCGCGGGTTCGCCGCTCAGCGTCTCTAGCGGTACGTCTCGAAGATTCATTCGTATCGGACCTGCCAATTCTTGATTCCGTTGATCCACCCCGACCGCAACCGTACCGGATCGGCGACCTGGGTGATCTTGGGCATGGCGTCGGCGATGGCGTTGAACATGAGGTCGATTTCCAGTCTGGCCAGGTTGGCGCCCACACAGAAGTGCGCGCCGGTGCCGCCGAAACCGACATGCGGATTGGGATCGCGGAGCACGTCGAAGGTGAACGGATCGGTGAACGCCGACTCGTCGAAGTTGGCCGAACCGTAGAACAGCCCGAGCCGATCGCCACGCCGGATCTGTTGTCCGCCGAGCTCGGTGTCGCGGGTCGCCGTGCGCTGAAAGGCGGTCACCGGCGTTGCCCACCTGACGATTTCGTCGGGCGCGGTGCGCGGGCGCCGCTGCTGGTAGAGCTCCCACTGTTCCGGATTGTCCACGAATGCCTTCATCCCGTGCGTAATGGCATTGCGTGTGGTTTCGTTGCCCGCCACCGAAAGCAGGATCACGAAGAAGCCGAATTCGTCGGAGCCGAGGGATTCGCCGTCGACATCGGCGTGCACCAGCTCGGAGACGATATCGCCCGCGGGTTGACCGCGCCGCTGTTCGGCCAGGTTCCAGGCATAGCTGAGGATTTCGGCCGACGCGACCGCGGGATCACCGTAATCCGGGTCGTCGTAACTGAGCATCTGATTCGACCAGTCGAACAGCTTACGTCGGTCCTGCTGTGGGATGCCGATCAGTTCCGCGATCGCCTGCAGCGGGAGTTCGCAGGCCACCTGTTCGACGAAGTCGCCGCCGCCTGTTTTCTTCGCCTCGTGCACAATGGCATGCGCCCGCTCGGTCAATGCGGCGCGCAATCCTTCGACGGCACGCGGCGTGAATCCCTTGGTGATGATGCGCCGGAACTTCGTGTGTTTCGGTGGATCCATATTGACAAGCAGCACGCTGGAGGCCGCCCGCTGTTCCGGCGTTGTCGCATCGGCGGGCCGGATGATGCTGCCCTTTTGTTCGGAGGAGAACAGTTCCGCATTGCGGGAGATCTCCTTGACGTCGGCGAGGGTGCTCACCACCCAGTAGCCGCCGTCCCGGTAACCACCCGAGTATTCGTCCTGCTGCGGATTCCACCAGACCGGTGCGGTTCTGCGGAGCATCGCGAATTCCTCGACCGGCCTTCGCGATTCCCACAGCGCAGGATCGGTGAAATCGAATCCGGCAGGCAACGACGGTGCCACCACGGCAACCTCCTCGGGTACTGCGAACCGCGCCGTCCGGCGCAGCCTTTGCGCGTCAGCGCAGCCTGGTGCGACGCATCAGCCGCAAGGACATCAGCGTCGTCTTCAGTTGTTTCTCGTACGGCTGGCCTGCGCGGGCGGCGAGCACCTGCCGCTTGAGGACACCGACGTTCACCGTGTCGGTGTACTTGAGCAGGCCCTGATCGCCGTGCCGCGTCCCGACCCCCGACTGCTTCACCCCGCCGGACGGCGTGCCCTTGGCGGCGTAGGTCGCCACGAAACCGTCGTTGATGTTGATGTTGCCCGCTTGCAGTTGCGCGCCGATCCGTCCGGCGCGGGCCAGGTCTCGGCTCCACACGCTCGCGTTCAAGCCGTAGTCGGTGTCGTTGGCGAGCCGGATGGCCTCGGCGTCGTCGTCGAACGGGTACACGCTCACCACCGGGCCGAAGGTTTCCAGCTTCGCGTGCGTCATCTCCGGAGTGACGCCGGTGAGCACGGTCGCCTCGTAGAACGCCGGGCCGATGTCGGGGCGTGCCTTGCCGCCGGTCAACACCGTCGCCCCTTTGGCGCGGGCATCGTCGACATGTGCCGCCACCCGGTCCCGGTGCTGCACCGAGACCAGCGAACCGAATTCGGGACGGTAGTCGTAGGCCGCGCCGATGCCTGCGTTCAATGCGGCTGCGGCGTCGACCAATCGGCGAACGAACTCGTCATATCGGCTGCGGTGCACGTAGATCCGCTCGATGTGCATGCACGCCTGGCCCGAGTTGGCGAACACCGAGAACGCCGCGCCGGGGATCACCTCGTCGAGGTTCGCGTCGTCGAGCACGATCATCGGGTTCTTGCCGCCGAGCTCGAGGCTGCAGCCGATCAGGTTGCGCCCGGCCTGTGCGCCGACCACCCGGCCGGTGGCGGTCGAGCCGGTGAACATCACGAAGTCCACCGCATCGATCAGGCTCGGACCGATGTCGGGCCCCTCGCCGCAGACCACCTGGACCAGCCCGCGCGGCAGCCCCGCCCGGTGCAGCAGCTCGACGCCGTAGAGCACGCACAGCGCGGTCTTGTTGTCCGGCTTCAGGATTACGCCGTTGCCCGCCATCAACGCGGGCATGGCGTCGGAGAGCGCGATGGCGAACGGGAAGTTCCACGGCGCGATGACCGCGACCAGACCCTTCGGCCGGTGCTCCTCGGTCGAGGTGGTCAGGATCGGCAGTGGGCCGCCGCGCCGCGTCGGACGCAGCACGCGGCGTGCGGTTTTCAGGTAGTGACTGATGACCATCGGCACGTCGCAGGATTCCTCGACGGCCATCCGGCGGGTCTTGCCGCAGCCGATCTGGATGAGATCGGCGATGGTGTCGATCTCGGCGAGGATCGACTCGTGCATCCGCTCGAACACCCGCAGCCTGCTCCGCAGCGGCTGCGCGGCCCATTCCCGTTGCGCCGCACGGGCGGTCACGGCGGCGGCGCGCACGTCGTCCGGCGTCGACTGGGGCAGCTCGCCGACAACCGAGCCGGTGTAGACCTCCGTCATCGCGTACGGCGCCGCGGTGCCGTCGGCGGCGACCAGACCGGTCAGCCGCTCGATCACGGCGCCGGTGATCCGGCCGGGCACGGTCGGGCTCTGCGTGGTGTCGGTACTCATCGAGACTTCTCCATCACGTGCGGAATCACCGCAGGTATCGGGCCGGACATTGCCTTCGAATTAGAACACGTTCTCATTGATTGGCGTGGCGATTCGCGAAGGTCCACGGTCACTCCGCCTGATAGTCCGGCGGCCGGTTCGCCGCATACTCCTTGGCCCAGCGGTAGTCCGGCTTGCCGCTGGGCGCCCTGCTGACCGCGTCGGTCAACCAGATCTGTTTCGGCGCTTTGTAACCGGCCAGATGCGCGCGCACATGGCGGTCGAGCGCGGTGCCGTCGAGCGGTGCGGAGACCGAGACCACGGCCGCCACCTGCGATCCCCACCGCTCGTGCGGCACGCCGATCACCACCGCGTCGTAGATCCCGTCGTGCGCCTTCAGCACGCCCTCCACCTCTTCGACGAAGACCTTCTCGCCGCCGGTGTTGATCACCATGTTGCCGCGGCCGAGCAGGGTGACCGACCCGTCCGCCTCGACCTTGGCCCGATCGTCGGTGACCACCATCCGCACGCCGTCGACCGTCTTGAACAGCCGTTCGGTCTTGGCCGGGTCCTTGTAATAGCCGATCGGCACCGAGCCGGTCTTCGCCAGCCAGCCCTCCTCGCCCGGTTCGACGCGACGCCCCTCGTCGTCGACAACGAGCGAGCCGCGCCCGGTCTGCACCCGGGGCCCGCGGCCGGGATGGTCGTCCTTCTGCGCGAAACCCATGCCGCCGAAGCCGGTTTCGGACGAACCGATCGAATCGGTGATCACCAGCGACGGAAACAGTTCCAGCAGTTCGTTCTTCACCGACTGCGACAGCAGCGCCGCGCCGGAGCCGATGGCGAACAGTCCCGACGCGTCGACCGGCGTCGCGCGATAGGACTCGAGCAGCGGGCGCGCCATCGCGTCGCCGGTGATGACCATGACCTGCGGTCGATGCCGTGCCACGGCCTGCCACACCCGATCCGGATCGAAGCGCGGCTCGAACAGCACCGCATTGCCCGCCCACAGCGCGGCGAAGGTCGGCATCATGGCGGCCGCGTGAATCAGCGGCGGCAGCACGAACCAGGTGACCTGGTCCCCTTGCGCGCCGACCCTGGACTGCTGATATTCGTCGGCGACCGGTTCACCGGTGTAGAAGTCGATGCCGCCGCCGAGCACCCGCCACATGTCCTCCTGGCGCCACATGACGCCCTTCGGCATGCCGGTGGTGCCGCCGGTGTACATCATGAACAGGTCGTCGGCGCTGCGTTCGGTGCTGCGGCGTTCGGGCGCGCCCGCGGCGACGGCGTCCTCGTAATGCACGGCGTCGACCGGCGGTTCGGTGCGGGCCGTGTCGTCGTCCACCACGATCCTGTGGTGCACCGAGGGCACGGACGCGGCGGCTTCGTGCACGGCCGCCGCATAGGACGCGTGGTAGACAAGAGCGGCGAGGTCGGCGTTGCCGTAGACATAGCGCAACTCTTCGACGCCGTAGCGATAGTTGATGTTGATCGGCACGGCGCGAGTCTTGAAGCAGGCCAGCAGCGTTTCGACGGTTTCGATGCCGTTGTGCATCTGGAATCCGATGTGCGCACCCGCGCGGATGCCGACATCGCTCAGATGTGCGGCCAGCTGATTAGCCCGCGCGTCGACCTCGGCGAAGGTCAGGCTGCGGTCACCTTCGCGCAGCGCGACCCGGTCGGGCATCGCGTCGACGGCATGCTCGAACAGGTCGGCGAAATTGCGGGCCATGGGAATTCACTCTCTCGATCCTTGTCGCACCACCGTGAGCGGCAACGGGACGCCGCGGTCACTGAACGTGAAGTCTGCGCCGGTGCTGAACCGAGTGAGCGCCACTTCGGTAGATTCGGGCCGCGATTCGTCTCCGAGAGTGAGGTCGACGCGCAGCTCGTCACCGGACACGGTGGCGGACACGGCACATCGGGGATTCACCGCGCGAGCCATCGCCGCGATCGGGGCGAGGTGGTCGGCGTCGACCAGTGCGGGCCACGCGCCGTCGGCCACTGCGGCGCTGTTCTGTGGCACCGTCAACCGCACTACGTCGTCGGCTTCCTCCAGCCGAACCCTCGTGTACGGCAGTGGGTTCCAGGCCGGATGCAGGCGAAGCACGGTCGCGAGGGCGGCGAGGTCGTCGCCGAGGCCGAGCGCTTGGCGCAACCGTTCGGCGGTGAGGCCGGCGATGCCGGTGAACTGCTTACGCACCAGCTCACGGGCACCGGTCGAGTCGAGCCGGGTCCGCACCGCGACCCGAAAGCCGAGCGTCAGCAGGTGATGTTGCAGGCACACCTCCTCGGCCATGCGCACGAGGGCGGACCTGGAGAAGTCCGCGAAGCGCAGATCGCTCAGCAGTGGGCCCGCGTAGTCCGACTGCCCTTCCTCGTGAATGTCGATGGCGGACAACGTGAGCCGGGCGGCGGCGGAATTCGCCACCAGGTCCGCATGCGGCGGCAGCGGCGGCGGGACATGGGCGGGATCGATGGTGACGGTCCACGCGCACATCGGTTTCCGATCGGCCGGTCGGCGCGGCGGTCGATGGATCGGCCGGACCTGCGCGTGCGGGTTGGTGGCCAGCGCGGTGGCGTCGAAGGTCGGGTCCTCGATGTCGTGGCACATGGCGACCACGAAATCGTCGCCGAGCGGCTCCACATCGAGCAGCGCGCCACAGTGCGCGAGCCAGAACTCGCCGTGCGCGCGGTCGTCCACCCGGAACCGGAAGTCCATGAACTGCGGCGGTGCGCCGATGTCGAGCTGCAACCCCTTGAAAATGGTGACCACGTCGTCACCGGTGAAGCCGAACGCGCGCTGCATGCGCCGGGTGTAGACCGGACTCGCCAGCTGCCATTCCTCGATCGCGACGGCGGTCATGCCCGCCCTGCCGAAGGCCGCGATGGTGTGTGCCATGCCAGACCTGTCGATCAGGTGGCCGCACAACAGCAGCTCGGGCAGCAAGACCGCGAGCTCGGCCCGCGACAACTGCCCGAAACCGCTGTCCGCCATCGGTGTCACCACAGCGTGGCCGGTGCCTGGCCGATCGGATACCACCCGGGCAGCGGGCCCGCGACCGCGCGTTCCATCCGCCGCCGCATGCCCTCGGACAGCGCCTGCGCGCTGATCATCGCCATGAACATGTGCGAAACGTTGCCGAAGTCGAAAAAGTCACGCTGCCAAGACCATTGGAACTCGCCGCCGTACCGGAACCAGCTGCCACCGATACCCTCGGGCGAATAGGGTTGCCCGTCCGGGCGTTTGACCTCCGACACCTGCTTCCAGAAGCCGATGACGGTGCCGCTGCGGTCGTCGATGACGAACTCCTGGTACGGGTAGGTCCACCCGTCGAGGCCCTGCATCTCCTGCCCGAGCGCGAGTTCGCGGATCTCGTCGCGGCCGAGCGCCATGAATTCCTGGGTCGGCCCGTAGTTCCAGCCGTAGCTGGCGTCCTCGGTGTACATCTCGGCCAGCGGCTTCCAGTCGCCCTGTGCCTCGCAGCGCTGGTTCTCCAGCACCCAGCGCCGGATCATCTCGTCCAGCTCCGCGCGGTCGAATCCGGCCATCACCGTGCCCCTTCCGTCGGCTCGATCGACAGCGCCCTGGTCGGGCAGTATTCGACGGCGCGCTCGATGTCCGCGCGGGCGGCCGGATCCGGTGCCGTCACGAGGATTTCGACCTTTCCCCGCTTGGGCACGTGGAACGCGCCCGGCGCCTCGTCCTGGCACACGGCGTGGCCCTGACACAGGTCCAGATCGGCGACGATTCTCACTGTGCGCTCCCGCCTTCGTCTTTCGGCTCCTCCGGCTCCCGCAGCGGTGCCTCCGGTTGCACCTCGACGAGCACCAGATGGGCGCCACGTGGCGTGGACACCACCGCGACCACCGCCGCCGCTAGGTCGCGGGCGCGCAGCATGTTGGAGTGCCGCACGAATCCCCAGTCCCGCCAGGCACCGAGCAGTGGCCCGACGACCTCGGGGGTCGAGTTCATGCCCATGCCGGTGAGTGTCGGTCCGGGACGCACCAGCGAGGCGCGAATACCGGTGCCCTCCAGTTCCATTCGCATTTGCATCGCCATCGCCTCCAGGCCTGCTTTAGCCGCGCTGTAGGCACCCGTGCGCGGCCGCGGCTCGACCGCGCAGTCGGAGCTGATCAGCACGACATCGCCGCGACGCCGCTCGAGCATCCCGGGGAGCAGGCGGTGTACCAGCCGGTGCGCACCGAGCAGGTGCACCTGGACCTGCTGCGCGAATTGCTCCGGGTCCATCTCGTGCACCGGCGCGAACTCGATGTCCCCCGCGCTCGAGACGAGAATCTCGAGGGGGCCGAGCGTGTTTTCGGCGGCAACGACGAATGCCTCGATCGATCCGGCGTCGGTGACGTCCAGTCGCTGCGCGAAGGCTTCGCCGCCGTCGGCCCGAATCTTCTCGGCGAGCTCCTCGCACTGCTCGACGCGGCGCGCGCCGAGCGCGACCGGATGCCCGAGCTCGGCGAGCGCAACGGCGGTGGCGGCACCGATGCCGGACGAAGCGCCCGACACCAGTACCGGCCTGCGCGGCGGGTGGGCGGGGAACCGGGGCATCAGCGCACCTCCACCGTGACCGGAAGTTTCGCGAAGCCACGCACATTCGAGGAATGCACGCGCACGATCCCCGCGTCGACGACGTCGTACCCGCGCACCCGCGCCGCGAACTCACGCAGCGCGACACCGGCTTCCAGCCGGGCGAGATGCGCGCCGAGGCAGTAGTGCACGCCCGCACCGAAACTCGCGAGCCCGGCGGTGTCGGCGCGGTCGATCCGATAGGTGTCGCCGTCGGCGAACACGGCGGGGTCACGGTTGGCCGAGCCGATCAGCAGCAGCACCCTCGCCCCCGCGGGGATGGTGCCGCCGTGATAGTCCAGGTCGACGGTTGCCGAGCGCGCGAGCACCTGCGTCGAGGTGTCGTAGCGCAGGGTCTCCTCGACCCAGTCCGGCACAGCGGTCGGTTCCGCCGCGACCTTGGCGTACTCCCCCGGGTTCTTCGCCGCCCAGTACAGCGCGTTGCCGAGCAGCTTGGTCGTGGTCTCGTTGCCCGCCACGACCATCAGGAACAGGAAGCCGATGATCTCCTCGTCGGTCAGTGTGTCACCGGAGATTTCGGCGTCGAGCAGCGCCGAGGTGAGGTCGGCGGTCGGTCGCCGCCTGCGCTCGGCCAGCATCTCCGTGTAGTAGCCGAGCAGTGTGATCGAGGCTTCGACGGCGGCAGCAGGAATATCGAGCGCGCCGTCCTCGCGATGCACCACCAGATCGGCCAGCCTACGGATTTCGACGCGATCGGCAGCGGGCACGCCCATCAGCTCGGAGATGACGTCCATCGGCAGCTTGCCCGCGACCGTCTCGATCCAGTCGAAAGTCCCTTCGGCCAGTGCCGGTTCGAGGTAGGACATGGTCAATTCCTTGATCCGGTCCTGCATTTCGGCCACGCGCTTAGGCGTGAAGCCCTTGTAGACCAGCCGCCGCAGCCGCAGGTGCCGCGGATCGTCCATGGCCAGAAACGACATCACCCGGTGCGCGTGCGGGCCCCAGGCGGCCGGATCGAGCGAGACGCCGTTGGCGCTGGACAGCCGGGCGCTGTCCCGGAATCCCGCGGTGACGTCGGCGTGCCGGGACAGGGCCCAGAAATCCCGATCGGCGTTGTAGTAGAGCGGCGCCTCGGTGCGCAACCGGCGATAGATCGGGTACGGGTCCTCGTGGCACCGGTAGTCGTAGGGATCGAACACCAAGGGTTCCACTGCGGCTGTCACCACTCACACCCCACAATCGAGAACACGTTCTCCAGGCAACGACCGGGGGCGATCACCATGGGAGACACATAACTGGACATGTGTCTGGACGGTACCATCGGCCCACACCTCCGACAATGGTTCCGCTGGATTACCAACACCATTGCGCACTACGCGGCCAGCTCGCACGGAAACCGCCGAGATTTTCCACCCAGCGAGCACCCGCGTCGTCGAGAATGGCTGTGTTAGAACGCGTTCTTGCGCCAGATCACGGGCCGAGACTATATTCCGTACACGTGTCCAGACAGCATCGGAGCAACGCATGACCAGCCTGCTGCCCAGCACCCGGCTGTTGATCGGCGGCAAGCTGGTCGAGGGGGCGGACGGCGTCTTCGCCACGGTGAACCCGGCGACCGAAGCGGTCATCGGACACGCGGCGAACGCCGACGCGGCCGATATGGACGCGGCGATCACCGCAGCCCGCGCCGCCTTCGACGACACGGACTGGTCGCGCGAGCACGCCTTCCGCGCCCACTGCCTCGAACAACTGCGCACCGCGCTCGGCGCGCACCTCGAAGACCTGCGCGCGCTCACCATCGCCGAAGCGGGCGCACCGGCGATGCTCACCCGCGGACCGCAGCTGGACGGCCCGGTGGCCGACCTCGCCTACTCGGCCGAGCTTGCCCAAACCTACTGCTGGGAAACCGATCTCGGTGTGGCGCAGCCGATGGGCATCAAGACTCGACGGGTGCTTCGTCGCGAACCCGTCGGCGTTGTCGGCGCGATCACGCCGTGGAACTTCCCGCATCAAATCACCTTCGCCAAGCTCGGTCCCGCGCTCGCCGCCGGAAATACCGTGGTGCTCAAGCCCGCTCCCGATACCCCGGGCTGCGCGGCGGCGGTCGGCGCGATCATCGCCGAGGAAACCGATATTCCGGCAGGCGTGGTGAACATCGTGACCTCCTCCGACCACGGGCTCGGCGCTCAGCTCACCGAGGATCCGCGGGTCGACCTGATCAGCTTCACCGGCTCGACCCAGACCGGTCGTGCCGTGATGCGCAGCGCGGCAACAACACTCAAGAAGGCCTTCCTCGAGCTCGGCGGCAAGTCGGCGTTCATCGTGCTCGACGACGCGAATATCGCCGCAGCCTGCGGGGTGGCGGCGTTCTCGGTGTGCGTGCACGCCGGACAGGGTTGCGCGATCACCACTCGGCTCCTGGTGTCCCGCAGCGGGTACGACGAGGCGGTGCAGGCGGCCGCGGCCACCCTCGCGGGCATCCGGCCCGGCGATCCCACCGACCCGCGCACGGTGTGCGGGCCGCTCATCTCCGCACGGCAGCGCGCCAGGGTGGAGCGTTATCTCGAGATCGCGCGATCCGAAGGCGGCCGCATCGTGGTCGGCGGCGGCAGGCCCGCGCACCTCGAGCGCGGCTTCTTCGTCGAGCCGACACTCATTGCGGGCGTTTCGAACAGCGCGACCGTCGCCAGGGAAGAGATCTTCGGACCGGTGCTGGTCGTTATTCCGTACGACGGCGACGAGGACGCGATCCGGCTGGCCAACGACTCCCCCTACGGCCTGTCCGGCTCGGTGTGGGGCACCGACCCTGAACGGATCCGCCGGGTCACCAACGGTGTCCGCACCGGGACGCTCAGCGTGAACGGCGGCGTCTGGTACTCCGCCGACGCCCCGTTCGGCGGCTACAAGCAGTCCGGCATCGGCAGGGAGATGGGCGTGGCCGGGTTCGAGGAATACCTGGAAACCAAGCTGATCGCGACCGCGGGACAAGAGGAGCACTGACATGGCCCGATTCGCAGGAAGATCCGTCATCGTCACCGGCGCGGCACAGGGCATCGGCGCCGTCTACGCCGCGGCCCTTGCCGCCGAGGGCGCGAATGTCGTTGTCGCGGACAAGAATGCCGAGCGCGGACAGGAGGTCGTCGCGAAGATCGGCGCCGACGGCGGCACCGCGGTGTTCGGCGCTGTCGACGTCGCCGATCCCGAATCGGCCGCCGCCCTCGCCGCATTCACGGTCGCCGAGTTCGGCGGCATCGACCACCTGGTCAACAACGCCGCGATCTACGGCGAGATGAAAGTCAACCTGCTGCTCACCGTGCCGTGGGATTACTACAAGAAGTTCATGAGCGTGAACATGGACGGCGCTCTGAACATGACCCGCGCCGTATGGCCGCACATGCGTAAGAACGGCGGCTCCATCGTCAACCAATCCTCCACCGCAGCATGGATGTACGCCAGTTTCTACGGCCTCGCGAAGGTCGGCATCAACGGCCTGACCCAGCAGCTGGCGTTCGAGCTCGGCGGCTCGAACATCCGGATCAACGCCATCGCGCCGGGTCCGATCGATACCGACGCCACCAAGACGGTCACCCCCGACGTCATCGTGGACGACATGATCAAACGGCTGCCGCTCAAACGCATGGGGACACCGGAGGATCTGGTCGGCGCATGCCTGTATCTGCTGTCCGACGAGGCGAGCTGGGTCACCGGGCAGATCGTCAATGTCGATGGCGGACAGGTGTTCCGGTGACGGGCGACGCACGAATCGGCTTCATCGGGCTCGGCGCCATGGGCGCGCCCATGGCCACCCGCTTGTTGACATGGCCCGGTGGCCTGACGGTCTGCGACGTCCGGCCCGAAGCGGTGCAGCCCTACACCGAGGCAGGCGCCACCGCCGTCCGATCGCCTGCCGAGGTGGCCGCGCAGGCCGCGGTCGTCTCGGTGGCGGTGGTGGACGACGCCCAGGTGCGCGACGTGCTCACCGGCCCGGACGGCGTCTTGCGCAGTGCCGCACCGGAAACCGTTGTCGCGGTGCACTCCACCATCAGCGACCGCACCGCCGAGCAGCTCGGCGCCGAATGTGCCACGCACGGCGTCGAATTCGTCGACGCTCCGGTCAGCGGCGGCGCGCCGGGCGCGCAACGGGGTGCGCTCGCCGTGCTGGTCGGCGGCAGCGACGCGGCGTTCGAGCGGGTGCGACCGCCGTTCGGCTGCTTCGCCGACCTGATCGTGCACGCGGGGCCGGTCGGCGCGGGCACCCGAATGAAGTTGGCGCGCAACCTCCTCCACTTCATCGCCTTCACCGCGGCCACCGAGGCACAGCGGCTGGCCGAGGCAGCCGGACTCGACATCACCACGCTGGGCAAGGTGGTGCGGCACTCCGATGCCGTCACCGGCGGGCCTGGCGCGATCATGCTGCGCGACCGCACCGCGCCCATCGAGCAGGGCGACTTCTGGCTGCCGATCCTGCGCCACGTCCGCGACCTCGGTGAGAAAGACCTCGCCCTCGCGCTCGAACTCGGCGCCCGCCTCGACGTCCCCCTCCCCCTCGCCGAACTCGCATTGCACCACCTCGGGCCCGGCCTCGGCGTACCGCTCTCGGAAAGGCAATCCCCATGAGTGACAACGGTTCCGGCGATTCCGTGCGCGAACGCGGACTGGCCAAGATGGCCGAGGTGTACGGCACCGAGTTCCAGGACTACCCCGGCAGCCACTTCGCCGTCACCGCCGATCATCTCTTCGCTGACATCTGGTCACGAACCGCGCTGTCCATCCGCGATCGACGGCTGCTACTGCTCGGGGCGCTCACCGCGCAGGGCGCCATCGACACCGCGGGCATCCAGATCGGCGCCGCGCTGCGCAACGAAGAACTCACCGAGGAGCAATTGCACGAGATCGCGGTGTTCCTCTGCCACTACGTCGGGTGGCCGAACGGCACCAAACTCGACCTGCTCGTCGGCACGATTGTCGCGCAGCAGAAGAAGCAAGCCCGCCAGCAGACCGCACCGACCGAGTGAAGGACCCGAAACATGTCTGATGCCAGCACCCTTCGCCCGGTACGCGCGAGCACCATCGCACAGTGGGACCACCAGGCCGATGTCGTTGTTGCCGGCTACGGTATCGCCGGAGTGTGCGCCGCGATCGAAGCGGCGCGCACGGGCGCCGAGGTGCTGATCCTCGAACGCACCGGCGGCTGGGGCGGCGCCGCCGCGATGGCGGGCGGCTTCATCTATCTGGGCGGCGGGACGCCGCTGCAGCGGGCGCTCGGCTTCGAGGACACCCCGGAGAACATGGAGACGTTCCTGCTGGCCGCCCTCGGCCCCGGCGTGGACAAGGCCAAGATCGCCGACTACTGCCGGGGCAGCGTCGAGCACTACAACTGGTTGGTCGCCTGCGGTGTGCCGTTCCGCGAGGCCTTTTGGGGCGAGCCCGGCTGGGAGCCGCCGCACGACGAGGGGCTGATGTATTCCGGCGGCGAGAACGCCGCGCCGTTCAACGCGATCGCGAAACCGGCGCCGCGCGGGCATGTTCCGCAGTTCGCCGACAAGAAGATCGGGCGCAAGAGCGGCGGCTACATGCTGATGAAGCCGCTGGCCGAGACCGCCGAATCGCTGGGCGTCCGTGTCGAATACGACCTGCGGATCACCCGGCTGGTCGTCGACGACGACGAGCGCGTCGTCGGCGTGCTCGCCCGCCGCTACGGCACCGAGGTCGCGATCCGGGCCGAACGCGGCATCGTCTTGGCCACCGGCAGTTTCGCCTACCACCAGCAGATGATCGAGGGTTACGCACCACGGCTGATCGGTCGTCCTGCCGCGGCCATCGAGGAACACGACGGCATCGGCATCCGGGTCGCCCAGGCGCTCGGCGCCGATCTCGCGCACATGGACGCGACCGAGGTGGCGTTCTTCGGCGACCCGCAGCTGATGGCCCGCGGCATCCTGGTCAACGGCCGCGGCCAGCGGTTCATCGCCGAGGACACCTATCCGGGCCGGATCGGGCAGGCGGCGCTGATCCAGCAGGAAAACCAGGCATTCCTGGTCATCGATGAGGCCTCCTACGAGGCGGGGCTCGCCACCGAAACGGCAACGCCGTTCTTCCGGCAGCCGCCGACCTGGGCGGCCGAGACGGTGGCGGAACTGGAACACGACATGGGCCTGCCGACGCTCGCGCTGCAAGCGACCGTCGACTGCTACAACCTGCACGCGGGCGACGGCATCGATCCGCTGCTCGGCAAGAAGCCGGAATGGGTTCGGCCACTGCGTGGTCCGCTCGCCGCGTTCGACATGCGCGGGTTCACTGCGGGTTTCACGCTCGGCGGGCTGCGCACCGATCTCGATTCCCGGGTGCTGCACGTCTCCGGCGCGCCGATCGCCGGCTTGTTCGCCGCGGGGCGCTGTACCTCCGGGTTGTGCGCGGGCGGCTACGTGAGCGGAGCGTCGCTGGGCGACGGCAGTTTCTACGGCCGTCGGGCCGGTATCGCCGCGGCGAAGAACTGACCGGCCCGAGTAGCATCCAGACACATGTCCGAACCCGAGTCCGTCATCGTCGAGGCGACCCGCCGCAGGCTGTCCGGCAAGCAGGCCGACACCGTCGACAAGCTCACCAGGGCGGCGGTGGAAGTGCTTGCCCGCGAAGGATTCGCGGGGATGACCATCCGCATGGTCGCTGCGGCGGCGGGGGTCGGCACGGCGACCGCGTACACCTACTTCTCCTCGAAGGAGCATCTGGTCGCCGAGATCTTCTGGCGGCGTTTGATTTCCGCGCCGTCGCCGGCGAGCGAGGACGCGGATCCGACCGTCCGCGTCGTCGCCGAGCTGCGCACCATCGCGCTGCTGGTGGCCGACGAGCAGGAGCTGTCCGGCGCGGTCAACAGCGCACTGCTCGGCCGCGATCCCGATGTGGTGCACCTGCGCGGCCGTATCGGGACAGAGATCCGGAAGCGGATCATCCAGGCGCTCGGGCCCGATCCGGACCTCGATATCGTCGAATCGCTGGAGCTGCTGTACGCGGGCGCGCTCGTGCGGGCCGGGATGGGGTACGCGTCGTACTCGGAGATCGCCGACCGCATCGAAAAGTCCGCGTTGCTCCTGCTCCGCTAGCTCACACCAGCGGGACGAGCACCAGCGCGACGGCGGCGAGGACATCGACGACGGCGCAGAGCTCCGCGTACCAGCGCGGCACCATCCGGTCCGCGCGATGGTGCCAGACATCCCACGCACCGTGCGCGAGGAATCCGACGGCGAGCAGAACGCGGCCGAGCGGGTCGTCGACGAACAGCACGACCGCGGCGAGACCGACGAAGGCGAGCAGCGCTACCGCCTGCGCCAGCAACACATTTCGGCCGTGCAGATGACGCCGGTAGATGCCGAAGAGCGGGTAGGCGACGGCCGCGGCGATGAGCGCAACGATGGCGAACCGCGAGCCCTCGGGCCGCACCGCCGCGGCGGCGAGCACCACGCCGATGCCGAGCAGCGTCGGCCATCGGCGTTTCACGACAGCGACCAGAGCGTTGTCCGGCGGCGGGACCACCCGCGTTGTTTCAGAGACCATGACGTCACCGTGCCCGCCACGCCCGCGACCGCACAATCACTGCCATCAGGGATGTCCGAAAACTTGGGATCCCTGTCATTCGACGTACCCTCGATGGGTGCGTGAAGTCGTCATCGTCGGATACCACGACAGCGAGCTCGTCGAGATTTCCGGCGTCTCCAGCAGCCTGTATGTGGCGAACCGGATCGGTGTCGCGCCGCAGTACCGGGTGCGGCTCGCGACGCCGGGCGGCAACGACATCGCCTGCCAGTCCGGCCTGGTGCTGCGCGGCGAGCACAGCCTCGAACGGCTCACCGGACCGCTCGACACCCTGATCGTCAGCGGCGGCTTCGGCAGTCGCGCCGCTGCGGACAACGCGCGCGTGACGGGCCACGTGCGCAGGCTCGCCGCCGAGAGCAGGCGGGTCGCCTCGGTGTGCACCGGCGCCGAAATCCTCGCCGCCGCAGGGTTACTCGACGGGAAGCGGATCACCACGCACTGGCTCTTCGCCGATCGGATCGCCGCACAGTATCCGAATGTCACCATGGACGCAGGCCCGATCTACATCCGCGAGCACAACGTGACCACGGCCGCCGGTGTCACCAGTGCCTTCGATCTGGCGTTGGCCTTCATCGAGGACGATCACGGCGCAGCGGTCGCCCGCGAGGTGGCCCGGGCGCAGGTGACCTACCTGCACCGACCGGGCAATCAGGCACAGATGAGCATGTTCGTCGCCGCACCACCTGCCGATCACGACCTGGTGCGCCGAGCCGTCGGCTATATCAACAGCCACCTCGACGAAGACCTCTCCGCGAAGCGCGTTGCGGCCGAAATCGGTGTCAGCGAACGACATCTCACTCGATTGTTCGTCGCCGAGCTGGGCCGGGCGCCCGGCCGTTTCGTGCGCCGCTCCCGGACCGAGGCCGCCGCACAACTCCTGGCAGGCACCCGCCTGCCGGTCGCCGGGATCGCCACCCGGTGCGGATTCGGTTCGGCCGAAACCCTGCGCCAGGCGTTCATCGACCGGTACGGCACCTCGCCGTCGCGGTTCCGAGCCGCCTACGCGGACAGCGATCCCGCAGCCGATCAGGATTCGGCAGGCACCGGAACTTCGGTGTAGCCGAACGCGACGAGCTGCCTGACCGGGTCGTGGTAGCTGACCCACTCGCAGATCTTGCCGTCGCGGAACCGGAAGATGTTGAGGTAGTCGTTGCGGTAGGGCCTTCCGGTAGCCTCGACCACCATGTCGCCCTTCGATTCGACCAGGAAGCTGTCGGGGTCGAGCATCGGCTCGATCTTGGTCGCCCACATCGCATAGGGCTGGTACCGGTCGACTGCCGAACTGGTCTGGCGAATCTGATCCTTGCCGTCGGCGCTGCTCGGGAAGCCGGGCAGCTGGTACGGGATCGACATGTGCACGTCGTCGGTGCACAGCGCCAGGAAGCCTTCGAAATCCTTCACCGAGCTGAGCTGGTAGAACTTCTCGATCGTCGCCATCTTCTGCTCACGGTCGTCGTCTGCCATCGCCATCACGCCTTTCCAAGAAGTGGAACCGTATGGGTCTGCTGTCAGGCTAGCCAGAATTTACGACCGATCGTTCGTTTAGTGACTGGCCTCACCTTCCGCCCGCCAGATCGACGAAGGTGCCGGTGACGTACGAGGCCCGTTCCGATAGTAGCCAAACAATAGCTTCGGCCACCTCCTCCGGCCGCCCACCGCGACGCATCGGCAGACTCGGCGCGAGACGATCGACGCGGCCCGGCTCGCCGCCGTCGGCGTGCATGTCGGTGTGAATGAAACCCGGCCGCACCGCGTTGACCCGGATGCCCTCCGCCGCGACTTCGACCGCGAGACCGCGGGTGAACGTGTCGAGCGCGCCCTTACTGGCCGCATAGTCGACGTACTCCCCCGGCGCACCGAGCCGGGCCGCCGCCGACGAGACATTGACGATCGCGCCACCCGCGCCGCCGTGCGCGGTCGACATGCGCCGAATCGCGTGCTTGGCGCACAGCATCGGGGCGACGACGTTGACGGTCATGATCCGGTGCAGCCGATCGGCGGCGAGTTCGTCTACCCGGCACTGGGTTTCGAGCGTCGCGGCATTATTGACCAGACCGGTGACGGTGCCGAGTTCGGCGGTGCCGAAGAGCGCCTCGATATCGGCGGGGTCGCTCATGTCGACCCGCACCGCGACAGCGGCTCCGCCTGCCGCGACGATGTCGCCGACCACCCGCTCGGCCGCAGCGGCATCCGCGCGATAGGTCAGGCAGACGCGATGCCCCGCCGTGCCGAGCAGGCGCGCGGTCGCCGCGCCGATGCCGCGACTGCCGCCGGTGACGATCACTGTTCCCACATCCACTCCTGACTACTCCTTCTGTGTGGCTTCGGACGCAGTGCGGAATCACCAGCCGAGCGCCGTGTTGACAGGAATATGACCTCGGCACTTCCCACCGTCCGGTTCTCGATCCTGGACCGCTCTCGCGTCCGCCGCGAGCAGACCCATTCCGCGGCGCTGCGCGACACCGTCGAATTCGCCAGGCTCGCCGAAGAGTGGGGCTACCACCGGTTTTGGGTGTCCGAACACCACAGCGTGCCCGGCGTGGCCGGCTCGGCGCCGACAGTACTCGCGGCGGCCGCCGCGGCGGCGACCACCCGCATCCGGATCGGCACCGGCGGGGTGATGCTGCCCAACCATCAGCCGCTGATCGTCGCTGAGCAGTTCGGCGTGCTGGAGTCGCTGTATCCGGGACGGATCGACATGGGTCTCGGCCGGTCGGTCGGCTTCACCGACGGTGTCCGCCGCGCGCTCGGCCACGACAAACGCGATGCCGAGGACTTCGATGCCCAGCTCGCCGAGCTGCTCGACTACTTCGAGCACGGGCGCAACGGGGTGCACGGCTGGCCCGCCGAGGGTCTGCGGGTGCCCGCGTTTCTGCTGGCGACCGGATCGGGCGCCGACCGGGCCGCCGCGTTCGGGCTGCCGCTGGTGATCGCCGCGGTGGGTGGCGAAGACCGGATGGTCGAGGCGATCGAGCGCTACCGCGCCGGGTTCCAGGCGACGGTGTGGGGCGCAGAACCGTATGTGGTCGTTTCGGGTTCGGTCGTCATCGCCGACACGACCGAGCAGGCGCACCGACTGCTGCTGCCGGAGGCATGGTCGAACGCGTACTCGCGGACCCGCGGTGAGTTCCCGACCTTGATCCCGCCCGCGGAGATCGAGGCGTTGGACATGACCGATCGGGAGCGCCGGATCTTCGAGGAATCGCTGCTCGGGCACATCCACGGCACCGAGGACGAGGTCGCCGATCAGCTCGAGCACCTCGTCACCCGCACCGGCGCCGACGAAATCCTGGTGCACACAAGCACTTACGATCGTGCCGCGCGCCTGGAGTCGCATCGCAGGCTGGCGCGGCTGACCGGACTGCTCGCGTCCGACGCGGACAGGAGCGGGGCGGCGGTGTAGCCGCGGTCAATCGGCCTGTGGGAAGCACACTTCCGCGGCGGCATAGCCGAACAGTGCGCGCCTGCCCGATGTCGCGTCGATCGCTATCGTGGCTCGTCGACGGCGTCGATCCACCCCGGTGACGCGACCGCGGAACTCGATCGCCTTCGCGGTGAACGCCGGGATGCGCACGTAGTGCGTGTAGGGCGCGAACTGCGCACGAAACCGGGTGACCGCCACGGGATCACCCAGCCAGGAACTCAAGAACGTCGTGGCCAGGCCGAGTTTCAACGACTCGGCGGCGACCGCGGGATCGGTCGCGTCGTGCTCGCCGACCACCCTGGCGAAGTCCCGCAGGTCGTCGTGGGACAAGCGCATGGTGCGCGCAGGTAGCTCGGCGCCGACCGTCAGGTCGGCGAAAGCTAGGGCGGGACAGGCTGTCCGGGCAGGTTCGTCGTCCGCGACGACGGTGAGTTCGTCGCATGACCGTGCGCGACCAAGTCGGCCGGGTACACAGTCGTCGGCGGTTCTGGTCAGCAATGCGGTCGTCCCGGTGTGCACCACCATGCCGTGCTGATCGAGGAGCGCGCCTTTGACCGTCAGCACGTGATAGTCGGCGAAATGGTGGCCGGACTCCACTCGGACGGCACAGGTCAATTGATCGCCCGCGACCAGCGGTCTGCCGAAGTCGAATATGTGATCCACGTGCAGAATTCGAGACGGGCCATAGTTGTCGACCAGCGCACCGAGAATATCGCGCTGCAACCCGACAAGAACCGCGGAAGCGAATGTCGACGGCGCGAGCAGCCCGTCGAAACCGAGCTCGACAGCCGCGTCCGCGCTCCAGTGCGCCGGGTGAAAATCCTGGATGGCGCGGGCGAATTCACGAATCCGGGACCGGCGAACGACATACGGCGCCGTCGCGCCGTCTCGATGCTCGATCAGGACCCTGGCCTGCTCGGACGGTGTCATGGCAACCATCGTCGAACATCGGAGGCCAGCTGCTCGGTAGTCGGCTGCTTCCCTGTACATCTCACGGTTCTCCGGGGGCATGTTTGGTGACGAACACCTGCGTGACGTCGAGCCACGTCTAATGTGAAATGCGGGGGGCTGTGCCGATTACCTAACCATGGCAACACCTTTGGTGAACTGTCCAGATCCCGATTCGCCCGCTGGGTCACTCGCACAACCGGCTCTAGCGTTGGCGCAGTTTCAGTGCCGTCGAACGAATTATCGGGCACTGCGGCTCGCATTTTGCGCAAAACGGGAAGGCATGCAATGAAACGGAATTCGTCCACGCTCACGGCAGCGGTGTTCGTCGGGGTCTCGGCGCTCGTGTTCGGCATCTCCGGGGTCGGCGCCGGCGCCGCGCCACCCGCCGAACCGACGGACCAGACGCTCGCCGACTACATCGCCGCGGGCCGGAAGGCCGCGCCGGTCGCCGAATCCGGCAGCGGCTCCGGCTCGGCCTGTACCTCCGGCAGCGGGGCAGGCTCGGGCAACGGCTCAGGCAACTGCTACGGCGGCTCGGGCAGCAGCGCAGGACTGTCCGGTGGATATGCCAGCGACACAGTCGGATACGGCCCGCCGATGACCTCCTGGCTGGCCGCCTTCGGCTACGGCCTGCTCAATCCGGATGTCGCGCCGCCGGGCGCCAACGACTGGGCATGCAAGCCGACCGCCGAGCATCCGCGCCCGGTGATCCTGCTGCACGGCACCTGGATGAACGCCTACAACGGCTTCGCGTTCATGGGGCAGCCGATCAAGGACGCGGGGTTGTGCACGTTCACCGTCAACTACGGCCGGTCCACCCCGATCCAGGGCGGCGGGCTCGGTGCGGTGCTGCCCGGCGTGATGGGCACCGGCTACATCCAGGACTCCGCCGCGCAGCTGGCCACGTTCGTCGACCGGGTGCTCGCCGCCACCGGCGCCGCCGAGGTCGACATCGTCGCGCACTCGCAGGGCGGCGCGATGGCCAACTGGTACACCAAGTTCCACGGCGGCGCGGACAAGGTGCGCCACCTCGTCACCTTCGGCGCGACCCACCACGGCACCACCCTGATCGGCATCGGCGCGCTCGGCCGCGCGATCAACAACTTCGGCATCGACATCCTCGGTTTCGTCGAGCTCTTCGTCGGCCACGCCGGCATCCAGCAGACCGTCGGCTCGGATTTCGTCAACCGGCTCAACGCGAACGGTGACACCGTCGCAGGCGTCGACTACACCGTCGTCGGCTCCCGCTACGACGAAGTGACCACGCCATACGAGCTGACCTTCCTGCGGCCCGTCGCCGGTGCGACGGTGCAGAACATCACCCTCCAAGACGGTTGCGAGCAGGACGTTTCCGACCACCTGACGATCATGTACTCGCCACGCGCGCTGTCCATCGCGCTGCGCGCGCTCGACCAGGCAGGCCACCCCGACCTGGTTTGCACGGCCAACCCGTGGTTGCTCGGCGGTGGCGGCAAGCTCTAGCCCCGCGGCACCGCTCAGGCGGTGCGGTAGGACCGCGCGACCAATGCCGAGCGCAAGTACCACAGGCCCGACGGCTGCGACGGATCGAAACCGGTGAGCTGGCCGATCCGCTTGAGGCGATAGTCGACGGTGTTGGTGTGCACGTGCAGGACTCGCGCGGTCCGCTGGCGGTTGAGGTTGTTGCCGATGTGGCGCTGCAGGGTTTCCAGCAGTTCGGGATGCTCGTCCAGCGGGTCGAGCAACTGGCCGAGGTACTCCCGGCCAGGACCCGGCCTGGTCAGCTGGTATTCGAGCGCGAGCTCGTCGAACCGGTACAGCCCGGCCACCGCTTCCAGGCGCTGCACCATGTCGAGCAGTTCGTGGGCCTGGTCGGCGGCGTTGGGAATCTGTTCCGGGGTGGCCTCGATCATGGTCGCGGTGATGCCGACCTGAGCGGCGGTCGACAACTGCGTCACCAGTCCGTCGAAGCCCTCGTTGTCGAACCCGTGCGACGGAATCAGCACGGTGCCACCGTCGACGCTGAGCAGCGACAACGCGCTGTCGCCGCAGCGCGTCGCGAGCTCGGCCTGCACCCGGCGCAGCTTGCGGCGCGCGACGACCTGGCTGTCGATCATCGGGTTGTTCTCCTCGCGGTGCGGCGGAATCGCCACGGCGAGAACGGCATACGAGGTGGCGATGGCAATGCCGCATTCGCGGGCCATGGTGGAGGTGCTGTGGCCGCCGAGCAGCGCCGAGGTGAGTGTGTGCACCGCGGTGTGGTGTTCGCTGACCACGGAGCGCAGTTCCCTGATGTAGGCGACCGAGATCGCCGAGCTGATCATGTCCAGCATTTCCAGCACCATCTTGGCGCCGTCGACCAGGCTGTCGTAGTCCTTGATGGACGCGTCGGACACCACCAGGTCCAGGCCGATCTTGAAGCCCTCGTGGATCGAGTGGTGGATGGTGTCGATCGGCACGCCCTCGCGCGCCCAGCCCGCGGCAGCCTCCTGCAGGCGCTGCAGCTTCCCCGGGATGTCCTGGCCGTCGAGCATGCTGACCGCGAATTCGAGGCAGACCCTGGTGATGGTGGTGACGTCACCGGAGATCGCGTCGGACGGCAACGTGCCGCAGGGGATGACGTTCTCGACGAAGTGCCCGACCATCTGACGCGATAAAGCACGAACGTCCTTGAGTGGCTGCGACATCGGCTTACCTGCAAGGGTCAGAATCTGCCTCGCCGAGTTGTCGATCGACATTGACCACTCCTTCCGCCCCCGGATCTCGATGTAACCCGCCCCCGGGGATGTAGCTGTGCGGCGCATTCACACTAATCGTTCGGTCTTCGGCGCGGACCGATTCGCCGGGTTCTGTGGTCTAGGTGCAGACTGGTCGGTTGGTGTTGGTGGTCTGTCACAACGGCGGCGGGGGGCCGCGACCAGCGGATCCTTCGGCGGCGAAATCCGGTACCAGCGGTTCTGTCGGTTGCCCCGAGCGCGGACCGCCCTGGCGGTAGTATCGCTCGCGCTGGGCCAAACCCCACCGAACCAGGGGCTTGCCGGAGATATGCCGTGCCGGAGAGGGTGTGCAGTACCGGCAAGGGTGCGCGGCAGGATGGCAGGGAAGACGAACCGATAGGGGCTTGCGGTGAGACCGGCTCTGAGATGTCTTGTCTGGGAACTGGACAACACATTGTGGGACGGCGCGGTCAGCGAGGCGTCCAGTGGCGCACTACGTCCGGCGGCGCTGCGCACGCTGCGGCTGCTCAGCGAGCGAGGAATCTGGCACGCGGTGGCCAGCCGGGGTGATCACGACCTGACCATGGCCACCCTGTACCGGCGCGGCGTCTACGAAATGTTCTCGGCCGTCGAAATCGGCTGGGGCCCGAAGTCTTCGGCGATCATCCGGATCGGCGCCACGCTCGGGCTCACCTTGGACACCATCGGCTTCATCGATGACGAGCCGGTCGAACGCGCCGAAGTGACCCGCGCGCTGCCCAAGGTGCGCTGCTATGCCGCCCGCAATGTCGACGTGCTTCCGGTGCTGCCGGACTTCCGGCCCGCGCTGCCGTCCGGACCGAACCGGACCCCGCCGATCGGCTTCGCCAGGGTACCCGCGCTGTAGACCGTCGCTCTCCGTGCCCGCCCGCCCTGCGGGCACGATTACGTTGCTGCCCTGGCGATCACGCGGGTACCGCGATATCAAGCGTGCGCAGACGGGCAGGCTCGGCGATCACCTCATAGGCCGCGATCCGGTTGTCGCGCACGGTGACAACGAGCGCGAGCAGCAGTCGCCCGCGCGGCGCGACGAGGATGCCGATCGCGCCGTCGACGACGGCGAGCGCGGCCACCCGCGAACGGCGTTGCAGCAGCACGGTTTCCTTCGCCACCTCGGTCGCGCCGGCGACCACCGCGGCCATTCCGGCGGGCAGCGCGGCAGGATCGGCGATCCGCACCACATCGGGCGCGAGCACCGCCAGCAGTGCCGCCAGATCGCCGCCGCGGGCCGCGGTCAAGAACGCCTCGACCACCGGCCGCTGTGCGGCGAGTCCCGGCGCGGTTTCCCCGCGCACGCGCTGCCGCGCGCGGCTCGCCAGCTTCTTCGTGGTCGCCGAAGTACGCCCGACGATCGGCGCGATCTGATCGAACGGCAGCGCGAACAGGTCGTGCAGCACGAACGCCACTCGCTCGTCGGGTCCGAGTCGGTCGAGCACCACGAGCAGCGCGCGACCGACCGAATCGATCAGCACCGCTTCCTGTTCCGGATCGCTGTCGTAGGCGGTGTCGCCGAGTTCGGCGAGCAGGTCGAGTGGATCCTCCCGCCGCGTCGCCCGTGCCCGCAGCATGTCCAGGCAGATCCGGGACACCACCGTGGTCAGCCAGCCCGGCAGGTTCGCCACCTCGCTGGTGTCGTGCGTCGCCAGTCGCAGCCAGGTCTCCTGCACCGCGTCCTCGGCCTCGCTCAGCGATCCGAGCATCCGGTACGCCACCGCGCGCAACTGGCCGCGCTGCGTCTCGAAACGCTGTGCGAGCAGGTCCTGCGCGGGCATCGGTCACCTTTCCGTTCCGCCGTCCGTCACACGGAAGACAGCGCAACGATCGCAGACCGATCGCACCACGAAACAGGAGGGTCTCCCCCAATGTCCACTGCCTACGTCATCGTCACCGTCGTCGCCGCGATCGCCATGCTGATCGCGACGGGCATCGACGTCTTCCGCGCTCAATGGGTGCGCGACAACATGAAGAGCTACGGGCTCCCCGAATGGACGCTCTATCCATTGGCCGTCATCAAGGCCGCAGGCGCGTTCGGACTCCTTGTCGGCCTTGCCATCCCGGCGCTCGGCCTGGCCGCCGCGATTTGCCTTGTCCTCTATTTCCTCGGCGCGATTCTCACCATCCTGCGCGCCCGCGGCTACGGCGACCTCGCCTACCCGATGCCCTATCTGGCGCTGGCGGCCGGCTCGCTCGGCTTGTTCGTCGCCTCCTGAGTCAGCCCTTCAGGATGAACTGCGCCGCCTGCTCACCGATGAACACCGCGGGGGCATGCGTGTGGCCACGGATCAGCATCGGCATGACCGACGCGTCGGCGACCCGAAGGCCTTGGACGCCACGGACTTCCAGGCGCGGGTTGACGACGCTGGCCACGTCGGTGCCCATCCGGCAGGTGCCGACCGGGTGATACAGGGTGTGCGAGTAGCCGTTCAGCGCGAGCTCGAGCGCGGCTTCCCGATGCTGCGGCGCCTGCGGCGGGTAGATCATCGGGCCGAGCACGGCCTTCATCGCGGGCGCGTCGGCGATGTCGGCGCAGATCCGCAGGCCCGCCATCAACGCGGCGCGATCCGCGCCCGCACTGTCGGACAGGTAGCGCGGGTCGATCATCGGCTTGGCGGCGGGATCGGGCGAGGTGAGGGTGATCCGGCCGCGGCTGTGCGGGCGCAGCAGGACCGCGGCGAGGATGTTGCCGTGCTCGGTCGGATCGAGCAGACCCTCGTAGTAGAACGGGGCGGGGGCATAGATGAGCTCGAGATCAGGCAGATCGAGTTCCGGTGTGCTGCGCACGAATCCGTACGCCTCGCCGACATTGGAGGTCAGCATGCCGCGGTGCCGGATCAGGTAATCGAGCAGCTGGCGCGGCTTCTCGGCGGCGAACAGCGAATCGGCGACGGTGTAGCCGATGCCGGCGACGAGATGGTCCTGCAGGTTCGCCCCCACTTCGGGCGCGTGGCGCAGCGCCCGAATGCCCTGGCGTGCCAACTCGTCCCGATCGCCGATGCCCGAAAGCATCAGCAGCTGCGGACTGTTGATCGCGCCACCGCAGAGGATGACCTCGCGCCGCGCCGCGACCCGATGCGGCCCGCCACCCTGGTGGTATTCGACACCGGCGGCGCGGGTTCCCTCGAAGAGCACCCTGGTGGCCAGCGCCTCGGTACGGACCGTCAGGTTCGGGCGGCGCATAGCGGGTTTCAGGTAACCGTCCGCGGTGCTCCAGCGCCTGCCGCCCTGCTGGGTCACCATCGTCTGGCAGAACCCCTCCGGCTCCGGCCGATTCGGTGGCTCCAGCTCGAAACCCGCCTCCTGCACCGCACGCAGGTATGCGGCGGTCGAGGCGCGGGGACTGCGCTGCCGCGAGATGTGCAGCGGACCGGTGGCGCCCTCGTCCGGATACTGCGCGTCCTCGACATTTTCGATCCGCCGGAACTGGTCGACCGCGGCCGCGAACCCCCACTCCGGCCCCGCGAGCAGCGCCCACTCGTCGTAGTCGGCGCGGAATCCGCGGACCCACATCATCGCGTTCATCGACGACGAGCCGCCGAACATCTTGCCGCGCGGCCAGTAGATCTGCCGATTCTTCAGCTCCGGCTGCGGTTCGGTGAGATAGTCCCAATCGACTTCGGAGCGAAACAGTTTCGCGAACCCTGCGGGAATATGGGCAAACTTGTTCTTGTCCGGCGGCCCCGCTTCCAGCAGCACCACCGTGGTCCCCGGGTCCGCGCTGAGCCGATTCGCCAGCACCGCCCCCGCCGATCCGGAGCCGACAATCACGTAGTCCGCAGTAAGCCCATCTGGTTGCACTGTCCCACTCCGATCTGCACGCCTACGGCAAAGATACGAGTTAGCGGTGGACCGTTGTCCACTTTCGGCGCAACCGGAGCCAAGTCACCGCCAAGGGAACTAGCACTTCATTGCGGGATCGGCAGGCCCAACGCCGGTGCCAGCGCCTGCCAGGCGCGCGGCAGGCCTGCCTCGAAGTCCGGCCAGGAATGCATGCCTGTCGGGCTGTAGTCGATGGTGGCTGGGATGTTCAGTTCGCCGAGTCTGGCGGCGAAGCGCTCCGTGCACGAGCGGGCGCCTGCCTCCAATGCGGTACCGCCGCCTGCCAACCGCAGGGCGTCGGCGACCGACGGCGACTGCGCGATCGCGACCAAGTCGGCGTCGGTCGGTGCACCGGTCGCGGCGGAGAGGTAGATCGCGGTGCCGCGCAACGCCTCCGCGCCGAGCACACTGTCGTGGGCGGCCCATTCCGGCGAAGACGGTGGGCCCCACAGGTTTTCCACGTTGCCGCCGCGCGATGCGACCGTGATGGTGGTGACGGCGTGACCCAAAGGGTCTGCGGTGGAATAACATCCGCTCATGCCGGCAACGGCGCGGTAGCGGCCGGGGTGGCGCTGGGCCAGCATCATCGCGGCCTGCGCACCCATGGAGACCCCGGCGATCGCGCGACGCCCGTCGGACTTCAGCAGCGACTCGACGATCGGCGGCAGCTCGCCGGTGAGGAACGTTTCCCAGCGATTCAGGCCGAGCGCGGTGTCGTGGCGCTCCCAGTCGCTGTACATGCTGCCGGTGCCGCCGCCGGGCACCACCACGTCTACCGGCTTGTCCGCGAAGTATTTCGCGGCGCCGCCCTTGCTCAGCCAGCCCGAGGTGGCGTCGCCGTCGACGCCGTCGAGCAGGTACAGGGTCGGCCGTGGCGCGGCGCCCGCACCGCGCAGCACGTCGACCTCGATGACGCGCCGCATGGCGGCGGAGGCGATTTTCAGACGATCGTGCTGCGGTCCGACGTTGTCGACGGCGAGCAGTCCGGTCCTGGTCATCGACGGATCGATGGCGGGCGGTGGGCCGCTCGGCACCCCGGGGACGTCGTCGGCGACTGCGGGCGCGGCGACTGCCGCGAGAACGATGGCCATCGCCGCCGTGCTGATCGGCCCTCGCAGACTCATCGCGCTACGACACCTCGCGCGGCCTGGTCGGCGGGCGATCCAGGCATTCGGCCACGCGCGGCCGCGGCCACGATGGCGCGGCGCAGTGCGCGAGAGCAGGTGGTGCGGTCATCGGTCATGCACAGGTTTTCGTCGGTGGCTTCGGGTCGGAGCCTACGCCCGGCGATGGGCGCGGCGCACACTGTTCCGGAGTTCTTATGACAATTCCCGGTGGCGGACGCCGGGCGAACGAGTGAACTTCCGGCGACGAATTCCGGTGTGCGGAGCACATCGCGATCGGTCGGCGCGGTGGTCACCCACACTCCTCTGTTCTCGGCGCGACCCGGCACGGCACGATCGACGATAGTGTGAAATATCAAGCCGACCAGCCGAATTCGTGTTCATTAGTCGCATTGACGGATGGCGGCTGATCGGACTGGGCAGTATCACAATCGTTGTCCGTTTCGGGCTCAGCAACCCGATACAGGCCGGGCGGCCGCGCGGCGGCGCGCACGCTGTCCAGCACATCGTGTGTGCGAGCGGCCAGTTCGGGGATGCGGGCGGTCGGGCCGCTGGCCGTGGTCGCGGTCAATGGCACCTCCGCGGCTTCGCTCAGCACGCCGAGCACGTCCGCGGTCACCGCGGGAACGCCGACGCGCGCCGACCGGTCCTCGATCGGCACGAGCACCGTGCCACCCGCGACCGACAACAGCGACAACGCACGTGAGCCGAGCGGATCGGCAAGCGCGGCCTGCACCCTGCGTAGTCGGTGCCGGGCCGCCGCGGCGCTCACACCGGGTCTTCGCTCCTCCGGATGCGCCGGAATGCTCAGCGCCACAACCTGATAGGCGGGCGCCACCGCGATACCGGTCTGTTTGGCCAGCTCGGCGACGCCGTGCCCGCCGAGCAGCGCGGACACCAGAGTTTGCGCCGCGGTCTGATGTTCTCTTGCTACCACGCGATGTTCGTCCACGTAGGCCGTCGAGGTGGTGACCGTGACCATCTCCAGCACCCGCAGCATCAGCTGCGCGCCCGCGACCACTTTGTCGTCCTCGGTCTCGGCCGCAATGAACGCCAGACCCGAACGAAGCTCGTCGTGATAGGCGCCGAGCACGGTCTCCAGCGCCACGCCCTCACGCGCCCATCGTGTTGCGCTGCCTGCGATTTCGGGCGGTTCAGCGATCGAGGCCCGGCGCGGACCGAGCCGCTCGACCGCCGCCGCCACACAGTTTCTGGTGGCGGCGGCGACTTCACCGGACGAGGGGTCACCCGGCGGTCTTGCCAAGTAATCGAGCAGCTTCGATGCCAGATTATCGGAATTCGATCTCACTCGCTGTGCCGTCATGACTAATGAAGGCTAGCCACGATTTTCGGCCGCCAACGGGATACGCCGCCGGAATCGGGGAAGTCATCAGTGCCAACCCGGCTTGTTGGGCGAATTCACAAGAATCAGAAACATTTTCACGACCCCGCACGCGCTGGCTGAACGCGCTTTTCGATCGCTGAAAGTGTGCCGCCCGCATAAAATCTGCGGCCAGGCCATGAGGTCGCCGAAAGAAATGAGCGACGCAGCGCCGACCGCGCAAACCGGCGCTGCGTCGCTCATTTCAACATTAAGCCCGGTCAGGCACCCGTGCCCAGACCTACGCCCGGCTGTCGGGAACTCTCATCGCCGCGACGCCCGATGACTGGTACCTTGCACAAACACCGCGCCCTTACGCTGGCAGCGCGGAGTGTTGCATGGATCAACGGAGCGCTGGGCGAACCTGTGAGCTGTCCCATGGGATACGAAGAACAACTGTGCAGCCGCTCGGACCCCCGATAGCATCGAGCGCTGCGCGCACCTACGGCGACAGAGCAGAGTTCGAAGGGCAGGCACTACCACAGATGAGCGGTACGCGAGAGAAGCTTGAAGAGCTCCGAGGGATCCTGGAGCTAGCCGAAGAGCCCGCCGGAGAAACCGGCATCGCGAAGCGCAAGGCCAAAGGCATACCCAGCGCACGGGAACGGGTACGCGCACTGCTCGATCCAGGCAGCTTTGTCGAGATGGGCGCGCTGATGCGCGCGCCCGGCGGCGGCAAGAACGCCATGTACGGCGACGGCGTTGTCACCGGTCGCGGCCGCATCGACGGCAGGCCGATCGTCGTGATCGCGCACGACCAGACCGTGCACGGCGGTTCGGTCGGCGAGATGTTCGGCCGCAAGGTCGCCGCCGCCATGGAATTCGCCTACGAGAAGGCCTGCCCGGTCGTGGCGATCAACGACTCCGGCGGCGCCCGCATCCAGGACGCGGTGACCTCGCTGGCCTGGTATGCGCTGATGTGCCGCCGCCAAGAGGACCTCTCCGGGTACGTGCCGCAGGTGGCGGTCATGCTCGGCAAGTGCGCGGCGGGCTCGGTGTACGGCCCGGTCAACATGGATGTGCTGGTCGCGACGGACAAGTCGTACATGTTCGTCACCGGCCCCGAGGTCATCAAGGCGGTAACCGGCGAGCAGGTCACCGCGGAGGAACTCGGCGGCGCCGCCGTCCAGGCCCGCAACGGCACCATCCACCATGTCGCCCCGGACGAGCAGGCCGCGTTCGACTGGGTGCGCAACTACCTCAGCTACCTGCCGACCAGCTGCCTGGAGCAGCCGCCGGTGGTCAATCCTGGGCTCGAGCCCGAGTTGACCAGCCATGACCTGGAACTCAATTCGATCATTCCGGACGCCGACAAGGTCGGCTACGACATGCACGAGATCCTGCTGCGGATCTTCGACGACGGCGACTTCCACGAGATGGGCGCCGACACCGCGCAGAACCTGATCACCGGTTTCGCCAGGGTCGACGGCCGCAGCGTCGGCGTGGTCGCCAACCAACCGCAGGTGCTCGGCGGCGCGCTCGACGCGCAATGCTCGGACAAGGCAACGCATTTCATCCGGCTCTGCAACGCCTTCGGGCTGCCGCTCGTCTTCGTCGTCGACACCCCCGGCGTGCTGCCCGGCGTCGAGGAGGAGCGCAACGGCGTGATCAAGCGCGGCGGGCGCTTCTTTCGCGCGGTCATCGAGGCGACCGTGCCGATCGTGACGATCGTGACCCGCAAGGCCTACGGCGGCGGCTACGCGGTGATGGGCTGCAAGCAGCTCGGCGCCGACATCAGCCTGGCCTGGCCGACCGCGCGGATCGCGGTGATGGGCGCCGAGAGCATGGTCGGCATCATCGGCCGCAAGCAGCTGGAGGCCACCCCGGTCGAGCAGCGCGCCGCGGTGCGCCAGCAGATGATCGACTTCTACAACGCCACCATGGCTACGCCGTGGATCGCCGCGGAACGCGGGTACGTCGACGCCGTCATCGAGCCTGCGCAGACTCGGCTGGAGATCCGCAAGGCGCTGCGACTGCTGCGCGACAAGTCGGCGACGAAGCCGAACCCGCGCAAGCACAGCCTGATGCCCGTATAGACGGTGCTGCCCGGTTGTGTTGTGTCACAACATAACCGGGCGAATGATCATGGGTTGTCCGGTGCCGTGCCACCGACCGGACGCGCAACGCGCCGATGACCTAGCTTCGACAGTGTGCCCGGCCGTCGTTCGCCGCGATGGGGCCGGGCACGCGACGTGCCCGCCGCCTGTTCCCTACCCTCGCCGGCGGGCACGTCGCACACCTGCTCAGCTGTGGCTGCCCCAGCGCAGATCCGCGGTGGCCCACTCCATTTCCCACATCCGCAGCCGTCGCCGATCGAGGGTGTGCCGCAGCCCGACGTAGCAACCGGCAAGTAGAACCGTCGCCCCGAACACCGCGCCCGTGGTGAGCAGCAGGGCCTTGCTGAGGGCCTGAGACTGCGACGGTGGTTCGACGATCCTTCCTGCGCCGTTGAGCCAAAGAGTCACGGTCGCACCGGGTTCCACCACGGTGGGCGACTGGTAGTCGTCGGTGTGCAGCGTGCCGTCGGCGTCCTTCCACTGCACGGTGGCAGGCATGATCGGCGCGTACAGCGGCGCCTTCCCGGTCGCGGTCACGGTCGCCTCGATCTGCCGCAGCTGCGCCGTTTCGGCCTGCACCGCAGCCGATTCCGTGCGGTAGACCCTGGTGCCGACCGACATGATCAGCACCGGCAGGATTATCAGGAACAGCAGCGCCAGCACGACGGAGACCAGGGTTTGCACCCGATCTTCCTTGCGGCGCATCGGATTACGATCCAGCCCGACGCGGCGGCAGGTCCGGCGGTACATGCTCACCGACTCAGTGGTCATGACGGTGACTCCTCGTTCCGGAATTCTTTGGTGAGTGCGACGAGAGTGTCGAAGTATTCCTCGATGAGTTCGGGTAGGCCGTTCGGATCGTCGCCTGCGGCCCAGGCCTGCAGCGCTGCGATGAGCAGCCCGGCGCCCGCGGCCACCGCGGCGGCCGGGCGCGCGTCCCGCTCCGGGTCGACGCCGAGGCGAGCGGCGATGATCCGCACCGATTCTCGCTGACCTTCGACGCGAATGCGCTGATATCCGGCGAACAACTGCGGTTCGTCGTCGAATCGTTGGAACAGCGCCCACCGCCTGGCCAGCAGCTCGGCGCGCTCGCCGCCGTGTGCCGCTTCGAACCAGTCGTGAATGGCGTTGCGATAGGCCAGCAGTGGGGGTTCGGTCACGGGCCGACGGCACAGCGCGTCGTTGAACGCGTGCACGTCTTGGTCGACATCACCGAGGACGGCATCGACGATGGACGTGAAGTGGCGACTGAAGGTGCGCCGGGTGACTCCCGCGCGCACCGCGATGTCCTCGACGCCGACGGCGTCGAAACCGCGTTCGGTGAGCAGATCGAAGGCCGCGCGCGTCAGCGCCTCCCTGCTGCGTACGGTCCGCAGCCGACGGCCATCCAGATCGACACCGGTGTCGCTCATAGCTTCACTCTACCACCTTATTGTCCCAATGGGACAATACCTCGCCGCCCGTGTCGACGCGCCTCGGGGGCCGCACATCGGCACGGCACACCCCGTCGAGGGTCGGCAATTCGTCACGACTATCAGATGCCCATTTCGACGGCACCGAATCACGCCGTACCGTTCCGGCGTGCGAGAGCAAGGTCAGCTGGTGGGTCCCGCGGGCTCATCGAGGATCGCAGGCTGGCGCCTGCGCAGCGCTTCGAGCAGCCCGACGGTGTATTCCGGCGGCGCGGCGTGCACCGAAAGCTGGTTCGCCACAGCGCGATACGCGTCCAGGTCGGCCTGCTTGTCCAGGTACAGCGCGCTGGTCAGCTGCTGCAGGTAGACGATGTCGGGCAGGTCGGCCTCGGCGAAACGCAGGATGGTGAAGGCCCCGTCGGCCAGGGCGGGCCCGCCGACATGGTCGGCGAGCACCTGGACGGTGACGTTCGGCTTCGCCACCGCACGCAGCAGGTGCTCGATCTGGGCGCGCCACACCGCGGATCCGCCGATCGGGCGACGCAGCGCGGCCTCCTCGACGATCACCCACAATTGCGGCGGGTCGAGCCGGTCGAGAATGTTCTGCCGGCGCATGCGCAGCGCCACCCGGCGTTCGATCGCGGACTGCGGCTCGTTCGAATGGGCCAGCGACAGCAGCACCCGCGCGTATTCGGGGGTCTGCAGCAGCTCGGGCACCGCCCTCGGCTCGTAGGCACGGACCAGCGTCGCCGCCTGCTCCAAGCCGAGGTAGGTGTCGTACCACTTGGGCAGCCAATCGCTGTCGCGATGCCACCAGCCCGACGCGTTGGCCTGCCGCGCCAGCTCCAGGTACTCCTCGCGCTCCGTCGGGTCGGTGATGCGATACAGATCCAGCAGATCCTCGAGGTCACGTTCCCGGAAACCGGTGCGGCCCAGCTCGAGTCGGCTGATCTTGGAGTGCGAGCCGCGGATCGCGTCGCCCGCCTCCTCCCTGCTGATCTCGGCCGCCTCCCGGAGCCTGCGCAGCCTGCCGCCGAGCACCATCCGGAGCACGGTGGGGCCACCACCGGCCGGATTCATCCCGACACGGAGGGGTTCAGCAGACTGCCGCACCTCCGAAGCACGCATTCCCCGAGTTTGCCACGCGACGGCTGTCCGTTTCTACTATCCAAAGACCCTGTGCCGCTGCCCAAAGGCGCTGTGCTTTCAGCCCAGCGCGACGTCCGCGATCGCCCGTCCGAACAGCTTTCTGCCGTCACAGGTCGCGGTAAGCGCGAGGGTTGCCGTCCGCTGTTCCGGGTCGAGATCCTTGATCTTGCCGCGGAATTCGATGACGCTCGCCGTGGTCGCCGCCACCGGCGCGAACCCGGCGAAGCGCACGCCGTACCCGGTGACGGCGGCGGGATCACCGAGCCACTCGGTGAGGTAACCGGCGCCGAGGCCCATGGTGAGCAGGCCGTGCGAGACGACATCCGGAAGGCCCGCGCTGCGCGCGACCACGTCGCTGAAGTGGATCGGATTCGAATCACCGGACACCCCTGCGTAATTCACCAGATCACCGCGGGAGAGCACGAACGAACGCGACGGCAGTTCCATGCCGACCGACAACTCGTCGAAGCTCGGCACCGTCCGCGGCGTCCGTTGCCGATCCTTCGGGTCGGCGGCAGGCGGTTCATCGAAACATTCGACCACACCGGCCTCTTCGCCGAGGGCGGCCCGCTGCACCGCGGCCTCGTGCCGGTCGGCGCCCGATTGCCCGGACATGATGACGCCGTCGACCGCCGTCCGCAGCTCGGTGGCGATCTCGACACCGGTCTGGGCGACCGCGGTGGAGGTCGCGGTCTGCAGCAGCTCCTTGTGCTGGTTGGTGAGCACGTTCTTGGTCACCATGAAGTCTTTGTCGCCGAATTGGCGGAACGACTCGACATACGAGACGCAGTGCAGCTGATCGCCCGCGAGCACCGGGCGGTGCACCTGGATCGACTGCTCGGTCTGCAGCACCTGGCCGATGTCGTAGGCGGTGAGCACCGACTCGAACATCTTGCGCTGCATCAACATCAGCACGATCGAGGTGAAGGTGAGCGGCGCGATCAGGCCGTCGTAGCCGAGGTCGGCGGCCGCCGATTCGTGCCAGTGCGCCGGATGCCTGTCCTGCAGGGCGCGCGCGAACTCGCGGATCTTCTCCCGTCCTACCTCGTAGTGCTCCGTCATCCGGTAGTGGCGGCCCACCAAGGCCTGTGCCTGTTCGGATGCAGTCGTCGTGATGTCGTTCATGTGCCTCTTTCGCGAATCCGCGGCGTCGAGCTCGCCCGGACCGCAACACAATACCGAAACGCGGCATGGTCACCTCCCGTGGGCGGGAAGTGCGGACCGGGCTCCACCGAAACGAAGGAGCGTCGTCCGTGATTGATCGCCGCATCGGCGCCGCGTGCAACACCAAAAATTCAGGAGGCTTGACGCCGACCCGGTGCTGGGCAACCGTTCAGCATTCGTTCGGCGCAGGCACCCCGTGCAGTCGCTGATCCAGCCAGAGCATCGCCTCGGGATAGCCGAGCCCGGCCGCGATGATGTGTTCACCGAACACACTGCGGTACACCGCGGGCACGCCGAGCCTGCACTGTTCCTGGTACAGGTTGCGCGCGCCCTCGGCCGGGATCCAGAACTCCTGCTCGCCGTTGTAGATGTACAGCGGCGTCGCCGATTTCATGTCCGCCATCCTGGTGACCCGGTAAATCTGGTCGGCCACTTCGGAATTCAGCGGGTCGGGGATGTTGGCCGCGACATCGATCGGCAGCATCAGGATACCGATCGCCCCATAGGTGCTGCCGCAGAAGTTCTTCACCGGCGAGGTCGCGATCCACTGCGCCAGATGGTTCATCCGCGCCAGGATCTCCGGACGCTCCCTGCCGATGCCGAAGACCGCGGCCATGAACACCGCCGACGCGAGGTTGCCGTTCATGCTGCGCGCGAGGATCTGATAGTCCGCGGGGACGCCGCCGAGCGCGGCGCCGACGATGACGTCCGCCAATTCCGGTGCGTAGCCTTCGATCAGCTTCACCGCACCGTGCGTGGCGATGGCGCCGCCCGAGTAACCAGCCATGCCGAATCGGCTCGCGCCGAACTCGACCGGGAATTGCCCGCGGACCGCGCGGATGCCGTCGAGCACCGCATGCCCTGCCGTGACCGGCTCGGCGTAGGCCATCCACGGACCCTCGTGGTCGGGGATGAGCACGGCGTAGCCGCGCAACGCGGCGATATAGGTCGTCGGCGGGATGAAGTCGGTGACGCTCGTGTCGGTGTTGAAGCCGTGCGCCAGCGTGTATCCGGGCGTGCAGGTCCGTCCGAGCGCATCGATCGGCAGGTTGTTGACCACCACCGGGCGCGGACCGGGTCCCGACCAGGCGGCCGCGGGCACCACCAGCGTCGCGGTGGCGTACGAGGGCGCGCCCTTCGCGTCGGTGGTCCGGTATTTCAAGAGCTGCGCGCGCTGAATCGGCAGCAGCATCAGCGGGGCTGTCGTCGCGGTGATGTCCCTGACCTCGATCAGCTGGCCCTCGGCGAGGTCGGCCAGGTTCGCGGGCCATGCGTCGAAGATCGGGTCGCCGACGTTCTCGGGCAGCACAGCCCGGTGCAGCGCGATCGTGGAGGGTTGCGGATTCGAGTCGAGGATCACCGTCGACTCGGGTGGAACCGGCGCGAGCGGCGGAGCCGGAACCACCTGATCGATGAACTGTTGCAGAGTGGGCAGCGGCGGCGCCTCGGCCGGTGGCGGCGTCAACAATCCTGGTAGATCCGCCAATTGAGGTAGTGGCGGCAGCCCGGGAATGGGCGGCGCAGGCGGCGGCTCGGCGGCCGCCGGTCCCGTCGCAATCGGGCACAGCAGCAGTAAGGCCACGGCAATGGCAGGCAAGCATCTCATGGCACACGCCTTTGGGTGCGGACGTCAGGTTCGTCTGGCCCCGGGCAGATGCGGCCTTCGGCCCCCGAAATGTCCCCTACCGAACCGAGGCCAGGCAGTCAGGCTAACCGGCCGATGCCCTGCGACGCGCCGAAGCGGCCGAGTCGTGCATGACACGTATCCGAACCGCAACAACCGAGCCGAATGTCGCTCGTGGCGAATCAGTTCGGCTCGGCTGCGGTCACACGGTCAGCAATTGCTCGGCGCCTTCTCCCCTCGGAAACGGGCGTCGAGCCAGGTCAACGCCGCCGGAATGCCGAGCACCGCAGCGGTGAGATGGTCCGGCACCGGAATTTGCTCGGTCTGCACCGTTGCACCCGCTGCACACCAGCGGCGGTCGGTGTTCACCACCGCATCCACGGGGATGAGCCCGTCGATCGGCGAATGCCATTCGAACACCGGCATTTTCGGCACACCGTCGTACAGTTCGAGACTGTTCTCCTCGACGACGCGCCGTGCGGTCGCGTCGTTGATCATCGAGGTGGTCTTGGCGAAGTCGAGCGCACCACGGCCCGCACCCGCCGCCAGGATGTCGTTGGTGCAGCTGTTGGCCATCTGCGCCCTGGCCGCGAGGCCACGCTCGTTCAACTGGTCGCTGAGCGGGAACCGGTCCGGGTACTCCCGCTCCAGACCGAGGCCTGCGGCCAAGGCGAGCCCGAACACCGGATGCGAGCTGAGACCGAGCGCCTCCATCATCTTCACCAGGTTCATCGGCACGCCGCCCATGGCCGCGCCGGCGATCTGCAGTTCGGGCGCGTACGTCGGCTGCAGTGCGGCCGCCCACGCGGTGGCCATGCCGCCGCCGGAATAGCCGACCATCGCGACCGGACTCTTCTGCACGTCGAACTGGGCGACCTGCTTGACCGCGCGGATGCTGTCCAGCGTGATCTGCCCACCGAGTTTGGCCGCGCCGTAGGCGAAGTTCGGTCCGAGATGATCGGGCAGCACCACGCTCCAGCCACGCTGCAGCAGCACGTTCCAGCCGGGCGCCTCGCGGACGATCAGGTTCGGGTCGCCGGTGTAGAGAACGCGGGACACCGAGCATTCGGCGCCGAGTCCGTTGATGATGTGCTGGAACGACAGCAGCGGTCCGTCCTTGGCGTGCACCCGGGGGGTGAGCACCGTGGTGGTCGCCGCGATCGGCTTGCCCTCAGAACTGGTGGATCGGAATCGGACGACCGTCACCGTAGTGTCGGGAAAGATCATCAACGGCGGCATGGGCCGCGTCGCGATGACATCGCCCGGCTGCCGGTCCGCGATGTCCGCGGGCGTCGAATAGAAGGGATCGGGATCGGGGGTCGGATACAACGGCTCGCCTTGCGCGGCTCCGGCCATCGTGGCTACCAGCAGCACGCCTGCGGCCATTGCGGCCAGTCTGCGCAGTGATCGCCTGCGGGACACACCCCTGCCCATCGAACGTAGGGCCTCACTCATCGATCGATACCTCTCGAAAATGGTCCACGTTGTGATCATCTTTGACAATTTTCCCGAGGACCGGCAGGGCGGACCGGAATCGTTTTGACAATTCACAAGTTTGGGGCGTCCGGTCTGTGATCGATGAGCGCGCCGCCTCGTGACACTCCCCCACCGCACCGGTCATGTGCTGTGAGATGTCCAGCCAATGGGACGGAATATGTTCGCCCCCATGCGAAGCGCTCTACCTTCACTGGTACCGGCGTGTCCGGGCGGAAGGGAGACGGTCGCATGGCTGGCACTGCGCGCAAACTCGCTGATCGCGACCGTGTCGAGGAGCCGCCGACGCGCCGGGTCACGGTCTACTTCGACGGCCCGACCCCGGAGGACGCGATGGTCCTCGAGTACGCCGCAAGCAGCACCGAGGCGTGGGAATTCACCTCGGCGGCAGTGCATGCGGGGCTCACCGTCACGGTCGACGGCAAGATCCACCCGGGTTTGCGCAGGCTACCGTGCCGGTCACTCTGGCACTGAGCGATAGTGCGCTACGGCCCGAATGGATTTCGTCCGGACACCGAAAGTCACTTGTTTTCAGCATTTTCTGCACAGTGGCATCGAATGCCATTCGGCACCATGTGCATTCCGGTGAATGCTATTGCACCGGACCGAGCACCCGACGCAGAAAAGTCATGACGTCCGGCTGTGCCTCGTCCACGGTGCCGATATGGTCGCCGCGGTACACGTGCGCCTCGAGATCGGTGCCCGACAAGCGCAGCTCGGCGATCAGCTTGGCGGTCAACGGCGCAGGAACCTGCGCGTCCGCCAACCCTTGACCGATGAAGAGCGGAACGGTGTATCCGTCGGTCGGGATCCGCAGCATCGCCGCGGCCGCCGCCACCAGTGCCGGGTCGTCGAGCGGTTTGGCGAGCATGGCGCCGATCGACACGTCGGCCAACCGCGCGTTGGCCTGCTCGACGCACTCCGACTCGACCACCCGCAGTGCATCCAGACCGGTCGGTGTGAGATAGCCGTCGACATCGAGTTCCGGTGCGCTGGCCCGCAATCCGGCAAGCAGCATCGCCAGATAGGCGGTCGTCCTGTCCAGCGGAAGTCGTGGGATCCACGGGCCGGCCAGCGGCAAGGCGAGATCGAGGTTGGCCGGCGCGCCGGTCGCCGCGGCACCGCGCAAGGAGAGCTCAGGAGCATCGGCAGGCGCGAGATGTGCCGTGAACAACGCCGCGTGTGCGCCCTGCGACTGGCCGAGCACCGCCCACCGGGTGCCGAGCGCAGGCGCGATCGCCTTCGCCGCACGCACGCCGTCGATCAGGCTGCGCGCCTGCGAAGGTCCGTCCAGATACGGGTGCGTGCCCGGCGTGCCGAGCCCGACATAGTCCGAGATCACCACCGCGTACCCGGCCTCGAGCAGCTGCGGGTACAGCGAATTCAGGTAGTACGTCCGAGGTTCCGAGGTGAACGCGCATTGATCGGCGATCCCGGTGGTGCCGTGCGCGTATGCCACCATCGGCCAGCCGCCCGGCGGCGGCGGTCCCGGCGGCAGATAGACCGCACCGGTGCTCAGCATCGGTCCGCGCGGGCCCCGCGACCAGTAGGTCATCCGTTCCGCCGTCGCCGCGCCCGCCACCCGGAATCGTCCGGTCAGCTCGGCCAGATTCGTCACCGTTCCCGGCCCGTCTGCCGACTGCGCCGACGCCGGAGGTGCCAGCGCGAGCGCCATCGAGACCACGACCCCGGCCGTCCCCGCGATGAATCGTGTACACATCATCGACCGACTATCCCCACTGCGCGCCATCCCGGCAAGCCACGACAACCAGTGGTGGCAAACAGCAGCGTGGCGCGAGTAGGCCCGCCCGCACTGCGATGACGCAAGCTCACCGAGCACGCCACTACGGTGAAAAGCGGCGGGGGCGGGTGTCGAAGGTACCGAGCGGTCGCTAGGCTCGACGAAGGACAGTTGGCAGACGGCATGTGGGACAGCGCTGATGCCACAGCGAACCGTCGCCGTGGCACGACGCGGAGGGAGCTGGCGTGGGGTACTCGGGTCGGGCGAGTCGCCGGTGGCGGCCCACCGAGACGAGACGCCGAGTCCGAGCGACGATGTTGCTGTGCGCCCTCGTGCTGCCTGCCGTCACGGCCTGCGGATCCGGCAGCCCAGCGGCCGAGCCGACCACCGTATCGCCAACCACCACAAACGTTTCCACCCCACCAGCCGCCCCGAGCGCGGTGCCCGTCGTCGATCCCTATGCCGGGCAGCCGCTCATCGACCATGTCAGCTGGGTCGAGGCGATCGATGGGGCGCGGCTGCTCGTCTACCCCACCCCGGCCGGGCGGCAGACCACGTTTCCCGGTGCCGATGAGCGGGCATGGCAAGAAGTGATCGCACAGTCCGCCGACGCGGACACCCCTGGGATGCGCGATCAGTTCGTCTGTCACTGGGCGTGGGCGCGGCTGGTTCAGCCGGACAAACCGAGCTGGAATCTGGAACCGTGGCGCCCCGCCGTCGGCTACCAGGCCACCGTCGAAGCACGCTGCAACCCGGGCGGTCCCGAACGCTGAGTGCCACAGCGACAGTGCCGGGCACCGCCCCCAACCGAGAGGACCGATCATGCGCACCGTCATCGCAGGCGGACACGGGAAGATCGCCCTGCTGCTCGCCGAGCTGCTCACCCGCCGCGGCGAGCAGGTCGCGGCGCTGATCCGCAATCCGGACCACGCCGCCGACGTCACCGCCGCAGGCGCCGAACCGATCGTGCTCGATCTCGAGCACGCCGCCGACGATGCGCTGCTTGCCGTCGTGAAGGGCTCGGACGCAGCGGTTTTCGCAGCGGGCGCGGGTCCGGGCAGCGGCGCGGCCCGCAAGTACGCGGTCGACAGGGACGGCTCGGTCCGGTTGGCCGAGGCCGCCGAACGGACAGGCGTGCGGCGCTTCGTCCAGATCTCCTCGATCGGCGCGGGTGAGCCGCCCGCGCCGGGCGCCGACGACGTCTTCGCCGCGTACCTCGACGCCAAGACCCAGGCCGAAACCGACCTGCGCGCACGGGATCTGGACTGGACGATCGTGCGGCCCGGCGGCCTGCTCGACAGCGCGGGCACCGGGCGCGTCACGTTGGCGCCACCGCCTGTCGCTCGCGGCGACATCCCCCGGGCCGACGTGGCCGCGGTGGTCGCCGAACTGCTGCCCGCCACACCCAGCGTCGGCGCCACGCTCGTCCTCGTGTCCGGCGACACGCCGATCGACGCTGCGGTAGCCCAGCTCGGTGTCGCGAAAGGGCGCGCTGTCCAGACGGATTGACGAGCCGCCATCGAGGGGAGAGCAACTGTGTTCAGCCGCATCGTGTCCATGAAGATCCGGGAGGGTTCGCGCGCGGATTTCCTCGACGCCGTCGCCCGCAGCGCGGCCACCTCGCTGCGCGACGAGCCGGGTTGTCTGCGTTTCGATATCTGCGCCGACCGCGTCGATCCGTACCGTTTCTTCCTCTACCAGCTGTATATCGACGACGAGGCCGCCGAGGCGCACCGCTTCACCGAGCACTTCCTCGCGCTGAGTGCCGCCGCGGAGCGTTACGTGGAGCCCGGCACCCACATCGATTACAGCACCGACGTCCTTTTCAGCGGCTAATGAAACGTGGTGCAGAAGTCGGCGTCAGCAAACCTGCAGACGCCAAATCCCGCACGTGCGCTTGCAAATAGATCGTGCAGATGCACTTGCATCTGAAAGCGACGGAGTCCTAAACTCAGTCCCGCAACGCTTTACAGGGGACAACCAGGGGAGGCCACATGGGCGGGCCGCAAGCCACAGTCACCATGGGTCCGCCGCCGCCAAACGTCAGGGGCGTTCTGATGAACCAACCACTCTCCGGCGCTCGGCTCGGTATAGCCGACGCCATACTGGTCGAGAAGCCAGCGAACGGTACAAGAATGAGCACACAGTCGGCCCGAAGTGGCCACAGGAACACCGCGTACTCGCGGGAAACCGCCGTCGCGTTCGTCATCGATGCCGTCGAGTCCACCGGTGCGGCCACCCGGCACGATTTCGATATCGACCGGATCGTCACCACCGCGCACGACGTGGTCGATGACTGGGATATCCAGGCACTGCAGCCGGCGACTTTCTGGCGGATCGCCTCCAGCTTCATCAAGCAGTGACCGGACCGGGCATCCCGGTGTCCCGTTCGCGCCGAATTGCCTTGTACCGCAAGCTCTGAGCCACCTTGTTCCACCGGCGATGATCTACCCTCAGGCTCAGGGTTTGCGGCACAAGGCACGGCGGCGATGGCCGACATTGCGCTGCCCGTAGCCGCCCGGATCGAGATGCCTGTCCCCCGTTGCGATTCGGCGCGGGCGAACAGCCAACGATCCGCCATCGGCCCATGCCGATGGCGAGCGGCCACTCCCTTGCCGAATTGACGTGCGCCCCAGGCGCTTCCCAATTCCTCCGGCTGCGCCACGCCGAAATCCGTACCCTCCCTGAGGGTTCGCGCCTGCCTCAGACCTATGCCTGAGGTGCGAACGCCAGGGACTGCCACGGATCCATCGGCTGCGCACCGGAAATCCCAAACCTCGCGCCGCCCAACGGCTTCCCGCCATACGCGGCGCGCAGTACCACGATCCGCACCCCTTGTGTGGATCCGCACCCACCCTGACCGCCCGCAGAGGGTGCGGATCCTCACAAGGGGTGCGAACGTGGCCACGGGACGCTCAGCGCCCCGCACACCCCGGCTCCGGTGCCACACCCGCAGTGCGACACCGAGATTCGCACCCTTTCGGTGGAACCGCACTCGTTCTGGGCGCCCAGAACGAGTGCGGATTCCGAAAACCGGTGCGGACGCGCCGGTTTGGCGTTCAGGACCGCCGCCGTTGAGCGTCGACCACCGTTCCGGGCGCCCACCGTGGGTGCGGATTCGTGGACCCGGTGCGATATCGGTGATCGATCGTTCTGCAGCCCGGACGATCCAGGGTTCGGGCGGCACAGCCGCAGCACGCTGCACGCCAACACGCGGCGTACTGACTTCGTATCGTGCACCGCGGTCATGCAGCGCATCAGCTACCCATTGCGCACCGCTGTCGAGCGGCGCACCAACTTTCCACTGCGCACCGCTGTCGAGCGGCGCACCAACTTTCCACTGCGCGGCGCTGTCGCGCGGCGCACCAACTTCGTATCGCGCACCGCAGCCATGCGGCGCATCGACTGCACATTGCGCGCCTTTGTTGCGTGGCGCATCGACTTCACATAACGCACCGCCATCGTGCGGCGCACCAACCCCATATCGCGCACCGCTCTCAGGCGGCGCACCACCTTGTCGTTCCGCGCCAAACTTCCACGGCGCGATACGTTCCCATTGCGTCACAGTGACATTGCTTGCCTGAGGCACGCATCGTCTTTCGATCGCACCCACGAGCACATCCCTCGGGCCGAGGTACCACCACCGCGCATGTCGGGGCGGCGCATGGCTTCTCAGGTGTTCATGGGTACAGACCTGGGCCCACATGTCCCCTCACGGGGGTGCTGATCAGAGATCCGCAGCGTATCCCGCGAGGATCTGCATCGACTTCTCCGGTCGTTCGGCCTGCACGCTGAGTCGGTCCATGACCGAGAGATACAGCGCCAGGTCCTGCCTGCGATCCAAGTAGAGCGCACTCGTCAGGTGCTCGAGATAGACGATGTCCGGGAGCTCCGCCTCAGTGAAACGGAGAATGCTGAACGAGCTTCCGGCGGCGGCATGCTCACCCGCCGAGTACGGCAGTACCTGAACAGTCACGTTCGGCAGCTTGGCCAGCTCGATCAGGTGCTCCAACTGCGCGCGGTGCACCCGAGGCCCACCGACGGGGCGATGCAACGCCGCCTCGTCGATCACTGCCCACACGACCGGCGGGTCGGAGCGGTGCAGAATCTCTTGCCTGCGCTGCCGGACCTGAACCCGTCGATCGGTATCGGCGTCCTCATATCCCAGGGACACGACCGCCCTGGCATATTCGGGAGTTTGCAGCAAGCCTGGCACGAGATGTGCCTCGTAGGTGCGGATCTTGCTCGCTGCTTGTTCGAGGCCTAGGTAGGTGCCGAACCACTGCGGGAGCAGATCGCTGTAGCGATGCCACCAGCCTGGCTCGTTCGCCTGCTTGGCCAGCTCCAGGAAACGCTGACGCTCTTCGACGTCGTTGACGCCGTACAGCGTCAGCAGGTCCCGGATGTCACGTTCCTTGAAACCGGTGCGGCCCAACTCGAGACGACTGATCTTGGCATGCGAACCACGGATGGCGTCACCCGCGGCCTCGCGGGTGATACCTGTTCCTTCGCGAAGTCGGCGTAACTGCCCGCCCAGCGCGATGCGTAGCACCGTCGGGCCACGTTCCGCGACAACGGAATGCACCTGACCTTCGTCATCCGGTTCAGCGATCATTGAGTTCGTCTCCGATACTCGGGGGTTGCCCACAGTGTGTCACAACCACCTGTCGCGAAACACACCGCACCGATCGCTTATGTTACCGCTCAACTCGTCAGATAGTCGAACTCCCCGGCCTTCGCGCCGCGGACGAATGCATCAATTTCGGGACGGGTGTAGAACAGCACCCCGCCTTCCGGATACCTCGAGTTACGTACCGCTACCTGGCCGTTGGTCGCCTCCGCGACTTCGACGCAGTTCCCACTCGGGTTGCTGTACGTGCTCTTGCGCCATGCTCCAGTGACCTTGTTGGTGGATGTCTCCGACATGTTTCCCCACTCCTCGGTTACGCCGTTTGGGTGAATCGGTTCGTGCAGATGCACGCTCAAACGTTCTTGCATTTGCACCCACAGTTGGGACGATAGCACGAAGTTCGCCCCTGCGCCCCTACTAATTCGGACCACCCGGTCCGCAATGTGACGCATCAACGTTTCGACCAGGAAACCCCCAGTTCAACGGCCGATCGCCGATGCTGCGCGGACCCGAATCTTCTACTGTCACACTGCAGATCGGAGGTACCGACCGTTCGCGACAGTCCCGGGTTCAGCCGACCAAGAGTGTCGCCACCGCGCCACCGAGAGGCTCCCCCCGCATGCCCGAAAAGGACAATTCACCCGCCATCCGAACCGATATCCCGCACTCGACGACGCGGGCATCGAGGCCGACCCGGAGATCGCTATCATGGCCGCGCAATCACGACAGTATTTGATCCGGACCGCTCGGTATCTTACTGGGGCAGCGGGGATCTGGCAGTTTCTCGACATCGGCAGCGGGCTGCCGACAGTGCAGAACACCCACGAGGTCGCCCAGTCGGTCGCACCCGAATCGAAGGTCGTCTACGTCGATAACGACCCAATGGCGCCGATGCCGTCAAGGGCCCTACTCAGCAACACCGCACCGCAAGGCGCGTCTGCATATATAGAGGCCGACTTCAACGACCCCGAGCGCATCGTCACTGAAGCGGGCGACGTGCTGGACTTCGAGCACCCGCTCGGCATTCTCTTCCTCGGCATACTCGGCCATGCCAGTCCTTGGCCGAGCCGATGCGCATCGTCGGCACCGTCATGGACGCCGCGCCATCGGGCAGCTATCTCGCCCTGCGGGACGGCACCGACGACAGCCGCGAGTACGGCACGCCCTGCACGAAGTACGCCGGAACCGGTGGCGCGCCGTACATTCCACGGCCGAAGGACCAGATTGGCGGCGATTTCGACGGCACGGAACTCGTCGACCCCGGCTTCGTTTCGATCACCCAGTGGCGATCCGACGGCGCCGAGGCCAGCCTGACCAGGCCGATCTCCGCCTATGGCGCGGTGGCGCGGAAGCCGTAGTCTGGACGAAGGGCTTTGAGCGGCCATCGATCACAGCGGGCGCCACGATCGAATTCGACTCGAATTTCGCGACGACGCTCTTACAGATGTACTTGCATCTGTAAGCGACAGCGGCATAGACTCGGACTCGTATCGGGGAAGTACGCAGGCACTTCGAGCCGGCGGCGCTTACACAGCAACCTCCCCACACGCCACACGCGAGGGGCGGTCGAATGAGCCAGCCATTCCGGACTCCCCGCCGGGTCGCCGTCATCGGCACCGGCGTAGAGACCTTGCGGCAATGTCACGCACCGGAGTACGCGGTGTCCGACTGCGGTGTCGAACCCCCCGGCCTCACCTACCGGCAAGCGCGAGACATCCTGTCCGCCCACGAGGTCCACGGTCCGCAGTGCAGGCAGTGGCTCGCCGCCGCCGCCTACCTCTCCGCCGGCCTCGACGACGAGTAGTCACCCGAATCCTTTGGCACACATCGATCTTCATGGTGCCCAAAGATTCCGTCGAGCATAGCGCGACACCGAACAGACTTCAGCGCAGATTGCCAGGTCACAACCGGGTCATCACACAATGGCGTAGGCTCCCAATAGATCTCGCCGATAACTCCCCACGCACACGACCCTTTCGTATAGTGAGCCGAACGATTCGGGCACAGTTCTATTACGGCCCGACGTGGCAATGGAGCGAACCGAATGACCTTCTCCGCGCTGGATCTGTCCGATAATTCGTCCGACACGGCGCTCGAAATCGGTGGGCAGCCAGCGTCGATGCCACTTCAGAACACCGACCGAGTCGCCTCACGCATGGTGGGCTACTTCGCCAACATTATGGCACCGTGCCGCTCCTTGCCCGGCGAGCAGTTGCGCGGCGACGTCACCAAACTGACCCGCAGCTGCCTCGGTTTGGTGGCCGAGATGTTCGACCGCAGAACGGTACCCGGCGACGAACAGTTCGGCGAGGTACGCGAAGCGGCCACGCAATGGGCCCGAGAGGGCGTGCCGCTCAGCACCATTCTGCGCGGCTACCACGAGGGCGTGCGCATCGCGTTCGGTCTCGTCACCGCGCCGGCGCGGGCCGACGACGTCGGCGAACTCCTCGTCGCCACCGACCTCATGCTCGAACTGCTGGAGGCGATCACCGCCGCGGTGGCCGACTCCTATGTCGAGGAACAGCACCTGGTCGCCAAGGAACATCAGACCGCCACGCAGACGCTGGCGTCCGCGCTGCTGAGCGGGCGGGGCAGCTCCGCGCTCGCCAGACAGGCCGGCATACCGATCGCCGACTCGTATCAGGTTGTCGCCCTATCTCTTTCGGAACATGCCGACGAGCGGGATCCGCGCGTCGACAGCAATGTGGCCGCCCGCCGCAAACTCCGCAGGCTGCAGTCCGCGCTGGCCACCGTGTTCGCATCACGGGCGCTGGCACTGCTCAGCACCAAGGGCGGCACCATGCTCGTCCCGATCGGCGACGGCGACGAGACCGTCATGAACACCGAAACGCTCTGCCGATTATCCGAGGCGGCCGAGGTGCCGCTCACCGCGACGGTGGTCGCCAGCGACACCGACGAGGTACCCGAATCCGCCGACCAAGCGCACGAACTCCTCAATCTCGTTCGGGTCGGCGGTAAGCCCCCCGGCCTTTATCAAATGACGGACCTAGCCGTGGAATACCAGCTGACCCGCGGCGGTCCGGCCACCCGGCGCATCGCCACTATCCTCGACCCGCTCGAGGCCCACCCCGAACTGTTCGACACCATGCGCGCCTACCTCGGCAACGACATGAACCGCCAGCTCACCGCACGTCAGCTCTATGTCCATCCGAACACCGTCGACTATCGGCTGCGCCGCATCGCGCAGCTCACCGGCGTCGACCTGGCCACCTCGGCGGGGATTTCGCAGGCGGCCATCGCCCTGCTCGCGCGGGATCTCGACCGCAGGAGTGACGGCAGCCGACGGAGCCGGTGGAGTGGTTAGGACTCGGGGACTGCAGCAGGCGGAGCCTGCGGGGTGGGTAAGCACAGCGCCCACCCTGCTGGCTGTGATCGTCACGTGACCTTGTAACGGATTCGTGCTGGTCACCGGGACACGAACTTGGGATCCTGAGAGTGCCGCGAATGTCTGGATGGTGAATATGCGAATAGCCGAGATCTTGCGCAGAAAAGGCAGCGATGTAGCGACGATCGCGCCCGACACGACGGTACGCAGCCTGCTAGGCACCCTCGCCGAGCACAACATCGGCGCGGTGGTGGTCTCGCCGGACGGCGACGGGATCGTCGGCATCATCTCCGAGCGCGACGTGGTGCGCAGCCTGCACGCGCGCGGCGCGGAGCTGCTCGATGCCCCGGTGGCCGAGATCATGACCACCAACGTGCGCACCTGCGCGCCCGACGACCCTGTCGACGGGCTGCGAAAGACCATGACGGAGCACCGAATTCGGCACCTGCCCGTGGTCCATCAGGGCAGGCTGGTCGGCATCGTCAGCATCGGCGACGTTGTGAAGACCGCCATTTCAGAGCTGGCTACCGAACGCCAGCACCTGGTCGAGTACCTCCAGGGCAAGTACTGAATTCGGTGCCCGCACCGCGCTGCACCGCACACGGCGCCGTCCCGGTTTGTGCCGTGCGCTGAGCTGTCCGAGTTTCCGCTTACACCGCGCCCAGGTCGGCCGACACCCAGTGCTCCGGCTTCAGGTACACCGCCACCTGCGGCCCGAACGACTCCGCCTCCTTCAAGTACGCCGCGACCTTATCCCCGCTGAGGTAGCGGGTGACCATCTCGAGGTGCAATTCCTCGGTCATCGGCTCGATGCGAGTGACCGGCCCCTCCACTGTCACGTACCTAACGGTCGGTTCTGTTCGATGCACCATCAGACTGAACCGACCGGTCTCGTTGATCAGCCGCATCTTCCGAGAATCCGGACCGGTCAACACCCATGGCTCCGCGCCGGGCTTGTACTGGTACCAGATCGGCAGAGTCAACGGGGCTCGATCGGTGCCCTCGGCCACCGACAACGCCGCGATATGCGGCTGCGCGAGAAACTCTTGACGCTCTTCCAAGGTCAATGCCATGACCTCCAAGGTACCGCGCAGCTCCGACATGGCACGACGCACTCCGCAGCGGGCGGTTCGATATTGAAACCTGTTGCCCGCGAGAAACCTTCGAACAGCTTATGGAAAGTGCGTATCGTTGGTGGCGTCCAGCGCATCTGACGGAGCGCTTCGATGGAGGGAGCGTCACGTTGCGATCCCACGCCCCGAGGTCGCATTTCGTGCGGCCACCGGCCGCCCGACTATCGGCGCTGTCCCCGCCCGCCGCCATTCGTAAGCTCTTCCCCGCACTCGCGGAATCCACCGATGTGTACCTGGACAGCGCCGCGACCACGCAGAAGCCGCTGCCGGTCATCGAGACCATCCACCGTTATCACAGCTCACGCACCGCGAACGCCGGACGCGGCACCTACCCGTGGGCGACCAGCCTGACCACGCGACTGGCCAGGGTGCGTGAGCGCACCGCGACCTTCATCGGCGCCGCGCATGCCGACGAGGTGGTCTTCACCGGCGGCGCCACCGCGGCGCTCAATGCCGTCGCACTGTCCTGGGGCCTGGCGGTGCTGGAGGACGGCGACGAAATCCTCTACAGCCCAAGCGATCACGCGTCGAATGTGCACCCGTGGCATCATCTGCGCGGCCTGCTTGCCCGGTTCGGCCGCCGGATCACGCTGGTCCCCTACCGGACGACCGAGGCAGGCCAGGCCGACACCGCCGACATCATGGCCAAGGTCGGCCCGCGTACCCGGTTGCTCACCACCAGCCATCTGCACCACGTGTACGGCGGCCTGACCACGCTGGAAGAACTGCGCGGCCAGCTGGATCCGCGAATCCTGCTGTGCTTCGACTGCAGCCAGAGCGGCGGGCACCTGCCGGTGGACGTGGCCGAGCTCAACGCGGATTTCGCAATCTTCGCCGCGCACAAGATGTTCGGTGCGCCTGGCACCGGAATTCTCTACTGCCGCAGACGTGTTCACGATCAACTGGTGCCGTTCCTGCCCGGCGGGAATTCCGGGGTGCGGCTCGACGCCACCGGGCTCGTCCCGGACGCGATGCCCGCGTTGCTGGAGGGCGGCACGCACAACATCCCCGGCATTCTCGCGCTGGGCAGCGCGCTGGAGGTGCTCGAATCCTTCGATGTCGCCGCCATCGCGGCGCACAGCCGAGCGCTCACCGAGCGCCTCATCGACGGGCTGCGGCCGATCCACGGCCTGGAATTCCTGCGCGGCCCGGCACGTGTTCCCGGCGCGGCGGGCTACGGCATCGTCTCGTTCACGCTCGACGGAATCACCGCGACCGACCTCGGTTTCGTGCTCGGCGAACTAGGCTTCTTGGTTCGCACGGGCTTGCATTGCACCCCGGCCGCAGGCAACGACGACTCGGTCCGGGTGAGCACGCACATCTACAACACCGCCGACGAGATCGACCGATTCACCCAGTGCGTCATGACGATTGCCGAGGAGGTCACATGACTACGGACACCCCGCGCTATGACCGAAGGGCCGCGTCCCGGGTGCTGGCCGGGCTGGCGCAGCCCGGCCTCTTCGCTGCGCCGGTGGCGATCCCGGACCGGCGCAGGTTCGAATTCACCTCCACCACACTGCACACCGAGCCGAACAGTCATCTCACCTACTCGCAGCGGCTGTATCTCGAGCGGTTCATGCGGCCGTGCCGTGCCTATCAGGTCACCAGCGCCACCCATCGGATCACCTGGACCGACAGTGACGGCATCCCCAATACCGGCCACTACCGCGCGGACGGCCTCGGGCCGATCGTGCCGATCGCCATGCGCGAGACCGTGCTGGCGCTGTGGCACGCGCTTGCGGCGAATACCGCCTTCGCCGAACGGATTTCGGCGCTCGGCCCGCGCGAGCACGCCATGCTCGACGGGACCACCACCGACCACGAGCCGATGGACATCTTCCGGGTCGGCATCGAGGCGGCCGGGCGGGCACTGGCCCAGCACGCGCTGCTCGCCAGGCAGACGCCCTACCGCAGCGCGGCCGAATTCGCCCGCGGCATGCACGAATCCGGGCTCTTCGCCGCGGTCGCCACCCGATGGTATTGGGAGCTGCAGGCTTCCACGTACCGGCGCGGCATGATCCCGGTGACCCTGATCGCGCAGCCCGACGGCACCGTGCGCTACTCGGCCGAGACGGTCGCCACGCTGCGTGCGATGAAGGACGCCACCATCTCCGACGCGCACACGGTGATGCGCCGCGCCACGCACAGTGAGGGACTGAGCATCGCGGAAGCAATCGCCAAGTACCACGACGATCTCGACCTCATCTCGCGCCAGTACGCACTGCTGCCCGCGGGGACCAGGCCCGCGTGCCTGGCCGCGATGCCACACCATCTCGGCGGCGGGCACTACAGCATTCTGCCGGTGGTGATCGACCAGTTCGTCGCGGTATTCACCGAAGTCGCGAGCCGCTGCGAGCTCGCCGAGGTGAGTGCCACGCTCGACGAGGCGACCGCCGATCGCGCGGCCACCGCCGAGGACCAGGTGTTCTACGTGCCGGACATGACCTGCAAGCACTGCGTGCGGACCATCACCGGGGTGCTGGAGTCGATGGACATCCGGGTGATCGAGATCGATCTGATCAGTAAGCGCGTCGTCGCCGAGTTCCGCAGCCCGCGCAATCGGGCCAGGGCATTCGAGGCCATCCGCGATGGCGGCTACAACCCGGTCGCCGAGCGGCCCGCGAGCGTGGCCGAGGACGCCGTGGCGGCTGCTCCGTCGGAAACCGCGGTATGACCGCACCGCCACCGGCGTTACCAGCCAAGATCCATCCGCTGGTTCGCACGTTTCTCGATTCCTCCGACGCGGTCGCGCAGGCGCTGACGCGGTTCGGCGCCCCGGCGCACCTGGTGTTCCCGCAGGTGTACGCGGAGAACCTGGGCACATTCCGCGAGGTGCTCGATCGTCGGCTGTCGTCCTATCGAATCTGCTACGCGCACAAGGCCAATCAGTCGCGGGCCTTGGTCAGAACGGCCGAGCGCGCCGGGATCGCCATCGATGTGGCCTCACCGCAGGAACTGGAGTGCGCGACGGGCGCGGGATTCGAGCCGACGCGGATCGAGGTCACCGGGCCGAAAGGCGAAGCGTTCGTTCGTGAGCTGATCGACAGCGGCGTCACGATCAACGTGGACAACCTGTGGGAGTTGGACCGCATCGCCGAACTGGCCGGAGACGATGCCGGAGTTCCTGTGCTGCTCCGTGTTTCCGGTTTCGAGGCAGGACAGGTAAGCCGGTTCGGCATGCCGCTGAACCACATTCAGCGGGCCTTCGACGTGCTGACGGCACATCGCCGCCGAATCACGTTCCTCGGGTTCGCTTTTCATCTCGACTCCGGTGACACCGCGGAACGGATCCGCGCCGTCGACGCCTGCCTCGCCCTGATCGAACAGGCGTATGGCCACGGACTGGCGCCTTCGGTGCTGAACATCGGCGGCGGGTTCCGGCAGGTGTTCACCGCCGATGCCGATCGGTTCGACGCCTACGTGCACGCGCTGCGCGAGTCGCTGCTCGGCCGCGGTCCGTCGATGAGCTGGGGCAGCAACACCTTCGGCTATCACGTCGCGGACGGCGCGGTGCACGGCATCCCGGTGTTCCACAAGTACGCCAACACGATTCCGGCGACCACGATGCTCGACGACGTGCTCACCGCACCGCTCGAGCGGCACGGGGGTCGTACCGTCGCCGAGGTCGCCTCGGACAATCTGCTCGACTTCTGGCTCGAGCCGGGCAAGGGGCTCGTCGATCACGCGGGGGTGACGGTGGCAAAGGTGGAGTTCGTCAAGGAGATCGCCGACGGCACGGTGCTGGTCAACCTCGACCTGAGCCGGGATTCGGTGACACCAGCCGACCAGGAGGTGATGGTCGATCCGCTCATCCTGCCTGGCACCGCGCGCCGCCCGGCACCGGAGGATGACGCAGTGGCGCCGGGTACCGAAAGTGCGCCGGTCGGTGTGTATTTCGCCGGCCGACTGTGCCTGGAGCGCGACTTGATCACCAATCACAAGGTCTGGCTCGCACAGCGGCCGTCCCCCGGCGACCTGGTGGTGTTCCCGAATACCGGCGCCTACCACATGGACCTGTCCGCGGCCACGGCCTCGATGCGGCCGCCGCCGATCAAGCTGGCCGTCACGCACCGTGCGGGCGGCTTCCAGGTGTGCCGCGATGGCGACTACGAACCCGTCCCGGCTGCGATCCCGCCGCAGCGCCACCTCGCACCGCGTGAACCGGTGCCGCACCGAACCGCCGAGGCGCCCTGATGCGCTACGACCACATCACCGAACTCATCGGCAACACTCCCCTGCTGCGCCTCGACCCTGCCGTGCACGGTCTGCGCAATGTCGAGCTGTACGCGAAACTGGAGTCGTACAACCCTTTCGGCTCGGTCAAGGACCGGGTCGCCTGGGGCATGATCCGCGACGAGCTCGACGACATCGTCGCGGGCGGGCAGACCCTCATCGAGGCATCGAGCGGCAATACCGCCAAGGCGCTGCGCATCCTCGGTATTCGCTACGGGATCGGGCTGCGTGCGGTGACCAACCGCATCAGGGTCACCGAGCAGCGAGACCTGTTGCGGCTCTTCGACACCGACATCGTCGAGCTGCCTGGACTGTCCGAATGCCCCGATCCGACCACCCCGAACAACGTGTACTCGGCGATCGAGGCGACGATGGCGCAACAGCCGGGCACCTACCGCCATCTGTCCCAGTACACCAACGAGAAGAACATCGAGGCGCATCACCACGGCACCGGCCGGGAGATCCACGAGGACCTGGCCGCGGACGGCATCACCAGGGTCGACTATCTGATCGGCGGGCTCGGCACCACCGGGTCGACCAGAGGGGCGGCCACCTATCTGCGCAAGCACAACCCCGAATTACGTACCGTTGCTGTGGTTTCCGAGCGCTCCGACTTCATCCCCGGTATCCGCTCGGAGAGCGAGATGTGGGAGGTCGGCCTCTTCCAGCCCGATTTCTACGACCGCATCGTGACCATCGACGCGGCACGCGCGGTGGACGCGACCCTGAGCCTGGCCACCGGGTACGGCGTGCTCGCCGGGCCGACCAGCGGGGCAAGCTATGCGGCGGCGCTGGAAACCCTTGCGGCACTGGACGATGCGGGATACGAATCGGCGGACCCGATCGTCGCGGTGTTCATCGTCTGCGATCGGCTCGAGCCGTACCTGTCCTACATCAAGAAGCGCAAGCCGGAACTCTTCGGCCGCCAGGATCGCCAAACAGTGCCCACCGCAGCGGAATTGGCGACCGCCCGCACCATCACGCCCGACCAGCTGGCCGAGCTGGACCGCACCGGCAGACCGTTCATCGTCGACACCCGCGGCGCGATGGCCTACCGGATCGGGCATGTGCCCGGCGCGCTCAACATCCGCGACGATCAGCTCGACGAGATGTTCGCCGGCGGTATCCCGTTCCCTCGATCCCGGCCGCTGGTGTTCGTCTGCCCGGTCGGCGAGCTGTCGCGCCGCTTCGCCCTGCGCGCCGAGCAGGCCGGGTTCGACGCCGCCAGCCTCGCAGGCGGCGTCGTCGCATGGCGGGACGCGGGCCTGCCACTGGAATCGGGCGGCTGACGACCTACGCCATTTCGCGTGTGTCGCCCCGGCTTCGCGGCGAGACTACTCCAAGCGCCACGACCTGGCGCTGCCCGCACATCCGCACCCGAGAGAGATGACCCATCATGTTCCGGTCGAAGAAATCCGTCGCCGCCGCACTGACCTCCTTCGGGGCGATGTCCGCCGCATTGGTCCTCACCGCGCCCGCCGCGCCTGCCACCGTCAACGCCATCGGCGTCGCACCCGGCCTGAGCTTCGGCAGCTCCACCGCCTATGGCACCGGCTGCACCTATATCGCGACCGTGACCGCCACCCCTGGTGACGTCATCGCCTTCGTCGATCTGACCGGCACTTTCGATCCGGGGGGCTGGATCACCGTGCCCGCCTCCGGCACCCTCACCGCGAAATGGACGCCGCTACTGCCCGGCAATCACACCATCTACGCAGTGCGTAATTCCGGCGAATTCGTCCAGACCAGCGCAGCGGTCGGCACCGGACTCAATCTCGGCGTCGTCTGCCTCGTCACCTCCTGAGCCTGCGAACCTGGTGCGGTCGGCGGGCTCGCCGCCGACCAGGCACTAATGTGGTTGCGTGCACTCAGGCCAGGAATCAGACGACGACGCAGGCCCGCGGATCTGGGGCGGCACGACCCTCACCGAACGCAGGGAGGCGCGCCGCACCGCGCTGCTCGAGGCGGCGCTGGATCTGATCGGCGAGGCGGGCGCGAGCGGCGTGACCATGCGCGCCGTGTGCCGCAGAGCCAACCTCACCGACCGGTATTTCTACGAGAGCTTCGCCAGCCGCGACGAGCTGCTCGACGTGCTCTATCGCCAGGTCGCCGACGAATTCCTGCCGCCGATGACGGCCTTCGCCGCGGCCGACGACCCGACCCGCGATCGCGAACTCGCGCAGATCCTGGTCGACAAGGTCCTCGACGACCCGCGCAAGTCGCGGCTGCTGCTTGTCGAGCCGTACTCGAGCACCGGCCTCGGCCAGACCACCATCTCGGTGATGCCGGTCTTCACCCGGCTGATGCAGGACCACCTCTTCTCCCACATCGACGATCCGGTCAAGCGCAGGCTCGCCGCGCTCACCATGGCCAGCGGCAACGCGGGCATGTTCTCCGCCTGGCTCAACGGGTCGCTGCGCGCCACCCGCGAGGAGATCGTCGAGCATTGCGTCGCGGTGATCACCGCGTACCGCTCGATGTATCAGCCCTGACGGTCTCCGGCTGCGGCACAACGGGTTTGGCGACCCAGCAACACGGCCGCGACTGCGACCCCACTCACACCCGGGTTGCCAATTGTTCCATTCGGGTGTTTACTTCCAACCGCAAGGTGCCGATCGTTCGCTGAGGCTCCTTCACGGATACAGGCCAGCGACCCCGAACGTCGAGAGACGCCCCGGGTCAGGACAGATCTCCCCGGATTAAGGGGTGATCCCGATTGGCTCCCGGCCCCGCCGGGTTCACGCCGTGAAGTGCCAAAGGTCTTACGAGGATGGGGTGCCACCGGCGTTTTGTCGGGTTCCTCAGCTTGCGCTCTGCAACGATCAGGATGATCAACGCTTGGTTTGCCATGCGCGGAGAGACAAAGGGAGGTGAGCCGGATGCCCGGCGGCGATAGTCCGAATTCCCCGTTTGCCAAAAATTCACCCGGCGACACCTCCTCAGCCAAGTACGGGACGGCAACCGCTCCGTAATCTGGACTGGATCCGGCGCGCGAGCGTCAGCGAGCCAGCCGACGGCTGAGTTATGACGGTGCGCTGACTAGCTCAGGAAGTGCGGGTCAATGACAACACTCGACATGATCCTCCGGCTGCTCGCCGGCGTCGGCCTCGGCGCCGCCATCGGATTCGAGCGCCAATACCGGGCCAGGATGGCGGGCCTGCGCACCAACGCGCTCGTCGCTGCCGGCTCGACACTGTTCGTGCTGTTGTCGGCCAACGGCTTCTCCGGCAACGACGCGGACCCGACCAGGGTCGCGGCCCAGATCGTCTCCGGCATCGGCTTCCTCGGCGCAGGCGTGATCATCCGCGACGGGTTGAACGTGCGCGGCCTCAACACCGCCGCGACGCTGTGGTGCGCGGCGGCGGTCGGCGCGCTCGCCGGCGCGGGTATGTACAGCACGGCTGCCGCCGGCACGGTTGCGGTGGTCGGCGTGAACGTCGCGCTGCGCGCCGCGGGTCGTGCCGTCGACAAGCAGCCAGAAGCCGGACACGAGCAGCCCACGTCCTACGCGTTCGTCGCCGTCACCAACGACGACAACGAGGCGCACGTGCGCGCCCTGCTGGTACAAGCGTTGACGCGCACCGACTTTCAGCTCATCTCGATCTCCAGCGCCAACACCGGCACGCCCGGCCGGGTCGAGGTGCGCGCGGAACTGTTCGGCGACCAGCGCGACGACCGGCAGATGGAATCCGCGGTCAGCAGGCTCAGCCTGGAACCGTCGGTGACCAGCGTCGGCTGGCACATCGCCACCTCGGATGTGAGAGGCCCACAGGCATGACTCTTTTGCGGTCCTTCCCCGCGGGCAGCGCCATCGACCGTCCGCGCAACCGGTACGCCGATGTGATCGTGTTCGTCGGAGCGGCGGTGCTGATCTGGCTGGTCGTGCGGATCTCGGCCAGTGCGAACGTGCCGTTCGACCAGGCCGCCGCGCCCGCGACGGTGTCCACCGATCCGGCCGAGCTGCCCTACTACGCGGCACGCTCGCTGCTGCGGATGTTCGCCGCGCTCGGGCTGTCGATCCTGTTCACCTTCGTCTACGCGACGGCGGCGGCCCGGCTGCGGCGGGCCCGCACGGTGCTGCTGCCGATGCTCGACATCCTGCAGTCGGTGCCGATCCTCGGGTTCCTGTCGATCACCGTCGCCGGGTTCATCGCGCTGTTCCCCGGCTCCCAGCTCGGGCTCGAAAGTGCCTCCATCTTCGCGATTTTCACCTCGCAGGCGTGGAACATGGCGTTCGCGTTCTACCACAGCCTCGCCGCGCAGCCGCGCGAGCTGGACGAGGCCGCACGGAACCTGAGACTGTCTCGGTGGCAACGGTTTTGGCGCGTCGACGTGCCCAGCGGGATGATCCCGCTGGTCTGGAACGGCATGATGAGCTTCGGCGGCGGCTGGTTCTTCCTCGTCGCGTCCGAGGCGATCAGCGTGAACAACCACGAGTACGCGCTGCCCGGCATCGGATCCTATGTCGCGACCGCGACCGGCGACGGCGACCTCGGCAAGGTGTTCATCGCGATCGGCGTGATGATCGTGATGGTCGTCGGGGTGAACTTCCTGTTCTGGCGGCCGCTCACCGCCTGGGCGGAGCGGTTCCGGGTGGAGGACACCGGCGCGGCCGAGGCGCCGCGCAGCGTGATGCTGAATCTGTTGCGGCGCTCGCACATTCCGCTGCTGCTCGGCAAGATATTCGGTCCGCTCATCGCGCCGCTGGATCGGCTGATGAGCGTGTTCGGGCTGGCCGAATACCCGCTGCATGCCTCGCCGCTGCGCCGCCGCGCCGGTGATCTCGTGTTCGCCGCGGTGGTGGCCGCCGCCGTCGCCTACGGCGGGTATCGCGTGGTCGACTACATCGACGCCACCGCCGGGTTCGGCGAGGTGGTGCACGCGTTCGGGCTCGGGTTCCTCACCCTGCTCCGGGTGGTGGTGCTGCTCGTGTTCGCCACCGTGGTATGGGTGCCGATCGGGGTGTGGATCGGGTTGAACCCCAAGGTGTCCCGGCTCGCGCAGCCGGTGGTGCAGGTGCTGGCCAGCTTCCCGGCGAACTTCCTGTTCCCGTTCGTCACCGCCGTGCTCGTGTGGAGCGGCGCCAGCCTGAACTGGGCAGGCACCATCCTGATGGCGCTCGGTGCGCAGTGGTACATCCTGTTCAACGTCATCGCGGGCGCGAGCGCGGTGCCGACCGATTTGCGCGAAGCCGCCGCCAACCTGCAACTGCCGCGAAAACTGTGGTGGCGCAGGCTGATTCTGCCCGCCATCTTCCCGAGCTACGTGACCGGCGGGATCACCGCGGCCGGCGGCGCGTGGAACGCGTCCATCGTCTCGGAGGTGGTCGACTACGGCTCGACCACGCTGGTGGCCGCGGGACTCGGCTCCTACATCCACGAGGCAACCAAAGTCGGTGACTCGCCACGGATCCTGATCGGCGTGCTGGTCATGAGCGTCTACGTGGTCGGCATCAACCGGCTGTTCTGGCGGCGGCTCTACGCACTGGCCGAACGGCGGTACTCGCTGTGACCGCCTGCTGTTTCTCCACCCGTTCGACAGGAGATCGATCATGACCGTGACCACCAACACCACCAGCGAAGTCCTGCTGGACATCTCGGGTGTCGGCAAACGATTCACCGGTGCCGCCGGTGACGAGTTGCGGGTGCTCGACGGTATCGATCTGCAACTGCGCAGCGGCGAGATCGTCGCGCTGCTCGGGCGTTCAGGATCCGGCAAGTCCACCCTGCTGCGCATCATCGCCGGGCTCATCGCGCCGTCGGACGGCGAAGTGTGCTACCGAGGCACCCCGCTCAACGGCAGCAATCCCGGTGCGGCGCTGGTGTTCCAGTCGTTCGCGCTGATGCCGTGGCTGACCGTGCAGGACAACGTCGAGCTCGGCCTCGCCGCCCGCAACGTGCCGCCCGCCGAACGGCAGCAGCGTGCGCTCGCCGCTATCGACATGATCGGCCTCGACGGCTTCGAATCCGCCTATCCCAAAGAACTTTCCGGCGGCATGCGCCAGCGCGTCGGCTTCGCCCGCGCGCTGGTGCTCGAACCTGATCTGCTGTTGATGGACGAGCCGTTCTCCGCGCTCGACGTGCTGACCGCGGAGAACCTGCGCACCGAGCTGGTGAACCTGTGGGCCACCGACGGTTTCCCCACCAAGTCGATCTGCGTGGTCACCCACAACATCGAGGAGGCGGTGCAGCTGGCCGACCGGGTGCTCGTGCTCGGCTCCAATCCCGGCCGGATCATCGCGGAAATCCCGGTGGCGCAGCATCGTCCGCGGGACCGGCGCGCACCGTGGTTCGAGGCCATGGTCGATCAGATCTACGGGCTGCTCACCGGCCGCGACACCGAACCCGTTGTCGCCGAACCGGATAAGGCCACGCCCACTGCGCAGCCGCTGCCCGACGCTTCGGTCGGCGGCCTGGCAGGTCTGGTCGAGCTCGTCTACGCCGGCGGCGGCCGCGCCGATCTGCCCGATATCGCCGACGAGCTCAACTTCGAGATCGACGACCTGCTGCCCCTCGTCGACGCCGCCGAAATGCTCGGCTTCAGCACCGTCGAGGACGGTGACGTCCTGCTCACCGACATCGGCACCCGCTTCACCACCGCCGACATCCAAGAGAGCAAGCGCATCTTCGCCGAACAGGCACGCCACCGCGCCCCCTTGGTCCGCACCATCTGCAAGGGCCTCACCGGCAGCTCCGACGGCAGCCTGCGCGCAGGCTTCTTCCTCGACCTCCTCCGCCGCGGTTTCGGCCCCGACGACGCCCGCCGCCAACTAGACATCGCCATCGACTGGGGCCGCTACGCCGAGCTCTACGACTACGACACCGACTCCGACAAAATCACCGCCGACCCCGCCGCCCAAGTCTTCGCCGGTGTGCGCGGAAAATGGACGTCCTGACACCGCAACGATATTCCGGTCTCGGTAGTCGCCCGCAGCAGAGGCAGTCCCCTCACGCGGCGGGCGGAAGGTCTCCGACCACGGCGGTAGCGGCGCGCACCGCGTCGCCGAGGGTAAGCCAACGATGACGTCTACCGCGCCGCCGCGGATTACTGGACGAGCTCCGCTCGCCAGTGGGCGAGGGTGGATTGGGTGTGGATGGTGGCGGGGTGGGCGGGGCCTAGGGCGCGGAGTTCGGCTACGAGGAGGACTTCTAATTCGGCTATGGCCCTAGGGATGTCGCCGGATTCGGCGCGGGCGGTGGCGAGGTCGTTGCGGGTGGCGAAGGTGCCGGGGTGGTCGGGGCCGAGGACGCGGAGGCGGTCGGTTAGGAGGTCTTCGAAATCGGTGATGGCGGCGGCGAGGTCGCCGCTCTCGGCTAGGTAGCCGGCGAGGGCGCTTCGGGTGGTGAGGGTGTCGGGGTGGTCGGCGCCGAGGACGCGGAGACGGTCGGCGAGCAGCCGGGTGAATTCGGCGCGGGCGCCGACCAGGTCGCCGCTGCGGTCGCGGAAGGCGGCGAGGTTGTTGCGCGCGTTCAGGGTTGCGACGTGGTCGGGGCCGTAGATGCGGAGGCAGTCGGCGAGGAGTTGTTCGAATTCGGTGCGGGCGCCTGCGATATCGCCGCTCGCCCCGCGCCAGTAGGCGAGGCTGTTTCGGGTGCGCAGGGTTTGCGGGTCGTCGGGGCCGATGATCCTGGCCCGGTCGAGCGCGAGCTGCTCGAAGTCGGCGATCGCGCCGCCGAGGTCACCGAGGTCGGCGCGGTTGGACGCCAAATCGTTTCGGGTGCGGAGGGTATCCGGATGGTCGGGGCCGAGCAGCCGGAGCTGATCGGCGTAGAGGCGTTGGTAGTCGGTGCGCGCACCGGCGAAGTCACCGCAGCGGGCCCGATAGGTGGCCAGATTGGTGCGCGTGCCAAGGGTTTTCGGATGATCGGGGCCGAGTACCCGGAAGCGATCGATGAACAGCAGCTCGAATTCGGTGATGGCGCCGATCAAGTCGCCGCTTTCGGCGCGATGGTATGCCGCGCGGCTCCGGGTGGTCAGTGTGTCGGGGTTGTCCGGGCCGAGCGCCTCGGTGAAGGCGGGAATCCAGGCGGCCCACAGGTCACGGTTGTCGGCGGCCCGCTGTGTCTGCAACATCTCCAGGAAGTGGATGGCGCTGGCGGAATCCCGGTACGCCAGGCAATGCCGCACGGCCGAGCCGCGCGCGTAGTCGGCGGCCCGATCGCTGGGACTTTCCTTGATGGCGGCGACGATGGCACGGTGCGCGGCCTCGGGTTCCACGCCGAGCAGTTTGCCTTCGGCCCGCAGACTGGGCAGCAGCGCGCCGTGCGTCACGCCGAGCGATTCGCGCGCCGTTCCCGGGTGGCTGCGCGTCACCAGCGCGCCTAAAGCCACTGTGATATCTCGGATCCTGGCGATGTGCAGATCCACTCCGAGCGAAGTCAGTGCGGCATCGAGCAGTTCGAGCGGCAGCACCGGACCGACGCCCGCAGCAACCAGGACGCTGAGTAATGCCCCTGTCGCGCTTGTGGTTTCGGGATCCATTCCGCTCAACGCGTTGTCCACCCGCATGACGACGATCCGGTCGAGGCCGATACCGTCAGCGACCGCATTGTCGGTGATGCTCGACGCAACCTCCTGCAGCACGCGCGCCAGCAGCCAGCCGCCGGAGACGACGTGCGCACCGTCTGCCTCCGCCGTCGGCGCCTCGGACAACAAGCGCTGAATCCAGGCGATCCACTGGGACGGATAGGCGGGCACGCCGCCACGCGCGGAGCCGACGACCGTGGCGATGTCGTCGGCGGCAGGTTCGCCGACCTCGATGCGATACATGTGCGCCAGCGCCGGATCATGCTCGACACCGGTCCCGTCCCTGATGCCGAGAATCACCCGGACATGCCGCAGGTCGTGGCGGCGCGACAGATCGGCGATGGCGCCGACCAGCAACTTCCGCGTGCCTTCCTGCGGTTGGTTGAGGCCGTCGAACACCAGCGTCACCCGCCTGCCCGCGGTGGAAAGCCTAGCCAGTGGGTGGCGCACCATGATGTCGAAGATGTCGTATTCGCTCCTGGCCCGCTGGGTACGCACGGCGCGCGCCGCGTCCGCGAACCCGGGCAGCCGGACGCTGAGCTGCGCGGCGAGTTCGGCGGCGACCGCCTCGATCGCACTGGCGGCGGTGAGAAACACTGCGGCAGTGATGTATTCGGGCGTGATCGCCAAGCCTTCCACCAGGCTCGGCCGAATCAGCATGGCGAGCAAGGTGGATTTGCCCGCGCCGGTCGGCCCGATCACCACGCGCAGGCGATTGCTGCCCGCATCGATGATCGCGTCGAGGTGCTCGCGCACATCGGGGGTGACCAGCAGGTCGCGGGTGAGCTGGTCGACGAAGCCCGCGGCGGAGCGCCCGCTGACGGCGTCACGGTGCCGCGCCGTGTTGGGCACCAGCCACAGTCCCGGATCCGCGGTGTGCGCCATCGACACCGAACCCGAGGTGAACGAAAGATATTGGGGCTGTTGACGAGTGCACTGCCCTGCGATCGGATCGACCAGATCAGCTGGCAGCAGGTTCTCCCCGCGCAGCGGCAGCCCATCGGTGAAGGTGGCCAACATGGTTCGGGTGAAGCAACCGGAGAACGCGGGCCCCTCCCCCGCGGCGACGAGCATCTCCATCCGGCCTGCGCCCTGGGCAAGCAGGTCGGTCCACCGGCGCGCGGCCCCGAGCACGCCCTGCCCGGTCTCGCAGGCGTCGACCAGCACGACCAGCCCGTCGACGGCGGACTGGTTCAACCGTTCCCTGATCTCCTGGGTCAGATGAAAGGCGTTGCGCGAGTTGGGTACTGCGGGCGAATCATGGCCGAGCAGATAAAAGTCCTCTGCGCTGGTCGCCACTCCGTGCCCGATGAACGCCAGCAGCAGCGTCGCCTGCCGCGCGCTGGCCGCCGCGAAGGCCGCGTCCACCGCCTCGGCCAGCTGATCGGCCGTCGGATCCAGTACCGGCCCGTCGGCATCGATCGCGGACCGCCAGCCGCCCACCTCGGTCAAACTCCCGTACAACCCCGAGGCAAGTTCGCCGGTGAACCCCAGTTCCCCCAGCGCCACACATTCGGACCCGACCACCAGCGCGAGCCGTCCTCCCATGCAAGCAAGATACCCGCGCGCTTCGCCGCGCACTGACACACCCGCCACCTGGGCATTCGCGCACCGTGTCCATATTGATACCGAAAGGTGCTGCGCGAGACGTAGTGTGGCGGGTCTGAGTGCCAGTGGGAGGAGATCGGTGCGATGGGCGACCCCGTGGTCGGTATGACGGGTACGCTCACCTCGCCGATCCGGGGTGCCGGGATGCTCGGCGAGGTCCTGGTGGCGATCCGAGGGGGAACGGAGCTGTACATCGCCCGTGCCGCCGAGGCCATTTCCGCGGGGGCGACCGTTTTGATCATCGCGGTCAGCCCCGGCCGCATCGTCGATGTGGTGCCGTGGGTTCCGCTGACGCCGGAACCCGCAGAAGGAATCTGAAACAGTAAGGGAGACAGAGGTGCTGGGCTACCACGTACCCAATCCGGATGAGGCGATGCTGATCAGCGGCGCCAAGAGCAAGGACGACGCGCCGTTCAGGGTGGTGATCGGCCGCGGTAGCTGGGTGGTTCCGCTGTTCCGCAAGGTCAGCTACCTGTCGCTGGCCATGTTCGAGGCGGAGATCAAGGAGCGCTGCGTCACCAAGCAGGCGATCCAGCTCGAGGTGCGCGCGGTGATCGCGTTCAAGGTCGCCAACGACACCCAGTCGATTGTCAATGCCGCGCAGCGTTTCCTGTCCGAACAGGAAAAGGAGATGTCGGTCCTCACCGGGCGCATTTTCTCCGGTCACCTGCGCTCGATCGTCGGCTCGATGACGGTCGAGGAGATCATCAGGGAACGTCAGAAGCTGGCCGACGAAGTACTTGTCGCGTCAAAAGTGGAGATGGGCAATATCGGGCTCTGGGTCGATTCCTTCCAGATCCAGTCCATCGATGACGGCAACCTCGGCTACATTCAAGCGCTGGCCGCGCCGCACAATGCCTCCGTGCAGCGCGACGCGCAGATCGCCCAGTCCGAGGCGGCGCAGCTCGCGGCCAAGGCCGAGCAGGAATCGCTGCGCAGGCAGGCCGAGTATCAGCGGGAAACCGCGATCCTGCGCGCGGAATATCAGCGCGACATCGACAAGGCGAATGCCGAAGCGGCACAGTCGGGTCCGCTCGCCGAGGCCAAGGCGATGCAGGAGGTGCTGACCGCGCAGGCGATTCAGGCAACCAAGGAAGCCGAGCTGCGCGAGCAGCAGCTGCAGACCGAAGTGGTGAAACCCGCTCAGGCCGAAGCGGATCGGGTCCGCATCCTGGCCGAGGCGGAGGCCGACCGGACCAGGATCCAGGCCGCCGCGGCCGCGTCGAACAACCGGATCGCGTTGGACCAGTTGTTGATCGAACAACTGCCGGAAATCGTCAAGCAGGCGTCCAACGGGCTGGCGAACGCGAATCTAACCGTACTCAACGGTCCGGACGGGGTGAGCGAACTGGTGAACGGAATGGTCGGTCAAGGACTGACTGTTTTCAATTCATTACAAAAGGCGCTTTCGTCCAACGACGGAGAAAACGCGGGTTAAGGTGACCGGGAAGCGACGGCGCGATGAGGAGCAGGTGTAGGTGTCCATCGGGAAATTGGTGTCGTTCGACAGCTCTCGGGGGTTCGGATTCATTCGACCGGAAGACGGCGGGCCGGACGTGTTCGTCCATGTCAACGACATAGGGCTGGATGAAGACGAGTTGCGCCAGGGGCGGGTGTTCGAATTCGACATGACAGAGGGTGATCGAGGGCCGAAGGCGGTCAATCTGACGGTGGTCGGCGGTCAGCCGAGCCCGCCACCTGCCGCGCACAAGTCCAAGCATCGGTCGAACTCGGGCCAGCTGACCGCCGCCGAACACAAGCGCCTCATCACCGAGCTACTCCTCGATGCGAGCCCGGCGCTCACCGCGGGTGAGATCATCACCATCCGCGACCGGCTCACCGTCTTCGCCGAACAGCACGGCTGGGTGGAAAACTGACGTGACCGTCGCGTCCGGCAAGTCCATGATCTTGTCGGACGCGGCGCATACGATCATCGGGATGAGTGTTTCCGCACCGATGAATCACCGTCGCCAGCGACGTCTCTATCGGTGAGGACACGACACCGAGGAGGATCGCGTGGATCTACCCGTCATGCCGCCCGTCCGGCCGATGCTGGCCAAGACCGCGCCCGGCGTGCCGCGCGAGGCGGGACTGAGCTATGAACCCAAGTGGGACGGCTTCCGCTGCATCGTGTTCCGTGACGGCGACGAGGTCGAGCTCGGTTCGCGCAACGATCGCCCGCTGACCAGGTATTTTCCCGAGGTTGCCGAACTGCTGAAGCAGGCGCTGCCGGACAAGTGCGTGGTGGACGGCGAGATCGTCGTGGTCACCGATCAGGGCCTCGACTTCGACACCCTGCAGAACCGCCTGCATCCGGCGGCCTCCCGCGTCAACAAGCTCGCGGTCGAGACGCCCGCCAGTTTCGTGGCGTTCGATCTGCTCGCCCTCGGTGACAAGGACCTCACCGAGGAGCCGTTCGCCGAACGCAGGCGGTTGCTCGAGACGATTCTCGACACCGAACTCTCCCGGGTGCATCTGACGCCGATCACCCAGGATCCCGATGTCGCCGAGGACTGGTTCACCCGGTTCGAGGGCGCGGGCTTCGACGGCGTCATGGTCAAGGCCAACGACCTGACCTACCTGCAGGACAAGCGGGTGATGCTCAAGGTCAAACACGAACGCACCGCCGACTGCGTGGTGGCGGGCTTCCGGTGGCACAAGGACGGCGAAGGCGTCGGATCGCTGCTGCTCGGCCTGTTCGACGAGGACGGAAACCTCAACCACGTCGGCGTGGCGAGCAGCTTCACCGCCGCCCGGCGCAAGGAACTGGTCGAGGAACTCGCGCCGCTGCGCGAGCACGCGCTGGACAATCATCCGTGGGCCAAGTGGGCCGACGCCGTCGCGCAGGCCAAGGCCGACGGCAAGATGCCCGGCGGAGTGAGCCGCTGGACCGGCGGCAAAGACCTGTCGTGGGAGGCGCTGCGCCCCGAGCTGGTGGCCGAGGTGCGCTATGAACACGTGCAATCCGGCAGGCTGCGGCACGGCGGCAGGCTGGTCCGTTTCCGGGCCGACCGGACACCCGAATCCTGCACCTATGCCCAGCTCGACGAGGCGCCGCCCGCCGAACTCGGCGCGATCTTCAGTGAGGCCCGATGAGTAAAACGGAGTCCGTCGATATCGAGGTCGACGGCCGGACCGTCAGCATCAGCAATCCGGGCAAGGTGTATTTCACCAAGCGCGGCGAGACGAAACTCGATCTCGTGCATTACTACCAGGCGGTGGCCGAGCCCTTCCTGAATGTGGTGGGCGGCCGCCCGCTGCTGCTGGAGCGTTATCCCGATGGCGCGTCCGGCAAGTCGTGGTTTCAGAAGCGGGTGCCGAAGACCGCGCCGGACTGGCTGCACACCGTCGAGGTGTCCACGCCGAACGGCACCACCAGCGACGCGCTCGTCGCGCACGATCTCGCGCACATCCTGTGGGCAGTCAACCAGGGCTGCTTGGGTTTTCACGTGTGGCCCAACCGCGCGGACGATCTGAAGATCGCCGACGAGCTGCGCATCGACCTCGATCCCTCGCCGGGCATCACATTCGACGACCTGCGGCGGGCCGCCGTGCTCACGCGAGAGTTGTTCAGCGAATTGGGGATCGAGTCGCGGATCAAGACCTCGGGATCGCGCGGGTTGCACATCTACGTTGCACTGCAACCGAATTGGGATGGCTACCAGGTTCGCGCGGCTGCCGTCGCGCTCGCCAGGGAGCTGGAGCGCAGGCATCCCGAGGAGATCACCGCGCAGTGGTGGAAGGAAGAGCGCGGCAACCGCGTGTTCGTCGATTTCAACCAGAACGCCCCGCACAAAACGGTATTCGGCGCGTGGTGTGTGCGACCGAAGGTCGGCGCCCAGGTCTCGACGCCGATCGACTGGTCCGCGTTGGCGGACATCGTGCCGGATGAGCTCACCATCGCGACCGTGCCCGCGCGCTTGGCCGAGCTCGGTGATCCGTGGGCCGATCGCGCACCGCAATCCATTGCGCCACTGCTGGAGATGTCGGAGCGGGACATGGCGTCCGGCCTGATGGACGCGCCGTGGCCGCCGCAGTATCCGAAGATGCCCAACGAACCACCCCGGGTGCAGCCGAGCCGCGCCAAGAAAGAGGAGTAGCGCACGGCGCTACTCAGACGTCCACAGCGCCCATGTGCCGTTGCGGCCGGGGTTCTCGCAGATCAGCGCGCGCCCGTCCGCGGTGCGCCCGGACTTCCCCGTGCTCCCATCACATTTCGCACCGGCCTGCTGAATCGCCGTCGACACGTTGTAGGGACCGGACCACTGGAACGCGGTCCCCGATCCCAAACAGATCAGCGTGTTTCCGTCAGCCGCACTGCCGATCTGGCCGACCTGCGCCTCGGTGCAGGCCGTGCCCTTCTTCAGGTTGCTCGGCGCCGCCGTCGCGGTCGGCGCCACCGTCGTCGTGACCGGACTGAGCGCGACTGTCGTTGTGGGCGGCGCCTTTTGCTCGGTGGTCGACTGTGCCGACAGATTCACGGTCGCCGCAGGCTTGTTCGCGCGCAGCAGGTCGTCCGGCACGATCTTGCCGGACAGCACAACGACCCCGGCCAGCGCCGTCACCTCCGCGACACCGATCAGCAGCGCGAACATCGCCATCACCCGGCCGCGCGGATGCGAGAACGCGATGAAGCCGAAAACGATGGCGACCGGGAACAACCCGAGCAGCGCCGCCACCAGCGCGACGATCGCGTAGGGGTTGATGATGGGCGGAATCTCCACCCGTAGTCGTCCGGTGCGGCGCCGCGGCGCCGCCTCCTGCCAGCGATCGTCAGGCTCGGGTTCGGCCCAGCGCTGCTCTTCCTCCGCTTCCGGCCACCGATCGTCCTGCGCCGCCGCAGGCCAGCGTTCCGATTCACGGCGTTCTGCCCGTGCCATGCCAGGTCCCTCTCCACACCACACACCGTGCAGGAACCTCGGACTATCCGGACCCGCCCCGATATCCCGACCCACAATAGGGGCAGCGCGGCGCGTGCTCATCACAAATGTCTAATTACCGCCCAGTTCGTCCGGCGGCGACATTCGACCTCTCCGAATTACTGGATATTTGCTGGTACACGGTTCATGCTGATCGGAATGTGTGACTGATCTCGAGATGACTCCCAGGAGGATCCATGCTCGGTAGCACCCCCGACGGCCGCGACGATCGACCGTGGCACGCGCAGGCCGGCGATCTGCTCGGCGACAATTTCAATATTCCTGGCCTCATTCTCTGCGGATTGGGCATGGTCGCATTGGCGTGCACGCTCACCGCCGCCGGATACGGCCTCGACCAGTACACACAGACCGGCGCGATCGTGACCGCCGCACTGTGGATCCTCGGCGTCGGCGCACTGGTGGTGGAACATCGACGCGAGGAAGTGATCGAGCGGACGCACGGCAGGCACGGACATATGCCGGGGCACCGGCGTCCGGTGCGCTACAGCGCGGCCCGCGTCCCCGCGAACGAGTTTGCGCCGGAAACCCGCACCTGAGAACCGGGACCGTCGGCGCGCTCAGCGCCGGCGGTCCACCTTCGGCAGCGATTCGGTGACCAGCGTCATCAGCATGTCGGCGAGCAACTCGTGCACCTGTGGCCTGGTCAGCGTGCCGCGCGTGATCCATTCCCGCCCCGCAACTTTCACGAGCCCGCCATAGGCGCGGACCATCGCGCGCAATGCAGCACTGCGCGCCGAATCGGCGAGCCCGACCATGAGCAGCAGCCGTTCGGCGGCCGCGTCGTCGGCCTGATCCAGGATCTGCTGCACCTCGGGGTCGTCGCCGACACCCTCGTGGCTGGTCACCTTCACCCAGGTGCTGCCGTGCTCGGCGATGGTGTCGAGCAGCCAGTGCACGCTCGCTTCCACGCGTTCGCGTTCGGTGCCGACCGGCACGATCATGTCGTCGAGCTTGGGCAGCGTCACCATCCGGCGCACGACCGCCAGATAGAGGTCACGCTTGTTGCCGAAGTAGTGGTTGATCAGGCCGCGGGCCACCCCGGCGCGCTGGGCCAGCTCGGCGGTCGACACGGCCGCATACGGCCGTTCGCCGAACATGTCGATCGCGCACGCCAGGATCTGGGCCCGCCGCTCATCGGGTTCGAGCCGACGGCGGCGCGGCGGCGCGGCACCGTCGGCGTCGGCCCGAGGCGCGATGGGATCGCTCGAGGTATCAGAGAGACCGGGCAATGAGATCCTTCATTACCTCGTTGCTGCCCGCGAGGATGCGCAGGACGCGGGCGCCGGTGTAGAGCTGCGAAATCGGATACTCCGTCATGTAGCCGTAGCCGCCGAACAGTTGCAGGCAGCGGTCAACCACGATACCCAGCTGGTCGGTGAGCCAGTACTTCGACATCGCCGCCGTGGGGATGTCCAGCTCGCCGCGCAGATGCTTGACGATGCAGTCGTCGAGGAAGGTGCGGCTGACCTTCGCGAGGGTGGCGCATTCGGCGAGCTCGAATTTGGTGTTCTGCATCGCGAACAACGGCTTGCCGAAGGCCTCGCGACCCTTGGTGTAGTCGATGGTCAGCTGAACGGCCTTCTCCATCATGGCAACCGCGATGATCCCGGTGACCAGCCGCTCCTGGGCCAGCATCTGCATCATCTGATAGAAGCCGAGGCCCTCGGCCTCGCCGAGCAGGTTCGACGCGGGCACGCGCAGTCCGTCGAAGAACAGCTCGGCGGTGTCCTGGGCCTTGCCGCCGATCTTGTTCAGGATGCGGCCGCGCTTGAAGCCCGGCGTCTCGTCGGAGACGTCGGCGTAGATCAGCGAGACGCCGGACGCGCCCTTGGTCGGGTCGGTCTTGGCGGCGATGATGATGCCGTCGCAGAGCCAGCCGTTGGTGATGAAGATCTTCGAGCCGGTGATGACGTACTCGTCGCCTTCGCGCACCGCGCGGGTCTTGATGTTCTGCAGGTCGGAGCCGGTGCCGGGTTCGGTCATGCCGATGGAGAGCACGATCTCGCCGGTGGCGGCCTTCGGCAGCACCCGCTGCTTGAGCTCGGCGGAGCCGAATTCCTTGAGATACGGCGCGATGATCGAGCTGTGCACGGGCATGCCCATCGAGCCGTCGCCCGCGCGCGACTGCTCCTCGATGATCGCCGCCTCGTGCGCGAATGTGCCGCCGCCACCGCCGAATTCGGCGGGGATCGCGGTGCACAGCAGACCGAGCTCGCCTGCCCGGTTGTACAGCGCGCGGTCGGGGTGTCCCTGGGCGACGAACTTCTCCTCGTGTGGGACGACGTCCTTTTCGAAGAACGCCTTCGCGAGATCGCGTACCGCCTCGACCTCGTCGTCACTCCATGCGGCGCGTGCCATCTTCGGATCCTTTGCTCGCTGTTGCTACTGGCGGCGTCGCAGACGGCCGCTCGCCACCAGATTCTCGCACTATTGGCACTGTGTCAACAACCCGGGCACGTGGCGAGGCGCACCGGCGCGGTCAGGAGAGGAAGTTGCGCATCATGCGCAAGCACGCGAGCGCCGGCGCGACACAGGCGTGGCGACGACGACGAAAGCCGGTACGGGTCAGCGCGTCTGGTTGACCGCGGCGAGCGAGGTGAAGATCGGCGTCTCCGGATCCGCGGAAATGCCCTGCCTGCGCAGGAATCCGTCGATCAGACCCCAGACGAACTCGGTCGCCTGATCGACGAATTCTGCGGTGCGCGTTGGCTGGTCAGCAGATTCCGCCGAATCGGCAAGCCACAGATCGGTGATCGAGACGACGACGCCGACCACCGCGCGGGACAGATAGTCGATGCCCGCGGTGTCGATCGGAATGGATTCGGCGATCTCGCGCGCCTGCCTGGTGAAGCGATCCGAGGCGGCACGGCCCAGGTCGAACTGCAGCACCGTTCCGTCGGAGCGCTGCGTCACCTGCGCCTGACCCAGGAAGCGAAAAACGTTGGGGTGCTGCAGAATACTGTCGGCGTAGCCGGTGAGCACACGACGCAACGCGGTGCGCGGCGGTTGCAGCATGAGCGTCAGGTCGTTGCCCGCCGCCGCCGCAGCGGACTTGGCCATCCGCTGGCCGATCTCGGTGTAGAGATCGGCCTTGTCGGCGAACTGCCGGTACAGGCGCGGCTTGGTGATGTTCGCTTCGCGGGCGATGTCGTCCATGCTGGGCCGCGGGCCGTCCCGGTCGATCACCCGGATCGCCGCATCGACGATCTCCGCACGGGAGGTCGCCGAAGAACGGGTGCTTGGACGGGCCACGTCCGCAGCATACACGTACCGCCGGTACGGTTATCAGCGTGAGCTACGCCATAATGTGGCCGTTGCCCCTCCCCTTCCCAGCAAATACTTCGTACTGTCAGTATCGGAAAACGTACTGGCGGTACGCCTGGGTGTTACGGCTCGACCTGACCTCCGGCCGGACCGACAATCGCGGCACCGGTAGGCAGCGCACCCCGAACGAGGCAACGACATGACCAACGAGCTCGACACCGAAACGCCCCGCCCGGACCGGCAGTGGACGGTGACCGCCGACGGCACCGATCTCGCCGTCTTCGAATGGGGCGACCCCGCCGCCGAACCCCTGGTCCTGGTGCACGGCCTCACCGACACCCACCGCGTGTGGGCAACGGTGGCCGCGTTGCTGACCGACGGCTTTCGCGTGATCACCTACGACGTGCGCGGCCACGGACGGTCGGACAGTCCCGCACTGCTGTCGGGCTTCCGGCTCGACCGGCTCGCCGACGACTTCTTCGCGGTGATCGAGGCCGCGAGCCCGAATCGTCCGGTGCACACCTGCGGACACGGCTGGGGCGCGGTGCAGCTGTGGGAGGCGGTGTGTGATCCGAGGGCGAACACCACGATCGCGTCGTTCACCGCCATCGCCGGACCTAATCTCGATCACTTCGGCCTCTGGCTACGCGCCATCGCGCCGCACGTCCGGCTGCGCGCGGGCGACGTCGGCTGGTGGCTGCGCAGCGTGCGCTGGACGCTGCACCCAGTGCCGGTGGCGCGCAGGCTGTATCCACCGCGGGTGCGCACCCTGCTGGTGGAACGGCTCGGCGGTGTCTCGCCGGTGCCTGCCAGGATCGCGCGCACCTGGGCAACGGATCTCGTTGCGGGCGGGCGCATTGCGCAAGCCAACCTCCTGCATCACGTGCGGCGGCCGCGGGTGCGGCGCACCGCGGTGCCGGTGCAGTTGCTGGTCGACAGCACCGATCCGTTCGTGCCCGCCGCCATCTACGACACCTCGACGCGCTGGGTGGACCGGCTCTGGCGGTGTGCCGTTCCTGCCGATCACTGGCTGCCGGTCACCGAGCCGCTGCTCGTTGCCGAGGCGATCGCCAACTTCGTCGACGACATGCGCGCCGACCTCGCCTCGATCACCCCGCGCAGCAGCTGACCCGATCCTCTCTCTCACCGATACGGAGATCCCATGCCGGACGCAGCAGCTCCGCTGATCCGCACCCTCGGCGCGCCATTACCCGACGAGTTCGACCGGCTCAGCGCCGCCGATCTCGCCCAACTCGATCGACTGCTTCGGGCCGCGCAGACCGCGCGCGGCCAGCGCCTCGGCGCGGCGGTCGAGTCCTCGCTGCAGCTCATCCCCCGGCTGATGCGGCCGACGGTCAAGAAGGCGCTCGGCTTGTGAGCACCCAGTTGATGGCTCGCGCCGAGGCCACGAAACTCGCTCGGCTGCTGGAACTCTCGGATCCCGCGGCGCTGGACTTCCTCACCGGGCTCTCGCCGGATGCGATCAGGGAATTCCGTGAGCGGGCCACCGATCTGCTGTTCGACGGCGATGCGGCGCGGATGAAACGCATTGCCGCCGCAGCGAAATTGGTGCCGACCGTGATCAGCGCGAAGGCCGCGGAGCGCGCGTTCGGGCCGGTGCTGTGCGCAGCGGTCGCCGGGTCGGTCGAACCGTCCCGCGCGGTCGATATCGCCAAGGCGCTGCCCGCCCGCTTTCTCGCCGAGACCGCGATCCAGCTCGACCCGCGCCGCACCGCCGACATCATCGCGGCCGTGCCCGCGAAACTCGTTGTGGCCGTGGCGAAGGAGTTGGGCGGTCGCGGCGACCACGTGACGATGAGCCGGTTCGTCGGCGTCGTGCCCGAGGAGTCGATGCGCGCCGCGGTGCCGGTGCTCGGCGACGCGGACCTGCTGCGCGTCGGGTTCCTCATGGAGGACAAGTCCGCGGTCGACCGGCTGATGGGCCTGGTCACCGACCGGCTCGCCGGGGTGATTCTGGCCGCGCACGAACACGATCTCTGGGTCGAGGGGCTCGACCTGCTCGACAGCGTCGGTCCGCAGAACCGCGCCGTGCTCGGCGATCTCGCCGCCGGACTCGGCGGCGAGGTGCTCGACAGCCTGGTGGCGGCGGTGCGCGAGCTCGACGCGTGGGAGGCACTGCTCCCGGTGACCAGCGCGATGAACCCGGACAGCTTGCGCGCCTTCGCCGAACGGCCTGCGGTACAGGAGGAATCGGTGCTCGCCTCGATCATGGATGCCGCGTTGAACAAGGGTTTCTGGCTCGAACTGCTGCCGCTGGTCGTGCATTTGAACGAGGACCAGCGGTCGATCCTGGCCGCTCGGCTCGCCGACAAATCCGACGATGAGCTCGGCGAGCTGGTCGCCCAGGCGGACAAAGCCGACCTGTGGGAGGCCATGTTGCCGATCGCGCTGGCCATGACCGACACCGATCGCCGCCGGATGGCGGCCCTGCCGATCCTGCAGGAACCCGCGGTGCTGCGCACGGTGATCACCACCACCGCCGCACACGAACTCTGGTCGCAGGCACTGCCTTTGGTCGACGCGCTGCCCGAGACCACGACCCCGATCCTGGCCTCGTGCATCGGGGAGCTCAGCAGGGATCAGCTGCTCGCCGCGCTGCGCACCGCCGCGCGCAGCGACAACATCGACACCCTCGTCGATATCGCGCTCGCCCAGGACGCCACGGGCCGGGCCAGGGTGCTCGAAATCATCGACAGGATGGACGATCTCGACGAATTCCTCGCCGCGCTCACGCCGGAAACCCCGGAGGTGGTGTGGGACGGGCTGATCGAGGTCCGCGCGGAAATCCCCGTCGCGCTGCGCGGTCGGCTCGCCGCACGCGCGGACGCGTGCGGGTGTGCTGCCGCGGCTGCGCAGTTGGGTGCGGATCTGGTCTGACCCGATCGACCAGCGATCTCGGCGCCGAGGTGATACTTTTCCGCCCATGATGGGGTCGTCGGATCAGCGGCCTCCGCGTTTGAGCTACGCCGGATGGCTGCATCAACCGTTGACGCCGACCACCCCGATGCGGCCGTACCCGGATGGGCGGGTGCCGCCGCGGACGCTGGTGCGGCGGCCGCAGCCGGGTCGTGGTCGGTGGTGGACGGTGCTCGGGGTCGCGGCCTGCGTCGCGGTGGTCGGGGCCACCGGTGTTGCCGTCGTCTCCTCCGATGGCGAGCGGGACAACCCCGCTGCTGACCTGCGCGGCTATCACGCCGTCGACAATCTCTGCGCGATCACCGACACCATGCCCTACATGCACGCCGGATTCGTCTTGGCCCCTTCTCGTCCGGCACATCCGCGCTACCCACTGCGTGAGGCGATGCTGCACCGCGCGGTCGACACGATGCGCTGCACCATCCAGCTGGTGCCGACCGGCTCGACCGACCTCACCACCCTCACGGCGAACGCCAAGGTGCACAAGCAGACCGATCCCGGGCCCGAGTTCGCCGCGCGTTTCGAGGCATGGACCCAGTCCGAGCTCACCAAGGACGACAGCGTCACGCCGGTCATCGGACTCGGCGACGAGGCGTATCTGGTGCGGCGGGCCACCGAGCAGGCCGACATCAGCGGTGTCACGCTCGGCGTGCGGGACGGCTGGACCACCTACGAGATCAGTTGGCTGCACCGATCGGCGGGCGAGGCGAGCACCGTCCGGATGCCGACGATCCCCGAGGTCGTCGACCTGTTGAAGCACACGGCGACCACCACCTTGGCGCTGCTGCGGGCCTGAGCCGACCCGTCCCGCCCGCGTCCTCAGCAGCCGACCTGTTGCTCACCCGCCCCATCGGCGTCACGAGTGCCCGTCCGCACAGGGGCAACCGGGCGGCAACCCGGTCCGGGAGTTTGCGACAATGAGCGGGTCGATTGCCCTGCTCAGTGAAGGATGCCTGTACCTCCGATGGCCGAAAGCATGATTGATCCGGACGAACTCGCGACCTGTCTGCGGGTGCTGGACCAGGCCGGACAGCTGGAGAAGGAGCATCCCGACTCGGTGGCGGTGCAGCGCGCGGTCGGCCACATGTTCAAGAAGCTCAAGCAGCGCCGCAGGACCGAGGCACGAGCCGCGGTGTCGGCGGCCGATCGCGAGGTCGTCGCGGCGACGGCCACCGGCTCGCCGCAGCGCATCGACGACGAGACCGCGGGCATCCCGCTCGCCTCGAACGCCTCAGGGGCCAGCGCGGGCACCCTGATCCGGCCACGGCCCTGCTACATCTGCAAACAGAAGTACACCCAGGTCGACGCGTTCTACCACCAGCTGTGCCCGGAGTGCGCCCCGGACAGCCACAGCAAGCGGGACGCACGTACCGATCTGTCCGGCCGCCGCGCGCTGCTCACCGGCGGGCGCGCCAAGATCGGCATGTACATTGCGCTGCGTTTGCTGCGCGACGGCGCGCACACCACCATCACCACCCGGTTCCCGAACGACGCCATCCGCCGCTTCACCGCCATGGACGACAGCCCGCAGTGGCTGCACCGGTTGCGCGTTGTCGGCATCGACCTGCGTGATCCCGCGCAAGTGGTCGCGCTCGCCGACGATGTGGCCGCGCAGGGCCCGCTCGACATCCTGATCAACAATGCCGCCCAGACCGTGCGCCGCTCCCCCGGCGCCTACAGCGCGTTGGTCGACGCCGAGTCCGGTCCGCTGCCCGCGGGCGCGCTGCCCGATGTGGTGACGTTCGGCAAGACGATGCAGGCCCATCCCACCGCGCTCACCGCCTCGCTCACCCCGACGCTGTCCGCTGCCGATGTCGCCGAGCTCGCGCTGGTCGCGGGATCGGCTACCCCCGAACGCATTTCGCGCGGCATCGCGATCGATGCAGGCGGCCTGGTGCCGGACCTCGCGCACACCAACAGCTGGGTGCAGACCGTTGCCGAGGTCGATCCCACCGAGTTGCTCGAAGTGCAGCTGTGCAATTCGGTCGCGCCGTTCATCCTGGTGTCGCGGCTGCGGCCGGCGCTGGCCGCTGCGGCGGCGCGGCGCAAGTACATCGTCAACGTCTCGGCGATGGAGGGTCAGTTCTCCCGCGCCTACAAGGGGCCAGGCCACCCGCACACCAACATGGCCAAGGCCGCGTTGAACATGTTGACCCGCACCAGCGCTCGCGAAATGCTCGAGGCCGACGGCATCCTGATGACCGCCGTCGACACCGGCTGGATCACCGACGAGCGCCCGCACTACACGAAAGTCCGTCTCGCCGAAGAAGGTTTCCACGCGCCCCTCGACCTTGTCGACGGCGCCGCGCGCGTCTACGACCCGATTGTCCAGGGCGAGAACGGCACCGACCTCTACGGCTGTTTCCTCAAGGACTACCAGCCGTCACCCTGGTAATTCGCCGTCATCGGGTCGCCGGGCGTACCGGCGACAACGGCGAATATGCCAGGTACGCTGCCGTTTATGCGTTCGCCGATATCGATGATCCGCTGGCCTGTCTCGATCCTGCGCATGGCGATCGGCGTACGCACCATGGTCCGCACCGGACAGGTCGGCGACGGTCGCGAGCAGGCGCTGCTCGCCCACGTCCGCGCACATGCCACTGCCGATGATCCGAACAGCGTCGTCGACACGATCGACGACTTCGCGCGCCACCACAGCGTTTTGATGAACGTCGGCGACCGCAAAGGGCTGCTCCTCGACGCCGCCATCCGGCGGGCCGCGCCGAAGCTGCTGCTCGAACTCGGCGCCTACTGCGGCTACAGCGCCGTGCGGACGGCGCGCGCGTTGACCGACGGCGCACGGCTGGTCTCAGTGGAGGCCAACCCCAACAATGCCGAAATTGCCCGCGCCGTCATCGAACACGCGGGTCTGGCCGATCGGGTCAGCGTGGTGGTCGGCATGATCGGCGACGGCGGCGCCACCATGCGGCACCTGGCGATCGAACACGACTTCGGCCCTGCCGCACTCGATTTCGTGTTCCTCGACCACTTGAAGACCGCCTATCTGCCGGATCTACGGTCGATCATGGCCGCGGGCTGGTTGCATCCCGGCACCCTCGTGGTCGCCGACAACGTGAAAGTTCCAGGCGCCCCCGACTATCGCCGCTACATGCGCGAAGAGGAAGGCCGCGCCTGGCGCACCGTCGAGCACAAGACGTATGTCGAGTACCAGTCGCTGATCGCCGATCTTGTGCTCGAATCGGAATACCTGGGCTGACTCGACGCGGCTAGGCTGGTGGCATGCTGTATCGGCTGCTGGCCGATGTCACCGCCGCCGTGCATTTCGCGTTCGTGGCGTACGTGGTGGTCGGCGGATTCCTGGCGTGGCGGTGGCCACGTACCTTCGTGCTGCACGTGCTCGCGTTCTGCTGGGGATTCGGGACGGTCTTGTTCCGGATCGACTGCCCGCTCACGCAGGTGGAGAACTGGGCGCGGCATCGCGCGGGCGAAGCCGGGTTGCCGTCGAGCGGGTTCATCGATCACTACATCACGGGAGTGCTCTATCCGGAGAGTGCGCTCGGCACCGTGCGGGTGCTCGTCGCGGTCGCTGTTGCGGTGTCGTGGATCGGCTATGGGTGGTTGCGCACGCGCCGCTCCGGCCCGCGACTGCAGGTAACCCGTTAACCGGTGACGTGCGGTCTCCGGCAGACCGAGATCTGACCGGAGACCTCGTCACGAGCCGTGTGGACGCGACGGCCTAGTTCAGTGCGACTGAGATCACTGGATAGCAAACAGCTCTCACGCGCGCGAGCGATCCGACGCGAGGTGTGTCGTGACGGTCGCCGCCACCTCGGCAGGATGTTCGTCGATGAAGAAATGACCGCCGGAAAACGTTGCACGGTCGAAGCTTCCGCTGGTGAAGGCACGCCACTCGTCGGCCTGCTCCGGCGTCATGGTCGGGTCGGCGGTGCTGACCATGGCCACGATATCGGCCGCGAGCGGGTCGCCCTCGGTGTACCGATAGGTCTCGATCGCCTGATAGTCGCCGCGCATGGGCGGCAGCACCAGTTCCGCGAGACTCGGCTCGTCACGCAGCATTTGGATCGGCGCCGGGTCGGCGGCCAACCGCTCCAGGTCCGCGATCAGATCCGCGTCGGTGCCGAGATGGATGCGCTGGGTCTCCACGAAAGACGGTGCGGGACGGCCGGACGCGAACAACGTCGTCACCGGCTGGCCTGCCCGCTCGAGCCGGCAGGCCGTCTCGAAGGCCAGCGTCGCACCCATGCTGTGGCCGAACAGCGCGAGCCCGTCGACGATTCCGTCGCGCAGCACCTCTTCGGCAATCCGATCGGCGAGCAAGCCGAGCTCTGTGATCGGCGCCTCGCGCATCCGGTCCTGGCGCCCCGGATACTGCACCGCGACAACGGCAACGCCGCCGCCGACCCGCTTCGCCAACTCCCGATACACCGTCGCCGCACCACCGCCCGGCGGGAAACACAGCAGGTGGCGGCGGGGAGTCGCGGCGGATCGCAGGATCCGTAGCCACGCACTGGATCCGATGGTTATGCCCATGTCGATCTCCTTCTCAGACGGAACTATTACGCTCGTTCGCGTGAACGCGCACACACGGCTGGTACACGACTACGAAGCCGGAATCGGTGTAACCGCCTCCGCCATTACCCCTTCCCCCGAACCGGGCAGCAATCTGGCTGCGACACTGCCGGTCTGGGCGCTCGCCGCAGGCTCGGTCGCGGCGCTCACCGCTGCGTCGAACCGCATCAGATCCGTCCGCGGCCTCGACCCGGTAGCGCACCACATCGACCCGGGACGCATCACCGCGGCCTTCTGTAGCGAGCGCCTGCTCCGCATCAACGGCAGGCCCGCGACCATGTTCGCCGAACTCTCCGGATTCTTCCCCACCTACGACGGCTGGGTCCGCACCCACGCCAACTACCCACACCACCGCGATCGTCTGCTCACCGCGCTCGGCCTTCCGGTCGACGCGCCGCTCGACCTGGCCGTCGCACAGATGGCGATGAGCCGCGCATCCGATATCGAAGAGCACGCGGCCGCCAACGGCGCGATCGCGGTCCGCGTGCGCACCGAACAGGAATGGGTCGAGAGCCCCGAAGGCTGGGCCGCGGCGAGCGGGCCACTCGTCGCCATCGACGAACGGGCCGACCGAGGCGAACCAGGGTTACCGATGGGTGCGGCGCCGTTCCAGCCGCTGCGAGGGCTGCGGGTCCTCGACATGACCAGGGTGATCGCCGGACCGGTCGCCACCAGATCGCTCGCACTCCTCGGCGCGGAGGTGTTGCGGGTGGATCCGCCGTGGTTGCCGGAGATCCCGTGGCAGTTCGCCGACACCAGTCAGGGCAAGCGCTCCACCCTGCTGGACATGCGCACGCAACTGCCGATCCTCAACGACCTGCTGCGGTCGGCCGATGTGCTCGTCACCGGATACCGGCCGGGTTCGCTCGAACACGCGGGGCTCTGGGCGGCCACCCGGCCCGGCATCGTGCACGGGCGGGTCAGTGCGTGGGGTGAGCGCGGTCCGTGGCGCGGGCGTCGCGGTTTCGACAGCATCGTGCAGGCGGCGACGGGCATTTCGACCGCTGAGGGCGCGCCCGCCGTGCCCGGATACCTGCCTGCGCAGGCGCTCGACCACGCGTCCGGCTACCTGCTTGCCGCTGGCGTGATCGACGCGCTCGCCGCCCGGTCGCGCGACGGGATCGGCCGTACCGTGCGAGTGTCGTTGGCGCGCACCGCGTCCTGGTTGCTCTACGCGCCGAACCGCACGCCACGGCATCCGCCTGCCGCGGCGCCGGACCCCGCCGACGTGATCTCGCATGCGGGCATCATCACCGCCGCGCCCGCGATCGCCGAGTACCCCGCGTACACCTCGCCCGCCCCCGACTTCGGCGCCGATCGGCCCGCCTGGCCGATGACGACCCGCTAGTCACTGCTCCGCTAGTCACTGCTCCACGCTTTTCCACGCAACGCACGCCGTTTCACCGGGGTGCCGCGCACGGACCGAGCGTCAACTCCGTGCGCGGCCCAACCGCGGTGGCGCGCACGAATCCAGTGAAAATCGTTTGCGATTTCTTGTCGTTGGCCGATGAGATGGTGTTGTCCGGTTCGTCAGAACTGGTATGACCCTCATGGACCGCGCCGACGAAGGAATCCGCCCCGTGGACACCACCCTCGATCCGACCGAGAGCACGCTGCCCGCGCACGCCGGGCGCCGTGAGTGGATCGGGCTGGGTGTACTCGCCCTCGCCTGCCTCGTCTACGCCATGGATCTCACGGTGCTGCACCTCGCCGTGCCGATGATCAGCGCGGAACTCCATCCGACCAGCGCACAGCTGCTGTGGATCATCGACGTGTACGGATTCATGGTGGCTGGCCTGCTGATCACCATGGGCACGCTCGGCGATCGGATCGGGCGACGACGCGTATTGCTCGGTGGCGCCGCCGCATTCGCGGTGGTGTCGGTGATCGCGGCCTTCGCGCCCACCGCGGAGATCCTCATCCTGTGCCGGGCCCTGCTCGGCGTCGCCGGGGCGACGCTCGCGCCCGCCACGCTTTCCTTGCTCTTCACCATGTTCCGCGACGCCAGACAGCGTTCGATCGCCGTCGGCGTGTGGGTCGGCGCGTTTTCCGCGGGCGGTGCGGTCGGTCCGTTGTTCGGCGGGGTGCTGCTGGAGTACTTCTGGTGGGGCTCGGTGTTCCTGCTCGCGGTGCCGGTGATGGCGCTGCTGCTGGTGCTCGGGCCGAAAGTACTGCCCGAGTACCGTGATCCCGCCGCGGGCGCCCTCGATCCGGTCAGCGCCGCGCTCTGCGTGGCAACGATGATCGCGCTGGTGTTCGGGATGAAGAAGATCGCGCAGGACGGTATCGGCGCCACCGCGCTGCTGGCATTGGTCGCCGGTGTCGTGCTCGGCGCGCTGTTCATCCATCGCCAACTGACCAGGCCGGACCCGATGCTCGACCTGCGGCTGTTCCGGCTCGGCACATTCCGGATCGCGTTGCTGGTCAACATCGTTGGGATCTTCGTCGTCTTCGGGTACTTCCTGTTCATCGCGCAGTACTTCCAGCTGGTGCTCGGGCTGTCACCGCTCGAGACCGGCGTGGCGCTGGCACCCTCGGGCATCGGCTTCATCATCGGCTCCCAGCTGGCACCGCGCATTGTGCGAGTTGTCCGGCCCGCGTACCTGATCGGCGCGGGCATGGCGGCATCGGCCGTCGGGCTGCTGATGATGACGCAGGTCGGCGCAGGTAGCCTCTGGCTCGCGCTGGCCACCTCGATGGTCCTCTCGCTCGGTCTGGCACCGGTTTTCGGCATCACCACGGAGTTGATCGTCGGCTCGGCGCCGGAGGAACAGGCGGGGGCCGCCTCCGGGGTGTCCGAGACCGGCGCGGAACTCGGTGGTGCGCTGGGCATCTCGATCCTCGGCAGCATCAGCATCGCGCTGTACCGGGGTGATTTGGCCGACACGCTGCCCGCGGACCTGCCCGCGGAGGCAGGGCGGTCGGTGCGCGACACCCTGGGTGCGGCGGTCCAGACCAGTACGGAGCTGCCCGCCCATCTCGGTGACGCGGTGTTGGCGGCGGCACGCGCCGCATTCGTGCACGGCATGCATGTGACGGCCGGGATCACCGCGGTTGCAGCGGTTGCCATTTCGGTGATCGCGACGGTACGGCTGCGGCACATCCCCGCGGGTGAGCTGGAGGGTCACGAATAGCGACCGGATCAGCGGGCGAACAGCGCTGCAGGACCGAATGTTTCGTCCTGTCAGAGTTATTCCGAAGGGTCTCAGCGCATTCGGCGGTCACGGCCTGTGGCTAGCTCGCGACAGGCGATACGCCTGCGGTCGCGGTCCGGGCTGCGTCTAGCTCGCGCCCGGCCATAGATACGCCTGCGGTCGTGATACGGGCTGCAGCTAGGGCGTGTTTCGAAGTCCGCTGGTGGTGGCTGCGCGTAGCGGCGCCACCACCAGCGTTTTCGGTGGAAGCTGTTGCCCGCGTTGGCATATGAGCGAGGTCTCCGGTATTTCGGGTTAGCGACCAAGCAAACCTGAATAGTGCCGGAGACCTCGTGGCCAGCGTAGCGGTGACGGGGCGAGCGGATCTGACCGATGCCCAATGGGCGCGGTTGGCGCCGTTGCTGCCTCGTGGCAAGAAGGCGGGACGC
>NZ_JBICTD010000005.1:0-418400 GCF_043197455.1 Nocardia sp. NPDC049149
TCCAACCGGGGGGTATGAAAGGCCGGAACCAATAAAATATTGGCACTGACATTCATCGACACACTATTGAGTTCTCAAAGAACACACGCACACACCATCGCCCGGGTTTCAAGCCGATTGATCGGTGAGGCAACTTATCCAGCTTAGCTCAGTCGCTCCCCCGATTCCAAATCAGGGTCTCGATCAAGCTAGTGTGAGCGTCAGGCGCTCCTCGTACTACCTCGTTTCCCTGGCCTCTCGCTCAGCGTTTCCGCTCAGCTCCTCGGCCCCGGGTCGGTGTCCGTGTCGCTCTGACCTGAATAAAGTTACGTGTCTGCGTGCATCATGTCAAATCGCCTGGTCAGGAAGGGTTTTCAGCGTTCATCTGTCATTCAGCTGCGCCGACCCGCTCCACCGAACCACCCAGAGCCTGTAGCTGCTCAACGAATTTCGGGTAGCCACGGTCGATGTGGAAGACGTCGTGCACCTCGGTGGTCCCCTCGGCAACCAGACCGGCGAGCACCAAGCCGGCGCCTGCCCGAATATCCGACGACCACACCGGCGCACTGGACAGCCGCGGAATCCCGCGCACCACTGCGTGATGCCCGTCGGTCCGCGCGTCGGCGCCGAGCCGGATCATCTCTTCGACAAAGCGGAAGCGCGCCTCGAAAACGTTCTCGGTGATCATCGACGTGCCGTCCGCGATCGCGGCGAGCCCGATCGCCATCGGCTGCAGATCGGTCGGGAAGCCGGGGAACGGCAGCGTCGAGAAGTTCACCGCGCGCGGCCGCTCCGCCTGCACCACCCGGAACCCGTCCTGCTCGAACGAGATCCGCGCACCCGAGGACCGCAGCTTGTCCAACACCAAGGACAGGTGCTTGGGATTGACGCCGGTCACCCGCACGTCACCCATCGTCATCGCCGCGGCGATGCCCCAGGTTGCGGCGACGATGCGGTCGCCGATCACCCGGTGGTTGGTGGGCGACAGCCGCTTGACGCCCTGCACGGTCAACACCGACGTGCCTGCGCCGGTGATCCGGGCGCCCATCTGCACCAGCATGTTGCACAGATCGACGATGTCGGGTTCGCGCGCGGCGTTGTCGATCACCGTCTCGCCCTCGGCGAGCACCGCGGCCATCAAGATGTTCTCGGTCGCACCCACGGAGGGGAAGTCGAGCCGAATCTTGGCGCCCTGCAGTTCGTCGGCGCGCGCGACCACGCAACCGTGCTCGATCTCGCTGGTCGCGCCGAGCAGCCGGAGGCCGGCCTGGTGCATGTCCAGCGGCCGGGAACCGATCGCGTCGCCGCCGGGCAGCGCGACGACCGCCCGCTTGCAGCGCGCCATCAACGGGCCGAGCACGCAGACCGACGCACGGAACTGCGTGACCGCGGGAAAGTCCGCGTGATACTTCGGTTCCGCCGGGGTGTTGATGGTGACCACCCCGGCATCGATCGTGACGTCGCAGCCGAGGCCGCGCAGCACGTCACCCATCAGCGGCACGTCCAGAATGTCCGGGCAGTTCGTGATCGTGGTGGTGCCTTCAGCCAGCAAGGCAGCGGCCATCAGCTTGAGGACGCTGTTCTTGGCGCCCCCCACCGCGACTTCACCGACGAGTCGATTCCCGCCGGTAACCAAAAACCGTTCCATGCCGCCTCTCCGCGTATTCGGCGCACTGTTGGGTGCAAGGATAGTTGCGGCACTGGCCCGCCACTCCAGGTATCCAGCTCCGCCGCTCCGGGTATTCAGCGCACTCTGGGTGCCACGGTAGTTCGGTTGCGGGCCGGCGGTCGGGTGCCGGGCTGAGTTCTGGGGGTACCCGGGGTGTTACCCATGTACTCAGGACGTGTGTCCTCGTGTCTCGAGCATTATCAGGTGCTCGACCTGGTTCCGCCGGGCTTCCACAGGATATCGCCGCCGGGATTCGCCACGCGGCTCAGGATGAAAAGCAGGTCGGACAGGCGGTTGAGGTACTTCGCCGGGAGCACATTCGTGTCGTCCGGGTGTGTCTCGATCGCCGCCCACGCCGAACGCTCCGCGCGCCTGGCGACGGTGCGCGCCGTGTGCAGCAGCGCGGCCAGCGCCGTGCCACCCGGCAGAATGAACGAATTCAGTGCTGGCAGTTCGGCATTGAACTCGTCGCACCAGGTTTCGAGCCGGTCGATGTAGGGCTGGGTGATGCGCAGCGGCGGGTACTTCGGTTCCGCGACAACCGGGGTCGACAGGTCGGCGCCCGCGTCGAACAGATCGTTCTGTATCTGCCGCAGGACCTCGACGAGGTGCTCGTCCGGCTGTCCGAGCGCGATCGCAACGCCGATAGCGGAGTTCGTCTCATCGCAGTCCGCGTACGCGACCAACCGCGGATCGGTCTTCGCGACTCGCGAAAAGTCGCTGAGACCCGTCGTCCCGTCGTCACCGGTACGCGTGTAGATCCGCGTTAGATGCACACTCACACGGCAACCCTATCCCGTAACACGCAACAACTGATGCCGTAAGCACATGGGTAACTCACCGGGTACCGGCTGACTCGACCAAGTCCGCTGCTGCCTGCCGCCAACGCGACTCGCACCGCACCTGGGTCTGGCCAGAAAACGCGGAGAGGCGGGCAAGCTCAGCGCATTCTGCGCGTGCGATCGGAGGGGCGGGACTCCACCCAGGACAGAAATGCGGTGCGGGCGGGGCGATCCAGGGCCAGCTCGAAGCTGCCGTCACGATCGGAGACCGCGATCACCGCGATGTCGTCGGTCATGATGTCGTACTCGTCGCCGACCGGCTCGCGACGATCGCCGATCTCGATGCCCTGCCGGTGAATTGTGCAGTCGGGTCCGAGCTTCAGGCTCGTCAGCTTGAAAAAGACCATTCGGTCCTCGTCGTACCTGATCAATCCGTGCCGCCAGCCCTGCCCACCACGGGCGGGGAGCATGCGCAGGATCGCGGCGGTTCCACCGCGGCGCAACATGATCAGGCGATAAGTCGAAGCAAGGGCAAGGAACACGAGCGTCAGCACCAGAATGATCAGGAGAACCATCCCGGTCTGCAATGCAGTTCGTCCCTTCGCTCTGCCGCTGTGCCGCCGCAGCCGTGTCGCCGGCACCCGTATTCAAATCGGCGGTGTTCGCGAGCCCTTCGTGGTCAGCCGAGCTGCCGCGTCCGGGTCCATAGCGCACACCGCCGTGCGGTCATTCAACCACGACCCCAAGTTTACAAACTGCGGGGCTGTGTCTTGATACAGCTGTCGGCGGCGAAGAGACCTTCGCCGCCGACAGTGTCGTGCTGAATACCGGGTTGTCGCTTACGCGTTGGCGATCTGCTCCACCGCGCGCACCTGGGCCTGGGCCGCCAGCTGGTCCTCCTCGCTTGCCGCCGAATCGGCGAGCACGCGGCGGGCCGCTTCGACGTCGACCTCGTCCGCGAACTCCGCGGACTCGGCGAGCACCCGGACCGTGGTCGCGGTCACCGAGAAGAAGCCGCCGTGCACCGCAGCGACGATGCGCTGACCGTCGGTGTCCACGATGGACACGATGCCGCCCTCGACCAACTGGCCGAGCAGAGGCTCGTGGCCCGGCATGATGCCGATCTGGCCCTCGGTGGTCTGCGCACTGACGAACGTTGCCTGGCCGGACCAGAGCAGCCGCTCGACGGCGACGAGATCAACTGACATTTCCGACATCGGTGACTACTTTCCGGCGATCTTCTTCGCGGCCGCCTCGACGTCGTCGAGGCCACCGCAGGAGTTGAACGCCTGCTCCGGGAAGTGGTCGAACTCGCCCTTGCAGACCCGGTCGAAGTCGTCGATCGTCTGCTCCAGCGGAACCACCGAACCGACCTGGCCGGTGAACTTCTCGGCGACGAGGAAGTTCTGACCGAGGAACTTCTCCAGACGACGGGCCCGGCCGACGAGGACCTTGTCCTCTTCGGAGAGCTCGTCCATGCCGAGGATGGCGATGATGTCCTGCAGCTCCTTGTACTTCTGCAGGATCCGCTTCACCTCGTTGGCCACCGCGAAGTGCCGGTCACCGACGATCGAGGCCTCCAGGATGCGGGAGGTCGAGGTCAGCGGGTCGACGGCCGGGTAGATGCCCTTCTGCGAGATCGGGCGGGAAAGCTCGGTCGTCGCATCGAGGTGGGCGAAGGTGGTCGCCGGGGCCGGGTCGGTGTAGTCGTCGGCGGGCACGTAGATCGCCTGCAGCGAGGTGATCGACCGACCACGGGTCGAGGTGATGCGCTCCTGGAGCTCACCCATCTCGTCCGCCAGGGTCGGCTGGTAACCGACGGCCGAAGGCATCCGGCCGAGCAGGGTCGACACCTCGGAACCGGCCTGGGTGAACCGGAAGATGTTGTCGATGAACAGCAGCACGTCCTGGTGCTGCACGTCGCGGAAGTACTCGGCCATGGTGAGGGCCGAGAGGGCGACGCGCATACGCGTGCCCGGCGGCTCGTCCATCTGGCCGAAGACGAGGGCGGTGTCCTGGAGGACGCCCATCTCTTCCATTTCCAGGTGCAGGTCGGTGCCCTCACGGGTGCGCTCACCGACGCCGGCGAACACCGACGTACCGGAGAACTCCTTCGCGATACGGGTGATCATCTCCTGGATCAGCACGGTCTTGCCGACGCCGGCGCCACCGAACAGGCCGATCTTGCCACCCTTCACGTACGGGGTGAGCAGGTCGATGACCTTGATGCCCGTCTCCAGGATCTCGGTCTTACCCTCGAGCTGGTCGAATGACGGGGGCTTGCGGTGGATGCCCCACTGCTCGCCGTCACGGCCGAGGCCAGGAGAGTCCAGGCACTCGCCGAGGGCGTTGAAGACGTGGCCCTTGACGACGTCACCGACCGGCACCGAGATCGGCTTGCCGGTGTCGGTGACGGGCGCGCTACGGACCAAGCCGTCGGTGGGCTGCATCGAGATGCAACGCACGATGCCGTCACCGAGGTGCTGGGCGACCTCGAGGGTCAGGGTCTTGGCCACCGAGGTCAGCGTGACCTCGGCGTGCAGGGCGTTGAACAGGTCTGGGATCGAGCCCCTTGGGAACTCGACGTCAACGACGGGGCCGATGACTCGGACGACGCGACCTGAGTCTGCGCCGGTCCGACTCGTGTTGTCTTGCGTGACTGCTGCGGTCATTTTTCTCTTCCTGCGCTTAGTCGCGGTCCGAGCTCGAAGCCAGGGCGTTTACGCCGCCGACAATCTCACTGATTTCCTGCGTGATCTGGGCTTGCCGCACCGAATTCGCCTGCCTCGAAAGCACATTGGCCAGTTCGTTGGCGTTGTCGGTGGCTGCCTTCATTGCGGTGCGCCGAGCCGCGGACTCGGATGCCGCTGCCTCGAGCAACGATGAGTAGATACGCGTGTTGATGTACTTCGGCAGCAGGGCTGCCAGCAGCACACTGGCGTCGGGCTCGAACTCGTACTGCGCGTGCACATCCGCCGTCGGCGAATCCGACACGATGTCCTCGCCCATGTCGAAGTTCTCGTCGATGTAGCTCACCTGGATCGGCGCCAACCGGCGCACCTCAGGAGTCTGCGTCAACATCGACACGAAGCGCGTGTACACGATGTGCAGCTCGTCGACACCGGCGATGTCGCCCGTGCCGTCCGGAGCGGGCACCACACCGTCGGAGCCTGCCATGAAGGCCTCGACCAGGTGGTTGCACGCCGCCGAAGCATCGGAGTACTTCGGCTGCTGCGAGAACCCGGTCCACGAGGCGACCGGCGTGCGGTTGCGGAAGGTGTAGTACGTGAGGCCCTTGCTGCCCATCACGTAGATCACCGGTTCCTTGCCCTCACCACGCAGCGTGTGCATCAACTCTTCGGCGCGCTTGAGCACGTTGGAGTTGTAGCCGCCCGCCATGCCGCTGTCACTGGTGATCACCAGCACGGCCGCCCGGCGCGGGTCGACGCGCTCGGTCAGCAGCGGGTGGGTCAGGTTCTGCGACGCGTTCGCCAACTCGCCGAGGACCTTGGTGATCTCCTCGGCGTACGGCTTGGCGGCCGCAACCCTGGCCTGCGCCTTGGAGATTCGCGATGTCGCGATCAGCTCCTGGGCCTTGGTGATCTTCTTGATCGAATTCACACCACGAATGCGGGAGCGCAATTCACGCAAACTTGCCATCAGCGGTTCACACTCCCTTCATTCGTCTCGAGATAACGAATAACTCGCATCAGTCCGGAACCCAGGTCACTTCTCGACGTGCTTGCGGGTGACCGACAGCGTCTCGACCTCTTCGTGCTCGAGATCGCCCGCCTCTGCCTCGTTCACGACACGGCTGCCGTCGGAGGCGAGGAAGCCCTGCTTGAACTTGTCGGTCTCCGCCTTGATCTGATCGGCGGCTTCGTCCTTGAGGACCTTGCCACCCTCGATCGAGGCGTAGGCGTCGGCCGCGGCGCGGTGCAGGTGTTCGAGCACCTCGCGGTTGAAGCGGCGGATGTCGGCGACCGGAACCGAGTCGTAGTAGCCGGCGTCGACCAGGAAGATCGAGACGATCTGGTCCTCGACCGCGACCGGCGCGTACTGGTCCTGCTTGAGCAGCTCGACCCAGCGGGCGCCACGCTCGAGCTGCGCCAGCGACGCGGCGTCGAGGTCGGAGGCGAACGCGGAGAACGCTTCCAGCTCGCGGAACTGCGCCATTTCCAGACGCAGCGAACCGGCGACCTTCTTCATGCCCTTGGTCTGGGCAGCGCCACCGACACGGGAGACCGAGGTACCGACGTTGATCGCCGGGCGAACGCCCTTGTTGAACAGGTCGGACTCGAGGAAGACCTGGCCGTCGGTGATCGAGATGACGTTGGTCGGAATGAACGCCGAGATGTCGTTGGCCTTGGTCTCGATGATCGGCAGGCCGGTCATCGAGCCTGCGCCCAGCTCGTCGGACAGCTTGGCGCAACGCTCGAGCAGACGCGAGTGCAGGTAGAAGACGTCACCCGGGTACGCCTCACGGCCCGGCGGGCGACGCAGCAGCAGCGAGATGGCGCGGTACGCCTCGGCCTGCTTGGTCAGGTCGTCGAACACGATGAGAACGTGCTTGCCCTGGTACATCCAGTGCTGGCCGATGGCCGAACCGGTGTACGGCGCAAGCCATTTGAAGCCGGCGGAGTCCGAGGCAGGCGCCGCGACGATGGTGGTGTACTCGAGCGCACCGTGTGCCTCCAGCGCGGTCTTGACGCCCGCGATGGTGGAACCCTTCTGGCCGATGGCGACGTAGATGCAGCGCACCTGCTTCTTCGGGTCGCCCGACTCCCAGTTCGCCTTCTGCGCCAGGATGGCGTCGATGCAGACCGCGGTCTTGCCGGTCTTGCGGTCGCCGATGATGAGCTGACGCTGGCCGCGGCCGATCGCGGTGAGCGCATCGACAGCAGTGATGCCGGTGGCCAGCGGCTCCTCGACCGGCTGACGCTCCAGCACCGACGCGGCCTGCAGCTCGAGCACGCGCTGCTCTTCGGCCTCGATGTCGCCGAGGCCGTCGATCGGCTTGCCGAGCGGGTCGACCACGCGGCCGAGGAAGTTGTCACCGACCGGGACCGAGAGCACGTCGCCGGTCCGACGGACCTGCTGGCCCTCTTCGAGGTCGGCGTACTCGCCGAGGATGACCGCACCGATCGCGCGGTCCTCGAGGTTCAATGCCACACCGAGCACGCCGCCGGGGAACTCCAACAGTTCGTTGGCCATCGCCGAAGGCAGACCGCTCACATGCGCGATGCCGTCTGCGGTGTCGGTGACAACACCGACTTCCTCGATGGACGTTTCCGGGGTGTAGCTCTGCGTGTAGCTCTCGATCGCGCTACGGATCTCGTCGGAGGAGATCGTCAGCTCCGCCATGTTCTTCCTGCTCTCGCTGTGTCGAATGTCGGGGGGTGGGGGCGGGTCAGGTCAGCGACCGGCGCAGCCGTTCGAGCCTGCCGATGGCGCTGCCGTCGATCACGTCGTCGCCGACGTGCACGACCAGCCCGCTCAGCAGGCTCTGGTCGACCTGCACGTGGACCTGAATCGGCTTGCCATAGATGCGTTTCAGCGAGGCGGCAAGCCGGTCCCGCTGCGGTGCCGACAGTTCGATCGCCGCGCGCACGTGCGCGACGATCTGATCGCGGCGGGCTGCCGCCAGGTCGGACAGCTCGTCGAATGCCACGCCGACAGGCTGCTTCTGCCTGGACACCACCTGCTCCGCCAGGGTGAGGGTGATGGGTTCGGTCTTGCCGTTGAGCAGGCGACCGATCAATTCCCGCTTTGCCTCGGCCGGCTTGGCCCGATCGGAAAGTGCCTGCTCCAGTTCGGGATTGTCGCTGATGATCCGGCCGAGCCGGAACATCTCGTCCTCGACCGCGTCGAGGCGACCACTGTCGGACGCCGACTCCAGCAACGCCTCTTGCCCGAGCAACACCAGGGTGTCGACCAGGTCGGCGGTCCTGGACCAGTCCTGGGCAACGGCGGTGGTCAGCACGGCCTGAGTGGCCGGGCTGACCTTGCCGCCGAAGACCCGTTCGCTGAGCTCGGCCCGCACCGAGCCGGGCACCGACACGTCCGCGAGCGCAACACGCAGCGAACGCTGGTCGTCCAGCACGGCGACAACGGCGAACAGTTCGGACCCCGTCGTGGCCGCAACACTGTCGCTTCCGGTCAGAGCGGCCCTGAGCGCCTCCCGAGACCGGGCGCAGGCCTCGCGGCTCGCTGCGTACATGCTTCTCACTTTCGCGTCGCTACCTTCCGACCCCGATGCCGGCTTTCGACTCGTCGTCGAGCTCGGTCAGGAACCGCTCGATGGACGCCGCCTGCTTAGCTTCGTCCGAAACCGACTGCCCGATAATCTTTTCGGCCAAATCTACGGCGGTATGGCCGAGTTCGGTGCGCAGTTCGGTAAGGATCTGCTGACGCTGGGCCTCCAGCTGGTGGTGGCCTGCGGCGACGATGCGGTCGCTTTCGGCCTGGGCATCCGCGCGCATCTGCGCGAGGATCTGCTGGCCCTGGGTGCGCGCTTCCTCACGGATGCGTGCGGCCTCGAGCCTGGCCTCAGCCAGCTGCTGCTGGTACTGCTGCAGCGTGAGCTGGGCCTCTTCCTGCGCGACTTCGGCGCGCTTGATGCCACCCTCGATCTTGTCGGCGCGCTCGTCGAGCACCTTCATCAGACGCGGAATCACGTACTTGTAGAAGACAACTGCGATGATCGCGACGCACACGACCGACCAAACGATGTCGTACGTCTCGGGGAGAAGAGGATTCACATCCTCTCCACTTCCCGCTGCGAGAACAGAGAACCCGTTCATCGGAATCAGAAGATGAAGCCGGCGACGAGGCCGATCAGGGCAAGCGCTTCGGTGAACGCGATGCCGAGGAACATGGTGGTCCGGATGGTGCCCTGCAGCTCGGGCTGACGGGCGATGCCTTCAATTGCCTTACCGACGACGATGCCGACGCCGATGCCGGGGCCGATTGCCGCCAGACCGAAGCCGATGGCGCCATAGCCCTTGACCTTGTCCGAGTTGGTTGCGGCTTCCTGGGCCAGGTACGCGAGGCTCATGAGTCTTCCATTCCCTTTCTGTTGCACACCCGCCGGTCGGCGAGGTGTAGCAGGTTCAAAACATTCAGGCAGGTCAGTGTGAATCTGCGTGTTGTGCGAGTCCGATGTAAACGGCGGTCAGCAGCGCAAACACATAGGCCTGCAGGAAGATGACCAACAGCTCGAAGAGGGTGAACCCGAGTCCCGCGAGCAGCGAGAACGGCGAGAACACCTTCATCCACGAGACCGCGTCGAACAAGAAGAACCAGGTAGCACTGAAGAACAGCACCAACATGATATGTCCGGCGAGCATGTTCGCCATGAGTCGGACCATCAGCGTGAACGGACGCAGGATGAAGGTCGACAGGAACTCGATCGGAATCAGCAGTAGATGGAGCGCAGGTGGCACATTCGGCACCACGATGCTGCTACGCAGGTACGTAAAGAATCCGTATTTTCTGATGCCGACGTAGTTGAAGGCGATGTACGCGATCGCGGCCAGCACCAGCGGCATGCCGATTCGGGCGTTCGACGAGATGTTCAATCCCGGAATGACGCCGGAGAAGTTCAGGAACAGAACCGTGAAGAAGATCGTCGCGATGAGCGGGAAGTACTTACGTCCGGATTCCTTGCCCAATACTTCGTCGGAAATCTGCTCCTTGACGAACACCAGACCGGTCTCGGCAATGTTCTGCAGGCCGCGCGGGATGAGGCGCGGACTCCGAAATGCGAGGATCATCACGATAATCAGGACGGCCGTCATCAGCAGCCGGACCATCATCAAACGATCGATTTCGAACGGCGTACCCTCGAACAGCAGCGCTGGAGGGTAGAAGTCGGACAGCGATGGCGCGTGGAACTCGCCCGCCAAAGTGGTGACGCTCAGCGTTCTCTCCCGTGTTCGGGCCGTGAGTTCGGTTGAGCTCACGGTTCGATCGGACATTGACGATCAATTTGGGTCGACTCAGGTCGGCTCGAAGTTCGTCAGCAGCTGTGCGGCGGGTTTGTTTTCCACCTGGCGTCTGTACGTGTGTCGGCGACATCGTCGACATGCAGAACCGGTACCCCTAAGGGGGTGCCCGGCACGGCAGTAAGCATAGCGGTACTCAGAGGGATCTCGACGATCCCCCCTTGCTTGGGTGCTTGCTTACCAACACTTTACCAAGTTATCTACGACAGCGTGTAGGTGGGTGGGGATCAATCTTCCCGATCAGGGTCCTCGGCGGCCGGTTCCGGCACCGTCACGTACGGAACCCGCTGGCGGACAACGCCATACGCCTCCGCGCCGAGCACGATGACCAGCGCGCCGATCACCGTCAAGAAAAGGACCATTCGGTCATAAAAGTCGAATTGATTCAGAATCGCTATGACCAAAAGGGCCACCAGCATTTTGCCGACCCAGCTGCCGAGAATCACCATGCCCGCGATGGACGGCTGCAGTTTCGCGCCGAACAAGACCACCGCGGCAGTGGTCAGGATGAATCCACCGCCGATCGCGGAACCGAACACCGCGCCCCACAACCCGGGCGTGCCCTTGGCGATGGTGCCGATCGCGACGGACAGCACCACCAGCACACCGAGCCCGATCAGGCCGTAGCGCAGCGCCGCCTTGAGCGGGGCATCGGGACCTGGCACAGGAGTGGGAGTGAAGTTCACGTTCCCAGACCCTACCCGGACGGCTTCTGCTCCTCCGCCGCCTCCCCGCGGCGCAGGCCGGGAACCGCCGTCACCACGAGCGCGAACACCAGCCCACCGGCCATCAGCAGGACAACAAGGCGACGGTCCATCAGCGCGGTGCCGACGGCGCCGAACGCGAGGATCCCGACCCACAAGTAGATGAGCAGCACCACACGCCGGTGCGAATGCCCGATCTGCAGCAACCGGTGATGCAGGTGCATCTTGTCCGGAGTGGAGAAGCTCACACCCGCGCGCACCCTGCGCACGATGGCGAGCACCAGATCCAGCACCGGAATGAACATCACCGCGCCGACCAGCAGCAGCGGCGACAGCAGACCGACGATGTCCTTCGTGCCGAAACCCTGCAGCGGGATGCGGCCGGACGCGCTGGTCGACACCGCGGCAAGCACCAGGCCGATCAGCATCGAACCCGAGTCGCCCATGAAGATCCGCGCGGGCTGGAAGTTGTGCGGGAGGAAACCGAGACAGGCGCCTGCCAACGCCGCGGCAAGCAGCGCGGGCGGATAGGTGTCGACCGAGCCGCCCTGCTCGTTCATCAACCCGAGCGCGAAAACGAACACCGCGAGCGCCGCGATCAGGCCGAGCCCGGCGGCCAGGCCGTCGAGCCCGTCGACGAAATTCATCGCGTTGACCAGGGTCACGGTGACCGCGACCGTGACAAGACCGCCCTGCAGCGCGTCCAGGAACACCGTCGTGTTGTTGAACGGGTTGTAGATGCTGTACCAGCTCAAACCCAGCACGGCGATCACGCCCGCCGCCGTCACCTGCCCGGCGAACTTCGTCAGCGCGTCGAGTCCCCAGCGGTCGTCGACGATGCCGACCGCGACGATGATCGTGGCGCCGACCAGCACCGCGGCCGGAATGTTCGGGCTGTAGTCGAAACCACGGCGCAGCGCGGGAAGCTGGTGCGCGAACAGGATCGCCGCGACAACGCCGACATAGATGCCGACCCCACCCATCCGCGGAATCGGTTTGACGTGCACGTCACGCTCACGCGGCACCGCCACCGCGCCGAATCCGATGGCGAGCACCCGAATTCCGCCGGTGGCAAGGAAGGTCACCACCGCGGAGACGAGCAGAACGAGCAGCAGCTCCCGCAGCGGGACGACCGCACCGGAACCGATCACGCGACGCACCCACCGATCATCGGAACCGTGAGGCTCGTCGCGATCATTTGACGGAGGCGCTGGACAGCGCCTCTGGCGACATTCCGAGCACATCGGCGATATCGCCGATGGGGACCGCGCCCTCGCGCAGGATGCGCGGCTGGTCGGCGGTCAGGTCGACGATGGTCGACGCGATGGCGTGGTCGGCCGGACCGCCGTCCAAGTAGGTGCTGACCAGGTCGCCGAGCTGGTCGCGGGCCTCGGCGGCGGTCTTGGCGGGCGGCTGTCCGGAAACGTTGGCGCTGGAGACCGCCAGCGGACCCACTTCACGCAGCAGTTCCAGGGCGACCGGATGCAGCGGCATCCGCAGCATCACCGTGCCTCGGGTGTCGCCGAGGTCCCAGGCGAGCGAAGGTGCTTGCTGCACAACCAAACTCAGGCCACCGGGCCAGAACGCCCGGATCAGCTCGCGCGCCTGCGGGCGCACCGAGAAGACCAAGCCGTCGATGGTGTGCCACGAGCCGACCAGGACCGGCACGGGCATGTCACGACCGCGGCGCTTGGCCGCAAGCAACGAGCTGACCGCGGAGGAATCGAAAGCATCGGCGGCCAGTCCGTACAGCGTGTCGGTCGGCAGCACAACCAATCTCCCGGATTTCAGGGCACTGGTGGCTGCGGTCAGTCCGGCAGCGCGCGAGTCGGGATCCGAGCAGTCGAAGACGGTACTCACACCGCATATGCTAGCCCGCCTCTCCGGGCCTTTTAGCCAGGCCTAGGTGCTCCACCCGGATGGACGCGGCCAGCGGTGCGGCGTTAGTCAGGCTGGCCCGTCCCCGGCGAGTTACCCATGTACTCACGAAATCAGTTGCCACCTTGGCATATCGGTGTGATCAACGCCGACACAGAGTGGTGATCAGCGCTGAGCACGAATTGCGGCGACGAATCGTGGCTTTCCGGCGAGATCGGGGTGTTCGACGATGTCGACGAAGTCGCCGTTTTTGGCGAGCATGGCCGCGAGGTCGGAGCCGTTGGAGTCGTCGTGTTCGATGGCAACTCCGCCGGTCGAGCGGAGCAGGCGGGTGATGGTGGGGATGATCGCGCGGATGACGTCGAGGCCGTCGCTACCGCTGAACAGGGCCATGTGCGGGTCGTGGTCGGCGACCTCGGGGTCGAGCTCGGCGCCGTCGGGAATGTAGGGCGGGTTGGCGACGACGAGGTCGACGCGGCCGTCCAACTCCGTCAGCAACGCGGGATCGGTGACGTCGGCGGCGTGCAAGGTGATGGGGGTGTCGCCGTCCGCCTGGCATCGGTCGGCGTTGCGGCGAGCCCATTCCAGCGCGGCCGGGTCGAGTTCGACGGCGTGCACGTCGGCGTCGGGGCGGGCGTGTGCGATGGCGAGAGCCAATGCGCCGGAGCCCGTGCAGAGATCGACGACGACCGGCGTGTGGTCGTGCGGCAGCGTTTCCAGTTGGGCGAGGGCCCAGGCGAACAGCAATTCCGTTTCGGGGCGCGGGATGAAGACACCGGGACCGACGGCGAGATCGATATCGCCCATTGCCGCGGTTCCGGTCAAGTGCTGCAACGGAATTCGGGAGGCGCGGCGGGCAACGAGCGCGCGGTACTCGGCCAGCGCACTCGGCGCGATGAGCGGGGTCATCAGCAGTCGAGTGCGTTCGACGCCGAGGACATGCGCGGCCAGGTGCTCGGCGTCGGACTGCGGACTGTGCACCCCTGCCGCTCGCAATGTCTCGACGGCGTCATTGATGGCAGGGCGCAAAGCAACCCGAGTGACGGTCATACCCAGCACATTACGAGCCCGGCGGACTGATTACTCAGCCGCCATCCTTGCTTCACGATCCGCCTTGCCGAGCGCATCCAGGAGCGCGTCCAGGTCACCATCCAGCACGGCGTCAAGGTTGTGTGCCTTGAAACCGATGCGGTGGTCGGTGATTCGGTTCTCCGGGAAGTTGTAGGTGCGGATGCGTTCGGAACGGTCCACCGTGCGGATCTGGCTGGCCCGGCCCGCCGCGGCCTCCTGGTCGGCCTGTTCCTCGGCGAGTGCCTGCAGGCGGGCGGCGAGCACCTGCATGGCGCGCGCCTTGTTCTGCAGCTGCGAGCGCTCGTTCTGGCAGGTCACCACGATGCCGGAGGGCAGGTGGGTGATGCGAACGGCGGAGTCGGTGGTGTTGACGCCCTGGCCGCCCTTGCCGGAGGACCGGTAGACGTCGATGCGCAGGTCGGTCTCGTCGATCTGCACCTCTTCCACCTCATCGGGTTCCGGATAGATGAGGACACCGGCGGCCGAGGTGTGGATGCGGCCCTGCGACTCGGTGACCGGCACGCGCTGCACGCGGTGCACGCCGCCTTCGAACTTGAATCGCGACCAGACGCCGTCGCGCGCGGCGTCGCGGCTCTTGATCGACAGCGTCGCGTCCTTGTAGCCGCCGAGATCGGAAATGGTGACGTCGAGGATCTCGACCTTCCAGCCGTGCCGTTCCGCGTAGCGGACATACATGCGGGCCAGGTCGGAGGCGAACAGCGCCGATTCCTCGCCGCCCTCACCGGATTTCACCTCGAGCACCACGTCGTCGCCGTCGTGCGGGTCGCGGGGGGCGAGCAGGTCGGCCAGCGACTGCTCCAGTTCGCCGACCTGTCGTTCCAGGTCGGGGACCTCGGCGGCGAACGCGGCATCGTCGGCGGCGAGTTCCTGCGCGGCGGCGAGATCGTCCTTGGCGGACTTCAGCTTGGTGTAGGTGGCCATGATCGGCGCGAGTTCGGCGAATCGCTTGCCGACCCGGCGCGCGGCCCCCGGATCGTTGTGCAGCGCCGGGTCGGACAGCTGCGTCTCCAGGCCGGCGTGCTCGGCCAGAATGTCGTCGATCGCGGACGGTTGCGTCACTGTGCTTCCTCTTCCTGAATTCCCTGCCGACTCTGCGGGCTGCGCGTCAACGCCGGAGGAGGTGGCTCAGCGTCACCACGTAGCCGTGGCGAAGACCTCTATCAGGCACTGACAAAGCACCGACGCCCGGCCTGCAGCGCAGGACCGGGCGTCGGCGAGGAAGCTACTTGGCTGCGGTGTCTTCCGCGCCCTTCTTGCCTGCACGCTTGCCGTAGCGAGCCTCGAAGCGGGCCACGCGGCCGCCGGTGTCGAGGATCTTCTGCTTGCCCGTGTAGAACGGGTGGCACTGCGAGCAAACTTCGACGGTGATGTGTCCGGACTCCTTGGTGCTGCGAGTCTGGAAGGTGTTGCCGCAACCACAGACGACCGTGGTGTCGACATACGTCGGGTGGATTCCTGCCTTCATGGGTGTCCTCTCGATATTGGTCGCCGGGTCGTTCGCACGCGGATTCGTGCCGAACGTGAACCGGAACCGACTAGGCGGGAGGTCTGCTCGAACGGAGCAGACGCAACGACCGTTCAGTATGCCAGAACTGTCGCTACGCTCCCAAAACGCCCCCGGGTGGTGGTTTGTTCCCGGGTATCCCCCGACTCTTCCCGCCCCTGGAAATAGCGTCACGCGGATCGGCGGTGTCTCAGGAACCCTGAAGTCGGGTAGTGCGCTACTCAAGAATGCGAACAGGAGCGTTCATAGAGTTTGAGACCTGAGCACAATGCCGTGCCTCGACACAGAGAGGAGAGCTGGTGAACTTCCGAGCCGCAGCCGCGATCTTCGGGCTCCTGATTCTCGCTGTCGTGGTTGGCTGGTGCGCCCGCCCCGACACCGTGATCTCGGCCGCCCCGGAGACCGCCGTATACGTCGAGGCCACGAGCACCGCCCCGGAGGGGAGCGCGGTGACGGCCACGGCGATCATTCTCGGTGTCCTGATCGGCGGCGCGGCATTGATCGGTCTCTTTTTCTTCAACCCACCAACGCCGAAAGGGCCTCGCATCAGCGAGACCCTTTCGGCAGCACAGCTTGTGAATCTATTCGTCCAGAGCGCCAGGCGCGGTCTTGCTCACCTGCATCAGGAACTCGAGGTTGTTCTTGGACTTCTTCAGACGGTCGATCAGCAGATCGATCGCCTGATGCGAATCCAGGCCGGACAGTACGCGACGCAGCTTGTGCAGCACCGCGGCCTCGTCCGGGCTGAGCAGTAGCTCGTCCTTACGGGTACCGGACGGGTTGACGTCCACCGCGGGGAACACGCGCCGTTCCGCGATCTTGCGGTCCAGCTTGAGCTCCGCGTTACCGGTGCCCTTGAACTCCTCGAAGATCACCGTGTCACCGGTCGAACCGGTTTCCACCATCGCGGTCGCGATGATCGTCAGGGAGCCGCCGTTCTCGATGTTGCGCGCCGCGCCGAGGAACCGCTTGGGCGGGTACAGCGCGGTGGAATCGACACCACCGGAAAGGATTCGGCCGGAAGCAGGCGAGGAGTTGTTGTACGCACGACCCAGTCGAGTGATCGAGTCGAGCAGCACGACAACGTCTTTGCCCATTTCCACCAGGCGCTTGGCGCGCTCGATGGCGAGCTCGGCGACCGAGGTGTGGTCTGACGGCGGCCGGTCGAAGGTGGAGGCGATGACCTCACCCTTCACCGAGCGCTGCATGTCGGTGACCTCTTCCGGACGCTCGTCGACCAGCACAACCATGAGGTAGACCTCGGGGTTGTTGATGGCGATGGCGTTCGCGATGTCCTGCATGATCGTCGTCTTACCGGCCTTCGGCGGCGAGACGATCAGGGCGCGCTGGCCCTTACCGATCGGCATGATCAGGTCGATGACGCGGGTGGTCAGCTTGTTCGGCTGAGTTTCCAAGCGCAGCCGCTGATTCGGGTACAGCGGGGTGAGCTTGCTGAACTCGGGGCGCCGCTTGGCCGCCTCGACCTCGCCACCGTTGACCGTGTCCAACCGCACCAGCGGATCGAACTTCTGTCGCTGGTTGCTCTGCTCGCCGTCGCGCGGAGCGCGCACCGCACCGGTGATCGCGTCACCGCGGCGCAGGCCGTTCTTGCGCACCAGATTCATCGAGACGTACACGTCGTTCGGTCCGGCCAGGTAACCCGAGGTGCGGACGAACGCGTAGTTGTCCAGCACGTCGAGAATGCCCGCAACCGGCTGCAGCACATCGTCTTCGCGGATTTCCAACTCGCGAGCCTCGCCGCCACCGCCGCCGGTTTCGCGGTCACGCCCACGACGCCGCTCGCGGAATCGACGGCCACGCCGGCCGCGGCCGCCTTCTTCGTCGTCGCCACCGCGATCATTGTTGCGGTCGTTGCGGTCGTTGCGACCGCCGTTGGCATTGCCGCCGTTGCCGTTCTGGTTGTTGCGCTCACCCGACTGGCCGCGCTCACCCGACTGGCCGCGCTCGCCGGACTGATTCCGCTCGCCCGACTGGTTGCGCTCGCCCGACTGGTTGCGCTCGCCCGACTGGTTGCGCTCGCCCGACTGGTTGCGCTCACGGCGGCGCTCACCCTGCTCGGTTTCCTGCTTCGGCTCGTCACCACGCGCATCGGCGGTAGCAGTCTCGCCGCCGGATCGCGCCTGGTCACGGCCGCGCCGCTGCCGACCACGACCACGCTGGCCCGCATCGCGGCCCGCGTCCTCGGTGGTTTCGGCCGCATTGGACGACGCGGTCTCGGCCGGTGCCGAGTTCACTGGGGCGGCATCCTTCGCCGGGGCAGCAGCCTCGACAACCGGAGCGACCTTCGCCGGGGCGGGATCCACATCGAGGGTCCCCTGTTCGGCCCGCGCGGGCGCAGGCGCAACGGCAGGCGCTTCCGTATTACCGGGCGTATCGGCCTTGGCGGAAACCGCGGACTTGGCCTGTCCCCCTTCGGGCTTTTCAGCCTTCGCCGGTTTTCCGGCCTGATTTTCCTTGATGGCGGCGATCAAATCGCCTTTGCGCATTCCGGAGGTGCCTCGGATACCGAGCTCCCCCGCGAGCGCGCGCAACTGCGGCAACAACATTCCAGTCAGCCCCGATCGTGCGACGTCGGTTTGTTCGCTCATCTTCGAAATCTGTCCGGAGTCACTTTCGCGGTCGCCTGTCGGGTTGGAATCCACCCCAGGTGTCGCGAGCAGGTCCGTATCTGTCACGGAAATCCTTTCCTTCCCCCGATTGCCGTGTGCTGTGTCGAGGGTTCGTCCCGCAGTCCGGGCATTCTGCCGGACTCGGATGCGTCCGTCCGCTTCGCCACCGGTGGTGAGAGGTGGGAGAGATCATTCCAGTTGCGCAGCTACGCAGCACCCCCATGGCCTGGAGGCTCGAGCCTGGAGCCTGCTGGAGCGATTGCCCTGATGAAGCACCGGCGTCTGATGCGCACGATGTACGGACTCGCTCAGGATAGCTGCCTATTGCGAATATCGGCAAGCCAGACGCGCCGTCGCCGTGCGAGCGTGGGATCTGGCGGCCACAATGCGGTGTCACCGCGCAGAATCCCGGGCGCGTCGCGCATCAATCACCGGTGATCAGAACCCCGTCGGCCAGGCCGGGTTCCAGCACGCGCAGGCCGTCCATGGCCGCGAGTTCGCGGAGTTCGGCAGGGAATTCGTCGGTGCCGAGTGCCAACACGGTCGGCCCCGCACCCGAAACGGTGGCCGCGATTCCGGCCGCTCGTAGCCGGGAAATCCAGGTGGTCGTCAATGGCAGCGCAGGGGCACGCTGGGCTTGATGCAGCCGATCGGCCGTCGCAGGCATCAGCAGATCCGGTCGCTGGGTCAGCGCGACCACGGCGAGCGCGGCCCTGCTGACGTTGAACGCGGCGTCCCCGTGCGGCACGACCTCGGGCAACAAACCCCTGGTGTGCGCGGTGGCCGAGCGTTCTTCCGGGATCAACACGATGGGGCGCAGCGCGGGGTGCGCATCGAGCCGGACGGCGCGGTAGACCCGGCCGTGATGCTCGGCCCTCGGCACCCCGTCCTGGCCGATGTCGGCGGCCCGGTCGGTCTCGGTCCACGACACCACGACGCCGCCGAGCACGCTGGCCGCCGCATTGTCCGGGTGACCCTCGAATTCCGAAGCGAGCTGCACCAATTGGTCGGCGGAGGTGGCCAGCGCCGGATCCAGCTTCGCGGCGAGCGCACACCCGGCGGCGAGCCCGCCGACCACGGCCGAGGCCGAGGAGCCGAGCCCGCGCGAATGCGGAATCACGTTGCGGCACACCACATCGAGGCCGTCGGCCCAGACGTCGGCCGACTCCAGCCCGCGCTCGATCGCGCGCACCACGAGATGCGAAGGGCCCCATGGCACGTCGTCGGCGCCCTCGCCCTCGACCCGGATCGTCAGTCCGGAAGTCGTAGTGCGCACCTCGATCTCGTCGTAGATACCCAAGGCCATGCCGAGCGAGTCGAACCCGGGCCCGAGGTTGGCGGTGGACGCGGGCACCCGCGCCGTCACCGAAAGACCCGCGGGCAGTGTGCGGCTCGCGCCGGCGCCGCGCGGGCGCCGACGCCCGTCCGCAGACTGGGTTTCGGCCAATAACTGGTCTTCGCGCGAATTCAACTCAGGCCAGCTCTAGTTCGGCGGCGACCGCGACCGGGTCGACCGGAATCGCCTGCACCTGGGGCATTCCCAGCAATGCGGTGTCCGGATCCTTGAGGCCGTTGCCGGTCACCGTGCACACCACGGTGAGACCCGCGTCCAGCCAGCCTTCCTTGCGCGCCGCGAGCAGCCCCGCGATGCTGGCCGCCGACGCGGGCTCGACGAATACTCCCTCGGTCGCGGCGACGAGACGGTACGCCGCCAGGATCTCGTCGTCGGTCGCGGCACGGAACGCGCCACCGGACTCGTCCTTGGCCGCCACCGCGGCATTCCACGAGGCAGGCGCGCCGATCCGGATGGCCGTCGCGATGGTCTCCGGGTTGCGCACCGGCGCACCGTTGACCAGCGGCGCGGCCCCCGCGGCCTGCACACCGAGCATGCGCGGCAGCTGAGTGGTGATGCCGTCGGCGTAGTACTCGCGATAGCCGCGCCAGTAGGCGGTGATGTTGCCCGCGTTGCCGACGGGCAGCGCGTGGACGTCGGGGGCCCGGCCGAGCACGTCACAGATCTCGAACGACGCGGTCTTCTGTCCCTCGATGCGCGCCGGGTTCACCGAGTTCACCAGGCCGACGCTCGGGAAATCCGAGGTGACCTTGCGCGCCAGTTCCAGGCAGTCGTCGAAGTTGCCGTCGACCTGAATGATTTTGGCGCCCAACATGACCGCCTGGGCCAGCTTGCCCATCGCGATCTTGCCCTGCGGGATCAGCACGGCACAGCTCATGCCTGCGCGGGTCGCGTAGGCCGCGGCCGATGCCGAGGTGTTGCCGGTGGAGGCGCACAGCACCGCCTTCTGGCCCTGGTACTTGGCATCGGTGATCGCGACCGTCATGCCGCGATCCTTGAACGAGCCGGTCGGGTTCAGACCCTCGACCTTGAGATATACCTCACAGCCGGTCAGCTCCGAGAGATGCGGCGCAGGCACCAGCGGCGTGCCGCCCTCGAACAGGGTGACCGGCTCCCAGTCGGCCGCACCCGCGATCCGATCCCGGTAAGCCGCGATCAGACCCGGCCAGCGCGAATGCACTCCGGCCTGCGGCGCCACGCCAGTCGTACTCATTCTTCGGTGCCTTCCAATCTAAGAACACTGGTGATGGATGTGACGGATTCCATCTCCGCCAGGGCGGCCACGGTGTCCGCGAGCGCCGATTCCAACGCGTGGTGGGTGACCACGACCAGGCGGGCTCCCGTGCCGTGCCCCTCTTGGCGGACGGTCGAGATGCTCACCTCGTGCTTGGCGAACTTGTCCGCCACCGCGGCCAGGACCCCGGGACGGTCTGCCACCTGCAGGTTCACGTGGTAGCGGGTGGGCGTGTCGCCGATCGGTGCGATCGGTAGCTCAGCATAAACCGATTCGCCGGGGGCGCGGCCACCGTAGAACTTGTTGCGGGCGGCCATCACCAGATCGCCGAGCACCGCGGAGGCGGTCGGCGCACCGCCTGCGCCCTGGCCGTAGAACATCAACCGGCCCGCGTTCTCCGCCTCGACGACCACCGCGTTGAAGGCGCCGCCCACGGCAGCTAACGGATGCTTGCGCGGCACCAGCGCCGGGTAGACGCGCACCGAGACGCGCTCCTTGCCGCCCTCGGCCGGAGTCGGCTCGCCAGGACCGGCGGCGACCCGCTCACAGATGGCGAGCAGCTTGACCGTGCAGTTCAACGCGGACGCGGTCTCCAGATCCTCGGAGCTGATCTTGGAGATGCCCTCGCGGTAGACATCGGCCGCGGTCACCCTGGTGTGGAACGCGAGCGAGGCGAGGATCGCGGCCTTGGCGGCGGCGTCGTAGCCCTCCACGTCGGCGGTCGGGTCGGCCTCGGCGTACCCGAGGCGGGTGGCCTCGGCGAGGGTGGCGGAGTAGTCGGCGCCGGTCTCGTCCATCGCGGAGAGGATGAAGTTGGTGGTGCCGTTGACGATGCCGACGACCCGATTGACCCGGTCACCGGCCAGCGACTGGATGAGCGGGCGGACCACCGGGATGGCCCCAGCGACCGCGGCCTCGAAGTAGAGGTCGGCGCGGTTGCGCTCGGCAGCAGCCGCGAGTTCGCCGGTGTAGTCGGCGAGCAGTGCCTTGTTCGCGGTCACCACGGATTTGCCTGCGTTCAGCGCGGCCAGGATCAGCCTGCGCGGCGGGTCGATGCCGCCGATGACCTCGACGACCAGATCGACGTCGTCGCGGGCGACCAGCGCGTCCGCGTCGGTGGTCAGCAGTTCGGCGGGGACACCGCGATCGGAGTCGAGATTGCGCACCGCGATGCCGCGCAGCACCAGGGGCGCACCGACGCGCGAGCGCAGATCTTCGGAATGCTCACGCAGGATCCGCACCACCTCGGCGCCGACATTGCCCATGCCGAGGACCGCGACGCCGATCGGCTGATCTCTCCCCCAGGAACTCTGAACAGGGTTTGTCATGATTCAACCTCCAAGCTGAGCAGGTCCGCCACCGTTTCCCGGCGCAGAATGAGTCGCGGCTGTCCGTCGCGCACCGCGACCACCGCAGGACGGGTCAGCTGGTTGTATCGGCTGGACATCGAATAGCAGTACGCGCCGGTCGCGGCGACCGCGACGAGGTCGCCCGGGCCGACGTCTTCCGGCATCCAGGTATCGCGGATGACGATATCGCCACTCTCGCAATGCTTTCCGACGACGCGGGCGACTACGGGCGCCGCCTCGGAGGAGCGCGAGACCAGTCGGCAGTCGTAGTCGGCCTGGTAGAGCGCCGGGCGGATGTTGTCGCTCATGCCGCCGTCGACGCTGATGTAGCGCCTGCGCAGGCCGCCGTCGAGGGAGACATCCTTGGTGGTGCCGACCTCATACAGGGTGACGGTGCCAGGGCCTGCGATCGCGCGACCAGGTTCCACCGCGATCTTCGGCTGCGGCAGACCGATGGCGGCCGCCTCGGCGGCGACCAGATCGCGCACCTTGGCCGCGAAGTCGTCCAGCGGCGGCGGATCGTCGTTCGGCAGGTACGAAATACCAAGTCCGCCACCGAGATCGAGCGTGGAGATCTGCGCGGTGCGCTCGACGCCGAACTTGTCGATCGCCTCGTGCAGCAGGCGGAGCATGCGGCGCGCGGCGATCTCGAAACCGTCGATCTCGAAGATCTGCGAGCCGATATGGCTGTGCAGGCCGACCAGGCGCAGGTTGTCGGCGTCGAAGACGCGGGCGAGCGCCTCCATGGCGTCGCCACCGGCGATCGAGAACCCGAACTTCTGGTCCTCGTGCGCGGTCGAAATGTATTCGTGCGTATGGGCTTCCACGCCGACGGTGACCCGGACCAGGACGTCCTGCACCACACCGGCGCGGCCTGCGATGGCTTCGAGGCGCTCGATCTCGATCAGCGAGTCGACCACGACATGGCCGACGCCCGCCGCGACCGCAGCCTCCAGCTCGACCGCAGATTTATTGTTGCCGTGCAAGGCAATTCGCTCGGCCGGGAAGCCTGCGTGCAATGCGATCGCGAGCTCACCGCCGGAACACACGTCCAGCGAGAGGCCTTCGTCGCGGATCCAGCGCGCGATCTCGCCGCACAGGAAGGCCTTGGACGCGTAGTGCACTCGGGCGTTCGGGCCGAAGGCGCGCACCATGTCGCGGCAGCGGGTGCGGAAATCGTCCTCGTCGACCACGAACAGCGGAGTGCCGAACTCGGCGGCCAGCTCGTGCACGGGCACGCCAGCAAAACTCACCACGCCGTCGGCGTCACGAGACGCGTTGCGCGGCCACACATTCGCGGGCAGATCGATCATCTGCTGCGGATCACGAGGGCGCTCAGGCAGATTCGGGGCGTGCGGGATTTCGGCATGCCGAGGTCCAGCCGGGTGTGCACTCACGACTCCGCCTCGCTGGCGCTCGGCTCTGTCGTGACTGCACAGGCAGCTGTATCTGTGATTCGCTCGCTGCGCTCACTCATGGGATAGGTGTCCCTTCTCGGCATTGTTTTGAAAGTTCCTGTGCCCGTTCACATGCGCTCCGGTGCGCTGACGCCGAGCAAGGCGAGGCCGTTCGCAAGGACCTGCCGGGTCGCGTTGACCAGCACCAGCCTGGCGGCGTTGGTGGGGCTGACGGGCTCGTCGCCGAGCGGAAGCACGCGCAGCGTCTTGCTGGTCTGGAACCGGTGGTAGGCGCCCGCCAGCTCCTCCAGGTAGCGGGCGACCCGGTGCGGTTCGCGCAGGCTCGCGGCGCTGGTCACCACGCGCGGGTACTCGCCGAGGGTGCGAATGAGCTCACCCTCCTCCTCCGCGGTGAGCAACGCGAGATCCGCGGTGACCTTGTCGTAGTCGAATTCGGCGGCGTTGCGCGCGATCGACGCGGTCCGCGCGTGCGCGTATTGCACGTAATAGACCGGGTTTTCGTTGCTCTGGCTGGCCCACAGGTTCAGGTCGATATCGATGCTCGAGTTCACCGACGAGCGCACCAGCGAGTACCGGCCCGCGTCGACGCCGATCGCGTCGACCAGGTCGTCGAGGGTCACCACAGTGCCTGCCCGCTTGCTCATCTTCACCGCGACACCGTCTTTGAGCAGATTCACCATCTGCCCGATCAGCACCTCGACGGTGGCCGGGTCCTCGCCCGACACCGAGGCGATCGCCTTCAACCGGCCGATATAGCCGTGGTGGTCGGCGCCGAGCATGTAGATGCACAGGTCGAAACCGCGCGCCCGCTTGTCCTGGAAATACGCGATGTCACCGGCGACATAGGCGGGATTGCCATCGCTCTTGAGCACAACGCGATCCTGGTCGTCACCGTATTCGGAGCTGGCGATCCACCAGGCGCCGTCCTTCTCGTACAGATCGCCGGAGGCCTTGAGCTTGGTGGTTGCCCGTTCGACCGCGCCCGATTCGAACAGCGAGCTCTCGTTGAAGTACACGTCGAAATCGGTGCCGAAATCGTGCAGCGACTCGCGGATCTGCGCGAACATCAGCTCGACGCCCTCGGAGCGGAACACTTCCTGCCGCTCGGCCGCGGGCAACGACACCACGTCCGGGTGCTTGGCCACGATCCGGTCGGCGATCTCGCCGATGTAGGCGCCCGCGTAGCCGTCTTCCGGGGTCGGCGCACCCGTGGCCGCCGCGACCAGCGACCTGGCGAACCGCTCGATCTGTGCGCCGTGATCGTTGAAGTAGTACTCGCGCACCACGTCCGCACCCTGGGCGGCCAGGATCCGGCCGAGCGCGTCACCGACCGCGGCCCACCGGGTGCCACCGAGATGCACCGGACCGGTCGGGTTGGCCGAGACGAATTCCAGGTTGATCCTGGTGCCCTTCAGCGTCTCCGCGGTGCCGTACGCGGCCCCCGCGGCGAGCACCTGCTCGAGAATGGCGCCCTGCGCGGACGCAGCGAGCCGAATGTTCAGAAAGCCGGGCCCGGCGACCTCGGCGACGGAAATCCCGTCGGCCGCGGTCAGCGCGTCGGCGAGCCAGGTCGCCAAATCCCGCGGATTCGTTCCTGCCTTCTTTGCCACTTTCATCGCCACATTCGTGGCATAGTCACCGTGTTCCGGGTTTCGGGGACGCTCAACAGTGACCTCGTCGGGCAGGACCGCGGGGTCCAGTCCGCGTTCGACAAGCACCTTCGCCGCAGTGGCGCGAAGGAGATCTGCAAGGTCAGCTGGAGTCACGAGTCTCTATCCTATGGTCTAGGCGGGTGTACACCTCGAGTGGGCACTGCGCCGCCACCGTCCGCGACCCACACAGCACGATGCGGATCCATCACGTCGAGAGAGCACCACGAGCGATGCCGAGCAGTCCCAGCGCCAAATCGGCCAAGGCCGCCAAAGCCGGAGCGAAGTTGTCGACTCCCCGCAAGGGCGGAGGCCGGGGCCAACTTCCCAAGAAGAATCGTCAGATCCCCTGGTTGGCCATTGGCGCTACCGCAGTCATCATCGCATTGATCGGGGTGCTCGCCTACAACCTGGTTCCCAAGTATCAGGAGAAGGCGGACCTGGAGAAGTACACACCGAGCGCACAGCGCAAGGACCCCTCGAACGAGATCCCCGGCGTAGTCAAAAAGGAATACCCGGCCGGGCTGCACATCGGCCCGACCCAGCGGGTGGCCTACGACCAGAGTCCGGCGTTCGGCGGACCGCACGACAGTTCCTGGGCGACCTGCACCGGCGTTGTGTACGACAAGCCGATCCGGACCGAGAACGCGGTGCACTCGCTCGAACACGGCGCGGTGTGGATCACCTACAACCCGGACAAGGTGAACGCTGCGGGGATCGCCGAGCTGAAAAGCAAAGTCGCGAGCAAGCCGTACAGCTTGATGTCGCCGTATCCCGGTCTGGACACACCGATTTCGCTGCAATCGTGGGGTCATCAGCTGAAGCTGGACAGTGCCGACGACAAGCGGGTCGGTCAGTTCATCTCCGCGTTGCGGTTGAATTCCTACACCTATCCCGAGGTCGGCGCGGACTGCTCGACGATCGCGTTCGACACCGACAATCCGCCGCCGTTCGACCCGACACCGCCAGGACCGGATGCGGTGCCGATGGACGGTAAGGGGTTGAAGCCGGATCCGTCCGAGATGCCGGGTGGGCTGCCCGGAGTGCCTGGCGTTCCCGGACTTCCGGGGCTGCCCGGGCTGCCCGGAGTGCCTGGCGTTCCCGGACTTCCGGGGCTGCCCGGGTTGCCTGGTGTGCCTGGTGCGCCGAATCCCGGTCAGCCCGCGCCTGTTCCGGGTCAGCCCGCGCCCAACCCCGGCCAGCCCGTCCCGCAGCAACCCAGGAGCTGATCGACAGTGTCCACCGATCTCGCGCCGGACTCCGCCGAGTCCGGTCTACGCGGTCAGATTCGACGCCAAAGCACCGCGCTGCTCGTGCTCGGCGCCATCGGCGCCATCCTGATCGGCGTCGCCATCGGCGCCCTGATCCGGTTGCCGCTGAACAATTCCGCCGAGCCGGACCCCGGCGCCGTCGACATCGGCTTCACCCAAGACATGTCGGCTCATCACGCGCAGGCCGTCGAAATGGCCGGCGTCGTCCTGGTCCGCTCCACCGACACCGATGTGCGCCGCCTCGCCTACGACATCATGACCACCCAGCAGAATCAGGTCGGTCGCATGCAAGGTTGGCTGCAGCTCTGGGGCAAGCCCGCGCACGGCGCCGACGGATACATGGGCTGGATGGTCGACCGGCCGGGCGGCCACGACCACGCGGCAACCACGCACGCCATGTCCGGGACCGTGCAGACCATGCCTGGCATGGCCAGCGCCGCCGACCTCGCCGCGCTCCGTCAAGCCACCGGCCCCGCACTCGACACCCTGTTCCTGCAGCTCATGCTGCGCCACCATCAGGGCGGCCTGCCGATGATCGACTACGCCGCCGAATACGCCGAAACCACCGCCGTCCGCACCCTCGCCGAGACCATGGACAAGACCCAGCGCGGCGAAGCTCAGCTCCTCGCCGCCATGCTCAGCACCCGCGGCGGCACCCCACTCCCACAGAACTGACCCGCCCAACACCCTTTTTGGCCTACGGCGACCGATGCGATACGCTTTCACCGCCCGATCGGCGGCCAACCAGCCCCGACCGAGTCCTATCCCGCCCTCGTAGCTCAGGGGATAGAGCGTCTGCCTCCGGAGCAGAAGGCCGCAGGTTCGAATCCTGCCGAGGGCACCGATCGAAAGGCCCCGACCAGCGTTGATCTGGTCGGGGCTTTTGCGTACCTACCACTCAGCCCGGCTAGATGACACGCGATGACACAACCGCACCCAAAGTCTTGGCCGCGTCCCTCAGTGCATCGTCCTGCGAATGTGTGTAAATCCTTGCTGTGACACTGGCATCCGCGTGCGCCAATCATGCGGCGAAGGGCACCTTCCAGAGTTGCATCACGGTGCCGCACGCCGCACACAGTCTCCCGTTCGGCCTGGTGGTCATGCCAGCCCACCTCATGAACGCATCAACCAAGTCCAGGCCTGGAACCCCCATCCATGCGCGACTTCTGTTCGTGGCCAACGCTGTTCGGCAATAACCGAGCAGTGCTTGGCACGCCCGATCGAGTGCCTCCGGCCGCACCAGGCGCGGTACCTTCCGAAATCGCTGTTCACGCGAGGATCTTCTGCCAAGGCTGGCGGAGAGTCCGGCTGGGGATACGCTGTCGGATGCGAGTTCCTGCTGTGTCGGAGCTAGCGGAGTCTCGGGCCGGTACTGCCGTGCCCAGCTGTCGAGCCGGAGGACCGTGTTGTGGGGTAAGTCGCTCTCCGAGCTGATCCAAAGACTCCTCGGAGTGACAAGGGGTGTAGCCGATATTCAGGTGCACAATCTGAGTGGGTTCAGTCACCAACTTTGCCGGGTTTCAGGGATCGGACAAACCGACGCAGAGATCGCGCTGATGGTTCGGGGAATCGATGTGCGGGCGATAGATCGTAATCTGATCAATGCCATCGACTATCACCGGCTCTACCTCGAAGCTCAGCGCTATGAGCGTAACGATCCGACAGTGGCGAAGGAAGTCCAACGCCTCGGACTCGTTGACCATGGCGATCCGGCGTTGGCGCAGATACTCCGGCGCCAAGGATTCGACGGCCCGCCTCGCCTCGTGGACGCCGAGGGCATGCGCGAGGCCATCGACGAAGGTTGGATAGAAATGTCCCGGGGCGTGCGAAGGCCGGAGGATGCAGAGAACTTCAAAACGGGCGACCTCTATCCGGGAGTAGGCAGTTCTGGCAGTGGCACTTATGTTTACGGCCGTGCACCCGGTTCGACCGAACCTGATTCGGCTCAGCTCCAGAAGTTTGCCGAGCACTACGCGGCCGGAGGCCTTGACCCGGGCGCAGTAATCCATATGGCGATGCGACCCGACGCGTTGACCACCGATTTGCGTTCCCTCACCGCAAAACGAGATGCGGAACTGGAATGGATCCGCGCAGAGTTGGAAAATACACCCGAAAAGTCTACGAGAAGAACAGAACTGGAAGAACGTATCAACGTGCTGTCGGACGTGGGAAGATATGCTGCTATTAAAGGTTACGATGCGTACCGGATCAACGACGTGTATGCGTGGGTGGTTCTGAACCGCACTGCGTTGATAGTCGAACGATGAGGGCGACAACAAGATAGGCGATCTATCCGCGAAGGGCAGGGACGCCCTCGATGCCACACCGGTGACACAAGCCCCACGGACGGCACCAGGCAACCGGATACCGAAACGCCAAGTCGCGGAACGTCAGCGACCACCCGGGACCTCAAAGCCTGCCCTGTCCTGCCTCCACAGCAGCATGCCGCAGGTTCGAATCCTGCCGAGGGCACCGATCGAGAGGCCCCGACCAGTCCAATCCGGTCGGGCCTTTCTGGTACGAGAACACACTTCGAAAGTCACGTGCCGCTTCATCCGACCAAGCAATCTTGCTATGATGACATCATCACGCAAGTGATGCTGGGCGGTGGACGCCGATGCCAGTCGACGTCCACCTGATGGGTTTAGCTAGCCCTTAACCAGCGGACCAGCACGAGCGCCCCGGCGATCACGGCAGCTCCGATCAAGATGATGCCGTAGTCGACCGGGGCCTTGCTCTTTGCCCGGCGATGTTTCGCCATTCCCCACCACCTCCTTCCTCGGCACGATGTGGCCTGGACCAGCTGCCACACCGTCCCTCGAGGGGAGGTGGAAATACCCTAAGTCACCAGAACCGTTGAAACACAACCAGTTCCGAAACTCACCGGACGCTCCGTTTTGGAACGTTCCAATAAGGTCGGTTCCAAATCGAATGGCGCTATTGCCGAATCGCGTGGCCACTGCACAATGCGGATGGATTTTGGTCCGAGACACGCAGGGACGGCGGCCTGCCTCGCCGACATCGGCGGTCAGCGGCAGGCGAGGCGAGCGGATTCGCCTACGATTCGCTTCGAAGTCGCCTGAGATTCGGTTCAACCGGTACAGTTGACTCTGTCACGCAAGTGATGCTGGGCGGTGGGACGCCGATTGCAGTCGACGCCCCACCTGGTGGGTTACCTAGCCCGCAACCAGCGGACCAAGACGAGTGCTCCGGCGACTACAGCAGCGACTGTCAAGAAGATGCCGTAGTCGCCGGAGCCTCTTGCTTTTTCCGGCGATGTTTCGCCATCCCCCACCACCTCCTTCCTCGGCACGACGTGGCCTGGACCAGCTGCCACACCGTCCCTCGAGGGGAGGTGGAAATACCCTAAGTCACCGGAACCGTTGAAACACAACCAGTTCCGGAATTCACCGGACGCTCCGTTTTGGAACGTTCCAATAAGGTCGGGTCCAAATCGAATGGAGCTATTGCCGAATCGCATGCCACTGCACAACGCGGAGGAATTTCGGGCCGAGGCGACAATCAGGCCGCCCACTGGAGCAGGTCAAGTGTCGATAGCATGCGGTGGTGGCTAGAACTTGGGATGAGGCGGAGCTGATCGCAGAGGGCTTCGAGCGGGTGCACATCGAGTCGGAGATATACGACGGGCCCCGTGCCGGCCTCGCCGACATCGGCGGTCAGCCGCATTACTTCGATACCACTCCTGACTGCACGTGGGGTGGAGATGTCGATGAGTACCTCGTATGGCGCGCAAGCGAGCAGGCGGTGGCGTGGGAGTTCGAGCGGTGGGCGATCTATGTCACCTACGCCCAGCGCCTCGAGGCTGGGGAGGTCGGTTCTGGGAGTCATCCGGGGTACGGCGGGATCGACGCCCGGTACGACGAACTGACCCGCCTGCTGGCACCACACCGTGAACGACCGGACACTGCGCGAAAGCTCGTGGCCGAGCTGCGATTCGACCAACGCGAGGGTTATCGCATTGACGGCACCGACTTGTGGTTCCGGTGGACTGCGCAGTAAACCGGCGATTATCAAAGTTTTTGTGGCACTTGCTGTCAGGTGCCATATCCTCGCGGTGTGAGCGCTTCCATCGAGGATCTTGTGCGTGCGTCCGAGGCTGTGGGGGAACTGCTGGTTGCGGTTCGGGCCGAACAGTGGAACGCGCCGACGCCGTGTAGTGCTTGGAATGTGCGGGGGGTGGTTGATCATCTGGTCGGGGTAAATCTGACGTTCGCGGCGCTTGTAGAGGGTGGACCGATGCCTGCGCGCGACGGGGAGCATCTCGGGGATGACCCGATCGAGGCCTACCGGACCTCTACCGCGTCGATGCTGGCCGCCTTCGCTCGGCCTGGCGTGCTCGAGCGCGACTTCTCCGGGGCCACGGGCGCGGATCGGTTGCGGCTGCGGCTCGCTGATCTGATCACGCATGGCTGGGATCTGGCCCAGGCCACCGGGATTCCCGTCGAGCTGCCCGACGAGCTCGCCGAACAGTCGCTGTTCTTCCTCGAAGGACAACTTGCCATGCGCCCTCGCGGCGCCCAATTCGCTGATGCCCAGCCCGTAGATGCCGCCGCGTCGGCCCTGGACCGCCTTGCTGCCTTCGCAGGCCGCTCAGTCCCCTTCAAGGCATAGATCGGTCAGCGCTGGTCGGCCGAACGACGTTTCTGCGGGAGACGAACCACAGGACTACGGCGGTGGTCAGGAAGGGGATGATCACGAAAGCCAGTCCGTTGATGTTGAAGTCGGGGTCGTCGAGTTCGAAGTGGGTCCAACGGGCGGCGAGGAATTGGGTGGGGACCTGGAAGGTGATGTGAAAACCGATGCAGGTCCAGAGATTTCCGGTGGTGGCGCGCAAAGCGCCTAGGACTAGGCCGAAGACGAAGAGCAGGGCGACTCGTTCCGGGGGTAGCGAAGTGCTGATCAGTGCACCCCACGTCGTGAAAAGCACTGCCTGAACTGGAATGGCGACAGCGTTCGGCCAGCGTTCGACGAGGTTGGTGTAGATATAGCCGCGGAAGACAAGTTCTTCCGGCACAGCCTCATACAGGATGACCAGGACAACGAGTCCCAGTAGTGCGGGCAGCGCCTGCGCCAGTGAGGTTTTCATGGTGATCTCGGCCCAGCCGAACCGCAGCATCAACGCTACGGAAATGGCAGCCGGAATTCCCCAGCACGCGGCACCGAAGAGAAAATCACGCCACCCGCGGGCGACGGACGATAATCCCAAGCCGGACCACGGCTTTCGGTCCAGATACCGGCGAGCCAGGTAGACCAGCGGGACAGTGCCCAGCGTCGCGCCGACGGCACGCACGACATGCAGCCCTCGGGTGTAATCCGTCCCTGTCACCGCGGAAAGCCCGGAGATCAACACCAACCACCAGACCGTCACCCCGACAAAGACCACACCGATCCTGATCGCGAGAGCAGGCCGGTTCCGCACACCTTGCGCCGATACCACCACGGCGCGACGGTAACGCGCGGTTCGCGGCCCGCGCATCCTCCGAAATGGTGACGCAGACCCGGATGCACCCTGATCCCGCCACGTCCGGCAACCTTCCGGGCGCGACATGCCCGAGCCTCTCAGCCGTCGGCCCGATCGGCGCCGCTTTCACTCGGCCGGATGCGCGGTTGCCGTAACCTTCGAGGAAGGCAGGGGGGTCGACGGAGGACGAGACGATGACTTATCCGCCGGGCGGGCAGCCGCCGTATCAGGGACCGCAGTATCCGCACGAACCCGAGCAGCCGACCGGCTATCCCCCGCCGACCGACTATCCACCGGCCGAGTACCCGCAATCCGAGTACCCACCGGCCGCGCCCCCGCAGGCCGGTGCTCCCGCACCGCAGCCAGCCAAGAAGACCAAGATCGGTCTGATCGTCGGATTGGTGGCGGTGGTGCTGCTCGCGCTCGGCGGCGCGGTGGTGATCGGGGCGGTGCTGACGGCTCAGGGCAAGGGCCCGCTCGCCTCCGACGGAAAGCGGATCGAAGTGGCGATTCGCGACTTCTACGACACGCTCGAATCGCACGGGTTCAGGGCCGCTGCCGCGAAGGCGTGCGCGGCGGACCGGGCCGAGTTCGACGCGCTGCCCGCACCGCAGCGGGAGGAATTCGACGCGGCAACGATCTCTGTCACCATCGATAAGATCGAGAACATTGTGATCACCGGCGATGCCGCGACCGCGCACATTGTCGGGACGCTTACCCTGTTGGTTCCCGGTCAGGAACCCGACACCGACACCAGCACCACCGAACACCTGAAGAAGGAAAACGGTCAGTGGAAGGTCTGCTCCGCCGGCTCGGGCGCGAACTGACCCGGGTCTCTCGCTCATGACGTGCTGCGGCCCGTCCCGGCGCACCCTGCTCGGCGTCATCGGTGTGGCGGCGCTGCTGCCGCTCGCCGGTTTGCCTGGCGCGAGTCCGGCTGGCGCACAACCGAGTCCGCTGATCGCGACCGATCTGGAGGTGGTCACGATCACCGACCGATCGGTGATCCTGACCTGGACGACGGTGGCGCCGGACCAGGCCGGGCGACTCGTCCCGGTCCCCGCCGACACCGAAGTGCTCCTTGCTCCGGCCGATGCGCCACACGCGCTGGTCCCGGTGTTCGGCGATACGCAGGAAACACCGTTCCATTACGCCGAGATCCACAGCCTCGAACCCGGCCGCGCCTATCACTTCGAGGCACGGTCGCGAGGCGTCCGTGCCGTTCCTGCCCTGTCGTTGACGACGCTGAGCCCCGGATCTCCCGAATGCACCGGCGAATTCACCACTTTGGTGCCGCCGCCGGGTCGCCCGCTGCGCACCATCGCGCTGGCCAACGACGTGCATTACGGCGAGCAGGTCAGCGGAATACTTTTCGACAGCCTGCCGCCCGGCTTCCGCCAGGACGTGCCGCCCTACCCCGAGGTGATGCTTGCCGCGTTGCTCGACGATCTGCGTCGTCCGGACCGCGGCGCCGACCTGCTGCTCATCGCAGGCGATCTGACAAGCGAAGCGTCGCTTGGTGATACGCGCGCAGTGCGCGCGCATCTCGACAGCTGGGGCACCATGGGCACGGACTATCTTGTGGTCCGCGGCAACCACGACCGCCCGCACGTCGGCCCGGACTACGCGGCGTGCCAACCGGCACCGGCCGACCACCACGACTGTTTTGCCGACGCGTTCACCCCGCGCCAGCAACTGCTCGAGCACGACCTCGGCGGCCTGCGCCTGCTCGGCATGGACACGAGCGAACTCGACGGGTCGGGCGGCACCATCGACCGCCCGCAATTCGACGTGCTCACCGAGCGACTGCGGGCCGATCCGGACCGGCCGACGCTGGTGTTCGGCCACCACCCGGTCACCGTCGAATCCGGCCTGACCAATCTGGCCGGACCTGGATTCGTCTTGAACGGCCGCGACAGCGCCGAACTGCAAGCCCTCTATGCGCGCACTCCCGGCGTTTTTCTGCAGCACAGCGGCCATACCCACCGCAATCGCCGCACCCGCCCCGACACCGCGGCCGCCGTCGAATTCCTGGAAGTGGCTGCGGTGAAGGAATATCCGGGCGGCTACTGCCTGCTCCGGCTGTACGAGGGCGGCTACATGGTCAATTTCTACAAGACCCGCACCGACGCCGCCCGCCGCTGGAGCACCGTCACCAGGGGCGAATACTTCGGCCTGCTCCCGGATTACACGCTGGGCACCACGGCCGACCGCAACCACGTTGTGCTGCGTGACTTCTCGGGACTCGGGTAGCGACAGACAAGCTGGTCGTGCCGACGTCAGTACCGCACGGGGAGCTAGTCGACTGCGTCCGCACCGAAGACGTAGCGCAGGAACCAGCGGTTCATCTGGCGTTGTAATGTCCTGTCGCCGTGCACCTCTACTGCGGGCGAGCGCAACAGTTGCGGCCAGGACAGTTCACCGAGCCACCACCGGGTGACCTCGTCGGTCGGCCCGGTGAGCCAGACGTCGACCGGCGCTCCGGTGTCTTCTCGGCACAACTCGACGCTCGTTCGCGAGAGATGCAGCCAGAAGTTGCGATCGTCCGGTGCGCGGTCGGTGAATTCGAGCGCGAGGACGACCGTGCGCTCCGGCAGCGCCGCCTGGTCGACGCGGCGCCGCATATCCCAGGTGAGCGCGGCGGTGTCGAGGTGGTCGCCTGCGAGCGCCGCCCCGTCGGCGCGAGTGGCCCAGTGCGCCAGTTCCCGCAGCACCGGAAACAGCGCGGTACCCGTTGCGGTGAGCTGGTATTTGCCGTCGACGATCGCGACGATGTCGGCGGACCGAAGAATCCGCAGCCGCGCGGACAGCGTCGCCCGTGGGATGCGCGGCAAGCCGCGGCAGATGTCGGTGAAGGTCGTCGCGCCGAGCAATAGTTCTCGCACGATGAGCAGCGTCCACCGCTCGCCGAGCAGCTCCAATGCTCTCGCCACCGCACAGAACTGACCGTATCCACTACTGCCGGTGCGGCGTTCGGCTTCGCCACGCGCGGCGGAAGCCGTTCCGGTGACTCGCTTGCTCATCACTGCAGCGTAGGCGCGCGGTTCAATCTTTGAACTAGTTCGGCGCGCTGGCCGAACCGATGATCAGCGCTATGGCACAGACACAGATTCCGACATCGAGTCCAAATATCTTGCAGCACATCGGCGGCACGTCCTTGCTTGCGTTGCGTCGCATCGTGCCGGAGCACGGCGGACGCATCTTGCTGAAGCTCGAAAGCGAAAACCCCACCGGCAGCATGAAGGACCGCCCTGCACTGGCGATGATTCAGGCCGCCGAGGCCGCAGGACGCCTCGAAGCCAATGGGACCGTCGTGGAGTACACCGGAGGCAGCACCGGAGTATCTCTCGCCTTGGTTTGCGCGGTGCGCGGGTATCGGCTGCACGTCGTGAGCTCGGATGCCTTCGCCCGGGAAAAGCTCGACCATATGCGCGCTTTCGGCGCCGACGTCGAAGTCGTACCGAGCGTGGACGGGCGGATGACGGAGCAGCTGACCTTGGCGATGATCGACGCGGCCCGCGCGATCACCGAGCGGACGGGCGGCTACTGGACCGATCAGCTGAACAATGAGGCCCAGCTACAGGGCTATACCGCACTGGGAGAGGAGGTTTGGGAGCAGACCGGCGGCCGAATCGATGGCTTCGCGCAGTGCGTCGGCACCGCCGCTTCACTGCGGGGGACAGGAGCGGCCCTGCGTCGGCACAATCCGCGGATCGAGATTGTCGCAGTCGAGCCCGCCGAATCTCCGGTCCTCTCCGGCGGCCCGACAGGTGCGCACGGAATAGACGGCGTCGGCGCCGGATTCGTGGTGCCGCTCTGGCAGGCGGACACCGCCGATCGCATCGAACTGGTCTCCACGCAGGAAGCCGACGCGATGGCGCTGCGGCTGGCCCGCGAGGAGGGGCTGTTCGCCGGAACGTCCACCGGCGCCAATGTGGTTGCCGCGCTGCGGATATCCGAGCAGCTCGGTCCGAACGCAACCATCGTCACCGTCATGTGCGACACCGGCATGAAGTACCTCAGCCGACGAGCACCGCGCGATGGGTCGCACTGACGACGGCTCGCAGGTGCTCGACTCGGCGGTGGCGTACACCGAGCCGAGCACCCGTCCGAGGCGAACCTCGACCCGACTTGGAGCGAGCGGCGGGAATTGAACCCGCGTAAACGGCTTTGCAGACCGTTGCCTCAACCACTCAGCCACGCCCGCCTCGCGATTGATAGTGCCCGCGATCGAAGAGCGACCACACCCTTGCACTCAGTCTGATTCGAAGGACCGCCGCGACGCGACAGGCGATGTCCGCTCGCGGACACTGTGATCCGAAGCCCCGCTGGATGTCCCCGACCAGCGCGCACCAGCATGGAATGATCGGACCATGTCTCGGCCACGTCCCCTTCCGCTCGATCCGATCGAGGAGGCCCATCGTCAATGGGTCGGCCACGGCTGGGGTGCGGTGGCCGACGGCATGGCCGCGGTGACCTCCCTGGTTCGAGCCCAGCAAATCGTGATGGCCAGGGTGGACGACGCCCTGAAACCGACCGGTTTGACGTTCTCCCGGTACGAACTGCTCATGCTGCTGAGCTTCAGCAAGACCGGCGCACTGCCGATGGCGAAGGCGAGCGCGCGGCTCCAAGTGCACCCGACCAGCGTGACCAACACGGTCGACCGGCTGGAGTCGGCGCGACTTGTCGTTCGCGTGCCGCATCCCACCGACCGGCGCGCTACGCTTATCGAGATCACCGACGCGGGAAGAGAATTGGTCGCGCAGGCGACCGAGGAGCTCAACACGAAGGTCTTCGCACAGCCCGGCCTCGCGCCGGACGGGCTGCACACCTTACTCCAGCTATTGGCGGAATTCCGACACGCCGCAGGCGACTTCGACACGGGCGACGAACCGGCCCGCTGGTCCGCGACCGACGCGGAGTGAATTGTCCGTACTGGACGGTCCAATACACCACCGAATTGACCACGGAGTAACGGTCCGGCATCCAACTAGCGAATTTCTCGGGGTGTTCACTTGGCAGCGGCGACGAAAAGGTCCACCATGTAAATCATGGTGCTGGTCTTGGGGGTATCGGCGGGCGCTGGTGGCGCACGCGCGATGCTGACGCATTCCGATCAGCCACACCTCCCGCCGATCGACCGGTGCACGGTGCCGCGCCGTGCGGGCGGCAGCGTCGAAGAACCCGTTTTCGAGGCGATCCGCCAGATGCGCGGCGCCGCCGACCGCCGCGACGAACTCGTCACCGGAACGGCCGTGACCTGCCGCTGCACCATGCATGCCGACGCCATTCGGACCACGGCGGGCCGCAACCGGCTCACCATCGTCGACGAACCGCTCGCCCAGCTGCGCTACCTGCGCTTCAGCGGCCAGCTGCCGGACGAAGGCTCGGTGCTCCTCTACGACCTCGGCAGTTCCGGACTCACCATCACCCACGCCGACTGCCGCACCGACACCATCATCGCCGGTAAACGCAGCACGGTGCTCGGCGGCGACGGCTACGACGCGCTGCTGCGCTGGCAACTGGCCCGCGGCGGCGTGCTCACCGACAAGCTGACCAGCCGCAGGCACCGGGAGGCGCTGAGCAGCGAGCGGGTGGTCACCGCGATCGACCCGATCTCCGGCGGCCGCGAGGTCGTCACCCGCAGTGACCTGGCCGAATTGTGCGCCGCGAGCATCCACCATTCGGCGTCGTTCGTGCACCAGCTCATCGAGGAGAGCGGCGTCCGGCCCGAGGCGTTGGTGCTGCTCGGCGGCTGCACCCGCAATCCGAACATCCGCGAGGAGCTCGCCGAACTGATCGACCTGCCGATCATCTACGACCCGGAACCCGACTACGTCTCGGCGCGCGGCGCCGTCCTGCTCGCCGCCGAACGCCACGGCGGCGACGTCCGGATGGCCCGCGCCAGGACCGGCGCCGCGCTGTCCGCGTCGCTGGTGCACGGCCCGGTCGACCGCCGCAAGCTCATCGCCGCCGTCGCGGTGACCGCGGCGCTCGGCGCGACGATCGCGGGAATCCTTGCGATGGACCGTGGTTCGGCCGAGCCCGGCCGCGGCAGCACGCCGACGCCCGCGGAAATCAGCGGACCGTCATCGAGTTTCGGCTAGCGAGAAGACATTAAGTGGATCGACATTCTGCCCGCCTGGAACGTTCCAGGCGGGCACTAACCACTCAGCGGTTGGTGAATTTCGCCGGACGCTTCTCGACGAAGGCGGTCATGCCTTCCTTCTGATCGTCGATGGCGAACAGCGAATGGAAGACCCGGCGTTCGAACCGCAAGCCTTCGGCAAGCGTCGTCTCGAAGGACCGGTTGACCGCTTCCTTCGCAATCATGGTGACCGGCAACGACATCGACGCGATGGTCTCGGCGACCTCGAGCGCGGTGTCGAGCAGCGCGTCGGCGGGCACGATGCGCGAAACAAGCCCGGCGCGCTCGGCCTCCTCGGCATCCATGTTGCGACCGGTGAGCACCAGATCCATCGCCTTGGCCTTGCCGATGGCACGGGTGAGCCGCTGCGAGCCGCCGATGCCGGGGATGACACCGAGCTTGATCTCCGGCTGACCGAACTTGGCGGTGTCCGCCGCGATCAACAGGTCGCAGATCATGGCGAGCTCACAGCCGCCGCCGAGGGCGTAGCCCGCGACCGCCGCGATGGTCGGCTTGCGAAACTGGGCGAGCCGGTCCCAGCGGGCGAAGTAGTCGTTCAGGAACATGTCCATGTACGACTTGGGCTGCATCTCCTTGATATCGGCGCCCGCCGCGAAGGCCCGGTCCGACCCGGTGATGACGACGGCGCCGATCTCGTCGTCACGCTCCAGCTCGTCCAGCGCGGCGATGACGTCGTCGAGGACCTGGGCATTCAGCGCGTTGAGCGCCTTCGGGCGGTTCAGCGTGATCCAGCCGACCCGGCCTTTGCGCTCCAGCAGAATCGTCTCGAAGTCGGTCACTAGACACCTTCTCGGTCGGGGGAAGTGATACATCGGTGACGATACCGCCGCCTGGCCCACTCACTCGGCGAGCGGTCGGTAGAGGTCAGGCGGCATCGGTTTCAGGCAATCGCGGCAGCTCACGCACCAGGCGCGGGATCCGCACTCCGGCCACGTATTTCGGTGACGATGGCCGAGAAGTCCTTTCCCGCACCGGTTTGGTTGAACCGTTGGTAGATCTCGGCGGCAAGCAGGCCGAGCTGGCCGTCGACGCTGTTCTCGCGCAACGCATTCGCCGCAAGACCCAGGTCCTTGTTCATCAGGGCGGTGGCGAAGCCCGGCTGGTAGTCGTTGTTGGCCGGGCTGGCCGGCACCGGCCCTGGAACCGGACAGTAGCTGGTCAACGCCCAGCTCTGGCCCGAGGCCGTGGAGACGACGTCGAAGAACGACTGGTGGGTCAGGCCGAGCTTCTCGCCGAGCACCAGCGCCTCGGACAGGCCGATCATGGAGATGCCGAGCAGCATGTTGTTGCAGATCTTGGCGGCCTGACCGACCCCGGCGCCGCCGCAGTGCACGACCTTGCCACCCATCACCTCGAGCACCGACAGCGCGTCGGCGAAATCCTCGGCGCCGCCGCCGACCATGAAGGTGAGTGTGCCCGCCGCGGCACCGGCGACACCGCCGGAGACCGGGGCGTCCAGTGCGCGGTGTCCCGCGCCGATGGCGAGCACGGCGGCGGACTTGGCGTCGGCGACGTCGATGGTGGAGCAGTCGATGAACAAGGTGCCCGGCTTGGCGGCGGGGAGCAGCTCGGCGTATACGTCGAGGACGAGTTTCCCGTTGGGCAGCATGGTGATCACGGTGCCCGCGTCCGCTGCCTCGACAGCCGTGCTCACGACGGTGGCGCCTGCGCTGATGGCCTGCTCCTGCGCGGCGGGCACCGGATCGTAGGCCAGCACTTCATATCCGGCCTTGACGAGGTTCGCCGCCATCGGCGCCCCCATGTGGCCGAGTCCGAGGAATCCGATCTTTTCAGTCATTGCTCACCAAACCCAGTTCCTGATCGCCCAATTCGGCGAAATATGCGTCGACCTGCGCGGCGGTGACGTCGGCGAGGCGCGCCGGCGACCACTGCGGGTTGCGGTCCTTGTCGATCACCTGCGCACGGATGCCCTCGACCAGATCGTGCGAGGACAGCGACGCGATGGAGACCCGGTATTCCTCGTTCAGCACCGATTCGAGATCCGACGCGGTGCGTGCCGAGCGCAACGAGCGGAGCGTGACCTTCAGCGCGACAGGCGATTTCGCGAGAATATCGGCGGCAGCCTTGGCGGCCTCCGGTACCGCGCTCGCCTGCAGGTTCGCGACGATCTCGTCCACCGTGTCGGCGCGGTAGCAGCTGTCGATCCACGCCCGCTGCGCGAGCAGGCCGGATTCCGGTGCGTCGGTGGCGAACTTGGCGATCGCGATGTCGGCCGCCTCGGTGCGCAACGTATCCAGCAGCGCGGGAAGGTGTTCGGCGGCCACGTAATAGTCGGCGAACCCGGCCGCGATCGCGTCACCCGCGTCCATCCGCGCGGTGGTCAGCGCGACGTGGGTGCCGAGCTCGCCCGGTGTCTTGGCGAGCAGATAGGTGCCGCCCACATCGGGGATGAAGCCGATGCCGACCTCGGGCATGCCGACCTTGGAACGCTCGGTGACGATCCGGTGGCTGCCGTGGCCGGAAAGGCCGACCCCACCGCCCATCACGATGCCGTCCATCACCACGACGTACGGCTTCGGATAGCGCCCGATCAGCGCGTTGAGCACGTACTCGTCGCGCCAGAACCGGCCGGTCGGCGAATCCGGGCCCGCCGCACCGCCGGCGGCGTCCCGGTGGATCGCGACGATATCGCCGCCCGCGCACAGGCCACGCTCCCCCGCGCCGGTGACGGCGACGGTGCGGACCGCATCATCATCGGCCCAGGCGCGCAGCGCGTCGGTAATGGCAAGCGCCATCTCGTGATTCAACGCGTTGATGGCCTTGGGCCGGTTCAGGGTGATGAGCCCGAGCCCGTCCTGTTTCTCGATGAGAACTTCCGGTTCCGTCATGCCGCTCCTCCGACAGCGCGGGCGACGACCACCCGCATGATTTCGTTGGTGCCCTCGAGGATCTGGTGCACCCGCAGATCTCGAACGATCTTCTCCAGCCCGTATTCGGCCAGATAGCCGTAACCGCCGTGCAGCTGCAGCGCCTTGTTCGCCACCTCGAAGCCCGCATCGGTGGCGAAGCGCTTTGCCATGGCGCACAACTCGACCTTGTCCGGAGCGTCGGCGTCGAGCGCGCCCGCCGCCCGCCACAGCAGGGTGCGGGCCGCCTCCAATTCGGTACGCATATCGGCCAATTGGAAGCGCAACGCGTCGTTCTTCAGCAGCGGTTTGCCGAACGCATGCCGCTCGGCCAGATACGGGACGGTCTTGTCCAGCGCCGCCTGCGCGCCGCCGACCGAGCAGGCGGCGATGTTCAGCCGCCCGCCGTTGAGGCCGTTCATCGCGATGCGGAAACCGTCGCCCTCCGCGCCGAGCAGGTTCGCCGCGGGCACCCTGGCATCGTCGAAGAGCACCTGCCTGGTCGGCTGGGCGTTCCAGCCCATCTTTCTTTCGTTGGCGCCGAAGGAGATTCCCGGGGTGTCGGCGGGCACGATGAACGCCGAGATGCCGCGCGCACCCGTGTCGCCGGTGCGCGCCATCACCACATACACATCGGTGGCGCCCGCGCCGGAGATGAATTGCTTGGCCCCGTTGAAGATGTAGTCGTCGCCGTCGCGAACCGCCTTGGTGCTCAAGGCCGCCGCGTCCGAGCCGACGCCGGGCTCGGTCAGCGCGTAGCTGGCGAGCAGCTCCATCGACGTGAGCCGCGGCAACCAGCGTTGCCGCTGGGTCTCGTCGCCGTAGCTGTCGATCATCCAGGTCGCCATGTTGTGGATGGAGATGTAGGCGGCGACGGCCGGGCAGCCGGTGGCGAGCTGCTCGAAGATGCGCACCGCGTCGAGCCTGCGCAGGCCCGACCCGCCGACGTCCTCCTGGACATAGATGCCGCCGAGGCCGAGCGGGCCCGCCTTGCGCAGCACGTCGACCGGAAAGTGCTTCTGCTCATCCCATTCCAGGGCGTTCGGCGCGAGGAACTCGTCGGCGAAGCCGCGCGCGGTGTCGCGGATCGCCTTCTCGTCGTCGTCGAGGATGAACATCGCCTCAGTCCATCGTCGGGATGACGAAGGCGTTGCTCTCTTTGAGACCGGAGGGCCAGCGCTGCGTCACCGTCTTGGTCTTGGTGTAGAAGCGGATCGAGTCCGGGCCGTGCTGGTTCAAATCGCCGAAGCCGGAACGCTTCCAGCCGCCGAAGGTGTAGTACGCGATCGGGACCGGGATCGGCACGTTGATGCCGACCATGCCGACCTGCACGCGGGCGGCGAAGTCACGGGCGGTGTCGCCGTCGCGGGTGAAAATCGCGACGCCGTTGCCGTATTCGTGCTCGTTGGCCAGGCGCAGGCCCTCCTCGTAGTCCTTGGCGCGGACCACGCTCAGCACCGGACCGAAGATCTCCTCCTGGTAGATCCGCATGTCCGGGGTGACCTTGTCGAACAGCGTTGCGCCGACGAAGTATCCGTCCTCGGCGCCTGCCACGGTCACGCCGCGCCCGTCGACCACCAGCTCGGCCCCCTCATCGATGCCGATCTGGACGTACTTGTTCACCCGGTCCACGCCGTCCTGGCCGACCAGCGGGCCGAAGTCGGCGCCGGGATCGTCGGAGCGGCCGATGTTCAGCTTGTGCACCCGCTCGGTGAGCTTGGCCAGCAGGCGATCTGCGGTCTCCTCGCCGACCGGGACCGCCACCGAGATGGCCATGCACCGCTCGCCCGCGGAACCGTAACCGGCGCCGATCAATTGGTCGGCGACATCGTCGAGGTCGGCATCCGGCATCACGATGGCGTGGTTCTTGGCGCCGCCGAAGCACTGGGCGCGCTTGCCGTTCGCGGTCGCGGTCTCGTAGATGTACTGGGCGATCGGGGTGGAGCCGACGAAGCCGACGGCCTTGATCCGCGGATCGTGCAGCAGCGCGTCGACGGCTTCCTTGTCGCCGTTGACCACGTTGAACACGCCGGGCGGCAGGCCTGCCTCGAGGAACAGCTCGGCCAGGCGCAGCGGCACCGAGGGGTCGCGCTCGGAAGGCTTGAGCACGAACGCGTTTCCGGTCGCCAGGGCCGGACCGGCCTTCCACAGCGGGATCATGGCGGGGAAGTTGAACGGGGTGATGCCCGCGACGACGCCGAGCGGCTGGCGCATCGAGTAGACGTCGATGCCGGTGCCCGCGCTCTCGGTGTATTCGCCCTTGAGCAGGTGCGGGATGCCGGTGGCGAACTCGATCACCTCGAGGCCGCGCTGAATGTCGCCCTTTGCGTCCGCGATGGTCTTGCCGTGCTCCGAGGAGAGCAGCGCCGCAAGGGAATCCATCTCGTCCTGCACCAGCGTCAGGAACTTCATCAGCACCCGCGCCCGCCGCTGCGGGTTGAACGCGGCCCACACCTGCTGCGCCGCTTCGGCGTTCGCGATGACGGCCTCGACCTCGGCTTTGCTGGCCAGCGGCACCCGCGCCTGCACCTGGCCGAGATTCGGGTCGAAGACGTCACCGAAATTGCCCGAGGTGCCCGCGACGTGCTGCCCGCCGATGAAATGAGTGAGTTCGCGAACCATGCCAGTCCTTCTCGTAGCCGACCATGAGACCGCGCGACGCGGTATGCCGGTCATCCTATAGTTGGACGTCCATGTATTTGCCGACTGTGATTCATCCCACGCTTTCGTCAGTGATGTATCCGACGCCTACCAGGCGGTTTGCCCGAGAAGCTAGGCGGAATCCTTCGAGGAACGGGTGAGGACATAGGCCCCGGCCCCGAGCACGATGGCACCGATCACGAGGACGACGCAGGCGGCGACGAAGGGATCGTCGGTCCATTCGGTCACCGCAGAACCCACCGCGATCGCGACGGCAAGCCCGCCGCCGAGGACGAGCACCATCGAGCGTCGCTGCGCGAACAGCGCGAAGCAGACCGCGGCAACCAGCACGCTGAGCAGAAACGCCCACGGCCGGTCGTCGGCCTGCACCATCAGCGCGCCGACCAGCGCAATGCTCACCCCGATCGCATAGCCGAGCCAGCTCTCCACGAAGACGTCGATCCTGGTGAGCGCGAACCAGATTCCGCCGACCACGAGCATGCCGATGCCGACCCAGACATCGTCGGCATTCATCAGATCGCCGAGCGCCCACGGGATCGCCGAGCCGCTGAACAGGCCGCAGGCGAGCATGCCGATCACCGAAGGCACGGCGGCATAGCCGAGCACGGCCGCCACCAGGCCCGCGAGCACCGCCCACGACCCGGCATCGTCGGAGCCGTTGTCCAGCGCGGTGCCAACGGTCCCGGCCACCGCCCCTGCGGCCAAGGCGAGCAGTGCCGACCCCAGCCGGACGCGAGGCCCGTGCGTGCCGCGCACGAACAACCGGGTCGGCCCGCCGACCACCGCGATCCCGGCCAGCACCAGCCCGATCGAGACGGCGGCCAGCACCGCGACCCGGCCACCGAGCGCGAGGTCCTCCCACGACGAACCGACCACCAGCGCGATCCCGCTGAACACCAAGCCAGCGCCGATATACGCCGCGATCTCGGCGACGACCTTGCCGCGCGGCCGCTGCTCCTGCGACGCCAGCGCGACCATGACGGCCTCGAACTGCGTCTCGGTCAGCACGCCGTCGTCGACCAGCTTCCAGACGGCACCCGCCCGATGGTTCGTCGCCATCGACCCAGTATGTCCGGACGATCACCGTTCCTGCGGCACCTTCGCCCGACGATGTGTCGCGATCAGGATTCGGGGCCAAGCTCCACGACGGTGCCGGGGTGCGCGAGGGACGCGACGGTGATACGCCCGCCCTTGGCCTGGTCGATGATCTGGCCCTGCCATGCGACGAAGCAGGAGGCGATGTCGCTGTTGTAGGCGCGGGCGAGGATGGGCGCGAGCACCTTGGCGAGCTCGCCCTCCGCGGCGATGAGCTGGCCGCGGTAGGGGCCGTAGTACGGCAGGATCGCCTGCAGCACAACCGCTTCCACGCCCTGAACCTGGCTGATGAACGGGTCGAGCACCGGCTGGTACTGCGCGATCACCGGCGCGATCTCGGCGAGCACCGGACCTGCCAGCTGCAGGATGGGCTGGTACACATTGCCGAGCGCGAACGCCTCCGAGGAGAACGGACCGGCCAGCGGGGCCAGGCCGATCAGCGAAGCGAGACCGCCCTGCTGCTTCGGCGCGGGCCAGCCGAGCGAGCACGGGGGCTGGGCGGCGGACGGGGCCGCGGCGAACGGGTTGGTGCTTTCGCCCCCGCCGAGGGGAACCGAACCGTTCGGCGTGCCCGCGCCCAGTGGCACCGAGGCACTCGGACCACCCAGTGGCACAGAACTATTCGGCGCACCGGGGTTCGACGGCGCAGGCTTGGCGCCTGCGCCGGGGGTGATCGCTACGGCGGCAGGGACACCGCGGGCGCCGCCGAGCGGAACCGCGGCAGCGGGCGCCGGACCGGCGGGCGCGGGTGCGGCCTTCGGCGGCTCGACCGGCGCCGGAGCCGCGGGGACCGCCGGCTTCGCGGCGGCGGCCGCCTGCTCCTGGGTGACCACCACGGTGGTCACCTCGTTGTCTTCGCGGACCGTCAGCGCGGTGACCGCGACGGCGCTGCCGATGACCGTCAGCGCGGCTACCGCGCGGATGGCGCCTGCCAGCGCGGGCCGGGTCGTCGTGCGAGAACTCATCGGACCGTACTCCTTCGGATATGGCTATTTGGCCGGGGCGGCAGGGGAATTGGGTGCTGGCGTGTTCGGTGCGGCGGCATCGGGCTCGAAGACGCCCTCCAGATGCCACACACCGGTGAAGCCGTTGAACGGACCGCCGACGATGAGGCTGGTCCATTGCAGAGTGAACTTGCGGGACTTGGCGTCGTAGCTGCCGGTGGCCGAGGGGCCTTGGGCCGCATCGGAACTCGGCTTGTCGAACCATTGCTTGGCGACCCAGTCCCAGACCTTCTGGACCTGTTCGGCGCCGGCCACCTGCGCGTCCTGCTTCTCCGGCGGCTTCGGCGCGCCCTGGTTGAACTCCTGGTCGTTCCAGGAGGCCGCCCAGGACGACAGGTTCGCGGTCAGCGTGCCGCCGTCGGCGATCACCGAGGGCGGTGGCACCCGGCGCTGAGTTTGCGGATCCACCGGGTTGGTAGAGATGCCGAACTCGACGGCGAAGAACTTGGTCGGCTTGGTGATCGACGCCGCCAGCGAATTGCCCTGGGCAAAACCAGGATTCGGTTCGCTCTGGTAACCGCCGATCCGCAGCCCGCCCGCGGTGCCCGGCTCGAGCAGGGTGGTCGACCCGTTCTGTGCGGGCGAGTCGCCATTGGGCATGTAGGGGCCCTTCTCCGGCGTGCCGCCCGGCTGCACCATCCGGAACCAGGTACCGGCGACGCTGTCACCCGCGACCGCGCCAGGGGTGAACCGCAGCAATCCGACCAGTGGGACGGGCCCGCTCGACGCGGAGGTATCGCCGCTGTCGCTGGAACATCCGGACACCGTCAACGCCAGCGCGGCGAGCAAAGCCACCGCGATCGACTGTCCTGCCCTCATGCCGGATCGCCTCCCTGTTGTGTTCGCCCAAGATCGGACCGTTGACGTCGTGCTCATTTCCGTGCTCCGCGAAGCGAAGTCGCCCGGCTGAACGCGAGTACTCGACTCGGCACTCGAAGCCCGTCCACCGTCGCGGCGAGCGCGAGAATGCCGGGCAGCAGATAGCAGAAGCCGAGGCCACGGAACGCGCCGAAGCCGAGCGGTCGCGTCGATTCATTCAGTGCGACAACGGCGTCGAAGTTTCGAACGTTGTCGTTGATCGCACCGATGAGCTCGGCGAACCGGGAAGTCATCTGCTGCCAACGCGCTTCGAGCGTGGTGATGCCGGTGAGGTCGGCCTCCGGGTGCGCGGCGCGGACCGCACCGGTGTAGCGGCTGTTCAGCTCACCGTCGGCGGCGACAATCGTGACGAAATAGCCCTGCAAGGTGCGGACCTCGTCGTGGGTGACGATCGGACGCAGATCATCGAGCATCGGCTGCGCCGCGGACGAAGCCTGGAACAATCCACCGAACAGCGGAACGGCGATCAGCCCGACGGCGGCCAGCCCCGCAAGCGAGCGCCAGACGATGGCTTGCTTACCCGCCTGCGCCTGCCGGAATCCGAGCACACCCGCCGTGGCGAGCACCAACCCCGGTAGCGCGAACAACCACGGCAAGGTGCCGAAAGGTGGTACGGCGGCGAGCTTTTCGTAGTTGCCACGGTTGTCGTCGATCGCGCCGATCATCCCGGACATGCGATAGCGGATCTCCGGGTAATCACGAACGAACTGGTCGACGCGGTCGAAGGTGCCCGGCTGCTGGCCGTTGCGCTGCACCGTGAGGACATTCGTCCTGGCGTCATCGAGCACCTGTAGATCGTCGCGGTAGCCGTCGAGGCTCGAGCGCGTCATGTACGGCCCGAACGCGTCGATCATCGCCTCCCCCTTGACCGCTCGCGGAAACATGCCGGTGACGATCGGCGCCAGCACCAGCAGCACGCCGAGCGCCGTGAGCAGGACGAACGGCCAGCGGGTTGCCGGCTTCGGGGGCGCTGGTTCGGGATTCGAGACGAACTCCGAATAGGCGGGCAGCCCCGACACGGCGGTCACTGTCGTTGCCGACGGACGATCCGGTCCGCGTTGAAGAACACACCGGCCGCCGCGATCGCGACCACGAACAGGGTCGGCAGCACCCAGGCCGGGGTGCGGTCTTCCCGCGGGACCTCGATGGTCTTGGTCGCCAGCACCGGATCGGTGTGCGCGGATTGCGACTGGTTCTGCGCCACCGGCACCGCAGCATCGACCGGGGCGGGAGCCGCGGCCGGTACCGCAGGAGCAGCGGGGGCACCGGGCGCCGGAGCGGCCGGGGCGGCCGCAGGAGCCGCGGGCGGGGCGGCGATCGGGGCGGCGGCCGGAGCCGCCTGCGGGACGCTGCCGCGGTACTGACCCGCCAGGTGCCACAGTCCGGTGAAGTTGTTGAACGGTCCGCCGACGATCTGACTCGTCCACTCGATCACGAAATTGCCTGCGCCGTCGATGGTTCCGTGCAGCGGGCTGGTCTTGCCCGGCAGTCCACCACCCGGCTTCGGCGAGCCCTGGTTGAACACCTGGTTGTTCCAGGTGACCCCGAGGCTGCTGAGGTCGCCGGAGACCTGCCCGCCGTCGGAGAACAGCTGCGGCACGCCGGTGCCGCTGCCGGTCTGCGGGTCGGTGGGGTTGGTCGCGGTGGCGAAGTCGACGCCGTAGAAGCGCACCGGGGTCGTGACCCGACCCGACTGGGCGTTGCCCGCGCCGTCGAACGCCGCGGCAGGCTGCGGCTGATAGCCGCCACTGACCAGACCGCCGTCGCTGCCTGCGGACAGCGGAGTAACCGTCTGGTCGCTGCACTGCGAATCACTGTTGGCCAGGTAAGGGCCACCCGCATCGCCCGTCGGCAGAATCATCCGGAAGAAGCTGCCGGTCACCGAACCGCCGGAGCAGACGCCGGGCGCGAGGGCGAACAGCCCGTTCAGCGGCGCGGGTTCCGCGTGCGCGAACGGGGCGGCGAGCATCGAAAGGCCGAGGGCGGCGACCGCGGCGGTGAGCCGATAAGAATTCCGTCCCATTGATTCGTCCTTAGGTGAATTCGGCAGTGGATTTCGCGCCTACGAGCGGAAAGCAGGGCATCGCGTCCCATCGGAACTCGAGCCGGGACCCACTGTCGCTATTTGCAGTCACCTCGAGCAGAACTCGCACCGCAAATTTTTCGGAATTGACCGGGCGTTTCGACCTGGCGCTGTGACGGGTATCACCGTACGATTAGTTTGACGTCCTACTATCTGGCGTCGAGGAATCGCCGGAGGAATACCGTGGCCGAGAGCAGCGCACTGCACACGCCGACCCATCCCATTCGCTTCGTCACCTCCGCCGCCCTATTCGACGGACACGATGCGGCGATCAACATCATGCGGCGCATCCTGCAGGCGCAGGGCGCCGAGGTGATCCATCTCGGCCACAATCGCGCGGTCAGCGAGGTGGTCGACGCGGTGCTCACCGAGGACGCGCAAGGCGTCGCGGTGAGTTCCTATCAGGGCGGGCATGTCGAATATTTCGAATATCTCGCCGACGCGCTGAAAAAGGCTGGGGCCGACCCTGTTCGGATATTCGGCGGTGGCGGCGGCGTCATCGTCGCCGAGGAGATCGCGCGGCTCGCCGCCGCCGGGGTGACCATCTTCTCGCCCGAGGACGGCCAGCGACTCGGCTTGCCGGGCATGATCAATCAGCTGATTCGCGCCTGCGATGTGAACCTGGCCGCCGAGCCACCGGCGCTGGATGCGGTGCTCGCCGGCGAACGCGCTGCGCTGGCCCGCGCGATCACCTGTCTGCAGCAGGACGCCATGTCCGAGGACGATCGGCAGGCGCTGGCGCAGGCAGCTGCCGCGCGCACCGTTCCGGTGCTCGGCATCACCGGCACCGGCGGCTCCGGAAAGTCTTCGCTCACCGATGAATTGGTGCGCAGGTTGCGGTCCGACCAGCAGGACAAGCTGCGGGTCGCGATCCTCGCGGTCGATCCGACTCGGCGGCGCGGCGGTGGCGCGCTGCTCGGTGATCGCATCCGGATGAACGCCCTCGACGGCGACCACATCTTCTTCCGTTCGCTGGCCACCCGCGGCGGACGCGAGCTGCCGAACAATATCGAGCTGATCGTGACCGCATGCAAGGCCGCCGGTTACGACCTGGTGATCTTGGAGACGCCGGGCATCGGACAGGGCGACGCGGCGGTCACCGAGCACGTCGACGTCGCCATGTATGTGATGACGCCCGAGTTCGGCGCGGCCTCCCAGCTGGAGAAGATCGACATGCTGGATTACGCGGACGTGGTGGCGATCAACAAGTTCGAGCGCCGCGGCGCCGCCGACGCGCTGCGGGATGTGTCGCGCCAGCTGATCCGCAATCGCGAGGCCTTCGGCGCGGCGCCCGAGGACATGCCGGTATTCGGCACCAGCGCAGCCACTTTCAACGATGACGGCGTCACCGCGCTGTACCAGCACCTGGCCGGGCTGCTCGCGGACAACGGCCTGCGGCTGGAACATGGCGCGCTGCCGAAGGTCGATACCCGCGCGTCCACGCGATTCGCGCAGATCATCCCGCCCGCCCGGGTGCGCTATCTCTCCGAGATCGCCGAAACCGTGCGCGACTATCACGCGGGCACGGCCGCTCAGGTCGTTGCCGCACAACGGGTTCAGCGCCTCGACCAGGTCGCGGCCGAACTGCCGGACGACGGCGCCGTCGCCGAGCTGGCGGCGGCCGCGCGCGGCGACCTGACCACCGACAGTGCCGCACTGCTCGCCGAGTGGCCCGCGCTCGCCGAGTCCTATCGCGGCGCGGAGCAGGTGGTGCGGGTGCGCGATCGCGAGATCCGGACCCCGCTGCGGCGGGAAACGCTGTCCGGCAATTCGATTTCCCGGGTGGCGCTGCCCCGCTTCACCGATCATGGTGAGCTGCTTCGCTTCCTGCGCTCGGAAAATCTGCCTGGCCGCTTTCCCTTCACTGCGGGTGTGTTCCCATTCAAACGGGACAACGAGGACCCGGCTCGGATGTTCGCGGGCGAGGGCGACCCGTTCCGCACCAACCGCCGGTTCAAGGTGCTCAGTGAATACGCGGACGCGAAACGGCTGTCCACCGCGTTCGATTCGGTGACGCTCTACGGCCACGATCCGGCCGAACGCCCCGATATCTACGGCAAGGTCGGCACGTCCGGCGTCTCGATCGCGTCGGTGGACGATATGCGGGCGCTCTACGACGGCTTCGACCTCACCGCGCCGACGACCTCGGTGTCGATGACCATCAACGGCCCGGCCCCGACCATCCTGGCGTACTTCCTCAACACCGCGATCGATCAAGCGCTGCACCGCTTCTCGGAGTCGGAAGGTCGCGCGCCGACCGAAGACGAGACTGCGGACATCAAGGCAAAGACCTTGGCCAACGTCCGCGGCACCGTGCAAGCCGACATCCTCAAGGAGGATCAGGGCCAGAACACCTGCATCTTCTCCACCGAGTTCAGCCTGCGCATGATGGCCGATATTCAGGAATGGTTCGTGCGCAACGGCGTTCGCAACTTCTACTCGGTCTCGATCTCCGGCTATCACATCGCGGAGGCGGGTGCGAACCCGATCAGTCAGCTCGCCTTCACCCTGGCCAACGGATTCACCTATGTGGAGGCGTATCTCGCGCGCGGCATGCGGATCGACGACTTCGCCCCGAACCTGTCGTTCTTCTTCTCCAACGGCATGGATCCCGAGTACTCGGTGATCGGCCGGGTCGCCCGGCGCATCTGGGCGGTCGCCATGCGAGATCGCTACGGCGCCAACGACCGTTCGCAGAAGCTGAAGTACCACATCCAGACTTCGGGCCGCTCGCTGCACGCACAGGAGATGAGCTTCAACGACATTCGCACCACCCTGCAGGCGCTCATCGCGATCTACGACAACTGCAACAGCCTGCACACCAATGCCTACGACGAGGCGGTGACCACACCTACCGAGGAATCGGTGCGCCGCGCACTCGCCATCCAGCTCATCATCAACCGCGAGTGGGGCGTGGCGATGAACGAGAATCCGCTGCAAGGCAGCTTTCTCATCGACGAACTCACCGATCTGGTCGAGGAGGCGGTGCTGGCCGAGTTCGACCGGATCAGCGAACGCGGCGGTGTCCTCGGCGCGATGGAGACCGGATATCAGCGCGGCAAGATCCAGGACGAGTCGATGCGCTACGAGCACCGCAAGCACGACGGCTCGCTGCCGATCATCGGCGTCAACACGTTCCGCAATCCACATGGCGAGCCGCACCACGAGATCGAATTGGCCCGTGGCACCGAGGAAGAGAAGCAGTCCCAGCTGCGGCGGGTCCGCGAATTCCAGCACCGGCACCGCGACGAGGCGCACGCCGCCCTCGCCAGGCTCGAAGCGGTCTCGCGCACCGACGACAACATCTTCGAGGTGCTGATGGATGCCGCACGTGTCTGCACCCTGCAGCAGGTCACCGACACCTTCTTCACTGTCGGGGGTCAATATCGCCGCAACGTCTGACCCACCGTGTGACAATCGCCGGATCTGATCCCTCGACGTAGGTGGGCGAAGCCATGGATCTCGCGGGCACCCCGATCATCGATGCGCACATCCACCAGTGGGATCCCTTCGCCACGCCACGGATTTTCAGCGGGACGGCCAAGCTGTTCCGGTTGCTGCCCGTTCCGGTCGGCGCCGCGACCTGGCTCGCGCCACGGCGCGACCGGGAATTCAGCGGCGATCCGGGAGTCTTCCTGTCGCCGTATCTGCCTGCCGACTATCGGTCCGACGCGGGCGACCTGCCGGTCGACGGGATCGTGCACATCGAGGTCGGCTGGGCAGGCAAAAGCCCGAACGACAAAGCGGGCGAGACCAGGTGGGTAGCCAGCCTGCCGTTCGGCGTCGACACACCAGCACTTGCCGCGATCATCGGCGGCGGCGATCCGGCGGCCGCCGGTTTCGCCGACCTGCTCGATGCCCATCGCTCGGCCTCGCCGCTGGTGCGCGGGATCCGCACCATGGTCGCGCACCATCCCGATCCCGGCGTCCGTTCCTTCGCCAAGGCCGAAAACCACCTCGGCAGCACCGCATTCCTGGACGGGTTCGCGCAGCTCGCCGCGCACGAGCTGAGCTTCGAGGCGTGGGTGTACTCGCACCAGCTGCCCGCGGTCGCCGAGCTCGCGAAGCGCTACCCGCAGGTGCCCATCGTGCTCAACCACCTCGGCACGCCCGCAGGGATTTTCGGCGCGGTCGGCAAGCACACCGGCACGAACCCGAGTCTGCGCCGCGAGTTGTTCGTGCGCTGGCGTGACGACCTCGCGGCAGTGGCCACGCACCCCTCGGTGGTCGCGAAGGTCAGCGGTCTGACGATGCCGATTCTCGGCCACCCGGTGCCGCCGCGCGGCGCGCCGACTCCGGTGCCGGTGCTGCTCGACCGCATCGGCCCGATGCTCGAGCACGCGATGGACGTGTTCGGCCCCGACCGGCTGCTGTGGGGCTCGAATTATCCGGTGGACCGACCGATTACGAGCATTGCCAACAGCATCGAAGCCGTTGCCGCCGCGGTCACCGGACACGGCGGCGGGCCTGCGGAGCTGGCACGGATCTTCCGGGACAACGCCCGGCGCGTGTATCGCATCGACGACGAAAACGCCTGATCTCGCACCATCTAATGCTCGCTATGTACCGCCCGGTATCCGTACCGTGGAGGGCAGGGCCGATGAGAATCGCCCTCGTCGAGGACGCGGCCCGGACAGCACGGGCAGTGGCGCGCGCACATCGCCCGTGGGGTGGGAAACACAGGAGGTGGCGCATGAACGGTAACGGGATTGATCACGAGGTGGTCATCATCGGGGCGGGGTTCTCCGGAATCGGTGCCGCGATCAAATTGCAGGAGGCCGGATTCGACGATTTCATCCTCGTCGACGACGCCGACGGAGTCGGCGGGACATGGCATTGGAATACCTATCCCGGTATCGCCGTTGACATTCCGTCGTTCAGTTATCAGTACTCCTTCGAGCAACGCGCAGGCTGGTCCCGTACCTACGCGCGGGGTAGCGAATTGAAGGCCTACGCCGAATCGTGCGTGGACAAATACGGGCTGCGGCCGCGGATTCGGTTCAGCACCACCATCGTCGACGCCGAGTTCGATGCGGACGGCCGCCGCTGGCTGCTGCGCACCCAGGACGGCGACGAGCTGACGGCACGATTCGTCATCGGCGCCACCGGCGTGCTCACCCGCCCCAAACTGCCCGAGATCCCCGGCGTCGACGAGTTCGCCGGGCGCGCCATGCACACCTCGCGCTGGGATCACACGCAGGACCTGCGCGGCAAGCGGGTCGCGATCATCGGCACCGGAGCCTCTGCGGTGCAGGTGATTCCGGAGACCGCGCCGCAGGTCGAGCAGCTCGTCGTCTTCCAGCGCACCCCGATCTGGTGCCTGCCGCGCTGGGATGTCCCGCTGCCCAAAGCATTGCAGTGGGCGCTGCGGGTGCCGGGCGTGAAGTCGGTGACCCGGTTGATCAGCCAGACCTACGTCGAGGTCACCTTTCCCATCTCGGCGCACTATCACCGGCAATTGCCGATGGCGGCGATGCTCGGCGAGCGGCTCGGCCTCGCCCACCTGCGCGGCCAAGTGCATGATCCGGTCGTCCGCGAAAAGCTCACGCCCCGTTACGCATTGGGCTGCAAGCGGCCCGGCTTCTCGAACGACTACCTGGCCACCTACAACCGCGACAACGTGGTGCTGGAGACCGACCCGATCGAGGCCGTCACGCCGACCGGCGTGCGCACCGCCACCGGCACGGAGTACCCGGTCGACGTCCTGATCCTGGCGACCGGCTTCAAGGTGATGGAATCCGGCAACATGCCGACCTTCCAGCTGCGCGGCCTCGGCGGCCTCGATCTGGAGAAATGGTGGGACGAGAACCGGCTGCAGTCTTACCAAGGTGTGAGCGTGCCCGGCTTCCCGAACTTCTTCGCCATCGTCGGACCGTACGGCTACAACGGCGCGTCCTACTTCACTCTGATCGAGAACCAGACCAAGCACATCCTGCGCTGCCTGCGCCATGCGCGCGCTGGCAAAACGACGGTCGTCGAGGTGACCCGCGAGGCGAACGAGCGGTACTTCCAGGAGGTGCTCGCCCGGCGCGGCGGCCAGGTGTTCTGGCAGGACAGCTGTGCGTTGTCCAACAGCTACTACTTCGACAAGCACGGTGACGTCCCGCTGCGGCCATCGACCACGGTCGAGGCAGCCTGGCGTAGTGGGCATTTCGACCTGTCCGACTACCGGTTCGCCAACTCGGCGTAACCGGGCCGCTGGTGTCGGTGGGCGCCGCTACGCTCTGGCGCATGAAAGCAATCGGCACCTTCTCCGTCACCTCGTTCGTCCCGACCGAGGTGACGCAGGACCCGCCCGTCACCACCGCGCTCCCGGTCGGCCTGGCCACCATCGAAAAGCACTTCGACGGCGAGGTCACCGGGCGTTCGGCGACCCTGTTCACCTCGGCATTCGACCTGTCGACCGGTGTGGGGACCTACGTCGCGATGGAGTCGTTCGAGGGGGCGCTGAACGGCAGCGAAGGCACCTTCAACTTCGCGCATTCGGCCACCACGGGGGGCACCGATCGCTCGAACGAGTTCTTTCTCATCGTCCCGGGCAGCGGCACCGGAGACCTGACCGGGATCACCGGAACCGGCGGTCTCAGCGTGGATGCCGACGGCGGACACCACATCTGGTTCGACTACGAGCTCGGCTGAATCAGGGGTAAAACGCCTCGGCCAGTTGGCGGGTGAGGGTGGCGCGCGCGGTGGCCAGGGAAGGCCCGTACCAGGTCAGGCTGCGGCCCTCGACCAAGGCGACCGGGATGCCTGGGAACGCGTCGGGGCCATCGGCCCTGGTGAAAACGTAAGGCTCGTCGGGGAGCACGGCGAGATCGATGCCGGTGGTCAGCTCGTCGTCGGTGAGACGCGGGTAGCGATCGGGGCGATCGGCGTGCACGAGGTGCAGGCCGAGGCGGGCGGCGAGGTCGCCGGTGAAGGTGTTGCGGCCGACCACCATCCACGGATGGCGCCAGATCGGGATGACCGCGTTGCGCGGTGGTGTGGATGGCGGTGCCGCCCAGGCCTTTTCGGCCTCGGTCAGCCAGTCGGGGACGGCAGTTCCGAGCGCGTCGGTGCACAGTCGAGCCAGTGCGGCGAGCGCCTCGTCGACCGTTTCGATCCTGGTCACCCACACCGGAATTCCCGCGGCGCGCAGCCGGTCGACGTCGATGCGCCGGTTCTCCTCCATGTTGCACAGCACCAGGTCGGGAGCGAGCTCGATGATGCGGCGGGTGTCCGGGTTCTTGGTGCCGCGCACCCGCTCGACCGCCAAATCGCGCGGATGCGTGCACCATTGCGTCGCGGCGAGCAGCACGTCCGGGCAGGTGGCGGCCACCGCCTCGGTGAGCGAAGGAACCAGCGAGACCACGCGCCGCGGCGGTGCGGCGATCGGCACCACCGTGCCGAGATCATCACGCGGTGCGGTCACGACGACTCGCTCGCTCGGCAGATCGGTTCATGACAGCACCCGCTCGGCGAGGATGCGCAGCTCCTCCGGCGGGACAACGGGCAGCATGTTGCTCGCACCGAGCACGAGCAGATAGAGAATCCGCGCCGTCTGGATCGCGTCGGTCTCGCCGTACCCGCTCTCCCGCAACAACTTTCGCAGGAAGCCGAGCCGGACGGCGTCGATCCGCTGCTTGACCTCGGCGGCGGCCGGGTCGTCGATCGCCCAGGACCGGATCGCCGTCTCCAGCCTGGCAGGCTCGTCGTCCTGGAGCACGAGATCGAGCAGCAGTTCGAGTCGGCCGCGGGCATCGAGGCCTTCGGCGGCGGTCACCTCGCGGAGGTAACGCATGGTGTGCACCTCCTCGAAGTGCTCGAGCAAGTCCGCTTTGTATCCGGAGATCCCCGCGAAGTGGTGATAGAAGGAGCCGGTGGTCAGCCCGGTCGCGGCGACCAGCCGGTCGAGAGTGAGCCCGGCCGGGCCCGTCGCACCGAGGATCGCCAGGCCGGATGCCAGCCATAAGCCCTTGCCCGCCACATCCGTCAGCCTAAACAGAGTTCAGGTTCTGGTTCGCAAAACCGCGCGCCCCGGCGTGGTCCGAAGTTCGGTGCAAGGGCAGTGGCCGGGCAACTCTCGGGCAGTTCCGGGGCGGGGTCGGCGCGCGCACACTGGGTGAGCATCCGGTGTCGGGATGTCCCGGTCCCTGTGCAACCGGACCTGATCCCGCCCCGAAGAGTCCGGTGGCAACCGCAAGCCCCGACGCCGGATGCTTACCAACCTCGGCAGGCCACCGGGTGACCCCGGCGCGGAATCAGCGCACAGCCGCCGCAACCGCGCCCGGAACAGCACTCAGCCGTCGAAACTTCCGTACAGCGCGGTGAGTTCACGCAGGCCTGCCGCGGCGACGGACTCCTCGTCGGCCGTCATCCGCAGCGCCTTCCGCAGCAGCATCTGGTCCAGATCATCGAGGGCAGGGCGGAATTCGAGCTTCGGCAGGTCCGGCAGTTGGGCGTCGTCGCCGTAGGGATCGGCGACGTCGGTGGCGCGCAGGTCGCGTTCGATGCCGCCGATGAGGGTGTCCAGGTCGAGGCCGCGCAGCGTGAGGATTTCCCGGGGGCGTTCATCGAGACGTTCGGCAAGCAGGTAGCAGACCGCCGCCACATGCTTGCACGGCCAACCCGGATCCGGGCAGCTGCAGCTGAAATCCAGGTCGGCGGCGGTGGTCGGCAGCAGCAGCGGACCGAGGTCGGTCGGCAATGCGCCGGAAGCGATCTCGGCGAGCATGCCCGGCGCGTCCCTGATCGCCTCGATGAGCAGCTCGATCTCCTCCTCCCGCAGCGGGCGGACGGTGAAGATCGCGGTGAACGGGCTCGGTTGGCTGCCCTGCACCTCCGCGGTGACCGCGCCGGGCTCGATCCGGTAGCTCACCACCTGCCCGGCCCTGGCATAGGTGCGCCCGCGCGACATGCGGCCTGGCTCTGCCATCCGCTCCACGGCGTCGATCAGCGCCTTGCCCCACCAGGTGCGTCCGAAACCGCCACGGCGACTGCGGGCCTCGACCCCGCCGCGCACCGGCCGCCGCTTGCCGAATTCGCTGTAGTCGATGTAGGGACTCATTCGCCGACCGCCTCCGCGCCGAGGGCGAACAGGTGCTGCAGTTCGTCGGTGCTCAGCTCGGTGATCCAGTTCTCCCCTGCCCCGATCGCCAGGTCGGCGAGTTGCCTTTTGCCGTTGATCATTTCGTCGATGCGCTCTTCGATGGTGTCGACGCAGACCAACTTGCGCACCTGGACATTGCGCTGCTGACCGATCCGGTACGCGCGGTCGGTGGCCTGGTTCTCCACCGCCGGATTCCACCAACGATCCAGGTGCACCACATGATTGGCCGCAGTGAGGGTCAACCCGGTGCCACCGGCCTTCAGCGACAACAACATCAGCGGTGGCCCGTCCGGTTCCTGGAAGCGGGTGACCATGGTGTCGCGCCGCTGCTTGGGCACCCCGCCGTGCAAGAACGGGATCTCGGTGCCGAACCGCTCGACCAGATACGGCGCGACGAGCTCGCCGAACTCACGGAACTGGGTGAACAGCAGCGCCTTCTCGCCGTCGGCGAGCACCGCATCCAGCACGTCCTCGACCAGCGCGAGCTTGCCGGATCGATGATTGCCACGATGCAGCACCGCAGAGCCGTCGCCGAGGAAATGTGCCGGATGGTTGCACACCTGCTTGAGCCTGGTCAGCGCGCTGAGCACGGCGCCCTTGCGCGCCATGCCTTTCGCGTCCTTGATCTTCTCCAGCATGTCGTCGACCACCGCCTGGTACAGCGCGGCCTGCTCGACGGTCAGGTTCGCGCGCACCGTCATTTCCAGTTTCTCCGGCAGATCGGTGATCACCGCGGGGTCGGTCTTCACCCGGCGCAGCACGAACGGCTGGGTGATCATCCGCAGCCTGCTGATCGCGTTCTCGTCGCGCTCCCGCTCGATCGGCACCGCGAAGCGGGCGCGGAACGTCTGCGCGCTGCCCAGCATCTTCGGCATCGCGAAATCCATGATCGACCGCAGCTCCTCCAGCCGGTTCTCCACCGGAGTTCCGGTGAGCGCCAGCCGATGTCGCGCAGGCAACGACCGGGCCGCGCGCGCCTGCCTGGTCCCCGCGTTCTTGATGTGCTGCGCCTCGTCCAGCACCATCCGATCCCACGACTGCCGTTTCAGCTCGTCGAGATCCCGTGCAAGCAAGGCATACGTCGTGATCACGAGATCAGCGTCCGCCACTGCCGCATCCAGCTCGGCCCCCAACCGCCGGCCCGCGCCGTGGTGCACCAGCACCCGCAGATCGGGCGCAAAACGCTCGGTCTCGCGCTGCCAGTTGCCGACCACCGACATCGGGCACACCAGCAAAGTGGGATGCGGCGCTGCACCACCAGCCAACTCCCCCACAGATCCCGGCGACGTCGACTGCGGCACCGCACCGCCAGCCGACTCCTTGCCGGGCACCTGGGCGGTGGAGGGCAGCAGCGCGCCGCTGACCGACTCGCGCTCGTGCACCAGCAGCGCCAGCACCTGCAGGGTCTTGCCGAGGCCCATGTCGTCGGCCAGGATTCCGCCGAAACCCATGCGGCTCATGGTCGCCAGCCAGGCGAGGCCACGTTCCTGGTAGGGCCGCAGCTGTGCTTTCAGGCCGATCGGCGGGGCGATCGGCGGGAGCTCGCGGGTTCGGTCCAGGATGTCCGCGGCCCATCCGGTGGCGGTGACCTCGGTGATCGGCACCTGTTCGACGCGGCCGCCCGCGAGTTCGCCGATCAGGTCGGCGAAGGTGATCTCGGACGTATCGGTGTGCGCGGCAACGTAGCGCGCGGCGGCGGCCAGCATCTTGTGATCGGCCTGCACCCAGTCGCCGCGCAGCTTGACCAGGTCGGACTTGCTGGTGATCAGCCGAGCCATCTCCGCCTTGGTGAGCACGGTGTCGCCGAGCGCGAGTTCCCATCGGTACGAGACGAGTCCCGGCATGCCGACGGTGCTTTCCGCGGCGGGCACCGCGCTGTCCACCCGCAGTCGCATGGTCGGCGCACTGACATTCCAGGCCCGCGGCAGCAGTAGTTTGACGCCTGCGGCCTGCAGCGCGTGCGCACCGTGCTCGACCAGGTCGACGACGACCTCGGTGGGCAGCAGCAGATCCATCGACCGCGGATCGGTGGGCAGGTCGCGCAGCCGAGGATAGGCGCGCTGTGCCGCGCCGAGCTTGTCCACCGCGATCCGCAGCAGATTCGGATCCGTATGCAGCAGTACCGGATTCGGCGCTTCACCGTCGAGCCGCAGACACACCTCGAGCCGCCACAGCGCGACCGATTCGTCGGCGGTGCCGAGCTCGCCGTCCGGTTCGAGCAGGCGCAGCACCAATTCCGGCTCGTCGCCGGTCAGGGTCGCCCGCCACTGCTCGAGCACCTCGGCGACCCGATAGCTGCCGCCGTCCAAGGCGATATCGCGCACCAGCGCGTCGACCAGCGGGTGCGAGGCCGTCGACGCGTCGATCAGCGTCCGCGCGATCGGATCGGTGAGCTCGGTGACCAGGTCGTCGAGCACCGCGTTCGGCCGACCGGCGACCCGCAGCGCCGCGGGCATGGCCACGGCCAGCTCGGCAAGCCAGGCCCGCTGCCGCTCGCCCCCGACCAACCGCCAGCGCACCCACCATTGGCCATCGGCCCTGCGCAACTCGGGCACGATCCGACCGGCCCGCACCCAGCGCTCGATGCCACGCGCGACGTGCGCGAGAAACCGCAGATCGCCGGACACCGCCTCGCTCGGCAGTCGTTGCCGCAGCGCGTCCGCCGCCGCGATCGGCGCCATCGCGTGCGCCCGGACCTGCGCGGTCGCCGCGCCGTCGACCAGCACCTCGGCCCGGTGCCGGAATTTCGACGCGCGCAATGCGCTGCCCAACGGGTCGGGCAGCGCGACGAGGGGCGAATCGTGCCAGAGCAGCAACCCGGAGCCCGGCGACCACAGACCGTGCAGCATCAACCCATCCAAGCAGGCCGGTCCGACAGCGATCCATCGACCGCGACGTCGCGCTTGTCTGGATTTCTGGGCCTGACCGGAACATACTGGTATATCCGCTGGTCATCGCAGCAGAACCCCCGGGGATGGCAGCTGGCGAAGCCAGCGGGTCGGGTAAGCGCAGTCAGGTGTCAACGGAAGCGGAGGCAATCATGACGATTCTGCTCCAGGTTCTCGAGCAGAGCTTCACGCCGACGACGCCGTGGGAACGGCGCAAATTCACCTTCATCAAGGCCGAGAAGATCGTCGGGATGAGGTTGGACGGCCAGTCCGGCGTGTGGCTCGACCTGTCCCGCCCCGGTGAATCACAGCGCTTGGCCCGAACTCTCGACCCGCACGAAGCCATCACCTTCCTGCTCGCCACCTTCGCCAAGCTCGCCGAATGCGAGGAGCGCGGCGGTTCGTGGCTGATCGGGCACGACGGCGCGCACGCAGAGTCGATTTCGGCCACCCGGTTCCCACCGCGGGCGAGCGAGGTCGCCGAAGACGACCTCCTCGCGCGCGCGTGGTTGTGAGGATCGCCCGGCCTTCCTGCTGAGAATCGCGCTGTGCCCGGGGTACCCGGATGTCGGTCCGCACGTGTAGATGTGACGCCATGGGTGCGGACGTTCGGCATTGGCTGGCCGGTGCGTTCGTCGTGCTGTGCGTGGCGGGGTGCGGCGGGCTCGCGATCGACACGGGTCCGGTGACGCCTGCACCGGGCAGTCCGACCAGGGTCGAGGTCGAGCGCCTGCTCGCGGGGGTGCGGGTGGTGCCGAATCGGCCGCATCCCGGTGGCTACGAGCGTGGCTGCAAGGCGGGGCAGGGCTGTGTTTTCGGGCCTGCCTGGACCGACGACAACGACGCTCCCGGCGGGCACGACGGCTGCGACACCCGCAACAATGTGCTCGCCGCGCAGCTCACCGAGGTGCGTTTCCGGCAGGGAACCCGCGACTGTGTCGTAGTCGGCGGAATCTTGGCCGACCCCTACACCGGCAAGCGCATCCCGTTCGAGAAGGCCGACGCAGACAACGTCCAGATCGACCACGTGTATCCACTGGCCGCCGCCTGGGACATGGGAGCGGCCTTCTGGCCGATCGACCGACGGATCCGCTTCGCCAACGACCTCGACACCAACCTGCTCGCCACCGACGGCCGCACCAACCAGGCCAAGGGCGACAAGACTCCGGCCGAATGGCTCCCACCCGCCCGTGCCAACCACTGCTTCTACGCAGGCAAATATCTCACCGTCGCCATCCACTACGACCTGGCGTTGACGGTGGCCGACAACATGGCACTCCAGGCTGTCGCCCGCAGCTGTCCCTGATCAGCTTCCGGTGGCGACCGGACGCTTCGGATCGTGCGACCACTGGGACCACGAGCCCGGGTACAGGGCGGCTTCGATGCCTGCGACGGCGAGGGCAGCGACCTGGTGGGCGGCGGTGACGCCGGAGCCGCAGTAGACCGCGACCGGTTCGGCGCGGAAGCCTGCGAAGCGGTCGCGGAGCTCGGCCGGTGCCCGGAAACGTCCATTGGCGTCGAGGTTTTCGGCGGTCGGCGCGCTGATCGCGCCGGGGATGTGACCCGCGCGCGGATCGATCGGCTCGACCTCGCCGCGGTAGCGCTCGCCCGCGCGGGCATCGAGCAGCACGCCACGCCAGCGGGCGGCCGCGTCCGCGTCGATGACCGGAAGGTGACCCGGCGTCAGTTCCACGTCACCGGGCTCGGGGTCCGGCTCGGTGCCAGTCGCGATGTCGCCGCCTGCGCTCGTCCAGCCAGGCAGGCCGCCGTCGAGGATCCGCACATCGGCGATCCCGGCCCAGCGCAGCAGCCACCAGGCGCGGGCGGCCGCCATGCCACCGGTCGCGTCGTAGACGACCACCGGATCGCCGCGCCGCACACCCCAGCTGCGCGCGCACTTCTCCAGCTGCGCGATATCCGGCAGCGGGTGCCTGCCCCGCGCGGGTGACGGCGGGGCGGCCAGTTCGGTTTCCATGTCGACGAACACGGCGCCGGGGATGTGGCCGTTCAGATAGTGCTGCGGCCCGTCCGGGTCACCCAGCGCCCATCGGACGTCCAGCAGACGAACCTGCTTGTCCGACAACGCTCCTCGAAGCTCTACCGGTGAGATCAGTACCGCGCTCAACCCAGCTCCTCGTCCAGAATCGCATCTTCGCGCACCCGAATACCCTCAGCCTACGCACCTGATCAGGGCAATGTGGCTGCACCCCAGCGCTACTCGCCGGTAGTCGAGCCGGTTCGCCGACGTCGATGTTGTGGTGCGACAGGCCGCACCGGCGGCCGATCAACTCGAGACGACTGGACCGGTGGCCGTCCCGAATTTGTCCAGGTCGCTTAACGACCACCAGTGGCCGTGCCGGTCGCATGCCCTGGTCGACCACGAAACTCAGTCCAGTTTCGGGTCACTGGCCCGTGACCTCCAGTCCAGTTGCGGGCAGGATCGGCGCAATGTCGAACGTTTCCGCGGCGCCGCCTGCACCCACCGAACAGCAGGGGCCCGAGTCCGCCCCCACCCTCTCGGCCGGACTCGGGCAGCCGATCAGCGCCGGGATCGTCACCGGTCTGGTCGGTTTCACCAGCGCGTTCGCCGTGGTGCTCAGCGGGCTGACCGCGGTCGGCGCGAGCACCGCGCAGGCGGCGTCCGGCCTGCTCGCGGTCTGCGTGACCCAGGCGTTCGGCATGATGCTGCTCAGCTACCGCTATCGCATGCCGATCACGCTGGCCTGGTCGACACCGGGCGCGGCACTGCTCGCCAGCACGGGTGCGGTGGCCGGTGGGTGGCCCGCCGCGGTCGGTGCGTTCGCGATCACCGGGGTGTTGATCGTGATCACCGGACTGTGGCAGCGGCTCGGCAACCTGGTCGCCGCGATTCCGGTGGAGATCGCGCAGGCCATGCTGGCTGGAGTGTTGCTGCCGCTGTGCCTCGCGCCGGTCAAGGCGGTCCAGTCCAGTCCGGCGGTGGTGGTGCCGGTGATCGTGGTCTGGCTCGTATTGCACCGCTTCGCCAAGCGGTGGGCGGTGATCGCGGCCTTCGTGACGGCCGCCGTCGGCGCTGGCATCAGTATCGCGGTGCAGCACAAGCACCTCGACCTTGCCGCGATGACCCCGACGGTGGAACTCACACTGCCGCACTGGAGTTGGCAGGCGATGATCGGTGTCGCGCTGCCGCTGTACATCGTGACCATGGCCTCGCAGAACATTCCGGGAACCGCGGTGATGAAGTCCTTCGGCTACCAAGTCCCTTGGCGGGCAGCGATGTCGGTGACCGGGATCGGCACCGTGCTCGGCGCATCGGCAGGCGGGCACGCCATCAACCTCGCCGCGATCAGCGCCGCCCTGTCCGCGGCCCCTGCGGCACACCCGGATCCGAAGAAACGCTGGATCGCCGCCTTTACCTCGGGCGTCTGCTACCTGATCGTGGCACTCGGCTCCGCTGCCCTGGTCACCCTGATCGCCACCGCTCCCGCGGGCACCCTGGAAACCGTTGCGGGCCTTGCACTCCTGGCCACGCTCGGCGCCGCCCTCGTCGGCGCCCTCAGTTCCGAGAAGCATCGGGAAGCAGGCATCGTCACCTTCCTGATCGCCGCCTCGGGCATCGGCTTCGCGGGCGTCGGTGCCGCATTCTGGGCCCTGGTTGCCGGATTGGTGGTGCGAAAGGTGCTGTCCCACGGCGACTGACACGATCGCACCGTGTCGGACCGTCGATGCAGTGCCAGCCGGACGGTACTACGCCGGTCACGGAAGTCGCTGTAGCTGATCGCATGACTCGACATGCCGGAAAGCATTGTGCGGCAGGGCGTCACGGTCGAGTTGCGGTGCGTCGAGGCGACACTGATCAGCTCGGTGCCGGAGCCGGATCGGCGGCCGTCGGTTCCTGTTGCGTGCGCTGCGGCGGTGCTGACACATCGGGCACGGACAACGCCAGCGGGTCAGGTTCGGATTCGCCACGGGCGAAGGCGCCGAGGCGGGTGTGATTGAAGAGCAGGTTGAGCGCGAACACCGAGCCTGCGCCCATGGTTATGCCGCTGTCCAGCAGGATCTGCACGGCAGAGGGGAACTTGACGAAGAAGTCCTTGGTCAGCACCGGGAGCAGGCCGAGGCCGAGCGCGGTGGCGACGATGATGGCGTTGATGCGATCCCCGAGGTCGGCTCGGCGGAGGGTTTCGATGCCGACGATCGCGATGGTGGCGAACAGGACGAGGCCGACGCCGCCGACCACCGGTTTGGGCACCGCCGCGACCAGCGCGCCGAACCGCGGCACCAGGCCGAGCACGATCAGGATGGCGCCGCTGGTCGCGGTCACATAGCGACTGAACACGCGGGTGGCCGCCACCGCGCCGACATTCTGATTGAACATCGAGTCGACGAACGCGGTGAAGACGCCGCCGAGCACGCCGGACAGCCCGTCGCCGACCAGGCCGCGGGCCAGTTCGGCCCTGCCGACCGGTTTGCCGGTGATCTCGCTGATCGCCAGCATGCTCGCGGTGGATTCGGCGAACACCACGGCCATCACGATGCTCATGGCGACCACCGCCGTGATCGGGAACTCGGGTGCGCCGAAATGGAACGGCTCGGGCAGGCCGACCCAGGCGCTGCTGGTGATGCCGCCGGTGTCGACAAGCCCCATCGGGATCGAGAGAACGACACCGACCGCAAGCGCGATCAACACCCCGATCTGCGACCACATCCCGCGGGCGAGGCACATGAACCCGACCGCGAGCACGACGACCACGGCGGCCACCCCGATATGCGAGGGCGCGGCGAACGACGGGTCGGTCCGGTCGGTGCCGACGATCAGCCGACCGGCCGTGCCGATCAGCGAGACGCCGACCACGGTGAGCACGGTCCCAGAGACCAGCGGCGGAAAGAATCGGACCATCCGGGCAAACGGCCAGGCAAGCACGATGCCGACCACACCGCCGATCAGCATCGAACCGTAGACCGCCTCCAGCCCGTACTCCCTGGCGATCATGATCATCGGGTCCAACCCGATGAAGGTCGCGCCGCAGATGATCGGCAGTCGCGCACCGGCCAGCTTGCCGAGCCCGAGGCTCTGCACCATCGTGATGATCCCGGCCACCAGGAGATCCGCGCTGATCAGCAGCGCAATCGTGGCGCGATCGAGCCCCACCGCCGCCCCGAACACCAGCGGCACCGTGATGCACCCGGTGTACATGATCAACACGTGCTGAATCCCGAACGTGAGCTGCCGTCCGAACGGCAACCTGCTATCGACCGGATGCGCTTCGACTGCCATAGAAATGGTCTAGTCGCCGTTCTTTACATGAACCCCCAGCAAATGTTTCGCCCAGGTGACATCACGAAGACTTCTCATGGCAACCGCCGAGCAACCCGAAATGGACATTCGCACCGAGTGAGAACTGACGGCGGACGCTACTCGCGAAATGCCGCCACCAGTTCCCACTCGGGCGGGAAGTCCTGGGTTCAGATTCGGCTGAGGAGGGTGAGGGGGTCTTCCAGGAGGCCTGCGGTGGTGGCGAGGAAGCGGGAGGCGAGTTCGCCGTCGATCATGCGGTGGTCGAAGCTGATGCCGAGGGTGGTGACCCAGCGGACCGCGAGTTCGTCGCGGAAGACCCACGGGCGCTTGCGGATCGAGCCGAGACACAGAATCGCCGCCTCACCCGGATTCACCAGCGGCACACCGGTGTCGACGCCGAACACCCCGACGTTGGTGATGGTGAACGTGCCGCCACGCAGATCGGTCGGGCTTGCGCCGCCCGATCGCGCGGTCTCGGCGACCCAGCTGATCTCACGGGTGAGATCACGCAAACTCAACGCCTGCGCCTCTTTGATGTTCGGCACCAGCAGCCCACGGTCGGTGGCCACCGCGACGCCCAAGTTCACGTAGTGCTTGGTGACGATCTCCTGATTCGCCTCGTCCCAGAAGGTGTTGATGTCCGGGAACTCCGCCAGCGCGGCGAGCACCGACTTCGCCACCAGCGCGAGCGGCGTGAGGGTCAGTCCGGCAAAGGATTTGGTGGTGCGCAGGTGGTCGAGCAGCTCCATCGACGCGGTGAAATCCAGGGTGACGAAGGTGCTCGCCTGCGGGATGGTGCGGGCGCTTGCCGTCATGGCGGCCGCGGTGCGCTTGCGAATGCCGCTGATCGGGGTGCGCACTTCGCGCGCGGGTTCGCGAATGACACCCGCCGCCGGATCGGTGACCGCAGGGGCCGAACGGGTTTCGGGCTGTATGGTCGCGCCCGCCTTGCCGGTCGCGCCTACTTTGCGCGGTTGGGAAACCGGCACGGCACCGCGCACGTCCTCGACGGTGACCGCGCCGTCCGGTCCGGAGCCCGCGACGAACCACAGGTCGATGCCGATTTCGCGCGCGAGCCTGCGGGCAGCGGGGGTGGCGGCGGGCCTGGTGACGCCGAGCTGGGGCCGGACCGTGCGCGGCATGCCTTCCGTCGGCGTCGGTTCGGGCTGCGCATCGTATTCGGCATCCGCCGAAATCACGTCCGCACTATCGGGTTTCGCGACAGCAGGGCGACGCCGCCGCGACACGGTCTCGCCCTCCGGCCCGTAGCCGACGAGCACCGAAGTGCGCCCGGTGCCGTTCGATTCGGCATGATCTGCCGCCGCTCCGGCTTTGCTCGCCGCATCGCGACTCGAAACATCCTGATGCCCAGCATCACTGTCGCCAGAACCAGCAGCATCATCTAGTGCGGGTCGTCCACTCTCGGCAGGCGCCTGATCGTCGCGCACCCGGATCAGCGGCGCGCCGACGAGGATGGTCTCCCCCGGCTGCGCGAGCAACTCGACCACCCGGCCTGCGAACGGTGACGGCAGCGCCACCACCGCCTTCGCCGTTTCCACCTCGGCGATCGTCTGATTCAGTGCGACCGCGTCGCCGACGTCGACCGACCAGGACACCAGTTCGGCGTCGGCCAGCCCTTCTCCGAGGTCGGGGAGCCGGAATTCCAGCACCTTCCCCGCCCCTGGCTGGGCGCGATCTTCCACGTTGGCACCTCTCACTACGGCTGACCGGCGTCAGGCGGCGAGCGTTCGATCGACCGCGGCGAGAATGCGATCGGGGTCGGGCAGGTGGAACTTTTCGAGCTTAGCCGGGGGGAAGGGGATGTCGAAGCCACCGACGCGCAGGACCGGCGCTTCGAGATGATAGAAGCACCGTTCGGTGATCCTCGCGGCGATTTCCGCACCGAGACCGGCGAAAACCGGCGCCTCGTGCGTCACGATCAGCCTGCCGGTCTTGGCGACCGAGGCCTCGATGGTGTCGAAGTCGATCGGCGAGAGGCTGCGCAGATCAATCACCTCGAGCGAATGTCCTTCTTCGGCAGCGATTTTCGCCGCGGACATGGCGGTCTCGACCGTCCCGCCGTATGCGACGACGGTGGCGTCGGTGCCGGTGCGGCGCACCATGGCCCGGTCCACGGGCAACCCGCCGTCCCGGTCCAGGGCGAGGAAATCGACGTCGGCCTTGTCCCAGTAGCGCCGCTTGGGCTCGAAGAAGATCACCGGATCGTCCATGGCAATCGCCTGGCGGATCATCAGATACGCGTCGGCCGGGTTGCTCGGCGCCAGCACCCGCAGCCCGGCGGTGTGTGCGAAATACGCCTCCGGCGACTCCGAATGATGCTCGACCGCACCGATCCCGCCGCCGAACGGGATGCGAATCGTGATGGGCGCCTTCACCTTTCCCTGCGTCCGATAGTGGATCTTGGCCACGTGCGAGACGATCTGATCGAACGCGGGATAGACGAACCCGTCGAACTGGATCTCACACACCGGCCGATAGCCGCGCAACGCCATGCCGAAAGCCGTTCCCACGATGCCCGATTCGGCAAGTGGAGTGTCGATGACCCGGTTGTCGCCGAAGTCCTTCTGCAAGCTGTCGGTCACCCGGAACACGCCGCCGAGCCTGCCGATGTCCTCGCCCATCAGCACAACCTTCGGGTCGTCCTCCAGTGCGCGGCGCAGCCCGGTATTGAGGGCGCTGGCAAAAGTAGTGATCATGAAGGGACTCCTTCCGGTCGCGCGGCAGCCTCGCTGGGATCGCCAGCCAAGTACTCCGCGTACTCCCGCCGCTCTTCGGTGATGAGCGCGTGCGGGGTGGCATACACGTTGTCGAACATGTCTATCGGTGCGGGATCGGGCATTTCGATGGTCGCGGTGCGCAATTGGCGCGCGACCTCGTCGGCATGCTCGGCGACCTGACGGTGGAACGCGTCGTCGATCTGCGACTCGCGTTCCAGCAGCCTGCGCAGTCGATCGATCGGATCGCGGCGGGCCCACTGCTCGTTCTCCGCGGACGAGCGGTAGCGCGTCGGGTCGTCGGCCGTGGTGTGCGGGCCCATCCGGTAGGTGATCGCCTCGATGAACGACGGCCCACCGCCGGCACGGGCGCGCGCCACCGCCTGCCTGGTGACCGCGAGCACCGCGAGCACATCGTTGCCGTCCACCTGAACGCCGGGGATCCCGTATCCGTAGGCGCGCCGCACAATCGGCGTCTGACTCTGCACCCGGACCGGCTCGCTGATCGCCCAGTGATTGTTCTGGCACAGGAACACCACCGGCGCGCTCCAGCTCGCCGCGAAGCCGAGCGCCTCGGCGATATCACCCTGGCTGCTCGCGCCGTCGCCGAAGTAGGCGATGGTCGCGATCTCGGCGCCGTCCAGGTGCGCGGCGTAGGCGTAGCCGGTCGCGTGCAGACCCTGCGAGCCGACGATGATGTTCGGGTTGGTCATGTTGACCGCGTCCGGATCCCAGCAGGAGTGCGCGACACCGCGCCACATGCGGGTGATCTCGCTGGGGTGCACGCCGCGGCAGTAGGCGACGGCCGCCTCACGGTAGCTGCAGAACACGTAGTCGTCGGGGTGCAGGGCGTGCGCCGAACCGACCTGGGTGGCCTCCTGGCCGAGCAGCGGGGCCCACAGTCCCAGTTGGCCTTGGCGCTGCAATGCGGTCGCCTCGGTGTCGATGCGCCGGGTGACGACCATGTCCTCGTACATCGCGCGTAGCTCGTCCGGTCCGACGTCGGCGACCAGGGCGGCGTTCTCCCGATCGAGGACGCGGCGACCGTCGGGCTGGACCAATTGCACCGGGTATTCGATCTTCTCTGGCATCGGTGACCGCCTCCTCACCCTGGCTGCCGGCGGGCCTGGCTGCTGCCCGGTTCCGCCGCGCATGTGCTCTACCTCACAGCATCCACGATAATGCGATGTGCGCAAGCGAACGACACGCGAATGCGCAGAATGCTCAATTCTGGACGGTCGGGTGATGTCATACTGCGTCGCATGACCAGAGAAACGGTCGATGTGACCTTGGACGCCACTGATGCTCGACTGCTGCTGGAACTGGTCGCCAATCCGAGAGCAACGGGCGTGGAGCTGGCCGCTCGGCTCGGACTGTCCCGCAACACCGTGCAAGCCAGGCTCGCCCGCTGGGAGGCGGGCGGCGTGCTCGGCAGTTTCGAGCGCAGGGTGCGCCCACGCGCCCTCGGCTATCCGCTGTCGGCCTTTGTCGCGGTAGTCGTCGATCAACACCAATTGGATTCGGTGGTAGACGAACTCGCCGAGGTGCCCGAGGTGACCGAGGTGTGCGGCATGACCGGCCTCACCGACCTGACAGTCCGGGTCGTCGCCAGAGACGCCGACGATTTATACCGAATCGCCGGACAGATACTGAAGATTCCCGGCGTCGAACGCACCAACATGGCGCTGGTGATGCGCGAACTGGTCGGCCCGCGCACCGCACCACTGCTGGACCGGCTCGCCGGATCCAACTGAGCAGGCGATATTTCCGGGTAGGTCGCGAGCGGATGGCCGATGGTGGCCGAGATTCTCGGTCAGGCACCGGTACCGCCTCGCTAAGGTGCGGGGATGGAGATTTCGGGCAAGGTTGCGATCGTCACGGGGGCCGGGGCGGGGATCGGTGCGGCGCTGGCGCGCGGGCTGGTCGCGGCGGGGGCGCGCGTGGTGCTCGCCGATCTCGATGCCGGTGCGGCGGCGCAGGTTGCCGAATCGCTCGGCGCGGCCGCGGTCGCGGTGGGCGGTGATGTCGCCGACGAGCAGGTGATTCGCGGGCTGATCGAGCGCGCGGCCGCCGAATTCGGTCCGGTGGACCTGTATTTCGCGAACGCGGGGATCGGCGGCGGCGCCGGGCTCGACAGCACCGACGCGCAGTGGGCGGCGGCGCTCGAGGTCAACGTGCTCGCCCATGTGCGTGCGGCGCGACTGTTGGTGCCCGAGTGGCTGTCTCGCGGCAGCGGGTACTTCGTGTCCACCGCGTCGGCGGCGGGCTTGCTCACCCAGCTCGGCTCCGCGCCGTACGCGGTCTCCAAACACGCCGCGGTCGGATTCGCCGAATGGTTGTCGGTCACCTACGGCGACAAGGGCATTCGGGTGAGCTGCGTCTGCCCGATGGGCGTCGACACCCAGCTCCTGCACTCGGGCCTTGGCGCGACGGAACACTCCGCCGAGGCCGAACTGGCCATCAAAGCAGTGACCACCGCAGGCAAGGTGCTCTCCCCCGACGAGGCCGCCGAAGTCGTCCTGGCAGGTGTCGACGCCGAACACTTCCTGATCCTCCCCCACCCCGAGGTCCTGAAGATGTACCGCTACAAGGGTTCCGACTACGACCGCTGGATCGACGGCATGCGTCGCTTCCAGGCCGCCCTGCTCGGCAATTAAACGCACCCTTCCTGTTTTCCCGCACACGATTTCGCATGCGAAATCGTGTGCGGGAAAACAAGAGATGTGCGGCTTTGTTGTTCATAGCCTCCACAGGCGGGAGTTGTCCACAATCGGACATGTGGGGGTGGTATCGGCGACCGTGGGGGGTTCAGCATCGAGTGATGGAGCAGATTCGCCGCCGTCAGGACGCCTTGGCCGCCGGCTATACCGACCACGACATCCGCCAGCTGTATCGAGGCCCGAGTTGGCATCACCTCCGCCATGGCTGTTACGTCGACGCGGCGGAGTACGGCAGCCTCGATCGGATCGGTCGACACCGGGTATTGATCGAATCTACTTTACCCGCAATGGCCGCTGACGCGATCGTGAGTCACCAATCAGCCGCCGTGCTGTACAAATTACCTTTGTGGGCAACACCATTGGACCGGGTGCAGGTTACTCGGGATCGGCGCTACGGTGGACGGATCCGGCCCGCGTTGAAAGTTCATTGCGCGCCGATATCAGGCGGAGTCGTCGATCGACGGGCATTGGGTCACGTCGCCCGCACGGACAGTCGTCGATTTGGCTCGCACACTGCCATACGAACAAGCAGTCGTGGTCGGTGACGCCGCCGTTCGGGCACTAGGCATCACTGCAGCCGAATTGGCGATCGAGCTCGAAATCGCCAACCACCGTCGCGGAATATCACAGGCACGCCGGACAATTGGATTACTCGACGCCCGCAGCGAGAGCGTCGGCGAATCGCGGAGCCGCATGATGTTTCACCGAAATGGGCTCCCGCTACCCCTTCTGCAAGGTGAAGTACATTCTGCGGCAGGCAAATTCCTCGGCCGCGTCGATTTCTACGACCCGGAGGCAGGCGTCGTCGGAGAATTCGACGGACGGATGAAGTATGGCAGGCTACTGAAACCCGGCCAAGAGCCTGGTGACGCCGTCTTCGACGAGAAGCGCCGTGAGGACGCGATTCGCGACACCGGCCTACTGATGGTCCGGTGGACCTGGACGGATCTCGCAGACCTCTCAGCCGCCCATCGCTGGCAACGCGCCCTCGAGCACACCCGCCGTCCAAGTACCGCCAGAGCCACCATCACCCCCGCGCCGCTACCCGAGGGTCACCGTCCGCAAGTCCAGCCCTTCCCGCACCTTTTCTGATTCGCCGCACACGATTTCGCATGCGAAATCGTGTGCGGCGAATCAGAAGGGGTGCGGCAGGTGCGGTCTGCACCGCTGGCTCCGGCGGGCGGCACGTCAGGCTGGCGGCCAACCCGAGTACCGGCTGATCGGGAATGACTTCTACAAGAGTGTGGATAATTGTCAGTTCTCGCGGTAGAAATGAAACTATTGAGCACTTCTTCGTATTCGGCCCTCCGGTTGGACGAGCGTATGCGACTGTGGTTTACCCTCATCAACCAGCAGGGCACGAGACATAGTGCTCCATATAACTTTGGGCGGATTCTTCGACACCGATCTCTCGCTACTCTGAATCGCACGCACGAGTCCAAAAGTGACCATGCCAATTCAATGGGAGAGACCTCGCATGTCAATAAGTAAATCCTTCGCCGCCCTTACCGGCCGCATGCTGTCTACATTAGTTATATCTATATTAGTCGTGATGACGGGCATCATTCTTGCTGCCCGGCCAGCCGCCGCCAGCGAGTCCCCTGCGGAGTTGAGTGCACAGGTTACCTGGTTCAGGATGCAGAATCAGGAACACACCAAATGTGCGGCCAACCATCATCCCAAGGTGTTCTTGTGGGGATGCGGGGGTTACGCAGATCAGCGCTGGATGTACGGCAATGACGACACATTGCGCAATCAAGAGAGTAGGCACTGTCTGGCAATGCACGCTAACGGCCACGTTTTTACCCACCCCTGCCTCGGCTACCAGGACCAGCGATGGACGGATGGTCCGGCTGCGGGAATGATCAAGAACGTGCAGCGCGGACTTTGCCTTGCGGCACATGGTGATGGCAAAATTTTCGGGCACCAATGCACCGCCGGTTATAACGACCAGCGCTGGGGGTTCCTCGTCGACTGATCGGCCGTCGAGCACCTCCACACGGGGCGGGGAGAGGAATCTCCCCGCCCCGCTGCCGTGTCGAGGAACCCATGATTGTCGCCAGAGCTGAATTTGCCTCAGCGTGAACAGAATCCGCGCGGGGCAGAGTCGGCGTGATGCCGCCTGCGGTCAATCCTCCTGCGGGGTCATCGCTCGCACAAACACTTCCGGCTTCCGGGCCACCGGCAGCACCTCCACCGGCAGCATCACCGGCCACACGCCCACATCAACCCAACACCCGGTTACCGACGCGACCTTTCTGGACGAGGCACTACCCGGTGACGAGGGCGCCTGCGGCGGTGCGGATCACCTCGGGGATCTCGACGGGTTTGCGGGTCGCCGAGTCGACGTAGACGTGCACGAAGGTGCCGGTGGCGGCCAGTTCGAGGTCGCCGTCGGCCTCACGGAAGATCGCCAGGTCATAGGTGATGCTGGACCGGCCGAGCCGCGAGATGCGCAGGCCGACCTGCAGCTGGTCGGGGAAGCTGAGCGAGCCTACGTATTGGCACGAGGTCTGCGCGACCACGCCGAGCGCGGGCAACTCGCGGATGTCGGCGCCGGTGGCATGCATCAACCACGCGTTGACCGCGGTGTCGAAGTACGAGTAGTAGGTCACGTTGTTCACGTGCCCGTAGTGGTCGTTGTCCGACCACCGGGTCGGCATCGGCCAGAGGACCGGATACTGCTGTGTCACCCGGCCGACGATAGCTCAGCCGAAGTGGCGCCTTGGCGGTGGTCACGGGGGCTTACGCCGAAATGGCGTTTGAAGGCCGTGCTCAACGCGAAGGCGCTGCCGTAACCGACTTGGCGGGCGATGGATTCGATGGTGGCGTCGGACTCGGCGAGCAGGTCGGCGGCCAGCGCGAGGCGCCATTCGGTGAGGAACGCCATCGGCGGCTCGCCGACCAGATCGGTGAAGCGGCGGGCGAGCGCGGCGCGGGACACCCCGACCGCCTCGGCCAGCCCGGCCACCGTCCAACCGTGCGCCGGATTGTGCTGCAGCAGCCGCAGCGCCTTGCCGACCAGCGGATCGCTGTAGGCGTGGTACCAGGCGGGCGCGTCGTTGCGGGCGAACCAGGCACGCAGGGCGGCGATCAGCACCATGTCGAGCAGCCGGTCGAGCAGCACGCCTTGCGCGGGCTCGTCCTTGACTGCCTCGTCGACCAGGATGTCCAGAATGCGGGTGTCGAAGTCGCCGCGCTGCAGCACGATGACCGGCGGCAGGGCGCGCAGCAGCCGCTGGCTTGCCGCGCCCGCCGACTCGTAGGTTCCGGTCACCATCATGGTGGCACCGTCGGCGGCGGTGCCCCACTGACGGACGCCGAGACTCAGTGTCTCGCACAGGACTTCACCATCGGCGGTCTTGGTCACGTTGCCGGGATGGATGTAGATCTGCGGCGCGGTGGTCGGCTCGTCGGCGACGGTGTAGTGGTCAGGCCCGCGAAAGATCGCGACATCGCCCTCGCAGACCTGTCGCGGCGCGTTCTTGCCCATCATGATCCAGGCGTCGCCGCGCACCATCGAAACCACGGTGAGCGGAGCCTCGTCCTGAATGTGCAGTGACCAGGGCGGTTCGAGCAGCGAACACATCAGAAACGCGCCTCGGGCACGTGGACCTTCGAGCAGACTGGCGAGCGCATCCACGTCACCGAGCGTAGACGATCACACATGATCATGAGCTGCTGAACTATGTTTCGTCTCGGCGCAAGCCGGTGTACTCATGTCATGACAAACAACACCGCACACCAGCCCCTCATCCTCGTCACCGGCGGCACCGGCAAGACCGGCAGCCGGGTCGCGAACCGGCTCGCGCAGGCGGGCCACTCGATCCGCGTCGGCTCGCGCACCGCGCCGATCCCGTTCAGCTGGGAGGACCGCGGCACCTGGGCTGCGGCGCTGGCCGACGTGCACGTCGTCTACGTCGCGTACCAGCCCGATCTCGCGGTGCCTGGCGCGCCGGAGACCCTGCAGGCATTCACGATCGCGGCCAAGCTCGCCGGCGTGCGCACGCTGGTGCTGCTGTCCGGTCGCGGCGAGCCGGAGGCGGTGGAATGCGAGGAGATCGTGCGGGGATCCGGACTCGACTGGACCATCGTGCGGTGCAGCTTCTTCGCCCAGAACTTCAGCGAGGGCGCGTTCACCGACCTCGTCATCGCCGGCGAGGTCGCGCTGCCCAACGGTGATGTCCCGGAACCGTTCGTGCACGCCGACGACATCGCCGATGTCGCGGTCCGCGCACTCACCGAGGAGGGACACCACGGCGAGCTGTACGAGCTGACCGGGCCGCGCGCGCTCACCTTTGCCGAGGCGGTCGGCGAGATCGCCGAGGCGACCGGCCGCGAGATCGCGTTCATTCCCGTGAGCCGCACGGAATTCGTTGCGGCACTGACCGATTTCCAGCTGCCCGCCGACGCGGTCAGCCTGCTCGACTACCTGTTCGGCACCATTCTGGACGGCAGGAACAGCAAGACCGCCGACGGTGTGCAGCGGGCACTCGGCCGGGCGCCCAAGGATTTCACCGAGTACGCGAAGGAGACCGCCGCGACCGGGGTGTGGAACGGATAGCGACTGAGGCACATCGGTACCGTCGGATTGGTGACTCCGACGGTCGATTGCCCCACCCGCGTTGCCCGCGCCGCCGTGTTCACGGTGTTCGGGCTCAACGGGTTCCTGCTCGCCATGTGGGTGGTGCATATTCCGGAGATCACCGACCGGACCGGCGTCGCGAAATCGACGCTCGGCATGCTCCTCCTGCTGATGGCGGGCGCAGGCGTGGCAGGCATGCGCATCACCGGGCCGCTCGCGGATCGGTTCGGCAGCCGGAACCTGGTCGCCGCGGCCGCGACCCTTATGTCCCTGGCGCTGATCGGGCCTGGACTGGCGACCGGCCCGATCACCTTGGCACTCGCGCTGGCCTGCTTCGGTTTCGGCAACGGTGCATTGGACGTCTCGATGAATACCCAAGCGGTGCACGTGGAACGGGCCTACGGGCGCCCGATCATGGGGGCGTTCCACGCATTGTTCTCCGGCGGTGGACTGCTGGGATCGCTACTCGGGGCGGCAACCCTGCGGGCGGAATGGGACACCAGAATGACGCTGACGCTGGCGGCCCTTGCCTGCGTCGCACTGACCTTCGCACTCGTCCCTCGGTTGCTTCGCGATACCGAGCACGGAGCACCGGCCGATTCGGCTGCGGTGCACCATGATCCACCTGCCTCGGCGCATCAGCACCGGGACAGCGCCGAGCACCGCCGAAAGGTATTCGCCCTGGCCGCAATCGCCTTCGCCGTCCTACTAGCCGAAGGTGTCGCCGGAGACTGGAGCACCCTGCAGATGCGCGAACACCTCGACGCCGACGAAGCCACCGCCGCACTGGCTTTCGGCGCCTTTTCCGTCACCATGACCGCGGGTCGCCTCGCCGCCGACCGGGTGAGCGGCGCCTTCGGCCGGGTAGCCGTCGTCCGCTACGGCACCCTGCTCTGTGCCATCGGCCTCACCGTGATCATCCTCTCCCCCTGGATCCCGTTGACCCTGATCGGCTGGGCCATGGCAGGCCTCGGCCTGTCCGGCACCATCCCGCAAATATTCACCGCCGCAGGCAATCTGGGCTCCGCCAAGGCCGCAACCGACATGTCCCGCGTCTTCAGCATCGGCTACCTCGGCCTACTCGCCGGCCCCGCGACAATCGGCTGGCTCACCGCCCTGATCCCCCTCACCACCGCCTTGATCGTCCCCCTCATTGCCGTCCTGATCTGCTGCCGCTACGCCGCTGCCGTCGCCCCAGCGAGGGCCTAGCCGGTCCATCTCACCAGGCACAGCGTGACGGGTTCACGCTTCGGGTAGACGATGCCGAGTTCGCCGAGATTGCGGGATCGGCAAGCGGATTCATCCGCAGTGCCGACTAGGACCTGGCTGATCTGGTGGTCGGCGTCGCGGCAGAACCTATCGGCGACGATGCCGGACGAATCGCCGCGCACGCAGTCACCCTTCTTCACGTTGGGCCGCAGGCACAGCCTGCTGCCCGTGGTGTTGTCGCCGTTCTCGAAGTAGATGGCGTAAGCCTTGCTCGCGCAGTCTTGACCGGCGCCACTGATCCGTTCCGCCACAACGTAGTTGGCGTCCCGGTCGGAGCATTTCCTGACCTCGAACTCAGCGCGGGAATCGGGCCCGGAAACCTTTGCACACCCGCCGATATCGACCCTTTGGCTATCGGGTCGACTGATGATGACGGCGAACACCACCAGGACGAGCAAGCCGACGATGACCAGCCATGTGCGAATGTTGACGGCTTTGCCCTCAACCAGCTCGTTTTGACCGGCCGGGTAGTCACCGGGATGATCTCCAGGCTGGAACTCGGAGGGATGGCCGTGCGGCGGCGGTGTTGTCATGGAACCCTCCCCCAGGGTCGACGCAATGCCGGCAGCACTCGGCAGCCGAACGGACTCACCGAATCTAGCCGATCGCATCGAAATCCGCTGCACAGGTGCATAACTGGCGGGGTTAGTGGCAGACCCGCGGGATGGATCCTTACTTTGTCGGGGGGACCAGGCAGAGGGTTACGGGGTCTGGTTTGGGGTAGACGATGGTGGAGTCGGCGGTGAATTTGGGGCCGCAGGCGGACTTGTCGGCAGTGCCTCGGATGATTCGGCCGATCTTGTAGTCGGCGCCTGCGGTGCAGGCGACCTTGGTGCTCGCGCCGAGGGTGTTGCCGTCGATGCAGTCGCCTTCCTTCACGTTGAGGCGGAGGCAGAGCGTGTATTCCTTGTTGCCGGTCTGGTAGTAGCTGGCGTAATCCTTGGTCGGGCAGTCCTTGGCGGCGCCGTCGAGCCGTTCGGCCACTACGTAATTGGCTTCCGGGTCGGAGCATTCCTTGGTGGCGAACTCGGCCTTGAAGGTGGTGCCGGACAGCTTCGCGCACTGGCCGATGCTGACCTTTTCACCATCGGAGCGCATGGCATAGACGACGCCGAAAAGGACGAGGCCGAGCACGACAACGATGGCAACGACGATGGCGATCGCCTTGCCAGGGCCGCCACGGCGGCGCGGCGGCGGGAAGGCGGGCGGGAAGCCGGGCTGGCCACCGTGCGGCGGGAAACCTGGCGGCGGAAAGCCTTGCTGCGGTGGAAAGCCTTGCTGCGGTGGAAAACCCTGGGGAGGTGGAAAACCCTGCGGCGGCGGAAAGCCAGGACCGTAGCCAGGCTGCGGATACCCGGTCGGCGGCGGATACCCTGGCACGCCCCCCGGCTGCTGTGGGTATCCCGGACCGTAGCTGTGACCGTCGGGTTGCGTCGGTGGCGGATAGTTCGTAGGTGTTGTCATGGTTCCCCTCCCCAGGGTTTACGCGATATACGGCCACATGGGCGGCCGACGAACTCACAGAATCTAGCCGATCGACCCGATATTCGTGTGGTGGGCCAGACGACGAACGCGTCACAGATAAAGGCCAGGATTGACCGGATCCTCGCTGATCGACTGGATCTTGATGTCGCCGTCGCGCAGTGCGACCAACTCGGCGAGGGTCGCGCCGTCCGGGCACGCGGCATCGGACGGGGTGTCCGCCTTGCGTTCCCTGGCCAGCCAGGCCGCCGACTCGGCGGGCGACAACCGGCCGACCTCGAGCTGTGCCAAGCAGCGTCCAGGTCGGGTGACCGCGGGGTGCAGCCGGGACAGATCCTCGTTGGTGGTGATCGCGACCAGCACGTCCCTGCCCTGCCCGAGCATGCCGTCGGTCAGGTTGAGCAAGCGGGAAAGGCCCTGTCCCGCTGTTTCTTTCGCCTCACCGCGGATCAGCTCGTCGCAGTCCTCCAGCACGAGCATGCGCCAGCGTTTGGTGTCCTCGTCGCCGTCGATGCCCGCAGCCACGTCCATCAGATAGCCGGGCTTGCCGAACATCACCTCGGGGTCGAGCACACAGTCGAACTGGCACCACGGCGCCCATGCCCTGGCGAGCGCGCGCAGCGCCGTGGTCTTTCCGGTGCCAGGCGGTCCGTGCAGCAGCACCAACCGGCCGCGGACCTCCGCGGCGGTCAAGGCCATCAGGCGGTCCATCGCACCGGAGACCTCTGCGGCGTAATTGCCGCGAATGGCAGGCCATTCCGGCGCCGAGATGGCCCGACCACGCCGCTGCGGTCCGTGGCTGTGCATGTGCCAGAAGCCCATCTCGATGGTCTCGCCGATCTCCGGCTGCGCGGCCGCATCTCGAATGGACTCGGCGAGCACGCTCGCGGCGAGCTCGTCGGTCGCGGCGGTGACCTCGACGGTCGCCGACCCACCCGACCACCGGACCACCCGCGAGGACCAGCCGACGCCTGCCACCAGCGCGATCCCGCTGTCCTCGTCCTGCGTCGAGCGCACCACCCTGCCGTGCGCAGGGCGCAACGGCGCATCGGGCTTGATTCGCTCCAGATGCGCTGAGCGCGCGCAGGGTTGATCGCCGCGCAGGAACGGCGTGAGCGCGAGCACATCGACCACATCGCGCGTCGAGTAGTTGGAATCGACGGTGACACCCCACGGCAGCCGCTCGGCGACATCGGCCGAGGGCTCCCTCGGGTCGATCAACCGAAGAGACTCATTACGTGCGGACACTCCGAGGATGATCAGGCCTGCGGACCGGCCGTGTCCAGCGAATTAACGGTTGCTGTACGGGGCAGCGCCAACCGCAAACGACCCCCCGCCGAATCCGGCGAGGGGTCGTTCCGGGCGAAACCTGCAGTGTTACAGCGCTTTCAGTTCCTCGGTGACCGCACCGACGGACTTCTTCGCATCACCGAACAGCATCGAGGTGTGATCGGCGTAGAACAGCGGGTTGTCGATGCCAGCGAAGCCGGAGTTCATCGACCGCTTGAGCACGATGACGCTCTTGGCCTGGTCGACATTGAGCACCGGCATGCCGTAGATCGGGCTGTTCTTGTCCTCGCGGGCGGCCGGGTTGGTGACATCGTTGGCGCCGATCACCAGGGCGACATCGGTGCGGCCGAATTCGCCGTTGATGTCGTCCATCTCCTTGAGCGCGTCGTAGGAGACCTCGGCCTCGGCAAGCAGCACGTTCATGTGACCCGGCATGCGCCCCGCGACCGGGTGGATGGCGTATTTGACCTCGACGCCCTTGGCCTCGAGCAGTGCCGCCATCTCCTTGACCGCGTGCTGCGCCTGCGCGACGGCCATGCCGTACCCGGGCACCACGATCACCTGGTTGGCGTAGGCCATCTGGATCGCGGCGTCCGCGGCCGAGGTGGCCTTGGCCTGCTTGGCTTCGCCGTCGCCACCGGCGCCGGGAGCTGTTCCGCCACCACCGAATCCGCCGGCCACGATGGCCGGAATCGACCGGTTCATCGCCTTGGCCATCAGGTTGGTGAGGATGGTGCCGGACGCGCCGACGATCATGCCCGCCACGATCATCGCGGTGTTGTTCAACGCCAAACCGGCTGCGGCGGCGGACAATCCGGTCAACGCGTTGAGCAACGAGATGACGACGGGCATGTCGGCGCCGCCGATCGGCAGCACGACCGCGAGGCCGAGCACACCGGCGAGGACGAGCACCGCGATCATCCACAGTTGGGAGACACCGTCATTGGTGGCGCCGATGCCGATCACCACGGCCGCGGCGATCGCACCGAGGAGCAGCAGCAGGTTCAGCGGCTGCTGCAGCTTGCCGAGACCGAGCGGGCGACCGGGCAGGATCTCCTGCAGCTTGCCGAAGGCGATCAGCGAGCCCCAGAAGGACACCGAGCCGATGATCGCGGCGAACAGCGAGCCGACCACGATGTGCACCGTTGGCTCTTCGTCGAAGTGCGAAAAGCCTTGGCTGTTGATGAATTCCGACCAGGCAATGAGGGCGACCGTGCCACCGCCGACGCCGTTGAACGCGGCGACCAGCTGCGGCATGGCGGTCATCTTGGTGAACTTGGCAGGCGGAACGCCGAGGGCGATACCGACCACGAGACCAGCAACGATCAGGATCCAATTGCTGGTGTGGCGCACCGAGATCAGAGTCGCGACCACGGCGATGACCATGCCGACGGCGGCGATCAAGTTGCCGCGCACGGCGGTCTTCGGACCGGTCAGGCCCATCAGACCGTAGATGAACATGCCGAACGCGATGATGTAGAGGCCGTTGACCAGATAGGTCAGGTTGTCGAAGGTATGCATCACTTGTCCGCCTTCACCGGTGCGGCCTTCTTGCCCTTGAACATGCCGAGCATCCGGTCGGTCACCACGAAACCACCGATGACGTTCAGGGTTCCGAACACGACGGCGACGAACAGGATGATCTGCGTCAGGATCGACGGGTCCTGCACGTTGCCGAGGGTGACGAGCGCGCCGAGCACGACGATGCCGTGGATGGCGTTGGTGCCCGACATGAGCGGGGTGTGCAAGGTGTTGGGCACCTTGGAGATCACGGCGAACCCGACGAACCCGGACAGCACCAGGATCGCGATGTTCGCGAGAAGTTCGGTATACATCAGGCTTCCCTCTCCCGGGTGACGCAGGAATCCGCGAGCACCTGATCGCTGAAGTCCGGCGCAAGCTTTCCGTCGACCAGCATCAGTTCCAGCAGTGCCGCAATGTTTTTCGAGTACAGCTCGCTGGCGTGCTCAGGCATGGTCGCTGGCAGGTTCAGCGGCGAGGCGATGGTGACCTGGTGCTTGACCACGGTCTCGCCCGGCTCGGTGAGCTCGCAGTTGCCGCCGGTCTCGCCGGCCAGATCGATGATCACGCTGCCCGGCTTCATGCCCTCGACGGCGGCGGCGGTCACCAGGCGCGGCGCGGGACGACCGGGCACCAGCGCGGTGGTGATCACCACGTCGAAGCCCTTGATCGCGTCCTCCAAAGCCTGCTGCTGCTTGGCCTTTTCGTCGTCGGTGAGCTCGCGGGCGTACCCGCCTTCACCGGCGGCGTCGATGCCGAGGTCGAGCCACTGGGCACCGACCGAGCGCACCTGATCGGCGACCTCGGGCCGCACGTCGTAGCCGGTGGTGCGGCCGCCGAGGCGCTTGGCGGTGGCCAGGGCCTGCAGTCCGGCAACGCCGACGCCGAGCACGAGCACGGTCGCGGGCTTCACCGTGCCTGCCGCGGTGGTGAGCATCGGGAAGAACCGGGTCGACTCCGAGGCCGCGAGCAGCACCGCCTTGTAGCCTGCGACGTTGGCCTGCGACGACAGCGCGTCCATCACCTGGGCGCGCGAGATGCGCGGGATCGCCTCGACCGCAAACGCTTGCACCCCAGCGGCTTTCAGCTTGCCGATCTGGTTGTCCGCGTTGCGCGGGGCCAGGAAGCCGATCAGCGTCTGGCCGTCGGACAGCTTCGCCACCTCGGCGTCGCTCGGCGGCGCGACCTTGACGATCACCTCGGCCGACCAGGGGTCGCCGATCGTCGCGCCTGCTTCTTCGTACGCGCTGTCGGGGATGAGTGCGCCGAGTCCGGCACCGGACTCGACCACCACCTGCGCGCCTTGCTTCAGTAAGGTCGGAATGATTTTCGGCACCAATGCGACACGTCGTTCGCCCGTGTTGGACTCGCGAACGACTCCGACACGCGCGCCGCGTGGCGACTGGTCGCCTACGCTCTGCGTTGTCTCCACTTTGTCTATTCCTTCTCGAGCTGAGCTTCAGGCAACAGAGGGCTGGCCGGACGTTGTTACTTGAGAGTAAGTTCGCCCAAATCCTCGCAACTGTACCCGGCGAGGAGTGCGGACTGCTGAGACGCCCGTCACAAGATCATGCCGGATTTCGACGGATTGCCGGATTCCTCGGGTCGTCGCGGCCCTCATCGTTGCCTCCTATATTCGTCAGGCGTTCGGGTGTGGCGTCGAGAATGATCGTGGTCGCCTCCGGAGGTCCCGACAAGAGCGAACGTGCAGGTCCATTACTTACCCGCAGGTTGGGCTCCCGCTCAGCACCATGGTCCACCACTGCAACCGTGACGTGCATCATGGCCATTCCCATGCCGAGGGGGATGCCAAGTAGAGCAGTCGGCGGGCTTGGCGAATACAGGGCTGTTGCCGACCACTCGTACGCCGTAAGGTCCAGCCTGTGAACGACTGCGTCTTCTGCCGCATCGTGGCAGGCGAGGCCCCGGCAACGAAGGTGTACGAAGACGACACCCTCTGCGCCTTCCTCGATATCCGGCCCATTGCCCGCGGACACATGCTGGTGATTCCCAAAGTGCACGCCGCCGAGCTGGAAGATCTCGACGCCGACACCGGGTCGTACATCTTCCGGGCAGGCCACCGGCTCGCGCTGGCCATCCGGCGAAGCACGCTGGCCGCGGACGGCGCCAACCTGGTGCTCAACGACGGTAAGGCGGCATTTCAAACCGTCCCGCACATCCACCTGCATGTGATCCCGCGCAAGCACGGCGACAAGATGCGCTTCGCGGCCGGCTTCATGCTGCGCAGACCCTACGATCCGCAGTCCACCGCGTCCGCGATCCAGGACGGCATCGCGGCGCTGGAACGCGAGGAAGAATTGAACAACCACAAGCGGCCGGGCACCGACGAAGGAGCGCAAGAATGACCGATCCGACCCTGGACCGCACCGCGCTGACCACGGCACTGTTCGAGGAATGGGACGCGATCGCCGCGCTGGTCACCGATATCGACGAAAACCGCTGGCGCACACCGACAGCGCTGCCGGGCTGGAGCGTCTTCGACACGCTCGCCCACGTCGCGGGCGTCGAATCGTGGCTGCTCGGCGAGCGTCCGCCCGCGCACGACCAGGCCACGGAGAAGGTCGACGTCAGCACGCTGCCGCACGTGCGCAACCAGACCGGGGTGCTGAACGAGATCTGGGTCGACCGGCTGCGGCCGCTGCCTGGCGCCCAGCTGCTCGAGTTGTTCGGCGATGTCGTCGGCCGCAGGCGAAAAGCCCTGTCCGCCATGGGCGAGCCGGAATGGCAGACCGAAACCCCGTCGCCGATCGGGCAGGTCAGCTACGGCCGGTTCATGCGGGTGCGGCTGTTCGACTGCTGGATGCACGAGCTCGATATCGCCGACGCGCTCGGTGTTCGGGTCGACGAGGGTGGCCGCCGCGGCGAGCTGGCGTTCGCCGAGTTCCTCGGCAGCGTGCCGCGAGTGGTGGTGAAAAAGGGTGGGGCACCGGATGGTTCGCGGATCACCTTCGCGGTGACCGGCGCGTTGGCGCGACCGTTGCACATCCAGGTCGCGGGGCGGGCGAGCTTCGTCGACGCGTTCGACGAGCCCGCCACCGTCGAAATCCAGCTGCCGTCCGAGCTTTTCGTCCGGCTCGGCGGTGGACGGACCACCGCCGACGAGCACCTGGACCAGATCGCGATCACCGGAGACGAGCAGCTCGGGCTGCAGCTGGTGCGCAACCTGGCCTTCACGCTCTGATCCGCGATGCGACTGTTCCTGTCCAGCTACCGGTTCGGTGCGCACTACGACCGGCTCGCCGCGCTCGTCGGCGCGCCGGGCCGGGTTGCGCTGATCCCCAACGCCTGTGACGCGTGGCCCGACATGTGGGCGGCCGCGGTCACCAGCGACGTCGTGCCGCTGCGCAGGCTCGGCTATGCGCCGGAGACGATCGACCTGCGTGATTTCGTCGATCAGCCGGCGGAATTGGAGCGGACGCTGGCCGACTTCCCGCTGATCTGGGTGCGCGGCGGCAACACCTTCGTGCTGCGCGCCCAATTCGCCCGCAGCGGCGCCGATCTCGTGCTGCCAAGGCTGCTGGCCGACGATGTGCTGGTGTACGCCGGATACAGCGCGGGCGCCTGCCTGCTGACGCCGGATCTGCACGGTCTGGAAGTCGCGGACGATCCCGCCGAGGTGCGCCCCGCCTGCGGCATCGAACCGCAGTGGGACGGACTGGGATTGGTCGATCACCGGATCGTGCCGCATCTCGACTCGCCGACCGACCCCGATGGCGACTGCGCCAGGATCGCCGAACGCTATCGGGCCGATGGCGTCGCGCATTGGGCGCTCACCGACGACGACGCGGTGGTCGTCGACGGTAACCGCATCGATCTGCTGCTCAGTCCAACGGCGTCATGAACGACCACAGCCGCTGTTCGAGGTCACGCGCGCTGTAATCGCGGTAGCCGTAGAACTGATCGGTGGGCTCGTAGAGGATGTCCGCGCCCGCCGCCTTCGCATGCCGGAAATGCGCGTCGACGTCCTCGACGACGATCGACATGCCCTCGGTGCAGGCGCCGACCGTGATCGGCGACTGCAGGTTGAACTGCTCGGAGACATGATGCAGCCAGATCACGCCGTCACCGGCGGTGACCTCGGCGTGGTAGACGGTGCCGTCTTCGCCTTTGGTGATGCGGCCGGGCTCCATGCCGAACACGGAGGTCAAATAGTCGTGGGCGGCCGCGATGTCGCGGTAGACGAGCGTCGGGATGCGGCGCTGAATCTTCGTGTCGAGCATGGCCATGTCCTCCAAAGTGTCCAGCAGCTCCCGTGTTTCGAGGCTGCGCTGGTCGGTGACGGTGGCGACCATGGCGGCCAGGCGCTGCCGCAGGCGATGGCCGACGGCGAGCCTGCGATCGAGCTCGGCGACGTGCCTGGCCATCACGCCCGCGAGGTCCCAGGCGGGGTCGTCGAGAGCGGCGGCCACCTCGTCCAGGCGCAGGCCGAGATTGCGCAGCAGGCCGATGCGGTAGAGCCGTTGCACGTCGTCGGTCGAATACAACCGGTGCCCGGCACCCGAGCGGACGGACGGTGAGAGCAGCCCGATCTCGTCGTAGTAGTGCAGGGTGCGGACGGTCAGCTTGGTCACCGTCGCGAGCTCGCCGACCTTGACGTATCCGTTCGTGTTCGCCACATCAGTGACGCTATGACCTCACGTGGCGTGAGGTGCAAGTTCCTTCGTCGCGGCGCCGCGGAACACGACCCAGCGCATCGCGCTGTACATGTAGACCGCCTCGCACGCACCCGCCAGCATTCGGGACACGTGGTACTGGAGGCCGAGCGCGGCAAGGCCGGTGCCGACACCGAGGATGAACGCGACATAGTTGATCGCGACCACCACCGCGTAGACGACGGCCTGCTTGCCGACCGGCGCGTGCGAATGGAAGTTGAAGGTGCGGTTGAGCACGAAACTCAAACCGAACGCGCACACGTAGGCGACGGTGACCGAGAGCCACACCGGCAACCCGAACAGCCCGTGGAACACGGTGAGCAGCAGCAGATCGACGCCGAAGGTGAAGCTGTTGATCAGCGCGAAGCCGAGAAAAGTCGGCGGAACGAGACGATGCAGCCCCCACGGCAGTCGGGCGATCACGGCCTCGCACCATCGGGTGAACCGGTCCGCGATGGTGTCGGTGGTCCTCGCCAGCTCGTGCACGCCGCCAGCCTGCCAGCGGTAGGTGTCCGTCAGATGATCAGTCGGCAAACCAGCCGGTCAGCTGATCTGGGCCGTCGAGCTTCCCGCGGCGCCGTTGTCGAGTTGCCACCCTGTGCGCGATGCGCACGCCCCTCCCGGCATTCTTGCCTCGAACGACACCGAGCACCACTGAGGCAGGCGACCTCACATCGTGATCACCAGGGAAAGTTAGACTCTGACGACTGATTTCGGCCAACGCCACTGTCCCCCGGTGCCTAGGTCTGGAACTCGGAGAGGCGGGCGAGCTGTGGATTTACATGACCTGATCGACGGACTATCCGACGGGGCGGTGGTGACCGACCCCGACCTGCTCGCGAGCTACCGGCAGGACTGGGCGCGCGACCCCGACGCAGGCACTCCGCTCGCTGTCGTGCGCGCGACCGGCACCGATGACGTCGCACGCACGCTGAAGTGGGCGCACGACAGGCGGATTCCCGTGGTGCCGCGCGGCGCAGGGTCCGGACTGTCCGGCGGCGCCACCGCCGTCGACGGCGGGCTGGTGCTGTGCACCGAGCGGATGCGCGGGATCACCGTCGACCCGGTCACCCGGACCGCGGTCGTGCAGCCGGGGCTGCTGAACGCGGAGGTCAAGAAGGCGGTCGCGGAACACGGCCTGTGGTATCCGCCGGACCCCTCGTCGTTCGAGATCTGCTCGATCGGCGGCAATGCCGCGACCAACGCAGGCGGGCTGTGTTGCGTGAAGTACGGCGTGACAACCGATTACGTGCTCGGCATGGAGGTAGTGCTCGCCGACGGCACCGTGGTCCGGCTCGGCGGGCCACGACTCAAGGATTCGGCCGGGCTGTCGCTGACCAAGCTTTTCGTCGGCAGCGAAGGCACTTTGGGCGTGATCACCGAGCTCACGCTGCGCCTGCTGCCCGCACAGCCGCCGCAGCACACCGTCGTCGCGACCTTCGCGTCGCTGACCGACGCCACCGCCGCGATCCTCGCCATCACCGGCGAATTGCGGCCGTCCATGCTCGAATTCATGGATTCGGTGTCGATCAACGCGGTCGAGAACGAGCTACGGATGGGCCTGGACCGCAAGGCCGCGGCGCTGCTGGTCGCGCGGTCGGACGCGCCCGGCGAGTTCGCCGGACGCGAGGCCGCGATCATGGTCGCCGCCTGCGAGAAGGCCGGTGCGACAGAGGTTTTCCAGACCGCGGACGCCGAGGAGGGCGAAGCCTTCGCCGCCGCACGACGTTTCGCGATTCCGGCGGTGGAGAAGCTCGGCTCGTTGCTGCTCGAGGACGTCGGTGTGCCGCTGCCTCGGCTCGGCGACCTGGTCACCGGTGTCGCGGCGATCGCCGAGCACAATCAGGTGACCGTGTCGGTGATCGCGCACGCGGGCGACGGCAACACCCATCCGCTGATCGTGCACGATCCGGCCGACGCGGCCATGACCGACCGGGCGCACCAGGCGTTCGGCGAGATCATGGATCTTGCCATCGCGCTCGGCGGCACCATCACCGGCGAGCACGGGGTCGGGCGGCTCAAGAAGGCGTGGCTGCCCGACCAGCTCGGGCCCGACGTCATGGCGTTGACCCACCGCATCAAGGACGCGCTGGACCCGCACGGCATTCTCAATCCGGGTGCGGTGCTCTGACCCGCAGGCCGCCGTCACCAGGAACATTCACTGCCGCGAAGGAGTTTCATCAGATCATGACCACCAGACTCGAGCACAACGTCGTCGATACTCGTTTCGAGATCTATCTCGACGACACTCTCGCGGGCTATGCCGACTACGCGGAGCGGGACGATCCGAAGGTCCGCGACTTTCATCACACGATGACGTTCCCCGAGTTCCGTGGGCGCGGGGTGGCCGCGCAGGTGGTCGAATACGCGCTGCAGGATTCGCGTGACGCGGGCTATGCCGTGATCCCGACCTGCTGGTACGTCGAGAAGTACATCGCCGAGCACCGCGAGTACGCGGACCTGGTCGCCACCTAGGACCTCCCCGGCCCGCAGTAGCGGCACTGCGGGCAGGTACCCGGCGAGCTCCCGGCGGGACGCGCTTCTCGTCTAGGTTTGCAGTGTGACGCGGTCGCGAAGAGGTTCAGGGCGACCGATGGGTCGGCCGGTGGATCCCGAGCTGGCCGTGCGGCGGCGGGCGGCGCTGGTGGCGGCCGCCTATCAGGTGTTCGGTGAGGTGGGCTATCACGCCGCGGGCATCACCGAGATCACCAAGCGGGCCGGGCTCGGTCGCGGGACGTTCTACATCTATTTCGAGAGCAAGCGCGCGATGCTCGACGCGGTCTTCGACGACGTCTTCGCCAGGCTGCTCGACACGGCGGTCGACGTGGTGGGGTCGACGCCAATGACGTCATGGGCGGACGCCGAGCGGCGGTTGCGGGCGATCACCGAACGGATGTTCGCGTTGTTCGATGAAAACCCGGGTATGACCACGATTTTCGCGCGGGACGGGCTGATCGATCAGGAGATCACCGCACGGGTTTTCGGAATGCTCAGTGCGCTCGAACTTTCGATGGTGAGCACGTTCGAGGAAGCCGTTCGCACCGGTGTGGTGCATCGGGATATCGATCCGGAGTTCGCGGCGATCGCGATGGTCGGGTTGCCGCTCGGGGTGTTGCAGCACGAGTTGCGGGAGCCGATGAGTGCGGTGCGGCGAACGGCGTTGGTGGACTTCATGATCGATACGCTCGGCGCGTCGTTGCGACCGACACGCTGAGGAACGACGACCGGTTGCCTGGACGAAAGTTGGTGGCCAGCACTTTCATGAACGGCCGACCATAAAAGCGGCGCAGACCTGTTCATCGTGGGTTCCACCGGCGCATACTTACCTGGTCGACGGTTCACAAAAGTCGACTTCCGCGCCGGTCTACCACCGGAAGCTGGTGGCACAACCGGGGGATTCACCATGGCAGACAAGCCAGACCACGAGATCGTCGTTGTCGGCGCAGGGCTGTCCGGACTCGGCGCAGCCATGAAACTGACACGGGCAGGCATCCAGGATTTCGTGATCCTCGAACGCGGCGGCGATGTCGGCGGAACCTGGCGGGACAACACCTATCCCGGCGTCGCAGTGGACGCGCCGTCGTTCTCGTACCAGTACCCGTTCGAGCTCAATCCCGAATGGACCAGCGTGTTTCCGAGCGGGGCCGAGGTCAAGGCGTATATCGACGGCCTCGTCGAGAAGTACCGGCTTCGGGCGCACCTCAGGCTGAATACCGAAGTGACCCAACTCATCTGGGATGAAGGCGCGCATCTGTGGCGGTGCGAGCTCGGATCGACGGTGTGCACCGCGCGATTCGTCATCGCCGCATTCGGCGTGTTCACCCAACCGAAGCTGCCCGACATTCCCGGACTGGACGAATTCACCGGCACGGCAATGCATACCGCGCGCTGGGACCATGCGTGCGCGATCGCGGGCAAACGCGTCGCGGTGATCGGCACCGGCGACAGCGCCATTCAGATCATCCCGTCGATCGCACCGCTCGTCGACAAGCTCGACGTGTATCAGCGCAGGGCGATCTGGATCCTGCCGCGCCCGGATCACTCACTGCGGCGGGCACATACACTGTTTCGCCGCTGGCCGATCGTGCACCGCGCGATTCGGCTGGCGGTCAGCGCGGTGCTCGACACCGTGATGTTCCTCGGCGTCCTCCGGTATCGGCAATTGCCGTTCATCGTGCGCATGGGTGAATCGCTGGCCAAGTCACACCTGCGATCCCAAGTCACGGATCCGGTGATCCGTGATCGACTGACCCCGCGATATCGACTGGGCTGCAAGGTTCCCGGCCTCTCGAACACCTATCTGTCCACCTTCAACCGCACCAACACCGAGCTGGTGACCGAGGGCATCGAACGCATCACCGCGACCGGCATCCGCACCAGGGACGGCGTGCATCGCGAGGCCGATGTGCTCGTGCTGGCCACCGGGTTCCTCTTCGCCGAGCCGGACAACGCACCGCCGATCCCCGTGCGCGGCCGCGACGGTCTCGACCTGCGCACCTTCTGGGCCGAACAGCGCAAGCAAGCCTACGAGAGCGTGTCGGTGCCCAAGCTGCCCAACGCTTTTCTCATCCTCGGCCCCTACTCGCTGACCACGGGCTCGTGGATGCCGATGATCGAAACCTCGACCCACCACGCGATTCGGGTGATCCAGGAGGCGCGCGCACGCGGAGCGACCCACGTCGAAATCCGCCAGGAGCCACACGACGCCTTCTTCCGCGACATCCGCGCCCGCATGGGCGACACTCCCCTTACTCCCGCTACCTGCGGCGGCGCCAACAGCTACTTCTTCGACGCGCACGGCGACGCCACCGCGATCCGGCCCGCCACGTATCTCGAAACATATTGGCGTAGTCGGTATTTCGATCTTGACCACTACCGATATCGGACCGGCGCACAGCACGGGTACAGCACGAACCGCCGTCGATACATTTCTGCAAATATGTCCCATTTACCCCTCCCGCTGCGGCGTAGGCCGCATTAGGGTCGAGGCATGGATACCACCAGCGCCGGTCGGTGTGCGCGAGCAACGGACCTCATCCACTCGATGACGTATTTCGCCCCCGAAACGGAGCAGTACCTCACCGAAGCAGGTCTTCGGCCGGGCCGGATGTGCTACTTCGCCGGCCGCGCCGCCCCGATGGGCGCGGTGGGCCCCGGCGTCGTTGCCGCCACCTTCTTCAACTTCAACCCCGAGCTCGTCGCCCGTCACATTCCGAGGGCATGGACCCTCGCCACCCCCGAAGCGGTGGTCGAGGCCCGGTTTGCCTCGGTAGACGCGGCACTGCGCCGTCTACTCGGCAACGAACTGGCCACCTCCGCGGTGATCGCCGAGGCCGCCGAGCTGGCGCGCACGGCAGCCCTGGCCTGCACCGTCGAGGGCAGGCCGCTCTACGCGGCGCACGCCGACCTCGACTGGCCGACCGAACCGCTGCTTGTGCTGTGGCACGCAGTCACCCTGCTCCGCGAGCATCGCGGTGACGGCCACATCGCGGCCCTGCTCGCTGCGGACCTCAGCGGTCTCGAAGCCCTTGTCACCCACACCGCGAGCGGTCGTGGCTTCACGCCCGCCGCCGCCCAACTGACCCGCGGCTGGACCCCGGAGCAGTGGGCCGACACCGAGAACGCCCTGCGCGAGCGCGGCCTGCTCACCGAAGACGGCACACTCACCGACGCAGGCACCAAGCTGCGCACCGAACTCGAAACCGAAACCAACCTGATGGCTCTTGCCCCCTGGGCCGCCCTCGGCGACGAAGGCGTGCAACGGCTCACCGAGATCGGCAAAACCCTCTCCGCAACCCTCCTCGCCGCAGGCGCCCTCCCCGCCAACACTTTTACCGCAGGCCCGAAAAGCTGACGCACCACGTCACCCGACGATCCCGCGCCCGTTGCCGCACCAAGGTCGGCAATCTCGATGAGTACGTGCCGAGGGGGCACTGGTGGCGGCATCGGCCGAGAGGCCAACAACCTCAGTGCCCCCTGATCACTTGTCCAGCAGCATATCTCGGATATCCCGCCGATAAGAGGTCAGAATGACAAATGCCCACCGGATCTGTTGAGCCGGTGGGCATTTCGTTGGTAAAAGTTAGCGGAGTAGCGCGCGGCTCATGACGACGCGCTGAATCTGGTTGGTGCCCTCGTAGATTTGGGTGATTTTGGCGTCGCGCATCATGCGCTCGACCGGGAAGTCGGTGGTGTAGCCTGCGCCGCCGAAGAGCTGGACGGCGTTGGTGGTGACCTCCATGGCGACATCGGAGGCGAAGCACTTGGCGGCCGCCGAGATGAAGCCGAGGTTCTTCTCGCCACGCTCGGCACGGGCCGCCGAGGTGTAGACCATGAGGCGCGCGGCCTCGATCTTCATCGCCATGTCGGCAAGCATGAACTCGGTGTTCTGGAAGCTGGCGATGGTCTTGCCGAACTGCTTGCGGTCCTTGGTGTAGGCGATGGCCGCGTCCAAGGCGCCCTGGGCGATGCCGACGGCCTGCGCGCCGATGGTCGGGCGGGTGTGGTCGAGGGTCTGCAGCGCGGTCTTGAAGCCGGTGCCCGGCTCGCCGACGATGCGGTCACCGGGGATCCGGCAGTTCTCGAAATACAGTTCCGCCGTAGGCGATCCCTTGATGCCAAGCTTGTGCTCGAGCGGGCCGACGACGAAACCCTCGTCGTCCTTGTGCACCAGGAAAGCCGAAATACCGTTGGCGCCCTTGTCCGCATCGTTCACCGCCATGACGGTGTACCAGGAAGACTTGCCGCCGTTGGTGATCCAACACTTGGAGCCGTTGAGGATCCAGTCGTCGCCCTCCTGCTTGGCGCGGGTGCGCATGCTGGCGGCGTCGGAGCCGGCCTCGCGCTCGGACAGCGCGTAGGAGGCCATCTCACCGTTGACGATGTCGGGCAGCACCTTCTGCTTGAGCTCCTCGGAGCCGTTGAGGATCAGGCCCATGGTGCCGAGCTTGTTGACCGCGGGGATGAGCGAGGACGAACCGCAGACGCGGGCGACCTCTTCGATCACGATGCAGGTGGCGACCGAGTCGGCGCCCTGGCCGCCGTAGGCCTCCGGCACGTGCACCGCGTTGAAGCCCGCGGCGTTGAGCGCGGTCAGCGCCTCCTCGGGGAAGCGGGAGTTGCCGTCGACGTCCTTGGCGTGCGGCGCGATCTCCTTCTCCGCGAGTCCGCGGATGGCCGCGCGCAGTTCGTCGTGGAAGTCCTCGAGCTTGAACAGGTCGAAATCGGGGTTTCCCGCCATGGGGTGCACTCCTGGTCGTCGGTACATGTCGGCACTCAGTGCCACATTCAGCTCAAGTATACGCAGAACAATTGCGATAACGTGCGGATACTCCCTGGCACTCAGTGTCAGATAGGTCGCACTTCGACCTAGATCAAAGACTACTCAGCTTGCGCGCGACCAGCTCGGCAACCTGCCGCGGCGGGGTATCGCGCGGAAACACCGCGACCACCAGCTCATCCGACGCCGGACGAGGGCCCGCGCCCCGGGGAATCGCGGCCAGCTCGACCCGCAGATCCGCCGCGCCCGCATCCGACTCGCCGCGCACCATCCGGCGCAGCAGATAGTTGTGCGTCGCCGTCACCGCCGCCGTGTACTGCACCCGCGCCAGATCCGGCACCTCGGGCAGCCGCTCCCGCAGAAAATCGGTGAACAACCGCTCGTACCGAAACACCGTCACGATCTCCCGCTCCCGCAGCGCAGGCACCCGCCGCACCACCTGGTATCGCCGCTCCGCGATCGCCCGCCACTGCGTGAACCGCTCGAACACCTGAACCACCGCATCGCACACCGTGTCCCACGGATCCCCCTGCGCCCCAGCCAAGAATTCCGCCGCCTGCGCCAACTGCGATTCGTGATCAGCAAAGATCACATCCTCTTTCGACCGGAACTGCCGAAAGAACGTCCGCCGCGATATCCCCGCCGCCTCGGCAATCTCATCCACCGTCGTCGCCTCATACCCCTGCTCGGCAAACAACCGCAACGCCTGATCCACCACGGTCAGCCGAAACTGCGCGTTGTCCTCCCCGCCCCGCAACCGCCCCTCACCAGTAGTCACCAGCCCACCGTAGCGAGGGATCCGATCCCACCGCGCCAACGCAGCGCTCTTTCGATTATTTCGTTTGTTTCGCATACTGCGAATAAGGAGGTGGTTGCCGTGGCACGGTTGCAGGCCGCGAAGCGGACGGAGCCCGGAAAGATCGATGCCGATGTGGCCGCTCGCGCCATGCGTCGGATCAAGGACTACCTCATGCAGCACCCCACGGAGCAGAACATCCGGGTGACGCGCGAACACCCTGGCGAAGACGCCCTCGTCTTGCCCAGGGAAGCCGTCAGCCTGCTGGCATTCATCCTGGCGCAGGCCGCCGAGGGACGCGGTGTGTCAGTAGTCCCGTCGCACGCGGAACTCACCACCCAGCAAGCAGCCGACATGCTGAATGTCTCCCGGCCCTACGTGGTCGGACTGCTAGAAGCAGAGGAGATTCCGTTCCGGTTCGTCGGCCGCCACCGGCGGATCAGGTACGAGGACCTGAAGCGATACCAGCAGCAGAACCAGGCGAAAAGTAAGACCGCCGCAGACGAGCTGGCCCGCCTCGGTCAAGATCTCGGCATCTGACCGTGGCCTTCGTCGTGGTGTACGACGCCAATGTCCTGTACGGAAATGCCCTGCGCGACTTACTGATTCGAATCGCCATGGCCGGCTTGGTCCAAGCGAAGTGGACGGACAAGACCCTCGACGAAGCACTCTCCAGCCTCGCGGACAAACGACCTGACATCAGGGTCGGGTAGCTTCAGTCCTTCGATGTCGAATCTCGCTGAATTTCCCCCGGATGCGCTGAGCCCCTGGAACATTGAGGCGAAGAGCCCGGACGATTTCTTGCTCGACCAGATCGACCTCGATGACCGGGTGGTCTGGGCGTGTCTCCAGCAGATCGCGGATTCACACACCAATCCGCCGGAAACCGTCGAGGACGTGCTCGACGCACTCGACAGTGCGGGCCTCGTGGAAGCCGTTGCGGCCCTTCGCGCCGGCGGCCTCGACTGCTGATCAGCCGAGGAGTTTGGTGCGGAGGGCCTCGTCTTTTTCTAGGACCATTTTTTCCAGGCCTGCTTGGAACTGTTGCATGCGGGTGCGCAGGGCGGGGGTGTTGGCGGCGAGGATGCGGACCGCGAGGAGGCCTGCGTTGCGGGCGCCGCCGATGGAGACGGTGGCTACCGGGACGCCTGCGGGCATTTGGACGATGGACAGGAGGGAGTCCATGCCGTCGAGGTATTTGAGGGGGACGGGGACACCGATCACCGGGAGGGGGGTGGCGGAGGCGACCATGCCCGGCAGGTGGGCGGCGCCACCCGCGCCGGCGATGATGACCTGGATACCGCGGTCGGCGGCGTCGCGGGCGTAATCGAGCATGCGCTGCGGGGTGCGGTGCGCCGAGACGACGCCGACCTCGAAGCGAATGCCGAACTCCGCCAACGCTTCCGCGGCGGCTTCCATGGTCGGCCAGTCGGAGTCCGAGCCCATGATCAGGCCGACCTGCGGACCGGAGCCAGCGTTACCAGGAGCGGAGCCTGCGGAGCGGCCATCGTTACTACTCATGGGGATCCCATCCATCCGTCCAAATGGCGTGCGACATCCAATACGCCGCCCGCTCAGCCTTTTCCCGCACCACGGCGACGTCGTCACCGAGAACGTTGATGTGTCCGATCTTCCGGTCGGGTCGTTCACCCTTCCCGTACATGTGCACCTTCGCGTCGGGCATCCGCGCGAACAAATGGTGCAGACGCTCGTCCATCGACATGCCAGGCGCCTCGGCGGCACCGAGAATGTTGGCCATCACGGTGACCGGAGCCAGCGGGCTGGTATCACCGAGCGGGTAGTCGAGGACCGCGCGCAAGTGCTGCTCGAACTGTCCGGTGCGGGCGCCGTCCATCCCCCAGTGCCCGGAGTTGTGCGGGCGCATCGCCAGCTCGTTCACCAGCAGCGTGCCGTCGTTGGTCTCGAACAGCTCCACCGCCATCGCGCCGACGACACCGAGCTCCTTGGCCAGGTTCAACGCCAGCGTCTCGGCCTGCGCCGCCAGATCGTCGTCGAGATCGGGTGCGGGCGCGATCACCACGGCGCATTGACCGTTGCGCTGCACGGTCTCCACCACCGGCCAGGTCGCGGCCTGCCCGAACGGCGACCGCGCCACCATCGCGGACAACTCGCGCCGCAACGGCACCTTCGCCTCGGCGAGCAACTGCACCCCGTGCGCGAGCTGCTCGGTGACGATCGCCGCGGCCGCGTCGGCCGACTCGGGCATCCACACCCCGCGCCCGTCGTACCCGCCGCGCACCGCCTTGAGCACGATCTGCCAGTTCTGCTCGGCCCCGAACCGCACCGCGTCCTCGACGGAGGTCACCGGCGCGAATGCGGGCACGGGCAGCGCGAGCTCGGCCAGCTTCACCCGCATGGCCAGCTTGTCCTGCGCGAAGACCAACGCCTGCGGCGGCGGCTGCACGTTCACCCCCTCCGAGACCAGGGCCGCGAGATGCTCGGTCGGCACATGCTCGTGATCGAAGGTCAGCGCGTGCGAACCGACGGCGGCCTTACGCAGCGCGGTCAGATCGGTGTGGCTTCCGAGCACCACGTCGGGACTGACCTGCGCGGCGGGGTCGTCGGGATGCTCGGCGAGCACGCGTAGCCGCTGGCCGAGCGCGATCGCCGCCTGGTGCGTCATGCGCGCCAGCTGGCCGCCACCGATCATGGTGACGGTCGGCATGGTCGAAGGATCGAAGGAGCGCACGCTCGGCTCCGTCGTGACCGCTGTGTTCATGGGCTCCCTCACGTCGGACAATATTGTCACGTCCGGCGGGAATGGCCTGTACCGGTACACTCGGCCCCGTGTCATTCGTCGACGACGTGGTGAGCGTCCTTCCCAAGCCTCTCGCGAAGATCGCGTACCGGCATCGGGAGCTGATCAAGTTCGCCATCGTCGGAGCGACCACTTTCGTGATCGATAGCGGCATCTTCTACGTGCTCAAGTGGACGGTGCTGACCGAGAAGCCGGTCACCGCGAAGATCATTTCGGGTGTCATCGCGGTGATCGCGTCCTACATCCTGAATCGCGAATGGTCGTTCCGGCACCGCGGTGGCCGTGAGAAGCATCACGAAGCGCTGCTGTTCTTCGGAGTCAGCGGCGTCGGTGTGGTGCTTGCCTTCATTCCGCTGTGGATCTCGAGTTATGTCTTCGATCTGCGCCAGCCCGATGTGAGCTTCACCGTCGAGAACATCGCGGACTTCATCAGCGCGTTCATCATCGGCAACCTGCTGCAAATGGCGTTCCGGTTCTGGGCGATGCGCCGCTGGGTTTTCCCCGACGAGATGAACGAAATCGCCGCCGAATTCGAGGATCTGGTCGAAGAGGAATTCGGCCGCAGCTGAAATCGGCCCGCGGAGCTCACCTCGGCTCAGCGACCACCGAATTCTGCGTGCGATACGCCGACGATCCGAGGAACACCGCGAACAGCGCAGGCCTGCGTCGCTGCAGTTCCAGCCTGCCGCCGTCGGCTTCGACCAGGGCACGCGCCAGGGCCAACCCCACACCGGTGGAGCCGCCCGCGGAGAAACCACGATCGAAGATGTGCGGCGCGAGCTCGTCCCGCACCCCGTCGCCCTCGTCGGCGACCTCGACACACACCAGCGGATCGCGATCGACGCCGGGCCGCACCGTGCGCACCGACACCGTGCAGGTGCCACCGCCGTGCATGAGCGCGTTGTCCACGAGCACCGCGACCGCCTCGCGCAGCCGCGAACCGGTGATCGGCGCCAGCAGCGACTCGTCTCCGATCAGCTCGAGTTCGCGGCCCGCCTCGGCGAACGGATGCTCCCATTCGGCGACGACCCCGCGCAGCTCCGCCATCACCGGCACCGGATCGAGATCGGCGGCGTCCTCGTCCCTGGACGCGCGCACCAGGTCATCGATGGCGTCGGTGAGTCGATCCACCTGCGCCATCGCCTCCTCGGCCTCGTGCACCACCTCCGGGTCGGCGTGCGCGGAGAGCTCGTCGAGCCGCAGCCGCACGGCGGTGAGGCGGCTGCGCAGCTGATGGGAGACGTCGGCCACCAGCGCATGCTCGCGCTGCAACCGCCCGGCGATCTCGACCGTGGCCGAGTCGAGCACGTCGGAGACCCGATCGAGTTCGGAGATGCCGTGCCTGCGCGGATCCGGCCGGAAGTCGCCCATCGCCAACCGAGCGGCCCGCGCCGCCACATCGCGCAACGGGTCGGCGACCCGACGCGCCGTGACCACGGCGACCGAGACCGCGGCACCGAGCGAGGCGAGCACCGCGAGCGCGACAACGCCGACCGCCTGGCGCTGCCTGGCATGCATCGGCGCCGCAGGAACCTCGAGCCGCAGCGACCCCCGTGTGCCCATGGAGTACGACTCGACCAGCGGGTCGTCCACCTGGTCCGCGCCGATATCGACCCTGGCGGCGTTGTCGTGCGGGGCCGGATAGACGATGGTCAGCTTGCCGTCCTGCGGTAGCAGCGGCTCCACCGCTCGGGTGTCGAGCTCGCCGAGCACCATGCCGTCGCCCTGTTCCTGGACGAGGATCGCGGCGCCGACCCGCTGCAGTTTGCTCTGCAGATCGTCGCGGGTGATGTCCTCGACCCACAGCCAGGCCGTGTAGGTCAGCGGCACGCCGAGCACCACCGTGGTGAGGGTCAGCACGGTGAGCATGGACCGCAGGATTCTGCGCCGCACGTCAGTCGGTGTTCAACCGGAAACCGACACCGCGAACGGTGACGATGCGGCGTTCGGCCATCGGGCCCTCGTCGCCGATCTTGCGGCGTAACCAGGACATATGCATATCCAACGTCTTCGAGCCGCGCAGCTCGGCGTCGCCCCACACCTCGCGCAGGATCGTCTCGCGCGGGACCACCTGGCCTGCCCGGTCGATGAGCACCTTCAGCAGCTCGTATTCCTTGTTCGCCAAACCGATTTCGACGCCGTTCACCAGCACCCGGCGCGCGGCGGGCTCTAGCCGGATGCCGCCGACCTCGACGGTGTCGTCGCCGATTCCGCTGCGCCGCAGCAACGCCCGCACCCTGGCCAGCAGCTCGGCGAGCCGGAACGGCTTGCCGACATAGTCGTCGGCGCCCGCGTCGAGCCCGACGACGAAGTCGACCTCGTCGGTGCGGGCTGTGAGCATCAGCACAGCCAGATCGGCGCCGCGGGCGCGCACCTGGCGACACACCTCGAGCCCGTCCATGCCGGGCAGGCCGAGGTCGAGGATGAGCAGATCGTGATGCCCCTCCAGCGCCCGCTGCAGTACGGCGGGACCGAAGCGCTCGACGGTGACCGAATACCCCTCGCGCCCCAGGGCGCGCGACAACGGCGCGGCAATCGCCTCGTCGTCTTCTGCCAGCAGTACGGCGGTCATCTGCCCAGGTTAACCGGACATACCGACACCGGGTCGCTGCGCATCATCGAATGGCCGCGCGCTGCTCCGCTCATCGGTATTCGCCGTGCTCGCGCCGCTGCGCGTCCCAGCCGTTGTCGCCGTGGTCGACGTCGAAGACCTGGTGGTAGAGCAGCGAGTGCACCTGCTGCACGGACGGGATGTCGTCGTATTCGAGCGGTTCCGAGGAGGACGACTCGATGATCAACGTTCCGGTGCCCAGCATCCGATCGAACAGCCCGTGCCGGAACTGCACGCTGGATATGCGGCTCATCGGAATGTCGATGCCCGAATGGGTGAGCACACCCTGGCGGACCATCAACCGCCGGTCGGTGATGATGAAATGCGTCGACTTCCAGCTGAGAATCGGTGCGACACAACGCCATACGACGATGATCAGCCAGATCGCGAGTATCGCGATCAGCAGCACCGTCTGCGCAGTCCCCGCAGGAGCCTTGCGCGCGGCGAAACCCCCGGCGAAACCCGCGAGTGCGGTGACGACGACCAACGTCACGATCGGCCAGAACAGCATTTTCCAATGCGGATGGCGGTGAAGAATCAGCTGTTCTTCCGGCGCGAGCACATCCTCCGGATAACCCATGGCCGGAACACTACCGTCTGAAGATGCCGAAATGCCTGACACCAGACCGCGTCGTGCTGCACAATCGTCTGCCTGCGCGTGTCGTGTCCGCGCACGGAGTTCTCCGTTCGATCTTGGCTCGTAACTGTAGTCCGCAAGCAGTTCTGCTCGAACAAAGTCGCCGAAATACGACCGTGGAGGATTGTGTGACCAAGGATCTGACTCAGCTGGAAATCCTGACCGAACTCGAGCCGGTGGCCGAACAGAACCTGAACCGGCACCTGGCGATGGCGAAGGATTGGCACCCGCACGACTACGTCCCGTGGGACGAGGGCCGCAACTTCGCCGCGATGGGCGGCCAGGATTGGGCGCCCGAGCAGTCGAAGCTGAGCGAGGTGGCGAAGATCGCCATGATCACCAACCTGCTCACCGAGGACAACCTGCCCTCCTACCACCGCGAGATCGCGGAGAACTTCTCCACCGACGGTGCGTGGAAGACCTGGGTGGGGCGCTGGACGGCCGAGGAGAATCGGCACGGCATCGTCATCCGCGACTACCTGGTCGTCACCCGCGGCGTCGACCCGGTCGCGCTCGAAGAGGCCAGGATGATCCACATGACCAACGGGGCGCACTCCCCCGACAACTGGGGCGGGTTCCTGGAAAACGTTGCGTACGTCACCTTCCAGGAGCTGGCCACCCGGGTCTCGCACCGCAACACCGGCCGGGTGTGCAACGACCCCGTCGCCGATCGCATGCTGCAGCGCATCGCCGCGGACGAGAACCTGCACATGATCTTCTATCGCACCCTGTGCGGCGCAGGCATCGATCTCGTGCCCGATCAGGCGATGATGGCCATCACCAAGATCCTCACCCACTTCGTGATGCCCGGTGCGGGCATGCCCAACTTCCGCCGCAACGGCGTCATCATGGCCAAGCACGGCATCTACGACCTGCGCCAGCACCTGGAGGAAGTGGTGGCTCCGGTGCTCAAGCAGTGGAACATCTTCGAGCGCAACGACTTCGGGCCGCGCGGCGAGCAGGCGCGGGAGGAGCTCGGCGTGTTCATCGAGAAGCTGGAACAGGACGTGCTGAAGTTCGAGGAACAGCGCGACCGCATGTTCGCCAGGGAGGCGGCGAAGGCCGCACTGCAGCCTGCCTGAACCTGAACGCGAAAAGGCCGCCCACGTCCGGAGTTTCGCGACGTGGGCGGCTTTTCAGTATTCGGCGCGCTGCTCAGTATTCGGCGCGCAAGTGGGTGACGTCGGCCGCGGACAACGGCCGATTGCCGACCAGCAGCCGACCCGCCTCGTCGACGTCGGTCGCGATGCCGGTCAGCGTCTGCCCACCCGGAAGTTCGGCCCGCACTTGGGCACCGAGCGTCGCGCACCGCTCGCGGTAGGCGGCGGCCAGATCCGCTGTGTGCCAGCCTGCCTCGCGCCACAGGGTGAACCGGCGCGCGAATTCGGTCAGCATCGACTGCACGATCGCCGTCCGGTCGACGCTCTCGGCGCCGGCAAGCACCAGCGAAGTGGCATGGGGCACCGGCAGTTCCGCCTCGGTGAGGCTCACATTGACCCCCATCCCGACGACAACGACGGTCTCCCCGTTGCTTGCCGCGACCTCCGCCAGAATGCCCGCCACTTTGCGGCCATCGACCAGCACATCATTGGGCCACTTGAGGTTCGCGGCGACACCGGCCGTCGCGCGCAGTGCGTCCACCACCGCGACACCGGTCAGCAGCGGCAGCCAACCGAGCGCCTCCGGCGCGATCCCGCGCAGGCGCACCAGCACCGACATCGAAATCTGCGCCCGAGGCGGGCTCACCCAGGTGCGTGCGTGTCTCCCGCGCCCTTGCTCCTGCGCCTCTGCAAGGAGTACCAACCGATCGACGTCCGGATCGCCGGCACGGGTGATCAGGTCCGCATTGGTGGACCCGGTCGACTCCACCACGTCGATGTGAGTGAAGAACGACAGCTCGGGTGACTCGATGAGACTGCGCCGCAACTGGTCTGCAGCCAAAGGGGTCCTGTGCACACCGGGCAGGCTACTCGGTGCTTATCGGGCTATCCGATGAGGACATACCCCATGATCAGCGCGGACGCGCGGTCGGCGCCGTCGCCATCCCCCTGGTCGGCCTCGGTCCACGATTCCGGGTCGAGGAACTTCGGCTCGGTCTCGACGGGTTGCCAGCTTGTCCACGCCGCCGCGGCCGCGTGTTCGGCGACGGCTTTGCTCCATTCCCACATGATTGGGCTCCTCCCCTGAGCACGAAAACAAGACTCTCCGAGAGTATCTGGACCACCACCCGCGACGATACCGATTTTCTATCGGCGCAAACTCGCTTGACGAGCGAAAACAGCGTGATCTAGCTGCGCTTTTCTACCGACCGGTAGGCCACACTGGGTTACAACGAAGCACTGTCACTGGTTACACTCCGGAGCCATGACGAGTGTCCAGCAGCAGTCCGCGCAAGACCCGGCGGGTGCCCCCGATATCCACACCACCGCCGGGAAGCTGGCTGACCTGCGGAATCGGCTGGATGAGGCCAAGCACCCGATGGGTGAGGCCGCGGTCGACAAGGTGCACGCAAAGGGCAAGATGACGGCCCGCGAGCGGATCCTCGCGCTGCTGGACGAGGGCTCGTTCGTCGAGCTCGACGCGCTGGCGCGGCACCGCAGCGTCAACTTCGGGCTGGAGGCCAACCGGCCGCTCGGCGACGGCGTCGTCACCGGCTACGGCACCATCGACGGCCGCGATGTCTGCATCTTCAGCCAGGACGTCACCGTGTTCGGCGGCAGCCTCGGCGAGGTCTACGGCGAGAAGATCGTCAAGGTGATGGACCTGGCGCTCAAGACGGGCCGTCCGCTCATCGGCATCAACGAGGGCGCGGGCGCACGCATCCAGGAGGGTGTCGTCTCGCTCGGCCTCTACGGCGAGATCTTCCACCGCAACATCCAGGCCTCCGGCGTGATCCCGCAGATCTCGCTGATCATGGGACCGGCCGCGGGCGGCCACGTCTACTCCCCCGCGCTCACCGACTTCGTGGTGATGGTCGACGGGACCAGCCAGATGTTCGTCACCGGACCCGACGTCATCAAGACGGTCACCGGCGAGGACGTCACCATGGAGGACCTGGGTGGCGCGCACACCCACATGACGAAATCCGGTGTGGCGCACTACGTTGCCTCCGGCGAGCAGGACGCGCTCGACTACGTCAAGGATCTGCTGTCCTACCTGCCGAGCAACAACCGCGCCGAGGCGCCGCGCTTCCCGGCCACCGACCCGATCGACGGCGCCATCGAGGACTCGCTCACCGAGGAAGACCTCGAGCTGGACTCGATCATCCCGGACTCGCCGAACCAGCCGTACGACATGCACGAGGTGATCCGTCGCCTGCTCGACGACGACGAGTTCCTCGAGGTGCAGGCCGAGCGCGCGATGAACATCATCGTCGGCTTCGGCCGGATCGATGGCCGCAGCGTCGGCATCGTCGCGAACCAGCCGACCCAGTTCGCCGGCTGCCTCGACATCGACGCCTCGGAGAAGGCGGCCCGGTTCGTGCGCACCTGCGACGCGTTCAACATCCCGATCCTCACGCTGGTCGACGTGCCCGGCTTCCTGCCAGGCACCGGCCAGGAGTACAACGGCATCATCCGGCGCGGCGCGAAGTTGTTGTACGCGTACGGCGAGGCCACTGTGGGAAAAATCACCGTCATCACCCGCAAGGCCTACGGCGGCGCCTACGACGTCATGGGTTCCAAGCACATGGGCGCCGACGTGAACCTGGCCTGGCCGACCGCGCAGATCGCGGTCATGGGCGCCTCGGGCGCCGTCGGGTTCGTCTACCGCAAGCAGCTCGCCGACGCCGCCAAAAACGGCGCTGACGTCGATGCGCTGCGGCTCGAGCTGCAGAACGAGTACGAGGACACCTTGGTCAACCCGTACGTCGCCGCCGAGCGCGGCTACGTCGACGCGGTCGTCCCGCCGTCGCACACCCGCGGTCAGATCGTCGCGGCACTGCGCCTGCTCGAGCGCAAGATGGTGACTTTGCCGCCGAAAAAACACGGCAACATACCGCTCTGATCAAGCGATACCCTCGGTAGTCCGCGCACACTGGTTGCAGAGACGCAATGAGTGGATCCGAGGATGATCGCATCATCCGTTTGTATCTCGAATAGGGAACACGCCTGATCAGGCAAAGAGAGGATCTGGCACTGTGACGACCGTGGCAGAAGAAGAGGTGTTGACCGCCGCAGAACTCGACCTGACCGTCGAGGAGCTGGCGGACGTGGTCGAGACGGAAGGCGACGCGCCAGCGCTGGTCGCCGACCTGACGGCCACCACCGGAGAGCCGCTGTTTCGTGTGGTGAAGGGCAACCCGAGCGACGAGGAGCTCGCGGCACTGGTCTGCGTGCTCACCGCGGCCGTGGAAAGTGCCGCGGCCAGCCAGTCCGGTCCCGCCGACATGTGGGGCAGGCCGACCATGATGCACCGGGGCACGTCCCCCTTCTCCCCCTACGCCTTCCCGCAGCTGTCGCACCTGCGCGGGTGAGCGGGCGAACCCCCTTTCCCCCAGCCGCCCTCGGTGCGATCGTGCCGAGCGTGAGTGGGGTGTGGCCATGACCCGATTCGTGCTCGCCTCCGCGTCTCCCGCCCGCAGGGAGGTGCTGCGCTCGGCAGGCATCGATCCGATCGTTCGCGTCTCCGATGTGGACGAGGACGCCGTCGCCGCCGCGCTGCCCGATGGCACCCCGCCCGACGTGATCGTCGTCGAGCTGGCCAAGGCCAAGGCCGCCGCGGTCGCCGCGACCATTCTCGATTTGTCCGCCGATCACGTTGTGGTCGGCTGTGATTCGATGCTGCTGGTGGACGGCGAGCTGCAGGGCAAGCCGCACACGGCCGAGGTCGCCAGGGCCCGCTGGGGCGAAATGGCCGGGCGCAGCGCCGATCTGGTGACCGGACATTGTGTGCTGCGCTACCGCGACAGCGAACTCACCGCCGAAGCGGTCGATTGCAGTTCCACCACAGTGCATTTCGCCAAGCCGGAGCCCGACGAGCTGGATGCCTACCTCGCGACCGGCGAGCCGCTGCAGGTGGCAGGCGCGTTCACCCTCGACGGGCTCGGCGGCTGGTTCGTCGATCGGATCGAGGGCGATCCGTCGAGCGTCATCGGGATCGGGCTACCACTGCTGCGCCGACTGCTTGGCGACGTTGGGGTCTCCGTTACGCAGCTGTGGGGCCACCCGGCCTCCTGACGGCGGCGCGATCAGTGGCTCAGCGGCCGTTTCGCCCACCGGAACGGTGGCGACCTCGCGCGGCTCCGGCTCGCGCCGCGGCTCGTGCTCGCGGCGCGCCATCAGCTCCAGCCGGACGACGCACAGTTCCGGTTCGACGAACGGGTGCAGCCGCACGTTCACCTCGCCGCGGGCGCCGTTGCGATCGAGGACCTCTTTGATCAGGCCGAGGTGCACGCCGCACACGACCTCGGAGTGGGTGCGCGCCAGTTCGCGCAGCGGGCAGGCGGTGAGCCTGATCAACGCCTGTTCGGCGGTCTCGGTGTTCGGATCGCGTTCCGGCGCGAAGCCGAGCTCCGAAAGCAGTGTCATGGTGACGTCTTTGGCGTCTTCCAGCGATTCGACCCGATGGTCACCGACATCGAGTTTCGCGCCCCAGGCCCGGCCCGCGGCGATGGCCGCCTCCGAGCGCCTGCGTGGATCAGGGCCGAGCTGATCGGCGAGCACCTGCGCGAGTTCTTGATAACCGACCGATCGCTGCACCGCGCTGTATCCGATGCGCGGACGACCGCGACCGCGGGGCGGTTGCTGAAATTGCCGCACCAGAGATTCCCTGGTGAGGACATCCAGATGAAACCGAACCGTGGTGACGTGCTGTCCGGTGATTCTGGCCAGTTCCTGGGCGTCGAGAGGCTCGCTGGCGCCACGTAGGATCGCGAGCAGTCGCCGCCGCGGCCAAGAATCGGACATAGCTCACCCCTCCTCCCGGGAGACTTTATCGGATGCAGGTGCGATTTATTCGCTCATTCAGCCGATTTGTGATCTGAAACCAGAGCCACTAACGCCCCACACTTACCATCACTGTGAGACCCGAACCGCTGTAACTGCCGTCTACCTCGCGTGAAGGACCTACATCGTGCCCGTTCCTCCGGACCCTCATCAGTCATTAGGTTCTTACGCGTGCCCTCACCGACTAGTAACCACAGAGTGGCTATCCGCAAACATCGGCACGTCAGGACTCAAGATCGTCGAGTCCAACGAGGACATATTGCTATATGACATCGGGCACGTTCCCGGGGCGACCAAGATCGATTGGCGAGGCGATCTGAACGATCCGGTTACTCGTGACTACATCGACGGTGCCCGTTTCGCCGAGTTGATGCGCGCCAAGGGAATCGAGCGAGACGATACCGTGGTGATCTACGGTGATAGAGGCAACGCGCAGGCGGCGCACACATTGTGGGTCTTCACATTGTTCGGACACGAGGACGTGCGGTTGCTGGACGGTGGTCGCGGCGCCTGGATTTCCGAAGAACGCGACACCACATTCGACACACCGTATCTCACCGTCAGCGACTATCCCGTCGTCAAACGCGACGACAGCAGCGCGCGGGCGTTCCGCGAGGACGTGCTCGACCACCTCGGTAAGCCACTGATCGACGTGCGCTCCCCCGAGGAGTACTCCGGCGACCTTATCCAGCCGCCGATCAACCCCGAGGACGCGGCGCTGCGCGGCGGGCATATCCCCACCGCGGCCAACATTCCGTGGACCGAGGCGTTCGGCACCGACGGCCGATTCCGCTCCCGCGCCGAACTCGACACGATCTACGGCACGCTGGCCACCGACGACGATCTCATCGTCTACAGCAGGGTCGGCGAACGCTCCAGCCACACCTGGTTCGTGCTGAGGTATCTGCTCGGCTTCGACACGGTCCGCAATTACGACGGCTCGTGGACCGAATGGGGCAACTCGGTGCGGATGCCGATCGCCAAGGGGACTGAACCCGGCGCTGCCCCCGTCGGCGCGGGGCGACGAAGCAGGAGCAAGTAACGCACGCACGGGTTTCCGCTGGACAGCCCGAGTGTGATCCCTGACCTACTGCCCAGTAGGGCTGGCCGAGTTCTGCATCTATTGGCAGACTGCCTACACTCGCCCGAGACGTAGTTTGTCGACCACGGGCGACCGAATATTTGCTTACAGGAGGCTCAGTGCCCAGCCATGCCAGCGCGCGGATTACGAAGGTACTCGTAGCTAACCGAGGCGAGATTGCCGTCCGCGTGATCCGGGCGGCCAAGGACGCAGGCATCGGCAGTGTTGCGGTGTACGCCGAGCCGGATGCGCAAGCCCCCTTCGTGCAACTCGCCGACGAGGCCTTCGCCCTCGGCGGGCAGACCTCGGCCGAGTCGTACCTGGTTTTCGAGAAGATCCTGGACGCCGCCGCCCGCTCCGGCGCCGACGCGATCCACCCCGGCTACGGCTTCCTTTCCGAGAACGCCGACTTCGCGCAGGCCGTCCTCGACGCAGGGCTGATCTGGATCGGCCCGTCGCCGCAGTCGATTCGCGACCTCGGTGACAAGGTCACCGCGCGCCACATCGCCGAGCGCGCCAAGGCGCCGATGGCCGCAGGCACCAAGGACCCGGTCAAGAACGCCGACGAGGTCGTCGCGTTCGCCAAGGAGTACGGCGTTCCGGTCGCGATCAAGGCGGCGTTCGGTGGCGGTGGCCGCGGCATGAAGGTCGCGCACACCATCGAGGAAATCCCCGAACTGTTCGAATCGGCCACCCGCGAGGCGATCGCCGCGTTCGGCCGTGGCGAATGCTTCGTCGAGCAGTACCTGGACAAGGCCAGGCACGTCGAGGCCCAGGTCATCGCCGACCAGCACGGCAACGTCGTGGTCGCAGGCACCCGCGACTGCTCGCTGCAGCGCCGGTTCCAGAAGCTGGTCGAAGAAGCGCCTGCGCCGTTCCTCTCCGATGAGGTCCGCGCGAAGATTCACGCCTCGGCCAAGGCCATCTGCCGGGAAGCCGGCTACTACGGCGCGGGCACCGTCGAATACCTGGTGCAGGGCGAGACGGTGTCGTTCCTCGAGGTGAACACCCGGCTTCAGGTCGAGCACCCGGTGACCGAGGAGACCGCGGGCATCGACCTGGTGCGCCAGCAGTTCCGCATCGCCAACGGCGAAGAGCTGACCATCACCGAGGACCCGACCCCGCGCGGTCACTCGTTCGAGTTCCGCATCAACGGTGAGGATGCCGGTCGCGGCTTCCTGCCCGCCCCCGGCCCGGTCACCGTGTACCGCGAGCCCAGCGGCCCCGGTGTGCGCGTCGACTCCGGCGTGGTCGAGGGCAGCGTGATCGGCGGCCAGTTCGACTCGATGCTGGCCAAGCTGATCGTCACCGGCGAGAACCGCACCCAGGCGCTCGAGCGGGCCCGGCGCGCGCTCGCCGAGTTCCACGTCGACGGGCTCGCCACGGTCATCCCGTTCCACCGCGCGATCGTCGAGGATCCGGCGTTCATCGGGGACGGCGCGAAGTTCGACGTCTACACCAAGTGGATCGAAAACGAATGGGTCAACACCGTCGAGCCGTTCACCACCGGTGCACAGGCCGATGAGGACGAGGATCTGCCGCGGCAGAAGGTGGTCGTCGAGGTCGGCGGGCGTCGCGTCGAGGTGTCGCTGCCCGGCCAGTTCAGCCTCGGCGGCGGCGGTCCCGTCGCCGCAGGCAACGGCGCAGGCGTGGTGCGCAAGAAGCCGAAGCCGCGCAAGCGTGGCGGTGCCGGTGGCGGCGCTGCCTCCGGTGACGCGGTCACCGCGCCGATGCAGGGCACCGTGGTGAAGGTCGCTGTCGAAGAGGGCCAGACCGTCGAGGCGGGCGACCTGATCGTGGTGCTCGAGGCCATGAAGATGGAGAACCCTGTCAACGCGCACAAGGCGGGCGTAGTCACCGGGCTCGCGGTCGAGGCGGGTGCCGCGATCACCCAGGGCACGGTGCTCGCAGAGATCAAGTAGTGCGCGCGTAAACGTAGGGCGAACACCGTTTCGAGCGGGCGCTGGGCGACAACGCCCGCGCCCGCTCTGTCGTATCGTGGATCGGGTGATCAGTTCGCGTAGCGTCTCCGCCGTCGCGGAAATGATCCGCGCCCGCCACGCAGCGGGACACCGCACCGACGGCAACCGGCTGGTGCTGGTCGTCGAGGGCGGCGGGAGCCGAGGGGTCTACTCCAGCGGCATGGTGTCCGGCCTCGAAGAGCTGGGTCTCGGCTCGGTTTTCGACGCCGTCTACGGCACCTCGGCGGGCGCCATCAATGGCGCATGGCTGCTCGGTGGCCGCGCCAGGGCGGGCATGCGCACGTGGACCGATCCGGCGATCATGCGCCGCGCCATCGACCCGGCCAGGCTGCTGCGCGGGAAGCCCGCTTTCGATCTGCACTATCTGGTGCATCAGGTGTACGACCGGATCGAGCCGATGAACTTCGCGGCGATCCTGGCCAACGACACCACCTTTCACCCGATCGCCACCGACATCCACACCGGCCGCGCGGTCGATCTGCACCCGCACATCGTCGATCAGGCGACCTTGATGGACGCACTGCGCGCGTCCGCAGGCCTGCCCGTGCTCGCCGGTCCGCCGGTCCCCCTCGGCGGCTCGCACTACTTCGATGGTGGGCTCACCGAAACCGTGCCGATCCGCACGGCCGTTCGCGACGGTGCGACACACGCGCTGGTCCTGCGCACTCGCCGAATCGACGAACAGCGCCCGCCTGCTCCGCTCCTGCATCGCGTCGTCGGCGGCGGCTACATGCGCCTCACCGCACCTGGCGCCTACCGCGCGTGGCTGCAGCGCCCTCAGCAGCAGGCGGTGGAGGATCGGGCCCTCGCCGAGCGCGGCGACACCGTCCTGCAGATCCACCCGCCGCTCGGCTCTCCCGACATCGACAGCGCCGCGCGCGACACCGGCCTGCTCGGCGCGGCTTTGGAGATCGGCCGCAACGCGGTGCTCGCTGCCCTGTCCGAGGGCGCGCGCGTCGCTTGATGCTCCGCGGTATGGAGGTCCGGCCGGGGCTCTAGTCCACGCGGACGGCGACACCGTTCGACAGGACGAAGTCGTGAAGTTCCACGTGGTTGGGGGTGGTGCCCCGGGGAAGGTCGAAAACCAGCTGGGTGGTGGCTGATTCGCCGGGGGCGAGTTCGAACGAGTAGTTGTAGCGGTGTTGCGTGGCCTGCCAGATGCTCGCGGGGGCGTTGGGGTCGAACGATGTGCCTGTGGCGTCGTACAAGCGCTGCCCGAACGGGAGGAACCACTTCGGTTCGTCGGAGATGTTGCGCACCGCGAGCGTGACGATCGAGAACGATCCTTCCGCGGACTGCAGGCCGACGCGGCGCACCCCGGTGTCCAGGTCGGTCACGACGAACTCGAACTTGCCGTCGCGCACCGGAGTACCCGAGGGCGCAGGCACCGCCGGATCGAACCGGTGCTGCTCCGGCGGCGGTCCCGGATCCTCCTCCGCGGCCACCGAGGGCGGCGGTGTGCCTGCCCCGCCGCCCGAGTCACTCGCTCGGTTGCCCGATGCCAGCAACGCCATGCACCCGGCCGCCAGCATGAACGGGGCCAGGAAGACGACGACAAGCACGCCGATCACCTTGGACAGCACACCACCGCGCTTGCGCCGCTTCAAACCAGGCAGGATCGGCTGCCATCGGATCAGCGGACGCCGCTGGTATGCCGTCGGTTTCGCAGGCTTCGGGAAAACCCGCCGCCCGTAACCAACGGGATAGCGTTGCTGGGCTCCCCGTGGGCGCGCAACTTGTTGCGGCACAACAGCACCCGACGACTGACGCGGCGCAAGGGGAACCGCCAGGCGCGTCGCCACCCGGGTCGGGGTGGGGCCGGGCTCCGGCAACATCTTGGTCGGCGCAAGCGGTTTCGCTCCTGGCCGCCCAGACGCGATTCCTGCCGCCGCACCGGAGGACGACTGGCCCCTTGCCGCAGAGCGGGATTGCGATCCGCTGTTCGCCACCCGGCCGGACGGCTGACCATTCAGCCGAGGCCGGCCCAAGCGGGTTTCGACCCTGGTCGGTCCGCGTTCTGGCAAAACCCTTGTCCGCGCAAGCGGTTTCGCCAACTGCGCGGCGGGGACGGGTGGCGTGCGCGGACGGGTACCGACAGCGCGGTACGCGGCGGCGGCGAAATCACCGGCAGTGGCATACCTGTCGGCGGGCTTCTTCGCCATGCCGCAGGTGATGACGGCATCCAGCGCGGCCGAAACAGCAGAGTTGCGGGACCCAGCACGGGGCGGGTCGGTCATCAGATGGGCGTGCATCTGCTGCGCCGGGTCGGTATCGCCGTAAGGGCGTGCGCCGGTGAGGCATTCGTAGAGAACGCACGCGAGCGAGTAGACGTCGGCGCGGGCGTCGGCCGTGCCGGTGAAGCGTTCCGGCGCCATGTAGGCCAGGGTGCCGATGGCGAGACCGGTTGTCGTGACGGCGGTCTGGCCGATGCCGTGCGCGATGCCGAAGTCGATCAGATAGGCGAAGCCGCTGGCGTGCACAACAATGTTGGACGGTTTGACATCACGGTGCACCAGCCCGGCCCGATGCGCGACGTCGAGCGCGGCCGCCACCTGCCCGACAACGCCGACCGCCGCGACCGGATCCACCGGCCCGGCGGCGAGGGTGCTCGCCAGGTCGGCGCCCGCCACGAACTGCATGTCGATATAGAGCCTGCCGTCGATCTCGCCGAACCGATGCACCCGAGGAATGTGCGGATCGGACAGCTTCGCCACGGCCTCGGCCTCGCGCTCGAAACGCTTGCGGTATCCCGCGTCAGCCGCCAGTTCGGCGGGTAGCAGCTTCAACGCCACCCAGCGCGCACCCGCGTCGTCGAAGGCCAGCCACACCTGCCCCATGCCGCCTCGGCCGAGCAACCGCTCCAGCCGATATCCCCCGAATCGCACCTCCCCCATCGCGAACCTCCAGTCACCGTTGACATGTCGGGCCCCTCGGCACCCGATCACCAGTCGCGCCACCGAAACACCAGTTCACGCAGGCGAACACCGAAGGACCGAACCTCCTTCGGAGCCTAACCCCGGCCCACTCCACCAACCAGTGTGTCCTCGACAACACCCTTTCCGCATCCTCGGTTGCCGAGCCGAACATCACTGCCCCGCGTTTCTGCTCGCCACCGTCATTCCCGTCACGCCAGCGGCACTGCGGTTAGCCTTTTCCCATGAGCGAGCTACCCGAGATCCGCATCGGCACGGCGGAACGCGAGGACGCGATGCGGCGGCTGTCCGATCATTTCGCGGCGGGGCGGCTCAGCGTCGCGGAATTCGACGAGCGCAGTGCGGTGATCGCGGCCGCCGTCACCCGCGGCGATGTGACGAAGGTCTTCACGGATCTGCCGGAGCCGGTCACCGCCGCGGCGGTGCCCGCGAAGCCGAAGTCGGACTCCGGTTTTCTGTCGGAGTGGCCGGAGCGGGTGATGGCGGTGATCCCGATCCTTGCGGTGATCTTGTTCTTCGTCACCGGCAGCTGGCTGTGGTTCCTGGCAATCCCCCTTGCTGGCGCGCTGCTGTTCGGCGGTAGCCACGGCGGCCACGGGCATGGCAACGGCCGCAGGCAACGCGGTCGGCGGGCGCTCGACTGACGCCGCGAAATCATCCCCGCAACTACGCAATCAGGATGACGACCGCGACGTGCGGCCCCGCGTAGCGTCGCGGACATGACAGGGACGCGATCTCGTCGACTGCGACGGTGGGTGCTCTACCCCCTCGCGTTCTGCGTGGTCATCCTGCTTCTGTCGATTGCCGCCGGGTACGCGCACTACCGGCTCACCCTGTACAAGGCGTCGCCGCGGCAGACCGGCAGACTGGCCTTGACCGGCGCCACCGTCCTGGTCGGCCCGGACCTGCAGCCGCGCGCGAACGCGACGATCCTGATCGAGAACGGCGTGATCATCGCGGTCGGCTCCGACGTGGTGGTGCCGCAGGATGCCGAACGGCGCGACTTCGCAGGCCGGATCGTGCTGCCGGGGCTGATCGATTCCCACGTACATCTGCAAGCGCCAGAAGGTCCGCGGGGCAAGAAGATCGGGCCACTCGACATGCCCGGCCTCGTCGCCGACTGGTATCGCTACGAACCAGGCAAACGGCGAAACTTCCTGCGCAACGGCGTGACGACGATCCGGAGCATGGGCGACGAGAACGCCTGGGTGCACACGCTGCGGAACAAGATCAGGACGGTCGAGCTGGAGGGCCCGCGCATGCTGATCGCGGGACCGATCTTCACCACGCCGGGCGGCCACCCGGTCGCCACCGTCGGCGTCGAGGCGAACTCGGATACGGTGCGGCTCCCGGAAAACCCGGAGCAGGCACGCGAGATGGTGCGCGCCCTGGTCGGCGGGGACGATCCGGTCGACCTGATCAAGGTGGTCCAGGAACGCGGAAATCCGGAACGTAAAGTGCTCCAACCGATTCGCCTCGATATCCTCACCGCGATCATCGACGAGGCGCACCGCAAAGACACAAAGGTCTTCGCGCACTGGGGAACTCTGGCCGACCTCGACGATCTGCTCGCGGCGGGCATCGACGGCCTCGACCATCTGGAGGCGCGCGGCGTGCGCGAGGGCTGGCCACCCGGCATCCCCGAAACCCTTGTGCAGCGCGGCATTACGCTCGCGCCAACGCTTGCCGTCACCGACCAGGTCTTCGACCAGCCGACCAAGGCCGCGATCTACGCTCGGGTCAGGGAGTTCCGCGCCGTTGGCGGCCGGATCATCGCGGGCAGCGACGCCAGCTTCGGCGGCGTCTATGCGGGCTCCGGACTGATTCGCGAACTCGAACTACTCGTCGCCGCAGGCCTGACCCCACGCGAGGCCATCACCGCCGCAACGGTGACGCCCGCCGCGACCTTGCACGCCGACACGATCGGGACCATCGAGCCAGGCAAGGCCGCCGACCTGCTGGTCGTCGCAGGCGACCCGCTGGCTGACATCGCCGCGCTGCGCCAGGTCGACGCGGTACTGCGGGACGGCCGCATCGTCGTGGACAACACCAACTAACCTCGACGAGATGGCACAGCCGTTGGGGGATCTCGCGGCGTAATCGTAAGGGGCGTCGGCACACATGGAACCGATCGAAATCAACGCGGGGACTTGGTATCTGCGCGCGTTGCGGGCCGACGACCGCATCGATGACCGACCCGCCCTCGCCGAGGGCGGCATCACCGATCCCGCCTATGTCGCGTTGCGCATCGCGGGCTGGGTGGAGGAAACCCACTTCTCCTGGGCGGTCTGCGAACCGACGACCGCCGAAATGGTCGCCGAGGTCGGCGCGACACCGGCCGAAGACGGCACCGCCGCGCTCACCGGCTGGGCCCGCGACGGCTACGAACCCGCGCTCGCGGCGGGCCTGACCACCGTCCGCAGGTTCGTCGAAGGCGGGCTCGGGCTACGCCCGATCACGCGCTGACTCTGGCCCCATACCGCCCGACGTCCTGAAACACACGTCGGGCGCGGCCAGACCAGGTCCGGCCGCGCCCGCACGAGTTCCTACTCGAAGCTGGTGAGCACCCGGTCCAGCGCGTCGACCGCAGCGTCCAGCTCGGTGATACTGACGGTCAGCGCAGGCCGGAAACGGATGCCACGGTCGCCGGTGCCGAGGATCAGCACGTGCTCGCGCTCACGCAGTGCGGTGATCACCTCGTCGCGCAGCTCCGCCGAGGCGACGGTGACCGCGCACATCAGCCCGCGGCCCCGCGGCTCGGTGATGCTCCGATGCCGCTCAGCCAGCCCTTCCAGCCGCTCGAGCAGGTGCGCACCGAGCCCACGCGAGCGCTCGATCAGCTCGTCCTGCTCGATCACCTCGAGGATGCGCCGAACCCGAACCATGTCGGTGAGGTTGCCGCCCCAGGTCGAGTTGATCCTGGAGTTGACCACGAACACGTTGTCGGGCACCTCGTCGACGCGCCCGCCTGCCATCACGCCGCACACCTGGGTCTTCTTGCCGAACGCGATCACGTCGGGCTGCACGCCCAGCTGTTGGTAGGCCCAGGTGCTGCCGGTCATGCCGACGCCGGTCTGCACCTCGTCGAGGACGAACAGCGCGTCGTTCTCGTGGCACAGCTGCCGCATCGCCTGCAGGAATTCCGGCCGCAGGTGCCGGTCGCCGCCTTCGCCCTGGATCGGTTCGGCGATGAAACACGCGATGTCGTGCGGGTTTTCGGCGAACGCCCGCCGAGCCTGGTCCAGCGCACGGGCTTCCGCCTCGGCGACGTCGTGATCGTCGGTCAGGTAGGGCGAGTCGATGCGCGGCCAGTCGTATTTGGGGAACCTGGCGGTCTTCTTCGGGTCGGTGTTGGTGAGCGACATCGTGTATCCGGTGCGGCCGTGGAAGGCGCCGGTCAGATGCAGCACCTTGGTGCCGAGTTCCGGTGAGCGGCCGTTCATTTCGTTCTGCCTGCTCTTCCAGTCGAACGCGATCTTGAGCGCGTTCTCCACGGCGAGGGCGCCGCCGTCGATGAAGAACAGGTGCGGCAGCCGCGGATCACCGAGCACTCGCACGAACGTCTCCACGAACCGAGCCATCTCGACGGTGTAGATGTCGGAGTTGCTCGGCTTGTTGAGCGCGGCGGTTACCAGTTCGTCGCGGAACTCGGCGTCCTCGGCCAACGCGGGGTGATTCATCCCCAGCGCGTTGGACGCGAAGAAGCCGAACATGTCGAGGTAGGAGGTGCCGTCCCGTTCGTCGACGAGCCGGCATCCGCGGGATTCGTGGAGGTCCAGCACCAAGTCGAAGCCATCGGCGAGGATGCTGGCCGACAAGATCTCGTGCACCCGGGCGGCGGGGGTGACCGCCGGGCGGGTGCGTTCCAGTTCGATGGTCACAACACCGAGAGTACGCAAAATTTACGGAATCTGTACAGGAAAGCGGATTAATTACACGTAACAGCTACCTGTCATAGAATGTCTGCAGGATGATGGTGCTTCGAGTCCTGACGTTGGCGGTCGCTCTGATCTCCTGCAGCAGCTGCTCGAGGTGCCGCGGCGAGGCCACCCGAACCAGCAACATGTAGCTCTCGTCGCCCGCCACCGAGTGGCACGCCTCGATCCCGGGGATGTGCTGCAACACTGCCGGGGCGTCATCCGGTTGCGACGGGTCGAGAGGAGTGATCGCGACGAATGCCGACAACAGCTGGCCGAGTGCCTCCGGGTCGACGTGCGCCGTGTAACCGCGGATTACCCCGCGCGCTTCCAACCTGCGCACCCTCGACTGCACGGCCGACACCGACAGGCTCGCCTTCTCGGCCAGGTTCGACAGTGTGGCGCGTCCATCGGCCATCAACTCACGAATCAGCAGGCGATCAATGTCGTCGAGAACGGGTCGTGCTGGTGTATCCGCCATTTGCGAAGGCTAACCCAGGCGACCCGCTACGTGGCAGAAACCTCACCCCCATCCTCCCAAGACATGGGACAAACACGCCGCAATGCGGCCGAAAGGTACGGCGGAGCAACACATGACAGATGTACTCGGCGATCAGAGCACCAGGGAACTCGCGGAGCGCGCGGCGGCGGTGCTGCGCGGACTCGGTGTCGAGCCACCGGAATCCGGCGATCTGCCCGCCCGCAGCCCGATCACCGGCGGCCAATTGTTGACGCTGCAAGCTAGCTCGCTGGACGAGGTCGACGCCGCAATCGAGCGGGCCGCCACGGCATTCGGCGCATGGCGCACCGTGCCCGCGCCGGTGCGCGCCGCCGTCGTGCGCAGGCTGGCCGAGCTGCTCACCACACACAAGAGCGAGCTTGCCGAGCTGGTGACGCTGGAAGCGGGCAAGATCGGCGCCGAAGCCGCGGGCGAGGTGCAGGAGATGATCGACGTCTGCGAGTTCGCGATCGGCCTGTCCCGCCAGCTGTACGGGCAGACAATGCCGTCCGAGCGGCCAGGCCACCGGCTGATGGAGACCTGGCATCCGCTCGGCGTGGTCGGCGTCATCTCGGCGTTCAACTTCCCGGTCGCGGTGTGGGCGTGGAACACCGCGATCGCGTTGGTCTGCGGCGACACCGTGGTGTGGAAGCCGTCCGAGACCACGCCGCTGACCGCGCTGGCCTGCCATGCGCTGCTGCGCCGTGCCGCGACCGACGTCGGCGCGGATCCCGAAGTGCACCAACTGATCCAGGGCGCGGCCGAGGTCGGCGCCCGGCTGGTGGACGACGAGCGGGTTGCGCTGGTCAGCGCGACCGGCTCGGTGCGGATGGGCAAGATCGTGGCGCCGAGGGTGGCCGAACGCTTCGGCCGCTGTCTGCTGGAGCTCGGCGGCAACAACGGCGCAATCGTCACGCCCTCAGCGGATCTGGAACTCGCGGCACGCGGCATCGTGTTCGCGGCGGCGGGCACGGCCGGGCAGCGGTGTACCACGCTGCGCAGGCTGATCGTGCACGCCGACGTGGTCGGGCCGCTCATCGAGCGGATCGAGAGCGCGTATCAGCAACTGCGCGTTGGCAACCCGCTCGAAGACGGGGTGCTGGTCGGCCCGCTGATCGACGGCAGGGCCTACGCGGGGATGCGCGCCGCACTGGACAAGGCACTTGCCGACGGCGGCGAATTGATCTGCGGCGGTGAACGAGTCGATGGCTTCGGGGACGACGCCTACTACGTGCGCCCGGCGATCGTGCGGATGCCCGCCCAGACCGCGGTGGTGCGCGAAGAGACGTTCGCGCCGATCCTGTACGTGCTGACCTATGACGATTTCGACAGCGCGATCGCCATGCACAACGCAGTGCCGCAAGGCCTTTCGTCGGCCGTGTTCACCAGCAATCAGCGCGAGGCCGAACGCTTCCTCGCCGCGGACGGTTCCGACTGCGGCATCGCCAACGTGAACATCGGCACCTCCGGGGCCGAGATCGGCGGCGCGTTCGGCGGCGAGAAGCAGACCGGCGGCGGCCGCGAATCCGGGTCGGACTCGTGGAAGGCGTATATGCGCCGCGCCACCAACACGATCAACTACTCCGCCGAACTGCCGCTGGCCCAAGGCATCAAGTTCGGCTGATCGGAGTTCGTCACCGAATACGGCACGGCCGAGGCCGGGTTGGTCGCCATCGACCACCCGGCCTCGCTCGTTGTGTGCCGACACCGATCCCGGCGCCGTCCACTGGTACTTCCCATTGCTGGCGGTCTTCTAGTGTTGATTGACGAGCCCTACTCGCACACGGTCAGTCGAGCACGGTCGGCAGTTCCTGCAACCCGCGCAGGAACGTGCTCGGCCGCCACTGCACCTCGTCGGCGATCTTCATGTTCGGGTACCTGGCCAGGATCTTCTCGAAGGCGATCCGCGCCTCCAGCCGCGCGAGCGGTGCGCCGACGCAGTAGTGGATGCCGTGGCCGAAGGCCAGGTGCCCACCCTTCGTCTTGCCCGCCTTCCCGATCTCGATGCGGTGCGGATCGTCGAACTGGTTCGGATCGTGGTCGGCCGCGGCCAGCGAGACCGAGACCAGCTCCTCGGCCGGAATGTCGATGCCCGCCAACGTCACCGGCTCGGAGGTGTAGCGCAACGTGGCCAGGTGCACCGGCCCCTCGTGCCGGAGGAACTCCTCGATGGCGGCGGGAATCCGCTCGGGTGCGCGGGTGAGATCCTCGTACAGGATCCGATCGCGCAGCATCGCGTAGAGGCCGTTGCCGATGAGGTTCACCGTTGTTTCGTGACCCGCAACCAGGATCAGGAACAACATCGCGATGAGTTCCTTGTCGCTGAGCTTGTCGCCCTCGTAGTTCGCCATGATCAATTGCGACATCAGGTCGTCGCCGAGGTTCTTCGAGCGCTCGGCGATGAGCCCGATCAGATAGGTGGCCAACTCGATGCTCGCCGCGCCGCGCTGGGCGGCCGTTGCGTAGAACGCCGACTTGGCCGCCGCCTCTTGGTCTTCGGCGTTCTCGGTCGAGGACGCCGTCATCGTGGTCGACAGCTCCCGGAAGCGGGCCCGATCGGCTTCGGGCACCCCGAACAGCTCGCAGATGACGGTCATCGGGATGGGCAGCGCGTAGTCGTCGATCAAATCGATCTCGGGCTTGTCTGCCATCTCGTCGAGCAGCTTGTCCGCGATGGCCTCGATCCGCGGGTGCAGCTGCTCGACCGTTCGCGAGGTGAACGCCTTGGTCACCAGCCGCCGCAGGCGGGTGTGATCCGGCGGGTCGGAGCTGAGCATGTGTTCCCACAGATCCGTGCTCACGGTGGTGTATTGGTCGCCGGGCCGCAGCCGCGAGGTGATCGGCGCCAGGGCGGCCGCGCCCTTCTTGATCCTCGGGTCGGCGAGCACCTCGCGCGCCAGCTGATAGTCGACGACCAGCCAGGAGGTGAGCCCGTTGGGCAGCAGGACGTGATGGATCGGCCCCTGCTTGCGGAGCTCGTCGTACACCGGGTGCGGGTTGTAGACGAACTCGGTGCCGAGTTTGAGCAGTGGCTTGGTCATGAGAACTCCCTGGCTACCTTGGTTACGCTGCCCCCGCCGTTGAGGACGGTGAGCGGTTTCAATCCCCAGGCCTCGGCGATGATGCGCGCCAGGAAGCCCAGTTCGTCGTCGGAATGCGCCATCTCAGGCTTGATGCTCTCCAGCACCCACTGGATCTTCCCGTCGAACTCCGAGAGCCAGGTCGCCAGCGCGATCGGCTGCTGCGCGGCCTGCGGAGTGTCGATGCCCTGGAAGACGCCGCGCATCACGAAGGCGGTCGGCTCCGCGCCGTGCCGCATCGCGGTCGGCACGAAGGGGTCGAGTACGCCCATGTTGGAACACATTCCGACGGTGATCGGCGGCGTGTCGACGAGTCGTTCGACCACACCGTCGGGCAATACGTCGATCAGCTCGGGCGGCATGTTCCTCGGGCGCGAGATCCCGCCGGAGCCGACCTCGTGCACGGCCTCGAACGAGGCCTTGCTCGCCACCCGCAGCGGCGCGAGATCGAACCGATCCAGCCACTCGCGCTGCACCACGATCGGCACGCGGGCAAAGGAATTCGAGTCGATCTGATTCTCTTCCCGCAGTCGCCGGACCGCCGTCAGCAGGACGAGGGGTCCGTTCTCGCCGACCAGCGTGCAGTGCCGCATGAGGTCGGCGACCAGCGCGAGATACAGCGTGTTGGTCGAGCCGCCGCGCTGTGCCGCGAGGTTCTTCCATTGCGCCGCATCGAAAGTCGCGATCACCGAACCCTCACGCCAGCCGAGCGGCGCCGACTCGTGCTTGGTCCGGTGGCCGGTCAGCGCCGTGCGCACCGCCGCACGATGGGCAGGATCCTTGGCTGCGCGACGCGCTTCCGAAACCACCTCTCGCGCAACGGCTATCCCGCGTTGCACACCTTCCTTCAGCTCCGTGCGGAGTTGCACGGTCTCGACAAGCCCCTCCGTCGTCGCGAGTTCGGGCTGGACCAGCCCGATCGCCGCCATCAGGCCTGCGTGACCGTCGGCGATGGCGTGCGAGGCGACCGCGGAACAGACCATGCCGCCGGACCTGGTCGGCACCGCAGACAGCCGCCAGCCGTAGCCGCGCTCCGGGTCGAGCGGGTACTGCGCCTGATCGTTTGCCCACGCCAGCGCGTCGGCGTCGTCGATCGCGGCATGTTCGAGGCTCAGCGGCAGCGCGTCCTCGGCAAGCACCCAGCGCCAGCGGGCGAAGGGCACGCCGGGACGGTGCACGCGCCGCTGGAACGGCCCGGCCCGCAACGCCTCGTACATCGAGGTGAGCTGTTCATCGGTGAGCCGATGGTGCAGCACCGTCACCGTCTGGCTGATGACCGGTGCGCCGTAGCCGTGGTGCAGCCGCAGGAAGGCCTTGTCGGTGAGACCGACGTACACCGGGCCCATCAGACGGCCGCCTTTGCGACGAAGCCGCGCTCTTCCGGCAGCACGAAGTCCGGGTCGGCCAGTCGCAACATCCGCTCCTGGGCGACCATCGCGACCAATTCGCCGGAGCGGCTGAAGATCCGGCCCTGAGTGAAGGCCCGACCGCCCTCGGCCGAGGGTGATATCTCGTCGTACAGCAGCCAGTCGTCGACGCGGAACGGCCGCATGAACCAGATCGAATAATCCAGTGCGGCAGTCTGAATCGCGATGCCGGGATGCGGCGCAACGGCGGCGCCGAGCAGCGTCATGTCACTCGCGTAGGTCAGCGCGCAGCTGTGCACCACCGAGCAGTCGGGCAGCGGCTCGGTATAGCGCAGCCAGACCTGTTGGCGGGCACTGCCGTTCGGCTCACCGGGTACCTGGCGAATGTCCCAGCGGTCCCATTCGTAGCCGGGATCGTTCGCACCGATGCGCGCCAGCTCCTCGGGGTTGGGCGCGTCGGGGCACGGATCCGCGTGCCGCACACCACGATCGCCCGCATGGAAGGAGGCGACCATCAGGAAAGTTTCGCGACCGTGCTGCAGCGCCCTGATGCGGCGCACCACGAACGACCGGCCCGCCTTGACGGTGTCGACCAGGTAGTCGATGGGCAGTTCGGACACCATCGGCCGGACGAAGTACCCGTGGATCGAGTGGACGGCGAACCCATCCGACATCCCGGACGAGCCAGCGGCGAGCGCACGCGCCGCCACCTCGCCGCCGAATGCCCGGACGAGCACTGTGCGGTGCGGAAGTTTGCCACGAAAGAAGTTCGTGTCGATTTGTTCGACCGCAAGTGCGTCGAGTAGCTCAACCATGCGCCATGTTTCCCTTCGGACGCTGAAACAGTTCGACGACCTCGTTGTCGCATCCCCCCGCACGGTTGGTGTGCGAGCGGCAATATGGATTCGCTTGCGTCAGCATCGACAGAGGGACGACCGAGCGGCCGGCACCAGGTGCCGAGGTCAGGTTTCTGACGCTACGTAACGAATACAGTGAACCTCTGGTGAACTCAATTCAAGCCGCTGTAGTCCATTTCACAAACCAAATGACGATATCTTTACGGAAATGCAGTCAACCCCGACTGACCAGGCATTTTCCTACGCCGACGAAGCGGAGCCGAGCTGGGCAAATACTGCCGAATTGTCGGGTTTCGAAAGTGAAATAATTCCGCTTCTATCCATCGATAAATTCCGCAGAGTTCAGTGGAATTGAGACGAATTACAGAAGTCAGCCGCCCTCAATTGTGCATAGTTCCAACTGGAAGCTATCCGTTTTGTCGCATTTCGGCCGATACTACCGATTCAGGCGAGGTCGCCGGCGCCCACGCTCGACGCACCGGCCGCACCGGACTCTCGCAACGGGATTTCCTTCCAGAACAGCACCATGACCAACGCAAGCACCGCGATAGCGGCGGCCGCGAGATACACCGTCGACATGGCATCGGCGAACCCGGTCTGCAATGGCGCGGCAAGCGTTGGATTCAGCTGTTGAATCACCGAGCTATCGTCGAGCACCCGCTGGATCGCGGCCGGATCGTGGCGCACCAGGCCCTGCGCGAAGGCGACCTCGGCGGGGTTGCCGCTGTGCAATCCCGCGATCACGGCCTGCTGATAGGCGGGCTGGGTCGAGGCGGCCGCCAGCGCGGCGGTCACCTTGGACGGCAGCAGGCCGAACAGCGTGGACAGCAGCGCCGCGACCCCCAACGTGCCGCCGACCTGACGGAAGAAGGTGGCGGCCGCGCTCGTCACGCCCATATCCTTCGGCGCGGCGGCGTTCTGGATCGCCAAGGTGATGGGCTGCAACAGATTTCCCAGACCGACACCGGTGATCGCCATGAAGATCATGGTTCGCCACAGCGGCGTCTCCGGCGTCAGATAGTGGAACAAGAACAGGCCGACAGCGACGATGGCGGTGCCGAAGATCGGGAACGCGCGGTAGCGTCCGGTCCACGCGATGAGCCGGTTGGACACGATCGAGCCGACCATCAGCCCGCCGACCATCGGCAGCAGCTGCAGGCCCGCCGCGATCGGGCTGGCGCCCCGCACCACCTGCAGGTACTGCGGAACCAGGATGATGCCGCCGAACAGCGACGCACCGACGACGAACGCGATCGCCACGCCGAGCGCGAAGGTCGGATTTCGGAAGAGCCGCAACGGAATCAGCGCCTCGTCGCCCATCCTCGCCTCGATGCCGACGAACGCCGCAAGGCCCGCCACGCCGACCAGATAGCAGGTCACCGCGCTCACGCTGGTCCAGCCCCACTCGCGGCCCTGCTCGGCGACGATGAGCAGCGGCGTGATGCCGATCGCGAAGGCCGCCGTGCCGAACCAGTCGATCAGGCCGGTGGTTCGGGTGCTTCGCGGGATCCGCACCACCCGATAGACCACCACCAGGGCGATCAGGCCGACCGGGACGTTGATCAGGAACACCCAGCGCCAGCCGGTGATGCCGAGAATCGTGTGCTGGCTGGCGAACAGGCCGCCGAGCACCGGGCCGATCACGCTGGCCATGGCCCAGGTGGCGAGGAAATGTCCCTGATACTTGGCCCGCTCCCTCGGCGTGACGATGTCACCGAGGACGGCCGAGGCCAGCGACATCAGCCCGCCCGCGCCGACACCCTGAACGGCGCGGAAGACGGCCAGCTCGTACATCGACTGCGCCAGCGTGCACAACAGTGAACCGAGCACGAAGATGGTGATGGCGGCGAGCAGAAATGGCCTGCGGCCGTACATATCCGAGAGTTTTCCGTACAGCGGCGTCGTCAGCGTCGCGGTGATCAAATACGCCGTGGTGACCCACGCCTGCAACGAATAGCCGGACAGATCGTCGGCGATGGTGCGGACCGCGGTGGCGGTGATCGTCTGGTCCAGCGCCGCCATGAACATGCCGAGCATCAGGCCGCTCAGGATGACCAGGACCTGCCGGTGCGTGAATCCGCCCGGATTGTCGGCTTTTTCGAGAGGTGGCGGCGTGGTGGGCCGGTCGGTTCGATGTCCGTATTTGAGCAGCGCCATCGGTCACTCCTGAAGATCAGCAGGAACTCACATCAGTTATTGGAATGCGGCCAAATCTCTTCCCCGGACCGCGGCGATCATGCGCCCACCGAACTCATCGAGCTCGAGACAGCAACGATAGTCCTCGCCCTCGACCCGGGAGCCGCGTAGTGATGCCTGTCTCAATTGCCATCAATTGTGATCCAGATCACATCGATAGCGACCAGGCCACCAACCATGCCGACGCTCCTAAACCGCCTCTCACCACACGTTTTCGCATACCGACGCCGGGTGTGTAAGGTTGGGAACACCCAACGCGGGGTGGAGCAGCTCGGTAGCTCGCTGGGCTCATAACCCAGAGGTCGCAGGTTCAAATCCTGTCCCCGCTACAGAAGGCTCAGGCCAGAGAGATTTTCAATCTCTCTGGCCTGAGCCATTTTTCGGCCTTCTCGACCCTTACTCGACCTTTTGAACGGGATAGACCGCGTTCTGGATCGCGGCGGCCATAGCACCGTTGGGCCGGCGTCGCCGCGAGGCGTAGGTGTTGAGGGTCTGGGTCGGGTTGACGTGGCCCACCAGATCGGCGACCAGCGCCGCTGACAGCTGAGCGTCGAGACCGACGTCGACGACGAACTTGCGGAACGAATGCCCGCTCATGCGGTCCGGTAGACCGAGCGCTGCACGGACCCTGCGCATCTGGTCGTTGAAGTTCGTCGGGTCACGCAGCGTCCCCGCTGCCGACTGGAACAGCGGTGTCGTCCCGTCCTTCATCGGCCGCAGTGTAGGAATCCGCAGATCCAGCATCGCCATCCCGTACGGCGCCAGCTGAATGGAGCGACGCAGGTTCTTGGGGTTGTCGGGATCGTCCTCGTTGGAGACTCGGATCAGCCCGACGCCTCGAACCCTGACCACGTGACCGGTCACCTCGATGATGCCGGTCTCGGGGTCGTAATCCTCGAGCAGGAATGCCAGCAGTTCCGAGATTCGCCCACCTGTGGTGGAGAACATGGTGAACGGGTCGGCGAGGTCTCCTCGTTTGCAGAACGCGGCCACGGTCGGCACCCGGTACCTCGGGTCCGGCGGGACGAGGACGCCGTTCTTCATCTTCGGCAGCGGCGGACACAGTACTTCACTGGTTCGCAGGTCCAAGAGCAGTTGCCGAACCTGTTCGGGCTCAAGGGCTATCGCGCCCTTGCCCTTCTTGTTCTTGATCGGCTCGGTCTCGCGCATCGGATTGTGGGTCCACACGTCGTACCGTGTCGCCAGCCCGCACATTCCGGTGAGGACGATGCGTACACCTTTCGCGTCGGTTCCTCCGCGCTGTTTGTATTCGGTGATGAAGCGCTCGAACCGTTGGGTGCTGCATTCTCGGAGCCGAACCCTGCGCAGCGCGTTGAGGATTGCGACGGAGACCCGATCGTAGCGGGCCAAGGTGTTGTCGGCGCGCTTCTTCACCTCGACCAGATATTTCCGATACGCGTTCCACAAGGCTTCGATGGTTGTCTCGCCGTTGATTTCGTCGCTGCCCGAGTGAGTACGGTCTCGAAGGTGTTCGAGCAGACGGCGTTCGGCGACTGCGCCGGTGCGATCCGCTGTTCCTTCCGGTGTCCAGCGGTAGGCGCGGCGAGTTACTCCGTCGTGGTCACGGACCTTGCAGTATGCGTACCAGTAATTGGGTTTGATCTGTTTGCGTGTGATCTTGCCCCAGGTGCCGATGGGTAGCGGTGGCCTCGCCATCAGCACGCTCCAAGGATCGAGGCATGCGGATATTTCATTGTTACTCCCGTAGGTGCAGTGCCCGGTGCTAGCCGGTGTTGAACACTTCAATTCTACGGGGGCAGAATGGATTTACGTGTCGCCCCTCAGCGTGAAAGCCGAAATTGGTTCGGCAGCTTCTATTTCGACGCTTCCAGGGAGGAAACAACGACGCCGGTTGTCTGAATCTTCAACGGAGGTCGGGGATGTCGATTGTTGGCGGCCAGGGCGCGAATGAGATCGGAGACGAGTTTGCGCTGATCTCGGTCGAGGATCGCGGCCTCCGGAGGCGGGGTGTATGCCTCGTCGAGCTCGAGTGCGATGCCGGACCAGTGCGCGACGTCGCGGGTGTCGAGTTTAAGGGCGGTGGCGATGGCGCGGATGGTCTCGAGCGCGGCCGGGTGCTCGGGGTTGTCGATCAGGCGAGTGACGGTGGTGGCGTGCACGCCCGCCTCGTCGGCGAGCTGGTTGCGCGTTTTGATACCCACCGCGGCCATCGCGGAGGCCCATGGTTCGGGTATCGGGCGGGTTCGTGCCATGTCCACAAGGGTAAGGCATATGTCCACACCAGCCGTAGACATGATATCGATTTGCTTGATTCGATGCGGACTGATCGCACGGTATACCGCCTGTAGCTGCTACGACAATCTATACCGTAGTCGAGGTCAGTAGACACTGATGTCTTCTGTTGTTAGGGTTTGTGGCAGGGGGAGGAGGACAGAGGGAGGGAGCTTTGATGGCGAACAGCACGCGGCTGGCAAGCCAGACCGCACTACGGGATGCGATGACCACCCAAGGCTTGTCGGTGCGCCAACTGGCCGATCGGGCCGGATGCGGCAAGAGCATCATCGGCCTGCTGCGCTCAGGAGCCCGACGGTCATGCAGTCCGGAGTTGGCAGCGAAAATTGCTGCGGCGCTGGATATCCCAGTTTTCGAGCTGTTCCCCGAACAGAAGGACGGAGGCACGGACTGAGCGAGCGCTCAACAGTTCTACGGGAGAGAAATAGTTGACCCGGCGGGCTAGCACTCCGCCGGGTCGGCGCACATCTACGGGAGTAGTTATGCGATATCAGTTTAGCCCGACTGCCGTGAAGTCGACAGACGGGCACACCATGCTGCCGCAGAACGGGCGGCAGTGATGGCGATCGAATTCAAGCCCGCCGTGCGGCGCAAGACCCCGGCGCGGTTGGCCCTGGCCGGCCCGTCCGGCTCGGGTAAGACCTACACCGCGCTGGCGATGGCCTGGGAATGGGCACAGCGGGAGAAGTCGGTGATCGGGATGGTCGACACCGAGCACGGCCGCGCCAGCATGTATCAAGGTGTCAACGGATGGCAGTGGGAAACCCTTGAGCCCGAACGATTCTCACCGTTGGGGTTGGTCGAGATCCTCGGTGCCGCAGCGGGACGCGGGTTCAACCCGTTCATCATCGACTCCTGGTCGCACTACTGGTTCGGCCCGGACGGGATGCTCGAGCAGGTCGACCGCCGCAAGACCGGTACCAACAGCTTCTCGGGCTGGAAGGAAGTCACCCCCGACGAACGCAAGATGATCGAGGCGATGCTCACCTATCCAGGGCATCTGATCGTGACCCTGCGAACCAAGACTGAATATCTCGTCGAAGAGGATGCCAAAGGCAAGGCCGTCCCGCGCAAAGTTGGCACCAAGCCGGTCCAGCGCGACGGGCTGGAGTACGAGTTCGACATCGTCGCTGATCTGGATCTACGCAACAACCTGCACATCTCCAAGACCCGGCTGCCGTTTCTGGCCAACCAGGTCATCGCCCAGCCTGGTGCCGAACTCGCGACGCAGATCGCCGACTGGCTCGACAGCGGACAAGCCGTGCCGACGGTTTCGGAGTTCCGGCAGCGGATTCTCGAGGTCGAGGAGATGACGCAGCTGCGGGAGATCTACCTCGAGGTGGACTCCTATCGGATGCTCGGGGCACCCACTGTCGACCACGAAGGCACCCCGACGACGCTGCGGGAGCTGATCGTGGCCATCAAGGCGGCCATGGAGGCAGTCGAGCAGCATCAGGCCGCACATCGCGCGGCTGCGGCGGCCGAAGACGGCTACGACGCTAAGGGAAGGGGGTGAGAACAGATGACAACAACACAATGCGAGGCACCAGCCTGCACCCATGGGTTGATCGACATCGCCGAGATAGCAGAACGGCTCCGCGTCACCGAGCAGCTGGTGCGGCAGTGGCGATCCCAGGCGAAACCGCACCTGCTGGCGGACAAAGGGTTTCGGCTCAACGGTGATTCCGGTCCGCTGCGCTGGGTCGACTGCGACTACTGGGTCTACCTGTCAGGGCTGGCTGAACCGAGGTCGGCGTGAGCGGGGGCGGGCGTCCTTCGCTCGACGCGATCACCACGTCGAAGGAGGACGCCCAGCGGATCTTTGTCACCGAGTACCGGTTCCTGCGCGAAGCGAACATGACCCACGAGGCGATCGCGCAGCGCCTCGGCATGACCGTGGCCACCTTGCGCACCCGCATCCTGCGCTACGACTGCCTCATCTTGTCCAAGGCCGAGCAGCGGATCGCCGATCGACTCGACGGGTTCATCGCCGCCGGTGAGTCGTTCACCCTCGAACAGCTCCACGTACTCGACAGTGGGATCGCGTTGATGCTGATCCAGATCGCGCTCAAACGTGGCCGCATCCGCTCGTCACAATCACGGGCTCAACGCCCCAGGCGCGCACCGGTCTACACCCCTGTCGATACCAAGCCGTGAGGGCCGCTGATCCGTTCGGCGACGGCCAGGACTGGTTCGTCATCGACGAAATCATCGACCAGGACGGCTATCTCGTCCGTGTGTTATGGCAGTGCCGTTACATCGTGGAAAGCGGCAGCGGCAGCGCGCAGGTGACCGAGCGCCGCTGGAATGACGGCCAACACGAGTCCCGCGAGGTCGAGCCACTGACCTGAACCTCACGCCCCGTCGTGCCCGTGGCACGCCAAACGGCTCCACGTCACACCAGTGATGTCGGCCAGTTTGGCGCGCAATGACTTTCGGAGTACACGCATGCCCGTTGAAGCCCGCGAGGTCACCAGAGACACTCGCGGATACATCAAACTCGCCTTGGACTTCCTTGAGAACCCCAAGACCGCACCGATGTCACCGGTGACCAAGCTCAAGCTGATCGAGCTGTGGATCTACTGCGCCCGCAACCGCACCGAAGGCATGGTGACCGCCACCCAGGCACGACGGCTGGTGCCCGGCCGTATCCGCGAAGTCTTCACAGTCGCGCGCTGCTGGCATCACCATGACTGCACCACAGTGACAGCGTGCCAGCACGGGGCGTGCACACCGTCTGCGCCGTGCGGGCGCGAGTTCTTCACGATGCACGACTACGAGCGCCACCAAAGCTTGCACGGCCCGGCCTCGGCCAGGCGCAAGGACACCCGCGGCTACCTCAAACTCAGCGTCGACTTCCTGGAGAACCGCAAAACCGGTCCCCTGACGCCGGTCACGAAGCTCAAGCTGATCGAGCTGTGGATCTACTGCGCCCGCAACCGGACCAACGGGGTCATCGCTGCCAGCCAAGCCCGCAAGATCGCGCCACCACGCATCCGTGACGCGCTCACCATGGCCGGATCATGGCAGCACCACACCTGCACCACAGCGACACCGTGCCAGCACGGCGCATGCACACCGAACACACCATGCGGTCACGGTTTTTTCACCATGCACGACTATCGACGCCACCAAACCCACTACCTCGACCCCACCGCAAGGAGCGAACAAGCCAGGTCAGCCGGTAGAAAAGGCGGGCTCGCCAAAGCCGCCAACCGGCGAGACACGGCTAGCGAAACCGCTAGCGTCCCGGCCAGGGCTCCGGCTAGCAACGCGGGCGCGTCTCACAATTCACAAGTCATAAATACCTCTACTCCAGTAAGTTCCCTCCCTTACGGCAGTGACGCGTGGGAGGAAAAACCGCTCCCACCACCACGACCCGCACCGCGTCCTCGCCACGGCGGCGACGAGGTCGCCGACCGGCTCAACGCCGCCGCCCCCGAAATCCCGACGACCCCAGCGATGCGCCGCCGCGTCCTGGCCCGCCTGGCCCCCGATGCCGTCGCGGTCCTGGCCGATCCTGATGCCGGCGCGATCCGCCACGCCCAAGCCCAAGCCGAACTCGACCGCGCCGAGGCGGTGATCGACGCTCGCACCGAGTACCTCGCCACAGCGGACGTGGTCGAAAAACCCGACATCGACCGGCTTTTCGACCCGCACGGCGACCACGGCTACGCCCGGCGCATGGCGGCCGCGCACACCCCGCTGCCCACCCCGGACCCGGTCACCCCTGGCGAGAGACGGGCGATGGCCTACCGGCTCGCACGCGACCACATCGACGCCATCGCCCGCCACGGCGGTACCCCGCCCGGCCCGGCCCGCGAAGCCCTGCGCGCCGAACTGGAAGCGCTGCTCGATTCCGGTGTGCACCAAGACCGGCTGCGCACCGAACTCGCTGCGATGCGCGAGACCGGGATGTGGGCGGCCTCGAAACTGCGTGAGCGCCTCACGAAGGCCATCGCGTGAACGGCCCCGATTTCGAGCAGCCGGAGATGTGCGACATCGAAGCCGAACAACAAGTCCTCGGCGCGGCGCTCTACACCGAAGACAACACCGAGGTCGCGGCCATGGTCGCCGACATCCCCACCGAGGCGTTCTACCGGCCCGCCCACCAGCTGCTCCACGCCACCCTGGTCGCGCTCGTACGTGACGGGCAACCCGCCGACCCGATCGTCGTGCTGGAAAAAGCCAGCAGCAGAGGCGAACTCGGAGCCGACACCGGCCGACTGCGCCTGATCACCCTGGAGCTACTCAGCAAAGGCGTACCCGGCTCGGTCCCGTACTTCGCCGACCGCATCATCACGCTGTGGCACGCGCGCACCGCCGTCGGAGAAGCCACCCGCATGATCCAGAAACTGCACGTCCTGCACCACAACGGGGATCTGTCGTTAACTGGTCAGGTCGTCGCCCGCGCGCGCGAGGGGCTCGACCTGGATTTCACCGACCCCGTCGCTCCCGGCGAGGCGGCGCTCCCGCCCTCGGTCGCCGAGCTGCTGGCCGGCAGCGATTCCTACGACTGGCTGATCCCGCAGCTGTTCGAGTACGGCGACCGGATGATCCTCACCGGCATCGAAGGGCTCGGGAAGTCGATGCTGCTGGCTCAGATCGCGTGCGCGGTGACCGCGGGCCTGCACCCGTTCCTGGCCGCGCCGATCCTCGGTGCCGGGGCGCCACGGGCCAGCTCGCATCGGGTGCTGGTCATCGACGCGGAGAACCTGCCCGGCCAGCTGCGCCGCCGCTACCGTGATCTGGTCTCGCGCATCGACGCGGTGTGCGCGCAGCAGAACCATCCGCGCCCGGACTGGAACGACGAACTACGCATCGAGGCCCGCCCCGACGGCGTGCGCCTGGAAGACCCGCGCGAGCTGCGCCGCATAGAAGCCGCGATCGCCGCGCACCGGCCCTCGCTGGTCGTGGCTGGCCCGTTGTACCGGCTCAACGGACTCGATACCGAAGCCGCCGAGGGCGCACGGGAATTGGTGCGCATCCTGGATCGGCTGCGGGTGAAATACCGCTTCGCGCTCGTGCTCGAGGGACACATCCCCCACGCTGCCGACGGGCGTTCGCGCTCGGTACGCCCGATCGGGTCCTCGCTTCTGCTGCGCTGGCCCGAGTTCGGTTACGGCCTGGTCCCGGCGCGGGGGCACGAGGAAGAAGAACACCCCAGCGTGGTCAACCTGCGCCAGTGGCGCTACGCCCGTGACGAGCGGTTGTTCCCGCACGATCTCTACCACTCCACCTTCGGGCTGCCCTGGACTCCGGGCGACAACTATTTCCGACTCTGCCGCAGCCGAGGAATATTCATATGAATGCCGATCGAAACATACTGCACTGCAAACGAATTGAGGTATTGAGTCCGAATTGATATTGAAATATTATGGAGGACAGGGGATTTCAAGTGGCTGGCACCACCGATCCCCTGTGAATCGAATACCGCATCTACGGGAGAAACGATGACAATCGTCATGGAATTGCACTGCCCGCTCGAGCACGGAAGTGCCGAGGAAGCCGGGCCGAAAGACATTTCACCGACCAGGCCCAGCCTGGGACAGCTGGCCGGTATGGCCTGCCCAGCCTGCCCGACGCTGACCCTGGAACCAGGCTTGACCATGATGGGCGGCAATTCGGTCACCACGGGCTATTGCCCGTGCTGCCACGCCACCTGGCTACCGGCTGCTCCCATGCATCTGCTGGCAGCCGGACGCCTCGTCGGTGTCGAATACACAGCCGGACAGAGTGTTTCGTCATGATCCGCCGCGCCACACCTGATATCCGGTTCGCGCGCAAGGTCATCGACACCATCGCCTCACTGCCCGATCAGCGCCGTCATCCTGGGCTGACGTGGGATCAGGAGTTCTTCCGGATGGTCGACGTCGCCACCATCGTCCGCGCCGATACCGGCGCACCGCTGTGCCCGATCGCGATGTGCGTCGCGGGCTGGGTCGTCGAACTCGACCCCGACGTGGGCTGGGCCTACGACGCGATGACCCTGCGCACCGCCGGTCTCACCGATGACACGACCATGCCGCCGGTGCGCTTGGACGCTGATCTGACCACCGCACGGGACCTGGCCACCGGCAAACAGTTACGCGCTGCCGAATACGCCACGCGGCGACTCGGGCTGTCCGAACCCCAAGCGCACGAGTTGTTCCACTCCGCCAACACCCTCGATGAACTCACCGAGATCATCGACCGCATCGAGCGGGGGCGGCTATGAGCACCACCATCACCGCGACCGCGCTGGTCTGCAAGGTCCGCGAACTCGTCATGACCACCCCCGACGCCATCACCCCCACCGCCCACAACCATCCCCACGGCAACCGATACGTCGTGCGTGACGCCGACGGCGGCTGGCAAGGCTCACGACTGATCGGGCGCGCCCTGCTCGATCTGGGCGCCGACCCCGACGCCCTGGCCGAGCACGATGCATTCGCCCTGAGCGCGGCAAGCACCGTCATGCATTTCGTGCGATTCGACATCTGGGGTCAAGACCTGTTGTGGCTCAACGTTGTTCAATCCCAAGAGAGCAAGGGCCATCCCTGGCAGTGGGCGATGACCTTCGCTGACCTGCGCATCAAAGGTGTCATCGGGAGCAGCCGATGAGACCACCCATCGAGCCAGGCACCTGCACAGCGATCGACATCGAATACTTCCCCGCGGACCGCGATGAACCCGAACGGTGGCGCGCCAGGGCCATCTACCGCGACCTCGAGGGCAAGGTCCACCGCCTCGAAGCGCTGCGCCCCGACCCCGACGAAGCCGCGAAAGCGGTCGAGACCCGACTAGACCAACTCGGAATACACTGATGCCGCAACATAATCCGACTCCTGATCGCGTCTTGGTCGACGCCATCGACGCTCTGGTCGATGAACAACTAGCCCGAGAACCCGACAGCGGCACCGTCGAGCACTGCCCACACTGCCCCCAGGAATGGCACTCCTTGCCGGTCCGCATGCAACTGCTGATGCTGCGGCTACGGTATTGCGGTTGCGAGGACTGCGAGGCAGCCCTCGATGCGTACGACTACGCCGCAGACGACAGCCCCGTGTTCTGTCCCGGATCCCAGTTCCACGGCCCCGTACAACCGCTCCTCCAACGTCTTCGAGCAATGCGGGGACGGATCCCGATCCCGATCCAGATCGACATCATCGAGCTGATCGAAACAGACACGACCGCGGTCGAGGCCGAGCCACCACCAGGTCCAGTGCCGCCGGACGGGTGCGCCTACCGCATCACGTTCCACGGCGACGCCGACCACTACCGCGCCCAGATCTGGACCTACCGGCTCTCGCGGCCGTGGCGGGACACGAACTATGTGTTCGTCTCCCACATCAAGCGAACCATCGCCGACGACGGACCAGAGTTCGAGACCGCGATCTTCCGCTACCACCCACCCGGAACCCCCCAACCCGCCATCAGCAACCGCTTCCTCGTTGATGGGCACTGGCACGGTGTCCTCGCCGGGGAGGACATCAGCCACTACCAGGCGGCGATCGACGAGCACGGTGTCATCGTCGAAGTCGACCCGAACCTGCGAGCTCGCTACCACGCGGACGGACGAGTCGACCCCGACCTGTTCGTCCAGCAGATCACCGGACAAATGGTCATCGCGATCGTCGACTGAGGCTCTCGCCCAGGGAACGGCGGGCTTGACGTAGGTAGATCCACCTACTGTGAAGCCCGCCGTTTCCACTATTCTGGGACAGATGCTGGGGGAATGGCTACTGATCGAATGCGTCCGTAAAGATCCCAACGTCATGGCCATCGGCCGCAAACCCGTACGCCTGCAACCACTCCAGAAGGTGCTGCGTAACGAAACGCTCAAAGCCACCCGGCGCCTGACCAACCAGGTCCGCCGCAGCGGGCACAGATGGGAAGAAACCTCCACCGCACGCGGCGAGCATCTCATCGCCGAGCCGATCACGAACACGACCGACCGCATCTACGGCATCCGAATCTGGGTCGGACACACCGGGATCGAGGTGCCGCTACCGCCTCGATCAGGGGCGTGGGATCTGAATCTCGACACGATGGTCGCCCTCTACACCGACGAAACGCACGATGTCTACCAGGTTCCGAAGGACCGCCGACGCACTGAGATCTCTCGGATGTCGGCCCTTCGATACCTGAACTTCGCCGAGGACGAAGGTGCTGCCTTCGCACTGGCGATGCGAGCCGACGACACGACGCTCTATCAGAACACCTGGCCCATCATCCGCGGAGACGGCGTCGCTCGCGATCTCCACTTCTGCGCCCGCGGGGCGCGAGTTGGTGGCCGGCGGTTTCTTCAGGGCTTGGCGATCGACATCAGCCCCGGCCGCGACGAGCCCGCCGAACCACCACCGCTGACCTTCTCCCAAGCCGTGATGGCCGCCGAGCTCTCTGTGCCGGGCATCTACCACGCCCTGGTCGATCTCAAAACACTCATTGCCCACCGCTGGCTCGGAGCCGAAATGCCCGGCATCGCCTGGGAACTCACCGGCGATGCCGACCGTGATCCCGCGCTGCACCCCGAGGACATCGCCCTTGCCCGTGCGACGGCGCGCGCGACTATCGACGGGCCCTCCAACGCCGTGCTGCGACTGCGGAACACGCAGGGAGGCTGGACACGAGTCCGGGTCGAAGCCAAACGTGTGCTGCTAACCCGAGATTCGGACGCAGTAGCCATTCTGGTCAGCATGGCGCACGACACAGCAACCGAATAGCGGTGCGGGCTTCCTCTATGATGGATGACACGTTTAAGATCACCTGTTCGGGGTCAGGCCCCCTCGACCCTGGTCGGCCCCCCTCGCGAGAACCGTTGTCATCAGCTTGATTTGTCACGTCGGGCCGGGCCGACCACTGACGAGTCGCTGATTCCAGGGCCGGGACTAACTCGGCCGGTTGGGGGAAACTCATGTTGCCAGCCCGGAGGTTCCGGTGCCTATCGTCCTGAACCTGCCGCTCGCCCACACTGTTCTTCGCACCCTGAGTGCGAAACCGCATCTGCACGATCATCGCGTCTGGGCCGACGCGCGCCCCGAAGGCACCGCCCACAGCGTCGCCGGATGGACTGTCACCCTGGCCGGAGCCGAATGGACCCAATGCCACGAAATCGTCATCTACCGCGGCAAACGCCGCTCGGTCCCCATGCTCGCCCAAGAGCTGCTGGGCCTGTCCTACAACCAAGCGCGGACGCTGTTCTTCCACTGTGATGAACAACAAGCCATCAACATGCTCTGCGGGCTGGTCGGCCACGCCTACCAACAGCAGTTTCACCAATTGATAGCCGCTGCAGAACAATTCAACCGAGCCAGCTGACCGCGAACGACTCACCATCTACGCACTGGTGCGATATCTACTGATGCACGCTAGAGTAGAGACATGGTGATCGTCGCTGTGACACAGCCGGATTCACGCCCATGACTCGCACAACCCCACGGGCCGCCGTATCCCACGAGCTCGATGACGCGGTCCACGCCCTCATCGGGCACCGGCTGCGCAACCACATCGACTCCGACGGCGCGATCCGCAGCGGCTACAGCGAATCGGTCTACGACGAGATTCGCGCTGAGCTTGCCGCACGCCAAGGTGACGGCGGATCCTTGCGGCCACGCAGCCTTCCACCCGCCTGGGTCGAAGGACTCGACTGGCTCAGCGACGTCGACGCCACCGTCGCCGCCTGGCATCCCGATGCCGGCGGCGACAACGGGCACACCGAGACCGTGCGCCGACTCAACCTTCTCGCCGCAACCGCCTGGGCGCCGGAGTATCGCGAAACCGTGGACGAGTGGATCGCCCAGCTGCGGCGTTGGGCCGAGGCCGGAAAGGGATTGCTCGAACCGGTGCATCGGTGGGAGCTGGTCGCGGCCTGCCCGGCCTGCCAGGTCCGCACCGTGCACCGGCCCGACACCGCAGGGGAATACGTCCGACAAGCCGCACTCCAGATCACCGCAGACGGCTGCGTCTGCCAGTCCTGCCACACCCGATGGGCTCCCACCCACTACCGGCTACTCGCTGCCGCCCTTGGATGTGAACTTCCGACCGGCGTCCTCGAATAGCGCGCCGGGCCTCATGCGGAGTCGCGTCACGTCGCGGATTCCTTCGCGATCTTGCGGAGGAGCCTGCGACTGTGAGGCTCATCCAGTGACGAACGTTGTAGTTCGGCGTACGCCTGCTGATACCGCTGGACCTCATCGATCTTCTCGAGGTACGCCGCGCCGGTGTAGCCCTGTAGGTGTACGACAGGAGGTTCGGTGAGCCGCGCCGTACGGTGCCTCGGGAATTCGAGCAGCTCGAACGGGCCGACAACCAACCCCGCATACGCCTCGACGCTTAGCGGAACCACCTGCACGCATACATGCGGCAGCTCCCCGAGATCCGCTAAGTAGTTCATTTGCTCTGCCATAACAGTCCGGCCACCGACGGCTCTGCGCAGAGCGGCTTCATCAATGACAGCATGCAGCGACCGGGGATGAACAGGCTCGTAGAGACGAGCCTTTCGGCAATTGAGCATCTCGATGCGACGTTCGACCTCGGCGACAGGCATCATCGGAGCCGTCAGCCAGATCAGCGCTCGATGATATTCCTCGGTTTGCAAGAGTCCGGGTAGAAGCGTCGTCTGATACGAAGTAATCCGTTTCGCGGCATCTTCGAGCCCTATGAACATTTCGCAGCTCTTTGGGATCACGTCCCCGAATTCGTGCCACCATCCCTTCGCGCGCGCTTCCTCCGTCAATTCGAGAAGTATGCCCGTCACACCCTCGGACGCTCCATACATTGCGCATAGTTGCTCGATGAACAGCGGATTCAGCCGCACAGGTTGTCCGGTTTCCATCCGCCACAGTGTCTGTTTGGCGACACCGATCCTCTTCCGGGCCGTTTCCGCACTGACGCCTGAGTTCTCCCGCAGCTCGCGCAGCTGGCGCGCCAACATGCGGCGGGCGAGGACGGGTGCGGCAGTGACGGTCACGACGCACGGTCCATCCTGGTGCGGCCGTCGGCGGCGACGTAAAGTTTTCGGTTGTAACTGAGGTTCATTCGAGTTCCTGGCTGTGCGGTCGTCGATGGTTTCGATGCGGGCTATGACCTCGCTCGAATACCACCGGATTGGTCAATACTTGGCCACAACCTATGCAATAGATCATTTATCGATTGAATATATGGGCCTATATCTGCTTGTCACATACCATATTAGTCTGTGCATAGTCATTGCTCAATTGATGACAGAGGGGGTTCTGAACCATTACACAAATGCCACAGGTGCCGAAAACGGAGCGTGGGACGTTCGGGCTAATGTCGACCCGACTCGCTTTCTGGTGGCCCACGACGTTTCAGTCCTGGGCCACCAGAAAGCTGTATTCGACGTATGCGAGGGAAAGTTCTTAACCACTGGCGCAATCACCCGCAGCCTTGCCCGCGTATTGGATATTGGCGTATGGGCTGGCCTACCTCAGTCCAAACTGGCTACTCGTCGCCATCCTCGGATATGGAATTCCTCCAATCGTGCACGAATAGCCGGTACCGCATCACGATCAGGTGCGTGGCTCAGCCTCATCCTTCGTCTCGGGATCCGGCACAGGCTGTGCCAATAGCTCACGCAAAGTGGCAGCCAGGTCGGCAAAGTCCGCGAGCCGTGTCTCCTGGTCTGCCGCCGACGTATCGGGACTGGGCATCCCTAGCGGCAGGGGTGCGAATTCGTCGTTGAGAGTTGCTTCGGCGCGGGGCAGTACCAGACATTGCACCGGACACGAAAAGTGGACACACATGGCATAGATCGCGTCGTCGCGAGTGAGGACTCCGGGGTCGACCAGGCAGTCACCGAAACCGGTCGCACCCGGATCCGGTGAGGCCGGCGTGTTCACGACGCACACCCCATCGTGGGGCGGCGGCCATCGTCGATGATGCGCCATCCCGCCCACTCGCAGGCATGGTGGTCCCATGTTCGATGTGCCTCGATCCTGCTCTCTCGCACCGGAACACGCCCGCACAACACCGCCGGACAGACCACGCCAACCAGAAGACCATCTTCATCGAATTCCGGTCGCCCGCAATGGGAGTAGAGCTTCAGACATCGACGTTTGAGCTCGGCGTTCTCGAACATGACGAAGCTGCGACAGCCCCGCCGACGGGATGGGGCTCCGCTCGATCGGTGAGATATGCGTCGAGCGAGCTGATCTCGCCAGTTCACCGGCGCACCTCCTTTCCCTGATGATCATCGAAATCGACTGGTCGCCAACCTGTTTGGCGGCACCGTTCCAAGCCGCAGGTGCTGCGGGGATAGTCACACGAACCCGATAGGGGCCATCGATGGTCTCGGATTTCTGTCCTCATCGGTACACCTCCCATTCGATCGGCCACCGCCCTGATCGGGAGATGGTCAACGCGTCATTGATCTCGACCTTGGTTTCTGCTCCTGCGGCGTCGCGGATCAGAACTTCGCCTTCGGTTCCTGCGGCCTCGAGGACTCGTGCTCCGACCGTGATCAGCTGACTGGCGGCCCTGTGCCATGACATGGCGACTGACCGTTTTCGGATCCCTGCTGCCGCGGCCGCGTCGAGCTCGACGGTGATGTGACTGTTGGGCAGGACTTCGAACTCGATCTCGTGGCGCCGACGCGCGAGTTGGTGGAGGCTGTGCGCGGCCCAGAACGTGATGTTGAGCAGGATCATCAACGGTGGAGCCCCGAGCAGCTGCTTGTATCGCAGGTGCTGCTGCGGCCACTCGAGCCACCAGGACTCGCCTACCGCATACGGGCGCGCGGCCATCGGGAGGGCAAGGCGTTGTCCGGGCTCGAGGACTCTCACTCCCAGCCAGCCGAGCTCTTCGAGCGCTTTGGGCGGGATCGACTCACGCGTCGCCACTACCGTCCAGTCCGCGGTGGAGAGCTTCTCGGGCGCGGGGGCCAGTGTCGGTGTCTGGAACCCGATTCGGTCGTTCACCCACCCGACAAAAGCGTGGGGCATCATCACCGCGGTTATGGCGTCATCCGCGATCAGCTCCACCCGCCCGTCGTCGCTGATCGTCGCGGGCAGGTTCCGCGCCCGATAGGCGGCCGCCCAGTCTTGGGACGTGGTCAACGAATCCGCGTCGTCCCAGCCGTGGTTGCGGGCACCGTCGATCACTGCTCGCGCCGCGAAGTGGGCACGACACTCGTGCCAATAGTGCGCAGACCAAAGCACTCGCGCGTCGTGCGGACTCAACGACAGAGGGAAGCTGTCACAGGTGTCTTCCTCGTCTTCGTAACCCATTACGCTCGCCTCCTCATAGGCGTACGACAGCGGGGTAGTCGATCCAACGGCGCAGGCGGGTCCGGTCGTCTAGCGCGCAAAAGTGTGAGCACGCCGAACGTTTCCACGGCGATGGTGAGTGCAGAAAGCAGCAAGGGGGAATCCTTCCGGGTTTGTTGTCGGTGAATGTGTCTCAGCAGCAATGCGTTTCAGCGCCAGGTATCCGGATCGCCAGGAAAGATGCGCCGGATCCCGCCGCGGGGATCGGCGATGTCGCCGTGGTAGCGGGGGATGATGTGAAGATGCAGGTGGTCCACGCTGCGGCCTGACGCCGGGCCGTCGTTGATGCCGATCGTGTATCCCTCAGGGCGGAAACGCTGCTCGAGGTGACCCTGCATAGCACGTGCCAGCCAGTGAAGGTCGCTCGCTTCCTGATCAGTCAGGTCGAAGAACGACAGCATGTGACGGAAGGGAACGATCTCGAGATGGCCTGGGCTGGCGGGGAAGTTGTCCCACCGTGCATATACCGTGCCCCAGCTGCCAGCGATCCTGTTCAGATCCGGATTCGCCGGGCAACAGAACAGGCATCGCGATTCAGAATTCGGTGATGCGCCAGCCCGTGCACTATCTAGCTCAGCCACCGGTGTGGCGAGGGAATCGACCATGGATACTGACTCCTACTCACGTGCTATTCACTGAATACGGGATATGTTGTGCGACAGCACTATTCACAACGGAATAGTGATCTCCGGAAGGCGGCGGGTACCTCGCCCGAGCTCGTCGGCGAGGTCTTGATAGGCATCGCCGAGTTCGGCCAGTTGCGCGGAAGCGTCGGCAAACAGGCGATCCGGCGCGGCTACGAGCGCGATATAGGTTTGGACAGTCGCCTGCGCAAGCTGATCGATGACCTGACCCATCGTGTGGGTATGCACTCGCGCGTCCGGGAACGGGTCCGGGGTCACCAACCTCACCCAGTCATCGATCTCGCACATCAAACGAGAGCGGTGCCAGTCGATTTCCTCGAGCTCGCATAGCGGTGTGTGCTCGCGAGTTTGATGCAGCGCGGCGAGCTCGCCGGCCGAATCCAGCAGCATGACGTCCTCGATCGGAGGGAAACCCCTGCAGGCGGCCAAGACCATGTCCTTGCCCGGCAGCCCGGTTCGACTATCCATCGACCGATGGGTGTTGCGACCACCCGCACACGCCGAAGTGCTCTCCGTGCAGAAACAAATTCAGTCCGGCACGGGTACTCAGCAGAGTCGCTGGCGGGATCTCATCGAACCCGAACCACCGCAGGTCCGAACAACGCTCGGGCTCACGGTTATACGGTTCACCGGTCCAGGTCTCAGCGTGGAAGGTGAACACGATCCGTGTGCCGCCGAGGGGCGACTGGATGTGCAACACCGCCACCATCCGGACCTCGTCAGGGACCAGCTGTACGCCGACCTCTTCGTTCGCCTCACGGATGACGGCGGCGAGGACATGCTCCCCCTGCTCTAGTCGGCCTCCGGGAGCGTTCCAGTCGCCATCGGCGAAACCGGTGTTGTGGCGTCGCGTCAGCAGTAGGCGGCCATCTCTGACTATCAGCAGTTGCACCGCGACCGCGATGCCGTTGCCGCGCAGTGCATTCGGCACGTCGGACACAATGTCTCCTTGATCGTGGCTCAGCCCTGGCCTGCGCGACTGTGCCGTTTGCGGGATTCGATCGCCTGCCTTCGGTGCGATGGCAGGCGATCGCCCTCGCGTCTTCCTACGACGTGCGGTGTCCATCAGCGGCGATCCCCAAGTGCAGGAAGACGTCGAGCACGCTGGATTACTTCGCGGGTCAAGTCGGTATAGCCGTCGACCAATTCCGCCAGCCGGTACCAGGCCGCGTGCACCCTGGGGTCGTCTGGACTGATCGTCATCAGCAGGCGGTACGCGTGTACCTGCGCTTCGGCGATCCGGTCGAGCAGTCGGCCCACCGTTTCGGTGTGCAGGCTCGCGTTCGGATGTGGCACCGGTAGCCGGGCCGCCACCCACGTATCAACCTCGACGGCGAGTTCGTCTCTGCGGCGAGCGATCTCAGCATGGGCGGCGGCGGTTTCGAGGAGCTGCTCGTGCAGGATCCCGAATTCCCGCGCGAATCCGCACAGTGGCTGGTCGCCGATGTGGTGCCCGCGGATCGCGGACAGCAGCTCTTCGTCGGAGGGGAAAGACAATCGCATGTCGGTCATGACCAGCGTGAGGCTCGTCGGCGCGGCGCACATGAGATCAGCACCCTTGAGACCGAGCGATGGCATGTCCGTCGAGCACTTTGCGGGCTATCCCAAGCACAAATGTGCGGGATGGAGCCGCGCTCGCGCCTTCCAGAGGCGGTGCCGCCCAATACCATCCGATCGGAGAGTCCGACATCGGCAACCACACCCGCGTTCCGGCATCCAGCAGTCGGACCTCGTGGCGTTCCAGCTCGGCAAGAGAGCGGTCGCCTAGCTTGTTGCTCCGGTTGGGGCCGACCAGGAAGATCCATCGACGATCCGGCCCGGAATGGCTGATGACAGGTGCCGACGCGGCATCGCCGAGCAGCTCCTGGACCAATTGCCCCAGACTGGGCGGCATCACCACCGCACCGAGCCGGGCGCTGGTCAGCATCGAGGTCCGGCCGAACGTCAGCTCAACAGGGAAGCCGTATTGGCCGTACACATGAGCGACGTCATGCGGGCTGTGGCATCGCTCGAACATCACCGGGTCCTCCTCCATAAACGGCTCCGTAGGCGACCTGGTTCGGGCGGCGGCCACATACATTCCGCTTCCGCCAGGCCAGCCAGTTCCAGCCCGGTCAGGCCCAGGCTTGCGGCGTCCGCTCGGATAGCGGCCCACTCTTCCGCCGCGCGCAGGGCCGCGACGGCCTGATCTGCTGTCAGAGTGCGACCGGGCAGGAAGCTCACTACCCAGCCGTCCTGTCCCGCCGCTCTCGCTTGATGCTGAGTTAAATCGCTGGTCATCGACTTTTGATCGACTGCGTGGATCGACATTTGCCCCACCGCCTAGGTAAGAGATCCATGTCTCGAGCCGTACATGGACTCACATTTGCCTGTTAGATTCCATGTTAGTCTGTATATATACATGACTCAATGGAATGGCTGAAATCGTCCAAGAGCGGGTGCACGTACGATGCACAGGTCGTTTCATGTGCCAGTACAGGGAGGCCAGGGTGCCGGACAGCCGTTCCGATCCAGCTGCATTGCGATTCTTGATCGGTCACGACCTGCGGGTATCTCGCGAGAAGGCCGGGATGAAGCAGGCCGAAGCCGCCAAGATCCTTGGGTGTAACCAACCGAAGATCAACTACTTGGAGACCGGAAAGACGCAGCAGAAGCCAGACGAGACGACAGCGCTGCTGAGGGCGTACGGCGCAGATGTCGAGCACATCGATCGAATCGCCTCACTGGCGGGAAAGGCGGATCAGAACACGTGGTGGGCGCCGTTCTCCGACGTCTTACCCGACTGGTTCCGCACGTTCGTCGGACTGGAAGGACTCGCGACAAATCAGTTCGTCTACCGATCCAAGACCATCCCCGGACAGATGCAAACGCCGCGATACGCATCCACGCTCCTTGAAGCCAGCTTGCAGATCGCGTTGATGGATGCACCGCAGGTGGTTGCGAGTCGAATGGCTCGACAGCGACTGAATGACGAACGCAATCCGCTAGGACTGAGGGCAGTCATCGAAGAGGCTGTACTGGATCGGCCAGTCGGCGGCCCACCGGTTATGCGCGAACAACTCCAGCACTTGCTCGACCTGATGCGGCTGGACAACGTTGAGCTACACGTGATGCCCACCAGCGTGGCGGTTCATGACGGATTGGATGATGAGTTCATGCTGCTCGACTTCGATGCCGCACAGAGCATCGGCTATCTGGAGCACGCGGCAGGTGCCCTTTACGTGCAGGATCAGGACCAAGTCCGCCTGTATAGAATGATGGCAGACCGTTTGTGCAGCGTTGCGCTCTCGCCTTCCGAGTCCGCCGACCTGATCGCGGCCCGCATCGCTAACCTGCAAGCATGAGTTCGGAGCGACCTGACATGAAGACCATCGCCCTCGCCTGGCGGACCTCCAGCTACAGCGGAACCAACGGGGGCGAGTGCGTCGAGATTGCCTTTGACGGTGACACGGTCCTCATTCGTGACAGCAAGTACTTGCGGGATCCATCCAACGATCCGGCTGCACAGCCGGTGATCTCCATCCCCGCGCAAGAATGGAACGCCTTCAAGGACGCCGCGGCCGGCACCGAGGCCGACGATGCACGCGGACTGCCGCTCATCGAAAGGCTCTCATCCGGCGAGGTGCGCATCCAGACCGACGGTGGCATCGCCCTCACCTATACTGCCGCCGAGTGGGTTGCGTTCACCGCCGGTATCTGTGACGGTGAGTTCGAGCTCGCAACTGTGTAGCCCGATGAGAAGCCCCGACGATGCGTGACGGCGAGTTCGTAACCACCTAGCGGTTCCGCTTATCGCGGTGGCCAGCGGATGCGCCATGTGACGACGTCATCAACCGAGGACAGTCGCAGCGGCATATACAGCGCGTAAACGGTCACGCACGCTGGCGTTGTCCACGAGTTGGAGGGCGTCGGCGTGATCGGCGGCGGTGACTGACAGCTTTCGCTGTTGCTGTTCAAGGTACTGCTGGAGCATCACCTCTACGGGGCCAGGCGCGAGGTGGCCGGCGGTCGCGGTGAACAACATGGTGAGTGGGAACGACCAACAGGCATGGAGGAATCCAAATGCTGGTCGCGGCGTTCGCTTCCACGGCGAGTAGTAGGTTCGGCTGTCGTGGATGGCGATTTCCGTCGCCGCGAGCGCATCGTTGAGCCAATTGTGACCAGCTTCGTGAACGATGTCGCGGGCTAACACCGTTGGGTCGTTGATGTGGTCGAGAAATATGGTTCCGGGCAGTCGGCTGATGGTCCAGCTGTCCAAGGTGTCGGTGGGGGCCTTGGACCGAAGTAGGCAAATGATCGGTGCGTGGTTATCTACGAGATCACCGAATCCAGCGCTGGCGGCGATGTTGAGGGCGGCGGTGACGAGGTCGATGGTGTGGCGTGGTGCTCGCGTGGTGCGTGGCCCCACTACGTAGTAGGGGGCGTCTGCTAGTGGAGATTGCTGCATGTCTTCGGGTGTGGGCGATTGGGCGAGCTTCCGTCCGCGTGCTGTCGGTTCGAACCAGGTGGCGGGCGGTTCGACGATTGTTTCCTTGTACCAGTGGAATTCGTCAAGGTTGCCGCTGCGAGCAGCCTGCTCGGCGCCTTCGAGGTAGTGATGGGCGAGGGCGTAAGCCAGGGCTTGATCACCTAGTGCTAGATGCTCGCGTGATCCGTTGGTGTTGAGGATCGAATGGATTGCCGCGGTCCGGGTTTGGTGGAGTTGGTCGGTTTGCTGTAGGCGGAATACGCCATTCAAGACGTCCACGAGAGGGCCTTTCGCATGGCGGGCAGCTGTGGGCTGGGCGACTGTTCGCCGCAGCCCACAGCGAAGGGTCTACTTCTCGGCGGCCATCCAGCCTTCGGAGATGATGCTCGACGTGTGCGCCGTGGTGCGAATGGCTTCGTCGGCATCTCGTAAGTCGCCGACGGCCTCGAGGAAGTCGGTCATCTCATTGATGGTGGTATTGCTCATGGTCAATTCCGTTCTCTAGCTGAATATTGGGTGCTGGTAGGTATGGTTCGCGGCAGTGGCTCTTCCCCCTTTCTGTTGACGACTACGACGCAGCAGCGACAGCGGTGCGGAGCAGAGCGCTGTGCAGCTGCGCCATGGTTGGCCTGTCGGCGGGGCGGTGAGCGAGTGCCGCGTCGACTGTTTCGGTCAAGACTGAGTACCCGGCGGGAGGTCTGGGCGGATCACCCGCTCGGGGGATGTCGCTGAATAGCACTCGATAGGCCAAGACTCCGAGGCTGAAGACATCGGCCTCTACGCCCGCGCCGGAGTAGTTGGTCAGATACTCGGGCGGCCAGTGGACTTCGGGGCCGCGTCGGTGCGGGCCTCGTGGGGATGAGAGTCGGCGAGCGGCGCCCAGATCAGTGATCAGTCCGCGTCCATGGTCGATCAGGATGTTCTCCTGGTACACGTCGCGGTGCACAATTCCGTGTTGGTGTAGCGAGATAAGTCCTGCTGCAACGTCAGCAAGTACCGATATCTGTTCGGTATGCGTGACACCGGTTGCTGACGTTCCGGCACTAAGCATGGAGGTACGGAAGTTACCGCCGGGGTAGTGCGGCATTGCGTACCAATCGAATGCAGAACATGTTCCGGTATCTAGCACGGGGACAACGTGATTGCTGCCGGTAACCTCTACGGCGAGGTCACGTTCGTAGCGGAAGTCTTCACGCGCGAGGCCACGTTCGACCGCGGTCATCTGCTGGTACCAGTAGAACCCGTAGGCGGCGGGTCGCTGTTCGTCGGGAAGTGCTTCCAGTACGTGGTTGCTGCCGAAGCCTGCCTTGATCACTACGGGCTGCTCGCCGTCTCGGTGCGCGAGCACGAGAGTGCTGGATCGAGTGAACGACACCAGCTCGACAACGCGCCAGGACCATTCGGTGAGTTGGTCGAGCACCCATGCTGCTGGATGCATTGGATGCAGCTGCATCAGGACCCTCCTGCATTTTGAGAGAGAAGTCGATTGAGGACTTCATCGGCAGTTCGGACAGCGTCCTCGGGGGCATTCAGCTCACGACGCCATAGGGGTGTGCCAGTGCAGCGTTCGGACTCGGAAGCAGCCTGTTGATAGAGCTCGTCCAGTACGACGGCAGAATCCGGATTGTCCGTCGGCCGACTTGCTGCCCGACGCTGGGCCAGACGTTGCTGGCATAGCTCTGGGGCTGTGGTGACCAAAATGGTCAGATCGGGCCGGATGCCGGTGTGCCTGATGAGCGTATTCACGTAACCGCCGACGCTGCGCTGGTAGGCCGTGGCGAGCATGCATGCGGTGGAGAGAACAAGTCGGTCAGCGATAACGTCGCCGAGGCGAGCGGCTGGGGCGAGGTTGTTTTGCATGTGAAGGGCGAGGTCGTCGAGAACAGCGCCAAGAGCATCGTCCTCGGCGACGGCGCCCCGGCCTGTCCTTAAAGCAACGAGGGACCGGGTGGATCTCAGAGAGAGCCAGGAGAACTGGCCCAGATGGGTCATAGTGAGCGATCGGGCTTGGGCACGATCCAGGATCTGGTTCCGCAAGGTGCTCTTGCCAGATGCGGCAATGCCTTCGAGTGCGATCAGCATGGTCATAGCCTTGGGGTTGTGGTTCAGGCTGCGTCGGCGAAGAGCCAGCTGATGAACTTGCGCATGCGGCCGTCGGTGACTGGGCAGGTTCCGTGGGCCAGTTGAGATCCGTACAGCAGGGCGGTACCCCGAGCCGGTTCGACAGACCATCGCGTGCGCGCCATTTCCGAGAACCATGGTGAGGAATTGTCAGCGCCGTCGTGCGCGAACGACATGCCGTCCTCGTAGCCCGCTACCGGGCCGGACGTGGCTGGCTCCCAAAGTCGTTCATCGGAGGTGGTTTCGACGAAGAACTCGCCGCCACTACACCATGGACCGATCGTGACGCTGATTCCGGCTATCTGGCGAGGCCACTGGTGAGGATCTGGTGCGATGCAGTCGAGGTGGGGCGTGATGTGTTGTCCAGGCCCGTATTCCACGTATGTCCATGGACGGCACGAACTCACCGAAGGCAGCAGCCGCGCAAGCGTTGTCTGGGATCGGTCGAAAGCCTTCTTAAGCAGATCCTCTGCCGCTGCCGGGATGTTAGGGACTTCGAGGCGTCCGGCGGGTTCGTATACTTGCATCGCCTGGAATGCGGTCTGTCCGGGGATCTCATGGATGGAGGATCTGCGTTCGTGTTCGAAGCCGGGTCTGGTTGTGTCGGTGAGGAACTGCTCCATCGTGTCGTGGAGCGTGCGGGATTCCTCATCAGTCAAGAATCCTTCGATGCTGCCGATCGCGAGTGTTTCGCCGAGTTTGATCAGCGGTTGTGTGCGCACATGTCCCCCTTCACTCGTAGTTCGTGTGCGATGTCGTCGATGCCTGCGCAATGGTTGAGCCAACTGGCTACCGGCGCGGCGCCTATCGGAGCGGCCCACAATTCGGAAAGCTCACTTGAGAGCGGAAGCCCGGTCAGATCCGGGATCGCGTGCTCTGCCGGAGGTTCTACGACAGCGGTACACGAGGTGCCGTACTGGAGATCGAACGCCGTGGCCATCCGCTCGGCGATGACTTTGCACCATTGCGTCCGGTGAGTGACCTTGGGTCGACTGTGCTGATACGCGCGGGATTCGGTGCTGATCCAGCAGTCGGCGATCGCGCTGGCATAGGAGCGCACACGGCAAGCGACGCAGCACGTACTCACGTCTGGCCGGCACTGCTGGACGCCGATTGATTCACCGATCTCGGCTAGGACCCGCCAGGGGGCGTTCTCCAGCGCTGCGCTGTCGGCCTCGGTGGCCGCAGCGATAGCCGACTCCCGATGGTGGCAGCATTGCTGGTCTAGGAGCGCATGGGGTGTCGTCAACGCTGGTTCGATAAAGAGAACGTGGAAGTAGCACAGCCGCCCTAGCAGCTGGTTGACGATAGCCGTCTCGGCGGCGGTCATGATGTTCCGGTTGTTGAGCTCACGACGGCGCATCCGCATTCTGTGCGCTCATCTGGTGAGGTTGCTCGAAGTTGTTCTGTGAGAAGGCGTGTGGCGTCGGCGAGGTTGTCGAAGTAGGCGTTCCAGTCGTAGCCGTCGGCGCGCTCGAACAGGACATTGAGAACGGGGAACTGCCTTCTGGAGGTTGCGCAGGTCAGATCAGCCCGGCCTATGACTATCCGAATCGGTTCGGGCACATGCTGTTCGGTTGCGGCGCAGCATCGGCATAGCGCCGCCGCGATACGCGCATACTGGGCAGGTTCTCGAGGCAGGATCCCTACTCGACGTTCGCCCGGTTCGATCGCCAGTCCGGCGTAGGCGTGACCTTCACAGCTGTCGTAGGTAATCAGATTCCACTCTGCGGTGATCACTTCGACCAGCGGCCAAACTCCAGGTTCGATTGCATTGCGCCACAACGGATGTAGCGGGTCCAGATCGTCGGCCTCATGGATCCCAGGCTCGCCCACAGTGTTGATGTTGCCGTGAGTGCTGATCTGAAGGCGCGGCTTGTGCCGGGTGGCGCGCGGATCACGCCACCGCCCGATGAAGCCGCGCACATCATGCATCTCATTGAGACGCTTCGGACGGGCATGGACGTGTTGGCAGGACACCGCCGACGGCATCCCGGGCTGGGTAATCAATGCCGCGACACCGTCGATGAGCCGCATCCGGTGGCCGCAGTACTCATCGTCATCTCCGTAGGCGATCGTCGCCCGAATGCGGGTAGCGATACAGCCGCCTCCGCAGGTGCTGCGATACCGGCAGTCGGTGCATTTGTTCGTCAGTGACCGTCCCTGTTGCAGCAGCGGGAGCTGGCGCTGGGCGGTGGCGACCTGTTCGTGACCAGCGAACTGATCCAATGTGGCGAGTTGTGCAGCTGGCCAGGGCAATTCGTCACAGCTACCCACACGCTTGTCTGGGTAGAGAGTAAAGATGTGATCGCACTTCAGGTTGCTGAAATGGCAGAAGCCGGTGTCGAGGCCGCGCAGCTTGCGGATGGCCGACACGATCGGTTCGAGCTTGATTCGGCGGTACGCACCGGCGTGCACCCAACGCACAGCAGCAGCGAGAACGAACTCCACATATTCAGTAGGCGTGATGGCCCACGCCGGGCCCTTAGAGGACAGGCTCGCCTGCTGAGCGATACGACTCGCCGTTGTCCTGCGTCCGACCGCTGCGGTGGGCATGGTCACCGTGGCATCGAAGCAAGGCACGAAGCTGATGGCGTCAACTGCGGCAAAGCTGGCCAGATGGTCTAGCACCACCGACGCGCGGCCCAGTACGCGCGGGGTGACTGCGGTGATGATCCCGACCTTGCGCCCGCGGGCCGCGAGCCGTTCCAAAGCAGTGGCAACCTTTGAGTAGGTCGGCGCGCCGTCGTAGTCGACACGCCACGCATTGCCTTCCGGGTCTCCGTCCAGGGAGATCCCGATTCGAAGGGCCGGGTACACCCCGTCGAACATGTCCAGCCAACTGTTGTCGAGTCGAATCCCGTTGGTTTGCAGGGAAACTCGCTGAACGGTTGGCTGGCCGGCCAGTTCGGACAGCAGCTGCTCAATGTAAGGCTTTCCTGCGGTCAGTGGTTCGCCACCGTGGAGTTCCAGAGAAAGCGGACGATCACCGAAGATTTCAGGCAATCGTCTGATGTCCTCGGCGCCGATCCGAGCGCCACCGGGCGCTTCTTTGCGCTTCTCGTAGCAGTACAGACAGTCGATGTCGCAGGTCTCGCCGCGAAGCTTCAGGATGACCGACACCGCTGTCGCGGTGTCGGTCTCCGGAAGCGTCAGATATGTCTGAGGATGTTGACTATTGGGTTCCCCGGTCATCCAGCACGCTCCCCATCGGGTTGATCATGGTCAGCTCAGTCGACGAGTCGACCGAGCAGTGCACCCTGTCCTGATTGCAGGACATGCGCTGCTTCCAGCGGTATCCAGAAGCATTCGAACTTTGTCGGCTCGCCTTGACCGTCGTGGTCTTCTTGGCTCATCCACCGCTCCGGTGCCTGCTCGTGCAGTTCGAGTTCGAAGAAGTAGCGGTGCTGGATCTCGAATCGGTAAGGGCTGATGTCATATTCGGCCTCGCCCAGCTTGCGTCGAATCGAAAAGTTGCTGAGTCCGGTCTCCTCCCGAGCTTCACGAAGAGCCGCGTCTTCTGGAGCTTCTCCGGCGCGGATACTGCCTGCGGGCACCTGCACCCCGACTTCTTCCCAGGAGTAGTCGGTATGCCGGAAAACCAGCAGCTTGCCGTCACGAACGATGTAGCACAAGACCTTGTCCCGGACGACCTTGTCGGGCATGGTGAGCAACCTTTCTATCTGTAGTCGACGGTGCGATGAACCCAATAGCGCCTCGGTCAAGCTCTGACGCCAGGCGACGATGCGAAGGTGTTATCCTGCAACGCATTTCATGCGTGGCTATCTGGTCTCAGTCGAAACTCATAGACCGCCCTCGTCTTTCCTGGCCCCTTGAAGTCGGTGATGACCGAGACCCCGTCGACGATGTCATCGCCGGGGACATTGGTGAATCCGAGCGTGGTCCAGGTCTTGTGGGCAACGTGGTTGCTCGGCTCCGAGGTCAAATACACACGGCGACAGTCCATCGCCTTCGCCCGACTGAGCACGTCGTTCAGCAACTCTCGAACGACGCCCTTGCGCCGATAGCTCGGGTGGGTCATCACGTCCTGGACGTAGAGCTCGTCCGGGTCGTCTTGGCTTCGGAATCCGATGACTGCACCAGCCAACTCGTCGTCGATGACGGCTAGCGGACAGGTCGAGGAGAAAAGCGTCGCGTAGAGCCAGTAGTCGGAATAGGTACGGGGGGTGATGTATGGCTCGCCGAGCCCCATCAGCGCGATCACATCGGGTATCTGCTTCTGGTTCAGTGGTTGAACAATCATGGACCTGACCTCAGTGTGTTGTGAACGTGGCCGACCGCCAGAGCCGAGAACGCTCGGCCGCCGAACCAGTGAGCCTACGGTTGCGGGTCGCCCGCTCGCGGACAGGCACAGCTCCTGCACGACGATCCCCCGTCCATCTCGATACACCCGATCAAGTTCTCGAACCAGTGAACCGGTGGCGGCGAGCGTGAAGGAATGATGAACTGGGTTCATTCACGCTTCATGTCGACTCATGCCGATCACTAGCAGCCGGGGGCAACGGGTTTGGACGCACCAGCGGACTCCGTATCGATCGAACACGCCGCAGCGGCGTTCGCGGCCGAAGTCGCGCACTGGCGTGACGTCAAGGGTTGGGCAAAGCGGGCGTTGGCCCTGAAGATGGGCTTCGACCCCTCCTATGTCAGTCATGTCGAGTCTGGGCGTCATCCACCGACCGAAGACTTCGCCCGTAAAGCCGACCTCGCTCTCGGTACAGGCAGCGTCATCTGGCAACGCTGGCGCGAATACGATGCCGCCAAATCCAGCACCCCCAAATCTGCTGGGCTACAGTGGACTTCGCCTGAAACCGTGCTGATCGGGCAGAGCGCCCTCGTTGTCGAGCACGACGTCGGCCACTTGGACTACGACGGAATCACATACCGACCATCGATGCGAAGGCTGTTGCGTAACGTCGGGGCCGAGCCCGTCACTCGTTTTCTTGCTCGAATCAACGTCGACCGTTACCCAGGAGAACCCGAACGCTCCAATGCCTACTACAGGCAAGACCCGCTTACGTTCGATGAGATCGAGCTGACAGCAGCGTGCGGCGGTGAACCCATGCGGTGGGAGGTCAAACAGGATCTCGACGCCCTCAAGGAGGTGTGGTTCCTGTTCGAGAACAGCGAGGGCCGATTTCCGCTGTATCCGGGACAGTCGGTTTGGATTACCTACGGCTACAAGGTTGGTCAGGAGAAGTGGGGCCATTGGTTCCAGCGCGCGGTCCGATTACCGACAGAACGGCTCGAAGTCCAGCTGTCCTTTCCAACCGCACTCGATCCGGTCGTGTGGGGCATCGAAACATCGATGACCGCCAACGCCCGGCCGCTACCCACCTCGCCGACCGAGACCATCGACGGGGAGCGCACAATCTTCACCTGGAGCACCACCGCCCCGCCGTTGCACACTCGCTACCGCATGGAGTGGCGGTTCCGTGCGCAATCCGAAACCACGTCTCAGACATAAGGATCCAGTGTGATCGAAGCCAAGCCAAGCGACGCCATGCGTGAATGCGGGATCGTCCAGTCCAGTGCTCAGAGCCTCCGTGAGCAGTGCAGGTCACTCGAACTGCCCGGCGAGCGGAGCCTGGCCGACACGATCATCGCCGAACTAGTCGCGGCTACCCATCGCGTACGCGAGGTGCACGACTTCGCAAAGGGGATGGGCATCGCGGCTCCCCAGATTGGGATCCACCGACGAGCAGCTGTGGTTCGACCGCCCGATGCGCAGGCCCCGAGCATTGTCCTGCTGAATCCGCGGATCGTTTCCCACTCCGAGACAGAAGACGAGCAGTACGAAGGCTGCCTCAGCTTCTTCGACGTGCGAGGGCTGGTTCCACGCCCCTTATCGATCATGGTCGAGACCACCACGCCCACCGGCCAAACCCAGACGACCGAATACCGCAACGGACTGGCTCGACTCGTTCACCACGAGATCGACCACCTCGACGGCATCCTGTACACAGCCCGCATGCGCGCAGACGCGCAACCTATTCCTGTCGAGCAATATCGTCAAACGGGAAACTCCTGGATCTACAACCATCAATAGCTGGTCAACATAGCGAACGGCAACAGATTGCGCGCGACCGAAATGGCATCCGACTTCGCCGATTTCGTATCGAATCGGTTAGCACCTTGAGTACGCTGAAATCAAGCTACTGGACACAAATGCCCTGCTATAAGGACTGCCTACAAACCCGATGTCACCGATGCTCGCAAATTGTCAATACCTGTGGTTCGAGAGTGTTTCCAGCCAGGGATGACCGGGGTGTACTCGCGATAGCCACCCGGACAGTCGGGACCGCCGTGATCGGTCCATCGCGGGGAGCGCGTGTAGGAAGTCTGCCTCGTCTTTGGCCCGCCGAGCTTTCGCCTTGAACAAGAGTACGACCTCGGGGATCGCGTATGGGATGCCAGCGGCGGTATGGAGAATCAGTTCGTCGTGGGACAGGGTGATCGAGGCATCGCGGCGGCATATCCATCGATCCCCCAGGTGCGGTTCGCGGAACACGTCGAGGCGATACAGCCCCGTCGCCGGCTCGCGCAGCCATGTCTGATGTTGGTTGTCGGCTTCCTCGGGAAACGGCCAAATGCACCCGTCGCCGACGACGTCCCATTCGAAGCCAGGGAACGCGTCCGCGATCTCGGCGAATCGTTCATGCGGAACTCCGATTTCGAGATCGGAGTGCTCGCGTCCTAGGCCGCCGGTGAAAAGATCCAACGCCCACCCGGCTGCGACATACCAGCATGACGGAGTGCCCGACAGCCGTTCGGCGACTTCGGCGGGCGTCCAGGCTTCCCAGAGCCGGTCGCATTCCTCGACAGACAACGGGTGTCCGGCCATCTCAGGCTGCCTCCTTCACATCAGGCAGGTCGACTGGTCGTTCCAGCCCGACCTTCTCGAAGACGGCTCCGGCGCGGACGAGGGCGACCAGGTGCGGCGCGTTGACAGCGCCAGCGGGCCTGAACGATCGCGATCAGCTTGAACGCCATCGCGAGACCGGCCGCGCGGGAGTCCGGCCCCTTGGTGACTTCGGTACTCAATTCATCCGGAAAGTACTCCCTCCCCGATCATCCACAGGTTCTGATCATGACTCCAGCGTGAATCATGTTGTGGCGCAACCGATGGTCGAGTTCCCACAGAGCGGTGCGGTTGGAATCCCAGCGAACCATCTTCGTGGCATCTGCCAGCGTGCACCACCGATACTTGGTGTGCTCATCCGACAATCTCAGCTCACCATCCTCGACCTGAACGCCGAAAGCGTACTCAGGGATCACCAAAATATCAGGCCCCCAAGTGAATTCGCCCGTGACGTAGACGACAGGGATCGTGGCTCGCGCGTCCAAGGCAACGAACTCATGGTCCGCGGTCAACCCCGCTTCCTCGGCCGCTTCTCGTCGGGCCGCAACCAGCGGAGTCTCGTTGTCCTCGCCGCCTCCCGCTACCCCCTGCCAGTAATCGGCATCCGCACGTCGAAACAGTGCGTACCGCACACCCTCGGCAGTGAGCCGATACGGCAGCACCAACACCTGATATGCGGCGCGTCCGTCTACTGGTTCGGTCATTGCGCCATCGTATGACCCAACACCATCAGCCACCAGGCTCATGCACATCAGCCGCGGGTTTCCCAACCTCGGTTCAGGCGCTCGAAGTATTCGTCGTCAGCCGCCTGGATCTCTCCTTCGGTCATCGGCCGCGCTCCAGGAGCGGTCGCGGTATCGGGTTTCGGTCTTCCTCGTAGTTCCTGCATTCCTATCCGAATTCGAGGATCGACAGTCCGCAGGAGCTTTTCGGCCTTGTCCGCGGCGTCGGCGCGGGCTCGGCGATGACATTCGATCAGAGCATTCGTGAGTTGCCCACTCGGCCAACGCATTACGCCCGGCGCGATGTTCAAGCTGGTGATATCGCCGGTGGTGTCGACCTCGATGCTGATGCCGCGAACCTCGCTACGGCCCCGGACAGCAGCCGCGGCTTTGGTGAGTTTGGCAGTGCTGCTGCGAATTTCAGCAAGGTCGCGTTCGAGTTGGCGTTCCCATTCCTGTAGGTAGGTCACAGGCACGATTCTTTCTGCGGGTCTTGTAATTGCGTTCGCGTCACGGGGTGTCCTCGTCGAGAAGGTCGGCGAACACAGCTTTGATCAGCGGCTTGTTGGAGACCCGCCGCACTCGAGATAGGGGCGAATTGCCTTGCTGGTTCTCGATGGTGGGGTCACCACCACGATCACGCAGCAGCTGCACAACCTCTGGGCTGGTCCAGGGACTACGCACGGCATACATCAATGGGGTGTTGCCATCTTCGTCACGGATGTTGACCTCGGCGCCAGCGTCGAGGAGAGCACGTACGGCGTCGGGACGATCGTATTGGGCTGCGGCGTGCAGTGGGGTGAACCCGGCGTAGTCACGGTCGTTGGGATCTTGGCCTTGCGCGAGGAGCTCGGCGACGAGGACGTCTTTTGTGGTGTCGTCGTCGGCAGCCGCGTAGTGCAACGGTATACGCCCGCCTTGGTCACGGACGACGGGTGCTGGCTTGTCCTTCTTCTTCCACATCGCAGGCGTCCTTACTTCGGTAGCTCGTCACGGTGGGTGGAGTTGCCGTACTTGTCCTCGATCCGGAACTTGGCCGGATCGTTGTAATAGTCGCTGTACTCCTTCCAGGTCATCGGCGGGTTGCCGCGCAGCGCATCATCACGCAACCGCCAGTTCTCGCGACCGGTCACATGGCCATACACCGCTTGGGAATCAACCGGATACAGGCTGCCGTCCGCGGCTTGGTAGTACTGCCCGTCGAGTGGATACTGTTGCGGGCGAGGCAATCTGGTGATCGCGGCGTCGTCGTAGACGCCGCTGACCGGGATCAGGACCTTGTCGTTGGTGGCGCTGATGTAAAACTCCTGCCCGTTGACCACCGTCTTGTCCGCGGCAGCGTTTACAGCGTTCTTCGTGGACTGACGCAGATACGGACGCCGCGAGAGCAGATTCAGATCGGTTTGCGTCAAGGGGTTCACGCTGCCGGCGACCTCGGCGCTGAGCAGACTCGCCTGCGAGGTCAACAACGGGGTGAGCTCTTCGACCGAGCGAACGAACGCACCCGAGGCTGCTATCACCGGCAACCCGGAAAGCTGGGCCGTGGCTGCGAATTCGCGAATGATCGTCGCGATGCGCGCCCCAACGACCGTTGCGCGTGCTGCGATCGCGCCATTGCCCGCCAGCAGCGAGAGCCCGAATGTTTCGCCCGCCGCGAGCCAGGACACGCCTTCGCCAATGGCCCAGATCGCGGCGAACTCACCGAGTTCTTTGAGGATCTCGGTGTGGGCGTCCTCGATGTTCTGCGCGTAGTCGCCGCAGCCGTGGGCGAGGATTTTGAACTGTGTAGCAAGGGTTTTCGCTTGAGTATCTAGCAGGTTGATCTGTTCGATGATCTGGCCGACTTCCGGAGTTTGCTGGTCACCGATGATGTCGCGGACCGGCTGAAAGTTCAGATGCGTACCGAGTTGCTCGGCGCAATAGCTCCACCCGGTGGCGGCGTTCCGTAGGACCTCGGGGTTACCGTTGGGCCACAGCTCGCCTTGCGTGAACGAAGCGATCTTGTCCCACCAGGACGGCTCCCCCGAATCTCCGCCGTAGAGGTTCGGGATGTCGGGGCGTTTCATCCACTCCAAGGTCCCCGGCGGAAACGCGAGATCGTCAGGGGCGCCGCCGACGACCGAGAGATGATCGGCGTTGGCATGATTGGCCGCGGTTGCTTGCAGCAAGTCGTGCATCTGGCTCAACCCGATCACGAACGAGGTCGCCGCGTCGATCGCACGCTGCGCGACGGGATCGTAGTCGTCGGACCATTTCTTGCCGACCCGGTCAGTGCCCGCACAGCCACCGCAGTCCTTGAGCATGCCGAACATGCCCGTCATGTCACCCCACGCGAAGCCCCATAAGTTCTTGAACGAATCCGACGCTCGTCGCAGTTCACTCGGGGTCACCACAACCGGCGTCATGCAGGCCACATCCGCGTGTTGACGTCGATGGCCCCCGCATAGTTCCGATGTGCCTTGGCAGCGACGACCCGCAACTCGTCGAGGTTCTCCCGCATCTCCTCCACACCGGCCACCCACCTGTCGTGGGCCGCTCGTTGAGCGGTCGCGGCTTCACTCGACCACGACAGATGCAGATCCGCGACGTGGCGATCGACCTCGCCGAGCAACTCCTCGACATCCTGGCCGAACTGATCCATCGTGGTGATCGCAGCATCGAGCTGCTCCAGATCAACGCGGAAACGATCCTCACCGGCCATCGGCAGGCACCTGCCCGGCGATCTGATCCATCGCGTCGCGTCGCGCTACATCCTGTGCCTCGTACTGGATCGCGGCTTGTGCCAGCTTGGCGGCGGACTGCTCCAGCGCATCGGCAACCTTGTCGGCACCGGCCTTCCACTCCACCCACGACTCGTCATACGCCGAGGCCGCCTTACCCTGCCAGCCATCGGCGAGAAGTTCCTGACCAATAGTCTTGTCCAGCTTGGCCACCCTCTCACGGATGATCCGAGCCTTGTCGCTGACAAACCGTGATGCCTCGCGCAACCGATCGACCTCGACCCGGAGTTCGTCGGACACCGCCGCCTCCCCTCGTAGCGCAGTCCACAGCGCCCAGAAACTCACGTCCAGGAAACTATAGAACGCAGCATCGGCGTTCGGGCTCGCACTGGTACGCATTGCCTGACCGCACGCCGTTCGGCGCAGTAGCGGTTATCGGCTCGGCGCCGGGCGAGGGATCTGGCGCGGAAAATCTGGAAAGTACGTCACCGGAACGGCCGCGAGGCGTAGCTCATCGCGTACGGCCACGAGGAACCTCTCGAACGCTTGGCGCGCGGGAATTCGGATCCGGTACCAATCCTCGATCTGGTGCAGATGATCTTGTGCCTCATAGAACAGTTCGGTCTCGGCGAGATCGAGAGCTGTCGCCGCCTGGACAACTACCGGCGATCCGTGAAGCCACACCGCCGAGTAGGCGTCGTCCCAGCTGCTATCGGCCCGAAAACGGTCCACCATCTCAGCGAAGCGCTCATCCGCTGGGTCGGCCAGCGCGATCGTCCTGATTCCCTCGGTAGTCTTGCGAAACACGTCGGCCATCCGCTGGTAGCTAGCAGTCATCTGGTCTCGTCGCCACCGCGAAGCCTCTGACCGCATGTCCCAGAACCTCCCGATGATGATGCCCAACGTTGCCCCTACCACTGCCGCCAGCGTTGCTGTCATGTTCCCCCCTGGTACTCTGCAGCGTCGTCAACCACAACCTCAGTCAATGGTCGCGCATCTCCTGCCCATTTGAGCCGGCTTCCGACATGGGGTCCTCAGCACGGACAACCTCACGCGCCGAAGCCCGGCCTCACCTGCCGAAGATCGGCGGCGGCTCCTCGGCGGCAACGCGGCTTAGAAGCGACAGACCACCATGCGTCGTTTCGACCGTTTGCTACCGGTGAATAACCATGCCCGAATCTATTGCGCGGACAGACTGTGGACAGATAGCGTCGATTTCGCGCCAGTGGTGTGCCAACCCCCTTCCATCGCTGGCGTTTTCACGACAGAACCCCCGAGAGCCCTGATCGCCCCCTGACAGGTCTCGGGGGTTCTGTCGTTCTTGTATCCCGCTACTGCTCGTTAGGAGGTTCCTCGTGAGTTACGGTCCTGGTCTTGTCATTTGGCTTCAGATCCTCGATTTCATCGGCCGTGCCCTCGGCTCGGCTATCGGCCGTTAGCCGCCGTGCTCGGTCCTGGCACCCACACGTGCATGAGCACGGTGCCGGTTGCCGGTTCAGCGTCCACCATCGTGGCCGGATCGAACCGGTGCATTCCTCGTGCCGGTTAAGTGCACACGCCAGGCTGAGCCCGTCAGGTCGGGCCTCTCGGATGAAATCCAGTGCGACACCGCCGATTTCGACTCCTCGATCCAGGAAGTAGGAGATCTGCCAGCCGCCGTTGATCAGTTGCTTGATCCCGAGCAGTGTGTAGGTCGCCCAGATCGGTTCGTGGCCTCGTTCGAGATACGCGGCGATGTGCTGATCTTCGGGATACTCCAACGGTGTCGAGCTGACTCCGAGGCCCGCGACCAGTTTCAAATCACGCTGGCGGCGGATCTCCTCCAGGCCGAGGCCCGGCCACATCGGAATCCCTTGCCCTGTAGGCGGATACCAGGTCATTCCGCGGATCGCTGCCCTGAGGTTGACGCGGAAGGCGTCGGGTTCGCTGTAGCGGCGGTACTCGGTCACCCAGTACCGCCAGCCGCCGGTGATCCGGTCACGCCGCCACACCCCGGCGGGTAGCTCGCGGCGGCTCATGCTCGCCCCCACACGGTGGCGACGTGACCGGTGTCAGGGGCTCCGGGGCGGGTGTCCCACCAGTGGATGTCCCCGCCCGCCGAGTCGATGAAGTACGCCCATCCGATCAGAGGATGGGTGCGAGCGTCGGCGAGTGTGAAACGGTGCAGCAATGGCCCGACGGTGTAGGAGAACCCGTATCCGGGGATCACCTTTCCGGTGATCAGCGGCAGGTGCAGGTTGGTTTCGGCGTCGCCTGTGTCGAGTTCCGGCCACAGGTAAGCCCAGCCGTAGTGTCGTCCGGCGAGGGTTCTCAGGACCTTTTCGGTTCCGTCGCGGGCCAGCAGTTGCCCCAGGCGGGGCAGGATCGCTTGTGGGGTGCCGTCGACGTGGATATAGACACCGGTGGCCTTCTCGCCGCCGAGTCCGCCCACGATGCACGGGTCACTCATCGTTGTCTCCCGTAGATATTTGGTGAACCAGAAACCGAGGCCCGGCCAGGTGCTAGCTGGCCGGGACCCGGCCCACGCACCCGTGGGTGTGTGGAACCTGCTGCGGTGCAGCAGGAGTCGAAATCGCCACCCCCGCTCGGGTGGCAAGTGATGTCCGGAGCTCAACTCCGGTGAATCCGCCGCCTGGCGTTCGTGCGAGCAGGCGAGCTCACTACCTCGAGGAGGCGTGGATGGCTGCTCCAGCTGGGCTCGACTGGGCGTGGGCGCAGAACACGTGCGGGAAACTGACTACCGCGCAACGCATTGCGCTGATGTGGGTGATGCTCGGCAAGATGCCGGACCTCGTTGTTGACGTCGTCCGAGCCCGCACCGGCCATCACGGACCCGCCCAGCTCGAACTCGCCGACGCTCGGCTGCCTGACACCGCGCTCGCACGCGCCGTCGAGCGCGAGGCACGTACGGTGCTGTCACCGGCGATGCTCGAGCACTCCTATCGCAGCTACTGGTTCGCACGCGTGCTCGCGGCCGTCGGCGGTGCCGACTACGACGACGAACTCGCCTACGTGTCGTGTCTGCTGCACAACCTCACCCTCGAACACCCCCGTGCGGGATGCTGTTTCGCGGTCACCAGCGCTCGCCGCGCTGTCGAGATCGCGTTAGCCGTGGGTGAGACGCCCGAGCGGGCACAAGACCTCGCGGCGGCGATCGCCGGGCACATGAGCTTCGGAGTCAGCGCCGATCTGTCGGATCCGGCCGGTTTCGTCGCCGCCGGAACACTGCTCGACACCTTCGGTATCCGCCTGTCGGAGTTCGACCCCGTCTGGGTGCGCGAGTTGCTGTTGCTGCATCCGCGGATGGGGTTCGAGCACACGGTGGTGGCGGCGCTGCGCGCCGAATCGGTGGCAGTGCCGGCGGGGCGGGCGGCATGGTTGATGTCGTGGGGTTTCTCGCTGCTCGTCGGCGCGAGCGGTTTTCCCCGGTAAGGGTGTAGAGACAGCGAAAGCGCCGACCTGTGCTAGCAGGGTCGGCGCTCTCGTCTCACACGGTCATGCAGTTCAGCGTGCGGTGCGTACCCAGCTCGCTGGGCTCGCTGAGACCAGCTTGGTCAGCTCGGCAGCGGTGGCGGGCGTGAACGGCCCGCCACCGATTGGCTGATGTCCGGTCTTTCCGGCTTCCCAGCCACCCGGCGGGCGTTCCCAGATCGCGATCACGTCGTGCTTGTCCAAACGCGGGTACCCGTGCTTGGTGACCGGCGTACCGATCAGCACGACTCGCGGGTTTCCCCTGAGGACACCCGGTTGGATCCGGACCTCCCAGGACGCGATCATCAACGCCGAGAGCAGATCTCCGAAACCGAGGCGGTTCTCAGCCATCAGTTCGGTGACGATGGACAGGTGATCGTGACTGTGGCTGGGCCCGTTGCAGGACACGACCTCCCCACACCCGGCGCATCGCAGCTCGATGCTTTCCCGGCACGAGGTGGGTTGCTCACTCATTGCGTACTCCATATCTCTTCTGGGACACCTGCGATCGGTGCTCGCAGGTAGATGTGCGACGGCCGGATCACCGGCCGCCGACAAGGTTCGATCGCTATCCGGACACGTTGGTGGATCGCCATGCGCTAGGAGCCAGCCCGCCAGCGCTGAGCCACTGATCCAATTCGGTGAAGCCGTCGACGAACTCGGCGATCACGTCATGGGATTTGTCCGCGACATATATTTCGTCGAGTGGGTTTTCGCTGGTGCATTGCCTGACCAGCTCGCGCAAACACGCCAAGTGGTAATCGGGGTTCTTCATCACACTCCGTCTTCGATAGCGACAGCTCCGGCCACCACCGTCACGGTGATGGCCGGAGCTGCTTGATCTTGAGCTGATAACTGCCTGGTCGTGACCCCTGCCGGTGGTGCGTCGACCCGTGCTAGCGAGGTCGGCGCGCCACCGAGTGATCGCCCCCCAGTCAGTGCTCGATGTGCGCCCAGCGCGCCGGGGCATCGGTCACCATCGCGACGAGATCGGCGGGCGTCGCGGGCGTGAACAGCCCCCCACCGATTGCCTGGGAGCCGGTGCCGTGGCCTGCGACTTGCCAAGCGCCGGAGTGGTATTCCCACACCGCATTGATCTCCCGCTTGTCCAGGCGTGGTCGCCCGAACTCTGTGACCGGGGAACCCCACAGGGTGACCCGCGGGTTTCCATCCACGACGAGCTGGCAGACCGTGAAATCCCATCCTGCTATCGACATCGCGGTCAATAGGTGCGCGTAGCGCAGATCCTTGTCAGCGACCAGCTTTCTGATGATCCAGCCGGGGCAGTAGTCCCCTTTCGCGTGAGCGTCGTGGACGTCAGGCATGCATTCCTCATTCAACTTCGTGTACTCCATCTGATGTTGCCGATCGCCTGCGATGTTGTGTCGCAAGCGTTTTCACCGAACCGACCTGCCCTGCGAGAGAGCAGGTCGGCCGGGATACGGCAGGACAACTGTCCTGCCGTATCCCGGTTCGCGTTGGCTCCCTGCTGGTTTCAGGATTCGATGGCGCGATGCGTGTCGCCGACCCTGGACTGCCCGAGGTCGACACCGTGAGCGCTGCGGCTTCCCGCGGCCATCCCAGCCCGGTCACCCTGATTGGGCTTGAAGTCACGCGCATACGGATACAACGTGGCGTATGCCGCGTCGGTACGCCGCTTGTCCTTTGCGAACTCGGCTTCACGTCTGGTACCGCGCACCGCCTGCCGCTCGAAGTCGACGATCCGGGCCATCGCCTCACCGGCGAACCCGGTCATGTATCCGATGCGGTCACGGCGAACACCTGACCTGTCGAACGGATCTTCCGGCACTCGCTTACTCGCCGCGCCGATCATCTGCACCTCGATGATCGGATAGATCATCTTGACGCGATCGACGTGACAGCGAACGCCGACAATGTGCACTTCGTGGCCGACGATGATCGGCCGCGTGTGCAGCGCGAGGGCGACCGAGCCCAGCAACAGCATTCGCTGTTCCCGAAACGGTGCCTTCGTCGGTACCCGAATGCGGATCATCTGATCTTCTTCCGCGGTACGTCCACCGAAAATCCGTGGATCGTTGTCCAGCCCGTACTGGGCGATCAGCTCCCACGCCTTCTGGCGCTTGGCTGCCGACTCGTTCTCGTTGGAGTCATCGGTGGCGGCTTGCAGCATCGCCCGAACACGACGGACGACCTTGGCCTCTTGTTCCTTGTCCATGGATGGTTCTTTCTCTCCGAAACTGGAATAGGCTGTGAGCGAGCCGGTTCGAGGCAGCTAAGACCTGTCTCGAACCGGCTCACTGCGTGGTCACGCGGAAACGGGTTCCTTGGAGTTCGGCTCGGCGAGCACTTCCTCCTCGGCGACCTCGAGTTCTTCGGCCTCGCTGGGCTCCTCGTCGCCGCCGACGTCCTCGGTGCTACCGGGGTCCTCGGTGGTGTCGGGGTCTTCAGCAGGGGCCTCAGGTTCAGGCTCAGGGTCGGTTGCCGGTTCTGGCTCGTCCTGCGGTGCAGGTGTCGAACCCACCGGCAGCCCTTTGGATTCCGGGTCCAGCGGCGGCTTCGTCGCAGGCTGTGCCTGCTTCTTGGCCTTGCTGGTCGCGCGCTTCGGCTTGGCAGCTGGGGGCGCGTCGGGCTCGTCGATGTCGGCGAGCATCCACGCGGCCACGTTGTTGCCCACGTAGGTGGTCAACTGATCGGCCGTGCGGTTCTGGAATCCGGTCCCGTCGGCGCGGCTGTAGCCGCATTTCTCCGCGAGCTGTACCCATCCGTGTTCGGGGTGGTGTTCCCAGGTTGCGGTCACCATCTTGCGGTTGTTCAACGTGTTACCGGCCTCGTCGACGGGAATACCGATGACGATCACCGTGGCGCGGCCGTCGATGACCTTTTGCAGGGTCTGTGACTGCCAGCCACACAGGAACAACGCGCCCGTCAGGTTCGCGAAACCAGGATCGTCGTAGAGCAGTGAGCTTCCCTTGAACGGGTCGCCCTCCTCCGGCCCGAGCCGGGCACCGCACTTGGTGCAGAAGGGATTTGGCTTCTCCTTCTGCTCCTCGGTCGGCGGTGTCGACGGTGCGGGCTCCGGTGCCGGGTCAGCCTTCCTCGGACCCGCCTTGCTCGGCGTGCTCTTGGTCGGCGCGGCCTTGCGCTGGCTGGTGGTGCGCGTACGCGTGCTCTTGCGAGTGGACATGAATTCTCCCAGTTGAACATCTGCGACCCAGTGAATGGCCGCAGAAACGGAAAGACAGAAATCCTGTCTTGCATGAGTTCACACTGTGGAATTGTCAAATCGACATGCGGAGGTCACGCGAGCGGGTAAAACTGCGTGCGACTTCCCCCGTAATGTGGCATAGCTCCGCTGTCACCGGAATGCCGAATTCACCCAGAAAACTATATGAGTGAGCCGTACCAATAGGCTGATTGTTGGGGCGACCCTGCCGTTAGTCCAAGGCAGGTACCCAGTGGTGAATGGGAGCCTGTGAAAGCACTTCCAGAACCAAGTAATCCATACTCATTGCAGTAATGCAACCCCTGAATTCAAATGCCCTGGCAATGGCTTCTCAATGGCCTGTGGGGCTCTGGGATCACTTGGTTGACTCACCACTGCCCCAGGGGGATTCTGAGCCCTGAGAATGGCTCTCAGGGCTCAGGATGGGGCAATGGGGAAACTGTTTGGGTGCCCTCTAGCCTGCCCCCTGAGCCCTACCTGTAGGGGCTGCCTAGTGAAGATTGCACAGTGAGGATTACCCATGAAATCAGCACCACCCTGCTCAGATGCCGACCGCAGACCTGACCAACCCGTAACCGGGAGGTGCCGATGATCAGCCTGCCCGGATACCCCACCTCCACCCAGCTGCTCGACGGGCTGGCCGAGACCGGGAAACCGGTGATCCTCAACTTCTCCCGCGGCAAGGACTCGGTCGCGGTGTGGCTCGAGCTCGCCGCACGGGGGATCGAGGTGATCCCCATCCACAAGTCCATCGTCCCCGGCCTGGAGTTCATCCGCGCCGACCTCGACCGCTACGAGGACTTCTTCGGCACCCGCATCATCGACCTGCCAGCGGACGCGTTCTGGCGGATGTTATCCAACCTCGTGTTTCAGCCGCCGGAGCGGTGCGCGATCATCGAGGCCGCCGACCTGTGGGTGCCGACTCGCGAAGAATGGGACGAGCTGATGCGCGAGGCATTCGCGGCCCCGGACACCTGGATCCTCGATGGTGTACGCGCCGCTGATTCGGCTACCCGGATGCTGGCGATCAAGCGGTGGGGAGCGGTCAAGCACCGCACCCGGCGCCAGTCCCCGCTCTGGGATTGGGAGACCCGCGAGGTGTGGGCGCGGATCAAAACAGCGGGGCTCGAACCCAGCCCGGACTATCGGATGTTCAAACGCTCCATCGACGGCATCCGCTACGACTACCTCGGCCCGCTGCGCACCCACTATCCCGACGACTATCAGACGATTCTGAAATGGTTCCCACTCGCCGATCTAGAAATCTTCCGTGCGGAGGTCATGCATGCCGCTCCCTGACGAAGTCCTCGCCATCCTCAAATCCGGAAAATCCAAGGTAAAAGCGTCGCGTGAAGACATCGCCGAAGCATTACGCCGCCAGCCGCACCCCGACCCGCTCGCTGAGGTTCGCGACTCCTCCACCGGCGACCTGGAAGCCGACGTAAAAGCCGAACTCAACGCACTCGGAAAAGGGTTGTCCGGGGCAAGTAAGCAATGGGCCGAGAAGTTCGCGGCCATGAACGACTCGGAATTCTGGATCGCGGTCTGTTTCCGCTCCCGCGAACAGAAAGACGAATTCCTCCGCAAAGCGCAATTGATCGAGCTCGGGGACAAATACCTCGACGGCGAGAAGGTCGCCCGCATCCTCGGTATCGAACTCGACAACCAATAAGTCCGACCTGGACCCGTGAGCCCCGGCAGAGCCTCTGCCGGGGCTTTCGCATGTCCGTCACCCGTACGTGAGGAAAGGAGGACAACACAATGAATCGTTTCGCAGCAGCAGGGCGCCGCCTGGGCACCGTCATCCGCGCGGCCGGCGCCCGCGCCCGCAGCCGCATCGCCGGATCGCGTAGCGCCGCATCCACGTCCGGCTCCTAACCGACCGCCCGGTGGCCCCCACCTAGTCGAGGCCACCGGGCACCATCACCTGCTTCGAGAGGCACCAGCTGTCATGACCGCACCGGACTACCCGGTCGTCCCTCTTCGCCGAGCGACCCAGCCTGTCTCGGTGTCGGCGTGGAAAACCGATCCGCCGTCGTGGCTGACCGAGCAGGCCCGGCTGCTGTGGGAACAACTCGCACCCCACACCGAGCTCAATCCCGCCAACGTGGGCGAATTCGCCTGCTATGTCGAGGCATTGGCCGAGTTCCAGGAAGCCACTGTCATCCTCGGCGAGACCGGCCTGCTGGTCATCGACGCCGCCTCCGGCACTCCGGTACCGAATCCGATGAGCGCGGTTCGTGATCGCGCCGACCGCAAGATCGCCGCGTGGGCGGCCCGGTTCCGGCTCTGATGGCTCGACCGAAGAAGACCGACCCACCCCGACCGCAGGCCGCTGCGCGTGGTGGCGGATCCCGCCCCGGCAAGATCACCAGCGAGGATCAGCAGCGCATCATCGAGCTGCACGCGCAAGGCAAGGGCCGCAACGAGATCGCCGAACTGCTCGGCGTCACCCGCGCCACGATCACCTATTGGGCACGCAAACTCGAGCTGCGCTTCGATGAATCCCAAACCGCGGAAGCGACCGCCGCGCGCCTGGAACAGCTCAAACGCCGCCGCCTCGATCTCGCCGAGATGATCGAGGCCCAGATCCCGGCGTTGCATCAGCGGTTGTGGAGCCCGGTCACCACCTACGAACGTGGCCTGGACTCGATGATCCCGATCACCGTCCCGTTGCCGCCGCTGCGCGATGTCCGCGACGGCTACACCGCGCTATCTCTTGCCCTGCGCAGCTTCTCGGAGTTGCTGACCAGCCAAAGCAACGACACCGTCGCCGGTGATCGATCGATGCTCTCGGACCTGTTCGGCAAACTCAAAGCCGCCGTTGACGCCGACACCGCCGAGGCGGTCCACGGTGAAGCTGTCGCCGGCGAACTGGTCGACCAGGCGGAAGCGGACGACGAGCTGGAGCCGCCGCGGTGAGCGTGCTCGATGAACTACCGATCTCCCGCAAACAAGCGGTGTCGATCGTGCAAGCGGTGGCGCGCTGCAACATCTGGGAAGGCGCGATCCGCTCCGGCAAGACCATCGCCTCCATCCTGTGCTGGCTGATCTTCCTGTCCAACCCGCCCTCGGGCGGTCAGTTCGTGATGGTCGGCCGCACCCGAGAATCGCTGGCCCGCAACGTGATCGAACCCATGCGCGACCCTGCCCTATTCGGCCACCTCGCCGGACGAGTGTCCTACACCCTCGGTGCACCGACCGCGACGATCCTCGGCCGCCGCGTCTACATGCTCGGCGCGTCCGACGCCAAAGCCGAAATGTCGTTGCGCGGGCTGACGGTGGCTGGGGCCTACGTCGATGAGATCACCGTCATCCGCCCGGACTTCTTCCGCCAGCTGCTCGGGCGCATGAGCCTCGACGACGCGCGGCTGTTCGGTTCCACCAACCCCGACAATCCCGTGCACTGGCTCAAACGGGAGTTCCTCGACCGCATCGGCAAACTCGATACTGACGGGGAGCCGCTGTTACCGGACTGGCGGACATGGCATTTCGAGCTCGACGATAACCCCGCCCTGTCGGAGAAACGGAAGCTTCAGTACAAGCGGGAGTACTCCGGATTGTGGTATCGCCGCTTCATCCTGGGGCATTGGGTCGCTGCCGACGGCAGCGTGTTCGACTCCTGGGCCGAGCACCTGATGGTCGACTGGGCCGCGTTGCCGCTGATGCGGCAGTTGATCGCGGTCGGCATCGACTACGGCACCACCAACCCCACCCACGCCATCCTGTTGGGCCTCGGCGTCGACGGGATCCTCTACGCCGTGGACGAATACCGCTACGAGCCCTCCACGATGAGCCAGCGCAAGACCGACGCCGAGCTGTCCACCGACCTGTGCGCCTGGCTCAACCAACCCCACCTCCCGGATCTGCGCCAAGCCCGGATGCGCGCCGAGCACATCATCGCCGACCCTTCTGCAGCGTCGCTGCGGGTGCAGCTGCACTCCGACGGCGTCGAGACCGCGGCCGCCGACAACGACGTCCTCTACGGGCTGCGCGTGCTGACGATGCTGTTCGCCCGCAACCTGCTTCGCATCTCCACTCGCTGCCCGGCACTGCTGCTCGAGATCCCCGGCTACTCCTGGTCGACCACCGCCACCGAAGAAGGCGAGGACGCACCCATCAAAGTCAACGACCACGGCATCGACGCCCTCCGGTATGCGCTCATCACCACCGAACGCCTCTGGCGACCGGTGATCGGATTCGATGAGGTGCCCGATGCTGCCTGACACCGACATCGCCTGGCCGCCACCACCATTCGACCGCGCCCAGAAAGCCATGAAGGTCTGGGATGCCTGGTACGCCGGAGACACCGACCGCCTCGCCGACATCTACCAGCGCTATCCGGCATACCGGCCCGCCCAGTTCTCCGGCGGTCTCGTCGGCCGCATCGCCCGCTTCTTCTGGGGACGACCGAATCCCCAAGCCACCAAACGCCTCCACATCCCCCTCGCCGCCGACCTGGCACGGGGCTCCTCGGCGCTGCTGTTCTCCCAACCCCCGCGGTTTGTCATCGGCGAAGACGATGCACGCGGAGACCGCAAACCCGCTCAAGCCCGCCTTGAGCTGTTGCTCGGCGGGGCAGACACCGCCGCCATCCTCCTGGAGGCCGGCGAGCTCGCCTCCGCGTTGGGCGGGGTGTATCTGCGGGCCTGGTGGGATCGCTCGATCAGCGACCACGTCAACTTCGCCACCATGGCCGCCGACTGCGCCATCCCACGCTGGCGATACGGCCGACTAGCTGGTGTCACGTTCTGGCAAGTCGTCGCCGAGGACACCACCAACGGCGAAGTCTGGCGGCACCTCGAATACCACGCACCCGGCAGGATCCACCACGGCCTCTACCGAGGCGGACACGACCAGCTCGGACAGCGCCGCCAGCTCATCGAACACCCCGACACCGCCTGGGCCGCACCGCTGGTCGATTCGACCGCCGCCATCGCCACCGGCATCGACACCCTCACCGCCCGCTACGTGCCCAACGTGCGCCCCCACCGGGGCTGGCGCCACACACCCGGCCTGGCCCAGCTGGGGCGCTCGGATCTCGACGGCCAGGAACCACTCCTGGACGCTCTCGATGAGACCTGGTCGGCGTGGATGCGCGATATCGACCACGGCCGCAGTCGATTGTTCGTCGACAAGCAGCTCACCCACACCCGCGGCCCAGGTGCGGGCGCGACCTTCGATTCCGAACAGGCGATCTTCACCCCGCTGCCCGGAGCGAGCCTGGGCAGCCTCAAAGACGGTGCGCCACCGATCGTTCCGCAGCAGTTCGCCATCCGCTGGCAAGAACACAGCGAAACCGCCACCGAGATCACCGAACTCATCCTGCGCGGCGCGGGCCTGTCGGCCTCCACCTTCGGTGACCCCCGCACCGCTGGACTGGTCACCGCCACCGAGGTCAACTCCCGCGACAAACTCTCCGAAACCACCCGCGACCAGAAAATCAACTACTGGAAAGCCGAGCTCGCGCCGTTCGCGCGCACCCTCACCGAACTCGACCGGATCCACTTCGGCAGCCGGATCGAGCTCAAAGCCAACCCCGAAGTGCGCTGGCCCGTTCGTGCCCAGCTCCCGCCGCTCGAGACCGCCCAAAGGCTCGCCGCACTCAAGACCGTGGACCTAATCTCGCTGGAACAGGCTGTGCGAGAACGCAACCCGAACTGGTCCGGCGACGACGTCAACGACGAAGTCGCGCGCATCCTGCGTGAAGTCGAACAACGGACCCGTATGCAGGCCCTCCAACCTCGGCTGTCCGGCAACACCGCAGTCCACGACCAATTCGCGCACTGACCGCGAAAAACAACTAGCCCGAAACCCATTGGGCCATAGCTGTTTCAGAACCACTCGTCATCTAACCCCGGAGGAAGCAACCCATGTCCGACGACCCCACCTCACCCGCTGAGACCGCAGAACCGCCTACCGAACCGGCTCAGCCTCCGGCCGCCGCCGTACCCACCCCGACGCCACCCGCGCCAGCATCGGCATCGGCATCGGCATCGGCATCGGCATCGGCATCGGAGGAAGCCGAGGCGCAGGACCCGGTCCAGCTGGGAGCGGTGATCGCCGAGCTGCGACGGGACCTGGAAAGCGCACGCACCGACGCCTCGGCCGCCCTCGACCAAGCAGCCCAGCAAGCACGCGACGCAATGGTGCAGGAGATCGGACGCGCTCTGGGCCTGGTCGCCGACGAGAACGCCGATCCCGAGCAGGTCATCGCCGAACTCACCGACCGCGCCAGCACCTCAGATCGCAGACTGCGCGACTACCGGATCAAAGATGCCATCGCCGCGGCCGCCGACACCCACCGTGGCGACAACAAGCTACTCGTGCCGTACCTGCGTGGGCTCGGTGCCCTCGACGAACTCGACCCGGACGCAACCGATTTCACCACCCGAGTCGACGCCCTGGTCGCTGACGCCATCACCACGAACCCGAAACTCGCCCACACCCCACCGGTCGAACGCTCCGGCGGGGAGTTCAGCGCAGGCAACTCCACCCCACCTGCACCCGCCGTCGAGGACGACATCGAGGCCATCCGCCGCAAAGTCCGCGACTCGATCGCCGACTCGCGCACCTAGGAGACCACCGTGCCCAACACCTTCCTCACCCCCGACGTCCTCGCACGCCGCAGTCTGGCCAACCTCTACGAGCTCACCGTCATGCTCCCGCTGGTCTATCGGGACATCTCCAGCGACTTCGGCCCGCAGAAGGTCGGCAACACCGTCAACGTCAAACGACCGCCACGGTTCGTGGCCACCGAGTTCGACCGCGCCCGCGGGATCGTCATCCAAGACACCACCGAATCCAAGATCCCGGTCGTGCTCGACACCATCGCCGACGTCTCGGTCGAAGTCACCTCCGAAGAACTCACCCTCGACATCGAGAACTTCGACGAGCAGATCCTGCGCCCCGCCATGGAAGCCATCTCCCAGAAGGTCGACCGCGACCTGCTCTCGCTGCGTGCCCAGGTCACCCAGCACTGCGGAGCCGAACCGATGGAGGCCGGCACAGGCCGACTGTGGGAGAACCCGGAAAACCTCATCGAGGCTGGTCGCCAGCTCGACATCCAAAACGTCCCCGCGCCGGGACGACGCGCGGTGGTCGGCCCGACCACCAAGGCCCGCTGGCTCGGCAAGCCGCTGCTGCTGCACGCGGACAAGAGCGACTCCACCGCAGCGCTGCGGCAAGGTTCGATCGGACAGCAGCTCGTCGGGTTCGACACCTTCTGGAGCCAGAACGTCGGCCAGCCGCCACTGACTCCTGTGCCCGGCCAGCCGAGCACCGAAGTCGGAGTCGCCTTCCACTCCACCGCCTTCGCCTTCGCATCGGCTCCGATGGAACTGCCGCCCGGCGCCGAGGTCTTCACCGTCCAGTACAAGGGCCTGTCGATGCGTGTCGCCATGGACTACGACATCCGCCACAAGACCACCGTCATCTCCGTCGACACCCTCTACGGCGTCAAATGCCTCGACCCCAACCGCGCCGTCCTGCTCAAAGGCCCCGACGCCACCGCTGCCCCCACATCAGCACCCGACGCCGGAACGGGTGCGTCCGCGGAAACTGCGACCACGACCAGCAAGCGCACCGCATCCAAGGACGCGACCAAGACAGGAGCTGCCCCCGCGTGATGCTCGTCTACGCAAAGCCCGCCGACCTCACCAATCGTCTGGACCCGATCCCGCCCAACGCCGTCGCGCTGATCGAGGCCGCCTCTAGCAGGGTCCGCGACATCACCAGCAACGACCTCTACGACATCACCCCGCCGGGACTACCCGCCGACGACGACCTTCGCGACGCGCTCCGCGAGGCCACCTGTCTCCAGGTCATTGCCTGGGCCGAGGCCGGAATCGACCCCGCCACCGGCGGGCTGAAAGCCGAGATCGCCAGCCAGAGCGCCGACGGCGGATCGGTCTCCTACAACCGGCCGGATCCGGCCGTACTACGCCGGGCATCCGAATACCTCTGCCACGAAGCCGTTCTCGTGCTCCGCAACGCAGGACTGGCCAGCGGACGACCACTCATCTGCTGATGGACACACCCAACTACCCGCACGGAATGATGATCGAGATCTACCGCGAAGGCGAACCCGACGCCTACGGCGACCTCCGCGACGCAGACGGCCAGCTGCTCGACCGCTACGCCCACCTCAGCCACATCATCGGCCCGTGCGCGATCTCCTGGACCACCAGCGAAGAATACATCGACGGCGAAACCATCACCGTCGCAGCACAAGTCACCGCACCCGTCGGCTCAGACGTACAGGCTGCCGACCGAGCCAAAATCGCCGGAGACCCATTCCGGATCGTCGGCGCGATCCTCGACCCGAAGAATTCCATCACCGGTTGGTCGCCAGGCAGGCGCTTCCGCCTCGCTCGAGGCTTCTAAACGCAGGAGAAGCTATGGACTTCGACCCGAGCGGCAACGAACTCGAACTTGCTGTTGATATCGGCGAAGACACCCGCCGGATGCTGCAACAGATCGTCGAACTCGGCGCGGACTACTGGCGCACCCGATCCCACCACCGCACCGGACACAACGCCACTTCCGTCATCGGCTACGTCGATCCCGGCCAGGGCCATCAGTTCGGCGTCGTCTACGCCTACAGTCGTTACGCCCGCTACCGGGAAGAAGGCACCCGAAACAACGCTGCTGAGCACGTCATGGGCGATTTCATACACCTGATCGAGGGCATGTGATGCCCGCATATCCGAACGTGCACGAGATCCTCATCGCCATGCTCACCCCGATCGCCACCACGGTGAAGGCCAAGCGGCCAGACCAGCGCCTGCCTTACAACGTGGTCCGCCGCATCGGCGGTGCCGAGGACAACTACACTGACCGACCGATTGTCCGGGTCGACACCTACGCCCACACCGACGAACAGGCCGAAATGATCAAAGAAGCCTGCCGCCAGCGTATTACCGACTCCGGGTGCACTCTCGTCACAGGTGTCCTCATCGACACCGCCCGTGAGATCACCGGCGGCCAAGACGCCCCGGCCCCCGACCCTACCGACCGGAAGCAAACAGCGGTGTATCAGCTGTCGTTTCGTGCGCTGTAGCGAGAAGATGAAGTGGATGTGGTTCCGGCAACGGATAGTGAGGGCGGTACCTAGTCAGGTTCACTATCAACGGAGTGAACGATCCGCAGCAGACGTCGTCGGCGCTCATTGGCTTCCTCTTCCGAGATCGTGCTGAATTGGACTTGGCCAGCAACCTCGGGTGACACGTTCTCGATCGACCGCAACAGTTTGGCTGCCTCCGCTGACTCGGTTGCGAGCAGGATGAGCTGTCGGATGGTCTCGCTCTGCTGGGACATGGCCTCGTGCTCCAGATTGACAATGCGAAGCCCCCGCTCCACCTTGAACGAAGATGCACGAACGATGAAGTCCAAGATGAAGTTCGCCTTGCTCAACGCCTGCCAGACGGCCCAGACAAGTGCGCCATTGCCTGCGATCGTTGGCGCGACGCTCACCACCTCTTCCCACGGGTTGACCGTAAGACTGCTGGAGACGTCGACATATGTCAGCGGCCTCCGCTTGTCCTCCAGCCGGTAAAACACCTCGCTGACGACATCGACAATGTGGGTCCTGGTCTCTCCTGTCCCTCGTCGCAGGAATGCGCCTATGGCGTCGTCCGCTTGCGTCAACTCCTCGATGGTGTCGATCACCTCATGGACCTCGAGCTGAGGGCGCTGCACAAAGCGAGCGCGGGGTGGCACCGTTGAGACCTCGAAGTCGACTAAGTCCAGAAGCAATGAGCGGACAGCGTGCTGCGTGTTGGTGACTTGTCGAAGGCTGACCCTCGTGCCGAAGTCGACACGAACCATGAGCGCACCTGTAGGTGGCGTCAAGTCTTTGCGAGCAGCACGGCGCCACGTGACGCGTTGATCCGCTGAGGCGGTCGGATCCGCTGATTCAGCGTCTGCCTGGTCGTCTGTTGAGCGAGCCCCCGGATCAGTCACGGCTGCATCGTAGTACGAAGCCCTGCTGCGCAGCAGGATTCCGGTTCTCTAATCGATCCGCACAATGCCTCCAGTATTTCGCCGCCACTAGGGCGGGATAGCCACGCGCATCGCGGCACGGCACATCACAACAACCAGGCCAGCACCTAACACCGACTACCCACCTCCGTTCGGCACGAACGGAGGTGGGACGGGTCGGTTGGAGAGGAACGACACGATGGCAGTAGCCACATTCGAGCAGATCGTCAGCGCGAACAAAGATCTGCTGCTCAAACCGCTCAAGGGCGCGGTCCTGGTCGCACCGATGACAGTCGATGTGCCGATCAAGTTCACTGCGGGCAAGGACGCGAAATTCCAGTCCCTGGACGGGTATTCGTCGCTGGGGTTGATCGACAAGGCCGGTGGACCGCAGTTCCGGCCCGAGCAGCAGCTCTCGGAGACCGAGAGCTGGGGCTGGCTCGAACCGACTCGTTCCGACATCGTCAAACGCGACATGAGTGTCGGTTTCACCGCACAGGAGTTCAAACGTGCGGTGCTGGAACTTGTTTCGGGACGCAGCCTGGCCGACGTGCAGGCCGACGCGGTGACCAAGGAGCTGTCGTGGAACGAGCCCGTCTCTCCGGACACCATCCACTACCGCGTGATCTTCTTGTTCGTCGATGGCGCCGGTGACCGGGAGAAGTGGGTGCTGCGGATCATGCCGCGCGCCTCGGTGACCGAAGTCGGTCAGCAGCAGTGGAATTCGGAGAACATCGCGTCCTGGCCGATCACGGTCAAGGCGACCGTGGACGACAAGCTCGGCTACTCGATGCGCAATGTCCTGTGCGGTCCCGGCGTCGGAAACCTGGTCATCCCGATGGGCTTCACCGTCGCCACACCAACACCGCCAGCAGTAGCCGATAGCGACACCACCGGCACTCCGAAGAAGGTGGCGTAATGCCGAACTCCTCCAAGCGCCGCAAACCACGTCGCCGCAACCCCGACGCCCCGACGCCACAGAAGTCGACATGGCTTCAGATGCGCGACGAAGCACGTGCGAGCAGGAAGCAGAAACGCAAGCGCCCCTACATGTTCGACGGCACCACCCCACCCACGCCGATCCATGAACCCGACACCGTGTGGCAGGTACTGACCCTTGCGGCACTGCTCGACGGCCAGGACATGCCCGCCGGCCGAATCCGGGAGTTGTTCGAGGCCATGTGCGGTGACGGATTCGAGGCGGTGTGGGCCGTGATCAGGGCCGAGCCGGTGGAGGTGTTGTGGCCGTTGTTCGATGCCATCAACCGTCACTTCAGCTCGCTGCCCGACCCGGAGCAGGCAGGTGAGCTGCCGGGGGGCTAACTGGCCTCGTGCTGCTCATCGAGGACTTCGGCGAGCACATCGAGGCCGACCTGTTCACCCGCGGCTGGGACCTGCTCGACTACATGCGCGGCGAACGCCCCTGGACCCAGCTGATCCGGCTGCTACGGCGGCAACCCATGTGGTCGCACTACCAGGCCGCGCTGCTGATGGACCCCGAGCTCGGCGAGCTCCGTGCCGCCGACCCAGAGCCCGAAGACGCTGAGCCGCAGCTACTTTCGCCGCTGCATTACGACCTCCCGGCACTGCTGGCGTTGCGGCATATCGACGTCACCAAGGAACTCATCCGCGTCGTCGCGTCAGTGTTCGGCGACAGCCCTGCTGCGCCGTTGCCGCCCGAGCCGCGTCCGATGACCGCCGAAGCGCACGCGCGTGCCCGCGCCGACCGTGACCAAGTGCTCGATGTCCTTTCGCGGCTGGGGGTCCAACTGTAGAACGGCGGTGAACCGGTGGCGCAGCCGTACTCGGCCGGTTCGGCCCGCATGACCGTTGTACCGCAGCTGGCGCGCGACTTCGTCGACCGGTTGCGGGGGCAGTTGCTGCGGATCCGGGAGAACCTCTCGGTGCGGATCGTGCCGAACCTGGGGGAGTTCGCGACCGAGCTACGCACCCGGTTAGCCCGGTTGCGCAACTTCACGGTGCGCGTGCGGCCGGTCCCGGACCTCGATGGGTTCGCGGCCCGGTTCAACGCGGCGCTGGCGCCGTTTCGTGGCCGGGTGATCCATGTGCGGATCGAGATCGACAACTCCCAGTTGCTGTTGCTGTTGCAGCTGCTGGCGCAATTGAATCGGGCTGGTGGTCCGGCAGGGATGTCGATGGGGCGGCTCGGGTCGGTGATGAGCCTGGCCTCGGTCGCCGCCGGAGTGTTGAAAGCAGCACTGATGGGCCTGGTCCTCGGGTCGCTGTTCCCGCTGGTCGCGGTCGCCGCCCAGGCAGCCGGGACTATAGGGTTGCTGCCCGCGGCCGCCGCCGCGGCTGCCGCGGGGATCGCGACGGTCGCGGTCGGTGTGTCCGGGGTCTCCGACGCCTTCGCGGCGGCCAAACAGATGTCGGAGACCGCAGGCAAAGACGCCGAAACCCGTTCCCGCGCTATCGCTTCGGCCCAGCGCGGTGAGCAGCAGGCCACCCGCGCTGTCGCCACCGCCCGCGCCGACCTCAACCGCGCCTACGCCGACGCGACGAAACGGTTGCGCGACCTCGAGCTCCAAGCGCGTGGCGCGGCATTGAACGAGAGCGACGCACTGGTTTCGATCGCCGAGGCCAAACGCGATCTGGCACAACTGCAATCGACCGACCCGCTGGAATACGTGCGCGCCAACCAGCGCGTCGCCGAGGCCGAGCAGCAATTGCTCGAGGTGCGAGCACGCCGCGCCGACATCGACGAACAAGCAGCCGACGCCCACGCCAAAGGCATCAACGATGCTGATGAAGTCGTCGCCGCCCGCGAACACCTCGCCGACGCCGAAACCCAGCTCGCCGACGCCCGCACCGCCTTGGCCGACGCGAGTGCCCAAATGTCGCCTGCGGTCGAGGCATTCGAGCGGGCCATGGCCAAACTCTCGCCTGCGGCTCAGGATTTCGTCACCAAGATCCGCGGACTCGGCACAGAGTGGACCAGCTTCCGCATGGCCGTGCAGCAGCCACTGTTCAACGGTCTCGGCGACTCGGTCGTGCGCCTAGCCGATGCCCAATTGGAGCGTGTGCGTGAGGGATTAGCCGGTATCGCGACCGAGATCAACGCCGGTGTCCGCCGCGTTCTCGATGACCTGGCGACCCCGGCAACCGGGGACAAGCTCGAGAAGATCTTCACCAACGCCCAAGCCGCCATCGGCCCGCTGATCGACGGCGTCAACGACCTCGTGCAGGGTCTGCTGAGCTTGGCCGGGGTCGGTTCGGAATTCCTGCCAGATGCGAGCCGCTCGTTCGCTGACACCATGGCCAGCTTCCGGGCCTGGGCCGAAAGCCCGGACGGCCAACAGAAATTCCGGGACTTCCTCACCGACTCCCTCGACGCTCTCGACCGGATCTGGGAGCTCGCCAAGTCCATCGGCAAAGCCCTGGCCGGGCTGATCACCACCGCCGAACCGTCGGGTGAGTCGATGCTCGAGTCACTGGTGCGCAACCTCGACCGATTCTCGACCTGGCTGAACTCACCCGAGGGCCGCCAAGCGATGAAGGACTTCTGGGAAGACGTCCGCACCACCGTCACCAACCTCGCCAACCTCGTGGTGTGGATCGGACAAGCGGCCGAGAAGATCTACGAGTTCCTGGATGCGATCCGAGACATCACAGGTATCAACATCTTTCAGGGCGCGCTGTTCACCCTGATCGACAACCTCGAGAAGATCCCCGAGAAGTTCGACAAAATCCGCGAATGGCTCGAGGAGCGGCTACCCGGCTCACTGGTCGGGGCGGCGCTGAGCCTGACCGGGTTCGGAGACTCCCTCGACACCCTGCACGCACGGGTGTCGAGCATCGTGTCCGGGATCGGCGAAGCCTGGGACGGGCTGCGCGAGCGCACGGCCGCGCCGATCAACTGGGTCATCGAGCACGTCGTCAACGGCGGATTCCGTGCAGCCTGGAACGCCATCCGCACCGTCGTACCCGTGCTCACCGAATGGGCCGGTGAGGTTTCCCTCATCCCCATCACGCGCCGCGCTACTGGCGGTCCGGCAAGCGAAGGCCCCGTCGTTGGTCCTGGTTCGCGGACCTCGGATTCGGTGCCTGCGTTGTTGTCGCGTGATGAGCACGTCTGGACCGGCGCCGAAGTCGACGCGGTCGGCGGGCACGCCGCGATGCTGCGGCTACGCCGCTCCGCCCTCGCGGGGCAGCTGCCCCGCTTCCGCGACGGCGGCGGGCTGTTCGGATCGGTCACCGACTGGATCGGTGACCGCTTCGCCTCAGCCACCGCGGGAGTACGCGCGAAGCTCGCGGAGCTGTTTCTCGACCCGATACAGGCACTGGTCGACACCGTGCCCGATTTCGGTGGCGGTGTCGGAGAACTACCCCGTGCGACGCTGGCCCAAGTCACCGATTCCGCCGCCGAGCTCATCGCCGGCCGGACCGCGGGCATGCGCGCCGGAGCCGATACCCGCGCCGCGCTCCCGCCCGGTGAGGGAGTGCAGCGGTGGCGGGCGATGGCCATCGAGGCCCTCAAACGCGTGGGCTTCGACCCCGCCCAGGTCGACATCATGCTGTCCCAGATCGAGTCGGAGTCCGGCGGAGACCCGGACATCGCGCAGCAGATCGTCGACGTCAACGGCACCGGAGAAGCCGCAGGCGTGGGTTTGTTGCAGATCATTCCGGGAACCTTTGCCGCACACCATGATCCGGATCTTCCCTTCGATCGGCGTGACCCGTTCGCCAACATGGTCGCGGCGTTGCGCTACTACAAATCCCGCTACGGGCTGGACTTGTCGCAGATGTGGGGCCACGGGCACGGTTATGACTCCGGCGGGATGTGGGAGCCGGGGACTCTCGGTTGGAACACCTCCGGCAAGCCCGAAGCCGTGCTCACCCACGATGAGTGGCGATGGTTGCGTGAACTCATCGACTCACGCGTCCCGCTCGTGCCCGGCCAGCAGAAACCGGGCTTGGATGATCCCGCCCGCAAGGGGCTGGGTTTGGATACCTGGGACAGCCTCGGGCAGCGGGCGACCGAGTCATTTACCAAGGCGGGCAAGGAATTCCTCGGCGGCCAGCTCGATGACGCCCTGTCGGTGGTCGGTGCCCCGAACCCGTTGAACTCCGAACGCGTGCGAGCGCTTCAGGACTATCAGCGCTCCTATGAGGTGTTCGAGGCCACCAAAGCCGCACGCGCGGCAGGGACCGCGGACTACCAGTCGCTGATGAATCAGGTCGCGCCACCACCGGCGCCCACCGTCACCTCGCCAGCGGGGCCGATGTCGCACACCGACAACTCGACCCACATCACCGTCCAAACCCGAGACGTCGACGAAGGCTACCGCCGCGCCCAGCAAATCGCGGACCTACGCGCACTCCAATACACCGCGAGGGGGTGAAACCACTGCTGGTGCACCCGGATTCGGTCACTGTCGAGGTCTTCGGCGTCGATGACTCGCATTGGATCATCAACGGCCCCAACGCCGATCGCGATGTGATCACCTTGGCCACCAGCCCGAAAGGGATCGGGGACGCTCCGGTCACCACCAGCTACAAGTCCTCGGTCTACCAGCGCGGCGCGACCTACCAGGGCAAACGCTATCTCAAACGCGACATCACCTTCGCCGTCACCATCCACGGCAGCGACGAAGAGGAATGGGAGCTGCGGGATTCAGGGTGGCGCAACGCCTGGGACTACGAACTCGATCAGTGGGATCCCGATGCGACGCTGACGAAGTTGCAGATCAGCACCGACCGCTCCACCCGCTGGCTGTGGCTGGCGTTGGATCGCAGCATCGAGTTCGAGTCCGAACGCGACCCCCACTTGCTGCGCAAATCGGTTGTGCCGATGGCAGTCACGGCCGCGCAGCCGATGTGGGAAGAACCCATGAAGGTGACTTCGTGGGAGAGCGGGCAGGGATCAGGTGAAGGGTTCATCGAGGTCTCCAACCCCACCGATCTCGAGATGGCCCAGAAATGGGTGCTCACCCGCGGACGCTGGCGGATCCCGGACCTGTCGTGGATCGGCAAGAAGTACCGGCGCACCCCCGGCGGGCGGTTCGGGAACCGGATGATCACCTTGCCGATGCTCGGTGACCGTGAAGGCGGAGCCCGCATCGACTTGGACCCGGACAAGCTCTACGTACGAGACCTGGGCGGCACCAACCTGATCGGCCGATTGGGCGGGCTGCATTTCATGCACCGTATTCCGCCGCGCACCCCGCCGACGCTGCTGCCGATCAGCGTCACCGACGCCCCGGCCGGCGGCGCGCGGGCCGAGCTACGTCAGCCGCGGTTATGGACAAGGGCGTGGGGTCTGCGGTGAGCGTCGATCTCGACTCGCTGAGCCTGGCGCAGCAGTGCGAGGCGATCTGGGACGCCACCCTTGCTGCAGAACGTGCCGACGACCTCGATCGGCTCGCTCAACCACTGGTGCGGCTCTGGGATGGACACTGGCGACTGGCCGGGATCATCTGCTCGGAATACCGCGCCGAGTTCACCTGGGTCGACAACGACACCGGCACCGCCTTGGTCGAGATCCCGCTGTCCGACCCGCTGGCGCGGTGGGTATGGCGCACCCGCGCACGCATCGAAGCCGGTGAAGGCCGCAACATCCACATCACCTGCGACAGACCCGACGGCACACGATGGTCCGGGCATCTGCACGATCACTCGATCGAGCGCCGCGCCGACGGCAGCCAGGTACTCACGCTGCGGTTCGTGCACGATTTTCAGCACCTGAAGGCATATCTGATCTGGTCGAACCCGTTCTTCGGCCCGGACGTCCAGATACCTCGCACCTTCGGCCCGATCCCCGGTCCGGCGCGGTGGGCGCTGAAACTACCGCTGCTGCTCAACATCATGCGCGAGCAGATGCAGCAACACGGCTGGCACCTGCCCGACGATCCGCTCGACCCCGCCTCCTGGCTCGGCGCGGTCGGGCTGGACATGTCGGACTGGTCGGTAGTCGTCGTCCCGACCAGCTTCGCCGAAGACCTGACCGCCGGAACCCTCTGGGCAGTACCGCATTCCAGGTTCAAGTACTGGTTCGACATGGCCCGCGACATCCTCGAAGACGCCGAACTGTCGGTGCGGTGCCGTCGCTGGCTCGAAGGCGACCCGCCACCGTGGCCGGGCGCGCCCCGGCTGCGTCACGGGGTGCTCGTCGTCGACATCGTGAATTCTTCGGGCTTCTACAGCGACACCTCCAGCGGCGGAAACCCTTTCGACGGTCTGGCCCGCACGGTAGCCCGCTTCTCCGAGGACTTCATCGACACCATCGTCGAACCGATCGTCGATCCGGTCACCCCTGCCGACTACCTGATTCCTGGTCGTCGGCGTACCGATGTCACCACACCGTTCGTGGTGTATTTCGACAGTCCCGAGACCGGTATCGAAACCTCTAAATTCACCGAGACCGCTGCTACCGCAGTGCAAGTCGTGACCGGAGGGCAATCGATGCCGGGGGTCGCGGGTGCCCCACTCCCATACGGGGGTGGGGCACCCGCGATCCGACCCCGCCGACGAGGGTCTGTCAGCCGCCATACAGATGGCCGGCGATCTCCTGGCCGCCGCCATCGTCCTGCCGCCCGTTGGGGGCGCCACCGACGCTTTGTTGCGCCCTTTGTACCAAGGGACGTTGCTGGCCTGGCATGCGGTGAAATCCAATGCCCGAGAACAGAACTCGGGCTGGTCGAGACTGTTCGAGTACCTGGCAGGCTCGCCGGGGCGTGCCTACACGATCGCGGCAATGATGGCCCTGCGCAAGGGCTTTCACGATACGAGAGCGTGGTTCTCCCACGAGATCACCGTGCGCTCCGGCGCGCCCTTCGTCATCGGCGAAGGCGGGCACTGGTTCATCGGTGACCGCATCGGAGCCACCGCTCCCGGTGATGACACCTACACCATCCGCGTCGACCGCGTCCGCGAGCTCACCCTGGCCTGGGACCGTGACCAATTTCCCGAATGGCGGCCAGTCATCGGCGATCCCACCGGCAACAAGGACCGCGGACAACGCACCCTCGACATGGTCTCCGACCTCGTCTCCGGCGTGCACGAACTGGGGGTGATGGCATGAGCCCGGACGGCCAGTTTCCCATCCGCGACAACTGCGACCCCACCGACCCCGAGGAAGCGTTCCTGTGGATGCTCGTCGGGCTCCCGGGGCTCAAGGGCGCACCGCTGCTGTTGCCGGTCCAGCACCTGCGCGCGGTCTCGCGCCGGTTGTGGGACTGCGGGGCGCGCCCGGTCGAGCAACCAGTCATCAAGTACCGGCCACCACGCGCCGGTGACCCGCACTGGCTCCTCTCGCCGGGCACCTGGGCCGACATCGATGACCCCGACCCCGAAGAGGTCTTCGACGTCCGGCAATTCGTGGCCGAACTTCCGCTACGCCAACGCCAGCAACTCGCCGCCGCCCTCGGGTTGACCGGCACCGTCGCAGATGAGGCACCACCGGAGCCGATGCTGCCGGTCACCCGCCCGGTGACCACCGAAGCCTCCGCATCGAATGATGCACCGCCACAGTTCGACCCGACCAGGCGCGGCGTCAAAGCCGTGCTGGCCTACCTGCGCAACGCCGAGCCCGAGGAACGCGAACGGGTGCTGGCCATCGAGCGCCACTTCGGCAAAGCCCGCCCGGCGATCCTGTCGCGCTACCAGCGCGCCTGATCGAAACCAGCTTCGAGAGAAAGGGTTTCGTATGCCCGCACGTTACTGGCCGCTGCCTCAAGGTCATGTGGTGACCTCACCGTTCGGGCCACGCGAGGACGGCTGGCATTTCGGGGTCGACTTCGGCTGGCCCGGCGGCTCGGCCGGGCTTGCGGTCTACGCCTGCCAGGGTGGCACCGTCGTGCGCGCTGGTCCGGCACGAGGATTCGGCCAGTGGGTGGTGATCGACCATCCCGACGCCGACGGGTCAGGCACCACCGTCTACGGCCATGTCCGCCCGAATGTCGTTCCGGGACAGCGGGTCGAGGCCGGGCAGGCGATCGCGGTGATCGAACCCGACCGTGCCCGCAACGGGGGCGTCGCCCCGCATGTGCACCTCGAATGGCACCGCAGCGTACTCAGCCCGCCCGGCCCCGATGTCCTCGACCCGCTGCCGCAGCTCGACGGCGCGGCTTACCCCTGCACGGAAGGAGATGTATTGACCGAGTTCGGCATCGACATCAGCAACCACCAAGGCGAGTTCGACTTCGCCCGCGCGGCCGCCGAAGGCATGACCTATGCGACCCATAAGATCTGCGAAGGCACCTGGCAAGACCCCCAATGGTCGCGAGCACGCGAGCAGATGCCCGCCCACTTCCAGTACTGGGGCGGCTACGTCTACTGCCGCCTGGGCACCCACCCCGACGCCGAGGCCGACGCCTTGGCCAGCTACGCCGACACGACCATACCTATCCAGATCGACTACGAAGACCTCACCGGCACAGCATCTTTGGCTGACCTGCTCGCGCGCGTCGATGCCATCACTGCCCGCGGATTCGCGTTGCTGCCGATCTATCTGCCCCGCTGGTACTGGCGTGACAACATGGGCTCCCCGGACCTGTCCGGGCTGCCGGTACCGATCTGGAACAGCCACTACGTCACCGGTATCTCCACTCCCGCCCGGCTCTATCCCGGCGATGCCTATCCCGGCTGGAACCCGATGGGCGGCAAGGACATCGCCATCCTCCAGTTTTCCTCCACCGCCGCGATCGGCGGAGAACTCGTCGATGTCAACGCCATCCGCGGCGGCCGCGCTCAACTCGACCGCTTGTTCAGAAAGAAACCCGATATGCAGCTCACCGACATCGTCATCAACAAGGACGGCAACCCCGTCACCCTCGCCGACCTGCTGGCCTCGCTCGACATGCACGCCTCCTGGGTCGTGGACCAGCTCGCCGGCCCCGACTCCCGTCGCCAGCCCGGCCCCGGCCTGGACCCCACCGGCTGGCCCCAGCTCGACGGCAAGTCCGTGGTCGACTCGGTCGCGTCCGCGCACGACAAGATCGACGCCGTCACCACCACGCTGGGCCTGGTGCAGGACAAGATCCAGGTCATCCTCGAATCCCTCGACGCCGACTCCTACGTCGGCCGTCACCGTGCCCAGAAGCCGGAGTAGGCGATGGGATGGCTCAACGCCGAGGTCGTCCAGGCATTCGGGGTCGCGCTGGCCACCGTGATCGGTGCCTTCACCGCTCGCCAGGCCGGGCAGGTCCGCAAACTGCGCGACCGTGTCACCGAACTGGAAACCCAGGACCGCACTGATGTCGAACGTTTCCGCGCTATGGTGCGCCTCATTCGCGCGCTGCTGCATGACCGTGACGATCTCACCGGCCTGCTCGCTCAGCGCGCGCCGGACGTGAAACCGCCCGAGGCACCGGCGATTCCGGATTGGCTCGCTACTGAGCTGTGACCACACCCAACAAGCCGACACCCGATGGGTCCTGGAACCTGGGCGCGTTCCGCCGGTTCCAGGACCAATCACCCGAAGACGCCAAAGCAGCCATCCGCTCCGGGGTCATCGGCGCCTACACCGGCGCGCAGAACACCCACCGCCGCGAAGTCCGCCAGCCGATTCAGGCACGCCCCACCTACGACGAGATCCCCACCGACATCCCGCTGTGGGCCAACCTCACCGCCACCGACGACACCACCTTCCCCCTCGCCCTACTGGCCCGCCAACCCGACAAGGACGGCGTGCTCAACGAGCCGCCGTTCTACCAACCCGCCACCGGCGCACTCGAAATCGGCATGATCCGCACCACCCGCGACCGTGAATACCGCCAAGTCGGGCTCATCATCGGCCCCGCCGGATGGTCGTTCGTCAACAGCGCCTTCGTCGCCGTCTACAGCCTCAACCAAGACAACGGCGACCTCTCGCTGATCTGGGACAGCGGCGACATCAAATCCGTCCTCAACTACGCCTCCACCCAATACCGGTGGGACATCCCCACCATCAACGCCCGCCAAGGCGACGTCTACGGCGTCGGATTCCTCGCCAACTACGTCGGCATCGGCTACAAACTCGCCTCCGTCGCCCGCTGGATCATCAACCAGCCCTGGGGAACCCAACCCACCCACCCCTACTACTGGACCCGCGGCTACAACGGCGGCGGCAACGGCCCCGGCCTGCCATCCCCACCTCCATTCCTCATCCAAGACCACCTCGGCACCAACCACTGGTGGCCCTGGTTCCTCCTCGGCTGACCTCGCCCGCTATCCCGAACTCATTTTGGAAGGCACCCATGCCCGAAACACTCTCCACCGCAACCGATGACGCCGAACGGTCGCGGCAGCCACCACGACTACGCAGCATCCGCTTCGGCTGCTTTCGGCTCACCTATATCCCTGATGGTCACGTCGGCCTCAAACCCCGCGGATGGCTTCCCGACACCACCGACGAGGACTGGGCTACCAACGCCGAATATCTCGACGTGAACGGCAATCTCGTCGCCGGGATCGGTGGTCTGCTCGTCCAGCGCGGCCGCCGCGCGCTGCTCATCGACGCCGGGGCCGGGCCGATCACCCTGCGCGACAATCCCGCCAACCCGATGACCGGCGCCATGATCTCGGGCAGTCTGCTCGACAACCTCGCCCGCGTCGACGGCCTGGGCCGCATCGACTCGATCGCGATCACGCACCTGCACTTCGACCACCTCGGCTGGACACTGCGCCCAGCCCCCGGCAACGACCGCCCGCCGTTCCACACCGCCCGCATCCACATCGGCGAATACGAATGGAACTGGTGGCGCTCACTGACCCCGGCGATGATCGACACCTTCCCCGGCTGGGCCAAAGGAAGCGTCCTCAACCGGCAGGTGCTCGACACCATCGCAGGCCAAGTCCAGCCGATCACTCACGGTGCCAAGATCTTTCCCGGTGTCCGCGCGATGATGATTCCCGGACACTCCACCGGCCACACCGCCTACGTCATCCGATCCTGGGGCCGCCGCATGATCGTCTTCGGCGACGCCCTGCACTCACCGATCCAAATCGCCCATCCTGAATGGGTTTCCGGCTCCGACTACGACCAGCACGCGGCCGTATTCCACCGGCGTCGGCTGGTGGAGCGGCTCGCCGACAGTGGAGACCTCGCCTTCGGGATCCACTTCGCCGATGTGCCGTTCGGTCGCGTGCGACGCGACGACGCCGGCCTGACCCGCTGGGTTCCCTACGACTAACCCCCGTGCAGGGCCGGTCCTCGAAGAGCCATGGTCGACTACCTCGGATATCGCCCCAACAAATACACGATCGTCCTGACTCGTGGTGCGGCATTTATCCAGCGGTTCGAAGTCATCGACACCCCTCTGCCCGAGGGGACAACCTCATGGCTCGACATCTACGACAGCGACGACGAACTCCTCGCCACCTGGCCCGCTACCGCCATCAGCCCGCTCGCCGTCGACTACCTCATCGAGCCACAACACGCCGACGCCCTCCCCGCCCGCACCCACGCGAACTACTACCTCTACCTCAATTACCCCGCCACCACGCTGCCTTACTGCTGGTTCCGCGGACCAATAGTTCGCGAATAGCCAGGCCATGACTCAGAGCGCTTGCGACTTAACCACTTTTGGGCCTGCACGAGAGATCGGACTGCCAGTGACCCCTGCCCTCCATCCGCATCCGCACGAGCGCGCCCAGCTGAGCCGCAACCAATTCCTCCGCCTGACCGGTGCCGCCCTCACGGCAACTTCCGCGGCCGCACTGACCGCGTGCTCGGTCCCCGATCCGCCACGCACCGAACGTGTTCTGCTGGACAGGGTTCGCGGCTACACCTGCACCACCAACGGACTCCGCCGGTTCAGCAGCGTGCTGATCGACGCCAGCGGGCGAGTAGAAGCACTCGATCCCGCAAGCACAGCAGGCGCGCGACGAATCGATGGGCGCGGCAGAGTGTGCCTGCCTGGCCTGCACGACGCACACGGTCATATCTGGAATTTCGGTGCTGCCCTCACCCAGATCAACCTCGCCGGAGCGCAATCCGTCGACGACGCGTTGCGATTGATCGCCGCCTACGCCCTCGAGCACCGTAACCAGCCATGGTTGCTTGGGCGCGGATGGAATGACGTCCTCTGGGGCCGGTTACCGACAGCGTCCGACATCGACCAGGTTGTCGATGACCGGCCAGTGTGGCTGCTGCGCGTGGACAGCCATGCAGGCGTGGGCAATACGGCCGCCCTACGGCTCGCCGGGATCACCACATCGACGCCGGACCCGGCTGGTGGGCAGATCGTTCGCGACCACGACGGCCGACCCATCGGCGTACTGGTCGACACCGCCAAAAGGCTTATCGAACAGCATGTTCCCGTACCGACGCTGACCGACTACGAAGATCGGCTTCACGCGGCCCAACGCAAACTCAACGCGGCCGGACTCACCTCAGTCAGCGAGGCATCCACCGGTCCAGATCAGATCGCCGCGCTCTACGACCTCGCCAATACCGGCCGAATGACGTTGCGGATCAACGCATTCCTGAATTGGCAAGCTTTCGTCGAATTCGGCAGGCAGGCGCGTACAGATTCGATAGCAGATGACATGTTGCGAGTCCGCACGGTGAAGCTGTTCGCTGACGGCGCGCTCGGGTCCTACGGCGCGGCGCTGCTCGAACCGTACACCGACCGGCCCGAAAGCCGGGGACTGCCACAGCTACAACCGGCCGAGCTGACCGCACAGGTGCGCCAAGTTGTGTCGGCGGGCTACCAGACCGCGATCCACGCCATCGGCGACTACGGCAACCGGATGGCGCTCGACGCCTACACCACGGTGCTGGCCTCAGCTCGGGGACCGCGGCTGCGGCACCGAATCGAGCACGCCCAAGTCCTCGCCCCGGCGGACCTGCCACGCCTGGCCCAGCTCGGCCTGATCGCCTCGATGCAGCCCAGCCACGCGACCGACGACATGAACATGGCCGAGACACGGATCGGCCCGACCCGCCTCGCCGGCGCCTACGCCTGGCGGTCGCTGCTCGACCACGGAACCATCCTCGCCGCCGGAAGCGATTTCCCGGTGTCCTCCTACCGCCCTTTCGACGGCATCCACGCCGCAGTCACCCGAACCGACCGCGACGGACAGCCCATCGGCGGCTGGCACCGCGAGCAAGCGCTCACCATGGTCGAAGCGCTACGCGCGTACACCCTCTATGCTGCCTACGCTTCACATCAGGAGCGAAACCTGGGGTCCATTGAGCCTGGCAAGCACGCTGATCTCGTGCTGGTCGACCAAGACCCGTTCTCACCTCAAACGGCGCTCTGGCGGACGGAGGTGCTCCAAACCTGGGTCGGTGGCAAATGCGTTGGCGATTACGGCCAACTCTGAATGCTGCAATCGTCGGGAACGTCAGTTTTGTGTTGGGGCGCAGCGTCATACTGGCGAAAATGAGCGGGGGGTCTCGTGATCAGCGTTCTTGTTGCAGCCGTCGGAATCTTTGGCACGGCGATCGGTGCGGTGTTGACCGCGTCTATTTCAGCGAAGACCGAGGGGCGGCGGCAGGTTGCGCTGGAGCGGCAGCAAATTCGAGAGGAACAACTCCAGCAGGACCAGCAGCATCGCGAGTTACGGCTCGAGCATCTTCGATGGCGTCGCGAACGTCGCCAAGCCGCCTACCTCGATCTACTCACGGACCTGACCATCGCAGACCGGGCCAACCAGCAGTTCTTCCGCGAACTGATAGCCGAGTCAGAACCGACGCCTGTCGACGAAACTCGGCTGGCCGAGATCCGCGGTCTGTTCAAGGCGGCGGAGCAGACCCTCTACAGAGTCGCCCTCGAGGGACCGGCCAGCGTCGTCGAGGCGGCGCAAGCGCTGACCGATCAGTTGAGTGCCCTCGTAACCGAGGTCCGAGTCTTCGCGCAGGCGCATGCAACGCAGGCACCGAACGTCGCAGAACTCAGCAGCGCCGTGGACGCCACCGGGCAGAGCTTCCTCGTGGCGCAACGCATGTTCCTCGAGACCGCACGCGCCGCCCTCGACGAAATCATCGACGCCACTTGACGTAACCAGCAATGCGAGGACGGCAGCTACGCGGGGACCAGTCAGTGGGGCCGATTCGAGTACTTCACCTGGAATGGCCACCAGGCGAAGCCCGCGCCCTGTCACCAGATGCGCACGCTGTTGTCACCAGAGTGCGGGTGTAGGCCGGTGTCGGTGCCCCGCTAGGTCTCAGGTCCGAAAGGATCGCGGGCGCAACGTTCGTCCGGCACCGAGGAGCTGCACCAGGTGCGAATGCGCTTGCAGGAGTAGAAGGTAGCTGCCAGCTTCGGTGAAGAACTTTTCGGCGGCCAGATCGTCCTTCATGGTGGAATGAATGCCGTAGTTGCGGACCTGGCGGACCTGGCCAGCGAAGGCCAGCAGCGCATCTGCCGATGCCTTTCCGGCAGGAAGGTTTGCAGAGCGCAGGACTGCCGCCACACGAACCTGCATCGGTGCGGCTTGGCCCTTAGCCGTCACAATCTGAGCCAGTTGTGCGTCGCGGCCGCACAGCTTCTCGGCAACTTTCCACCACGCACCTTCGAGCACCGCGCCCATCAGCGTGACCGCACTCAGGTAGCTGCCCCGGCGTGCAGCATCCAGACTCTCTTCTAGCAAGCGCAACAATCGGGCGTTGAGCAGCGGCTTGACATCGGTCCAACGTTCCACGGTTAACATCGCCAGATCGCCCGCCGCGGCAAGTCCGGGCGTCCTGCGAAATGACCCAGGAACCAAAACACGGCCCACTGGAACACGTGCGCCCCCGCCGTGCCCTCGCACCTTGTAATTCACGGTGACCGAATGATCGCTGTCGGTTCCGCTCCTTGTCGTCGGAACGATCACTCCTTGCGCAACCAACCGGGCGATCGCCAGCCGCGTAGCGTGCACCTGTTTGAGATATTCCATCATTGGCGCGGTTCGCACCTGCTCCTTCGCTGCCGCGACGGCGACATTGCCGACCTCGATCCGTCCATCACGCGCGACCGGTACGCCCACCTCATCGCAGACGATATCGACAGCTTGATTCTCCGACAGCACCACGTCCTCATCGACTAGGGCTGCCACGATCGCGTTCGATGCGATAGAGACGTCCGTGAACGTCGGCCGTGTCACATCCGCAGCGATCGACTCAATCTCTTTTGCGTCCACTCGGTCCTCCGCTTCGCGGCCCGGTGATGTTGGCCTAGATGCTGATCTTGCCACCGACGTCAGACTGCCTGCCACCGGCGCTGATGCCCTCCAGATCAATCTGAAGAAATGCCATCGAATTGAGAGCGACCACCTTCGAAGCAGCTACGACCAACGGAGCGGTACCGCCGAGAAACAAGCTGGCTGTTCCCGGCTCTCGACGGCACCCGTATCCGAGCAGGTTCACCACGCGGGCGCGGTGAACCTGTCGTAGTTCGACGCCGAGCCTAGGTTGGATTGGTGCGATTCCTAGTCATCACTACCGGATTCGTTGCGATCCGCCGCAGCGTCCGCGCGATCGGCGAACCCTGACCTCGCCGACGGTGATGATGCATCACGCTCCGCAGCTTCGCTGATACGGTCTGCTGCCTCCCGATCCATCCATTCCTTACCCATGACGAACCTCCTTGCGTGTGGTGAGGCCGCGCCGAGGGGGGATACGAGATGCTGTCGTTCGACCCCAGGGCACGGTTGAGTGTCGGCGGTCGTTACCTGGGGGTCGACAGAACCAGCGGTCCACGGAGGGATTTCCGGCCACTGGATAACCGTTCGCTCAGGGGCCTGAGCGAACGGGCTGCATGCTGCGTTTCACGCGTTCGAGGAGCGCCGACCGTCTAGCGCACCTTGCCCGAGAAGTAGCGACTGACGTCCGGTGAGCCTCTCGTCAGTTTCCCGTACACCGATTATCGGCTCGCGAGGAGAAAGACGGAAGCCAATGCGCAACATCAAGACTGCACGAGCCGACGCACCGGCTGTCGGCTCGATCACCGCACGCGCTCCCCGAACCCCGGTGCAGACCACGACCATTCCCCAAGTCCCGTCAGCGCATACGACCATCCGCGAGTCGGTGCCGAACAACTCAGACCGATCTGGAGAGACTCAGTGCCCCTCATCGGCACTAGGCAGTCAACGTCAACCGGGCTAACCTCGCACCGGTGGAGGTGGAGATCTATACCGACGGGGCGTGCAGCCCCAATCCCGGACCTGGCGGGTGGGGCGCGGTGCTCCGATGCGGGCAGCACGAGCGAGATATCTATGGCGGCGATCCAGGGCCGACGACAAACAATCGAATGGAGTTGATGGCACCGATTCAGGCGTTGGAGGCTTTGAAGCGGCCATCGACAGTCCGGGTTTACACCGACAGCATGTACGTCCGGGACGGCATCACTTCGTGGCTGCCGAAATGGCAAGCCAACGGGTGGATTACGACGAAGAAGGAGCCGGTCAAGAACGCGGACCTCTGGCAACGGCTTGCCGAGGCCTGCGCGAGTCACAACGTCGAATGGAAGTGGGTCAAAGGGCATGCCGGGCATCCGGACAACGAGCGCGCTGACCGCCTAGCTGTCCGCGGTGTGCTGGAAGCCGGCGGATCGGAGACCCAGCCTGGTACGCCCGCACCTCGCCCTGCGAAGCCTGTTCGTGAGCAGACTTCGCAGGGTGGCGAGCAGTGCAGCGCATTCACCAAAGGCGGACAGCGCTGCCGGACAGCAGCCGGGCGATCGGGGCTTTGCCATGTGCATGACCCAGCGTTGCAGTGTGGGGCGATCACGAAGAAGGGCAAGTCGTGCGGCGTCGCGACCGGCGGTGGTCGATGCAAGACGCACCGAGATATCGCAGACCGGCCTCCCAGCGCTGGACAATCGGAGCTCAACTTGCACGACCGGTAACCCTCGTCGTGGCTCTCCCGTCAGACGCTATTCGAGATGCCGTTTCGGTTTGTCGCGCGGCTGCCGGGCTTCGTGCGGGCGAGGTCGTTGATCGTTCCCACAACGATGGGCCAGTACATCTCAAGGGTGTCGGCATCGGGGACCTCGCCGACTAGTTCGAGTTGCTCTCGAGGGTGAACAATGTTACGGAATTTGCGCAGCGCTCCGATTACTTCACCGACATCACTGTCAATCCATTGCAGACGCCGTGCCACAAAGGCGAGGGAGTGCAACTTCCAGTCTCCTGGACCACGCGGCCTACTTACGTTGAGCTTCTTGGCCTCTGGCTCGTTGAAGATTTCGGGTGGTACGGGGCGATGCTGTGCAGCGTCGTGCAGTATGCCCTCGAGGAGACTGCCCGCCAGGATGACAGCAGCAAGGTAGCTGCCGGTCTCCCGGCAAGCATGGAACTCACGGATCCGCTGGTTAAGCAGCGGTATGAGGCGTCTGTCTGTAACGACATCTTCGACCTTATACAACAGTTCACGCCTGCTGGGATCCTCCGGCGGATGGTCGGGTTGGGCGCTACCAGGGCGCACGTGCGGGCGTAGGTCGCTGTCGAGCTCAATGTGGACGAGTTCTGGTTCGAGAAGCCTATTCAGATCTACACGAATGGCGTCGGTAAGTTCGGGCCTGCCAGGGTATTCGCGGCGGTCGACCAATCGGCACAGGACGCGTTCTATCGCGTCTGTGTCGTGGCGTTTCCGAGCGAGTTGCTCGTGGGTCCATGATCGGCGGGATTCGCCGTCGTAGCCAGTGATTTCATCCCACCCGGCGCTCCGAAAGAATTCGACGAGGTCTACCGCTCGGCGATAGTGGAGTGTGTCATCACCGCAGATCAGATCGGCCAGTGACGACAGTGTCTTCTCATCCAAGAGCTCCATATCAAACCTCCAAGGTCTCGATCGGGCGGACGTCGTGCTGAGCAAGCATCTGCCACAGCGGTGCCAACGCAGATTCTTGGTCGAGAAGGAACTGGCTGTGGGAGATCCGGTGAAAAGGCCATCCGGCGCGGTGTAGCTCGCGCAGTGATTCAGCGTCTCGCTCAGTGTCCTCAAGGCTGGCACCGGTGTGGCGATCGCACACCACCGCGACGGCGCCGCTGTCGCCGTAGACGACGATGTCGAGCTCGCGCTGGCCCACCGTGACATGCGGGCTGGCGTGGTAACCGCGTTCGAGTAGGGCACGGTAAACGCGTTGCGGGAACAGGGAAGTGAAGGGCGGGCGCAGAGCGTCAGACGGATACTCGACCGCGCTCGGCCGCGGGGCCAGATTCCGAGTGTTCTGGTAGTGGGAAAACATCTTGCGTCGAATGTCATCTGGGCCGAGATCATCGTCGACCAATGAGGTAGTGATGCGGAGCTGGTCCCGAGCGCGGCTGACCGCGACGTTGAGATCGCGGAGATAGCGGGTCTCCTTGCGCATCTGCCTGGTCCCGCCGGAGACGACAGTAGAGACGATCATGACGTCGCGTTCGTCGCCTTGGAACTCGGCCGCCGAACCGACAGTGAGTTCGCGGCGATCTATCTCCTCCGGAGAGAGTCGTTGGATTAGCAGATGCTGGATCAGTTGGCGCTGGGCGCGGCTGCGCAGCGCGATTACTCCAAACGTCTTGCCTACGTAGGCAGGATCCGCGAAGCAGGCAACGAGTGTCGCGACAATATGCTCTGCTTCGAGCTGGTTGACCATCTTCTCGTTCGCCCCTTGGGCCGACCCGTTTGCGACGCGATCGATCACGACAGGTTCTAGCCGGTTCGCACCGTACTGCCGAAGCGGCACCAGCCGGCCACCGTAGAACTCCTGAGACGGCCAGTCGATGATCTCGGGCATGCACCGGAAGTGCTCGCGCAGGGTGACGGCGTTGGGGAAAGCACACCCGAGGATGTTGTACAGGTTGCCGTTGGGTAGGAGCTGTATGCGCTTGTACTCGTCGATATGGGGGAAGTCGCTGTGCAGCCGCTGTTGCATCTTTTCAAGGTTCTGGATGCTCGACTGTGGAGCGCACTGCCTGTCATCGCCGACGACGACGATCCGTGGCGCGAGCCAGAGCAGGAAGATAGACGTCATCGCCGCTTGGCTGGCCTCGTCCACGATCACTACGTCGAAGGAGTTCGGCTTCGCCAAAATCAGTTCGGCGACTTTAGGAATGGGCATCACCCAAGCGGGCACCGCCTCCCGCGCCGCCCGCATCGCGCCCTTCGCGGCTCGGCGATAGTCCGCGGTGTAGTTACCGCGCCCAGGTCCCTGTTTCTGTGCCAGCACCTCGAAGTGCTTGAGTGCTCGGTGTTGGCTTGGCGTCATCTTTTTCAGACAGTGGTCCCACGCCAGTTCGGTCGCCAAATCCGCGGTGACCTTCCGGAGCAAGGCTTTGGCTGCGATCAGGTCTGCCTCCCGCCTCCCGACCAAATCGGGACGGTGGGAACTCCGCAAGAACCGATCGGCCACTGCCCACAACCACGCCTCGCCGACGTTTCCAATCCGCCCGTCCCAAGCAGTGTCGCAACAGGTTCGATCGATCTCGTTTGCCAACTGTGGATGAGCGGCTCTGAGGATCTCCAGCAAGTCTCGATAGCGACGGTGATCGGCTATCGACCGCCGCACCGAGGCCAGACCGTCACATGCGAGGCGGTAGTCGTCTGGGTCTTGGGCGGCCAAAGCCTCAGCGATCGCTTTGCACTCTGGTGCCGAATCCGGTTGGTCGGCAATGGTTTTCCATTGCGACGACCATTCGGCGTAAATCCTTCGAGCAGCCTCGCCTTGATGTCGTTCGAGGGCTGCACCAGCGGCATCAGCGAGCGCTTGCCAGGTGCCCATATCTGACAAGATCGCCAAAACACCGGTTGATGAAAGGCCGCTACGTATAACGGCAGCCTTTTCTGCAAGCTCTTTCAGGACAACCAACTGAGGTTCGATCTCTCGTCGCTGAGCAAGGCGCCCAAAGTCGTCGGAATCCCACTGCCAAGGGCCGGTAACGTATTGCCATACGCGATCCAGGGCTGACATTTCAACCAGAACCGTTAGGTACTCGGCTACTGCGCTCGCAGCCTCGGGTGTTGTGGGTTCGACGCCCTGATACGTGAAAGCCTGCCGCACAGCGGCGGTCGCCTTGCCGAACGCGGTCGCGGTCTTGAGGACCTTGTTGCGCAGAAGCTCGCCCCTCTGTAGTCCAGCTTTTAGATGCTGGGCTTCTTGGAGGAGCCCGTTTGCCCGGCTGCGAACAGTTGCCCACTGCTCAGGGAGCTGGACCGTGCACCCCACATCACGCACCGCGGGCGCTCGCAGACGTCGGTCGAGATCGGTCGCCACCCCGATATTGCCGAGGACATCGTTCCACGCTTCTACGGCGAAACCCGCGAGTACTGCATTGGTTCCGGCTTCGACCGATGAAATGCGTTGCGAAGCAACCTGATACAGATGTTCAGCCAGTTCGAGCACGCGCTGTGCGGTATCTCGCCAGGTAAGAACGGTATCGGCGGGCAGACCAGCCAGCCGATCGGTGAGTTGGCCGATCTCTCCATCCTGCGGTGGCAGCGCCATCGTACGGATTGCTTCGGCAACAGCCGACGGTGCTGGCGTCGATTCCGCATCCGGTACGTACTGTGCAGCACGGGCGGGGTTGTTCAGACCGGCGCGACCTGACACCACCAACTCGTGCAGGTCCGATGGGGGCATTGGGCATTGAGGGGGTGCTGTCGGGGGCAGCGGCGGAAACCACGCGAACCGCTCAGCGTGGTCTGCGACGGTTTCTGCGATATCGGCCAGTAGACCGCCGTATCCCTCTGCCACCGGCGGATGCTCGGTATGTTCGACCCGCAGGAGGTCGGCGAGGTCATCGGTCAGCGCTTGGACCTTAGCTTGTACGGCATGGCGCTGTGCGCCAAGCCTTTTCACCTCTGCAGCGACGGCCTCGCTGGTGGTTCGGGACAGTCGCGCCGACATATCTCGGACGCTCGTTTCGAGGCCGTTGTCGCTACCGCGTTTGCTCGCCATCGACACACACAGAGATCGCATATCCTCGGGCAGTTTGTCGCGCAGTACCCGCAACGGCTGCTCGCGTTGGCTGACCACCAGCACTCGAAGTCCATCAGCGAGCATCGCTCCGAGCAGGTTCGCGATGGTATGGGTTTTGCCGGTGCCGGGCGGTCCCTGTACGACCGCGCCGTTGAACCGCCGCACACGGTCAAGAACTTCGCGTTGCTCGGTGTTTGTTTCTTTGTGGAACAACGGGTCATCACTGAGCAGGCTGTCCGAGACCGTCCCGATCGCAGCCTGCCATGCGCGCTGCTGACCCTCATCAGGTGTATGGAGTAGCTGATACAGGCCCAGCGGGACGGCGGCCTGTCCCGAACGGAGATGTTCGAGGATTTGTTCGTAGAACGCGGCGACAGTGGAGCGGTCGCGTAGACGCAGGATCAACGCTGGCGAGGCACTCACCGCGGAAGTCTTATCCTCCCGAGATTGTGGTGGTGCCAGCGCGGTGCTGTAGGCCGGACTGTCCGGCAGCATCCGATGGCTCCAATCAGAGAGCCACTTCGCTGGTTCCTCGGGATTGTGTGGGAGCACATCCGATTCCGCGACTTCGTTGCGGAGTTCGAAGGCGTGCTTGAGTCGTTCACCAAGCACTCCCATCAGGAACCGCCGGTCTTCGAGCTGCATTGGTACGTCCTGATCAGGCCCGACCAGCACCGTCGACGACTTCTTGTCCACCCGCACCCAACAGCGTTTGACCAGCAAGTGTCGGCGGATGGTCCCTGCCTTTGGGTCAGTACCTGCGAAAAGCCCTGAGCACAGAACCAGTTCGAACTCGTCGTCGCGGGTGTCGAGTTTGTGCGCAGCCTCGCGAAGATCTTCGTAGAATGTTCGATAGGGGCGGTCGGCAGCAAGTCGATCAATCCAGCCTTGCCGTAACCGAAGCGCGCTTTGAAGCGTTGTTGCCCGGACGTTTTCGCTGTCTACCGCTGGCTTGAGCTGCTCAGAAATCTCGGGGTTGGAGACTTGTGGATCGGTCCACGTACCTTCACTGAGGCAGTTGCGGAGTGGTTCCGGCACCGTGGGGCAGGGCGGAGGCTTGCGATACGGCACTTTGAGAACCGACCCGTCGGCTGCGGGGGTTGCTCGAAGCTCTAGTCCTCCTGGTAGCTCGCTGAGCCACCAGCACGCGAGGTAGCCCTCGACATCCAATACTTCACTCCGGCTGGACATCGCGGCTTCGCGCGCGTACTCCGCAAGCTTAATCACGTCCCGGCGCACTGCATGGGCGTCGGGCAAGCGTCGGTCGTCGGTGTCATCCACGGTAGAACCCCCTCGCGAATAGGCAGCCTTGCAGTATCCGCTGCGGGCCGACGTGCGGTCAAGGACTCGAAGCGCGCGGATACGACCTTGACAGGTGAGCGCAGCGTGGAATGCTCGGCCCGGAGCAGTCGGCAAGCTGGCGGCGACCCGTCACGACGAAAGCGGCAGTGATCTTCGGATAGCTCCCGCTAGCCGATCAAACCGGCTTCGGGGGACGGGTCGGAAAGATGACGCCGAGCCTGTTCGCTTCCTGCCTCGCATCCGCATCTAACGACCATGACGCCGTATGGTCATCGTTGGGCCACTCCTGGGAGATCGCCCCCGGCTGGCCGCCGGGAGGCGAACTGCCCGTGCGCATGCCGCTGCGGCGACCGGCGATACCACATTTATCGCCCGCGCGCGAATCCTCCAGTCCCTGAACGTGATCACAACTTTCCTGCTCGACCCTTACTGGACCCTTTTGCTCGAATACAGCCGAATACCACCATATTTCGACGCATCTCCCGCGACCTGCATACGTACTGGTAGAGGTAGGTATCCGAACATGTCCGAAGGCAATCGTAGAGGGATCTGCCATAACCCAGAGGTCGCAGGTTCAAATCCTGTCCCCGCTACAGATGAAATGACAAGGCAGAGGCCGGATTCCAGTGGAATCCGGCCTCTTGCCTATCCAGGCGAGCGCGCAGCAATTCCAGGCGGACCAGCCGGGCATTCGGCGGCTGCCGTGCCCGATTACTACCTATCCGCGCCCGACGACTACCTATCCGTGCCGGAACAATACTTTTTCACAAATGGGAATACCTAATAGTTGACACGTCATGATCGGCTTTGCCAGCGTGACCTGCGGCGACCAGAGCTGATCACCGCACGATCGAGGGCTCTCGGCGCGCACCGCGAGAACTCCGATCGAACGAGAACAGCATGGAATACAGAGAGCACGTAACGAAGCTTGTCGAGTCGTTGCTCGAGGAGCCCGAATTACGTTCGGAAATAACGCATCTTCAGCATCGGCTTTCGGTGACCCGGCAGGAGATCATCGACGCGTGGCTGTTCTACGACCTTGCCATCATGGACTATTCGAACGAGTCGTACTCGTCGACGACACTGCGCATGGCGATGCATCTGCACAACTACGTGGCTGGAAACTGGCATGATCGCCGACAGGATGTCGTGCTGGGGTACCTCGCACGTTTGGATCCAATAGCTGTGTGCGACATCGGATTCGGCACGCCGCAACGGTATGTCAGACATCTGCTCGGCGCCGCGCAGGCGGAGCTCGCCCTCTGCGAATTCGAGTATGCCAGTTTGGAGTTCGCTGCGGTCACGCTCGAGCACTGGCGCCCCGATTGGAGTAGTTCGGTCAAGCTCATCGAGCACGACATGAACCGTGATGAGCTGCCCGCGGGCTACCAGGTCTATCTCTTCCAGGATTCGATAGAACACGCGGCACAGCCGACCGAGACCCTGCGTCGATATGTGGACAGCGTGGCAGCGGGCACCCACTTCATCTTCTCACTGCCCATCGAAGTGTCCGATCCCATACCGGGACACAACATCTCGTGGACCGAGGAGGCTGCGGCGACCGATTGGCTTGCTGCCGCAGGACTGCTGGTGCTGGACAAGGAAGTGATCCGGTTCCGCCACGACCTCGATCTCCACTCGCACGCGCTGCACCCGGATACCCGTCAGCTGGCGGTACTGGCCGTCAAGCAGTGAACTGCCGCTAGCGCCGCAGCAAATCGACAACGCCGGTCGTCGATTCCTTTCCGCCGCCTTCGGCGACTCGGCGTTCCATCAATGCCATGAAGGGCGTGAGGAGTTCGGCGCTGACACCCTGTTCCGCGGCGGTACGCAACAGCGTGCCGTTGGTCGTGACCATCATCGCCAAGTTCGACTCGACACCCTCGGTGTAATCACCGCGGGCCAACTGCGCCGCAGTACCGTACGCGTAGCCAGCCATCGCCTGCTGATAGGCGACCATGAGCGGCGCGAACGCCATCGGCGAGATGTCCTCCTTGCCGATCAAGGCGAAAGCGTGTGCGGCTCCGGCGAACATGCCCCACATCGCGCTGAGCAGCGCGATGTCGTACAAAGCGGCGAATCCCGGGTCGGCGCCGACATAGTTGACCCCGGCGGGCACGGCCAACGCCTCGGCGTTGGCTTCGTGCAATTCCGTTGCGCCGCTGTAGAACACATACGCGCCCGAGTCTGCGACGCCGATCATCGACGGGACCGCCATGATCCCGCCGTCCAGGAAACGTCCGCCGCGCGCGGTGATCCATTCGGACAGCGCGCGGGCCTCGGCGAGCGTGCTCGTGGTCAGGTTGACGATGTCGCGACCGGTGAGGTCGATGCCGTCGAGGGTCGCCCGCACCGCGGCGTCGTCGAGCAGGCAGACGACAACAAGCGTGTTCGTGGCGACCGCCGTTGCGGCCGTGGCAGCGACCGTCGCCCCCGTGGGCGCCCGTCGCGGACTGCGGTTCCAGACCGTGACGGCATAGCCTGCGGCGAGCCAGGAACGGGTCAGCGCCGAACCCATATCACCGAGGCCGAGGACAGTGAGCGCTTTGTTCGAGTAAACGGACATAACGGTTAGTGTTGGTGGGACGCCCGGATCCCTCAAGTACGTACATGGAAGTGGGTACGCACTTCCGGGTAAGCGAACTGGCAGGTGGAAGGGGTAGTCGTGCCGATCACACGCAGACCGGGCGAGTACACGTGCGGCCTCGACGCGACACTGTCGGTGCTCAACGGCAAGTGGAAGATGCTCATCCTGTGGCCGCTGAGCGAACGCCCGCACCGCTTCGGCGAACTGCGCCGCCAGGTCGGCGGCGTCACGGAGAAGGTGCTCACCGCGCACCTGCGCGAACTGGAGGCCGACGGGATCGTGCACCGGGAGGTGTACGACGAGGTGCCGCCGCGCGTCGAATACTCGCTGACCCCACTGGGCGTGCAGCTCAACGAGGCGCTGCTGCCGCTGGAAGCGTGGGGCCGTACCCATCTCATGAGCGAGAGCCCTGCGCCCAACGGCCGAGGCTAGCGATCGGTTCAGTCGGCGAGGATCTCGTCCAGGAATGCGTCCAGCTGGGCGATCATCTCGGGCGCGGTCCGGTGGCCTGCCAGGCCGTGCAGGCTGAGGCCGTCCACGAGGGCGTGCAGCCGGGCGGCGAGCAGGTCGAGGTCCGAAACCGGTTGGGCCAGTAGGTGCTCGGACTGTTCACGCTGCTGGTCGGCGAGCTCGACCGGACGGCGCCGCTGTGGCACGCCCTCGCGCCATGGACAGTGGTCCTGGCCATCGACTTCGTCGTCTCGTTCAGCTACACCGTGCTGCCGCGGCGGTCTTAGGCACTTCCCGCAGTCTCGACGACCACAGCGCTGGCCTGGTGGGACCATGGCTGCCCTGCGTCAAGATCTCGACACGCGTCCCGTCGCGGTGGTTGCGTAACATCCCGGTGAACCACAACGCCTTTCACTGGATGTGAGCGCCCCTGCGCGGCAATCCGTTTCGAGTTATGGAGAATCCAGGCTGTGACCTCGCCCTACGACGATGGCTCGCACGGCGGTCGCCCCCCTCGGGGCAGGCAACCGGGACCGGGCGGCTATCCCCCGCCGCGTCCGTCCGGACCACAGCAGGGAACGCGCCCGATGCCACCGCCGCGGCATGGCCCCGGTCCGGTGCCGCCGGGTGGGCTACCGCCGTCGAGCCCCCGTGCCCCGCAACGTCGCGGTCCCGCACCGCAGGCCGCGGATCCGCGGCCGTCACGCGGTCCCGGCGGCCAGCCGCCGCATCGCCCCGTCCCGCCTGCGCAGCAGCGCCCCGGACCGGGAGCGCCACCGACACAGCGGCCCCGGCAGCGGGTGGCCGGAGACGTCGGTGGGCCGCCCGCACCACGAAATCAGCTTCCCAGTACGGCAACTCGGCCGCCGCTCGACCGCGACCCTCCGCGCAGGGCCCAGCGGCGTCGCCGACCGACGGCCACAAAGAAATCACGATGGCGCATTGTCCGTCGCGTCTCCTACCTCCTGCTGGCGCTGGCCATCATGGTGCCGAGCGCGATCTTCGCGGTCGCCTACACCACGGCCTCGGTGCCCCAGCCGAGTGCGCTGAAGACCAACCTGGTGGCGACCATCCTGGAGTCCGACGGCAAGACCGTGCTGAACAAGGTGGCCCCGCCGCAGGGCGAACGCACCGACGTCTCCATCGATCAGATCCCAGCGCATGTGCGTAACGCGGTGATCGCGATCGAGGACCGAACCTTCTACACCAACCCCGGGTTCTCGCTGTCCGGTTTCGCCCGTGCGCTCCGCGACAACCTGCTCGACCGCGACGACGCGGGTGGTGGCTCGACAATCACCCAGCAGTACGTCAAGAACGCGAATGCCGACAACGAGCACAGTCTCGACCGCAAGTGGCGCGAGCTGGTGGTCGCGGCGAAGATGGCCCGACAGTGGAGCAAGGACGACATCCTCACCGCCTACCTGAACATCATCTACTTCGGTCGCGGCGCCACCGGCATCAACGCGGCGGCCAGGGCCTACTACGACAAGAAGGTGCAGGATCTGACGCCGGCCGAGGGCGCGATGCTGGCCGCACTCCCCCGGGAACCGTCGAACCTGGATCCGGAAAAGAATCGGAAGGGCGCGGAGGGGCGCTGGAACGACGTACTCGACGCGATGGTCGACACCGGCGCCCTGCCCAAGGCCGACCGGGCGAAGATGCAGTTCCCCCAGGTGGTTTCGGCGGCACAGACCGGTGACGACAACGCCGATCAAGGCCCCAACGGCCTGATCAAGAGGCAGGTGCTCGCGGAGTTGGCCGACGCGGGCATCACCGAGAAGCAGCTCAATGCTCAGGGCCTGCAGATCACCACCACCATCGACCACAAGACACAGCAGGCCGCGATCGATGCGGTCCAGAAGAATATGCAGGGCGAGCGGCCGGAAACCCGCAGCGCGGTGGTGTCGGTCGACCCGAAAACCGGTGCGGTGAAGGCGTATTACGGTGGCGACAACGGTCGGGGCTGGGACTTCGCAGGCAACCCGTTGCAGACCGGCTCGACGTTCAAGGTGTTCGGTCTCGCGGTGAACCTGGAGCTCGGCATTCCGCTCTCGAAGGAGTACGACAGCTCCGACCTGACCGTGCCAGGCGTCAAGGGCAAGATCACCAACGCTGAGGGCCATGGCTGCGGCACCTGCACGATCGCCGAGGCGCTCAAGCTCTCGTTGAACACCAGCTTCTATCGAATGGAGATGGATATGGGATCCAGCGGCGCGAACAAGATCGCCGCGATGGCCTACAAGGCGGGTATCCCGGACACCATTCCCGGTCTCGGCAAGACGCTGGTGGAGCCGGACGGCTCGCCGCCCAACAACGGAATCGTCCTCGGCCAGTACTCGCTCCGTGTGCGCGATATGGCTTCGGCCTACGCGACATTCGCGGCCTCGGGTGTCTACCGCAAGCCGCACCTGGTGCAGAAGGTCGTCACGGCCGAGGGTCGGGTGCTGCTGGACAACGGCTCGGTGGCCGGCGAGCAGCGCATCTCGAAGGCGGTGGCGGACAACGTGGTCGCGGCGATGGAACCGATCGCCGCGTCGTCGCGGAATCATGGATTGGCCGGTGACCGCAAGTCCGCCGCCAAGACCGGGACCACTCAGCTCGGTGACACCGGTCAGAACAAGGACGTCTGGATGGTCGGCTTCACCCCGTCGCTGTCGACCGCCGTCTGGGTGGGCACGCCCGACGGCACCCCGCTCAAGACGTCGGCCGGCAACGTCATGTGGGGATCCGGGCTGCCGTCCGACATCTGGAAGGACACGATGGACGCGGCACTACAGGGCACCCCGAAGGAGGAATTCCCCAAACCCGCCTCGATCGGCGGTCAGCCCGGCGGCGTGCCGACCTCCACCGTCGCGCCCTCCTCGACCCCGTCCGCCCCGCCGACCGCACCACAAGGCTGTGGACAACCCTTCCCCATGCTGCCTCCCTCGTTCTTGAATCCTTGTGCGGAGCAACCGCCGCAGGATTCGGGTCGGTAGCCCGGCCGGCGTCTCGCGCTGGTCCGCACACACGAAAGTGGCCCGGAACCAATGGTTCCGGGCCACTTCCCATGTGCCCGGGAGCGTGGCCTTTACGCTCGACCAGGCGCGCGGTCCACTGCCCGTGCCGCGCTGGTGGCACTACACCTGCGGCGGCTCGATGCCGAGCTCGCGCAGGCTGTTTCGGTACTGCTCCACGTTGGCCAGCTTGATGTCCTCGTAGCCGCGCACCGTGTCGGCGAGCGCGGCAGCCTGGACCGCCCGGTCGTAGCCCGCCTCGTCGAGCGTGTCCGCGAGGGTGGTCACCATCGCGGTGTAGTGGGCGAGCAGCGCGCGCTCGACCCGGCGGACGTGGGCATAGCCGAAGGGATCGAACTTGGTGCCGCGCAGCCGCTTACCCTTCGCCAGCACCTTCAGGCTGAAGTGGCCACGCGGACCGATGCCGATCTTCTTCTTGCGGCCCATCGCGCGCAGGATCGGCGGGTGCAGCTTGTAGGTGAGGTTCGCCCCCTCGGGCAGCTGGCCGGCCACCTCGTCCAGGAAGGCAGGGTTGGTCAGCTGGCGGGCCACTTCGTACTCGTCCTTGTATGCGGTGAACTTGTACAGGCCACGGGCCACCTCCTCGCTGAACTCGGTGCGATCGGTGATCTTGCGCTGTCCGTCCCAAACATGTTGCACGGCTTGCACATAGTCGCGAGCAATGCGCACACCCTGGAAGCCGATCAGCTCGGCGGCACGCAGTTCGACCAGTCGCTTGGTCTCCCCTGTCGCGGTCAAACCGTCGAAAAGGTCGGCGGGAACGACGATCTCAGCGCGCTCGGGCTGCTGCCGGGTGGCCACCGCGGCGAACTCGTCCGGCCGCTCGATCGCGATCCGGCCCCAGCGGAACGCCTCGATATTGGCTTTCACCGCAACACCGTTGATCTCGATGGCCTCCTCGATCGCCGCAGCGGGCAGGCGAAGACCGCCGAGCTGGTAGGCCGCGCCGACCAGCAGGAAGTTGGCGGCCGCAGTGTTGCCGAACAGCACCTCGGCGGCGGTGAGCGCGTCGAACGAGCGCACCTCCCGCGACGCCTGCGCGAGCCTGCCGAGCAGCGCTGGCGTCTCCGGGTACTGAACGGCCTTGTCGTACACCATGTCCCCGGTCGGGGTCTTGCTGGTGGACGCGACCGTCATGGTCGATTCCGTCGAGCCGTACGCCAGGTTCTTGTTGTCGGTGGCGGTGAGCAGATCGAACGCAACGATGCAGTCGGCCGAACCCGGCGTCAGCCGGTTCGCGGGCTCCAGCTCGCCGGAGACGAAACGCAGGTGCGAGACGACCGGTCCGGCCTTCTGGCTCAGGCCGATCTGGTCCAGGCTCGCCACGTCGTAGCCTGCCCGCAGCGCGGCGGTCGCAAGCACCTGGTTCACCGTCACGATGCCGGTGCCGCCGATGCCGGCGAGGAAGACGTTCTGCGTCGTGGTCGGCGCGGCCTGCCTGACGTCGGGCAGCACCGGCGGCTCCGGACGCTGCATCGCCTTGCGCTTCTTGGCCTTCCCCGGATCGGGCAGCTCCACCGTGACGAAGGACGGGCAGTCACCGTCGAGGCAGCTGTAGTCGGTGTTGCACGAGGTCTGATCGATCCGGGTCTTGCGGCCGAATTCGGTGTCCACCGGCTGCACGGACAGGCAGTTGCTCTTGACGCCGCAGTCGCCGCAGCCCTCGCAGACCGCCTCGTTGATGACGACCCTGGTGCGCCGGACCGGCAGCGTGCCGCGCTTGCGCTGGCGGCGCGCGTCGGCCGCGCAGTGCTGGTCGTAGATCAGCACGGTCACGCCGGGGATCTCGCGCAGCACGCGTTGCGCCTCGTCGAGCCGGTCCCGATGCCACAGCCTGGTGCCCGCGGCGAGATCACGCTTGCGGTACTTCTTCGGCTCGTCGGCGCAGATGATGATCTGCGCGACGCCCTCGGTGCTGAGCTTGTGCGTCAGCATCGGCACGGCGAGCGCACCCTCGGCGTCCTGGGCGCCCGTCATCGCGACGACGTCGTTGTACAGCAGCTTGTAGGTGATGTTGACGCCTGCGGCAATGCAGGCCTGCACGGCGAGCTGGCCGGAGTGGAAGAACGTGCCGTCGCCGATGTTCTGGAACAGGTGCGGCACGTCGGTGAACGGCGCCTGGCCGATCCACTGAGCACCCTCACCGCCCATCTGGGTCAGGCCGGTGACCTTGCTGTCTTCCCGGCCCGACATGGTCACCATCGTGTGGCAGCCGATGCCGCCGCCTGCGATCGAGCCCTCCGGCACCGCGGTGGAGCGGTTGTGCGGGCAGCCGCTGCAGAAGTAGGCGGCGCGCTTGGCGGGCAGCACGGCGAGCGACAGCGGCTGCGGCAGTGGCCGTTTCATGTCGAGGAAGCCGTCGAGCGCGCGGGCCAGCGGCTTGGCGATCCGCCCGGTGGTGAGTTCGCCGTCCTGGCTGAACAGCGGGCGGCCCGCGGCATCGCGCTTGCCGATGATCTCGGGGGCATCGGCGGTGCCGTAGAGGATCTCGCGGATCTGGGTCTCGATGAACGCGGTCTTGTCCTCGACGACCACGAGCCGGGTCAGCCCCTTCGCGAACTGCTGAACGCGTTCGGGCGCAATGGGAAACGGCATCCCGATGCGCAGCAGCCGAACGCCGGCGCGCACGAGGGCGTCGTCGTCGACGCCGAGGTCGATGAGCGCCTGCCGGACGGCGTCGAATGTCGTTCCGGTGGCGGCGATGCCGATCGTGGCGCGGGCCGGGTTCACCTCGATGACGTCGAGTTCGTTGAGCGTGCTGTAGGCCTTGACCGTTTCCCAGCGGCCGCCGTACAGGTCGGCCTCGGCGATCACGCTGTCGGTCGGCGCCGCCATCGGTCGCTGGAGGTAGCGGAACGGCCTGCCCTCCCAGGAGATTTCGGGGACGACGATGTCGATGTCGCCGACCGTGCCGTCGACCGACCAGGCGCCGTCGGCCACGTCGGCCACGATCTTGAGCGCGACCAGGCAGCCCGAGGCACGTGACAGCGCAACACCGTGCAAGCCCATGGTGATGATCTCGCGGGCGTTGCGCGGGAACAGGACCGGAATGTTCATCGCGGCCAGCGAACGCTCGCTCACCGCGGGCACCGTCGAGGACTTCGAGGCCGGGTCGTCGCCGACCAGCAGCAGCACCCCGCCATTGGCATTCGCGCCGTACATGTTCGCGTGCCGCAACGCATCCGTCGCACGGTCGAGGCCCGGCCCCTTGCCGTACCAGACACCGACAACGCCGTCGTGGGTCGCGGTGCCTGCGGGCAGGTCGGCCTGACTACCCCACACCGAGGTCGCGGCAAGTTCTTCGTTCAACCCTGGCACGAACGAAATGTCGTGCTCGGCAAGCACGCCGGGCATCCCGCCCAGCATCTTGTCCACGCCGCCGAGCGGACTGCCCTGATATCCCGAGACGAAGGTGCCGACGCGCCGCCCGGCACGCAGGTCACGCACGTGCTGTTCCACAAGCTGACGTGCGATCGCTTGGACCCCGGTCAGAACAACGGTGCCCGCGCCGACCCGGTAGCGGTCGGCGAGGTCGTACGGAGCCGGGATCAGGTCGTGATCGGCGAGCTCGGTCATGCAGTCCACCCGTCCGGACGGCGCCGATCGGGCGGCGTCCTAGTTGAGCACTTGATGCCGCATACCCTGCCCTTAAAGCGCGAATTGAACAATAGTGGCGCAGAAATTTGAGCAGACTGCTCAATTTAGCACCTTGTGAATGGGCACACACTATGCACGGTGCGAGGTGCGCTGTGACCTCCACCACCGAGCGCCGGATCCCACCCGACGCCGAAGACCCGACCGACCGGTACCCGAACGACAGCCCCTGGACACTCGAGCAGAGGGCGCACTTACCGCCCGCGCACCGACTAAGCCTGCGACACGGCACCGAGGGACACCACCGAAGCGATCGAACACCCCTTACATGATGACGTACTGCGGTAATAGCCAATAGCTTTCGCAAACCGTCGGCTATCGGCACCGAAGGCGCTGGTAGTGATCTCGTGCAACTGCACAGGAAAAGCGCTGTGAATTATCAAATAATGCCCACCCGGTGATATACGGTGGCGGACACGGCGCTACGTTTGCGTACGGATGGTTTCGCCGAGGTGCGGCGGTCCACAGGTTGACCCGAAAGGTGGTGTGCCGGTCCGCTCCTCGGGTGCGGCCGTGGGTTCCAGCTATCCGCCTGCGCGGCAAACGACGACGTTTACCGCGCATCTTCCATGCAGTGGTGGTCCGCCCGAATCGCCGAGAAGTCTGTCGGGGTCGGTGAGTCGATGGTGGCCGAAAGTCGAAGGAAAGCCGTGCGAAGAGTTCCGTTCAGGATTGCGATCCTGATGTTGAGCATCGTCTCGATCGGGCTGGTTGGCCTGCCCGTGAATGCTCAACCGCTGTATCCGACCCCGGATCCGGATGTTTTCTACACCCCGCCCGCCGAACTGGCCGCACTGAAACCCGGCGATGTGGTGCGCGCTCGCAAGATCGACACCGGCCCGTATGTCGGCACCGAGGGCTGGCAGGTCGCGTTCCGGTCCACCAACTCGATGAGCAAGCCGGTGATGGGGGTGACCACGGTTCTGCTGCCCATCGGCGTCAAGAACCCGCCGCTCGTCTCCTACCAGGCCCTCATCAATTCACTTGGTACCCAGTGCAACCCGTCGCGGTCGCTGTTCAACGGCGAGCTGCAGGACGCGGTCGGCGCGATGCTGCCGATCGGTCGCGGCTGGGCGGTGTCCCTGCCCGACTACCTCGGCCCGACCTCGGCCTACGGTGCGGCCAGGCTCAGCGGCATGATGACGCTGGACAGTGTCAGGGCGGTGCAGAAGGTGGCCGAACTCGGCCTCACCAATTCGCCGGTCGCCCTGGCGGGTTACTCCGGCGGCGGCATGGCCACCGCCTGGGCGGCCGCGTTGCAGCCCACCTACGCGCCCGATCTGAAGCTCACCACCGCGGTCTCCGGCGGCATCCCCGCCGATCTCGAGGAGATGGCGCTTTCGCTCGGCTTCGCACCGCACCCCGGTTTCGGGTTGGCGTTCGCCGCCGCGATGGGACTGGAGCGCGAGTACCCGGAGAAGCTGCCGATTTCGGATCAGCTGAACGAAAACGGGCTGTGGTTCCGCGAATTCACCCATGACGCCTGCCGCAGGTTCCTGCTGTTCCACGGAGCCTTCCGCAACGCGGAGCAGATGGCCGCATCGAAGAGCCTGATGGACAGCCCTGTCGCCCGCGAAGTCCTGCGCCAGAACAGCTTGCGCCACTTCGACGGCATCCCGTCCGTCCCGGTCTTGATGTGGCAGGGTCGTTTCGACGAACTCACCTTCTTCCCGCCGGTCGCCGAGGTCGCCGACCGCTACTGTCGCGCGGGCGCCCGACTCGAGTTCCGCCCCTACGAAATTGCCGAACACATGACTACGGCCGTGGCGGGCTTCGCCGACGCATGGAACTACGTCGAGGCCCGCTTCCGGGGCGACCCAGCCCCCACCACCTGCTGACCCTGGCATACCACCGGCACGAAACGGCCCCGGAGATGTTCTCCGGGGCCGCTTTTCGTCTGCGAACGGGCTCAGCTGATCGAGCGGACCTGCTCCTCGTATTCAGCCCTGACCTTCTCGTCGGCGGGATGCAGGGCACGGTCGCCGTCGACGAGGCGGCGTACCAGGCGCACCGCGCGCTCCGGCGCGGCCGCCAAGGCAATGTCGATCGGGCCGAGATAGTTCGGCACCGCGACCTCTCCCTTACGGGTGGCAACCGTGCGCAGGATGGCGGCCGCGACGTCTTCCGGATCGACGGTCGGCATGCCGTGGCCGAGCGCCATGCCGGACGACAGCCGGGTGCGCACGGCCGACGGCATGACACAGCTGACGCTGACGCCCTGCGGTGCGAACTCCAAACGGGTTGCGGCGGAAAGGCCTACGGCGGCGAACTTGCTCGCGTTGTAGACGGCGAGACCAGGCAGCGGGATCTTGCCCGCCAGCGAGGCCACATTGACGATGTGACCGCGGCCGCGCTCGACCATGCCAGGCGCGACGGCGCGCATGCCGTGGATGAGACCCCAGACGTTGATGTCCATCGTGGCCTGGCCGACCACGTCCGGCTCGTCGAGGAAAGGACCGGCGGGCATGACGCCCGCATTGTTGACGAGGACGTCGACGTGGCCGAGATCGGCGATCACCTTGTCCCACTGCCCACGCGAGCGCACATCGAGCTCGTAGGCCTTGCCTCCGATCGCGCCTGCGGCTTCCTGCGCGGCCTCGACGTCGACATCGGCGATCACCACCTCGGATCCCTTGGCCGCGAACAACTCCGCGGTGGCGCGGCCGATGCCGCGGCCTGCTCCGGTGATCAGAACACGGGCGCCGCTGAGCGCGACGTCGGGGTAACCATGACCGAGAATTCTCATGCGAAGGTTCCTTGTTCGAGCGCACGGCGGGTGCTGCGCAGACTGTGCTGATAGGTGTCGAGACGGCGACGGCCGTCCATGAAGTTGGGGCCCATCACCGCGAGGTCGTCGGCGGTGGCGGCCACGTGCAGCACCGTGGTTCCGGTCGCGCGTAGCTGGGCGATCTCGGCATCGAGCTTGGCGCTCATGCGGTTTCGCATCTGGCGTTCGAGAAAGTGCCCCGGGCCGGTCGCGGGGATCTTCCCGGCCGATGCCATCGGGGTGAGGACGACGAGCTCGTCCAATTTCGCGGGGATCAGCAGATCCACCGACGCGGTCGAGCCTGCACCACCGTCGATGAAGCGGCGGCCAGCGATCGAGACCGGCGGAAACCAGCCGGGCACCGCCCATGACGCGCGCAGCGCATCGCCGAGCGGTGCGGCAGGTGCATCGGACGAGCCGAACGGAACCCGTTCTCCCGTCGCATAATCCATGCTCACCAACCAGGTCGCCGGGTGCGGCACCCAGGATCGGCCTGGGTTCAGCCGTTCGGCGAGCTGCTGCAACCAGCGCGCGTCGCCGCCGCCGACCGGCAACAGCCCGCTGCCCGCGGTGAGCAGGCCCTGGCCGGAATCGGTGCGCCGCAACGGCAGCCGGACCGAACCTAGTCGCGGGCGCGGCACCGGCGGGAATCGACCTGGCCCGGACCGCATGTGCGCCAACAGGATCGGGTCGGTGGAGGTGCCGTCCTGCATGGCGGCCAGCTCGTCCACCGAGATTCCGCTGCCGAGCATGGTCACCAGCTCCGCGCCCGCCGAGGTCCCGATGAGCACATCAGCCTCGCGCGGATCCCAGCCGAGTGCGTCGCGGACCGCGACCAGCGCCGCGACGATCCACGCCGCGCCCAGCGTGCCGCCGCACCCGATGGCCAGGCCGCGCCGCTGCGACCCGTTGTTGTTACTCATGGTTCCAAACACTAGCAGAATTCAAATACCCTTGGTATCCGAAATCCGACGGTACGTAGAATCGCGGCATGGCACGTCTGACCCGCTCCGAAAGCCAGGCCCGCACCCGCGCTGACCTGATCGCCACGGCACGCGACCTCTTCCTGGCCGACGGCTACGCGAGCACCAGCCTCGAGCGGGTCGCCGAGGAGGCCGGGTACTCGAAGGGCGCCGTCTACTCGAACTTCCGCACCAAGAAGGAACTCGGCCTCGAAGTGCTCGAGCTCATCCACGCGACCAAGTTCCAAGAGGTGACCGACCTGCTCGCGGCCGACGACAGCTTCGACGCGCAGCTCGAGCGGTTCCAGGAGTGGGCCGAACGCACCGTCGGCGATGTCGGCTGGACGATGCTGGAATTCGAGTTCGCCACCGTGTCCAGGGACGATCCCGTCTTGCAGGCCGCGCTCGTCTCCAGCCTCGCGGTGGTGCGCGGCGCGGTCGCCGCCCAGGTGCAGACGCTGGCCGACACGCTCGGCGTCGACCTGCCAGTGCCCGCCGAGGACGCCGCGACGGGCATCCTCAGCATGGGCATCGGCCTCGGCATGCAGCGCGCCATCGACCCGTCGATCCCGGCCCGGTTGATCACCGACGCCGTGCGGCTGCTCATCACCCTCGGCACCGGACCGCTCGCCACGAAAAGCGGTGTCACGCCGTGAAGTGCAAGGTCCACTCGCCGCGGTAATGCAGCCGGGTCACGCTGCCAGGCGGAATGTCGATCCGCCAGAACGATTTCGGCGGCGCGTCCAGCGTCACCAGCAGCGCCGCGCGGATGACGGCGGGATGGGTGACCGCGATGGTCGACTTGCCCTCCGAGGCGATCTCGGCCATCCAGTACCTGGTCCGCTCGATCACGTCCACCACCGACTCCCCGCCGTGGCCGCGGAACATCGGGTCGGTGAGCCAGGCGTACAGCTCGTCCTGCGGCACCGACATCAACGCGCCGCCGCGCCACGCACCCGCATCGAGATCCCGTAGTCGCGTGTCCTCTTCGCCGGGCAGGCCTAACAGCGCCGCGGTCTCCACCGTGCGGCGTTCCGGTCCGGTCAGTACGCGATGGGCGGCAAGCGGCGCACTACCAGAGATGGCACGGCGGCCTGCTTCGGTCAACGATTCGTCGACTGGAAAACGTGCCTTCCGCATCGCCTCGGTCATGCCATGGCTGACCAGGTCGAGTCTGAGCACCTTTTGCACGCTCGAAGCGTACGACTATGCGCATAAGGCTGTTCCGCTGCTCACGAAATCAGTGGGTTTTGCGGCGGTCCCAGGTTGTCGGTGGGTGGGTGCAGACTGAAGGGCATGGCTCAGTTCTCGCCTGCTACGCAGGAGTGGTTCGACGGTGCGTTTCCTGCGCCGACGAGCGCGCAGTTGGGGGCGTGGGCGGCGATTGCGGCGGGTGAGCACACGTTGGTGATCGCGCCGACCGGGTCGGGGAAGACGTTGTCGGCGTTCCTGTGGGCCATCGATCAGTTGGCTACTCGGGAGAAGTCGACCGAGAAGGTCGGGACCTCGGTCCTGTATGTGTCACCGCTCAAGGCGCTTGCGGTGGATGTGGAGCGCAATCTGCGGGCGCCGTTGGTCGGGGTGACGCAGACCGCGAAGCGGCTCGGGTTGGATCCGCCCGCGATCACCGTCGGAGTGCGGTCCGGTGATACCACGGCGGGCGAGCGCCGGACGATGCAGCGGACGCCGCCGGACATCTTGATCACCACGCCGGAGTCGCTGTTCCTGATGCTCACATCGGCGGCCAGGGAGACGCTGCGCGAGGTGCGCACGGTGATCGTGGACGAGGTGCACGCGATCGCGGGTTCCAAACGTGGGTCGCATCTGGCATTGTCGCTGGCCCGGCTCGATCAATTGACCACCGGTGGTGGCCAGGAGACGGGTGCGCACGGGCGTCCTGCGCAACGCATCGGGTTGTCGGCGACCGTGCGGCCGCCGGACGAGGTCGGGCGGTTCCTGGTCGGCAACGCGCCGATCACCATCGTGTCGCCGCCCGCGCCGAAGACCTTCGACCTCTCCGTGCGAGTGCCGGTGGCGGACATGACCGAACCCGGCGAATCCGATCAGCCCGGCTCGATCTGGCCGCACGTGGACGAAGCGATCGTGGATCTGGTGCTCGAGCATCGGTCATCGATCGTGTTCGCGAATTCGCGCAGGCTCGCCGAGCGGCTCACGGCCCGGCTCAACGAGACCTATGCCGAGCGGCTCGGGGAGCCCGTCGACACCGAGCACAAGCCGCCCGCTCAGCTCGGCGCCTCGACCGAGGTGATCCACGGTGCCGGCCCGCTGCTGGCTCGTGCGCACCACGGATCGGTGAGCAAGGAGCAGCGCGCGCTCATCGAAGACGACCTGAAGAGCGGCAGGCTGCGCTGCGTGGTCGCCACCAGCAGCCTCGAGCTCGGCATCGACATGGGCGCGGTCGATCTGGTGGTGCAGGTGGAGGCGCCGCCCTCGGTGGCGAGCGGACTGCAGCGGATCGGCAGGGCCGGCCATCAGGTCGGCGAGATCTCGCGCGGCGTGCTGTTCCCGAAACATCGCACCGATGTGATCCATTGCGCGGTGGCCGCGCAGCGGATGACCGCCGGACAGATCGAGGCCATCCAGATCCCGGCGCATCCGCTCGACATCCTGGCCCAGCAGACCGTCGCCGCGTGTGCGCTCGAACCGATCGACGTCGACGCTTGGTTCGACATCGTCCGCGGGACAGGAAGTTACGCGACGCTGCCGCGGTCGGCGTACGAGTCGGTGCTCGATCTGCTGTCCGGACGGTACCCGTCCGACGAGTTCGCCGAGCTGCGGCCGCGGCTGGTGTGGGATCGCGACGCAGGCACGCTCACCGGGCGGCCCGGCGCGCAGCGACTCGCCGTGACCTCGGGCGGTGCGATACCGGATCGTGGTCTCTTCGCGGTGTACATGGTCGGCGAAAAGGCTTCGCGGGTCGGCGAACTCGATGAAGAGATGGTCTACGAATCGCGGGTCGGCGACGTGTTCGCATTGGGCGCGACCAGCTGGCGGATCGAGGAGATCACCTTCGACCGGGTGCTGGTGACGCCCGCGTTCGGCCAGCCGGGACGGCTGCCGTTCTGGCACGGCGACGGCCTCGGGCGGCCCGCCGAACTCGGCGGGGCGCTCGGCGAATTCGTGCGGAAGGCAGGCCAGCACCAGGAGAACCTCGAAAAGCTCACCGCGGCAGCGGGACTCGACGCCTTCGCGACCGGAAACCTCGGCACCCTGCTCGACGAGCAGCGGACCGCCACCGGTCACCTGCCCACCGACAAGACGCTCGTCGTGGAGCGTTTCCGGGATGAGCTCGGCGACTGGCGGCTGGTGCTGCACTCCCCCTACGGGCTGCCGGTGCACGCACCGTGGGCACTGGCCATCGGCGCCAGGCTGCGCGAGCGGTTCGGCGTCGACGTCGCGCCGAACGCCTCCGACGACGGCATCGTGGTGCGGCTGCCGGACACCACCGACGATCCGCCCGGCGCCGAGCTGTTCGTCTTCGAACCCGACGAGATCGACGACATCGTCACCGAACAGGTCGGCGGCTCAGCGCTTTTCGCGTCCCGCTTCCGGGAGTGCGCGGCAAGGGCGCTGCTGCTGCCCCGGCGCGATCCCGGCAAACGCGCCCCACTGTGGCAGCAGCGGCAGCGCTCGGCTCAGCTGCTCGATGTGGCACGCAAGTTCCCCGACTTCCCGATCCTGCTGGAGACGGTGCGCGAATGCTTGCGCGATGTCTACGATTTGCCGTCGCTGCGAGAGCTGCTCGGGCGGGTTGCGCGGCGCCAACTGCGGTTGGTCGAGGTGGAGACGGCGACGCCGTCGCCATTCGCGAACGCCCTACTGTTCGACTACATCGGGCAGTTCATGTACGACGGGGACAGCCCGCTCGCCGAACGCCGTGCCGCCGCACTGTCGCTCGACTCGGGGCTGCTCGCCGAGCTGCTCGGCCGGGTGGAACTGCGCGAACTGCTCGACGCCGCGGTCATCGACCAGATCGAGCGAGAACTGCAGCGGCTCACCCCGGAACGCCATGCGCGCGATGCCGAAGGGCTGGCCGATTTGTTGCGCCTACTCGGACCGCTGACCGCGGCCGAAGCCGAGGCACGCTGCGTCGCCGATCCCACGGACTGGTTCGCCGAGTTGGTGACCTCGCGCCGCGCGCTGGAGGTGTCCTTCGCAGGCCGCACCTGGATGGTGGCGGTCGAGGACGCATCCCGGCTGCGCGACGCGCTCGGCGTGCCGCTGCCGATCGGGACGCCTGCGGCATTCATCGAGCCCGTCGCCGACCCGCTCGGCGATCTCGTCGGCCGCTATGCCCGCACGCACGGACCGTTCAGCACCGAGGCGGTCGCCGCCCGCTTCGGCCTCGGCACCGCCGTCGTCGCCACCGCCCTGCACCGGCTGATCACCGAAAAACGGATCGTAGAAGGCGAATTCACGCCGGGTGCGGCGGGCTCCGAATGGTGCGACGCGCAAGTGCTTCGCCGCCTACGCCGCCGCTCGCTGGCGGCCGCCAGGCACGAGGTCGAACCGGTGTCGACCGCCACCTTCGGGCGTTTCCTCCCGTCCTGGCAGCACATAGGCACCGGCGAGCTCCGCGGGGTGGACGGCGTCGCGACCGTCGTGGAACAGTTGGCAGGCGTGCCGATCCCGGCCTCGGCCTGGGAATCGCTGATCCTGCCCGCCCGGGTCCGCGACTACTCCCCCGCCATGCTCGACGAGCTGATGGCCACCGGCGAGGTGATCTGGTCCGGCCACGGCGCCATCACCGCAAAGGACGGCTGGGTCGCCTTGCACCTGGCCGATCAAGCCGCCTTCACCTTGGCCCCGCCGGACGACATCGAGCTCTCCGAGGTGCAACTCCGCCTGCTCACCGCGCTCGGCGCCACCCTCACCCCGTGGACGCCCGCACCGGATCCCGTGGGGTCGAGGGATCCGGTATCGCTCGACCCACCAGGACTCGACTCTCCGCTGACGCCGATACCACTCGACCCGCCTAGCCCGGGCGATGCTGCCGCTTCGGCACCGACACCGCCCGGCTCGACATGGCAGGATTCGGCAGCCTCGAATGGCACCGGCCCCGGCGGCAAGAAACGCTCAAACGTAGTGGGGTCGAACAACACTCGGCGATCGGCGGCAGACGCCGCACCCAGTTCGACAGCGCCACGACTCGCGCCCGTGCTGCACGGCGGTGGGGCGTACTTCTTCCGGCAGCTGTCCGACGCCACCGGGTTGCTCGACGACAGCGGGGTTGCGGACGCGCTGTGGGAGTTGGTGTGGGCGGGCATGGTTTCCGGCGACACGTTCGCGCCGGTTCGGGCACTGCTGTCAGGGACTACGCGGACCACGACGGCGCACCGGACGCCACGCCGGGCACCGCGCGGACGGGCCTATCTGCCGCGGCCGAGCATGCCGACGCGGTCCGGGCCGCCGATGGTGGCCGGGCGCTGGTCGCTGCTGCCGGAGCGGGTGTCGGACAACACCGTTCGCGCGCACGCGACGGCGGACATGCTGCTGGAGCGATACGGGGTACTGACGCGAGGATCGGTGCAGAACGAGGGGGTAACCGGTGGGTTCGCGCTGATGTACCGGGTGCTGACCGAGTTCGAGGATCGCGGGCGTTGTCGCCGTGGATATTTCATCGATTCGTTGGGCGGCGCCCAGTTCTCCACCACCGACGTGGTCGACCGGCTGCGCTCCTTCGACACCGAACGCGCGCGCCCCGGCGTGACAGGGCAGCAGACCGGTAGCGCGCTCGCGCTGGCCGCGTGTGATCCGGCGAACCCGTACGGCGCGGCACTGACCTGGCCGAAGGGCGACGCCGACGGCGGGCACCGGCCGGGCCGCAAGGCCGGAGCCTTGGTCGTGCTCGTGGACGGCGAACTGGTGCTCTATCTCGAACGCGGTGGCAAAACCCTGCTCACCTTCACCGAGGACCCGAACGCCCGCCAGTCCGCCGCCAAGGCGCTGGCCGACCTGGTGCACACCCGCAGAGTCGACTCCCTCGTCATCGACAAGGTCGACGGAGAAACCGTGCACGGCAACACCTTCGCAGGCTTCCTCACCGAAGCAGGTTTCTCCGCCACCCCGCGCGGCCTGCGCCTTCGGGGCCGCCCGTGAGCGGGGTGCTGCATGCCCGAGGGTGACACGGTCTTTCTCACCGCCGCTCGCCTTCGTGCGGCGCTGGAAGGGAAGACCTTGACCGGCAGCGACTTTCGGGTGCCCCGGTATGCCACCGTCGACCTGCGCGACGAGGTGGTCACCAGCGTCGGCAGCTACGGGAAGCATCTGTTCATCCGGACACCGACGGTCAGCATCCACACCCATCTGAAGATGGAGGGTTCATGGCGAACCTTCCACTGCGGGCAGCGGTGGACCAAACCGAGGGTGACCGCGCGGGTCGTGCTGCGCACCGACGAGGTCGAGGCCGTCGGGTTTTCGCTCGGCAAGGTGGAGGTGCTGCGGATCGACGAGGAGCACCAGGTCATCGCGCACCTCGGACCGGACCTGCTCGGCCCTGATTGGTCGGTTGAGGAGGCCGTGCGCCGACTGCAGCGATATCCGGACCAGCCGATCGGACTCGCCCTGCTCGATCAACGCAACCTCGCCGGGATCGGCAACATCTACCGCAGCGAGATCTGTTTCCTGCGTCGCGTCCATCCCACCACTCCGGTCGGCGCGGTCCCCGATCTGCTCGCGTTGGTCAACGAGGCACACCGGGTGCTCACCAAGGCCGCGCACGAACCACCGTGGCGCCCACTGGCCTACGGCCGCACGCGGCGACCGTGCCAGCGGTGTGGCACGCCCATCGTCGTCCATCTCCTCGGCGACTCCGCGCCCGATTCGGACCGGATTGCCCACCGTGAACGCGGCATCTACTTCTGCCCGCGCTGCCAGCCGGTTCCCGACGACTGAGCCGAGGCCAATTCCCGCTGACAAAGTTCGCTTCGAGACCAAACCCTTTGGTCAACCGCACCGAATCAGTTGTGCAACATGTAGGGCCGCCCGGCGTGCCAGCACGCTATCACCGGCCGTTCCTGTAATTTGCCACTCAGTTGCTAACGATCGGCGCATTCGGCACGACTACTTCCCTGGCGTTCACCACACGGCACAGGAGCGGATCATGACGACGGCAGCGAGAACGGGCAGACGACTGCTCTTCGCGATCGGCAGCCGCCTCCTCTTCGCCACATTGGCGACCCTCGCCACCGTGCTGTTCAGCTACCTACTGCTGCATCAGAATTCGAACGCCGATCCGCCGCGGGCGCCGTATCCCCCACTCACCACGGTCGTCCCAGGCCCTTGACGCCGGCCACGCTTCGGATCTAACTTACAACTTGTAAGTTAGTGAGGAGTGCGGCATGAACGACCAACGGCAGTATGTGGTCATCGGCGGTGGACTGGCCGGGCTCGCCGCCGCGGTCTGGCTCGCCGAGGCAGGCAAGCAGGTCACCCTGCTGGAACGACGCGGCAGGCTCGGCGGCCGCACCCATGCGATGAAGGTCGACGTGGTCGACGACCTCCCGGACAACGGCCAGCATGTGATCGCCAGCGGCTACGACCATCTGTTCCGATACCTGACCAGCATCGGCACCCGCCAGTACGTCGCGTTCCCGCACCATGCCACCCTGCGCTGGCCCGACGGCCGCAGCGTCACCATGCGCACGAAGGGACTCGGCGCACTGCGCACCCTGACCGGCGCCCACCCCGACGCCTCGCTGCTCGAACGAGCCAGGACCCTCGTCGCCACAACGAAGCTCGGCTGGCAATGCCTGAACCAACCCGCCGACCTGGCAGACCTCAGCACCGAGCAATGGTTCAACCGCGTCGGCATGCCGGCGAAAGCCCGTGAGGCACTGTGGGATTGGCTTGCCCTCGGGGTCGCCGCCGAACCGGTGCAGCGCGAATCGGCGAAGGTGCTCGCGGACGTCATGGCCACCGGCATCCGCCTCGGCATCAAACATCGACGGCCGGCCACCATCGGCTACCCCACCACCGACCTGGACACGCTCTACATCACCGGTGCGCTGAAATTCTTTGCACAGCACGGGGTTCAGGTCCGATACCGGGCGGTGGCCCGCCGGATCACCATCGTCGACGGCAACGTCACCGGCGTGACGCTGGCCGACGGCACCACGGTCCCCGCGGACGCGGTGGTGTGTGCGGTGCCGAACTCCACCATCAACGGCCTGCTCGACGACCTGCCCGAGCACGCCGAAATCTACGCGGCCGCAGACAAACTGGGCTACACGCCGATCGTCAGCACCAACCTGTACCTGGATCGCCCGCTCGGCACCACCGCCGAATTCGAGGCGCTGATCGGCGGCACCGGCGTGATCGACGAGGTCTTCGACCGCCAGCGGATGACCGGCCGCGCCACCGATCGGGCCTGGTTGTACTGCCTGACCACGAGCGGAGCCTACGAGCAGATCCACAAGAGCAACGAGGAGATCGTCGCCGAACAGGTCGAGCTGCTGCGCCGGTACTATCCGGCCGCGAAAGAAGCGAAAGTCATTCTCGGACACGTGGTTCGGATGCCCAAGGCGACCTTCTCCCAGGTGGTCGGCACGCACGCGCTGCGCCCGGCGCAAAAGACCTCGGTGCCGACGCTGGTGCTCGCGGGCGACTGGACCGCCACCGACTGGTCGGCGACGATGGAAAGCGCGGTCCAGAGCTCGGCCAACGCGGTCGATTTGCTGCTTGCGCTACCGTCGGTGCCGTGACCACGGAGCGCACCGCGTCCGAGCACATCGCTCGGTCGCCGTCCACCGGGGCTTCGATCGCCGAGGCCCCGACCGATCAGCCGTCCCCGAAGCGCAGGATGTCGGCAGCCGACCGGCGCGCCCAGCTACTCGATGTCGCCCGCGACATCGTCGCCGCCGATGGTTTCGGCGCGGTCAGCATCGACCGGGTGGCGCGCGAGTCCCAGGTCGCCCGCGCCCTGGTGTATCAGCAGTTCACCGACCTCGGCGGCCTGATGACCGCGCTGCTCGATCGCGAATCGGCGATCGCGCTGGCCGGGGTCGGCAGCGTCGACTGGTCCGACGCCGACGCTGTCGACGTCGACCGGGTCGGCCGCGGCATCCTCGCCTATCTGCATGCGGCGCCGACCAGTTGGCGGATCATCCTCAGCCCGCCGGACGGCGGGCCGCCCGACCTGCGCGCCAGGCTCGAACTCGGCCGCGCCTACGCCCGCGCGATCGGCGCGCGCCACCTCTCCCGCTACACCGGCGTCCGGGTCGACCCGGACGGTCCCACCGAGCGGATCATGCTGGCGGCCATGGAAGAGCTGGCCCGGCTGCACCTGACCGATCCGGTGCAGTACCCGGACGAGCTGGTGCTGCGCTATCTGCGCTCGCTCGTCGGCTGGGCGGTCCGCCTCGAAGCACCGGACACCCTCGGGGCAACCTGAGTAACCAACCTCGACCGGCTTCATCACCCTGACCTGCGGCGACGTCCGCCTCATGAAAATCTCACGGACACCTTGGTTTCCTACTTCCAGGCGCGGAACAGCGCGCCAGGGAGAAAGGAAAACAGCATGAAAATCAGCACCCTGCTCGCGGCCGTCGCGCTCACCGCAGGCCTCGTCGCCGGAGGGTCGGCGGTGGCCAACGCGGAGACGATCTACGTCGGCACGTACGGCACCGAGGCGGCCTGCCGCGCCGACGGACTGAACGCGCCCGCCCACCCGGACTGGAAATGGTGGGAGTGCCAGCAGACCCCGACCGGTGAGTGGGACCTCTACTACTCCACCAACTGATCTCGGCGACCCGGTGGTTCGGCGGGGGCCGGACCACCGGGCGGCACACTGCCTCAAATGACCTATTCTCTGATCTCGTGCGGGTGTTGGTAGTGGAAGACGATGAGGGTCTCGGCATCGAAATCGCGGCTGGATTGCGGGCGGCCGGTTTCGCGGTCGACCTCGCATACGACCTCGCCGACGCCGACTTGAAGATCGCCGTCAACACCTACGACGTCCTCGTGCTCGACCGCGGCCTGCCCGACGGCGACGGACTGCAGCTGGTCGCCGCGCAGCGCGCCGCAGGCGCGCGGGTGCCGGTGCTGATGCTCACCGCCCGCGACGGCGTTGCCGATCGCGTCGCCGGTTTCGAGCACGGCGCCGACGACTATCTCGTCAAACCGTTCGCGCTGCCCGAACTCGCCGCCAGGGTGCGCGCGCTCAGCAGGCGCCGCGAACATCCGGCGCCCGCGCGCCTGGTGCTCGGCGATATCGACATCGACCTGCCGCGGCGACGGGTCGTGCGCGCGGGCATCCTGCGCTCGCTGACCCCCAAGGAATTCGCGGTGCTCGAACTGCTCGCCACGCGCGCGGGCAGCGTCGTCTCCCGCAGCGAACTCATCGAGTGCTGCTGGGACGAGATGGCCGAGCCCGCCTCGAACGTGGTCGACGCGGTCATCGCGCAGCTACGTCGCAAGCTCGGGCCACCGCCGGTGATCGAAACCGTCCGTGGCACCGGATTCATGATCGGAAGTGAAGCATTCGCACGTTGAGCCAGGCCGAGCCGCGCGGCGACATCACGAGCCTGACCAATCCTCGCCCCGCCGTCGCCAGGCTGCGCCGCACCCGCTGGCTGCTGACCGCGCTGATCACCGTGATCACCGCGACCAGTCTGGTCATCCTCGGCGTCCTCGCGGCGACCATCGACGCGCGGTCCAGGCACAACGCGGTGGACAACAGTCTCGACCGGGTCGTGTCGGGGCTGTGGCGCGCCCTCGACTTCGACCCGGACGAGCAGGCGATCAACCTGGACCAGGTCAAGCAGGACGATCTGGCCAACGGTGAGATGGCGGTCATGATCGTCACGAACGACGACAACGGGCGCTGGCGCGAGATCTACGGACATCTGCGCTCCTGGCTGCCGGCCAGCAACGGCGTCGCCGCGATGGCCGATGATGCGGTGCGGGTCTCGGGCACCGTCTTCCAAGACAGCCGCGACAGCGCGGGACGACCGGTGCGACTCGCGGCGACCCCGGCCTACTGGGAGGACACGAAGACCCGGGCCGTCGTCATCGCAGGCACGAATCCCGGTCTGCACGACCGGGATCGGGCATTGCTGTTATGGGGCCTGGTGGTCGGCGGACTCACCCTGGTCGTCTTGTCCGCCATTGCGGCACATGGCATTTCGGGCCGGAGCATGCGTCAGGCGCTGGCGTTGATCGAGGAACAGGAACGCTTCCTCGGCGACGCCGCACACGAATTGCGCACGCCGCTCACCACTTTGGGGCTGGTGACCGCGCCGCGCAGGCGCAACCCGCACGAGGTGGAGCGCGCGCTCACCGATGCCAGCGCACTCGGCGCCAAGATGGAGCGGATCGTCGCAGGCCTGCTCGCACGGGCCAGGATGCAGGCAGGCGTCACGACGATGGAGCGGGTGCAGTTGCTGCTCGATCAGCTCACCGAAGCGGTGGTCGAGGAATTCAAGTCCGAGATCCTCGTGCAGACCACGCCAACGGTGGTCGTCGGTGACCCGAACCTGCTGAGCCTCGCGGTGCGCAACCTGATCGAGAACGCCATCACGCACGGCGCCGTCAATCCCGGCGCGCCGGTCGAGGTGTACGTCGGCGACGGGCGGGTCAGCGTGCGCGATCACGGTGCCGGGCTGAATCCGCAGCTGTCGAGCAACCCGTTCCAGCGCGGCGTCACCGGCGGCCGCGGCAGTGGCATCGGCCTGGCGCTGGTCGCCTGGATCGCCGAACTCCACGGCGGCGCCGCGACCATGGAACCGGCGCCGGGCGGCGGCACCATCGCCACCATCGCCCTGCCGCCGCCGACGCTGTAGGTTGCGCCGAATCAGGCGGTCACCTGGTGGAATTGGATGAGGTTGCCGCAGGTGTCGTCGAATACCGCGGTGGTTGTCGTGCCCATGTTCGTCGGCTCCTGAGTGAACTCGACGCCGCGCCGGCTCAGCCGCTCGAATTCGGCGTGCACGTCATCGACGCCGAAGGTGGTGACCGGGATGCCGTCGGCACGCAACGCATCCCGATAGGGACCGACGGCAGGGTGCCCGGCGGGCTCGAGCAGCAGCTCCGTGCCGTCCGGATCCTCCGGCGAGACCACGGTCAACCAAGAGGCGGCGCCGAGCGGAATATCGTTCTTCTTCACGAATCCGAGCACATCGGTGTAGAACTGCAGCGCCTTCTGCTGGTCATCGACGAAGACACTGGTGACGACGATCTTCATGGATTTGCCTTTCCGTTGTCGGCGAGCCATCGATCAACCAGGCCCACCAGTGGTTTCCGGTCGATGTAGTGGAACTTGGACCGGCCTGCCCGCTCCGTCCTGACCAGCCCCGCCTGCTCCAGCACATCGAGATGCTGCGAGACGGCCTGGCGCGAGGAACCGAGCCCGTGCCGCATGGTCAGCCGCCCGCAGATCTCGAAGAGCGTCTGACCGTCCCGCTCGGCCAGCCCGTCCAGAATCGCCCGGCGGGTCGGATCGGCGAGCGCCTTGAACACGTCACGCACAGCACCGACAATAGGCAAGTATTTACTTGCATGTCAATGCTCGGGACCATGGTCCGTGTGCTCGTTTCGAGGCAGGCGGGTGTTCAGCCGTCCAGCGGAACCGGCTCCAGAATTTCGGGGCGCGGCTCGGGGGCGGCGACGCGCAGTGCGTCGGCGGAAATGTCGTCGGGCTGAGTCTGCGAACGGATCTCGGCTTCCACGCGAGCCTGGTACGTGGTTATCTCACGGGCGATTTCGGCGTCGTCCCAGCCGAGGACGGGGGCGACGAGGCGGGCAACCTGTTCGGCGCAGGCACTGCCGCGGTGCGAATATTCGATGGAGATCCTGGTGCGCCGGGCGAGGATGTCGTCGAGGTGCAGCGCGCCCTCGGCTGCGGCCGCGTAGACGGCCTCGACCTGCAGATACGAGGGCGCCTCGGTAATCGGTTGCAGGAGTTCGGGTTTGCCGTCGGCCATCGCCATCACCTCGTCGATGAGGGAGCCGTAGCGGTCGAGCAGGTGCTTGATCCGGTACGGGTGCACGCCGTACGCCTCGGCCAGCTGGACGGTTTGGTTGACGAGGGCGAAGTAGCCGTCGGCGCCGAGCAGCGGGACCTTTTCGGTGATCGATGGCGATACTCGAGCCGGAATGTCTTGCGCCGCTTCGTCCACCGCGTCATAGGCCATCACACGGTAAGTGGTGTACTTGCCACCCGCGATGCCGACGAGGCCGGGCGCGACGCGGGCGACGGCGTGTTCCCTGGACAGCTTGGAGGTCTCGTCGCTCTCGCCGGCCAGCAGCGGGCGCAAGCCCGCGTACACGCCGTCGATGTCGTCGTGGGTCAGCGGCGTGACCAGCACCTCGTTCACCCGGTCGAGCAGGTAGTCGATGTCGGCCTTGGTCGCCGCGGGATGGGCGAGGTCGAGGTTCCAGTCGGTGTCGGTGGTGCCGATGATCCAGTGGGTGCCCCACGGGATGATGAACAGCACCGAGGTGGGGGTGCGCAGGATGATCGCGGCATCGCTGACGATGCGGTCGCGCGGCACCACGATGTGCACGCCCTTGGAGGCGCGCACATGAAAACGACCGCGCTGGTGCGACAACGCCTGCACCTCGTCGGTCCACACGCCGGTCGCGTTGATCACCACATGCCCGCGTACCTCGGCGGTGCGGCCGTCCTCGCTGTCGCGCACCTTCACGCCGACCACCCGGTCCGACTCGCGCAGGAAGCCGACGACCTGGGTGGACGTGCGGATCACCGCGCCGTAGTGCGCGGCGGTGCGGGCGACGGTCATGGTGTGGCGGGCGTCGTCGACCACGGTGTCGTAGTAGCTGACGCCGCCGATCAGCGCGCTGCGCTTGAGGCCTGGCGCCAGCCGCAGCGCGCCCATTCGGGACAGATGCCGTTGTCCTGGCACGGATTTCGCGCCGCCCATGGTGTCGTAGAGCACCAGGCCTGCCGCCACGTAGGGGCGTTCCCACGCCCGATGGGTGAGCGGGTAGAGGAAGCGCAGCGGCTTCACCAGGTGCGGCGCCAGCGTGGACAGCGCGAGCTCGCGCTCGCGCAGCGCCTCGCGCACCAGACCGAACTCCAGCTGCTCCAGGTACCGCAGGCCGCCGTGGAACATCTTCGACGAGCGGCTCGACGTGCCGGAGGCCAGGTCACGGGCCTCGACCAGCGCCACCTGCAGCCCGCGTGTCGCGGCATCGAGCGCGATGCCTGCACCGACCACCCCGCCGCCGATGACGACCACATCGAAATGGTCCTTGCCGAACCGCTCCCAGGCCGTCCTACGCTGCTCCGGACCGAGGAACTGGGATTCCGGTTTCTTGGTCATGCTCGACTCCTCCAGCCGCGCCGGTTGTCGACGACGTAGTGGTCTTTCTCGGGCATTCGTTCGAGCTGCTCCCGTACAGGCTATGCGAACCGGTACGGATCTCTTCGACCGTGACGCCGTCCGTGTCGTCGATCACTACCCATCGGTAACTGACACCGACCCTAATCGAGCGACCCGGCGACGGCAGGGCAAGACATCGGCGGGACCCGCGCACGCCACAATCGACCACACCCGGGCCCGGTTTTAGTAACCTGCACGAATGCGTCGCTATGTGGCCGCCATCGACCAGGGCACGACTTCGAGTCGCTGCATCGTCTTCGATCGGCAGGGGCGCGTTGTCGGCGTCGCCCAACGGGAACACGAACAGATCTTCCCGCGCCGGGGCTGGGTCGAGCACGATGCCGAAACCATCTGGACGAATACCGAATTCGTGCTCGGCGAGGTGCTGAAGCAGACGAAGCTCGGCAAGGACGACATCGCCGCGGTCGGCGTCACCAACCAGCGCGAGACCACGGTGGTCTGGGATCGCGCCAGCGGCAAGCCGATTCACCACGCGATCGTCTGGCAGGACACCCGCACCGACCGGCTCACCACCGAGCTGGGCGGCGAGATCGGGCCGACCCGCTATCAAGAACGCACCGGCCTGCCGCTGTCCACCTACTTCGCAGGCCCCAAGCTCCGCTGGATCCTCGACAACGTCGACGGTGCGCGCAAGCGCGCCGAGGCGGGCGAGCTGTGCTTCGGCACCATCGACAGCTGGGTGCTGTGGAACCTCACCGGCAAGCACATCACCGATGTGACCAACGCCTCGCGCACCATGCTGATGGATCTGCGTACCCGGCAATGGGATTCGCAGATCTGCGCGGAATTCGGGGTGCCGGAGTCGATGCTGCCCGAGATCCGCAGCTCCTCGGAGGTCTACGCGGAGATCACCGCGGGCCCGCTGGCGGGCATCCCGGTGGCAGGCATCCTCGGCGATCAGCAGGCCGCCACCTTCGGCCAGGCCTGCCTGTCCCCCGGCGAGGCCAAGAACACCTACGGCACCGGCAATTTCATGCTGCTGAACACCGGGACGACACCGGTGCTCAGCAAGCACGGCTTGCTGACCACCGTCTGCTACCAGCTCGGCGACCAGGAGGCCGTGTACGCGCTGGAGGGCTCCATCGCGGTGACCGGCTCACTGGTGCAATGGTTTCGGGACAACCTCGGCATCATCTCGTCCGCGGACGAGATCGAGCCGCTGGCCCGCAGCGTCGAGGACAACGGCGGCGCCTACATCGTGCCCGCCTTCTCCGGCCTCTTCGCGCCCCGCTGGCGGCCGGATGCGCGCGGGGTGATCGCCGGGCTCACCCGGTTCGTCAACAAGGCGCACCTGGCGCGAGCGGTGTTGGAGTCCACCGCCTTTCAGACCCGCGAGGTGGTCGATGCGATGCGCGCCGACGCCGAATCCGAGCACCTCGACCTCGAGCTGACCACCCTGAAGGTGGACGGCGGCATGGTCGGCAACGACCTGCTCATGCAGTTCCAGTCCGACATCCTCGACGTGCCCGTGGTGCGGCCGGTGGTCAACGAGACCACCGCGCTCGGCGCAGCCTACGCGGCGGGTCTCGCGGTCGACTACTGGTCGGGCACCGACGACATCAGGGAGAACTGGGCGGCCGACAAGACCTGGCAGCCAACGATGTCCGAGGACGACCGCGCCGAACACCTGAAGGCATGGAACAAGGCCGTCGAACGCACCTACGACTGGGCCGACTGACCTGCTCGCAGGGTATGACCCATTCGCCAGGCCCTGGTGTCGAAGTCCCCTGAGGCGCCGGCTGAGCCGTCGACACTGGGCCTAGCCTGCGGCGTCTGCCAGCCTGTCCACCGCAACGGTCAGGGTGTCGGCGTCGGAGGTCGTGAAGCACAGGCGCATCGAGTTCCGGTAGCCGCCGTCGACGGCGAACGCCGAGCCTGGCACGTAGGCGACGCCCGCGTCGAGCGCCCGGGGTAGCAGCAGTTCGGTGTCGGTGCCGTCGGTGAAATCGGCCCAGACGAACATGCCGCCGGTGGCGTCGGTGCAGTGCAGCCGGTCGCCGAAGCGGGTACGCAGCGCGTGCACAAGGGCTTTGGCGCGTTCGCCGTATGCGTGCCGGACGGTGTCGATGTGGCCGGTCAGCCAGGCTTCATCGGTGAGCAACTCGGTCGCGATCTGCTGGGTGAGCGCCGAACCACACAGGTCGGCACCCTGTTTCAGCAATTCCACGGCGCGGCAGACCGGATCCGGCGCGACCATCCAGCCGACCCGCAACGTCGGCGAGATGATCTTCGAGGCGCTGGAGAGCCGGATCACGTTGGGCGCGTACGCCGCCACCGGTTCGGGGGTGGGCCGATCGAACCACAGCTCACCGTACGGATCGTCCTCGATCACCCAGAACCCGTTGGCGACAGCGAGTTCGGCGAGCTCCCTGCGGCGCGCCCGACTCTGCGTCACGCCGCCCGGGTTGTGGAAGTTGCTCACCGTGTGTACGAAGGCAGGCCGCTCACCCCGCGCGAGCAGTTCCTTCAACACATCGATGCGCATGCCTTCGCCGTCGAGCGGCACCGCGACGATCCGCGCACCGGCGGCCCGGAAGACTTGCAGCGCACCGACATACGCCGGGTCCTCCACCACGACCAGCGCGCCTGGATCCAACAGCACCTCGGCGAGCAGCGACAACGCCTGCTGCGAGCCGTGTGTCACGAACACCTCGGCGACCTCGACCGGCCGCCCGAGCCGCGCCGACTCGCGCTCCGCGAGCACCGCACGCAGCGGCGCCCAGCCCGGCGACTCGGTGTACTGCAGGCACCCGGTCCCCCGCAACGCGTTGTCGGCCGCGATCGCCAACCGCTCGCGCGGCATCAGCTCGGCATCCGGCAACCCACCGGCGAGCCCGATCACCTCGGGCCGCGCGGTGAGTTTCAGCAGGTCACGTATCGCCGAGCTACGCAGGCCGCCGAGCTTGCCCGCGAGCGGCGGAAGGGTCGCCGACATACCTCAACTGTGACACACCGCTACCAAGATATGAAACTAGTTTCCCATTATTTGAGACGAGTATCGATCGAGTACAGCAGATACTTGCCGTCGCGCACCACCGTGGTGATGGTCTGCGGGTAGAGCCGCTCCGTCCCGTCCGGCTTGAACTCCTGCAGGTCGACCTCGTACGTCCCCGATGCGGTCTCGGCGATCCGCAGGCAGTGCTTGGTGCCGACGGGGATCTCGGCGTTGATGGCTTCCTGGATGTTCGCCGCTGGCGACACGTTGATCGTGTCGTCTGCGACGAACTTCCTGGCCCGCTCGCCACTGCGCTCCACGTAGAAGGCGTACTGGAACCCGAGAATCGCGCCTGCACCGCTAGCGGTGTCGCCAGGGCCGTTGCCGACGGTCACGTTGCCGTCCTTGCTCGCCGGACAGCTGCCCGCCCTGGTGGACACGGGCGGCGGCGCCGCGGAGTCGCCAGTGTTGTTGCTGGACACCATGATCACGGTCACCGTCAGCCCGATGAGGATGGCGACCGCAACGAGACCCGCGAGCCAGTTCCTGCCCTTGTGCGAGCTGGACTTCCGTGGCGGCGGCGTCGTCGGAGAGGTCGGCGCCAGCCGCTGCGCGATCGGATCGTCCGCCCAGGACAGGCCTGGCGCGGCCAGCGGCGGCGGCTTCGGCACGCTGCCCGTATCGGTCGGACGCGTCCACCAGGTGTCCTTGTCGGCGTCGGCCTGCGCCGGCTCGGCAGCCGGAACCCGTTGCTGCGGAGGCGGTCCCGGCCGCTGCGCGGGCGGCGGCGTCGGATAGACCGTCGAATCGGGTGCGCGATACTGCGCGGCCTGCGGCGGCTCCGGTTCGGCCGCGGGCCGCCACACCAACTCGGGATGGTCCGCGGTCTGCTCGGGCACCGGCCAGCGCGGACCGGTGTCACCCATCGGCGGACCGAATTCCGAGACAGGCGGACCGAATTCCGAGACGGGAGGACCGAATTCGCCCACCGGCGGACCGAAGTCCGACGCGGGCCGCTCGTCGGATTCGTTCTCCCTCGGATCACCGTCGGAGGTCACACCCACTCCTTTCCCCAGGACACACGTGTGGGGCGGTCGCGAACGACCGCCCCACCCGTCGAATCACATCGTGTCAGTACTGGAGTGAACCACCCCACTGGGTGGTGACGCCACCCACTTCGACAGTCTGCGGAGCCAAATCGCCCGGCTGCAGCGGAAGTTTAACCTGCGCGGCCGCTTCCAGTGCTGCGGCACCACCCGGCTGCTCCTTGATCCAGTTCTCGACAGCCGCTTTCGCCAGGTTGGCCTGGGTGGTGTCGAAGACCGAGATCGTCTTGTTGTCGGCAAGGCCGACGCCGCCGGTGTAGGTGGTCACCTTGACGGTGTTGGCGTCGACGTACTCGACCGAAACACCGGCCTCACCGGCACCGGCCGGGGTGCGGTATCCGATGGTGCCGACATAGCCCGACTCGTTGTTGAAGTGGTGCGTGTTGGCCGCGTAGCCGGGCAGCAGGTTGCCGCCGTCGACGTTCGCACCGATCTCCTGGTGCGGACCGCTCATCTCGACGACCGGGGCAGGCGGCGCCGCCTCCAGTCGAGGCGCCTGCCAGCGCGGCTGCTGCTGCGGCTGCGCCAGCGTCTCCGGCTGCCGCGCCTGGGCGTTCTCGTCGCCGGGCTTGGCCTGCGTACCCGGCGCCTGCTGGGTACCCGGCTGCACGGGCTTCTGCTGGTCCTGCGGGGTATCCGGCGTGATCGCAGGCTGCGCGGGCTGGTCCGGCTTGCTTCCCGGCACCGGCAGCGGCGCGACACGCGGGGTGGTGACACCCGGCTGCGACGGCTGGGCCAGCTTGGGGTCCTTCGGCGGATTCGGCATGGCCGGATCCGGAGTGTTGACGCCAGGCTGGCTCGGCGGTGGATTGGTCACGCCAGGCTGGCTCGGCGGCGGGTTGGTGACGCCCGGCTGGCTCGGCTTGTTCGGATCCGGCTTGGTGGTCTCCGGACTCGACGGCGTCTCCGCCCCGGGCTGCACCGGAGCAGGGGCCGGCGGCGCGGTCGTTGGTGGGGTGGTCGGCTGATCGTTCGGCGCTGCCCCCGCAGGCGCCGCGAAAAGAGTGGCCACGGCGGCCGCGGTAGCCAGTGGCAACGAGGTGCTTGCCATCGCTCGCTGCGCCCGACTCGGCTTACGATGTTTCACTTGTCGCATTCCCTTTCCCGTGTTCGACCTGGTTCGGCCGCACACAGTTGTCTCTGACGAGACGCCCGGTCACCGAACGACGCGTAGGCCGTCCGACGTTTCGACTGGGAAAAGCTCCATCCCCCCGAACACCGAACCCCGCGACCGCCCGCCGATCGCATCTCTGCGGGAAGTGAACCATATGTGAACCTGATGGGCAATGCGTGTTGAACACTTCGGCAGTAACGGCAGTGCACCGCAGGACGATTCAATCCAGATCGTCGTGCCGCATCAGCTGACGCGCGGCTTCGGTCACCGAACCGGTCAATGACGGGTACACCGAGAAAGTCTGCGCCAGGTCGTTGACGGTCAAATTGTTTTGCACGGCAAGGGCGATCGGCAAAATGAGCTCCGACGCGATCGGGGCGACCACCACACCGCCGATGACCACACCGGTGGCCGGGCGGCAGAAGATCTTCACGAAACCCCTACGCAGGCCGAGCATCTTGGCCCTCGGGTTGGTGTTCAACGGCAACATCACCGTGCGGGCCGGGGTCTGGCCGTTATCGATCGCGGTCTGGCTGACACCGACCGTGGCGATCTCCGGCCTGGTGAACACCGCGGACGCCACCGTCTTCAACCGGATCGGGCTGACGCCCTCGCCGAGCGCGTGATACATCGCGATGCGGCCCTGCATCGCGGCCACCGAGGCAAGCGGAAGCAGGCCGGTGCAGTCACCCGCCGCATAAATGCCGGGCACCGAGGTACGCGACACCCGGTCCACCCGCAGATAGCCGCCGCGGTCGAGCTCGATGCCGACCCGATCCAGGCCGAGGCCCTCGGTATTCGGCGTCGAGCCGACCGTCATCAGCGCGTGCGACCCGGAGACGGTCCTGCCGTCGGACAGCTTGACCACGACACCCTCGGCGGTGCGCTCCACCGCATCGGCGCGGGCGTGCTTCACCAACTCGACACCGCGCTCGGCGAGGGCATCCTCCAGCACGAGCGCCGCGTCGGCATCCTCGCCCGGCAGCACGCGGTCGCGGCTGGAGACGAGCTTCACCTGCACACCCATTTCGGTGTAGGCCGAGACGAACTCGGCGCCGGTGACGCCGGAACCGACCACCACCAAGGTCTCCGGCAGGTCCTCCAGGTCATAGAGCTGACGCCAGTTGAGGATCCGCTCACCATCGGGCTCCGCGCCGGGCAACACGCGCGGGCTCGCCCCAGTGGCGATCAACACAACCTCGGCCTCGATGGTCGTCTCGGTGCCGTCGGCCAGCGTCGCATGCACCCGATGCGCGGCGAGGCCGGTGGCGTCGTCGGTCAGCTCCGCACGACCGGCGAGCACCGTCACGCCGACGGTCTGCAGCTTGGACCGGATATCGGAAGACTGGGCCAGCGCCAACGCCTTCACACGACCATTCACCTCGGACAGCTGCACGGTCGCCTGGTTCGGGTCGAGCGTGATGCCGAGATCGCGGGCCCGGCGCAGGTCGGTGCGCACGCCGGTGGAGGCGATGAACGTTTTCGAGGGAACACAATCCCAGAGCACACATGCCCCGCCGATGCCGTCGCTATCGATCAGCGTCACCGACGCACCATGCTGGGCCGCCACCAGCGCCGCTTCGTAACCGGCCGGTCCGCCACCGATGATCGCTATGCGGGTCATTGATACCTCCGCTTCTGGTTGCGCACCGGGATCTCCGGTACCTGTCAACGTTATCGGGCGGCGCAGGCCCACCCGTCGCCCGGCCACCACCCCCCACGGAATCGCTAACGCGATGCGGGTCCACATAGTCGCCGCGCCCGGAACGCGCCACAGGATTGCCGCATCTGGTCGGGATAGAGTCGATCCCCGGATGTTATTGGCTACCCTTTGCTGGTGCCGATCTACGCCGCCTACGGGTCCAACATGGACTCAACCCAGATGCTCGAGCGCTGTCCGCACTCGCCCATGTCCGGAACGGGCTGGTTGGAGGGCTGGCGGCTCACCTTCGCTGGTGACGACATCGGGTGGGAAGGGCCGCTCGCGACGGTCGTCGAAGAACCAGGCGAACGAGTTTTCGTCGTGCTGTACGACGTATCCCCGGAAGACGAGCAGCGGCTCGACCGATGGGAAGGCTCGGACTTCGGTATCCACAAGAAGATCCGGCTCCGCGTGACTCGCAGCGAAAGCGGCGCCGAACCGACACTGTCCTGGCTGTACGTGCTCGACGCATACGAAGGCGGCCTTCCGTCGGCGCGCTACATCGGCGTCATCGCCGACGCGGCCGAAAAGGCCGGTGCGCCAGAGGACTACGTCCACTCACTGCGAACCCGCAACAGCCGCAACGTCGGCCCCGGCAACTTCGGGTAATTTTTGGCCGCGTGACCGAGGCGTGGTTGCCTCTTAAAACTCGCTCCATGGTGGATACGACGGTGGGCACCGATCTTTTGATCGGTGCCCACTTGTATGTCTCGGTCTTGGAAGAGGATTCAGCTTTGTTCGGCGCTCAGCACGATGTTGCTCAGCACCCGCACGCCCACCGCAAGCGCACGCTCGTCGATGTCGAAGGTGGGCTGATGCAGATCGAGCTGCTCGCCGTGCCCGGACCAGACGCCGAGGCGCGCCATCGCGCCTGGCACCTCCTCCAGATACCACGAGAAGTCTTCGCCGCCACCGGATTGCATGGTGTCGGCCAGTGCGTCCGGGCCGATCCGGCGGATCGCGTCCTCGAACATCCTGGTGGACTGCTCGTCGTTGACCACCGGCGGCACGCCGCGGCGGTAGTTGAGCTGGTAGCGCACGCCGGTCGGGGCCAGCAGGCCGTCGACGATCTCCCGCACCATCGGCTCCAGCAGCGACCAGGTCGCGTGATCGCCGGTGCGGACCGTGCCGGTGAGCATGCCGGTCTGCGGAATCGCGTTGGGCGCCTTGCCAGCGCTGACCGCGCCCCACACCATGACTGTGCTGGTCCGCGGGTCGATGCGGCGACTGAGCAGGCCGGGCAGCCCGGTGATCACGGTGCCGATCGCGTAGACCAGATCACTGGTCAGATGCGGCCGCGAGGTGTGCCCGCCCGGTGAATCCAGCACCAGTTCGATCGTGTCGGCCGCCGAGGTGATCGCGCCGACGCGGATGCCGACCCGGCCGACCTCGAGGCGTGGGTCGCAGTGCAGCGCGAAGATCCGCTCCACACCCTCCATCGCGCCGGTGGCGACCACGTCGATCGCACCGCCCGGCATGACCTCCTCGGCAGGCTGGAACACCAGCCGCACGCCGACCGGCAGGTCGGGCACCTCGGACAACGCGAGCGCGGTGCCGAGCAGAATCGTGGTGTGCGCATCGTGGCCGCAGGCGTGCGAGACGCCGGGCACGGTGGAGGCGAAGCTGAGGCCGGTGAACTCCTGCAGCGGCAGCGCGTCCATGTCCGCACGCAAGCCGATCCGCGGCCCGTCGGGGCCGATGTCGACGATCATCCCGGTGCCGCCGGGCAGCGGCTGCGGGGTGAGACCCGCCTTGATCAACCAGGACGAGACGAACTCGGTGGTGGCGAACTCGGTACGGGAAAGTTCCGGGTTGGCGTGGATGTGCCTGCGCCACTGGACCAGGTCGACCATGTGCTCGGCCAGCCAGCCCTCGACCGCTGCATACCCCGTCACCGTGGTGTCCGGCATCACGATGCTCCCAGCAGTGTCCGTGACTGCACACGCTCCCGCTTGGCCAATCACACGTCCCGCCGAACGGCCGGTCGTACTCACCGCAGTTCCTCCTGTCGTTGAACGAGCCGTTGCAACAACCTGTCTCTGTGTTCTCCATCGCCGGCGGCGGTGATCGCGGTACGCGCCAGTGCGAGCGCACCATCGATGACCGCGCGATCCGCCGAGGCGTTGACAACCGCCGCGGCGAAATCTGGTTGGTGCGTCACCGCACCGCCGGCATCAATGCCGATAACCGGGTGTATGCCCGGAATGACGTTGGTGACGTTTCCCATGTCTGTGCTTCCGAGCGGTCGCGCGGCCTCGAGCTCGGGTGCGATCGGCACTCGGCCCAATCTGGTTATCTGCTCGCGGTAGGCAAACAGTAACGCCGGATCGGGCGTCAGCTCGGTATATGTCGGTGCGACAGTCCGAATTTCCTGGGTGCAGCCGGTCGCGAGGGCACCCGCCTCGAAACAAGCCGACGCTCGTCGCATCAGATCGTCGAGAGATGCGGAGTCGACTGCGCGTAGGTAATACAGCAGTTCCGCACGTCCGGGCACGATGTTGGGGGCTACGCCACCATGGCCGACTATACCGTGAAGTTGCTGGCCAGGCTGAAGATGCTGGCGCAGCAATCCAAGAGCAACCTGCGCGACGGTGATCGCGTCGCCCGCGTTGCGTCCCAACTCCGGGGCGGCACTGGCGTGCGCCTCGCGGCCGTGGAACGTGATGGCCAGGTCCGCCATCGCCAGCGAGGTCGCGCCGACGATGTCGAACGGGCCCGGATGCACCATCATCGCCATCGCGACGTCGTCGAACACGCCGTGCTCCAGCATCAGCACCTTGCCGCCGCCGCTTTCCTCGGCGGGCGTGCCGAGCACGAGCACGGTCAGCCCGAGCGCGTCGGCGACCTCGGCGAGGCCGAGCGCGGCGCCGACCGCCGAGGCCGCGATGATGTTGTGCCCGCAGGCATGTCCCATCCCGGGCAGCGCGTCGTATTCCGCGCAGATGCCGACGGTGAGCGGGCCGCTGCCGTACTGGGCGCGGAACGCGGTCGGCAACTCGGCGACGCCGGTCTCGATCTCGAAACCACGCTCGGCCAGCGGCCGGATGGTCTTGGCGACGCTGCGGGTCTCCTCGAACGCGAGCTCAGGTTCGGCGTGAATCGAATGCGACAGATCGATCAGCGCGTCGCCGACGGCCTTGATCGCCGCGTCCGACTGCTGCATCGCCTCGGCGCGCGCGACCTCGTGGTCGGTGCGCGATTCCTGGTGCCCGCTGCGCGGTGGTGGCATGGAACACAGTGTTGCACTGCGCCGCAAACGCGGCGCGTCCATTACTGCCGTGCGCGGCGCACCGGCCGATCAACCTGCGGCGAAGGCCAGATTGTCCGGTGTCGTCGGCACTGCGAGACCGGCGAGCGCCTTCGCGTGCAGCGCACTCTTGATCACCGGCAGATTCGGCTTGCGGTTGCCCGTCAATGCCGCGGCCCGCGCGACCGCGGTCGCGAGCAACGACTCGGCCTCGGCCTTGCCGTCGACGATGCCTGCGGCGATCGCCTCGTCGGCCGGATACCGGTGGCCGGTCGTCATCGCCTGCACACAGACCTGGTTGGACAGGCGCTCGGTGAGCAGCGCGTTCATGCCGACGGTGAACGGCATGCCGAGGTGCACCTCGGGCAGGCAGTAGAAGCCGCGGTCGGCGCGCATCACCCGGAAGTCGTGCGAGGTGGCGAGCATCGCGCCCGCGCCGAACGCGTGGCCGTTGATCGCGGCGACCGTCGGCATCGGGAACTGCAGCAGCCGGGTGTAGAGCGAATGCACGCGATCCAGGTAGCTGTGCGTCTTGTCCAGGTTGCCGAACAGCCAATCGGTGTCGAGACCGTTGCTGTAGAACTTGCCGGTCGCCACCGTCACCAGCGCGGCGGGTCCCTCGGAGCTCTCGACTTTGTCCAGCACACCGTGGAACTCGTCGATCCAGTCCGGGTGGAAGCGGTTCTCGCTGTCGGTCTGCCCGTCGTTCCCGAGGTAGACGACGAACACTTCCCCTTCACGTTCCAGATACGGCATGTGTGCAGCGTATCGGGCCCATCCCGGTTTCACTACCAGCGGGTAGGTACCTGCCCGCGGCACGCCACGAACAGCGAGTTCACCCCCCATCTCGGCCGCCACGGAGCGAGTTCTGCGAGCGACCCGTTCGCGGCCGTCTCGCGTCTCAGCTGTCGAAGCGCATGCGCCGTAGGCGCGAGTCTCGACAGCTGAGACGCGAGACTAAGGGGCCGCGAACAACGCCGCGGCCACGCGGCCAAATACACTGCGATCATGCTTGCCGCACAGGCCGCCGAGGCTATTGCCGAACGTACTGGAGTGCCGCGTCATCGAGTCGCGGTCGTGTTGGGATCCGGCTGGCAGGAAGCCGCCGCCGAGATCGGCGAGCCGGTCGCTTCGGTGCCGATGCCTGAGCTGCCCGGGTTCGGTAAGCCGAGCGCGCAGGGACATGGGGGCATGGTCCATTCGGTCACCGTCGGCGCGACGCCGACGCTGCTGTTGATGGGGCGTCAACACCTGTACGAGGGCTATCAGCCTGCCGATGTGGTGCACCCGGTGAGCGCGGCGATCGCCGCTGGCGCGGAGATCGTGCTGCTGACCAATGCCGCGGGCGGCATCCGCGATGGTTTGAGTGTCGGCGAGCCGGTGCTGATCAACGATCACCTGAATCTCACCGGCCGCACCCCGCTCACCGGTGCAAACTTCGTCGACCTCGTCGACGCATGGGATCCCGAATTGCGAGCGCTGGCAAAGGAAGTCGATCCCACGCTGACCGAGGGGGTGTACGCGGGCCTGACCGGGCCGCAGTACGAGACCCCTGCCGAGATCCGGATGCTGCGCACCATGGGCGCCGACCTGGTCGGCATGTCGACGGTGCTCGAGGCGATCGCCTGTCGCGCGCTCGGCGCACGGGTGCTCGGCATCTCGCTGGTCACCAACCTGGCCGCGGGTGTCACCGGCGGTCATCTCTCACATGCCGAGGTGCTCGCCGAAGGTCACGCCGCCGCACCGCGATTGGGCAAGCTGCTGCGCGGCGTGCTGGAACGGGTGTAGATGCTGCGCTTCGGCACCGCCGGACTGCGTGGACCGCTGCAAGACGGTCCGGACGGCATGAACGTGACAACGGTGAGCAGAGCAACCGCAGGCATCGTCGAATGGTTGCGCGGCCGATGCCTCGGCGGCGGCGCCGTGATCGTCGGGCGCGACGCGCGGCACGGGTCCGCCGAATTCGCCACGGCGACGGCGGAAATCTTTGCCGCGGCGGGCTTTCCGGTGACGTTGCTGCCGCGGCCGCTGCCGACACCCGTGGTCGCCTATGCGGTCCGTGCGCTCGGCGCCGTCGCGGGCGTGCAGATCACCGCGTCGCACAATCCGGCAGGCGACAACGGATACAAGGTCTATCTCGACGGTGGTTCGCAGCTGCTCGCGCCTGCCGACACCGAGATCGAGCGATGCATCGACGCCGTCACCGAACCGGTGGACCGCGTCCCGGTCGCGCCTGCCGATGACGAAATCGTCGACAGCTACCTGAGCCGGGTGGCCGCGCTGCCGTCGACGATCGGTGGTCCCGGTGCGCGTTCGGCCCTGCGGATCGCGCTCACGCCGTTGCACGGTGTCGGCGGCGACCTGGTGGTTCGCGCGCTCGCCGCGGCGGGGTTCACCGACGTGCACGTGGTGGACGAGCAGTTCGAGCCGGACCCCGACTTCCCCACCGTCGCCTTCCCGAACCCGGAGGAGCCTGGCGCCACCGATCTGCTGCTCGCCCTGGCCGCGCGGGTCGGCGCCGACGTGGCGCTCGCGCTCGACCCCGACGCCGACCGCTGCGCCGTCGGAGTTCCATTGCCGGACAACAGCTGGCGGATGCTGCGCGGCGACGAGACCGGCGTGCTGCTCGGCGATTGCGTGCTGCGCACCGCACCGCCGGACGCGCTGGTGGCGACCACGATCGTCTCGTCGCGACTGCTGTCCGAGCTCGCGCAGGCCCGCGGCGCGCGTTACGCGGAGACCCTCACCGGCTTCAAATGGCTGGCCCGCGCAGGCGACGGCCTGGTGTACGCCTACGAGGAGGCGATCGGCCACTGCGTCGACCCGGCCGCCGTCCGCGACAAGGATGGCATCTCGGCCGCCGTGCTCACCGCGGATCTGGTCGCGCGCCTGAAGTCGGCGGGCCGCACGCTGACCGACGTGCTCGACGACTACGCGGTCGAGTTCGGCTTGCACACCACCGATCAGGTGTCGCTGCGGCTGGCCTCCGCGGCCGCTGCCGCGGACATGGTCGCCCGGCTGCGCACCGATCCGCCGCGCCTGATCGCTGGCGAACCGGTCGAGTACACCGATCAGCTCCAGGTCCGTGGCCGCATGCGCACCGACGCCCTGATCTTCGAGGGGCCTGCCACCCGCCTGGTGGTCCGGCCGTCCGGCACCGAGCCCAAACTCAAGTGCTATCTCGAGGTCGTCACACCCGTCGCTGATCCCGCCGCACTGCCCGCGGCCAGAGCGGCTGCGGGAGAACGTCTTTCCGAACTGCGCAAGTTCTGCCTGGAGCTGTGATCAACCAGTCATCATCAGATGATGACAGCGATGCACTGCACCCACTGTGGCGGACAGGGCCTGGAGCCGGGCTTCATCGAGGATTCGGGCGACAGTTCGCGTGGCCACGCGCGCTGGGTCGAGGGCCCGCTGGAAATCGGCTTCTGGGGCGCGAAACGCGCGGGCCGCGCGCACTGGCTGGTCGATGCCTTTCGCTGCAAGGACTGCGCCCACCTCCAGTTGTTCACCAGGCCGCAGGAAGAATAGGCGTCGCGTAGCGACTCGATGGGGGGTGGTGGTCGGGCGACGGGTGGGCGAGACCGGTTCAGCGCGGGCCGAACTGGCGATCGCCCGCGTCGCCGAGCCCAGGGACGATGTAGGCATTCTCGTTGAGGCCCGCGTCGATGGCGGCGGTGACCAGGCGCACCGGGTGACCGGACGCGGCAAGCGCCTCCACTCCCTGCGGCGCCGCGACGACGCAGACGGCGGTGATGTCGGTGGCGCCGCGGGCGGCGAGCAGGTCGAGGGTGTGGCGCATCGAGCCGCCGGTGGCGAGCATCGGGTCGAGGACGTAGACGGGGAGGTCGGCCAGGCTGTCGGGCAGCGACTCCATGTACGGGACCGGCTGGTGGGTGTCCTCGTCGCGGGCGATGCCGACGAACCCGACCCTGGCGTCGGGGATCAACTGAGCTGCCGCGTCGACCATGCCGAGGCCTGCCCGCAGCACCGGAACGAGCAGCGGTGGCTGCGCGAGCCGGAAGCCCTCGGTGACCTCGACCGGAGTGGTGACCTCGAACCGCGACACCGGCGCCTCGCGCAGTGCCTCGTAGATGAGGATGCCGGTGAGGTCGCGCAGCGCGGTGCGGAAGGCGGAGTTGTCCGTCCGTTCGTCTCGCATCGTGGTCAACAGGGCGGCGGCGAGCGGATGGTCCACGGTGTGAGTACGCATGAGGGAACGATAAAGTCATCGTGGGTCCGCCGCCGACGCTGCGTCGCGAAAGTTTTTTCGCCTCGGTGGGAACCGAAGGGGAAGCACGCGCGTCGAACCAAGTGGATGACGTACTCTGCCTGGGAACAACAGATCAGATGGGGGAAGCTCTGATGCGGAAGATGTCTGCGGACACCGAGGGCATCGCAGCCTATGGCGCGACCGCCCATACGATGGCCGGCGAGTTGGCCGCGGCCGGGGTGAGCGCCGCGGCCGCCGAGCCCGCGCTGCTCGGACCGATCATGGGGCTGATCGGTGGAGATTTCATGGCCGCCTATGCCGCGGCGCACGCTGGGCAGGTGGCCGCCATCGGGCAGCTGTCCGCCGTGCTGACCAGCATGGGTGGCGCCGCGACCGGCGCGGCGACGGTGCTCAGCGAGACGGACTTGAACAACGCGGGATCGCTGCACGGCGCGGTCACCGAAGTGAACGGGTGAGCCGGTGATTGATCTCGACGCGCTGGCCAAGCCGATATTCGACCTGCTCTCCAGCTTCGGCTCGGGGGTGCTGCCCACCGGCGGCCCGTCCGATGCGTTGCGCAGCACCTCCAGCGCGGTCGACCAGATCCACCAGCTCGGTCGCGACAGCATCAACAGTATGAACACGGCATGGGACGGCCAGGCCGCCGATGCCGCGACCGCGAAGGCGCTGCGGGTGCAGACCTCCGCCGCCACCATTTCCGACCGCGGCAACGACATGGCAACCGTGGTGAACCAGGCTGCCGCCGAGATCGAGACGGGCCAGAAGGAGCTCACCGGCATCGCGCAGTCGTTCGTGAACACCGCGGCGAGCGCGGGTCCCGCGCTGGCCACGCCCGCGGGCATGACGATGATCGTCGGCTCCGCGATCGACCACCTCGGTCAGGCGCTCAACGTGGTCGGCCGGGTGCGCAACGAACTCACCACGCAGACCTCGTCCATGACCGAGCTCACCCCGGCGCCGTCCACCCCCTCGCTTTCCGGCGTGCCGACCACGACGACCGCCGGTGCGCAGCAGCTGATGTCGACGGCGAGCAGCGCACTCAGCGGGGCAGGGTCGATGGCGAGCAGCCTGATGAGCACGGCGATGAGCACCGCGATGCCGTCGACGACGAACACCAGCACCGGCACCCAGGGCACGCAGGGCACCCAGAAGTCGCCGACCGGGTCGTCGAGCATGTCCGCCGACGGCAAGGGCGTGAAGATCACGCTGCCCGACGGCAGCCAGGTCGAGGCGCCGAACGAGAAGGCCGCCACCGCGGTCAAGTCGGCGATCAGCGCGGTCGGCACCCCGTACGTCTGGGGCGGCAATACGCCGGGCGCCGGACTGGACTGCAGCGGCCTGACCAAGTACGCGTACGGCGAAGCGGGCGTGGACATTCCCCGCCTCGCCGCCGATCAGGCCACCGGCTCGCCGGTCTCCCCCGGCGATCTGATGCCCGGCGACCTGGCCATCTGGGACGGCCACGTCGCCATGGTGATCGGCAACGGACAGTTCGTCGAGGCAGGCGACCCTGTTCAGATCAGCTCAATTCGAACGGAGAACTCAGGGATGGGCTTCTACGGCTTCTACAGGCCGACAGCATGACTCAACCGCAGCAGCCGGGAGTGCCCAACGTCACGGTGGCGGGCAGCACCAACCGATCGGGCACCATCTCGGTGCGGGCCACCGATCAGGGCATGCCGGTGGAGATCAAGTTCGAACGCAGCGAATACCGTTACGGCGCACAGACTCTCGCCAACGAAATCCTGCGGCTCACCAAGCGTTCCACCGTCGCGGCGAAGGCGAGGCGGCGGGAGCTGCTCGCCGAGGCAGGCATGCCCGCCGACATCCTCGACCGGCTCGGCCTGCCGACTCGGCAGGCGGCGGTGGACGAGCTGGACCGGATCGATGACGCCGACACGGGTCCGACGACCTGGATGAGGCCGGTATGACAACGCACGGCGAGCAAACAACGAGCACAGCGGTCGGCGAGGCGGAGCTATGAGTGCGGAGATGGACGCGCTGGTCGCCAACGCGACCCAGAAACTGGAAGCGCTCGAGGCCGCGCTCTACGGCCTCAAGCAGGTGCGCGGGCGCCACACCACCGAGGACGGCGGCGTCACCGTCGAGGTCGACAGCGACGGCGCGCTCGTCGCGTTGACCCTCGCGGAGTCGGTCACCTCGCTGCCACCCGCCGAGGTCGGACAGCTGATCGTCTGGGCATGCAAGCAGGCCGCGGAGGACGCGAGCAACCAGCGCTCGAAGGTCGTTGCGACACTGAACGAGTCATTTGTTCCCGCGCCGAACGAGGCGAAAGGAACTCTTGGGGGCGGGCCGGATAGTGCCTGACACGGAAGGTCGATAGGCTTCCGCTCATGGCTTCTGGAGACATCGTCCCGATCGAGCTCGGCCTGACCGACGGCGATCTCGTCACCCTGTGGGCACCGCGCTGGCGAGACGGTGACGACGAGTGGGAGGCGTTCCTCGGACACGAGGACTCCCTCTACGGTTTCGAGACCGTTGCGGAGCTGGCCGCGTTCATCCGGACCAACTCCGACAACGACCTCGTCGACCATCCGGCATGGAAGGTGGTCGCCGGGCTCTCGGCGGTGGAACTGGAGCCGGAGGAGAACTTCTCCTTCGATCTGGTCGCCGTGCCCGAGCTGGCCGCAGGCGAGCCCGACGTGGACGCCATCGCCGAGCTGGAAGACACGCTCAGCATGGTTCGCAACATCGGCGAGGTGTGCGAGCTGGAGACCGTGACCAAGTTCTTCGGCTCGCATCCGGTGCTCGGCGCGCTGCCCGGCGGGATCAACGCGTTCATCGGCCGGGACGGCGAAGACCTGTGGGACCAGATCGGCGCCGCGATCGCCAAGGGCTGGGACGACGTGCTCGACGCGATCGACTCGGTCGTGCAGACCCCCGATGTCGACGCGGAAGCCGTCGCCGTCGCCGAGGCCGAACTGCTGGCCGCCGAGGAGAACGTGGTCGACGCCGACGACGCGGCCGATAGCGAAGAGGACGAGGAGTTCGAGCCCGTCGACCTCGACGCGGACGACGAGGACGAAGAAGAGGACGAGTCGTTCTGGAACGAGGTCGGCATCGACCCGGTCAAGATCGTCACCGCGGACGGCACCTACTTCACGCTGCGCTGCTACCTCGACGACGAACCGATCTTCCTCGGCGCCAACAACACCATCTCGGTCTTCGGCTCCGAGCGTGCCCTCGCCCGCTACCTGGCCGACGACCACGAGCACGAGCTGTCCAGGGTGAGCACCTTCGCCGAGGTGCAGACGGCCGCGGTGGACGGATCGCTCGAGATCGAGGTCACCGACGAGAACGTCTACGTGCTGCCCGGCCTCGCCGACGACCTGGCCGAAGGCCCGGAAGCCGTCGACATCGAACAGCTCGACCTGGCGATCGAACTGTTCACCGATGCCTCCGACTATGCGGGCGACGAGACCGTGGAACAGGCGCTGGCCAAGTCCAATCCGCTCGGCTGGTACGTCTCGTACCTGCTGAACCCGGACCCGACCCGGATGGCCCCCAACCCGCCGTACACCGCCGAGGCGCAGTCCTGGCGGGACCTGGAGCGCAACTTCGAAGCCAGGCTCGACCAGAAGTAGTTGGTCAGTTGAGGCGGATCCAGATTTGTTCGGCACGGCCGAGTAGGCGGCCGTCCGAGCCGTAGACGGCGGTGGAGGCGAACGACTTTCGGCCTTGTTCGCCGTGGTTCTCGCCGACGACGACGCACTGTTCGCCGACCTCGGGGAGATCGGCGACGGCGGCGGTCATCGAACCGAGGAGGGCGGGGCGGTCGAACATGCCCGGCAGTGACCAGCCGCCGGGGCAGTCCATCGCGGCCCAGAGGACGGCGGGACCGAGCGGGAGCGAGGCATCGGGGGTCCACGGTGCCGCCACGCGGCGCTCGCCGACAGTGCCCGCTTCGATGCGCAGGCCGTCCTGGCGGGCGCTGCCGCAGACGAAGCAGGACGCGAACATTTCGTTGCTCTGGTAGGAGCTCGCGGCGGCCGCCGCGGTCGCGTACGGCACGGATTGCGGTGCGTCCCTGTCGAATTCGCCGAGGCGGGATTCGGCGACCAAGGTGTCGCCGTCGTAGAGCCGACCGTCGCGCACCTCGAGCGGTGTGTCCAGCGGAATCGGGCTGCGCAGCATCACCGTGACCGCGGCGTCCGCGTGTTGCTCGGCGAGCAGTCCGCCCACATAGCCACCGTTGCCCGAATCGGGCGGGCCGTTGAACCGGGCGGGGATTTGCAAGGTCGCCATGTCAGCCACGCTAGCGAACCGGGTGACCGTCGCCCGCCGACTGTCACCCGGTTCACACCAACCCTGTTGCTGTCGTCGACTACCCCAGCAGCACCGCGTAGCCGGGCTTGATGATGTCGTCGATGATGCGCAGCCGCTCGGGGAACGGGATGAACGCCGACTTCATCGCATTGATGGTGAACCGCTCCAGATCGCTCCAGCCGTACCCGAACGTGTCGGCCAGCTTGAGCATCTCCTGGCTCATGGTGGTGTCGCTCATCAGCCGGTTGTCGGTGTTGACCGTGACACGGAAACGCAGCCGGGCCAGCAGATCGAACGGGTGCTTGTCCAGCGAGGGCACCGCGCCGGTCTGCACATTCGAGGACGGACAGAGCTCGAGCGGGATACGCATGTCGCGCACGTAGTTGGCGACGAGCCCGAGCCGGGCATCCTCGATCGCGCCGGGCACGCTGATGTCGTCGGTGATGCGCACGCCGTGCCCGAGCCGATCGCAGCCGCAGAACGCCAGCGCCTCGTGGATCGACGGCAGGCCGAACGCCTCACCCGCGTGAATGGTGAAGTGCGCGCTGTTGGCTCGCATGTACTCGAACGCGTCAAGGTGCCTGCTGGGCGGGTACCCGGCCTCGGCGCCCGCGATATCGAAGCCGCCGACGCCGCGATCGCGCCAACGCACGGTGAGCTCGGCGATCTCGCGCGAGCGTGCCGCGTGCCGCATCGCGGTGAGCAGGCAGGTCACCACGATCGGGCGCCCGGCCGCCGCCGAGGCCGCCTCGCCTTCCCGGAACCCGGCCAGGGTGTGCTCGACGACCTCGTCGAGGGTCAGGCCGCGTTCCAGGTGCTGTTCGGGGGCGAAGCGCACCTCGGCGTACACCACACCGTCGGCGGACAGGTCCTCCGCGCATTCGCGGGCCACCCGGCGCAGCCCCTCCGGGGTCTGCATGACGGCGACGGTGTGCGCGAAAGTTTCCAGATACAGTTCCAGCGATCCGCTGTCGGCCGCGTCACGGAACCAGGCGGCCAGCGCCGCCTCGTCCGTGGCGGGTAGGTCCGTATAGCCGCACTCGGCGGCGAGCTCCAGCACCGTCGCGGGCCGTAGACCACCGTCGAGGTGATCGTGCAGCAGCGCTTTTGGCGCCTGTCGGATCGAGGCAAGGGTCAATGCGGTCGGTCCAGTCATGTAACGACGGTAGCCGCACCGGGCCGCAACGGCATCCGACTGAGGTGAGTGGCAACCATCTCGTTGCCGGCGCACTGCGATCCAGACCACCGCCGGACACCCCATACCCGGTACGGGCACTTCGCCGACCCGGCGGATACGCACAGGTCAGCGCGTCGTCGCCGAATCAGCTTGACCTCAACCATTGTTCATGTTCCACGCTGATCACCATGAGCACCATCGACATCGACACCCAGACCCGCGCCGCCGACCTCGCGGCGTTCCAGCAGATCATCGACACCGTCGAGCACGCCCAGAACAACGAGCTGATCGACGAGTTCCTCGCACTGTTCCGTGCCGACGCCATCTGGACCACCGGCGGCGGCAAACGCCTGTTCGGCCGCGACGCGATCGCCGAGTTCACCAGGCAGGTGCTGCCCGGCGGAATGCAGGGCCTCTCAGTGACTTTCGAGCTGGAGTACGTGCTGTACCTGCGTCCCGATGTAGCAGCGGTCAAGGTGCGCCAGATCTACCACACCCCCGACGGCAACGACATCGGCACACCGATGTGGGTCATGACGAAGGAAGACGGAACCTGGAAGTTGGCCGCCGCCCAGAACACCGGCGCACCCGCCGACGAAATCGCGGACGACGCAGGCCGGCCCATCTTCGGCGACGCACACTGACCGTCGAACACCGGTCAGCATTCGAAACCACTGCCGGACAATGCCGTTCAGGCGCTGATTCGCCCGAGCAGGAGCGGCGCCGAGGGCTTGCCGTCCGGCTCGCCGACGGCGATGGCGTCGTCCAGCGCAGCCTTGGCGCCGGCGAAGGCATTCGGCGTATCGGTGTGCAACGTGAGCAGCGGCTGCCCTTCGGACACGAAATCACCCGGCTTGACGTGCATTTCGATCCCGGCACCGGCCTGCACCGGATCGCCCTGCCTGGCTCGGCCCGCACCGAGACGCCATGCGGCGATGCCGACGCCCATGGCGTCGAGCCGGGTCAGCACGCCCGCCCGGTCGGCGCGCACCACCTCGGTGTGCTTCGCCGTCGGCAGGGCCGCGTCCGGGTCGCCGCCCTGCGCACGGACCATGGCGCGCCAGTGGTCCATGGCCCGGCCGTCGGCAAGCACATCGGCCGGATCGACGTCTATGCCTGCGAGAGCGACCATTTCGCGGGCGAGAGTGACGGTCAGCTCGACGATGTCGGCGGGCCCGCCGCCCGCGAGTACCTCGACCGACTCGGCCACCTCGAGCGCGTTGCCCGCGGTGCGGCCGAGCGGTGTGTCCATCGCAGTCAGCAGCGCCACCGTCCGCACCCCGGCGTCGGTGCCCAATTCGACCATGGCGGTGGCCAATTCACGCGCGCCGTCGAGCGTCTTCAGGAAGGCCCCCGCCCCGACCTTCACATCGAGCACCAGCGCGGCGGTACCTTCGGCGATCTTCTTGCTCATGATCGAACTGGCGATCAGCGGGATGGATTCGACCGTGCCGGTGACGTCGCGCAGCGCGTAGAGGCGCTTGTCGGCCGGGGCAAGATCGGCGCCCGCCGCGCACACCACCGCGCCGACCGCGGGATCGGCGAGCAGCTCACGCATCCGGGGCACCGAGACATCGGCCTGCCAGCCGGGGATGGCCTCCAGCTTGTCCAGGGTGCCGCCGGTGTGCCCGAGGCCGCGCCCGGACAGCTGCGGGACCGCCGCACCACACGCGGCGACCAGCGGCGCCAGCGGCAGCGTGATCTTGTCCCCCACCCCGCCTGTCGAATGCTTGTCCACGGTCGGCCGCGGCAGATCGGTGAAGTCCATCCGGCGACCAGACGCGATCATCGCGGCGGTCCATCGCGCCGTCTCCCTGCGCGTCATCCCGCGCCACACGATCGCCATCGCCAGCGCCGACATCTGCTCGTCGGCCACCACCCCGTGCGTGAATCCGTCGACCACCCAGTCGATCTGCGCGTCCGACAGCTCCCCGCCGTCCCGCTTGGTCGTGATGATCGAAACCGCGTCCAATGCCGTCACACCGGCCAGTCTGACACGAGACGCGCGCACGCCCTGGTTCTTGTCGGCGGGCTTCGATAGCCTCTGCGCATCACCGAGGCCGAGAGCGATACAGCGATGGCAGCCGAAGGGGCGTTCCGACCGCGTCGATCAAACCTGTCCGGCGTCCAGGTCATCGGGGCCGAAGGCGTCGGGCAGTAGGGAGCTCAGCGGGATGGGCCCGCCTTTGTGGTCGATCAGAAGGTCGGGCCCGCCGTGTTCGTAGAGGAGTTGGCGGCATCGTCCGCAGGGCATCAGGATTTCGCCGCGGGAATCGCAGACCGCAACGGCGAGCAACCGTCCGCCTCCCGACGAATGCAAGTTACCGACGAGTACACATTCGGCACACAGGCCCAAACCATATGAGACATTTTCCACATTGCAGCCGCGCACAATTCGACCGTCGGCACTGAGAGCCGCCGCGCCGACCGGAAACCGCGAGTACGGCGCATAGGCATGATGCATGACTTGAATAGCGTTGTCACGCAGGGATTTCCAGTCGATTTCCGACATGGGGAACCTCTTCTCGACCGTCCCGAACCTGGCCGTACGAGGCCAACGGTTGAACCCTTCCAGCACCAAGAAAGGCAAACCTAACCCGCCCGACTGTAGCGCAACGCACGGCACGCCGAATTAGTTCCGGCAAACCTCGAGGATTAGAGTCCAACTTAGATCGGTTCAGGGTCCCGGCGGCGGGCCAGCGCCCCTAACAAGGCGCAACCACCTGGGCATTTGCCCCCAACGCAGCCAGCTTCGGATCTGTGAACCGGGTCCATCAACGACGTTGGAGGCACCGCACTCTATGACCACGATAGAAGCTCCGGCCAAGCCGAAGCGGAAGACGCTGTACCGAGGCGACCCGGGCATGTGGTCCTGGGCGCTGCACCGGATCACCGGTGTCACGATCTTCTTCTTCCTTTTCGTGCACGTCTTGGATACCGCGCTGGTCCGGGTCAGCCCCGACACCTACAACCGGGCGATCGAGACCTACAAGACCCCCATCGTCGCCCTGATGGAAATGGGCCTTGTCGTCTGCGTGCTGTTCCACGCGCTCAACGGCGTCCGCGTGATCCTGGTGGATTTCTGGGCAAAGGGCCCGAAGTACCAGCGCACGATGCTGTGGGTCATCCTCGCGATCGTCTTCGTGCTCGCGGCACCGGCGATCGGCCGCATGTTCTTCTACCTCTTTACGGAGCACTGAGATGAGCGCACCCGTTCTGGGCAAGTCTTATGACCGGCCGGCCAGCCTCGACTCGCCGCGCTCGCCGCGCGCCCGCTCGAACAACAACTTCGAGAAGTACGCCTGGCTGTTCATGCGCTTCTCCGGCCTGCTGCTCATCGTGCTCGTCCTCGGCCACATGTCGATCATGCTGCTGCTCGACGGCGGCGTGAAGCGGCTCAACTTCGGCTTCGTCGCAGGTCGCTGGGCCAGCCCGTTCTGGCAGCTCTGGGACCTGACCATGCTCTGGCTGGCCCAGCTGCACGGCGGCAACGGCCTGCGCACGGTGATCGCGGACTACTCGCGCAAGGATTCGACGCGGTTCTGGCTGAACACGTTGCTGGCGATCTCGATGATCCTGATCCTCGCCGTCGGCACGTACGTCATCTTCACCTTCGACCCCAACATCAGTTAGGAACAGGCCACCTCCGATGAGTGACTCGCGGATTCAGGAGCATCGCTACGACGTCGTGATCGTCGGTGCCGGTGGCGCAGGCATGCGCGCGGCGATCGAGGCAGGGCCCCGGGCGCGCACCGCAGTGCTGACCAAGCTGTACCCGACCCGCAGCCACACCGGCGCGGCACAGGGTGGCATGTGCGCCGCGCTGGCGAACGTCGAAGAAGACAACTGGGAATGGCACACCTTCGACACCGTTAAAGGTGGCGACTACCTGGTCGACCAGGATGCCGCGGAGATCATGGCCAAGGAGGCCATCGACGCGGTGATGGACCTGGAGAAGATGGGTCTGCCGTTCAACAGGACGCCGGAAGGCAAGATCGACCAGCGCCGGTTCGGCGGGCACACCCGCGACCACGGCAAGGCCCCGGTCCGCCGCGCGTGTTACGCCGCCGACCGCACCGGTCACATGATCCTGCAGACGCTCTACCAGAACTGCGTCAAGCACGACGTGGAGTTCTACAACGAGTTCTACGTGCTCGACCTGGTGATGAGCGAGACCGACCGTGGCCAGGTTGCGACCGGTGTCGTCGCCTACGAGCTGGCCACCGGCGACATCCACGTCTTCCACGCCAAGTCGATCATCTTCGCGACCGGCGGCTCGGGCCGGATGTACAAGACCACCTCGAATGCGCACACGCTGACCGGCGACGGCATGGCGATCGTGTTCCGCAAGGGTCTGCCGCTGGAGGACATGGAGTTCCACCAGTTCCATCCGACAGGTCTGGCCGGGCTCGGCATCCTCATCTCGGAGGCCGTGCGCGGCGAGGGCGGCATCCTGCGCAACGCCAGCGGCGAACGGTTCATGGAGCGCTACGCCCCCACCATCAAGGACCTCGCGCCGCGTGACATCGTCGCCCGCTCGATGGTGCTCGAGGTGCTGGAAGGCCGTGGCGCCGGGCCGAACAAGGACTACGTCTACATCGACGTGACCCACCTCGGCGAAGACGTGCTCGAGGAGAAACTGCCCGACATCACCGAATTCGCCCGCACCTACCTCGGTGTCGACCCGGTGACCGAGCTGGTGCCGGTCATGCCGACCTGTCACTACGTGATGGGTGGCATCCCGACCAAGATCCGCGGCGAGGTGCTGCGCAACAACACCGACGTGGTGCCCGGCCTGTACGCCGCAGGCGAATGCGCGTGCGTGTCGGTGCACGGCTCCAACCGCCTCGGCACCAACTCGCTGCTCGACATCAACGTGTTCGGCCGCCGCTCCGGTATCGCCGCCGCCGAATACGCGCAGCGCACCGAGTTCGTGGAGATGCCGGAGCACCCGGCGCGGATGGTGCAGGACTGGCTCGCGCTGATCCTGTCCGATCACGGCAACGAACGCGTCGCCGACATCCGGACCGAGCTGCAGTACACGATGGATATGAACGCCGCCGTGTTCCGCACCGAGGACACCCTGAAGCAGGCCCTCACCGACATCCACGTGCTCAAGGAGCGCTACACGCGGATCACGGTGCAGGACAAGGGCAAGCGCTACAACAGCGACCTGCTCGAAGCAGTAGAGCTCGGCTTCCTGCTCGAGCTCGCCGAGGTCACCGTCGTCGGGGCGCTCAACCGGAAGGAGTCGCGTGGCGGCCACGCGCGCGAGGACTACCCGGACCGCGACGACGTGAACTTCATGCGCCACACGATGGCATACAAGGCCGGGCCGGAACTTCTCTCCGACATCCGCCTCGACTTCAAGCCGGTGGTGCAGACCCGTTACGAGCCGATGGAGCGTAAGTACTGATGACTGCCGTACTCGAGACACCCCCGGCCAAGGCCGCCCCTGTTCCCGAGGGGTCGGTGATGGTCACCGTCAAGGTCGCCCGGTTCAATCCGGAGGACGACAAGGGTGCGCACTGGGAGTCGTTCCAGGTGCCGGTCCTGACGACCGACCGCTTCCTGAACGTGCTGATCTACATCAAGTCCTACCTGGACGGCACGCTCACCTTCCGTCGTTCCTGCGCGCACGGCGTGTGCGGGTCCGACGCGATGCGGATCAACGGGGTGAACCGGTTGGCCTGCAAGGTGCTGATGAAGGACATGCTGCCCAAGGGCGACAAGGCACTGACGATCACCGTCGAACCGATCCGCGGCCTGCCCGTGGAGAAGGACCTCGTGGTGAACATGGAGCCGTTCTTCGACGCGTTCCGCGCGGTGAAGCCGTACCTGATGACCTCGGGGAACGAGCCGACCCGCGAACGGATCCAGAGCCAGGCCGACCGCGCGCGCTTCGATGACACCACCAAGTGCATCCTCTGCGCCTGCTGCACCACCTCCTGCCCCGTGTACTGGAGCGACGGCAGCTACTTCGGCCCCGCCGCCATCGTCAACGCGCACCGCTTCATCTTCGACAGCCGCGACGAAGGCGCCCGTGAGCGTCTCGACATCCTCAACGATGTCGAAGGTGTCTGGCGCTGCCGCACCACCTTCAACTGCACCGACGCGTGCCCCCGCGGCATCGAAGTCACCAAGGCCATCCAGGAAGTCAAGCGCGCCTTGCTCTTCGCCCGCTAGTCACCCGACTGGACCGAGGCCGCCTCCATCGAAAGATGGGGGCGGCCTTGGTGTTTCAGGCGGCGTAGCCGGTGGCCTTGGTTACTTCGATGCGGACTGCGACGCGGGTTTGGTCTGGGGTGGGCTCGTCGTGGTCTTTGCCGTCGTATTTCCAGGACAGCTGGTGGCCGACCCGGAGATTCGTGTCGTGGGTGATGGTGGCGGTGCCGCGCAGCTCGACGTAGTTCTCGCCGTCGGCGAAGTCGATGACGGTCACGCTGACCCGGGGATCGCGCACCATGTTTCGGTGCTTGAGCCTGCCCTCGAGGGTGGAGAACAGCAGGTCGTTGCCGTCGCGGCCGACCCACATCGCCGAAGTCTGCGGACTGCCATCGGCGTTCAGCGTGGCGAGCACCGCGTAGTTCTTGCCGTCGAGCAGGGCGATGGTGGCGTCGCTGAGTGTGATTCCCATGCCCGCGACACTAGTGAACGCGGTCGGCGGCTAGTTGTCGTAGGAGGCGACGCCGACCGGTCCGGAGCCGAGGCAGACGACGAGGCCCTCGGTGTAGGAGGCGATGCGCAGTGCAGAGCCGCTGCCGACCAAACGGACGAACACGGTGTTCAAGCCTTGCCGCACCGGCACAACCACGAATCTGCCGTGTTCGAAGGCGACGAGGATCCGGCCGTCCCGACTGGCGAGGTAGTTGAGCTGTGCCGTCCATTCGTGCTCGAGCATCGGGCCGTCGAGGAGCAGCGAAACCGGATCACCACCCTGGATTCGATAGCCGCAGTGCGGGTCCGGAGCGGGGATGATGCGCCGGTTCCACCAGACCTGTGCCTCGACGATCCGGCCGGTGTCGGTGATCATCCGCAGGTGCGGCGTCGCATCGGTGAAGGTGCCGGGCGCGGCGATGGGCGAGAGCACCTGACCGGCCAGATTCTGCGGGTAGGCAAGGGGATTCAGGACGTTCCACGGGACCTCCTGCTCGAGCAGTGGCACGCCGTCCCAGCCGTCGAGGGCCGACTTCACGTTCGTCACATACGTTTTGGTCGGACTGGGCCGCCACGAGCCGACGAACGTATAGGTAGAGCACAGGCTGCTCACCACGAATACCACCAGCAGCGGAATCGCCATGCGCGGACCGGGCATTCGCGCGGAGTGACGCGGACTTCCCTGCAGCACCAGCGCGCCCGCCGCGGACAACGTCACCCCCAGATCAGCGAAGTACCGCAAGGACTGCATGAGCTCCGCCGCGGTGTTCGGCCCACCGCGGACCAGCGCCACCGGAATCTGCATCACGACCACAGCGGCTGCGGCAAGCGCCCATACCACCCAGACCCGACGCCGCTGACGAATCGACAGTGCCGCAAACACAATCAACACGATCCACGCCACGACCACCGCTGAGCTCGGCGGATCGGCCCATGGCGCCGCAGGCAACCAGCGCTCCCACCGCCACGGCCCGCCGACCAACGCGGGCACCACCCCGAGCGAGGTCGCGTTGGGCAGCAGATCGCGCACGTCCTGCGGGCTGTGATGGAGGCCGGAGACGCCGATCACCGCGAGATACCCGGCCAGCCAGCACAGCAGTGCCACCACCGAGCCGACCCACAGCCGTCCACCGCGCCGAATCACCGTGCGCACGGCGGATTCTCGCCCGTCGACATAGTTGGCGAGCACCGCGACGGCGAACGCGACGAACGGGATGATCACCGACTTCTCGAAGAACAGCAGCGCCACCACGAGCACGGCAATCCCGGACCAGGCGTGCCGCCGCCGACCGGTGCGCACCAGCAGCACCGCGTCCCCGATCACCCAGGCGAGCGCGAATTGCAGTGGCAGCGCGTTCAATGCGGCCGACCACCAGGCGAACGCAGGCAACGTCACCGGCGAGAACAGGAAGAACGTGAAGGGGACGAGCAACGCCCACCGCGCCCCCGTCAGCACGACCAGCATGCGCAGCACCGACAACGCGACCGCGAGCTGCAGGACGAGCAACGAGATCACCGGGCCGATCCATGCCAGCGGCGACACCGCGTTCACCACCCATGCGGTGGCGAAGGCGAGCGGCATGAAATGCCCATCGTGGTTGTGCAACAACAGCTCTGCCGACAGCAACGGATATCGGCCTGCGCGGCCGACCAGGATCAGGTCATCCCAGTAGAAATAACCACTGCCCGCCACCCAGCCACGAAGCACCAGCTGCAGCGCGATCAGGCCCGTCGCGACGACGACTGGTCGTGGCCATCGCGGCAGCGTTGCCGTCGACGCAGGCCGCGGAGGCGCGGCCCGCGACGGCGCTACCGCGGCGGTGTCCATGCCGACCCACCCTAGTGCGGACCCGCGACGCGCTACCGCAACGCGAGCGGCACAGCACCTTCGGACTGCCGAATACGGCCGCCCCTGCACGTGCCGCGGCGGCATACGTATACCGCCGCCGAAAGTACTGATAGGCGACTGATTCAGCACCCCCATGCCGACCCATAACGTAGTTCTTGTCCAGCAGGACACAAAGAAACCGCAGATCAGCAGCCCTGGAGGCCACCATGAACACTCTCGTCGCGCAGTACCTGGAAGCCTGGAACACCACCGACGCCGCCGCCCGCAAGGCCGCCATCGCCCGCGTCTTCACCGAGTCGGTCGGCTATGTCGACCCGCTGGTCGCGGTCACCGGCCACGACGAGCTCGACGCGGCCATCGCCGGCGTGCATGCCCAGTTCCCCGGCTGGACCTTCACCCTCGCAGGCCCGGTCGATGCCCACCACGATCAGGTGCGCTTCACCTGGAACCTCGGCCCGGTCGACGGACCGGCCGTGGTCGTCGGCTTCGACGTCGCGGTGGTCGAAAACGGCCGCATCGCCAAGGTTCTCGGCTTCCTCGACAAGGTCCCCGACGCGGCCTGACCCCGCCGTCCCCTGAATCCCGTTCCACCAGAAGGAAGTACCGCACCATGAGCACCACGGCCCCTGCCTACCTCGATACCCTCCGCGCCCCAGGACCCGCCTTGCTGCGCATGTCGCTGCGGATCGACGCGGTGGTCACCGGCGTCAACGGCCTCGCCTACCTCGCACTCTCCGGCCCGCTGGAATCGCTGCTCGGCCTCGACAGCCGCATCGGCATTCCGATCGGCGTCTTCCTCACCCTCTACGGCCTCGGCGTCGCCTTCATCAGCGCACCGGCGACCATCAACACCGCCATGGTCCGCGTTGTCATCGCAGGTAACGCGGCATGGTCGGTGGTCAGCCTCGCCGCACTGGTCGAGGGCGCACTCGACCTGAACCTGGTCGGCGGCATCTGGACGGTCATGCAGGCGGCGACCGTCGGCGGCTTCGCGGCGCTGCAGTACCTTGGCTTGCGCCGCGCCCGGTGACCCGAAAAACGCGGTATCGGCCTCCGGCCGGTGCCGCGTTCGTCGTTGTCCGGCGGTCGGTATCGGCCGCGAAACCGCAGCAGCAACTGCACGGGTGCTATTCGATTACCAATCAATCTTTCTGAGTCTCCGCAGGCAATACGACACCGAACTCCAAAAAGGAAAACTCCCCGCGATATTCAATCGCGAAGTCGCAAGTCGCAAATAGTAGTGCGAGCGTTATTCACGAAATCAGCAATTTCGGCGGCGCTGCCAAAAAGTTGCTTGTAAGTTGACCATCGACAGCGTCACCAGGTTGCCACACCAATCGTCAGCCGACCAACGACGATCCGTCGTGCGGCGGCTCGGGAGGAAGGCGCTCCGCATGTACGTGCTCCGAACGGCCATCGCGGCCACCGTACTGATCTGTCCCGCCCTGGCCGCCGCAGCGACGCCGGGCCTCCCGGCGAACGACGTGCTCGACCGTGCTGCGGTCACCGACCCTGCGACACCGGTCTCTGCTATCGCGAATTCCCATGGCGCAGCGAATAATTCCAGCCGCGCCGTACTGCATACACTGCTGTCCCCCACTGCGGGCATCACCGCGACGCCCATCGGCGCACTCGGCACCGGCAGCGCGGCAGCAGGCATCAGCCTTGCAGCCCTGCTCAGCACCGGCCTCGTGGCACTGGGCACCGGCAGCGTCGCCGCGGCTCCTTTCGCCGCAATGGCGGGTACCGGCAGCGCGGCAGCGGGTACCGGCAGCGCAGCCCTGGCTCCGCTCGGCGTGGTCCTCGGCGTCGGCGCGGCACTGGCAGGCACCGGCAGCGCGGCCGCTGGCACCTTCGCGACGGTGTTCACCGGCGGCCTCGGCGCACCGCTCGGCGCGCTGGGCGCGGGCAGTGCGGCGGCAGGCACCGGCAGCGCGAGCCTCGCGAACGCGGGAGCAGCGGTCGCCCCCTTCGCCGCCATGGCAGGCACCGGCAGCGCAATGCTCGGCACCGGAAGTGTCGCCGCCGCCCCCTTCGGTGTCGCACTCGGCGCAGCCGTCGCCGCCGGAATCGTCACCGGCAGCGCCACCATGGGCTCACTCAGCGCCGCCTCCCCGGTGGCAGCCGACAAGGCAACCACCGACAACACCGAACCCGAATACCGCCCGCTACGCCTCGGTCCCGCAACCTGACCGCCGGAGCAGCGAGTTCGCCGGTCGAGACCGCGCCGTCATCCCCGGCCGATACCCTGACGTATGGGTCTGTCGCGTCGACAACTACTGCGGGTCGGGGGTGCGGGGTCGGCTGCCGTGCTGGCCGGGGCCGCGACGGCGAGCAGTGGACTGTTTCGAGTGCCGCGGTGGAACGATTATCCGTTCAGTTTGGGCGTCGCCTCGGGCGATCCGACCGCGGACGGGGTGGTGTTGTGGACGCGGTTGGCGCCTGATCCGTTCGCGCCGGACGGGCTCGGCGGGATGCCGTTGCGGCCGGTGAGCGTGGAATACGAAGTCGCACACGACGAAAGCTTCCGCCACGTGGTTGCGCGCGGCACGGCCGTCGCGACGCGCGAGCTGGCGCACAGCGTGCACCCGGAGGTCGCCGGGTTGGCGCCGGATCGGTGGTACTTCTATCGCTTTCGTGCCGGCGCCGCGCTGTCCCCGATCGGGCGGACCCGCACCGCGCCCGCGGTCGGCAGCCCCACCGCGCGCCTGCGTTTCGCGTTCGCCTCGTGCCAGTCCTGGAGTTCCGGGTACTTCACCGCCTACGAGCACATGAGCGCCGAGGACCTGGACCTCGTCGTGCATCTCGGCGACTACATCTACGAACGTGGCTGGACGCGGGGACGGCAGGGCATGACCCAGGAGCCGTACCTCCAGGACGAGGCCGTCGACTTGGCAGGCTATCGGCTGCGGTACGCGCAGGCCAAGGCCGAGGAGCCGTTGCGCGCCGCGCACGCCGCGTTTCCGTGGCTGGTCACCATGGACGATCACGAGGTCGACAACAACTGGGCGGGCGACTCGCCTGGGCTCGGTTTCGATATCTCCCGCATTCCCGCGCTATTCCGCCGTCGCAGGGCCGCCGCGTTCCAGGCCATGTACGAGCATCAACCGCTGCGGATCGCGCAAATGCCGTCCGGGCCTGCCATGCACCTGCACCGCCGCTACGGGTTCGGCGACCTCGCCGAGATCACCATGCTCGACACCAGGCAGTATCGCGACAAACAGGCCTGCGGCGACGGCAACACGGTCATCGACTGCGCCGACCGGTTCGCCGCCGACCGCACGATACTCGGTGCCGCGCAACGCGATTGGCTGCTCGACGGGTTCGCGACATCCGCCGCCCGCTGGCAGATCCTCGGCAACCAGGTTTCGATGGCCCAGTCCGATCAGGACGCAGGCCAGGTCACTGCCGTCGGCACCGACGGCTGGGACGGCTACGTCGCCGACCGCAACGCGGTGCTCGGCGCCGCCGCCGAGCGCGGCGTGCCCAATCTCGTTGTCATCACCGGAGATCGGCACCAGAATCAGGCCGCCGACCTGCGCCGCGACTATACCGATCCCGAATCACCGGTGGTGGCCTCGGAATTCATCGGAACATCGATTACGAGCGCGGGCGACGGCGCCGATCTGACCGATGCGGGCCGGAATCTGCTCGCCGCCAACCCGGATCTCAAATTCGTCAACGCGCAGCGCGGCTATGTCCGGGTCGACCTCGATCATCGGCTGTGGCGCAGCGACTTCCGCGTGGTGCCGTATGTGCGACGAACCGGCGCGCCCATCCACACCCGAGCCAGCTTCGTGGTGCAGGACGGAGTTCCCGGTGTCACGCAGGCCACGCGACCGGACGCTCCGGCGCCATCGCCGCACGAACCGGACGCGAGCTCGACCAACAGGCCGCCGCGATAACACCGTTATGCAGGCCGCCGGGCAAAGGCGCAGACGGCCTGCATCGTTCCAGTTCGGCCTACCGAACGGGCACCGGTTCTGCGACCGTGACCGGCTTGCGCTCCTCTACCGCGTCGGTCTCGTGGAAGGTCGCCTCGATGGTCGCCCGCTCCCGCCAGAGATTGATCAGCGCAAGGGCGAAGATCGTCGTTCCGATCACGTTGGCAAGGAAGTGCCACCAGACGCGATATGTCCACAGACCGGGTCCCGGGTCGAGCAGACCGAACCAGGTGGATAACCCGATCGCCTTGTACCCCAGCAACACCGAGACCGTCAGCGCGACGTGTTCGAGGCCGTGGATGCCTTGCATCACGACGCCCATGCGCGCCCACTTGCGCGCCTGGCTCTCGATGGCCCGGTGAGTGATCAGCGCGACGCCGACCAATCCGGCAAGGAAGTGGAAGTTGCCGACCAGGTGCAGAATCTCCATGCCCAGCGTCTTGTTGGACGGATCCACCGCGCCGAACCCGTTGGCGAGACCGGTGCCCCACGGCGTCATCCAGGCCGGGGAGTTGTTGTGCCCGATCCAGTAGCCCGCCTGGAGCACATGCTCTTGGAAATGGCCGATCTGCGCGATCACCCCCAATGCGATGACACCGAGACTCGTCTTGTACATCCATGGCCGTACTTGTTTGCGGAGACCGACGATCAATACCGCTACCGCGGCCCACATGACCACCATCCACGCAACCATCAGGACCGCTCCGGCGATCTCCCAACCGGCCGCGCCCGCACCGTGATGCATATTTTCCATGTCGAACCGCCTGTTACTACTCCCGCGGAGAATGGGAGTGCGGCAATTTTATTTTACGATCACCAATCGTGGTGGGCCAAACGGATATCCGACGAAATAACAGCGTAATCCCACGATATAACAATGTAATTCGTTGTTGGATATCACTATCGCGCGGCAGTTGCCGGAGCACTCGCCCATGCCTCGCCCGCAACGACCACATGGTCGAGGAAGCGAAGGCCGACGGTGCGTGCGGCTTCGGCGAGCAGCGTGGTGGCCCGACGGTCGTCGATGCTGGGGGTCGGGTCGCCGGAGGGGTGGTTGTGCACGACGGCGAACGCGCGGCCGTCGTGGCGCAGGACGGTGTTCAGGATTTCCCGGACCGGCACGGCGACCTGGTCGACCGCGCCCTCGGCGACGAATATCTTCTGCCGCAACTGGTTCTGCGCGTCGCACACCAGCACCAGCAGCCGTTCGACCCTGGTGCCCGCGAACAGCGGGCGGGCCGCGGCGGCGACGTCGGCCGCGGCGGCGAGGCGCCGCGGGGTGCCGGTGACACCCCTGGCGCGGGAACCGAGATGGAATGCGGCGATGAGGGCCGCGGCCTTGGCAACGCCGATCCCGGCGCGCCGGGACAACTCCTCCGGCCGCGCAGCCGCCAGGCCTGCCAGCCCGCCGTGCTCGGCGAGCAGTTCCATGGCCAGGTCGAGCGCGCTGGCACCCGGTCTGCCGTGTCGTAACAGCAGGGCGAGCAGTTCGACATCGCTGAGCGCGTGCGGGCCGACCGCAAGCAACCGCTCACGCGGCCGCTGCTCGACGGGCACATCGATAAGGGAGACCGGCATCGTTACACCCCTCGGTCATGGCGACAGTGTCATGGAGTGTGCCAGGCCGCACCGACATGTTGCCCGCGCAGGCGGGGCCGCCCGAGTTGCCCGATCCTGCCGCTGTCGGATCAGCACCCTTCGGGCACACTGAGTGCGTCGACGGACGCCGGTGCAGCCGGCGGGGTGGGTGAATAGAGGGCAACGAATGTGCACACCGCGCAAGGGAATCGCGGCTTCGAGACGGGTCGTGCCGGTTGCCGCGGCCGTCGCCGCACTCGCGCTGCTGCTGACGGCATGTGGCAGCGACAAGGCCGCGGTCGGCCCGCCTGCGCCCACCCTCGATCGCTTCTACAACCAGCAACTCGCATGGGGCTCGTGCGAGAGCTACCAGGGCGGCAAGGAGCTTCCCGCGCACGGCATCGAGTGCGCGCGGGTGCGGGTGCCGATCGACTACGGCAAGCCGGACGGCGCCACCGCCGAGATCGCGATCTCCCGGCTGCGCGCCACCGGAACGCGGGTCGCCGCGCTGCTCACGAACCCGGGCGGCCCAGGCGTGCCGGGTCTGACGATGCCGCTCGGCCTGGCGAAGTCGCCGGTGGCCGAGCGTTTCGATGTGATCGGGATGGACGTGCGCGGGCTCGGCGCCTCGAAACCCCTTGTCCACTGCCGTACGGCCACCGAGTACCAATCGGACCGGCGGGTGCTCAACCGGACCGACCCGCTCGTCGAGATCGACCAGATCGAGGAGGAGAACGAGGAGTACGCCAACTCGTGCGGCAGGCGGACCGGACTCGAATTGCTCGGACATGTCGGCACCGGCGACGTAGCCCGCGACATGGACGTGATCCGCGCCGTGCTCGGTGAGCGGAAGCTGACCTATTTCGGCGGCTCCTACGGCACCCGCCTCGGCTCCACCTATGCGGAGTTGTTTCCGGATCGGGTGCGCGCCATGGTTCTCGACGCGGCCGTCGATCCCACCACGAACATCGGTGACGACGTGATCACCGCGGCAGGTTTCCAGCAGGCATTCGACGCCTATGCTGCCGACTGCGCCAAGGCGCCGGATTGCCCACTCGGCACCGATCCGAGGAAGTCGACCGAAGCCTATCGGGCACTGGTACTCCCGCTGATCAAGCACCCGATCCGTACTCAGGACCGCCGTGAACTCGACTACGGCGCCGCGACGACCGCGACGATTTCGCTGCTCTACCACCCCGATTCCTGGCCGAGCCTCACCAGAGGCCTGGCCGAGCTGGCCAAGGGACGCGGCGAGGCGATGCTCGGCGACGCCGGTTCGTATCAGGAGGTCTCGTCCGAGGACGTGCACCGCGCGGTGCTCTGCCTGGAGGAGGTTCGGGTGACCGACCGGGCGACCGCGGCCGACATCGACCGTCGATCCCGCAGCGCGGCACCGATTTTCGACGACGGCCTGGCCAATGCCGAAGCGCCCCTCGGCACCTGCGCGTTCTGGCCGGTTCCGCCGACGGCCCAACCACACCCGCTCGCCGTGCCAGGCCTGCCGAAGGTGGTGGTTGTCGCGGTGACCGGCGATCCGGCGACGCCATACGCGGGCGGTGTCAAGCTCGCCAAATCCCTTGGCGCCGCATTGATCACCTACGAGGGCACCCAGCACGGCGCGGCGTTGGAGGGGATCGCCTGTGTCGACGAACCCGTGCTGAAGTATCTGACCGACCTGACGCCACCGGCCGACGGCCTGCGCTGCGCGAAGCCCTGAAGCGCTCGATTACCCGTCGACGACAACGACCTCGGGTCCGGGCAGGGTGAACAACGCGGTGGCGGCCAGCTTTTCGAGATGACGCAGCTGACGTTCGTGCACGACGATCCGGCGCAGTGCCTCGTTCACGGTGGCGTTGCTCGTCGAGGTGCCCATGATGGCGGCCGCGGCGGCGAGCAACTTCTGGTCGAGATCGATCCGCACGGATTTCATGCGTCCTCCTTCGTACTTTCGCCATTTTGCGCTGTCCGCCCGCTCATGTCCGGCAAATCGGCGGGAGTCGCCGGGCACGTCACGAGAAATTCACGGCCGCAGTACGTTCGGCCCGCGTCCGGCCCGCGGCAGCGGCGACCGCCCTGCCGCCGCGCACCTTCGGCAGCACATTCGCCGCACCGCGCACCGGCCACTGGTCAGCTCGCCGTCGAAATACGCCGTCCCCTGCCGGTACTTACCCGGGAAAGCGCACCCAGCTAGACAGTTTGCCAAGCTGGGCGTGGGTTTGTTGTCGACAGGCCCGAGCGATGATTGCATCGAGGTATGTTCACCGAAGCTCAGCTGTACTCACCGGTGACCCGGTCCGGCGACGGCGATGTGACCGTCCACCTGAGCGAGGAGCACCCCGGCGTGCACGACCCGGAATACCGGGAACGCCGCAACGCGATCGCCGCGATGGCACTCGACTACGCACCGGGCAAATCCGTTCCGCAGATCGCCTACACCGCCGAGGAACAAGAGGTGTGGCGGATCGCGTCGGCGGAGCTCGCGCGCAAGCACCGCACCTACGCCTGCACCGAGGTGCTCGACGCCGCGGCCCGACTCGCGCTGCCCGAGGACCACATCCCGCAATTGGACGAGGTCTCGGCAGCGCTGGTGCCGCTCACCGGATTCCGCTACGCACCGGCGGCGGGATTGGTGCCGCTTCGCGAGTTCTTCGGGTCCTTCGCGGATCGAATCTTCCACTCCACCCAGTACATTCGGCACCACTCCGCGCCGCTGTACACCCCGGAGCCCGACGCCATTCACGAGATCATCGGGCACGCCAATCAGATCGCGAGCCCGCGCTTCGCCGCCATCTACGAGGCGGTCGGTGCGGCCGTCGGCCGGGTGGAGACCGACTCCGCGCTCAAGTTCCTCGCCAACGTCTTCTGGTTCTCGATGGAGTTCGGTGTGGTCAGGGAGCAGGGCGAGGTCCGCTGCTACGGCGCAGGGTTGCTGTCCTCCTACGGTGAGATCGAGGAATTCCGCGGCGCCGACCTGCGTCCCCTCGACGTCGCCGCCATGGGCACCGCCGTCTACGACATCACGCACTACCAGCCGATCCTCTACTGCGCCGAGTCGGTCGCCGAGATCGAGGACGTGGTCGGCGGTTTCTTCGCCACCATGGACGACGACACCCCGGAACGGCTGCGGCACTCCAGCGCGGCAGGCGCCCAGTAGCCTGCGCCGCGGCTCAGCCCCGGTCGACCGGCCGGGGCTCGCCGAGCGGTAGTCCGGCCGCCAGGAAATCCATGATGCGGCTCAGGTTTTCGACGTTGACCGGGGTGACGGTCGAGATGGCCAGCGCGGCTCCGGTCAACGCACCCGCGAACACCCGAACCTCGAAGTCGTCGGGGGTGACGCCGAGACGTTCGGCCATCAAGGCGGCGAACAGATCGATGTTGCGTTCCATTTCGTGGCCGATGGCCGAACGGAGCTCGGGTACGTGGTACAGCAGCGCCTGGCGTTCCTGCTCGAAGGCCGCCTCCTCGGCGGTCAGCTGCCCGAAGACGGTGTTCATCGCATTGCGCACCGCCTGGAACGCGGGCAGCTCGGGCGACTCGGCGCTGAGCGCGTCGATCATCTTCGGATCGAGGTCGTCGGCCAGGACCAGCTGCTCCTTGGTCGGGAAGTAGCGGAAGAAGGTGCTCGGCGAGACGTCGGCCGCCGCCGCGATCTGCTCGATGGTGGTCTCGTTGTACCCCTGCTCACGGAACAACCGGAATGCCTCGAGCCGTATCGTCCGGCGGGTCCGTTCCTTCTTCCGCTCCCGTAGCCCGCGCATCGCGGGCTCTTCTCCGGACAATTCAGCTGACATGTGTCGATTCTGACGCATCGGTGGCGGGGACGACGGCGGGTGCGCCGTCCAGCCGAACCGCGCCCGCCGCGCGGGGTGCCCGGATGAGGGCTCCCGCCAGGACGGCCGCCGTCGCACACAGGCCGGCGCAGACCCAGAGCATGGCACCCATGCCGCCGACGAACGCGGTCTGCACCTGATGCAGCATCGCAGAGTCGCCGAGCTGATGTGCCGCCGCGACACCGGCGTTCACCCCGTCGGAGATTGGGTCGCGGTTCAATGTGCCGAGCTCCGAACGGTATTGGGTGGCGAGCACGGTGCCGAGCACCGCGACGCCGATGGTGCCGCCCGCTTGCCGCAGCGCCTGGATCAACGCGGAACCGGATCCGGACCGCTCCGCGGTGAGTTCGCCCATCGCCAGTCCCATCGCGGTCGGCATCGCCAGGCCCATCCCGGCGCCGAGCAGCGTCGTCCACAGCGCGGTGTAGCCGTAGCCGCTGTCCACCGTGGTCAATGCGCCGAGCGCGAGCGCACCGGCAAGCAGCGCGAATCCGATGGCGAGCATCGCCCTGGTGCCGAGCTTCGGCAACGCCTGGTCGACTACCCGGCTTCCGATGATCAGCCCGCCGATCAGCGGAAGCAGGCGCAGCCCGCTGCCGAGCGCGTCCACACCGAGCACCGCTTGGAAATACTGCGGCACGGTGAAAAACATGCCGAACATCGCGAAGTTGACCACGATGGACAGCGCGGTGCCCCAACGGAATCCGGCGGTCTCGAACAGTCCGAGGTCGACGAGGGGATTCGCGGTCCTTCGCTGCCAGAGCACGAAGGCGCCGAGCAGCAGCGCGCCCGCCGCGACGACGACCCAGGCGAGCCCGTTGCCCCAGCCGTGTTCACCGATCCGGATGAACCCGTAGGTGAGCCCGAGCATGCCGACGGCCGAGAGCGCCACGCCTGGCACGTCGACCCGGAATTGCTGCGCACTCCGGGATTCCGGCACGAGGGCGAGCACGGCGAGCGCACCGATGATCACCATCGGCACATTGATCAGAAACACCGAGCCCCACCAGAAGTTCTGCAGCAGCCAGCCGCCGACGATCGGACCGAGCGGCAGGCCGATCGCGGTCGAGGTGATCCAGATGGTGAGGGCGCGCTGGCGCGCCGCGGGTTCGGGGAACAGCGAAGGCAGCACCGCCATGGACAGCGGCATCATCGCCGCGGCCGCGATGCCGAGCACCACCCGTGCGGCGATGAGCTGTCCGGCCGAGGTGGCGAAGGCGCAGGCCAGCGACGCCGCTCCGAAGAGGAGCAGCGCGGCGAGCAGGAACTTCTTGCGCCCGTACCGGTCGCCGAGCGCGCCGGCGGGCAGCATCATCGCGGCGAGCGCGAGCGTGTAGGCACCGCTGAACCATTGCAGCGCAGCGGTATTCGCGTGCAGATCGACCGCGAGCGTCGGTAGCGCCACGGTGAGCACCGTGACGTCGAGCCCGATGGTCAGCATGGCCACCGCCAGCGCGCCGAGCGCCAGCCAGCGGCGAGTCGAGTCTGTGTTCACAACCCCTCCGAAAATGACAGAAACTACTTTTTGAATGTAACTCTCATTTAGTACCTCATGTCAATACCTGGCCGGGCGCGCATTCGGCCGACTCGCCGTCAGATCGCTAGGCTCGCAAACGATGAAGATCCGGGACTCGCGCCGCCGCGCCACGTTTCGCCTCGGTTCCGCGCTGGCCGTGCTGGCCGTCAGCGCGGGCTTGGCCGCCACTCCGTCGTTCGCCGTTCCGCCGAGCACGCCGCCGACGACGACGCCGTTCACCACCCCGAACACCGACTCCTGCCCGCAGAAGACGCGCCCGCCCGCAGCGATCGACGAGTCCGAGGTTCCGGCACCGGGCCAGCCGACGCCCTCGGCGCTGCCCATTCCGACCCCCGCGATCGGCGGCGCTCGGCTCGCCGAATGCGGCGTCGTGCTGCCCAAGGGCGCCGCGCCGGTGCCACAGGACATTTCGGCGACCGCCTGGCAGGTGTCGGACCTGGACAGCGGCGAGGTGCTCGCGGCCAAGGACCCGCACGGCCGCTATCGGCCTGCCAGCACCATCAAGGTGCTGCTCGCCACCATCGCGCTGCGCACCCTCGATCTGAACAAGGTGATCGTCGGCACCGAGGACGACGCGAATGCCGACGGCACCCGCGTCGGCATCGGTCCCGGCGGCCACTACAGCAACCGCCAGCTGATGCAGGCACTGATCATGGCGTCCGGCAACGACGCGGCGCACGCCATCGCCACCCAGCTCGGCGGCGAGACAGTGACCGTCGCGAAGATGAACGAGCTCGCAAAATCGTTGCGCGCCTTGGACACCCGCACAGCCACCCCGTCCGGCCTGGACGGGCCGGGCATGAGCACCTCGGCCTACGACCTGTCGGTGCTGTTCCGCGAGGCCATGACCATCCCGCTGTTCGCCGAGCTGATCCACACCGAACAGGTGGACTTCCCCGGCTTCCCCGCGAACCCGACGATCCCCGGCGACAAGGATCGCCCCGGCTTCCCCATCGGCAACGACAACCACCTGCTCTACGACTACGAGGGCGCGCTCGGCGGCAAGACGGGCTACACCGACGACGCCAGGCAGACCTTCGTCGCCGCCGCCCAGCGCAACGGCCGCCGCCTCGTCGTCACCCTGCTGCAAGCCGACGTGCGCCCGCTTCGCCCGTCCGACCAGGCCGCCCGCCTCCTCGACTACGGCTTCGCGCTCCCCAAGGGCAGCACCGTCGGCACCCTCCCGACGGCCGACAGCAAAGAGGCCAAAACCGGTGCGGCCCTTGCCTCTCCGCCGCCCAAGGGCGTCGACCAAGCCATGGACCCGGTGACCGCGACCGACCACAGCAACAGCCGGACCGTCTGGATCATCGGCGGCACCATCTTGGTGCTCGCCCTGCTGCTGGGTGCCCGCCGAATCAGTCGGCGGCGGTAGACCGTTCGCCTAACGCAGGTCGGTGGCAGCGGTAAACCGTTGACCTGCGCCGCATTTCGGCGGTGCGTCAGCGGCGGCGGCGCAGGCCGGTGAGCGCAAGGGCGGCGAGGGCACCCGCGCCGAAGAAGGTGGCGCCTGCGCCGACCGAGAGTTCCCGAGGGGTGATGCGGGGCGCGATGACGGCCGCGGGCGGCGGCTCGATGTCGGCGTCGCGCTCGTTGTCGGAGGCGGTGGCCGCCCATGCGGTGGCGAACAGGATGATGCGATAGGTGATGTAGCTGAAGACCATCAGGCCGATGATCGAGCCGAAGGCCGCGCCTGCCGGGCTGGACAGCACGGTTTGCAGATAGATCGACGCGACGAACTTGAACGCCTCGAAGACCACCGCGGCCAGTGCGGCCGCCTTGGCGGCGCTGGCCAGGGTGACCGGTTCGCGCGGCAGGCGCGCGATGATCCAGGCGAAGACGGCCCAGGAGGCGAGGAAGCCCAGCAGGACCGACGCCAGGACCAGCAGCAGGCGCGCGCCAGGCAGATGATGGAGGTGGAGGGCGATCAGCAGCCTGGCGCCGAGCGTGCTGGAGGCCAGCGCGGAAAGCCCAAGGGAGACAAGGAAGGCCAGGCCGAGCCCGAGCAATGCGCCGAGGTCGGACAGCTTGGCCAGAAACCAATTCTGTTCCTTGGTCTTCTGCTCCCACTGCTCGGTCAGCGCGGCGCGCAGGTTCGCCATCCAGCCGAGCCCGGTGTAGACGCCGGCCAGCAGACCGAGGGTGCCGACGGTGCCGCGCGACTCGACCGCCTTGTCGATCAGTTTGTTCAGTTCGGAACCGAGGTCGCCGGGAATGTTGTCGACGATCTTGGTCTGCAGCTCGCCGAGCAGCTCAGGGTTGCTCGACAGCACGAAGCCCGCGATCGCGAACGCGACCATCAACAGCGGAAAAAGCGACAGCACGGTGAAATACGTGATGCCCGCCGCGTAGTAGTCACCGCGCTGCCGTTGATACCGCCCGCCCGCCCGCACCAGATGGTCCAGCCAGGGCCGCTTTTGGATCCGTCGTTCGATCCAGGCCTTGATGTTGTCGATCACCTGCACCAGTTCGCCCCTTCAGGAGTGATCTCGCAGGTGCCGTCCGCTAGCGAGCCAGCAGGCCCACTCGGTCGTATACCTGTGCGAGGGTGTTGCCGGCGATCTCGCGCGCCCGCTCGGCACCGGCGGCGAGGATGCGGTCGAGTTCGCCCTGATCCGACAAATACTCTTGCACCTTCGCCTGCAATGGCGTGACAAATTCGACCAGCGCGTCGGCCACATCGGATTTCAGGTCGCCGTAGCCCTTGCCCGCGTAGTCCTGTTCGAGCGTGACGATCGGAGTGTCGGACAGCGAGCTGAGGATCACCAGCAGGTTGCTGACACCGGGCTTCTGCTCCACGTCGTACCGGATCTCCCGCTCGGTGTCGGTGACCGCGGAGCGGACCTTCTTGGCGGTGACCTTCGGGTCGTCGAGCAGGTTGATCAGGCCGGCATCGCTGGAGGCCGACTTGCTCATCTTCGAGGTCGGATCCTGCAGGTCGTAGATCTTGGCGGTGCCCTTGACGATGTGCGCCTCCGGCACCACGAACGTCTTCTTGAACCGAGTGTTGAAGCGCTGCGCCAGGTTTCGGGTCAGCTCCAGGTGCTGGCGCTGATCCTCGCCGACCGGAACCTGATGCGCGCGGTAGAGCAGGATGTCCGAGGCCATCAGCACGGGATAGGTGAACAACCCGACGGACGCGTTGTCCGAGCCCTGTTTGACCGACTTGTCCTTGAACTGGGTCATCCGGCTGGCCTCACCGAAACCGGTGATGCAGCTGAGCACCCAGGCCAGCTCGGCGTGCTCGGGCACCTGGCTCTGCACGAACAGCGTCGACTTCTTGGGGTCGATGCCGATCGCCAGCAGCTGCGCGGCGGCGGCCCTGGTCTTGGCCCGCAGCTCCTTCGGATCCTGCGGCACCGTGATCGCGTGCAGGTTCGGGATGAAGTACAGCGACTCGTAGTCGTCCTGCATGGTCACCCAATATTGCAGCGCCCCAAGGTAATTACCGAGGTGGAACGAGGTGCCGGTGGGCTGGATCCCGGAAAGGACCCGCTGCTTGCGTTCAGCGGCCGGGGTTTGCGCAGGAGCGGACATACCCCGATCTTCCCATGCGGCTCAAGCCGAATTTCGCTCCACCCAGTTCCGTGGGTCGACGCCGGGCATGCTCGGTCGCCCCGTGCCGACCAGCTTGCGTTCACGCTGGGAGACGAGCTTGTAGACCGGCCCGCTCGGCCCGGCCAGCGTGCCGCGCAACACGGGCGGGACCAGCGGCAACGACACGTGTGCGGTGCGCACACCCTGGGCGAGCGCTCGGTAGGCGAGCTGTTCGGCGCGACCCCACGGCATCGCGTACATCTGCCGGATCCGCGGCGGCAAGCTGCCCTGAATCAACAGAAAGACCGCGGAGGTGACCTGCTGCAACGGCACCCGCTGCGGATAGGGCACGCGCTGTCCGGCCAGGTACGAGCCGACCAGCCTGGCTTCCTCGGTGAGGAACAGCTCGTCGGAGGCGAGATAGGCGTCGAAGGACGAACGGAACGCGCGGTAGTTGTCCGGCGCGGCATCGCGCGGCATGCCGAACAGCTCGGCCCAGCGCACGTAGTCCTGGTAGAGACCTTCGCGCTCGCCGTCGGTCATCGTGCGCACCAACAGGTCGTACATCACCTCGGCGGAGTCGAAGGTGAAGGCCATCGTCATGTACATCAGGTGCGGGTCGTGCGCGGAATAGCGGGTGCCCGCCGGGTGGTGTGCGCCTGCCGCTTCGGGCAGCGTGCCGTTGACCCGTGCGTGCTTCTTCGTGGTGAACTCCAGCGCGCGATCGGCCTCCGCCTTGCTGCCGAGGAACACCGCCTCGAAGAGGTGGCCGGTGAGCGAGAGCCGGGTGTACGGGGTCATCCGATGCTCGGTGTTCTCGGCGGTGCCGACGTAGAGCAGCGGGTTGACCGCGCCGACGACCAGGGCGCGCTGACCGTAGGTCAGGCCGACGGCTCGTTTGCTCATCACCCGCCTTGCCATCGAGTGGTCGCTGAAGTAGCCGGGCTCGGACATCACTGCCTCCTCGTCGAGAGCATCTGGCAACAGCATCCGCCAGATTCGACAATCTGGCAATACTCTCTGCCAGAATTGTGCCGTGCCAAGATTGGGACGTGACTTCATCGCGTAGTGGGTCTGCGCAGCGGGCCTACGGTGGGATATCCGCGGACGAGCGCAAAGCGCAGCGGCGTACCGCGCTGCTCGAGGCGGCGCTGGAAATCATCGGCACCCAGGGGCTGGCAAAACTGACCGTCTCGGGTCTGTGCGCGCAAGCCGGGCTCAACGAGCGGTACTACTACGAGAGTTTCGACAGTCGCGATGCCGTGCTGACCGCGCTCGTCGACTCGATCGCCGAGGAACTGGCGGTCAGCATCGTCGCCGCGGTCGCCACCGCACCGAAGGACACCAGGGCTACCGCGCGCGCCGCGATCGCCGCAGGCATCCATCTGCTCACCGACGATCCGCGCAAGGCCAAGGTCACGCTGGTCGCGGGCATGGCGACGCCGGAGTTGCGTGCGCGCACCACCGAGACGGTCCGGGTCTTCGCGCGGATGGTCGCGGCCGAGGGCATCGACTTCTACGGAATCGACGACCCGAATTCGGATCCGGCGATCGACTTCCGGGCCAACTATCTCGTCGGCGGACTGGTGCAGACGCTCACCGCGTGGCTGCAGGGCGAGTTGCCGCTCACCCGTGCCGAGCTGATCGAGCACACCACCGATGTGTTCGTGCTGCTCGGCGAGGACCTCGCGCGCCGGTTGGCCTAGCGCTAAAGATCCAGCGAAACGTCCTGCAGCCCTGTCGCTTCGCCGTGCAGGACAACACGGAACGGAATCCCCTTGCCTGACCAGTAGTCGGCACAGTCACGGATCGCCTCGCCGAACCAGGTCCGTTCCGTGGGCGCCTCTGCCAGCAGATGCACCGAATCACGGATCACCACAACGTATCCCGTCGCATCACCGACGAAATCGTCCAGATCGCGCAGGCATTCGTCGAAGGAATCCTTGTTGTCGCCGAAGTAGTACGGGAATTGCAGCGCGGCGGCGAACTCGTCGAACAGTCGCGCGACCGTCCGCATCTTCGCCCCGCGCAATTCGCGCACCACATACCCCGACGGCGCGCGGTAGCGCACCCCACTCAACTCGGCGGCATCGACCGCGGCCGCGCCGAGCACCGCGGCCGAGACCGTGTGCGCAACGCCGGACTGCGCGGTCGCGGTATCGGGGCGGGCAAGGAACTGCGACAACGAAAGAGTTTCCGACATCAGCGCATCCTCGTGAAGGTCTTGTAGTGGTCACCGGTGTACCAAGCCGAGCGGTCGCTGCCGGTGACGATGCGCTCGGCATCCCGGGATCGGCCACGCTGCTTGGGATTCACGTCCCACTCTTGGTAGCTGACGGGCTTGCCCGCGGCATCGGTGGCAGGCAACGTTCGATCACGATTCATCCAGCGGTCACCACCCTTGGTGCCTGGTGCGTTCGCCGCATCGGGCCAGCGCCCCGCATCGATCTCGAGCAGGGTCGCATAGGCACGGTCGGGAACGCCCGCTACCCGGGTGCTCGCCGGATCGGGCTGCGGCGGTCGTTGCGGCGTGGCCGTGCCGGTGGGGGCCGCGACGGTCGCGGCCGGGACCGAGGAGCCAGGAACGCGCGCGGTGGTGGCGGCCGGGTCGTCGCCACCGCGCACCGCGAGGACCGCGACGACGATCAGCGCGAGCACCACCACGCCGACCGCGGCCAGTGCGCGGATCGTCTTGGGCGACACGTTCACCGGTACCGCACCGTGACCAGGCTTTCCGTCATGACTGACGAATCTACGTCACTCGCTCCGCACCTCGAGCATGGGCGGACAATCGCTCACAGTGTCGAGCCGCGCCAGGCCAGATGGAGTTCGTTCGTGCCGCGCTCGGGCCGGAAAGCGCAGAGCGCTGGACCGCAGCCGGTTTCGAAGGTCGCGACTCGCGTCGGCGGCTGCCAGGTCTGTTCGCCGTCGAACGACGAGTACCAGATCTCGGGGCCACTGGCCGATTTCCAGGCCAGGTGCAGTCGGCCGTCGTGCGCGGCCAGTCCGGGCGCGAGATCGGAGTAGGCGTCGGGCGGATTGGCGCGCGAGGTCCAGGAGATCCCGTTTCCGGAACTCCACAGTCGAATGAACTTGTCGTTGTCCAGGGTGGCCTTCGTGCCACGATGGGCGAGATACAGCGTGTCGCCGAGCACCGCGACCGCAGGACTCTCCGCAGAGCCCATCCCCGGCAGTCCCATGGGCGCGCCCCAACCAGTCTCACCACGCACTGACGCGTAGAGGTTCTGATTGGAGGTGATCAAATGCTCGCTGCCGCGCCAGAAAGCATGCAGCAGACCGCGAAACACGACCAGGCTCGGCGCGCGAGCGGATTCCGCGCCGCCCAAGATCTGCTGGTCCTCCCATTTGTGGCCGTCGGACGAGGTGGACCAGTAGATACTCTGATCGCGCCCCGCCCCCTTCCACGCCACGAACAGCGACTCGCTGCCCGCATGCTCCACCGCCGACAGCGCGGGCCGCTCGGACGTGCCGACATACGGCAGATTCCACGGCGAGGCCCAGCTGTTCCCGTCGCTGGTGCTGGCCAGCCAGATGCTGTCGGTACTGTCCTCCGCCCGCCAAGCCATGTACAGCCCGCGCTGGAACACCGCCAGCGCCGCGGCATCGGGCGACGTAGCCCCGGGAACGGGTGCTTGCTCGACCCAGGCGCCGCCGAGAGCGGCACCGGAGGCCCAGAGTCGAGTATCGGAATGATGACGGGAAACCGGAGATGTCATGGGACTCACCGCGGCCTTCTGCTCTGTGTGGTGGAACGGAGAAGTCGGCGACGCCCTTGTGCGCCCGAAGCCTCTCTAGGCTAGTTCGACCACCACTAGATCACCCGAAAATCATTCGGGTTGAAGAGTTTTCGCACGGGAAACGGCTACCGCGGGACGGCCGCCCTGCTGCCGAAGCGCGTTCGGCTCGGCGAGTTTCACCGGTACTGCACCGTCACCGGCGCGTGGTCGGACCAGCGCTGGTCGTAGGCGGCGGCACGCTCCACAACGGCCTGCTTCGCGCGAGCGGCGAGATCGCCACGGGCCAGCTGATAGTCGATCCGCCAGCCGGTGTCGTTGTCGAAAGCGCGACCGCGATAGGACCACCAGCTGTACGGGCCGTCGACGCCGGGATGCAGTGCACGCACCACATCCACATAACCGGCGGCGAGCAGCTGATCAATCCAGGCGCGCTCGTCCGGCAGGAACCCCGCCGACTTCAGATTGCCCTTCCAGTTCTTCAGATCCCGTTCCGTATGCGCGATGTTCCAGTCGCCGCTCACCACGAAATCGCCGGTGCGTGCGGTGAGGTAGGCGCCGAGTTCGGCCATGAACCGGTACTTTTCGTCCTGTCGCGGTGTCCCTGCGTCGCCGGAGTGCACGTACACGCTGGCCACGGTGAGTTCGCCGAAGTCGGCCTCGAGGTAGCGGCCCGACGCGCCGAACTCGCTGCTGCCGAAGCCGATTCGGACCGCGCTCGGTTCGCGCCGCGACAGGATCGCGACACCGGCCCTGCCCTTGGACTCCGGCTCGGCCTGCGCCAGCCACCAGCCGTCGGCGAGCGCGGGCGCCAGCGCCGCCGCGACCTGCTCCTCGGTGGCCCTGGTCTCCTGGACACACACGATGTCGGCCTCGGTGGCGGCCAGCCAGGCAAGCATGCCTTTACCCGCAGCCGCGCGGACGCCGTTTACGTTCACACTAGATACGGATCGAAAGGAGGGGTTGGCCTCTGACCTGGGGAAATGATGTTCCTGGAGGAGCGTCACCCACTCAAGGTATCCCGTCGGGCACGCCCAGCCTTCGCGACCCACTCTCATGGACCCCGAACGCAAAGAAGCCGCCCCGGTGATCCGGGGCGGCTTCACGGCGGCCATATGAGTGTGGACGCACATCGATCCTACAACGAAGCTATGCGCCCGGCGGGGATCGGTCGTAGCGTGGGAGATATGAGTGTGGACCATGGAGAACGATTGAAGAATGCCCGAAAACGGGTGGGCCTCAAACAGCACGAACTGGCGACAGCATCCGGAGTTTCGCTGTCGCAGATCACGAAAATCGAGCAAGGCGACTACACGCCGCGGCTCGAAACGCTTCGTGCCCTCGCGATCGCGATGAGGATGAACACCAGCGACCTGCAGATCGGCAACGATGCCGAGCAGGCCGACCCCGACACCAGCGACCTGTGGGCACCTGTCCGGCGCGCGCTGCTCGGGCAAGACGTGCCCGACGACGTGCCTGAAGAACCCGCCACCAGCGACGGGGTGCGTACAGCCTTCGACGAAATGCGCCCCCTGATCGATCAGCACCGATACCGGGAGATCTCGGCGATGCTCCCAGCGCTGCTACGCGACGCCGACACTCTCGAAGGACAGCAAGGGCGAAGCGTCCGCGCGCGGGTGCTGACCACCACCGGATGGATGCTCACCCAGAATCGGCAGTTCGAAGCCGCGGCAACGACGTTGAACCGGGCGATCGACGCCTCCGTCGATCGTGGGTCAGCGGTCGCTGCGGTCAATGTGCTGGTGTGGGCTCACCTGAGGCAAGGGCAACTGACCGAGGCCCGCGACTTGGCGGTGAAATGGGCCGACGATATCGAGCCGAGGTTCTCGCGTGCGACGGCCGCGCAGCTCGCCCTGTGGGGCAGGCTCTGGCTGTACGTGGCGAATGCGGCAGTGCGCGACAACTCACCCGGGGAGACTGCGGATGCGTTGTCGTTGGCGAAGGCGGCGGGCGACAGGATCGGGCACGAGATGCTGTATGACCCGAACCCGAACCGCACGTTCGGGCCGGTCACGGTCGCGCAGATCACGGGTGAATGTCACGTGATCGCGGACGATCCGGCGCGTGCGTTGGCGATCGCGGAGGCTGCACCGAAGTTGGTGTTCGCGCCGTCGGCGGCAGGGCGTTTGCGGCATCGATTGGATGTGGCGCACGCCCATGCGCAGTTGCGGCAGTATCCCGAGGCTATGGGCACGCTTCAGGAGCTGCGAGACTTCGCGCCGGAATGGCTTGTGCAGCAACGGTATGCGCGCGACATTCTCGGCAAGATTATCGCAAAGCGTAGGACGTTGACGGCGGAAATGCGGGAATTGGCCGACCAGATTCGTCTGGAGTATTGACCCGCAGGAATCATCCCACGAATGACAGTTCCGGTTGACACGACCCGGAACTGTCATTTTTTTTGAGACCGCATGGTGTGACTCTGGTCTCAGCACCCAGCGTCGGGGCGAGTAGACCCTCCCCCGAAGCACTACCGGACTTGTCTGCCCCGACCTCGCCGGTAGGGGCCGGACCGGTAGGCGAAACCCTCGGCGCCGGGTGCTCTCCAACAACACCTACACAGGGGTATCGCCCAATGCCCGCCTATCAGATCGTTGTCGCACTAGTCCTCGCTGGAGCAGTCCTCACCCTCGCGGTGATCTGCTTCCGCGCCGCACTGGTTCGCGACGAACCCGCCAGCCGCAACGCACGGACTCAGCGGTGAACGCCACCGTATTCAAGCGTGAGCGGTGGCGAGTCCAGCACCTGCATTGCCGCGACGAGTCCGCACCCGGCAGCCTCGACGAGGCCCACTACGTCCTCAGCACTCACGCCGGACACGGACCTGCTTGCCTGCAGTACCTTGCGGCTGCCGCCTACGCCAGCGAGGGCGACGAGTGGTGAACACCGATGTCGGAGACTTCGACGATCCGGTCACCAGCTGGCTGGACCGGCTGGAGGCGACCACTGGTGACGACGGGCATCCACCGCTGTTGCAGTACGACGACGGAACATGGTCCGTCGTCGATGACGACGGCTGGCCCAGTGACCCCGTCGCCCTGGACATGTCGATGCTCCAGAACGTGACCCGTCCCGCACTGCCTGCCGCTGCGATCGACATCGAGCCCGAGTCTGTCGCTGACATCGAAACTCCGGGAGAGGGCCCTCCTCCCGGACGGTGAGGCTGAGCCCTGCACTCGCCTCCCCCGGCGGTCGGCACCCTGGAGGGTGCCTCGGGTGCCGACCGCCCCAACGTCCCCACCAGGAAGCGAAGGATTACGTGACAGACGACGCACGGTTACCGGACTGCCTGGTCGAACCGGGGCCGCTCACTGCCGCCGCGGCGATCCTCGCCATGAGCAGACACCTCAACTGCGGCGGGGCATGCCTGCCTCGGCGCCGGGCTGAGGATGCGATCGGGGCTGAGTACGTCCCCTCGCTTCCGGCGGAGGCACCGGATGACGCGTATCTCGCTGAGCGGCTGCGTGAGGCCACGCGCCTGCTCGCCGAACGCGCCCACAACCGTCCCCTGAAGTAAGGGGATCCACAGAAAATGAAGGAAAGAATATGGCACAAGGCACTGTGAAGTGGTTCAACGGCGAGAAGGGTTTCGGCTTTATCGCCGTGGACGGAGGCGGCCCTGACGTCTTCGTGCATTACTCGGCGATCGGCGGTACCGGGTTCAGGTCCCTCGACGAGGGCCAGAAGGTCGAGTTCGAGATCGGCCAGGGCCAGAAAGGCCCGCAAGCGCAGGACGTGCGATGCCTGTGAGCCTCACTACGGCCGACATATGGCGCAGGTGCACCCAAGCCGCCGCGATCCTCTCACTGACCGTCCTCGGCGTAATCGTGATGATCGCGACCGAAACCTTCGCAGTTGTTGAGGGCAGCAAGACGTTCGCCGTGACCGCGCTGGCAGTCATCGACATCGCCGCGACCGCGGCCGGTATCTACGCCTACGCGATGCTGCGGCGCGAGCAACGCCCCTGAACACTCAGGTCCCCGTGTCCGCCGAACGACGGACACGGCGGACCGAACACCCCAGAAACATCCCCGCCCGCACCAGAACTCGGGCACAGTCGTACGTCTAATCCTCGAAAACCCAGGAAGATCACCATGATTCGCAAACTCTTCGCCGCTACCGCCATCACCGCAGTGACGCTCACCGCTGGTGCGGGTATCGCCTCGGCCGCCACAGAACCGGCACCTATCGCCCCTGTCGCGGCAGGCCAGACCCAGGCCATTCCCGGCGGACAGGCCGGGGCAGTCGTCGGCACCATCGTCGGCATCGGTGTCGGCGCGGTCGCTGGCGGGACGTTCGCCTGTGTTGTCGTGCTGCCCGCATGCCCGATCACCGCCATCGTCGGGGTCATCGCAGGCGGGGCCGCCGGTGGTGTCATCGGCGCCACGGTCGGCGCGGGAGCGGGCAGCGCCATCGGCGCGCAGATCCCCGCCTAACAGTGGTCCACGCACAAAACGCCCCATCCCGCACCAGCCAATCGGCGGTGCGGGATGGGGCGTTGGTGCGTCGACTGCTAAATGCTGCGGGAGAATTAGCCCGGGAGTATTGGGAGTATTGGGCGGGGGCCGAGCACCTCGCCCGGCTGGTGTTACATCAGGCCGAAGAATCCGCCGGTCGGAGGCGGAAGCAGCGCGCCCAGCCAGGCGCCCGTCCCGCCGTTACCGCTGAACGTGCCGGTCAGCGACCCCGACGCACCCGCCGTGGCCTGGTCCTTGGTTGCCACGTCCAGTGCTACACCACCGGAGATGTCTACGCGCTCGGTGAAACCGCTCGGCTGGGTGCAGGTCGCGTCACCATTGAAGTACGAGCCCGACCAAACCCACAGCCGATCAGATCCTGTCGTGGTGTCACTCACTGCCGGGGTAGCCCCGGTGGTCGTGGTGGTTTTGATCGCCGAGTTGGTGACATCGAACGGGTTTCCGGCGGTGATGCAGCCAGCGAATCGGATAGCGACACCCATACGCCAGGCCAGACCAGCGGCGATGACGAACGCATAGTTGCCTGAGTCGGCACCGGTGGCGCGCTTCCAGTAGACCCTCATATCGTGGGCGTGACTGCCTGTCACGACTACAGGACTATCGGGTGCCTCGGTCCACGTACCCGCTCCTGACGGTGGGGTGACTGCCTGCGTCGTTTCGATGTAGAGGAACGCGAGGATCAGCGAGCCCGCGACAACCCCCGACGGGACAGGGATGTTGCAGGTCGTACCCGAGCCACCACCTGAGCTGGTGCCTGCCGCACCGAACGTTGGGAGCGCCACTAGGCCACGCCCACTACCCGCCACTTGGATGTGGCCACGTTCCAGGTGAACGCCACATCGAGCCTGGTGCTGATAACAGTGGTGGTGGGTAGCGCGATCGTGCCCGACGCCTCGAAGCTGGCGCCCCAGGTGATCGCCCTCGCCGTGCCGTTATCGGTCAGTGATATCCACAGGCTGTCGCCACGGACCGGGGTACCGGACAGATTGGTGGTCATCGAGGTGATCGCCGCAGCAAGCGCGGTGAACTCCGCGTAGTCCGTCGTGTCCGTGTTGATCGTCGGCGTTGCGCCCGGCCCCGCCGTGGTCGTAGCGCGACGGGTGATCCGCTTGTTCGACATCGTGTCGGTGGTGGCGCGCCCGACGTAGGTGTCTGTGCCCTGGAACGTGATCGTTGTGGCGTCGGTCCCGGCCAAAGTCAGTGTGTTGGAGACGCTGAGTTTCTTGCCGCTGGTGACAGCGTCAGCGAAATAGGCTGCCTGCCAGCTGGCGGCCGATGTTCCCGTGGTGAGGATGCATGTCAGCACTGCTGACGTGCCGCCCGCCAGGACGACCACAGTGTTGGCGCCCGAGGATTGCACGGTGACGTTGCCGCTGGACAGATTGGTGATCAGCCACTGCTGCCCCAGCACCAGGGTGCTCACCACCGGTAGCGTCACCGTTTGAGTGGTCGAGCCGGTGAAGAACTGCAGGTAGGTGCTGGCCACCGTCAACGTGGTCGTGCCCGCCGCGGTGGCGGTGGTGGTGTAACCCTCGATCAGGTTGACAACGGACACGTTGGCGTTCGCGTCGCGTTGCGCGATCGTGGACGCCGTCGCTGCGGTCGCCATCGCCGCAAGGCCTATGCCTGTCCGTGCTCCGGCGGCATCGTTCGCGCCGGTGCCGCCATTGGCGATCGGCAGAACGCCGGTCGTATCGACAGCGAGGTCTACACCGTTCGCGCCGTCGGCGATTTGCAGCCCGCGAACCGCTGTACGTGCCATCTGCCGTGCCCCTTACTTCTGGTAGGAACACCTGATGCGGTCGCCTGACACCGGCGCGGCGACGAAGGTGATCGTTGCGCTCGATATGGAGTAGTCCTGACCGGACGGTTCCTGGAGCAAGCCGTTGAGGTACACCTCTTCCGTTCCGGAAGTCGGGGTGTTCGCCAAGGTGAATACGGCGTTCGAGCCGTTCACGGTCCCGGACGGCGTTTCGCGGGTGACGAAGTTCGAGGACGCCAGCCCAGTCGCCGACGCGGTGGTACCGGGATCCCATGTGCCTGCCGCGTTGCCCGCCGCGATCAACGTGATCACCGCGGTCGTCAGGGCTGCCACAGTCCGGACGCCGCCGCCTCCGTTGGCGTTGACCTGCAGAGCGCCAGACGACTGGTTGCTGATGATGAAGCTCTGCCCGGTGACCAGCGTGGTGGCATCCGGCAACACCACGGTCTGCGTGGTCGTGCCGGTGAACTGCTGGAACTGCGCCGACGCGACCGTAAGTGTGGTCGTACCAGCAGCGGTCGCGGTGGTGGCTACGCCCGAGGCGGTCGAGTTGTTCTTGAGATTGGCGTTCGAATCTCGCGCGACGACCGTGCTGGCCGTCGCGGTCGCCACCGCGTCGACCGCGATCGGCGCCGCCGTACTCCCCGAGAGGTTGCCGATCACCTTGCCGGTAGCAAGATTCGCCATCTTCGCCAAGCTCACGGCGCCGTTGGCGATGGTGGTGGAGTTGCTGCCCGCCGAAGCTGTCACGTCACCGGTCAGCGCAGCACGTGTGATGGTGTTGCCCGATTGCGTGAGCGACGTACCGTCAGCTGCGAGGCTCGCGCCGCCGGTCTTGGTGAACTGCAACGCTGTCGTACCGACGGTGATCGCAGGGTTGGTGATCAGCGTCCACTGGGTGTCTTCGAGGGTTCCGCCGTCCACCCACACCGTCGCACCGGTGGTGACCTCAGAGTCTCCGTCGCCGTCGAGGGCTCGCGCCACTGTCAGGTTGGTTGTGGCATTGCTGACGACATAAAAGCCGTTGGCTGGCTGGCTAGTGCCGGTGGTGCCGCTGTCGGCGGAACCGGCACCACTGGCGGCTGGCGCGTTCTTGATCAGCAGCCGGTCATTGACCGCCGGAGAGCCACCACCGAAGCTGGTGCCGCTGATTTGCGTGACTGAGCCTGCGGAGATCGTGTAGGTCTCCGATCCCGTCGAGGACCATTGCACTGACGGCTTGCCGTCCTGGTCTCGTATGGCGGCCTGCAGCTGATTCAGGTTGACGGCATGGTCGCCCGCGGTACCGGCGGTCAGGCTGGTCAGCTTGTGGGAGCCCATCGACTGATCGCCGGTGAACGCCCGCGTGCCATCCGCTTTGATGTAACTCGCTGCCAGCTTGGTATCGGCAATGGCCGCGCCCGAAGCAATCTGGGCGTCGCCGATAGTGGCGTCCTTGATCTGGGTGGCGCCATTGATCTGGGTCTGTGCCATTTCTCAGCCTTCCAAGAGGTAATCGACGGTGAGGACGTCGCTCAACAAGGGCGGCGTAGTGAAGGTGATGGCCGAGCCGGTCACGGTGTATCCAGTGCCGAGGACTTCGCGTAATCCGTTGCGGTACACAGTGGTTGAACCGGCCTGCGGTTCGTTGGCAAGAGTGAAGACGGCGTTGATGCCGTTCTGCGTCCCGCTCGGCGTCTCGTTGAAAACGCCAGTGCCCGCGCCGGACGGTCCCGCTGGCCCCTGCGGGCCAGGTGTGGCGACGACAATGACTTGCGCACCGTCAGGATCGGGAGTGACTTCGACTGCGGGAGTTTCAATTTCGAGTTCGACGGCCGCCGGTGAGCTGACCTCGATATCAAGGGTGATCGGCGCCGACATCAAGACTTCCCGTCATGACGTTCGGTCTTGCCGTTGGCGAGGACCACCTCGGTGGTCGGCGTCCCAGGCACTCGGTAGATGCAGCGCCACAACTTTCCCTGCGGGATGGCGTCGGCCACCTCGGATTCCACACGCACCACTGCGTGATTGGTGGCGATCGTTGCGGTGGCCGAGATCGGAACATCGGTATCGATGATGAGCAGCACCGCCACACCGCTCGGATAGTCCGTATATGTGGCGGGGCTCGAGCCGGGAACCTTGTTGCGGAAATCGACAAGCAGGTCGCCACCTTTGCTCACCGGCAGGGCATAGACAGGAGGCGGTTTGAATAGGGGCGTCGACATAAGACCTCCCGGCAGGTTTCGCGTTCATGGATGCGTGCGCACCGGGACGGGGTACCGTCGCGCCACGTCTACAAGGGGAAATTCGAATGAAAACGCTCAGCGTCGCGGCGGTCGCCGCATGCGGTTTGGTCCTGTCGGGCTGCGGCAGTGATGCGGTCACGACCGTCGGTTCACCACCCGCAACCAGTACCGTCGCCAAAGTTGGTGAACCGCTGGTATTCGCGCGTGCCGACACCAAAGTGCCGATCGGCACGATCCGGATACTCGAGACCGCGGCGATGCCGGCTGAATGTTTGGCCGACCCTGCAGGGCATGGCATCGGACTACGGGTGGAGATCGACAATCCGGGCGAGCTGTTTCTCCCGCGCCCGGACTACACGACCTGGAAAGTCGTCGACCACAGCGGGTTTCAACAGGCGGTGACGCCTGCCGTGGTGAAGTTCGAGTGCCGATCCCGCTATCCGGAGATCTCGAAATCGCAGCCTGCCAGCAAGACTGCGGGGTGGGTGGTCGCCGAAATGCAGCAGCCCAACCCGACCGCGATCGTCTACACGCCGATCGTCGCCGAAGCGGGATCGACAGTGTCCGACATCAAGTTCGTGACAGTCGCACCCAAGTCCGCGACGGTCACGCTGCCCTGAGCTCAGCCGGCGGGCACAACGACGGACCATTCGATGCCGCCCTTGGACGCATTGAAGGTCGAGCTGGACACCGTGAATGTTTTGGTGCCGGTGGGGTTGGGCGGGAGTAGCAGGCTGGCCACACCCTGAACCGCCCACGTCCTGGATTGGACGTCGGACAGTTCCGTCATCCCGCTTGGGTGCGTCATCGTGGCGGACGTGTTGTTCATGTCCACGTTCGCGGTGCAGATCAGCACGGACCCTGCGGGTGCGCCCACCACGGTGGGAGCAACCCGTGTCGCCGAGTTGGCCGCCCACACCGGTGTCGCATACAGCCAGTTCGCTGTCGACGGGTCCGCATCGCGCAGGGTGATGATGGTGACACAGCCGTCGGTTGTGCCGCTGGGGCCCTGCGCCCAGCTGTAGGTAGAGGCCTCCGAGCCGCCCGCGGTCTTGGTCCAGATCTTGATGTGTTCGAGGCTGGAGCCCCGATCCAGCGAGGTGAGCAACGTCCACCCTGCCGGGGCGGTCATCGCCGAGAGTGTGTCGTTGTCGGTGAAGTGGATCGCGATCATTACATCGCCGCTGGCTGTCCCCGTGGGTTTGTTGCACACCACCGGGGTGGGCCCGCCTGCAGATGCTGCAGCCACGACCGACACGGGCGGGACAACAGGCACGAGCGCGGTCGCGGTGGCGGTCATCGCTGGAACGGTGGGGTTGGCGGATGCGCTGACTACCGGTACACGACCGGTAGCGGTAGCAGTCGCCGCGGGTGCAACCACATTGGCGCCCGCGTGAACGACCGGAACAGCCGCGGCAGCGGTCGCCGCCTGCGGTCCCGAAGGGACGATGGCCGCCGCGGCGCCGATCGCGGCCAGGACCGCATCGACGGTCGCGGTCATCGCCGGAACCGTCACTGTGACACCCGCGTTCACCACCGGGACAGGCATGGACGCAGTCGCTTCCAGTCGTGGCGACACCACGTGGCCGGGCTCGAGCGCACCCGCATCCACATCGGCGCCCAACAGTGCACTGGAGGTCATCGGAGGAACCTCCACCGTCACCGGCACCGACACGACTCCAGCTATCGCCGACGCGCTGGCTGTCATCGCCGGCGCCGCGACGACCGCCGACGCTGTCACGGTCGGCAGGCCGACATCTGCGGTCGCCAGCATCGGCGGCACCGCCACCGTCTGGCCCGCGTGAGGCACAGGCACACGCGCGGCCACGGTCGCAGTCATCCTCGGCGCGAAAACGACGGCGGCCCGCGTGCCGTCGTAGACGAGGTGGGTGCCGAGGTACGCCTGCACCACTTGCTCGGTGCCGACGTACAGCGCGGTGGGTGCCTCGCCGTTCAGGAACAGCGACATCAGCTAGGAGACGGAGACCGTGGCGATGCCGGACGAATCCCAGGTGATCGTGAATGTGGAGGCGGTGACAGGGATATCGGCGTCGAAGGTGATGTACCCGACCAGCGGCCTCGTGGAATCCGAGGCGGGGCTGGAGTCGTAGATGACGGCGTTACGTGCGGTGAATGTCGCGCTCGTCCACTGGCTGTCCGCAGCATCGAACGTGATCGTGCCCGACGAGTTTCCGACCGTCACCGACGCCAGCGCCACACCGCCAGCGGTGTAGCCGGTGCCCGTGATCTCGTTGGTCACATCGCTCTTGTAGCGGTGGACATGCTGGCTCGGTGTGTAACTCGAGGTGCACAGCATGACCTTGAGGGTGTCGGTGTCCAGGTCGACTTCTTTATTCAAGACGGACAAAAAGAACTTGGTGTAGAACTTGGCCACGTGAGCGATTAGGACCACTTCCTTAGATAGGCGACAGCAGCCATCAGCCGGTCGACGTCATCATTTGCTAGCCCGAGAAGCGGATTACGCTTCACGCACAACAGATCTCGAATACGGTTTCCACGGAATTTCGACCCAGAGCGGCAGGTCACTATCCCGAGAAAATGACGTAGAACGTCGCGGGATCAGGAGCGCTGAGGGCTGTGTACTCGGACTGGGTAAGAGCCTCGATCCGCCGGATCCCGCCGCCGTTAACCACGAAACTGGTTGTGTCTCCGGTCGGTACGCCACCCGCATCCCAGATAGGCCACAGGCGGACGGCCGTACCCGAGTTGGGGATTTCCACCGTCCGCATCTCGGCGCCGATCCGCACCAGCGCCAGGCCGGGGTCGAGATTTCCAGTGGTCAGGACACCATTCACCGCGGTGTAGCGCTGCCAGCGGTCGGTGATGAATCCTGTGCCGTCGGCGCTTTCACGCAGGCGGGTACCGAACAGGAACGCGGTCGTATCGTCGGCGCCCGCGATGTTCTCGATTGGTTCGCTGATCACCGTCATTAGGCCTCCGAATATCCGAGTTGGGCGAGGACCTCGCCGTGGCTCATGACGACGTAGCTGGACCAGCAGGAGACGACGTAATCGCCGGGGATGTGGCCGTCGGCGTTGCAGCCGACAACCTCGACGCCCGCGTTCTGCCACTGGCCATCACTGACCGGGTGCACTGTGATCGCGACATACGAATGCCCCTGATACGGGGGATCGAGTTCGTAGATGCGTGCGTCGCCGACCCAGTAATCATGGTGCGGGTAAACAAGTTTCGCGTTCATGTTGTCGTGATGTCCTCGTAGTAGACCCACACGCAAACCCCGCCATTAGCGCCTGCGCCGCCGGGCAGCCATGCGGCGCCGCCGCCTCGATTTCCGCCGCCCGCGCCACCGCCGCCACCACCGGGCGCGGCTCCCGCGCCGCCACCACCGGGCCGGAGGAAGATCAGGGCGCCGGAGCCCGCGTCACACCCGCCACCGCCACCGCCACCAGCGCCACCGGAGAAGATGTGCGGATCGGTCGCTGTCACTCCTGCGGGCGACCCTGATGCCTCGGCGAGCCCGCCAGCGCCTCCCACGCCGAGCGCGCTGGACTGTCCGCGAAGGCCTGGGCTCTCGTAGTTGTAATCCCCGCCAGCGCCACCACCACCGCCGCGACCGCCGCGGCCCGGCGCGCAGGTAGCACCCAACGCACCCTGGGAGGTCTGCACGTTGGAGGTTGCAGGAACACCCACGACCAACGTCCCGAACGAGGATGTACCGCCGACGGCTCCGAACCCCGCGACACCGCCACCCACACCGCCCGCACCAACAGTGATGGTGACACTGGCAGGGACGGCGGAGTCGACGAACTCCTTGTACAGATAGCCGCCACCTTCGCCGCCTTCCGCCCCGTCGGAGGAGGCTCCCGGCGGCCCGTTGCCGCCGTTGCCGCCGCAGATGGCGCATGCCGCAACACGCGATATCCGCTTACCGGAGGGTGGTGTGGGTTTGGTCCAGGTGCCTCCGGACAGGTACAGGTATCGGGTTACCGTCTGCCCGCCGATGATTCCCGTGGTGACGACGACCGCTTGGGTGCGCACGATCGGCGTTTTGACCTGCGTGTTCACCGCTCCTTGCACGTTGGCGTAGGAGCCGCTCGAGCCGACAGAGCCCGCTTTCATCACCGCCCGCGCAGAGGATTCGGTGATGTCCTGGCCGAACTGGCTGCCCAGGACGAACGCGGTGCCGGGAGCAGACCCACCGGGTGTGGTCATGTCTCACCTCCCCGTCAGTTGATTGATGGAGTCATCGAGTCCCGAGGAACACGGTCAGCACGAGGCCGAGGCTGGCGATGACAACGCTTGCCAGCACGTAGCGCGCATTGAGGGCCGCGCGTGCGTCGTCGCGGGTATCGGTGGTGCCGGTGTCGCGTCCGACTCCGGTCGCTACCGACAGCTGGAGCGCGCTTATTTGCTGAGCTTGGGTATCGGACTGCCGTGCGGCGGCGGCGAACCGGGCGTCGGCGACATCCTGACGAACGAATGTCGCTTGCTGGTCGGACAGCTGAAGCCTGAATTCGTTGGTGCTGTCGAAACGCTTGGACGCAGCGGTTTCGGCTTTGTCGACCGCCTCTTTCGCCGCCTGCAGTGCGGCCGCCACGGCTTTTTCCTGGCTCATCAACGCGGCCTGTAGTGCCGTATGGTCGCTGTTGAACTGCTGGAAGACTCGCGCGGTCAAAGCGTCGATCGACAGGTTGAACCGCCGGTCCATCTCCTCTACGCGAATGAGCAGCTTGGCGCATTCAGGGCATGAAGGGTCGCCGGTCCTCGCCGTCACCTCAGCACCGCTGAAATGGTTTGTTCGCTCGTAGCTTTGCGTTGGCTTCCTGGCGGGCCACGTTGTCGTCGTAGGTGTCCACGAACTGACGCAGCGAGACGATCGCCTGATCCCTATTGCCAGCTGCAGCCGGATCCTCCGACAACGCCAGCCATGATTTCGCCCAGTCGTAGGTAGCGCGATCGTTCTCCTGACGCGCCTGCTCGGTATCGCCTGCGATCTCGGAGCGTTCGATGATCGTGTCCCACAGGACATCGTTGCAGGTTCGATACCGGTAGGACACGGTCGTGATCTGCACGAGTCCGATCAGCACCATGCATGTCATGAGGGCGACGAGCCAATGCTCGGCACCCCAGTGCAGTGCCTGGCGAAAGTTGGCCTCACGGATCCGCTGCTTCAGTGGACGGTGGTCGATCATCGGCACAAGTACCGAAGCTCCGCCCTCTTTTCGGACCCGCCGAAAACCTAGGAAATACCCGACTGGAAGTCCGGCGGCTGCGCCGATCACACAGCCTATAAGCAAGCTCCAATCAATCATCGTCCTCGTCACCACCGTTTTTCGGATTCTTGGCCTTGAGGTACAGCCCAATTAGTCCCGTGACGGTTGTCGTCATCACGGCGGTTATTTCAATGGGTGGGCGGAACTCTGGCTGCCACAATGGCCACACGACCACCGCCACAAACCAACCCACAGAAACGGCGATGGCTATTCCGGCTATCAATCTCAAAATCAGGGCCTCGTTCACCCGCCACCGCCCTTCACCCCCGATCGCCGCCGAAAGTCATAAAGCCCCGACAGTTGCACAAGCTGGCATCTATCGCGCGTGCCGTCGCGGCGCGGAGGCTCGGATCATGGCCTCGACCTGGGCGAGCGCGTCGGTGCCCGTTGGCCCGAGGGTGTCCGCGACTTGGCCGCGCACATGGTCGATAGCCGCCTGCGCACCGGTCGCGACCGCTTCGGGCAGGTTCCCTGACGGGGTCACCAACGGCCGCACCAGTTCAGCGGTGCCGAACCCCAACGCGGCGGTGATGACCGCGGTGATGATGCCCGCGAGGCTGGTGTCGATCTTCCCTGCCGCGACCAGCGCACCGATGGCGGCGACCGATGCCGTCCACAAAATCAACCGGACAGGTTCCGTGCCGAGCAGGCCCCGCACCTGGGTGATCACTGGGCTTTCCCGTTGGCCTCGAGCAGCGCGATCACTCGGTCGATCTTCTTGTGGGCGTCGGCGAGGGAGTCGACGAATGTCTTGTCCCCTAGCTGTGCCCAGCCGGGCATTACTGCGGGGATCTTGGTGCGGGATCCTGGTCCGCCGAGCTGGTCGATGGTGAGGTCTGCGTGGTAGCTGACCCATTTCAGGACGTCGCCGACGGAGACCTTGTTGCCGTAGGCGTCGGTGATGGTGTCGGAGAGTTGCATATCGTCCTCCTGGTTGAGCAGTTGTTTCGCGCGTTCGATCACCACGTCGTAGGGGAAGTTGACGCCGGGGTCGGTGTGGTCCACCTCGCGGAACGCCGCTGAAATGTCGGCGTGCCCGCAGATGCCGCGCTCGCCTGCACGCACCTCGGCGGGGCCGAGCTTGACCAGCGGGATGCCGTACGCCCGTGACCATTCGGCGTAACGCATCGCCGTGCGTTCGAGCAGTCGCGTCTCCGACAACCACCGCTCGCGCGAGAATGCTGCGCGGCCCATCGCACAAACGTGCAGCCCGATCCGGTTGCCCGCGCTCCCCGCACCCCAGGCTTGGCGGTCATCGGGGACCATGCGCACTTCTTCGCCATCGCTGTCGACCATCGTCTGATAGGAGCCGTTGCCGGTCTTCTCCAGGTAGTTGATGACGTTGCTGTTGCCGGACTCGGATTCGGTGGTGTGCTGGACGATCACCTGCGCGGTGTTGTCAGCGTTGTTCCACAGTCCGTGCAGCTGTTCGCGGTAGGGCATCAGGTCCATGGGCTTACCTCCTCGGGTGGGCTGGCCTGGATAGATCGCGGTGGCGAGCCACACTCTCGGGTCGAGGCGGTCGGGCCCCGGTTCCGCCCATGTGGAGCGATGGACTTCCACATGCAGATGCGGTGTAACGCCGCCGTTGGTGCTCGTGTCGGGGTTGATACGGGCGATCCGCTGGCCCGCTTCGACCTTCAGGCCCAGGCGGACCTCGGGGATGATGTGGCCGTACACCGTGTAACCGCCGCCCGCGGCGGTCGGATGGTCCAGGCAGATCCACTGCCCGAACCCAGATGCTGGTCCGACTCGGTCGACGGTCCCGGCTTGCATCGCGTACACGGGAAGCCCGGCACTGCCGCCGGGCCAGCCGATGTCCTGGCCGTAGTGCATTCCGCCATCGCGAGGACCGAACCCGGAGGTGAGCAGGAGCCCGGACTTCATCGGCCAGTAGCGAGTCACAGCGCTATCGGCACAATGATCGCCACGATCGAACCGAGGAGCATTACGGCCGCCAGCGTCCGAGCAGTAGCAGGGCGATGATGACGCCCTCGAGAATGACGCCGAGGATGATCCAGGCGTGGTCGGTCATTGGATTGCCTTTCCGATGGGTCACGGTCTGCCGGATTCGGGGAACCGCTTCAAGATCCCGTTGCGTTGCTGGCCGCCGCGTTCCAGCTCGATGACGCGATCCCTTTCGGGATCACTCGCGTTGCGCAGGTAGGCGACGACTTCGGCGACGGTGTGCTCGCCCGGATCGAATCCGTCATCCGGTTCGACAACCCGCGCCTTGGGCTGTTCCGGTTCGGGTTCGTCGACCTTGTAGCCCATGTACCGCAGGCGTTCGACCTGCGCTTCACGCTCGTGCACGGTCATCGCGACAGGGTCTTGGATGACAACCGGCGGTTCCTCTTCGGTATCCATCGCAACCCAGCCGCCCGCACCGTTGAGCGGATGCTGCTGCCCGCGGTAGGGGCGCATGAACTTCTTGGTCTGCTTGGGCAGGTCGTCGACATGGATGAAGCCGTGGCTGTTCGCGAGCCGGGCGAGGCTGGGGGCGTGGACAATTCCGCACTCGGTGTAATGCCTGCTGATCAGTTCAGCGATCATGCGCGGGAAGACCATCGGCGATTTACCTGCGACTGGGATGTATTGCGTCGCCCACAACAGCGCCTGATCCGGATCGTCGGGATCGCATTCCTCGAGGCGGGGGATCTGGGAGCTCATGCGGCCCGCTTTATGTCGGTGTGCTCGGGATAATGTCCAGGGAGCCGAGGCTGGTGTATCGCAGAGATAGTTAGCATGTCAAATTACTCCGAGTTCTTGTGCGATCGAGAGAATCTCTTGCACCATCTCGAACGCTTTAAGAATCGGATCTTCGTCCGGCCTCTGCCCAACTACGATCTTGAATGCAGGCGACTCGGTGCGTGACCACCCGAGGGTGAGTTCGGTGATCCTGTCGACATATACACGCCCTGGCTCTCCCCAGTCGCGGACCGACGTTCCAATTCGTGTGCCGATGTAGGCGTTGCCGAATCCGTTCTGCCCAATCCGCAGGTTCTCCGTGCCGTCCGCAACAATGACGGTGTGGGAGGTCTGCTCGCGGGTGCGCCACATACCTGTGCGTAGCGCGATGAGAGCCGAGAGAGTATATGCCCTATCGGCACCTTCTCCCCAGGTTTCATGGAGGTGGCTCCAACCGAGGTCCTGAGCGCGTCCGATGTCTTTCCACTTCATGAATGCTAAAATCACATCTGTGTAAAGTGGCTTCAAAATTGCATCCAACATTCCGCCGATGGGCGGAATAAAAATTGCGGCGGCGATGAGATCGCCCGCCATGTTGATGGCCGCAGAGATGAGCTCGTTTACGCCAGGCATTGAATGACCGCCGGTGACTACTCCAACATCGGTCGCCGGTTTCCATTTGAACGAGGACGACTGCACGCCGGTGCGTTTGCCGTCGCGCAGGATGATGCCTGGTGCGCGCGGGTTGGTGCCCTTGTGTCCGGGGGTGGAGTATTCGGGCGGGAATGTGGGGTCGGAGATGACGGTGGTTCCCTCGGTCATGCCGTCGGAACCGATGCTGGTGAACGCGCGGATGAGCCCCGAGAACAGGCTGCCGCCGAATGAGGTTTCGGTGTCCCACCCGGAGTGGTCGACGAGGTCCCAGACGAGGCAGCCGTGGCGCAGGTTCGCGCCGGGCCATGGGGCGGGGTCGCCGGTGAGGTAACGGCGTGGTTCCCAGGTCAGTTGTGCGTCGTCGGTGATGCGTTTGGAGACGTCGTGCATCATTTTGAAGCGGCTGTGCACAATCGCGAACTGGGAAGCATCGTCGCCGAACGAGAGCGGGGACACGACCTGCGACCATGTCGATTGGTCGAAGTTGAACCAGCTGCTGAGGTTCAGCGGGTCATCGGGTAGCGCCCACAGTGAGGATTCCAGGCGCATGATGTTGACCATCAGCGTGAGTTTGAGCGCCCATTTCGCTGGCCCGAACATGATCCACAGGCGCGGGAACTGGAATTCCGGCGGCAGGAACGGGTTCGAGTAGACGAGTATGTGCTTGAGGTGTTCGTAGTCGTGTTTGATCGTCACCCGGACATTGCGTTGCCCGTCGGTGTCTTTGTACTGTTCGACCTCGTCGACCATCCCTGACCAGCGGGCGCCTTGATAGTCGACGGTGACGAAAGTGTTTTTGTGTCCCGCTCTACTGTCGACGTCGGTCAACCATTTCGACAGGTAGTAGCGGGCGGGCATCTCTATCTGCCCGATACCCGTCTCGTTGTTGAGGGTCTGGAATGTCGCCGAGATTTCCCGGTGGACTTCCCCGCGCAGATCCCAGTTTCCATCCCACAAGCGAATGAGGGGGGTGTGCAGGCGTCGTTTGCTGTCCGCTTTCAGGCGTGCGGTGATCTCATCAAAGACCGCGTCGAAATCGATTGTCGCGACCATCTATTGCATTCCCATCGGGGCGGGCCAGGCCCTGCGCATGCGTAACTCGATTCCCGCCCCGATCGGGGCGTGCGTAACAGAGATGGGCAAAACAACAGGTTCCGCTTCGGTGCCGGTGTAGGGCGGGACCTGATACATGAACCTGACCCCGTTCATGCGCTGATACACCTCGGTGTCGAGCGAGGAGTTGACCTGCCCGTTCTCGGCCAGGGGGTCGGTGTCGAGCACGACGTGTTCGTTCAGGATCAGCGGCGGCATCTGAATAGCGCGGGCCACGTCGGTGACGGCGCGCGAGAAGTCGTCGTTGCCGAAGCTCCAGTCCGGGATCGTCCAGCGGATCCCGGCCGTGCCTTGCATCACCCATATCGGCCACATGTCCAACGGGGTGGGGTTGGACAGATTCACGTGCCCGGCCTCGCTGCCGCTGGACACAGTGTTGGTGGTCGTCACATAGGAGGAGGTGACGGTCTCGGAATACCACCACGGGTCCCCTGCGATCAGGTTCATCGTCACCGTGACGTGGCCGGCTTGGATGGGGTCGATCGTGGGTGCCATGTCGAGCTGCTTGCCCAGGCGCACGTTCAGCCAGCGCCGCGAGTTCTCCGTCTCGTACCAGAGTTTGCAGTCCTCGTCGGCGCGCCACGCCCTGATCCAGTCCGACCAGTTACGTTCCCACGACCCATACTGGTTGCCGATGATCTCGACGTCGAAGGTGATCTCGCGCTTGGGATTTCGGTCACCGCCATAGGTAGCGCCGTCCTGGAACGCTGTCGAGTTCCAGATGGTTTCCTTCGGTGCCATCCACAATCCGGCGACCCGCTGGCCCAGATAGACCCCACGATCTCCCTTACCGTCCCCGGAGAGTGTCCACCACTCCCCTGCGGAGGTTTCGACCTGGATGAGGGTGGTGTCCATCAACGGCGTCCGATGAAGGAGGTTGCGTTGGTGCGGGACTTGCGCAACTCCTCGGCGATCACGGCGGCCATTTGGGTTTGGATCACCTTGACGAGTTCTTGGATAGCGCCTCCAGAGGATCGGATGCCGAGGGTTCCGAGGAAGTCATTGAGGTTGGCGTCGAGGAAGTCCGATCCGGCCGACGCGAGACCGGAACCAATGTCAGGGGTGGTCGGTGCTGCGAGCTGAGGCGAGGTCGCCGGCTCAGTGCCTCCGTCCCACCATTGACCGGGGGTGGCGCCTTGGGTCACTGCGGACGTCGTGCCCTGGCTTTGCGCGCTGGACGGCCAGTTGACGACGAACACGTGTTGCGCGTCACCTGATCCCGCGCTGCTGCTACTGGCGGACGACGCCCCGGATGATGCGTCAGAAGATCCGCGCGCCTGGGACTCCTTGTACAGCTGCCCGGCCTCGGCCATCCGCTGGTCGTATTTTGCGGGGAAGGCGCTGCGTTGGACTGCCTGCGCGCGCTGGCCCGGGGACAGGCTGGCGTCGGTTTCGTTGAACTTCTCGAAGAACGTGCGCGCCGAGTCCGAAATTTTGAGGCGGTCCCGCGTTCCGCCCTTGGTCCACTCATCGAAGTCGCGCTGCTGGAACACCCCCGTCGAGCCGTCCGGCCCGCCGGGGGTATTGCGGAGCTCCTTCTCGACGAGTCCGGTCGCCAGTGCCGCAGTGATGGCCTCATCGGAGGCGCCCATCGACTTGCCGACCGCGACGATCTCATCGACGACTTTCTCTTTGTCGGTGCGGTTGTCGAGTGCGCCGCGCTGCTGCGCGATCCCGGAGTCTTTGAACTCGCTGGCCGCGGCGACGTGAATGTGGTTGGCGTGCTGCTTCATCACGCCTTCGGTGTAGATGGCGCGAGCTTTCGCACCCTCGGCGCGTTCGCCGTTGACGTTGTACCAAACCTTGTTCGGGTCGTCGAAGATGATCTGCGCCAACTGGTTCCGGTTGGTCCACAGGTAATCGAGGATCTGCCGGTCCGGGGATACGTCGATGGCCTTGCCCTTGGGGTGGAAACCGCCGTCGACATCGTGATCGGTTTTAGCGGAGGTCAACTGCGCGTTCGGGAACTTGTTCTTGATGGCCTGCCACAGCGATAGGTTCACGCTGCCGCCGCCCATGCGGGCCTTCTCGTTGTCGGTGACAAGACCGCCACCGGCGAACCCGAGCCTGTCGGAGAGCAGCCTCTTCAGGAAATCAGCGCTCGGCACCCATCCCGCGTTGATGGCCTGCAGTAGTGGCAGCATTTTCGCTGTTGAGGCGGCGTTGACCACGTATTCGCCGTTGGAGAGCATGACCGGGATGGAGTCGCTGGTCCGGCTGCCCGGCCCGAGGATCATGCCGCCGCGTGCCGCGCCTTGTGTGGCGGCCCAGGCGATGAGCGTCGAGCCCAGGGCGCTCGTGCCTTTGCCTCCGATGCCGGGCACCCAGTCGGGGATCTCGACGCGCTGGAGAAGTTCGCCGATCTTGCGGACGCCGACGGCGATGCCGTGCACGATGCCGTCCCAGGCCGCGCTGACAATGCGACCTAGATCCTCGAAGTCGCTCGCCATCTTCCCCAGGGCCGACCCGATGAGGTCGCGAGCAATGTTTACTGCGGCAGCGGCTGCTTCGAATCCGTCTTTGAACCCCGCGGTGAGGTCTCGCAGCATCGGGATGACGATCGGTCCGATGACGTTTTGGGTGAGCCATGTTAGGACGTCGACCAGCTTGAGCAGCTGCGGCAGGATCGCGATGACCAGGTCCAGGAACGGTGGCAGCAGCTCGACGGCGATCTGGACGAGCTGCGGCAGCAGCGGCGCGAGCGCCAGCACGAGGTCGCCGAAAGATTTTGCGATGTCGGGGATGTAGGGGGTGATCTGCACGAGCGCGTCAGCGATCGCGGTGCCGATCTTCTGGGCGACGTCGGCGAGTATCGGCTGCAGCTGGCGGAACACCGGCAGCATCAGCTCGGTCCATTGCTTGATGACCGGGGCCAGGGCGTCGAAAATGGTTTTCAGTGCTGGCGCGAGGGCGGAGATGATGCCCGCGGCGACTTCGGCGATCACCGGCAGTATCGGCGCGAATGCCGTGACGAGTGAAGCGAACGCCTCCGACAGGGGCCCGATCGACGGCGCCAGTGCCGTAATCGCTTGTGCCAGTGCGGTCCCCACAACTTGTGCGATCTGCGACAGTGGGCCGATCATCGGCGTGAGTGCGGTCATCAGCGACTTCAGCAGTTCGCCGATGACCGGCAGGACCGGTTCGAGGCCGGTGGCGAGTGCGGCGATGAACTTCTCGAGGTCGGGCAGGATGTCGGTGAGTACGTTGACGAACGTCGCGCCGAGCTGGCCCATGCTCGGCGCGAGGGCTTGGATGCTCTTGCCGAACTGCTCGAAAAAAGGACCCAAGGCAGGGCCGACGATGTTGCCCATCTGGATCAGGCCTTGAATCAGTGGATTCAGCCCGGCTCCGAGTCCGGCGAGGATGTCACCGAAGGTCGAAATCAGTTGTGTCAGTTGCCCGTTCTGGAATGTGTCGGTGAATGCCTCCCCGATTTGGCCGAGCATGCCAGCGAATTGCGCTCCGACCTTGTTCGAGACCGGCTCGAAGGCTTGGCCCAGCGACAGGATCCCTGTGGTGGCCTGCTGCAACCCGGGCCCGAGCCCGTCGATGAAGCCCTTGGCGCCCGCGAACGCTGCGCGTACTCCTTCCAGGTTCTGGGGTGCGGCCCAGAAGGCGGCGAACTGGTGGGTGAGTCCGTTGATCGACCCTGCAACGTCGACCATGCCGGCCTTCAGCGTCGGCAGCGCCGCGGTGGCCAGGTCGCGGATACCTGCAGCGGAGTCCTTGAACAGGGAATCCTGGACGGCGTCTTTGAGGTCGGTCCAGGCCGGTTTCATCTCGCGAACCGCGAGGACCCATGCCCGTGCTTCCGGGGACAGTTTCGCCAATGCTTGAGCTGCTTTGTCTTGCGCGGCAGAGGTTCCCGTGGTGGCGTCGGTCAGCGCCTGCTGCGCTTTCGCTACCTGCCGGTTGGCCTTGTCGACCTGATCGTTGGCCTTCTCGACACCGCGTTGCGCGTCGGCTACCCGCTGATCGGCTTGGGCCGCACGATCTTTCGCGGCAACGACCTTGTCGGAGCCCTCGATGCCCTTGGCGTTGGCGTCGGCGGCTTCCTCGGTGACGTCGCGGTTGCGTTCCTGAGCTTCGGCCAGACGCAGTTCGGCGCGCTGCATCCGCAGGAAAGCTTTCTCGCGGTCCTTGCCCGGAGCTTTGGCGAACTCTTCGCGGGCTTCCCGTAGCGCGAGCTCGGCTTCCCTCTCTGAGAGGTTGGCGTCACGCAGCTTGAGTTGATAGTCCTCGAGCTCATCGGCGGCGTCCTTGTAGGCGCGGGCAACGTCGGACACTGCGTCCCGCGCGTCCTTCTCCGCGTCAGTGAGTGTGCGCTGCGCGTCCTGGACGCCTTCGATTGCCGACTGGCGTTGCTCGTAGGCAGAGATCAGCTGGTCTTCGGCCGCGGCGACCGCTTTGCTCTGGGCTGCCGCGTCCGCCCCGCTGGACTCACTGGCCGCACCAAGCGCCTTGAAAGCATCGCCGATGCCCTGGACGCCGACCGCGACAGTCGCACCCGCGGCGGCGGCTGCGGGCCCGAGTCCTGCAATGCCTACGCCGAGCGCGCCGACTGCACCGAGCGCGGCGCCTGCGGCACCACCGATAGCAGCGATCGCGGCGGCCGCGGCGGCGGCACCGCCGGCGACGAGGGCACCTACGCCGCTCACCGAGCCGATCGATCGCAGCCGGTCGACCGCGCTGCGGTCGACATCAACGTTGACGGATTGATTGATCGGTCGAGCCATTGCTTCGAGCTCGCGGCGCAGTATGGCCATTTGCGCCAGTGCGGAGCCCGAGTCGAGGTTTACCCCGACACTGACGTTCCAGTCCGAGCCGAACAATCGCTGCATTTGCGCCAGCCCTCGGCGCATTTCGGTCGGAAACCGCGCGAAGTCCGGCACGGCGGTGACCTGCACCTCAAAGCTGAAGCGCCGACCGATCTCACGCATGCTGCGCTGGATGTCGCGGGGGATGCCCTCGGTCCGCACGTTGGCGTCGATGGTGATCGGATGGGCGGTGGCGTAACGCTGCGCATCTTTGACCGCGTCACGGATTTCTCGGGTGAAGCGGGTGGTGTCGGCCCTGACGGGGATTTCGACTGCTCCGATGTGAGAGACGTCGACGTCGGCCTTGATTTTGATGGGATGGGCGGTGGCGTAGCGCTGGCCTTCGCGCATCGCGTCGCGGATGGACTCCGCGAGCTTGCTGGTTTCGCCGACGATCGAGACGTAGGTGACTGCGAGTTCGACCGCTTCGGCCACGTTATGCCACCTCCCATCCGAGGAACTTGTTCATTTCCGCCACGCTGAGCGGGGCGCCGATACGTTCGGGGGCTTTGACGCCGGGACGCGGGATAGGTCGCGGGATGTTCCGCTTGCGTTGGGCGTCTGTGGTTTTCGCCCACTTCAGCCAGCGCAGCGAATCCGCGATATCGGCGAGCAGCATCTCTGTCAGCCCCCACTGATGGTCGGGGCTGATCTCCCGGCGCAGCGCGGTGTTCTCGGCCTGGTAGACCACCGCACGAAGGTCGGTCCAGGTCACGGTGTCGCCGAGGTCGCGCAGGCGCATGCCGTGGTCGATCAGGTCCAGTTCGATTGCCTGGGTGTGCTCATCGATGAGAGCGGCCAGGCTCAGGATTCCCCCGGCGCGATCCCGGAGTGCTCGCGCCACGAGTTGCACATTTCTTCGAATTGGTCGGGGTCCAGATCGTCGATCGCTTCGAGTTCCTCTGGGCTGAGCACCATTTCGAACAGCGTGTACATCTGGTCGATCTGATTGAGGTGCCGGATCTTGCGGACGGTGCCGGGCTTGATCCAGGTCAGTGACGGCAGCGACACCGCGACTGTGCCGATCTTGTAGATGAACGGGTCACGGACCCGCTTGTCATCGGCTTCCGCGACCGCGGCGATGGGTGCTCGTTTGGTGGTCATGCGCAGACCTTTCTTTCATTCGGTGGATGTTGGCGCGCAGGCGTTTTGGGGGCGATAGGCCCCAGCGATGGCGGGCAGGCCTGCGCATAGGTGAGACCCGCCATCGCTGGGGGTCTTTACGAGGAGGTGTCCAGGACGCCGTCGTCGTAGTAGCGGTAGGCCTTCACGCCGTCGTCGTCCTTGAACGCTTCGACGGTCACCTGGAAACCCGCCAATTCGCCTGCGACGAAGGCCTTCTCGGTGACCTCGGATACCTTGGCGTTGGGCAGCACGATCCGCAGCTTCTTGTCGCCGGTCTTCATGTCGAAGATCCAGCGCCGGTTCGGCAGGACCGACCCTGTCTCCTTGACGCGGATCAGCTTGCCGCTCGAACCGGTGGCGGGCGTGACGGTGAGGTTGGCGGTGCCGAACACCTCGCCGAGCACGTCCTCGTCCCACGCCCCGTACAGAGTCAGGCCGAAGCGGACGGAGTGTTCGGTCTGCAGCTGGGCGATGATGTCGGCGTTCCAGTCCTTGATCGCCGTCACCGTCCGCTCGCCTTGTGCTTCCAGGCCGTCTTCGGAGACGTAGCCGAGCGGTTTGATCGCGGCGTCGATCGTCGCGACCGCGGTAGTAGGGACCGGCGCGGTGAGCGGCCCCGCCAGGACACCGCCGGTGACAGCGATGTTGGGGGTACCGGCGCCGATGTAGTCCGTGCTTGGCAGAGCCATTGGTTCACTCCCTTGGGATTTGCGCAGGCCCTAGGAGATATGAAGTTGTCAGGTCAAAACGGTTCCCCGGCACCACAATTCGTTGGTGACGAGGCATCTGGGGGCGTTGGTGTCGGGGTCCGCGGAGTACGCGAGGCCGATATCGATGACCTTGTCCACCCAGATGTCTGCGACGTAGCCGGGTGCCGCCGCGTGGACCAGGGCGCGCACGATGGCCGCCAGCTCTGCAGCGGCACTGCCGGATTCGTCGACCACCTCGATGACGATGCGAGGACGGTCGGTGATCCGGTTCGCCAACGCCCCACCAGGCTGGAGCACCAGCAGGTACCGCGGCGGACGCCCGGTGCGCGGAACAGCGTTACGCACGGGCACCGTGATGCCGCGATCAGCCAGCGCGTCGGCCAGATGGTCTGCCAGCGCAACCGTCAGGGGCGAGAAAACTACTGGAGTGCTCACTGCTGCCCGTGTGCCCGCATCGCGTCGATCACCGGCCCGACGAGGATATGATCGCGGGCATCACGACGCCGGGCCCGGATCGTGGCCGCGATGACCGCCGCACGGGCACGGTTACGTCCACTGTCGGCGCGTGCAACGAACCCGTCCCCGGCGGCGTTGGCACCGGCCTTCGCGAAGTCGTAGAGCATCCGCTTGGTCGCCTCCGACGTACGGATGGCCCGGAACCCTCGCATCTTCCATCGGATCGGTTGCGGCATCGTCAGCCCTCGATTCTGCGGAGGTTGATTACATTGCCTGGACGCCAGCCGTGGAACCCGTGGTTGCAGTCCTCGGGGTAGCCGACGACCTCGTACTGTCCTGCCGGCCCGGCGGGCAGGTCGATCAGATCCCCAGGAGCCGGATTGAACTCCGGTGGCACGTAGAGCTTCACCGTGAGTTCGGTGCGAACGTGTCCGGCCATCTGGGTCCCGTCGCGACCGGAGGAATCCGATTTCGCTGCCGCCCACTGGATCACCCGCACCGGAGTCCCCGGAGAACTCTTGGCTGGGGTGTAGGTAGGGGCTTCCCGGAATCGGTCCGGGCCGTCCGTGTCACGCACATGCCAGCCCACGACATAGGGGGTTGGGAAGGTCATGACTCGAACCGCTCCGACACCAACGGCACCGACACCACGGAGGAACCCTTGAACGGCCGCAGCCGCATCTTCAGGGCCGCGGTCAGCCACGGGCCACCCGAGGTCGAGCCTTCGGTGAACTTCCACCCATACTCGCCCGCAGTCAGCTGGTCGGCGTTTTGGGGCTGATGCTTTGGGCGGTCGAGTACCGCGGCCACCATGTCGGCAACTACCCGGACGATGCCATCAGGGGTTGGCGTCGCTGGGACCTTCGGGTACAGGTGTCCCAGCACCAGATCGCTTGCTGCGTCGAGCAGGCTTTCGAGGTCCTCCTCTTCCTCCCCCGTCAGGTCCCGGCGCAGGGCTTTCACGACGTCCTCCGCTGTCGCCAACGCCATCAGCATCTCCGATCAGTGCCCAGTTCTGGGGATCTCCGGCCACCAGGCCCGCGAGATAGGAGCCCTCCAGGACTGCCATCTCGCGGCCGGTGATCGTGTGCCGGAACCGCTGCATTAGCTGGTGACGTCAGGGGTGACGACACCGACAGGAACCTTGGCCGAACCCATGTGGGTGGCGCCGATACCGAGCACGTACGCGTAGCGGGCCTTGAACCGCAGTGCGACCATGTCGCGTTCCGCGAGGTTGATTCCGTTGACCGTCGCCTGATCCAGGTACTTCACGGTGATGTCCTGGCGGACGCCGATCCTGACCCTCGAGGAGTCCACGATGATCATCTCCGCGGTCGCGGCGTTCCACGCACCGTTCTCGTTGAACCAGGTGGTGAACCCGCCGAAGGACTCGTCGCGGAAGATCGGCAGGCCGTTGGCATCACGCAGGTTCGACACCCGGTACTTCAGCGCCAGCGAGGAGATCATGGTGCTGGGGACGTGGCCGGCCAGCGCGATCATCGCCGCGACCTGGTTGGCGGCACCGACGAGGTCGGAGCCGTTCGCGACACCGTCGACAGCGGCCATGGACTGCGACGCCGCCACCGCGGCGGGAACCAGCGCCGGAGACGCCCACGAGCTGGGCTTGTTCGTGCCGAAGAACACTGCGGCGTCGAGCGCTTTGCCGATCGCCTGACCGCCCCAGGTGGCGATCTCGGTGAGAACGGCCTCTGTGGCGTCGTCCACGACATTTTCATGGATCGGCACGATGACGGCCAGCTCCTCGGCGACCAAGGTCAGATCCGACCAGGTCACCTGCGAAGTCGGCTTCACACCCTCGGAAGCGGCAGCCGATTCGGTGACCCAGCTCGCTTCGGGCAAGGTGGCCAGCACCGGCATATGGGTCGTTTTGGTGCCCATGGACACGGTCGGGAACGCCTGCAACGCAGTTGATCCCTTGGCGGCCTCGTCGAGCAGGACGTTGCTGTAGCCCTCCTGGATGAGGGTGGCGACTTCGGCGCGGCTGATATCAGCCATTTCGGGTTTCCTTTCAGGTGTTCACCCGCGCGGAAAGCCGTGGCGGGTGAAGGTCATGCCCCCGCGCGCATTTGGCGCAGTGCCGCCGCTGCCCGCGCCTTCGGATCAGTCGGGGCGTCGCCGTTGGAGGAGGCGCCGGACTTCAATCCGCTGGACGGGGTGGAGGGCTTTGGGGGGCGTTTGGATGCGGCGCGCTCGGCCACCTCGGCGAGGTAGGCATCGGCGTCGGCTTCGAGTTCCTGGCGGGTGCTGCCGTGCAGGCGACCAGACGGAACCTGTTTGGCGGCAGCGACTTCGGCACGCAATGAGGCGTGCTGTGCCTTTTGGATCTCGGCGTCTTTGTCCGCGATCTGCTTTTTCAGCGTGGCCAGCTGGTCGTTGAGCTTCTCGGTCTCGGACTTGTCGCGGTCCTCGAACTCTTTGACCTTGTCTGCCAGCTGCTGTTGCAGGTTCTTGGATTCGGCCAGCTGCCGCGCGAGTTCGTCGCGAGCCGCACGTTCTTTCTGGATAGCGGCCTTGCCTGCATCCCCGAGGTCGTCCGGAATCGCTTCGGCCGGTGGGGTCTTCGGCTCTTCCGTTGCAGCCGGTGCCGTTTGTGCGGCGACGGTCGCAGGGGTGGGAGCCGGAGCAGGGTCAGGCGTTGTGGGGGTGGTGGGTACGGCATCAGGCATCGCGCCATCGGCCTTTCCATGGAGCCGCCCTCGCGGGCGGGAAGTGGCCTGCCGGGCGTCGCGCCACGGCAGGTAGCCCCTCGGCATCGCGCCAAAAGGGCTGCACCGGAACAGGTTCCGGCGACAGTTAGGGGTCAGCGGGTCGAGCCGCCGCGTTCTCTTTCCGCGGCGCGCATGGCCGCGAGGATCGCTTTGGTGTTGCCCGAGTTGCCGACCTCGGCAACGGCTTTGAAGTACTGCAGCTCCCAGTCCGCGGCATAGTCGGGCGGGGTGTAGGAATCACCCGCCCGCACCGCGACCGGTTCGCATTGACAGAAGTCGTGGTACTGCTCACCGAGCTTGCGTTTGCCGCGCGGGCGCCCCCTGCGTCCGACGACCACGTCCGCGGATTCCTGGGTGAGATATTCCGGGCCGCGGCTGGCAAGCATCCGGCAGAACGCGCACGCATCGCTTTGTGCGTGCCGCACCCATCGCACACCCTCACGATCAGCGTTCTCGGTGATGGTGTCGCGTGCGGCCGAGGTCACATAGCGTTGCGTCGCGCCCTCCAACCGGGCGAGCACCACGGCTTGCTGTTCGGGACTCGCGGGCACCACTCGCGCTTGCTGCTCACCGGGCGCCGCGGGCACCACGCGGGCACCGGGCGCGCCCTCGGCGGGGGCGACCACCCGCGCGCGCGGCAGCGGCTCCGCCGGGGTGCTCGTCGCGTTTGCGGGTGTGGTGTCACTCGCACGCCGGCGGAGGGGTTCGGTTGGGGCGGGTTCAGTTGGGGCGGGTGGCGACACGGCGGGTTCACCAACAACAGCAGGGGCGGCGACCGGGTCGGGCGCCCCCAGCGCCCACTCCACCGTCGACTCGAGTTGCTCCGGCGCCGGCAGTGCCGCAGGCCGCGGCACGAAGTCCGCCGCATCCAGCAACGCCATCCGATCCGTCGGTCCCAGGATCGACGCGGGCGAAACGGGCGCCGGGCCGGGCCGCGACGTATCGGACCTTGTACGGGCAAGGCGCCGATACCAGTCGACGGCCAACTGTCCCGCCGCGACCAGATACGGTTCCATCGCCGCCACGATCGACTTCACCAGCGATCGGTGATCCTCATCGCCCGAGGAGGCCAGGACCACCGCGGTAACCGCGGCTACCGCCAGCGTGGACAGTTCCTCGACGTCTTGCTGATGCTGGTCGATCTCATCCTGCGAGGGCATCCGGGACCGCCACCGCAGGAGTCCGGACCGAACGCAACTGCCGGCTCGAACGCAACTCCTCGCGCAGCTTGTCCGCGCGCTGGGCCTGCATCGCCTCACCGATCCCGCGGATCTGCTGCTGCGTCATGCCGGGCACCAACGGCAACAACGGCTCGATCGGCACACCAGCGCCCGCGAGTTTGGCGATGCCGTCCACCGTCGCCGCGAACGACCGCGCACTGGTATCGCGCCACACCACTTCGGCACCGGAGTCGAATGCGGTCGCCGCATCCCCGTCCATCTCCGCACCGAGCCGCAACATCTGCTCGTAGGATTCGCCGAAGCTTTCCTTCTTGTCTTCGAGCTTCTCGGTTTCGTCCTTCTCGGCCAACGCCAGCGACTCCGCCGCGAGGTTGATCAGCTTCCCCGACTTCGCCGGCGACAATCCCGCCTTCTCATACACGGCGGCTTTCATCGCATCCAGCAACGCCGTATAACCGTCCAGGCTCGCCGCGGGCAACGACTGCGCCCGCACATCGGGATCCTCGAAGGACCACACCCGTTTCGCCGACGCCGCCAGGATCTCAGCTTTGGTCCCTGACCAGCCCGAGATCACCTTCTGCGGGAACGCCCCGAACCGCGACACGATCATCCGATCGAAGTTCACGCTGTTGATCGCCTGCTGATCCAAGATCAACGGGCCGACCTCCCCGACCACCTGGTCATCAGCATCCCGGTCGTTGACGAACCGCACCACCGGGCACACCGGTTCACCGCCGTAGGTGGCGTGGTGCTCGATCGGATCCCCGAACTCGACGACCGAGATCGGACGCGACTGGTGCGGGTCACGCTCGAACGCCGGAACCTCCCCCAGCTCGAACGGATATTCCCATCCGTCATCGAGCAGACAACCTCGCCGTCGCGGGCGCGCGTTCGACTTGTCGATCCACGTCTCCAACGTGTACTGCGGCCACTCATCCAACGACGGATCCTGATACGTCGCCAGCAACGCCCGCGGGCTCCGCGGATGAAACACCGGCCCCCGGCCACGGTCGAGAACCTTCACATACGAAGCCCCATACGAGACAGCCGGTTTCACCACTTCCTTCTGCCGTGCATCCATCCGGTTGCGCTGCCACTGCGCCCACGCCGGATCGTTCTCCTGCGCGGTAGCGCGGCGATACCCGACCACGCTCAAATTCCGAGCGAAGGTGTCGCGCACACCGGACAGCACGTTCATCACCGACAGCTTCGCCAGCTCCTTGACTTCGTCCTCAGCGCCTTCCGGCACTTCCGGACGACCACGCAGACCCTTGGTGTACTCATAGATCCGGTCGAACCACAGCCGCTCATCCATGTGCATCCGCCACATGTCGGCGATCAGCACACGCAGTTCCTCCGGCTCCAGCGGCGCATGTTCAGCCATACCTCAACCGCCTTTCACGCGAAGTTCGCGCCAGTACTGGCGCGTACAGGCTTGGCTTCCGCCCCGAACAGGGACAGGGTCAATGCGACGATCGGCGCGATATTGACCGTCTCGTCACTGCGGTCCCACCCCCAACCACCGGCCTTACCGATCGCCCGTTTACGCCCACCTTTGAGCGCATCGTTGATCGCGTCCTGGTTGGCATGCGTCAACCGCGGCGGGGCCTTCACCCGGCCCGCGAACATGCCGCACGCCTTGGCCATATCCCCCGCCGTGGTCGAGACCACCGCCACCTTGCGCGCCCGCAGCTTCGGCACCATCGACGAAGCCGGCGACACGTTGTCGATGACCACCGTGATCCGGCGCCCAGCCCGCGCGACAAGCCATTCGACCGCCGCGTCCTCGTCCTCACCGGCCCACACCTCTTCGCAGTGCGCGCTGTCCCCCTCGAGCCAGCACCCCGACACCGAGATCTCCCGCGTATGAGACATGTCCACACCGAGCGCGGCCGGCCTCACCCCAGCCGCCGGACCGACATCGGCGAATGTCTCCCACACCGACGCCTTCACCACCGGGCGGTGCGCCGAGAACTCGTCCCAGATCCCCAGTGCCTCACGGCACCACGATTCGACGTTGGTCAGCTTCTTCCGCAGCCGCAGCATCGCGCGCTCCGAGGTGCGCCGCGGAAAGCTCGGGTTGGCTTTGCGCCACTGATCGCGATCCATCGGATCAGCACCGCGATCGGCCGACAACTCGATGTAGAGGGTGCCGTCGGACTCGCCATCGAGGGCTTCCTGCCGCAGCAGAGTGAAGAACTCCCCGGGGTCCTTCGGCCGCGGTGGTGTTCCGATGACGAACGTCAACGGGTTCTTCGCGACGTTCTGCGCCGCACCCATGTCTTCGAGAACGTCGTCCTTGAGGATCTGGCCTTCGTCGAACACCAGGATGTCGACGTCGGTCATGCCGCGACCGAACCCAGACTCGCGGGCACCGAACAGAATCCGTGACCCGTTGGCGAAGACGATCTTCTCGTCGCCCTTGCCGCGCAGCACCTGCCGGATATGGGGTGCGACCTTCGGCCGCTGCGCCATCCCGTCGAACTGCGCGAACGTTTCCGCCGCCGTCGTCTTGCGGTGCGCCGTCCAGATCACGGTCAGCCGCGGATTGAGCAGGCACAACGCGAAGATGATCGCGGCGACCAGGTAGGTTTTGCCGACCTGACGCGGGATGCTGATGACGATCGTGTCCGCGGCATAGGAGCCATCGGCACGCTTGGCCAGGATCAGCCGCCCGGCACCGTCTTGCCAGCCGTCGAACCCCCACCCGAGCCGATAGCAGGTGTCGCGGATCTTCGGCCACCCGGTCGACCTGATCCCAACCGGGGCTATGACGTGGCGAGCGACCTCGGACAGGCGACGCGAATCGGCGGGCCTGTTCGGCGGCCGAGTCGGGGCCTGGCTCCTAGATGGCGCTCTCGTCCCAGTCTTCGTCATCGGTGTTGGCGATCACGGAGCGGTCCTCATCGTCGGCCATCTCGATCGCCTCGACTTCCTTACCGATCTCCAGCTGCCGCCGCGACAGCGCCGCCAGATCCCGCGCCGGGGTGTTCGGGTCATCGAGGGCCCGCGCGATCCGGCGCCGCATCGCCCGCAACTCATCGAGCCGGCATCCGGACTCGGCCGCCTGAAGGATCGTCTTCGGGGTCTCACGCTCCGACGTCTCTCCCGGCTCGACAGCCCGCAAGACAGGTTTCCGAGGCATAGGGCACCTCCTCGGCGATTGGAAAAAGCGAATGGGGGGTGTCGCCTATGCCCAGGGAGGCGGGCGCCCTACCCGCGGGGGGTACCCCCCTGGGGGCGGGCGGGCGGGCGGGCCGGAATCCGGCCTTTTGGGGACGCCAGGCGGGTTAGCTAGTTGCGTTGCTAACCAGGTTTGGTTACCAGGTGCGCGAGGTGATGAAGATCCGTGGTCCGGCTGGCCGGGCCTGCTCAGTCTGGCCGGCCGGGTCGCTGTCGAGTGTGTCGCTCTTGAGGCGGTTGCATGCCCGGTGTGCCGCCTGGCAGTTGTCCAGGCTGTCGCTGCCGCCTTTGGCGAGGGGGATGATGTGGTCGACTACGAACTCACCGGGGTCGAGGTGGGGCAGCGTGTAGTCGATGTCGAGCCCGCAGATACCGCATGGTGGCTGCCCTCGTCGGATCCGGTTGCGGTGCCGGTCACGGGTAGTGGTGTTGCGTTGTGCGGTGCTGCCGGGCATCAGTGTGCGCGGTGCGGCCGTAGCCGGTACTCGCGGCCACCGCTAGTGGGGCGTGGCACGACGGATCAGCTCATTGAGTGTGTCCAGTTCAGCGCACGGGTCGAGGCCTGCACTGTCGCACAGGATGCCGTAGCTGACACCGAAGTTCGCCAGGCGATCCATCTCTTCGGGTTCGAGCTTCCTGCCCGGCTCTTCGATCTTCATCCGCTGCTCCTCGCGTGCGGGTCTGCCGCATCACGGATAACTCCTGTCACAAAACATACCGGCTGAATCGTGCGACCAGCGGTTACTCGGCACCTGCGGGCTCGCTCGACAGTGGTTCACCCTCGATCAGGCGGGCCATGATCCCTCGATGCTCGGGGTTGTATTCGCCGAGCTGATAGGTCCAGCTGCCGTTGGCCAGGTTCAGGATCAACTGGTTGTCGACCACCTGTACGCGCGGGTCATCGTTGGTCATGATGTGGTGCAGGAAGTCCACACTGATCGCGGTGACCGGATCTACCTGGGTTGCGGACAGCACTTGGCTGCCATCACCGGCGTAGGTGGTGCGGAAGGTGACACTGCCTACGGTCACTTCCGCTTGCCGCCCTTGCCTTTACGGTCGATCGACTTGTGGCTACCAGGCATCGGTTCGCTCCTGTCTCACATCGGTACCGACTGTGGTGTCCAGGTGGCGCGACTGCCGGTGCGCCATGCCTTGCGTGGGCCTGTGGTGTTGCCGGTGTTGGCGTGGCGTACCAGGGTTGGCCCGTCGGCATGATTACAAAGTGACGGCCAGCTGTAGGCCACCTTGTGGTCGCGGGCCAGGCACCAGGCAGTGAGTCGTTCATCGATCGGAAGCTTGCTGCCGTCGGCGAAGTCGAGCCAGTCCTCGCGCAAGCTGACGTGGATCGCTACAGCGACAGCATGAAGAACATGTGTGCTGACCATCCAGTGGCTGCCAGCCTGGTCCGCTTTGGCGATGGCGGGGGCTATGCGTTCCTGCCACCTCTTGGGGCGGGTCATGCCTGTGTAAAACGACACCACAGGCTCCGGAGCGACCGCGAGGGCTAGCTCTGCCTGCTCCACGAATCCAGGCACAGGCTGGGCGTCGTCTTCGAGAACCAGCGCATAGTCGGACTCTCGCTCCGCGGTCATCCGCCAGGCTTGCAGATGGTTCCCCTCAGCTCGAAGGGTGCCGTCGTCGACACTGATCACCGCGTCGAGAGAGCGAGCCAATTCGGTTGCTTCGACAATGCGCGCTTGGTGGGCGACGACGGCGATGGAGATCATCAGACGCGGGGCGGCCAGTTCCAGTGACCGGGCGCCGGGTCGGCGGAGTAGCGGACACTGGCTGGCTCGCCACGAGCGTCGAGGACCGGCAGGGCTCCGACGCCCGAGATGAACATGACGAGGTTCACCGTGCCGTCCGGCAGCACTGCGGTCACGATGGCAGCCTGCTCGGAGAATGGGCCGGTGCCGTGCTGATAGTGGACGATGCGCCCGACACTCGGCGTTTGAGCGCCGCGCTTCTCGGCGGCCGGTAGCGTTTCTGTTGGGGCTCCGGTGAGGAGGGGGAGGTCTATTTCGTACCAGTGCTCGCAGGGCGGTTGTGGTGCGGCGGTGCGCACGATCGTCAGGTGATTCTTGCCGAGGTTGCTGTCTTCGGCAGTGCGCGCGTAGCTGACCGCAGCTGTTGGACCACCCTGCGGGGGACGAGACAGGACGTCGACGGCCCCGCAATCGCACGACACGATCTGAACCTTCTCAGTGATCCACTGGGCGACCCTGTCGGCCTCCCACAACTCCTCCGGGAGGGTCTTGGCGGGGCGTTCGAAGTCTATGGTGACTGTTCGCATGGCAAGCCATGGCCGACCGCCGAAGTAGGCGATAACCACGCCTCCCGGCTCCGCCGAACCGCCACGGAGATTCTGCACCTCGGTGTCCGACAGCACGGATCGGCCGGTTGGGGTTTGTGTCACTGGGAGGTTTCCGATCCTCGTGTTGGTCACAGGTCTGCGAAGGTCTTCTCGTACAGCGGCTTGAGGATCTGCCAGCTATTCGCCTCTGCGAGGTCGCGCGCTATCCCTGCAGCCTTCTGGTAGAAGTCGGGGTCGGTGGCGAACTGGTCAATCTTCGCGGCAAGCGCGCGATGGTCAGCGGAGTAGACCTCTACCCGCGTCTTCGCCATGAACGACCCGCGAGACTCGGCGGGGACCAGCCAATCGGCGGGCAACCAGGTGCTGTTCGGGCTCACATCGGTCATCACAACCGGCAGGCCCGCGCCCAACGCTTCATTCGCCGGCAGGCACAAACCGGCAAAGCGCCGCGGCAGAAGCAGGACATCGTGGCCCGCGTACAGCTCGGCATGATCCGGCACATCTCCAGTACGGACGTTCAGATGGATGTGGCGCGGGATCCGGCGTGACGCCAGAAGCGCGGACACGTAGTGCTCGTCCTGACAATGGACGGTCAGCTCGATCGGCGTCTGCACGTAGGTGAGTGCGTCGAGTAGGTCAGCGGTCCCGTTCCTGTCGCGCACAGCAGGCCTGCCGATGACGTGAACGAACCGGGTCGCCTCACCGCTCGGGGAACGGGCCGGGAACGACCCTAGATCGATCGGGACGGGTAGGAAGATACGCGGCTCGGGGACTTCATCGAAATGCCACATCGATGGAGCCGCCCACAAATCCGGCCGATCCCGCAGGTCCAAGAATTCGCGGTTGATGTGCAAGATCGTCTTCACGCCGTACCGGCGGGCGATGTCGGGCAGGTTCGGGTTGTAGAACGTCTCAGCGCTGTAGACGACGTCCACGCCCTCGGACAGGAAGTTGCGGCAATCCTGGTCGGTTGGGATCCGGTTGACCACGGTCGCGCCGGGGAAGTATTCGAGGTGCAGCGGCAGCGGGTTCGCGCTCGGGCAGTTCACCACCATGGTCCTGGCGGGCGCAAGGTGGTCGAAGATAGCGCGAGTCTGCCGGCCTAGTCCGCGATGGTCGGCGCGGGCGATCAGGCCGAGGCGTAGGTCAGACGAAATTGCTCTCCCCCGCCCTTCCGTCCGAGTGATAAGAGCGCTTGATATCACCCTCTGGGGTGTAGATGAAGGTGCGCCAGTTCAGCCAGCCCATGTCTCCGTCGCGCTCGTAGGCGCTCACCAGGCGGCCATACACGGTCTCCTCGATGAAGTTCTTCTCGTCGTTCGGGAACCACCGGTCCAGCAGCTCGCGGTACCAGGCGGCGGAGGCGAGGTGCGGGCGGCTCGACCACTGGATCGTCCTCGTCATGGGGACGCCACGGACCTTCTGCGGTTCGCTGTCGAGAGCGAGGTGGCGATGGACGTCGAGCACGCTCGCCTCGTGACTAAATCTCACTAGGTTGGCGTCGCCGGCGAGGATGACGTCGCTGATCTCGGTCCACGGGATCTCTCGGTCGGCGCAGAGCGGTGTGTCACCTTCGACGAACAAGATCAGCGGTGTGCGGACCTGTTCGAGTGCCCGCTTGGTGCACACCGCTTGATGCAAGTGTTCGTCGAAGATCAACGGCAGGACGTTGCCCCACTCGTGATCGGCCTTCCACAGGACCCGCTGCATGTACAGCTCGTACGCGCCGCGGCGGGCCTCTTGCTCGGGTCGGACGCCATCGTGGCAGAGAATGATCTCGCTGTCCGGCAAGTGATGCCGGACAGATGCGATGGTCTCGTCGATGATGCGGGTGCTCGGTTGGCTCGGGATTGGGCTCGTCGTGACGACGACGGTAATCGGCGAGCCGGTCACACAGCCCCCAACGCCTGTAGGTCTTCCCTCAATGCGATTGCCAGGGAACGCTTTTGAGCGATCCACCACGCGATGATCCGGTTCGCCAGCCGCGGATAGTCGACCAGCGCGTCCTCGATGTAGCCGGGCAGGTCGTCGTAGTCGGTCAGGATCGGCGCCGGACAGCCGGACAGCATCCGCTCCCAATAGCCGCGGGAGTCGTAGCCGGGCGTGATGTCATCCAGGACTGGAATCGCGTGCGCCTGCAACGCCTCGTACACCCGGAACGTGTCAGGGGACGCCGGGCCGGACGGGCACGGTGCCACCTTCGCCTGCAGCATCAGATGTGCGTACTCGGCGGGCGGAAGGCCCCGAGTGAACCCGTGGGTCGCCTGCACGTACTTCGGGCGGGCCACGCGAGCGAGAGCGTCGAATGCTTGGGCGCGGCGGTCGTGGGTGCATTGGCCGACCAGCACCGCGTCCAACGGCTTCGCGGGCGGATCGGCGGGTGAGTGGCTGAAATGCGGCGTGTAGCCGAGCGGCAGGAACCGGGCGGTGCCATAGTCCCGATCGGTTCGCGGCGTCTGCACCCACCAGCGAATTGCCGGATGCCGCACCGCCGAGACGTCGAAGAGGTCTTCCTCGTCGCCGACCCGGAACCCGAGCACCCAGCGGTACTTCGCGATCGCCTCGCTGATCTCCGCAGCATGCTCCGCGTAGTACCGGCCGGGCACCACCAGGCAGATGCCCTCCGCTTCGCGCGGGTAGGAGTCCAGCCGCTCGAACTGCAGGCCATGGGCCCACAATTCACCGGATAGCAGATCGTTGAGCAACACCTGGTCCCATTGGCTGCCTGGCGCGAGCCTCACAACCGGGGTCATTGCGGCGTGAAGATCCAGTGCTCTTCGTGGTCGGTGACCAAGTGCTCACCTCGGTAGTCGAGCCCGTTCATGTAGTCGTGCAATGCGCTGACCGTGTACGGGAACATGGCCGCCATGAACGCCGGATGCACCGACACATACACCAGCGGCCGAACCTCGGTCAGCGTGCCTTCGGCGCCCTTCAGTACCTCGAGTTCAGCGCCCTCTACATCCAGAGTGACGACGTCGGGGCGGATGCCTGTCCGGGTGCGGTAGTCATCAAGGCGGGTTTGCGGGGTGTCATGGAAACGCTCCGACACGTTCCGGAATCCGTGGTCTCCGATGACCGGGCCGTAGGCGCACGCGGGCCAACCGTCCCGGTCCGGCTCCAGGAAGATCGGCTCTACCTGTGTGGGCCGCAGCACCGTGGCGTTGGACGAGAACCCGACGAAGAAGCCCCGAGGGCCCTTCAGGCCATTGGCTTCCCAGATCACTCGGATGTTCGGCCAAACCCGCCAGTTGGGTTCGAACAGCACCACATCGGCACCCCACGAGGTGAACAGCGCCGGGAAGTCTCCCTCTTCGGAGCCGATGTCGAAGACGACCGTGCCCTCTTCGATGTGGTCGTGCATGTGGGCGAGGCGTTCCTGTTCCCACACAGGCCATTCAGGCCGGGCGGCACGATGCTCGGGCAGCAGCAACTCCCACCGGCCATTGATCAAGGTTGGGATCATCGGCACAGTCACGCGAATACCGTGTCCAGGATCGTCTCCCAGCGGTGGCGGTACGTCCCGGACGCCTTCACCATCTCGTGCCCGGCGCGGCGGATGCGTTCGCGCTCCTCGTCATGCTCGAGCATCCAGTCGATCTTCGAACGCAGGTCATCGAAGTCGCCGAAGTTGAAGTAGAGGAGGTGCTCGCCGTCCTTGAACCACTGATCGAGGCCAGCGATTCGCGGATGCACTTGCGCGCCAAAACGTCCGCCGCACTCCCAAATTCGGTCGGAGTGGTAGAGGGGATAGTCGAAGTTCATGCACAACGTATCGCCCACGGCGACTTTGGAATTGGCGTACATCCGGTTCAGGTCATCGCCCCGAAGGGTGCCGGTATCGCCGTCGCCGCCAACGTGAGTGAAGCGATCCCCGTAGGTCTGGCGCAGCCATGAGATGAGCTGCCCTCGCCATTTCCACTCGATATGGTAATTTTTCGAGCCGACGAAAACCACATCGTTCGCGTAAGGCGACGGCTGATCGCTGATATAGCACTCGTCTTCGAGCACGCCCGCCGGGAGAAAGTGCGCCTTCACGTTCGTGTACTCGTTCAGATGATCGGCCATCGGCGCGTCTACCGTGAAAAAGTATTCGATGTCCCAGAGGGGGGAGCCCTTGTACTCCTCCCACCGCTTGATGGGTCGGAACAAGTCCAGGTGATAGGACAACGTCGGGACGCCTGCTGAGCGGAGCATCCGAAGCACCTGCTGCATAGACAACGCACCCCTGTTGGCGAAGCCGTGCGTGTGGACCCAGCACATTACGTCCGCCTCGAGTGCCTCCTCGAGAAGCTGCTCAGTCGGAACCTTGTTCTCCTGCAACAACAGGACGTCAACACCCAGCGCCTCGAGAGAGCGCTTGTGGTGAACCTCGCTGCAGTAGGGAAGTTCACCGTTGCCATAAATAATCAGGCGCACTCTCCGAAGTACCTTTCCTCGGCGGTCCTGCGAGCCGCGACCGCCGCCTCGAAGGACTTGAAGTAACCCAGCTCGATCCGCTTCGGCTCCGACTTATGTGTGATGTACGCGCGCCACAGTCGAGCGGGCTTAAACCAGCTCACCCCTTTGACGCCGCTGGTGTTCGCCTTGCTAGGCGACTGATTGAAAGAATTAAGACTGCGATCGACGAAGCGCAGATTGGATCTACGATTGTCCAGTTTGTTGCGGTTGATGTGGTCGGTCTCAACACCCGTCGGCGTCTGCATGATGTACCGATGCATGTACATCCACACCGATTTCTCGCCGTTCCAATGACCTCGGTGCGCATAGCCGCCGAGGCTGAGCCTCCATCGCCATCTGATGACTGCTTCATAGTCAGCCTCGTCCACAAGGGCGAAGGTGAACGATTCGGTCCTGGGGATTAGCACAGGGATGGTTCGCGCACCTGTCGGAACGGAGATGCAGGCTAGCCAATCCGGCCCTGGGGCGGCGCGGCTTATGAGATCGGTGGTGCCGTGGGCGAGCAGGCGTCTGTAGTGAAGCCTGCACCACTCCCGCTTGCCCGCGGCGCGCTCGCAGTCGTCAACGGAGCAGATCCTCTTGGCTTGAGGCGCAGGCCGTTCGTGTTGCATGAACCGCTGGTAATGCATGCCGCACATTCCGCGGGCGATCCACTGTCTGCCACATCCATCTGCCGTGCAGGTACGATCCGTCACGTCGAACTCCTTCATCAGTTCGGCCATGCCCCGGGACGATGTCAGTCGTCGCCGGGGTCTTTCGATTTCACTAGAGAACGGATAGATGCTGCCAATTCCGTTGTGCCAGAGCGTATTTAGCGGAGCGCCTTTAGCGGAGCGCCCCGACGATCTCGAGGACTGCCTTGATGACGATCACGCCGACCTTGCCGACTATGAGGATGGTGTCGAGGTCGACGGAACCCACGTATTAACTCCTGTCACAAAACAAACCGAGGCGGAGATTATCCACCTGCGGAAACGTCAGACTTTTCGCGGCGTGTCCTCGACACATCGCCGGGAACATCGAGCCGTCGCAGTGCGCACCAGACCATCCGCATCCACAACGCCTCCAACCTGTCCCGCATCAGCCGACCTCGGCATACGCGTCAACCGCGGCCTGCAGGTCACCCAGAGCCGTCTCCAGCGGATGCGTCACGCCGGTGTCGGCCCGATAGTCGTTCAGGACAGGCTCGATGATCGCGGTCTTGGACAAGACATCCCGAGCGGCCAGCAGCAACGTCCGCTCACGCAGGGGTGAGGTCATCAGGCTTGCTCTTCCCTGATCGCGGCGGCGAGCGCCTGGCCGAACCGCTCGAACGCGCTGGCATCGACACGGCAGTTCACCTGACCGTCACCGACGGATTCGGTGGCGACCGGCAGGTCGAGCGTGCCGAGCTCGATCATGCGGTCGGTGCCATGCCAGCGAAGCAGCAGGTCCGCCTGCAGCATGCCGTCAGCCATCAGGTCCAGCCTCGGGATTCGCGGCCGTCGGGCGGGAACTCAATCCCGTGTCCGCCTCGCCCGTCGCCCGTCAGCGTGAACCGGCTGCCGTTTCCGCCCTGGTAAAGCACTCGGCGCGCTACTGGTGGGACGTCCTTGAGTGTCCATTCCTTGTAGACGTAGCTCTCGCCGGCGCGGTGCTGTGCCCGGCGGCCTTCAATGCGGTGACCCAGGCGAACCACGTTGCGCCCCAGCCACTTACGCAAGTCGACCGCTCCATCGAACAGTCGTCGCAGGCTCATAGACCAGACTGCCGATGCCATCCGCGTCCAGGGTCTCCAGGGGGATGACGTCGCCGCGGTCACTGTCGGCCTTCAAGTTGAACTCTGCGTCCCACAGGCGGATACGCGGGCCTGGGTCCAAACGCAGGGCTAGACGGCGTAGGCCGAGCCGCCTGGCCGTCTTGTGCAGCCGCCGACGCAGCTGCGTGCGAGTCACCACGTCAGCACCAGGATCGGTGTCGTGTAGACCTGCAGCTCGAGGGAGCGGATGGGATGGAAACACCAGGAGCGGACCAGGGCGGCAATGACATCCATCAGGGCTCCTTCGGCACGTCTGCGACGATCAGGCCGTCCTCGTTGGCGAGGTCGTCCTCGGTCTGCGTGAACTCCTCGCCGGTGTAGGCGTCACGGTGGGGCAGCTCATGCCCCGCCAGCAGGCCGCCACACCAGCTACGGCCCTCAGCCGCGTACTTGCCGCACGCCGGGTTGGAGCAGTCGTGCTTGACCTCGTGCTCATCGCAGTAGTAGTTGCCGCAACCAGGTTCGCCGTCCGCTTTGTGTCCGATCGGGTTCTGGCCACAGAGCTGGTCCAAACCCCTGCTGACTTCCGTCTTACAGCCCGCGAAGTCGCATACGGCGTCGACGAGGTAGCCCGCTTCGCGGCCGTCGGCCAGGGTGTAACTTCCGTATCCCATCAGGGCTCCTCAGCGTTGAGAACGGACAGGATCTCGGCGATGCGTGGTGGAGTCCAGCCGATCGGTTTCAGCACTCGACCGGTCGAGTCTCGGCGCACTCCGCCGATGAGTTTGTCGAAGTTCGAGCGGGCGACCTCGGCGGCGAGGAGCTCGGTCGTATGCGGGCCGTAGCGTTGCAGCAGGGTGCCCCATGCGACGACGATGATGTCCAGCAGCCCGTCCACCTGACCGGCCTCGTCGCCCTCAGTGAAGGCCGTGAAGTACTCGTTCCACTCTTCCGACAACGGTCACGAGCGGATCAGGGCCGCGAGATCGAACGTCAGGACTCCCGCATCACTGCCGCAGTGTCAGCCATCAGCGGCTCCAGCACCGTTACCGCGTCCTCGCCGAGCTGCGGTTGACCCAGCATCGCGGCGAGCTGATCCCCCACAGCGCCGACGACACGTTTGATATCGGCGGCCGAGATGACGTACTCGCCCGGCTGCAATGTGACCTCTGCATCAAACACCAGCGAGCTCCTTCCAATACTGGCGCTCGGTGTCAACCTGCCGCAGGCGCTCCCGGACGGTCAGCGGGTCGTATCCGAGGCGCCAGAGGATCCTGCGCCACACCGGGCGGTGCTCTGGGTAGGCGTAGAACGCCCCAGGCTGCTGACGCTGGAACATCAGGACTCCTCTGCGAGCATGGCAGCGAGCCGCTCCGCAGCCTGCTGTGGCGTGTGACCGTCCCACTCGGCTGCGGTCTGGAGCGGCTATACGGGCAGCGAACTGCTCCTGGGTATCTCCAGCCTCGACGGCGGCCGCGAATGCCTGTGCGGCGTTGCGGAGGCAGGGCCGGAAGATGTCGAGCACCGCGACGCCCAGGGGCTCCAGATGCAATGTTGCGGCGAGCTGATCGCCCGCCCGTGCAATGACCTCGCCCAGGCCCTTCTCGATCTCGGCTACATCCATCAGTCGCAGCTGCTGCTTCCGCCGTCGTAGCTGCTGCTCGATCCCGAATCACAGGACGAACTGGAGGACGAACTGTAGCTGTCCAGGGTGCCAACAGCAGCAGTGATCGCCGCCTCGGACCAGTCGAGACCAGCGGCCTGACGACGGCGGCGTTCCTCTTCTCGGCGTGCACGAGATGCCATGAGTGTGCTCCTCACGTTCGGGCCCAACGGCTAGTTGAGGGACCTACCCCGATTAGTTGGGGAGTTGCTCGGCGGAGTTGACCTGCGCCGATTGCGCAAAACCCCAGTTCGCTCGCGGCGGTCGCTCGCATGCATGCCAAAACCAAAATTTGGTTCAGTTTGGCGTTCGTTAGGAGTTGGAGCCGGTTGCCGAGGGCTCTGTCTCGGACCGGCCTGGCGCACCCGCAGCGCACTACCGGCTCTCTCGTGACCGACCGGCTTCTACGGTCGTCGGGTCATGCTGTTGGTCCACTGGGATTCGAACCCAGAACCCGCGGGTTAAAAGCCCGCTGCTCTGCCAATTGAGCTACGGACCAACGTTGCCGGGTCCGACCGCTCTCGCGGGAGCCGTGGCAGCACGGCGGGATACCCGGCCAACGAACTCGGATGTCTAGTTCAACTACACATCGCGACGAGCCTTGCAGCGCGCAGCAACATCTCACCGATGATCGGTTGAATCCCCCGGTAGACATAGCTATTCCACTGGTACCCGCAGCTTGCAGCAAGGGGTCACGCAGTGTCAAGCCGCCGCACCTTGCGGCGGGCTTGGATGTTCACCACATCCAATACCCGATAACGCGCTGGTGATTCGTTCGCGTCGACCGGTTGTAGCAACCCACGGGATATCCAGGAGTAAATCGTTCCCACCGGGATCGTTGAGGCTTTGGCGATCTCGGCGGGCGTGAGCACCGCAGCAACGAGTCGTTCGGCCGCGTCCGGCGGGACGTATTCCGGGGCGATCCAATGCTGCCCGGCTGCTCGGGCCTGCTCGTCCAGTTCCCGGCAACGTTGAGGGTCAGCCTTCATCAGCGCCCACCGGTAGCCTCGGGCGGCATCGCGGGCCCATTCCAGTTGGGTGCGTTGGACTTCGGCCATTACGCCGCCAGGAACGGGTTGTTCAGGCGCATGAATTCGTCTTGACCCCACACGTTGCGGCAGCTGCGGCAACGGACAGTGGATTCGGATAGCGACGCGAACACCAGTTGCCTGCCGCACACGTGGCAGGACTCGGGTAGCCACTCCTCGGAGGGTTCTTGCAGGCCGAGCAGATTGATGGCTTGATCGTGAAATCCGGCCAGCCGCAGGACGGCGTCGACGCCGTCGAGGGCTTCCTTGCCGAGGTAGTCCCCGCCCTGCGGGTGCGGGATGAGAGCGGGCACGACTTCCATCGGCCGGTCGATCAAGGTGCCCAGATTCGCCCCCAGGATCACCACACAGCGTCGTACACGCTCGATCGGGGCACTCGGAAGGGGGTCGCCGCGGGTGATCCGCAGCGTCCACCGCAGCGTCTCATTGTCGATCGCCTCCATCAACGCATCCACGGCGACGGGTATCAAGATCGGGCGTTCACCTGTGCCGGACACCCTCGGACCCGAGTTACGCGACCGCGGTTCGGTGCGGGCACACTGCAAAGCGCCGTAGTCGTCGCCGAGTTGCCGGATCGCATCGAAGGCATGAGCCTCGCATGATCGACACAGCGTGTTGGGGCGTTCGACGCCTTCCCCATGCCAGCGGTCTTCGGCATCCCTTGTGCGGGCCCTACAGCGGCGTCCCTGGCGGCATTCGTGCTCGACCCCTGTATCAGTGCACTCCATCGAACACCTCGCCTACTCGAATCGCCGACCAACAGCAGGCTATCCAAGTCGAGGAACGATCTCGAGTCGCCACACGACTGAACCCACCCCGTGATCGAGGTGGGTTCAGTCGGGAATTTGCCTGCCATGCCATACCGCGCGATGCCGTGCCGAGCGGAGACGCGCCACGCCGGGCCTAGCCGACGACCAGAATAACCGCCCCCGGACATGGCTACGGCCACCCGATGAGGAAAGGGTGGCCGTAGATAACGCCAGCGGGAGAACGGATCACTTCAACTGTGTGCACCCTCAGGGTAGCGGGTTACACCGCCGAGATCTCCGGCCACATCTGATACAGGTGCAGAGCAGCTTCTGGGTAGTTGTTTATGTTCTCGCCCTCCGCTAGGTACACATGGAAGGCGAGCGTGGCCGGGGCGGAGGGGAATCGGGGCGGGTGTGGCTGGTCGATGCTCACCTTCTGGAGGCGGTACCCCACGATATGTAGTTCGGTCTTCAATGGATCCAGGGCAGGCTTGGCGGCCGCGGGATGGAAGAGTTCGCCTGGCGGGCGTCCGTCGAACTCTCTGGTGTCCATGTGGATCGGGCCACCGATGAACAAGATCTTCCTCATGGCAACCTTTCTGGGGATAGCGGTTACGCCGACGGACTCGAGCCCGCCATGAGCGCCAGCTGCGGACGCCAGCCCGGGGCCATCCACTTGGGTAAGAATCCCGGCGGCGGAGCAAGGAACCTTCTGGCCGTCCACGTCAGATCCGCGTCTTCGAGGATGTCGCGCATAACCTCGTGCATCGGCCTCGATCGCCACTCCCGGATGCGGCGTAGCTCGACGTCGTCGCCTAAGTCGAGCGATGCTAGGGCTTCCCGCAGCGTTCCCGTAAGGGTGGGGGTGAAACCGCGCGTCTCGGCGGCGATCACGAGCCCTCCGCACACGTAAACCCTGCACTCGGGCAGAGCTGGCGGCGTGAACTCGCCCTCGAAAAGCGAACCAGGGCACAGGACTTCGGAGTCGTCGGTGGTGTACCGGTACTCGGGGTCGATCCGCTCGTTCTGCCGCATCTCCCACATGCGGCGGGTGATCGCCAGGCCATGCCAATGCTCGGCGCACCAGGAGTGCGGGCACTTGGGGAACGTGGGGTTGCCGTAGTCGTGGCCCGTCCTAGGCTCTCCTGCTGCAACCTGTTCTCGTACCTCGGCTTCGAGAGCGTCAACGGGTTCCGGCTCGGACGTGGCCGGTCGTTCGCTGGAAAACCACGTCTCCAGGACTTCGGTTTGCCATGGGTTCAGTAGGAGCCCTGCCGCAGCAAGAAGCCCGACCGCGGTGGCGGAAGGAGAGAACTGGGGTGTCCAAGGCACGGCACTCGGATCGTTGGTCATGGTGTTGACCCCTCGCGCCGATCCGGTGGGCACAGCGGACACGGCGGAGGATCCACCCAGTCATCCGACATCACCCAGCAATACAGACCGAGGAACTCCCCGCATGAGCATTTGACCTGGCCCGGATGCGAGGCATGGCCGTGGCTCACATGCCCGTCGTGACCTTCTCCGGCGTCACGCGGCCGACATCCCCACGCAAGCCAGTCGCGATCGTCGCCCATGTAGACGACAGCGGGAGTATCCAGGGCGGCGACCGTAAAGCGTGATTCGCACTCGATGCGTTCAGCGAGCAGCGCATCGAGGACTGCCACGAAGGAGCGCGCCCTGTCCGGGATCGAACAGACGGCGGACCACTCCGCGATCTGTTCGTCGGTCGCGCGGCGTTCTTCGCTCATGGTGTCAACTCCTCTGCCGACGCACCGGCACGCTGTAGCAGCCTGGCCCGCAGCTCCATCATCGCCCGCTTCCGGTTCACGACGGCACTTTTGGTGTCACTACAGGACGCCACCAGTCCGGTAGGTAGATGGACTACACGGGCAGTGCAGCGGTAGCCGGGCGAGGTGACGGGGACCGCGGTCGTGTACACATCGCACCGGAATTCCAGGTCATCGCTCATGGCGTCGCCGTCCATCCGTTCTGTCCGTGGATATGCCTCCGTAGCGCCCAGAACCCCGCCTCGACATCGGGCATGGCCAGCTCCCAGAACTCGCGGCCAGCGGCAGGCGACGGGTCCTGCTGGAGCACGGTGATCCGGCGGTGACGTTCGGCGGTGTCGCTCATGGGTTTGTTCCCCCCTCATCGAGGTCCAGGCCGACCTGTTGCCGCCCGGACCGCAAGGCGGCCTCATGCGATTCGAACACGCCCTCGAGCCATTGCCCCGACCAGGAGACCGTGTGGGTTCCGTCAGTGAACCCGTAGGTTTGGAATCCGTCGGGATGGGCCGTCCTCGACAGCAAGCGGTTCCTGGCGGCGCTCATCGTGCTGCTCCCTCGGCCTGCTTGGCGATCACACGGATGATTGCGCTCTCGGTGTCGGACTGATACCGGAACCGATGTTCGGTCAACTGTTGAATATCCCAGCCCTGCAACAGTGCTCGCACGTATGTGGGAGTGAAGAAGTGCCGGGTGCGGCCATTTCGGCGGAACATGCGGCCCGCGACGTGCTCCCCGGCCCCGAACAGTGGATCGTCGACACTCTTCACCTCGAACGCGAACACCCCGCCCGGACGGAGAGCTTCCGCGATCTCCGTGAACAGCTGCCCGGTCACCTCGGGGCTGAAGTAGTGCAGCGACAGTCGGGCATAGACGGCGTCCAGTTCGGCGTCGAACGATAGCGGCAGCCCACTTCGGAGGTCGTGTGCCATGAACGTCACGCTCACCTGATGGCGGGCCGCGTTCGCACGAGCCGCGTCGAGGGCGACCGTGGAAATGTCGGTGGCCCACACGGTGGCGCCGTGCTGGGCGAACCACACAGCGTCGGCGCCTTGCCCACAACCCAGCTCGAGAAGCTTGCCCGCGGTGGGATAACGCTCGCCGAGCAGCCACGCCAAGGCGGAGCGGTCACCGGTGGTGTCGCGAGCGCCGTGCCAAAGATCCCACGCCGCCTGCTGGCCGTCTGGATCAATCATGGTGCTCACATTCGTGAACGACGACTGATACGCGGGGCTCATGGCGTTCCTCCCGACCTGAAGCGCCGCAGCAACAGTCGGCCCCAGGCCTTGGCTGCGGCGTCGTACGCCTGCGGCTTGACCCGCTCCCACTCGTCCGCCAACCGCATGCGCTCGCGGTAATACTGGTCTGCGGCGCGAAGTCTCAGGCGCAACTCGAGCTCGTTCACGGTGTTCCTCCTGAGATTGCTACGTCGCTGGACGGGTAGCGCCGCACGGTGATCGTCAGGTCAGCGTCGGCCAGGATGTCGCGGAGCAGAGGCGCAAGCGGGGCGGTTCGATGCTCCCAAGCGCGCCTCAGTTCTGGGGTATCGCAGCCGAGCGGGTAGTAAGTGCTCATGTGGATGTTCCTCGATCAGGCACCCACTGGGTCGTATCAAATGGGTCCTCGGGCAGCACCCATTCCTCGATCTCGCCGAGTGTCAACAGGTGCTCGTAGAGCATCGCCTTCAAAGTGGATTTGCTCATCGTGTTCCTCCCTCGGAGGACCGCTCGGCGAAGTCGACCTGGCGCCCGCCGAAGTACCGCGAGTGCGTCACCTTGATCGATGCCAACGATTCGGATGACAGTGCGCAGATCTCGACGTTGTCGACCGCATACCGCGGGTCGCGCTCCAGGCGCAGACGCTCGGCCACCGCCTCACGGGCACCATCCGGGCCGTCGAACTCGCACAGTTGATGGTCGCCCGTGTGACGCTGATACAGGACCAGCAGTCCGTAGCTCATACGGGCGCTCCCCCCTCGGTGTCGGCGGCCGTCGCAAGGACCTGCGCCCACGCATCCCGATGCGGTCCTACCCTCTGGCTGACCCTGGCAGCGAAGGCCGCCTTGTCGGCCTCCATCTGCCCTCTTGACGCTTCCAGCACTGGCAGGATGGCATCGAGGTAGGCGCGATCCTGCGGGCTCATCCCCGCGCGCATCTCTTCCGTCTGAACGGCCAGGGCGGCTTCGTATTCAGCAAGGTCGTGTTTCGGTTGCTCGCTCACCGCTACTCCCCTTCCTCGGTGTCGGTGGGCAGAAATATGGCTCGTTCAGTCCATTCGGACATTCCGAACGCTCGAGCATCGCCTCAGCCGCTCGATAAGATCTCCGCTTTTCAGCCGCTCCAACACCCGCCCGTCGGCATGACGCAGCACAGTGTCGACATAGAGACGCGGCGGACCTTCCGAAGAGACCCAGTACTGCCGACCGCGCACCACCAGCGTCAGGCCGCCCCCGTCGAGGTCGAACATCACTGTGTCGCCGATCTGTAGACCCGCGAAACCCTCGTCATACAGATCAATACCGACGGAGTAATCGCCGCCGTCTCCCGGAAAATTGATGGTCACGGTGTATTCCACGGCGTCGCGCCTCCATCGGTGTCGGCCGGAAGGGTCACGTAGGCGACAGGTCCCGCCGGTGCAGGTGCCGCGACCATCGCCGTCGGCACATCAGCGAGGACGACACGGCAGCCGAACAGCATCACAGGCAGGCGCTCCTCCTTGACGCCTTCCCAATCCGCTTGCGGCAACACGATCGTGAGGTCGCTCATGTTCATGTACATCGCCTTCATGAGCTGACCGATCCGCATGTGCAGTGCCGCGAAATAGGGTTCGGCGCGCCGCTCCCCGTCGGCCTGTGCCAGCTCCTCAGCCGTCACCTGTTCTCTGCTCACGACCCGCCTCCCTCGGTGTCGGTGGGCGGGTCGTCGAGCGAGATCACCAGCGGGTCACCGTCTCCGAAGATGGTCACCTCAGCCCACCCTCTGCTGAACATGGCGCGCGCTTGGTCGGCGGCTTCCTCGATGGTGTCGGCATAGAACTCGACGTAGTCCTGATCGTCTCCGGGATCGTTGATCAAGAGCCCTGTCCATTTTCGACTCACGCTCGCGGCCCTCCCTCGGTGTCGGCGGCCGTAACGATGATGTACTCCCAATAGCCCGGAAGGTCTCCGTCCCTATCGGTCGGGTAGCCAGTGAGGTAGACGGCCGAGCCAGGCGTGGACTGCCAGCCGATGGAACTCTCGGCATCCGACTCGGCGCCAGCCTGCGCATCAGCGATGGTGGCGTAAAGGCCCATCGTTTCCTCGGAACCGTCGCAGGATTCGAAGTCACACTCGTGTCGCTGTAGCAGCACGAAACCCACGGGCTCCCTTCCCTCAGTATCGGTGGGCAGGCCCAGCCCCTTCGCCTCGGCCCTCGACATCACGAGCTGCTTCACCGTGGGTGAGGTGTTGCGCGTGATCACCGCCTCGATGCTCCATCGGCATTCGTCACAGCCACCGATCATCCGCATCTCGTTGCGGCCGTGCATCACGTCCACGACAAGCACCGTGGCGAGGGAGCAGCCCGCATCCTTCGTCTGCCAATCCAGGTCTCCACCGCATCCGGGGCAGGACATGGCCCGACACGGCACATTGTCGAACATGCCCATCAGCTGGCCTCCGTCTCCCTGGTGGGCTCGGTGTAGATCATTTGCCATCACATTCCCGCCAACTACGCACCTCGGAGCGCAACTCCAGCAGCTCCCGGAACAATCCGGCAAGAATCGGTTTGTAGTCGTCGGCGTAGTAGGCCGGGAAAGTGTTTCCGGGAAGCGGGTTCGCGTCGAAGTCGTGGTCAGAGCCGACGGCATCGTGATCGAACTCGGCGTCATACAGCCAGCGTTGGAGCTGATCGTCAGATGGGCGTTCCGTCACGGCTGCTCCTCGGTGGACTCGGCGTAGATGGAGGCCAATGCCTCGATCGCCGCTTCGAGTGCCTGAGCACGGAAGTACGCAGGCGAATACAGGTCGCGCCCGCTCACGACCTCGTCGTTCATTTGGCTGACGGCCCGGTTGTAGTCGCTGACAACTCGCCGTATCGCTGCGACGTCACGCAGGGTGCGCATCGGCTGCTGGCGGACCATCTGCATCGCGATATGTCCGCCAGGGTCAAAGTCGACGTCAGGGCCGATCGGTACGTCATCGCACATGTTCGGCACGCCAGGCTCATGCTGATCACAGCGCGAGTGCCCGCCGAGTTCGCCACAGACGCTGAACACCTCACCCCCCGAGTCTCGAACCCACCGTGCACCCGGCGTCGCCGCTCGGGCTATCGCTTCATCCTCGGCGAGGCCCGCCTCGAGCCGGGCCAGGGCGGTCAGCAAATCGTCAACGCTCACGACGTTTCCTCTGTGGTGTAGATACGGGCTAGGGCGGACAGCGCACCCGTGGCTCTGGATGCGACGCCCGGCCAATCGCAGTCATCGAATTCGGCGAGCTCAGTGAGCCACTCGATTGCATCCCGTAGAGCCTCCGTCTGACGGAGCGTGCGGGCCGGGGCGTGGCGTTCGATGTGCCCTGTCTCGCCGTCTCTCGTTTGGATGATGTCGTCGCCTTGCGGTGGAGACTGCGCGTCACACACGTAGATACCGCCGTCGAACAGCCCGCCTTGCAGCTTCCGTACGATCCACTCATCGCCACGGACCGCACCTTCTTTCCATGCTCCATGCGCGACCTGTTCGTCCTCGGCAAGACCTGCGGTCAACCGCGCTAATACGTCTTCAGCGCTCACGAGCTGTACACCTCCGGCTCCGACCGGGCCAGACCTGGATTGGCCACATACCACTGCACAGCAGCCGCCTGTAGCGCCTCACGCAGGCTGTCCCACACGTCATCCTGCGTCATCCCGTCGGGCAGGCTGTCCGGATCCTCGACCGTCGCCGTGAAGCTTCCCGTGTAGGCGAACTTGCTCATGGCTTCTCCTCGGGGAGCTCGGCGGAACATCCCCAACCGGCCGAGCAGGCGAACAACTGGCGCCCGTCGTCGCTGTAACCATCCGGGGCCGAGGTGGAACCAGGGATGAACGCGCGGCCGCACCGGATGCAGGCGTGGCCTTCCAGCTGTAGAGGGGTCATGACTTCTCCAGGACACGGTAGATGCGGGTCACGCCTTCGCCTCTCGTGCCGTTTCCGCAGCTGCCGCATCGGCCCACGCCTCCCGATTACGCCTCTCTGCGTTCTTCCGCCAGCCTTCGCGCGTCAACTCGTCGGCCCGATCGCTCACCTCCGGACCGAACTCCCACACGTGCGATGCGCACACCGCATTCCCAGCGACGATCGTCACGGCCGTGTCAATCTCTGACGGCGCCCCGCGCAGGCACAGCACGCACTTCAGGTGACTCATTTGTTTGTCGCTCACAGCTTCTCCTCAGACGGGGCACTGGACGGCCGGCGGCCGGTCAGCTCGCCGCACGCATAGCCAGAAGCACGGCCTGCCGGTGGTGCCGCACGGTCCGAGTGCCCGGAGCGCGGAGCCCGCGTTCCAGAATCTTCAGTTGCTCAAGCGGCAGGTCGACCATCGCGGTGGCCATCTCCTGAACCCATTCCATATCGTTGCCCAGCCGGTGGGAAGCAGTTTCGGAATTCATGGTGGCGGTCATTTGGGACTCCTGGGGTGGTTCCTGCTGCCGATGTTTAACTATAGCACTAGTGACCACTTGTGTACACTCCATTCCGCATCACAAGGCCCCCTTGGCTCGGCGATCTTCCTCCGCCTCCGCCAAATCGACCGGCACGACGGCCGCATACCTCCGCCCCCTGTTGGTGACATAGGTGATGCGGCTCCTGACGGCCGCGTCGTTGAGGACGTCCGCCAGCTGGTTCCGTAGCTCCCGCACACTCAACTCATCGGGGTTCACATTCTCAGCCATGCCACCTATGCTATCCCATGCCCCTTGGTGTACACTAGTGAACACATCAGCAGAACGGCCAACCCTGAACAGGAGACATCCCATGTCCGTCACCCTCCGCAGGACCCAGCCCGCCGGCGCAACCCTGACCACCCTCGCCTGCCACGTCCGCCTCGGACGGGTCCCTGACAGGACTGGATCGCCCAGGCCTGTGGCGTGTGGACAGGAATCCATTGATGCACGCATCCATGCGCACATGCGGCAATCCTGATCAGTCTTGATTGAGTCGGGCGCGGGCACAACCAGTGCGTGCCCAGGGCGACAACGCGGTCGTCCGCGCAGCCCCGAAACCTGTTCCTACCGAAAGGATTTCACCATGCCAGATCAGCCGAGCCTCACAGTCCGACAACTGCGCGAGGCGCTCGCGAACTACCCCGACGACCTCCCGGTCGTCGTGTGCGTAGCCGAGGACGAAGACAGCTTCCTCGAGTTTCTCATCACCAACGGCCCAAGCCATGGGCACGTCGACTGGGGCGACGGAAAGGGCGTGATCGTTGACAAGAGTCACGTCCAGATCGAAGCGTTCGAGTACTACCGGCCGACACGTCCGGAGTGATCGGCGATCTACGAGTCGGGCGGCTGAGCGAGGGTGATGGTGAACCGATTGTCCGCCAGCAGATCCACAGCGTGTTTTCGAGTGAGTTCGCAGCCCAGCTCCGCTAGTACTTCCTCGCCGATCTCCTGCCCGTCGGCAGCGGTGAGGTCAGCGAACATGCTGCGCGCCAACGAGTCTGTGACCAACTCACACAGTCGATCTTGTTCGGCCTGCTCGCGGTGGGCTCGCTGATAGTCGTCCAATGCGGCGGGATCCTCATGGAAGGCGATGACGTCGGTGTCGATCATAGAGTCCTCTCGGATTCGGGGTTGCTGTCGTCGGCTCCTCTGGGAGCGGGACATGGTGCGGGTCACGCGTCGGAATCCTTCCGCTGCTGGTCCAGTTCGATCGACAGCTCGAACGCCATCCGGCCGCTGTCGGTCAGTGCGTAGTAGCGGCGGCCGTCCTCGTCACACCTGTAGGCGATGAAGCCCTCGGCTCGCATCGAGTGCAGGGTCGTGAGCAGGCGCCACAGTCCAACCCCGGCGGTCGCGTCGATAGTGGAGGCGAAGACGCGGCGGTCTGGGTGGGCGAGGAATACGGCGCCGATCTTGGCTACCGCTTCGTTGGCTCGGGCGAAGCGCCAGTTCTGGTAACGGGCAAACAGTTTGTTCATGACTCTCCGTATCGACTGTCGGGGTGCAGGATTCGCCACGCACGAGCGGCGATCCGGTAGCGCACGGTCAGGGGTAGCCACTCCACGTCATGGATGGCAGTGGAGACGGCGTTGGCGAATCTGACGAACTCGATCCGGTCGACCGGATCGAGAACAGAAGGGCTCATCGGCGGCGCAGCTTCGCGGTCACAGGTCCTCCTCGGGTTCGAAGATGTGGATGGCGACGCCCGGCACTTCACCGATCCGGGCCAGCCGTTTACGGGAGCGCAGGTCGATAACCTGCGAATCGTCACTGAAAACCACGCCGGTAACGGCATCGAGAATCGCTCGGGCCAGCTTGTCCGCGTCGGGCCGCCTGGTTGCAGGTGGTGTCTTGGATTTCGGGGTGGATTTGGGGCGCGGCATGACGAACATCAAGTCCACGCCGACCGCGCCCTCATGCAGTGGCCAGCCGAGACTGTGAACAGCCAGCGCGACCTGTGCACGCCACGGTCCGAGCTCCTTGGAGGACTCGACCATCCGACCCTTGCCCACATGGCGCTTGCTGCCCTGCGGTGCCGGGATGCCGGGGACGAAGCAGCGGTACGAGCGGGTCATATGCCACCGCCTCGGCGTTCCTGCCACCAATCCGACACCCGGCCACGCCAACCCCGCTGAGCGTCGTCCAGGGCGTTCTCGGCGGCCTCGACACGGGTGAACAACTCGCGGCTACTGATGCGTTCGTTGTGCAGCTCCGCGACTAAGACATTCAGTGCCTCGGCGGCACGCTCCAGCGCTTCTCGGAATTCATCGTCGGTCATTGGGAAGTGGGCCACTCGGCCACCGGCCTTTCGGGGGATGCCTGAGCGATCGCCACCGACAGGGTGGTGAACCACGCGTGGGTTTCGTCGATGATCCACAAACCACCGCAACGTCCACCGAACGCGGCACGCTCGTGACGCTTCGCCGCCCGGTACTTCATGCGAGGAAAGAACCTTGGTTCGCGTGGGATCTGCCCGCTACTCACCCGGCCACCTCGATCCGGCCGGTGCCATAGAACGCCTTCAGCACCGCGGCATCGAATACTGGGTAGGCGCGGTCCTCGTCGTCGTCGACCGCCCTGGCGATGCGGCACAGGTAGAGCCCACCGCCAGCCTGGATGGTGGCGGAGAACCAGTCCCGGCCCCGGTCCCATTCGAGGACGATGCCGCCGTCACGGTCTGCCATCGGCTCGAGGTCATCCGGGACCTTGCCATCGAGCTCGGCTACGAAGTTCGTGTAGGCAGCGACCGCGCACGCTGAGATCACCTTGCTGCCCGGTCCATCCCATCCGTCCCGTAGCTGCTCGAGGTCAGACAGCTTCGCCATCAGACACCTCCCAGCCCGGAGTCAAACCCGGTATCAGAATGTGTACCGGCTGGTACTCGTCAGAGTCGGGCAGCCTGATCGCGAACTCTCCGCCGCGGCGCCGCGCCATCCACACCGTGTACAGCAGCTCGACACCGAGACCGAACAGGTAGTTCAACGACAGTCCACTGGTGCTGTGCATCTGCCGCAACGCCTCACGGATGGATGGTGGCATCGTGACCGACAAGCGGTCTCTGTTCTCGCTCACGCGGTCACCTCTGACCATGACGTCCGGTAACACTGATGCACTTGGAAGGGTGCCGTGTCGTCGCCAGCAGGGCGTCCCAGTACTCGGCTGACCGCGGTGGGCAATAGGCCAGCCTCGGCAAGAGCGCCGACCAAAGGCGCGACAGCGGTCAGGTACTCCCTCCGCATTCGATCGGACAGAGCGGCCCAATCCTCGCGTGGGGTGCCGTCTTCCCGTTGCGGGTACTTCTCCAGGTCGATCGCGCGTTGCGCACGTGCCAGGGTCTCGACGTACTCGGTGCGGATCTGCTCGGCGGGATTCTTGTCAGTGGGTTCAGGCATGATCACTCGGCCGGTTTCTGGCTACAGTCCGGACACAGCAGCTTGCCGTCGACTTCAGTCCAGTCGTCTCCGGCATGATCGACCGCACATTGCTTGTCCATAAAGCAGTCCACTTCACAGTCGTCGTACTCGGCTTCTCCATGGCAGACGTCGCATGCTGCGATGTAGCAGATGACCTCTCTGAAGCTCATGTCTGTTCGTTCCTTTCGGTTGCCGCTTCTGCTGTGGCGGTGCGGTCTGGGTGTGGACCGTGGATGCGGACGATCGGGGACCGCGGGCCGAGAGTGCAGCGGCGCCCGACCGGGGCATGGCAGAACGGGCACGGCACCGACGGAGGGGTACGCCGGTAATCGGAGAGGCTGTAGACGATGGCCGTCACAGCAACCCAATCCGGCGGGCGATCTTCTCCCACGATTCCGTCCGGACCTTGACATCGGTGCTGCTGCCAACGACCGAAACATCCACTCCCGGCGGTACATAGACGGTGCCGGATGAGCTCGAGCCCGTGATCGTGCCGCCCGCGACCACGACCAGATCTTTGACGCGGATGCACGCGCCGGTGAGCCGCACATGCCGGTACGGGCCACCACTCACCTTCATGCTGCTTCCAGTGCGGTTGCAATCAGAGAGCGCGGCCTCCAATACCATCCGCCGGTAATCCACTACAGGGGCAGCAGGGGGCGGCGGGGGCGGTTCGGGAGCCGCAGGCTTCTGGATTCTCACCGGTTCAGGTGCGGCGCATCTGGCCCGCTTCAGCAGCGCGTGCACAGACTCCGCGATCCGCAGCCGGTCACCATTGCCGTAGCCCGGCGCAGGAAACGTGGCCTTGAAGTCGAAGGCCATGCCCACCACAGTTTTCGCGGCGATCTCCGTAGCGGGCAGCTCGCCCCACGACTCCATCAGTGTCGCTTGCACGGCATCGGTGAGGACAGGGTCGCCATCTACCGCGACAAGCAGTACACGCCCGAACGTTTCCTTGGTCGGTGCCGACATTGGCATTGCTTCCTTCTCGAAGGCGGTCATGGCTGTGCCTCATCAGCAACGTCGCCGCTGTGCAGGTCAGGAAATGCGCGGCCAATCGACTCGCGTGCGGCCGCCATGAATTCGCTCCGCTCTTGAGCAGTCATCGGTACGCCGTACAGCGTGTTGGCGTATATCGGGCGGTCTGTAAATCCGTAGTCGACAGTCAAGACCGTGCCTCGCATCGTCGGTCAATCCGGTTGCCGCACAAGCACAACGGGATGTGGTTGATCGGGCAGCCGTAGCACGCTTCGAGGTAGTCGAGTGCGGCCAAGCGGACTTGGATCACCGCGGGCATCAAGGCATGCAGCGCAGCCTTCCGATCGGTCACGGCTTCACCCCCCGGAGCTCGTACGTGGTGCCGCTCGCCCGGTCGGCAACGTCTCCCGCGATTTCAAGATCCGGCCATACTCGCTGGTCCACCAGCTCAATGTCCTCATGCTCGAAATCGCCGCGCAGGACGACGTACCCGAGTGGAGGACTTGATTCAGTAGAGCCCTCTAGTAAGCCGAGGAGAACGCGACCGTCGTCGATCTGCTGCTCGGTGTCCTCGTCGTAGTCGTTGGGTTGTGTCGCCCACTCGGTGGCAAGCTCCCGGATCGTGTCGAGCAGCTCGCGTTCGGTCATGGCTTCTCCTCCTGGATTTCGGCGAGGTACTGCCTCGCCTCGATGTACGGACACAACTCCCCTAGCTCGAGAGAGCGGAGGCCATGCTCCTGACATGCGCGGTGATGGTCGAAGCGACAGACACTGTCGTCGTCGACGCTGACGAACTCGGCCAGGAGTCGGCGCGCCTTGGCCAGCTCGGCGGGCGGACACTGCGACTCCCTGATGGCCGCGAACAAGTCCAGCAGGAGATGCGGGCGCATCTGGAGCCTCTGAAGGTTCGCCTGCGCAGCGCGGGCCTCGGCCTCCATCCACTGGAACTTCTCAAGGATGTTGTCGGCGGTCATGGCTGTACCTCATCGGCCTTATCGCCGATGCCGCGCTCGGCACACACGCGGGCGACGACATAACCGCCGCGCGGTGGCGTGCCCGGTAGATACTCGGCCTGACTCTGCAGGCTCTCCCGGAACTCCTCCGCATCGGCACGCGACGTACACGATGCCCTCGCCACAGTGACCTCGGCATCCGACCAGACGCACGCCACCGTGTACCCGAGTGGGGGACGCGAGTCGCGGAGATATCCTCGCCGTCCAAGCTCGGCGAGCACAGCACGAACGCCATCGGCAGCGGCCTTGTGCCCGTTGACACCCAGGTCTGCCCAGTCATAGCCCGCCCCTGCGGGCACCTCGCCGGTCACGTTCTCGGCGTCCCAAGCGATGCGGGCTAGTTCGAGGACGGCCTCGTCATCGAGTTCGGGTGGGAGTGGGGGACGCTGTGTGGTCCGCAGCTTGAGCAGTTCGGTAGCGAGCCGTCGATGCCATCGGTCGAAACAGGCGTACTCGTCGTTGATGATTCGCCGGAGCTCTTCGTCGGGCGGATAGTCGGTCATGACCGCACCTCGCCGTGGACGGCTACGCGCAGCTCTTCGATGGCGACGTGCAGCCCTTCGGCGATGCCGTGCTCGCCAGCTGCGCGATGCTCGGCCTCTTCCTCAGCCCACTTCTCGAACAGATCGGTCACCCGATCGAGGCAGCCAACAGCGAATCCTGGTGGCGTTGCCGGGGTCTCGCCGAGTTCGTCGAGCACCTTTCGGATCACACGGTCCCTGTTGAAGACGGCCTGCCTGTCGACCTCTCCCGAGCCGCGGCCGGGCCCTGTCCAGCCGTCGAGGCCAGTAGCGTTGCCGTCGTCCCACGCCTCGATCAGCGCATCCTCGATGCGTCCGAGTGGGGGACGCTGTGCGGTGTCCGCGACCAGTTCGCCCTCCAGCAGGGCTACGCGTGTCGGGACGAGCCGGGCAACCTCGGCGTGTGCCCGGTCACGATCCTGCTGGGCGGCCTCCAGCGAATCGAGCAGCGTTGAAAGCTTGTTGCGCACCCAGTTGTATGCCGCCCATGGATCAGGAGTCCTCGGCGGTCCCGCTGCGATGAAGGACAGCAGTTCGCGCGCCTCGGCAATCAGGTCATGATTGGTCATGGCCGATCCACGTCCGGCACGATGACTTCCGGTTTGAAGATGACTCGATAGTGATCAGCGCTGACGTTGGCAGTCTCGGTCTGCTCCACGAAATACGTGACGTTGTCGCTCAAGCCGAGGAAGTGTTTCTTGTACTCGCCTCCTGCGGTTTTGCAGACGACTTCGAGTTGGTTGCTCTCGTCTTTGATCGAGCATCGGCCTTCGATCACCAGCATGTATTTGTCGGTGATGCCGTTGACGAACACGATTCGTCGTTCGATCTCGAATTGATCGGATGCCTTCGAGAGGTTCTCGGACACTACGTCCGCATCCGTCGAGCAGCCGACGAGGGCGAATGCCCCCATCAATATGGCCAGTGCGGCAACCCTATTCATGCTTCTCCTTCTGGGTTGGGGTGGGCGATAAATCCGTGAGGATGGGCGTGTCCGTTCTCGGTGAGGTATTCGAGTTCCCAGGTGGGATGGAACGGCATCGGATGTTTGTCGCCGTCGAGGCGAATGCGGAGTCCGCCGTGGCGGGCGCTCGTGATGGTGCCGAGCCGGGCGGCCCCGTCGCCGGTGTAGCTCACACGTCCGCCGCGCTTCGCTGGAACGCTGTAGTGGTCACGAACCCACTGCATGCTCATCGCGGGTCTCCGCCCTCGGCACTGAAGAGCTCGGACGCATCGACAACCTGGCCGCTGACAGGGACCTCAGTCCAGATGCCGTCGACAACTCGCCACTCGTTAAGGACGCGAAAGATCATCGTGTGCCGTCCTCGGGCAGCAGCACGGGGTGTCTGATGTACTCGTAGAACCTGCCGCCGTCTGCACCGAGCGTTCGGACGTATTGCCTCAGCTCATCCAGGTCGGAGCCGTTGACCTCGACATCGTCGTCCTGCCGCTGCCATCCGTATTCGGTAATGACGATGTCAGCGCGTGGGATGACCAGGAACTCGTCCAGTCGACCGGATATCTCCCGCTCCCGGACCTCCCATTCGTGCCAGCGCCAGGACGGCAGCCCCATGCCGGCGTCTTCGTCACGATGGTGCCGAACCAGGCGGGCTGCGGTTTCGAACGCGGCGATCTCGATTTGCAACGGCAGGCGGTGATCTTCGTGGGCGTTACGGAGGTATTCGCTGCGCATCTCGGCGTAGCTTTCGAGCATGTCCGCGAGCGCGGACTCGATCCGATGCAACGCGTCTCGTGTGCTGTCGCTCATCAGGTTGGAATCAGCCATCGCCGAGACCGCCTGCGAACTCTCCCCGTGCACGCCGTTCTGCCAAGTCTGCGAGGATCTCGGCGTCGAACTCGTCCGGCTTCCATTGGCCGGTGAGCACTGCGACCGCTTCCCGCAGCTTGACGGAATCTTTGGTCAACGCGACCAACGACCGATGGAATGGCTCCATCTGCTTCGTCATTTCCTGGACGTTGCCGAGCTTGGTTTCAGGTGGAACTGGTGGCACTGGGGCGAAATCGCTGGGGATGTAGATGGCACCGGGGGAAGTCCAGGGGTCACGTTTTGTCATTGCTTTCACTTTCTTTGGGTTTCCTGCCGCGCTTCTGCTCGGCCATCACTGCCCCCGCCTCATCGGCCACTCGCCAGCCGATCAGGCCACTACGCACCCACCGCTTGCCGCAGACGCACGCAACCGGGATGTCTCGCGGGCACATCTCGGCGGCAGGGAGTTCGCACGCGTGGATCGGCTGGCCGCCCAGCAACGCGTTCGGTTCGCTCATTCGGTGCCCGCTTTCGCCGCGACGCGAGCACAGCCGTCGCACAGGAACATCGCGTCGATCAACTCTTGAGTCATCGGCACACGAGAGGCGTTGACGTACCGGTCCCCAGGGCGGACGACAGTCGCTCTAGCGCACAGCGTGTAATGCTCACCAGGCTTGGCCAGATGCCGTCGGCGGGCCGACCAGGCGGTGACGTTGTCGAATTCAGCCATTGGTGTCCGCCTTCTCGGCCCGGTCCTCTATGCATGTCAGGCAATCGCAGTTGATCGTGCAGTTCGCCAACTCCTCCGGGCTGCCGTAGAACACCTGGACACTGCCGTCGGTCTCTCGTGCGACGACCCAGTCGGCGCCGATCGCTTCGACACGCTTGTCGTCGTAGGAGTCACGGCCGAAAGCGCCATGGCAGAAGCCACGCAACAGGGTTCCGATTCGGATCTCGGCCATCACTGCCCCGCCCTCTCCGCCGCCCGCTTGGCCTTCTGGCAGGTCGCCGCTAACGCTTCGGGCTGTGTGCGGTGATAGGTCAACTGCGCCAGCCGTGCACTGGCCGCATACAGGTCGAACGACATCCACTCCCCCTCGGCGGATTTGGTGACCGTCCAACGCCGGGCGCTCATTTGGTCCCCGCCTTCTCGGCTACCGCCGCAACGAGTTTGGCGCGGCCTTCGTCGGTGATCGCCCACACCTTCCGGAGTCGCCCGCGCTTGTCGGGGCGCAGACCGTGCAGCCTCAATTGAGCGGCACCATGGAGACGATTGGCGATCGTGGTGACACGCACTGTCGGCAGGTCGGCGAGGTCGCAGATCTCGCGTGCGGTGCGAGGGTTGCCGTCGGCGAGAGCTGCCAGCACGCGGCCCGTGTGGCTCGTCGGGTCGATCACTACTCCCCTCCCGCCTTCTCGGGTGGGGACCACAGCAAGACGGCTGGCAGGTTCAGGACACGCGTCGTGAATGCTGGGTCGAATCCGGGCTCGAACCATTGCCCTTCAACCAGCTTCTGATGCACATCCCCGTCTGGATATGGCGCGTCCATCACGACCGCGCCGACAGGCAATGCGTCGAGTTCCGCATGGGTCTCGATCAACCTGGCTGGCGGACGGAACCCCGCAGCGAGGACAGCGTCGGCACAGCACTCGTATTCGTCAGCGGGAAAGTCTGATTCACCGCTGGGCATCGAATGCTCACGCAGGATCGCGGCGAGCTGATCTCGGTCACTGGCCATCGGTGCGCACCTCCATGCCGCGTGCGCCGTTGCATGGATTGGCGCGATGGCGTTCGCACGCTGTTCCGACAGGCTCAGCGTGGAAGCCGTACGGGCTGACCGGGCAGGTGTGAAGGCGTACCTGATCGCCGTCGCTGTGCACCCATGCGCCATCACTCGCCTTACTGCTCCGATGGATCGGGCCGTCGCAGTGTTTGCACACGGCGGTGTCTTGAGTGGCGTGGGCGTAGCCGCAGGCAGTTTCGGGATCGCGGCGCGGATACAGGCACGTGTTCGTGTTGTCACTGGCCATCGGTGGGCTCCTCGGCCTCGTAGTGGCGTTCGTGCTCCCAGCACAGCGGCACGTTGTTGTCACCGGGACCGATGCCGAACGTGCGTGGCTGCTCTCCGCAGACGTGGCACACCTGGCACTTGGGGCACAGGAGTTGCCCGTCGACCTCGCACCAGTCGGCAGCGATCGCTTCATCGAGAGCGGCAGCTTCGTCGGCCCATGCTTCGTAGTCGGAGCCCGTGTCGGTGGTGCCGCACTTGTCGCACACAGGCGAGTAGTAGGTGCCAGGGCGGATCATTCGGTGCCCCAGTCTCGGTTGCTCATTCGGAGGGTTCCTCGGCATTCAGGTATGCGATCGCGGCTGGCTCCAGGACAGCAAGATCGGGTGTGGTGGAATGGATCTCAGCGAGCCGGTTGATGCGGCTGTGCCGATACCCGGACCAGTGCAAATCCCCCACCGTGACGACGGGCAGCCCTCGATAGCCCAATGCGGTGACGATGTCGTGGGCGGATTGATCCTCGGTCACATCCCGGTACCGGTACGGGAGTCCCACCTTGTCGAGATGCTGGGTGGTGGTCTTGCACTGCGGGCAGCCAGGTTTGCCGAACACGGCGATCTCAAGCATCGGGCTCCTCGGTGATGTCGGCGGTGTGCAGGATTCGTTCGGGAAGGTCCCTCGTCCAGTGCAGATCCCCTGGTGATCCATCCGCCCGGCGCCACGGATTCCCCGGCTCATGCCTGGACTTCTGCCACGCGAATCCGTAGTAATCGAGGACCACCGACCCAGCTGGTAGTGCCGCTAGAGCCGCCGGGTCGACAAAGGTTGGCGCGGTCACATCGGTGAGGCGGTAGAGGTGCCAGCCGGGCCGCCAGGCGTTGGCCTCTGCCAGCTGCCCTCTGCCATCCGCTTCGGTGTCCAGCACGTCCTCGGAGAACCACATGAACTGCGGGCCTTCGGTGTCGTCGTCCAGCTCGGCGATGTAGCCGACGATGAACCCTGGAGGCAGGGACTGCGGGGTAGGCGGCATCAGATGGTGCGGTTCGGTGACACGGCGTCGTGGCGGCCGCCACGCCGTGAGGGCGTTGGCGATGTGCTCACCCAACTCCGGACCGAGGTCGGTCGGTCCCGGCAGCACCAGGTATGGATGGTTCACCCAGGACGCGATCGCGGCCCGGACTGCCTCCCGCAAATCCGAATGTTGTTCGCGCTTAGGCATTGCCGCTCTCCTCGGTGATGTCGGTTCGACTTTCATGACCAGCGCAGTAACCGGATTTGGTCCGCCGGTCGAGGTGGTGGCAGTCGCCCATTCCGTCGTGGTCGAGCCACGGGTGCGGGCACAGTTCACAGTCGCGAGTCGTGTTCATTCCTGTTCCTCGGCGAGTGAGCGCAGGAACTTCTCCGCACGGCCGTCCCATTCACGCCAGGTTTCGTTCCCGCCCGGCGCACGTTCCCCGTACATGCGAAGGTGCATCGCGTATTCGAGGAGTTCGACCGCGGCAGTGAGGCGTTCCGGTTTGCCGCGTTCTCTTGCGCTGGTGTACATCTCGCGAGAGGTCTGCAATGCCGCCTCCAGCTCGGCGACGCGGTCGTCATCGGCGTAGCGGCTGATCTCCCACCATCCCGTGCCGGTCAGGTCGAACGTCCAGCCGCTGCCATCCTCGGCGTTCCATCGGTCACCCTCGCCGGGGTCGGAGGGGAAGCCGTAATGGCGGGTGGCCCAAGGGTGTTCCATCGTCCGATGCCAACCGGCAGGGCGGCCTTCCGGCGGCGCGGTCGAATCAGGCCGCCCCGCGGTGCCCCCCAGCGTCGCTGCTGACGTGGTTTCAGTGTCGGTCTCGAGTCCTTGCTTGGGTTGGTGACATTCGCAGCGGCAGGGACGCTTGCAGGTCTTGCACTCCAGTCGGCAGTCACCACAGTTCTCATGCCAGCAGTAGGTACTCAGGTAGTCGTGGACACGGCGGGTTGTTTGCGTCATCGGTCCACCACCATGAAGAACCGTTCGCAGCCTTCGTTCGGGCACCGCACGATGTCGCTCCATGCGTGCCGAGTCGGCGGCATATCCCTGAGCTGCACCCCATCGGGGATCTCACACTTTTCAGCGCAGCCGATGGCGCCGGTCAGATATTCGCTACTGGTCATGCCATCGCCCCGTACGCCAGCGGGAACCGCTCGGCCTCGACAGCCTCGAGACGCCCGTCACGGGCGCGCACGATCCAATCCCCCTCCCGCAGTTGGGCATACACGCCACGCGCATCCACCCACAGCTCAGCGGTAGCCCCGGACTCGTCCCGCCACTCGGGGGCGATGACTCCGAACCGGGCACCCGCCAGGTCGCTCACGTCCTCCCAGTTGTCGCCGAGCCACTGAACGGCCTGCACCTCAACAGGTTTCGTCCTGTAGGTCTGGACGGTCATTCGCCACCACCAACCCGCTCGCTCAGCCTGAAAGCGCGATCGACCTTGCCGAGAGCGACGGTCAGCAACCGGTTGATGAGCTCCTGCTGGGTCTCGCCGCCGAACGAGCGAGTCGGCAGGGACTCGGTCACTTCCAGGTCGCCCTCGTCGGACCAGACCTGTATCCGCACACGGGTCATGCGCCCGCCTCCGCAGCCCTCAACACCTGCATGTCGTGGATGAACCGGATTGCCATCGCCGCGACCTGCTGCGCTTCGGCCATCGCCTCCGGCCACCGGTTCGCCTTGATGTCGTCCCACATCTCGTCGACTTCCTCGAGCAGCACCGCGTAGCCCTCGTGCATCGACCGCATGCGCGTGAACTTCGATGTGGCCGCGCTGATCTCGGCGACGACATCGGCCAGGATCGGGTCGTATCGACTCATGAGCCCGCCGTGCTGCGGAGCGTTCGACGCCTCTCGAATTCGTGCTGGGTAGGACGTTTCGTCGTCGGTGATGCCGTGCATCGTGCGGGCGCCCAATCCTGGTGTGGTCATTGCCGGTTCTCTCTTTCGATTGCTGCTCAACGTGCCGGGATCGTGACGGGCAGGCCGCCGCCAGCCCAGCACTGGAAACCGATTGGCATCTGCTTGCCGGATGCGATCAAGTCCAGGCAGCGAGCGACGAGGACGTTCGGGTCGTTCGATACCGACGACGCCAGGATCCTGTTGGCTTCGGCCTGTGCGACCGCGGTGCGCTGCGACTCCTCCGCGATACGGGTGTTGGCGATCTGCGCCTGGTAGGCGTTGATCTTCTCCTGGGTTTGCTGGTCGAAATGAACGATCGAGATAATCACGTTCTGCACGTCGATCTGTGTGTGGATCTTCTCTTGCAACCGCTTGGTGACCCGCTCGGACAGCTCCGAGAGGTTCGGGCCGCCAACAGATTTCGGGTCCAGCGGGTTGTAGTCGGCGAACACCGCGTTCAAGGTCGCGTTCAGCTCACGAGTGACCAGCGAATCGCGAATGTTGTTGTCGTTCTGGTAATCCCGGAACAACGTGTCACCAGCGGCGGGCACGATCCGCCAGCGGATCGTGTTGTCCACGCAGGCGGTGGAGTTGTTCGCCAGCCGGACCGCGGTCGAACTATCGCAACGACCGTCCTTCCAGCCACCGATCTGATTGTCGGTGCGGATCGTGCCGTTCAGCTCGGGCACCTTCTGCCACGGAAACTTCACCTGCAACCCGTTGGAGCGGGTACCGACAGGCTTGCCGAACGAGGTGACAATGCCGACGTTGCGGGTCGAGACGATCGTCAGGCACGACCACACCAGCAGCAGCACCGACAGCCCCGCGCACACGCGGTAGGCGCCGATCGCAATCGGGCTGGCGTCGTCATCGGCCGACATGGCACGCCGGGCAAAGACGAAGACGACCGCCACCGCGGCCAGGATCAGGGAGAACAGAAGCAACCAGGGCATATTCAGGATTCCTTTGCGTGGGTTCGGGATTCAGCGTCGATCGCTGCTTGTGCACGTGCGGACGGTTCCCGCTCGGCGTAGTCGTGGACATCGGATCTGGTCACCGCGAGATGCGGTTTGCAGGCAGCGCACGGGATGGGTCGCTGCTCGTCGTCGGTACCGAGCCAGCCGCGGCGGCAGCGAGGGTCACGGCAGGCCGGCGGATCATGTTCGCCATAGCGGTCAGGCATCCGAGCCCCTCCGCTTCAACGGCTGGCTCGTCAAATGCCAACGACCACACCAGCACTCATAAGCCCGCATTTGTGCCCCTCCGCCATGGAGTGCGGCGTGACGCATCACGGCACCGATCTGCACCTCTGCGGCGAAACGAAACGCGAACCGCACCTTGTCCGGGTGCGGGCACAGGGCCAGGTTTCCCGCGGCCGCATGAGAGGCACTGCGGCCCTGCGCTTGAGTGGCCTTGACCCCGGTCGATACCTCACCGCATGAGCAGGTCGCCTGCCAGGAGCCGGGAGTGACCTCGACTGGGGATCCGGGGACGTGCAGGTCCGGGCTAGCCATCGGCGCCCGCCTCACGCTTGAGCGCCTCGAACTGCTGACGCAGGCTCGGCCGGTCCGGGCTCGGCGGCCGGTGATCGCACAACGCTCGTGCGCCCTGGCCGTCGTCGAGGTAGCCGTCTGCGTCGCACATTCCGCACCGGCGGATCTCGGCGGCACGGAGTTCGGCGGCTTCGCGTTTCGCTTGGCGGTGAGCCTCGGTGCGCTCGACTGCGGCGCGCTCGGCGGCTTGGTCGCGTTCGAGATTCGCTGCGACCCACCGGCGGCGGGCGTCGGCGCATGGACCGCACGGCTCCGGCGTGCCGCCCGGATGGCTTTCGCAATGAGGGGCTGGGGGGTCGTTCGCTGCGGCCGTCGCGTAGTGAGGTTCCCCTGTTACGTAACCACCAATTGGCTGCTGTATGTAGGGCTGCTGTATGCGGTATGCAGTATGCAGGTAGGAAACGGACCGATCCGCATTGGTAATACCGGCCTGGGTCGGTATTACGGAAACCGGTTGATCCGCATTAGCGTTCGTGACCGATCCGGCATCACCAATGTGATTGGTAATCTGGTTTGTGTAACCGACCGAATCGAGGCCAGGCAGATTCACCAATCTGGCCAGCTGCTCCGACGACATCGGCGACGTCCACGAGCTGTACTCGGGATGCTCCTCCTTCGCTCGCCGGAGCTCCGTCACGACCGCCGCCCGCAACGTCCGAGAGGCCAACGCCCCATACGCCTTCGCCACCGAGATGCCCATCTTCGGGTTCCGCAGCAGCTCATCACTGCGGATCAGACTGCGCACCAAAGCCTCTTCGGTAAGGGGATCGAACAAGATGAACCGCTCTTGCTCCAGCTCGGCCGCCGCCGTGAGAATGGCCGCTTCCGTCCACCCGCGGGCGCGCTGCGTTAGCCGTTTGGGACGCCAGTCCGCGCGACCGCAATACGACAGGTCCGGGTCGGTCGCCAGCACGTCATAGAGATGCTGGGCGGCCGGTGTCAGGTCTAGCCAATCGTTGTCGTCCCAGCGACTCAACCGGATGCGGGCATACTCACGCGCCATCGACGGCCCCCGTCAACTGTGCTGTCGCGACCGACGTTTCCGAGATGTACCCGATGAGTTGGTCTACGCCGCGGAGTGCGCCCAGTGCCATGGAGGCGACGTCGAGGATGCACTGATAGTCGCTGCATGGTTCTGTGCACCGGCACGGCCGCATCCGCGTTCCCGTTCGAGCAAGCCACATTTCCGAAGCGGCTTGCCAGCGGTCCGCAGCATACGAGCGGTAGAAGTCTTCATCGAAGCCGCTGTCGTCGGCCTCGGCCTGCTCATCACCGAGGGCGCTTCCGCCGCCTTCCATCCGAGTCACGATCCGCGCCGCTAATTCTTGCGATTCCCGGACGCGCTTCCAGCAGCATCCGCAGAAATACTTCCACTTCGCCGACACGCTCCTGGTCGTGAGGGAAACTGTCATCAACTCGGTGAGGTCTTCGACATCCAGACCTGCCTCGATGAACGCGCGAATCGAATTCTCCCAATCAGCAGGGAGTTCCGACGAGGACCATCGATTCGGCCGAGAGCCCTCCCAATGGTGATGGAGGAACTCGCACATCTCGTTGTGCTCATCTCGCGCTACTCGGCGGCCATGAGCGGCTATCTCCATAGCCTCAGCCCACAATGCCGCCCTGGCATCCACATCGGCGACGATGGGGCTATCGGCAGTCGTCGACGTCTTGCCCGCGTTGCAGGGTTGACACGCCGTGGCCAAGTTCGACGGGTCATTGCTGCCGCCGAGGGCGACCGGCACAACGTGATCGACAGTGAGTACGACGTCGGGAGCAGCGCTCCCGCAGTACCTACAGGCGTGGCCGTCGCGTCGCAGGACCTCGTAGCGGACTCGTTTGCTAACAGCCATCAGGTCATCTCCAAAATCTCTGCTCGGCCCGCGTGCACCGGCTCGCAACGCTCCGGTTCAACCATCACGACGACACCTCCCCTTCGCCTTGAATCAGCCGCAGCGTCGGACGTGGCGGGGTCGCTTCACGCCCGCCCTCCAACGGCTCCCGCCACGGTGACGCCCACCGATAGATGCCGTCCCAATCCGCGTTGAAGTACCGGCGCAGCACGCCACCCGTATTCGCCGACGGGGAGGGTTCACCGTTGGCATGCCACTGCCGTTTCAGTGCGAGGTACTTCGCCTCGAGCCCGCGGTGGCGCGCGCACAGGTAGCCCTCGGCTCCTTCGCCGGTCATCGGATCGAGGTCCAGGACGTGAGTCGATCCGGGCTGACCGCACAACCCTTCGCGGCGGATCATCGGCGCGATGCAACCGCGGCCTCGGCTCTTGCTCGGCTCGTACCGGGGTACGTCCCGCTCGACGACATGTTTGGCCCAATATCGCCGGTAGCCTTCGTCGCCGCTGACGAGCCTGGTTATGGCAGTCATCCAGCTCTTGCCGGAGGTCTTGCGGCCCTGTGCTTGGCGGGTGGCGATCACCTCGTCCAAGCCGAGCGCGAACAGCAGCAGGTCGCCGGTCAGGTCGGGGTCGTTCAGCATCTTCCGGTGCCGTTCGTCGCGGCGCATGATCGCCTTCAGGTCGGTGCTCTGTTCGGCCATCAGCCCGACACCTCCACCGGCGTGGGTTGCACGAACATCCGCGTCTGGCGCTCAGGCCGAGGAAACAGACCCTCCTGCGGCGGTTCAGGTTTCGGCCGCGGCTCCCCACCGCCGCCGGGCGGCTCGAATTCGATACACACGTAGTCCTGGATCCCCGCCTGCTCCAACCACTCGACAGGCGTTTTCTCCCCGCAGATCGCCACCAGGATCAGCGGGCAACCAGTCGGGACAATGCCGTTGCGGAACGGGCGATCACGCATGCATCGGGCACACCAGGAGGCTTCCCAGATCTCCCACGAGGTCCCATTGCTGAACGCGGGATGCGGGCGGGCGTCCTTCTCGATCTCCTCCAGGGACCTCACGACGTGGCTCCTTCGATCGAGCAGATGGTGTTACTCGTCTTGCCGACACCGACCGCGTCGGCGATTCCCGACCGCCGCCGTTTCCGCACATGCGCCGAGAGGCTGATCCGCTGCCCGCCCGGCATAGAGATCCGGCGGTCTCGCCATCGGCGATTCGGCGTCTCACCTTCGAGCCACAGTTCATGGAACCTGTTGCGGCCGAGCCTCACTCGTGCACAGAACGTGTGGTATCGCAGCCCGAGAGCATCCGCGGCTTGCCTGTAGTCCTCGTACGCGGCCAGCGCCTGCAGCGCCTCCTGGTGGATCGGCTTGAGGCGCGGCCAGATCTGCAGCAGCGCGACCCGGTCCACTACGGCCTCGTCTACCGCTCCGATGGTGCGCCGAGACCAGTAGGCATGGAAGCGGGGCATGTCGTCGCGGCCTTGATAGCTCTCACCACGGGCTCGCGGCACCCCATGTTCTTCGGCGCTCCGCCCTGTCCACTTGTCGGCGGCATACCAGGCGGCGTGCGTGAGATCCCTTGGCGTCGGCTGCTGTTCGCTCACATAGAGCAGCTCGACCGCTGCATGCCACCCGGTCGCGTAGCGCTCGTCGGCGTCGATCCCCTGATACCAGGGGTTACGCAGGACGCCGCACCGCACGAGTATGTCGACTTGCTGCAGCGTGTAACCGTGCCGTATCTCAGTCACAGCGACACCACGCTCCGACGTCTACGGTCGCCCGCACACTGCGCGGACCGACCGGACAAACACAGCTCTTCGATCGCCTTCATCTGCGCAATGGTCTTGGTGTCCCACTCCACTCGCGCCCGTTCCCAATAGTCGATGCCGCCGGAGCGGTACTGCTTCCATCCATCCGCAGTCCTCAAGCGGCAACCCGGGACCGGGCCCGGCCACAACTGCCCCTTGAACCGACGGCCCTGCCAGCGCCTCCACTGACTGCGATGCACAGCGCACATGCCGTCAGGGCGGTCGACACCGAAACGCTGGTCAGGCGGGTAAAAGTTGCTGTTGTTGTAGTGCTGGCAGAGCCGCCATTCCACGGCCTCCCATGTCTGCCAGACGGATCGGATGTGATCGGGCACCGTGACGTCGAGGTACTTCTCCGGCCCAGTCACGGGGCGGCTCCTTCGATCAGTTCGACCCGTTGCGTGCAGGTCGGTCCTGGATCCCATGCGTGATAGGAGCCGCCCAGCGTGAATCCGTACAGCCCGACCCTGGTGATGACCCCCTCCCATTCGGAGTGCGTCGTGTCTCGCATGGGATGAGGCGGATCGAAATCCCTGATCACCTTCACCCTGTCGCCAGGCTTGATATACAGTCTCATTCCGCACCCCGCGCGGCACTTTTCGATCGTGCCGGGCGCACCCAGCTCCCGATCATTAGGTGTGCAGGTTGCACGCATGCACGGCTGCCGGTGCAGGTGTGCCGGATATGCATGCCTTCAAGGGAATGGCCGTGGAACACCTCGTAGGCCACGCGATGCACCCCATGCCTTTTCCCTGCAATCGAGATCACGCCAAAGCCTTTCTCGGTAATGGATCCTCGCCATAACCAGCACCCGCGGCGCGGTGGCGGTTCCGGCATGTAGTGCAAGAACGCCGTATGGGGATTGCTGGCGGCCGGGTAGCGGGTGGCGAGCGGATCGCCGTGCCTCCTCCAGCGCGTGTAGTGCATGGCGCACCAGCCACGAGTAAGGGCATCGGTTGGGCATCCAGGCACGCAACAGCGCTTTTGACGTTTACCGGCCATGCCGCGCTCCCGCTCTGCCGGGCGCGGGCCTCCGCCGCCAACACCCGTCGATCCTCATGACACGGCTCCGTCGATCGCATCGCCGCACACCAGGTGATACGGCCCGTCCCCGCCAGCACTGAACCGGAAGCCGGGCGCCAGCGGACGGCTACAGCGGCGGCACGGTGGCCACACCGCCGGTGCCAGACCGCCATTCGCCAGCAGATAGACCGGGCCGTGCAGCTGGGACAGGATCGGGCGAGACCCGGGCTGCTCGCCGTGCCAGAGGGTGAAGCCCTCCTCATGCGCGGCGTGAGGATGAGCTGTTGCCCAGCCATGACATTCGAGACACAGCAGCGCCAAGTTCGTCAGCTCATGGCCGCCACCTTGTGAACGGTTCTTGAGGTGGTGGATCTCGCCGCCCTCCCAGGTCAGATCCTTCGCGCATCGCTCGCATCGCATCTGAGCGCGGGACTTCACAGCCGATCTCGTAGCACGGGAGGGATCGGATTTGGCTCTGCGGCGCAGCCCCTTCGGCTGCTTCGGCGCCTTCTGTTCGCGTTGGTTCTTGGGCCACATCTGGCGCATCAGGTTGGCGGCGGTGGGGTGAACGCTCACAGCCCCGCCTCGATCCGCTCCAGCTGGCCTCGCACGAATGCCTCGATCGCGTCCCGCTGGTACCCGATCAGTGGGACGCCGGAGTTGCGGGCGGCTATGAGGTTGGCCATCCGCTGTTCGTCAGCGAGAGCAAGCAGGGCGTGGACGTTCGCCGCGGCGAAGTCGCGGGCGTTCAACGCGGTCTGGGCCGCCTCTCGATGGCTGCTCATGCGCCCTCGCCTTCGGCGGGCGCGGACTCCTCCTGCGCTGGAACGCTTTTCCCGCGCCCCTTCGCGATATCCTCAGCCGTCAGCCGCGCAGGCGGGAACTCTTCGTCCTTCGGCAAACCGTCGCGAGTGATCGAGGTGAACAGGACACCCATCTGCGCGAGGTCGGCAGCCGTCCACTGGCCACGCTGACGACCGATCTTCGTTTCCAGCTGATCGACCTTGACACCGATCCCCCGGAAGCTGGCGATCATGTTCTGCTTGCGTTCCTCCATCGGAACGCCTTCCCCGTGCTCCAGGGTGCGGCGACAGATGGTTTGGGCTTCCTCCGTGAACCACTTCGGCAGCACGTTGTCGATGCATTCACGGACCGCACGGGCGCCGGTGTTCTGGTTCGACAGGTAGATGTCGTGCAGCTCGGTCAGCTTCTCCCGCTTCCCGGACTTCATGCGGGCGTGAGGCTGTTGGAAGGTGCGGGAGTTGCGGGAGTTGGTTTCGACGTCCCACGCGAACGCCTGAACCTCCGACTCGCCCTTCTCATCGTCGCGGCGCAGCTCATGAACCCCGTACTGGATGTTGCCCCAGATACGGGCCAGCTCCTTCATGAGATGGACGCTGGGGCCGGTGCCGCGGTTCTTCACCGCGTAGAAGGCGCGCTCGGCCATCGCCATCCGCTGACACGAGTCCCGCATCTCGGCGACCGCGCGTTCGGTGTCGCGGCGAACCTGCTGGGCGACGACGATCGCGGCCTGCACTTCTGCAACCGCACGGGTCTGCTCGATCGCGGTGGCCTGGCTGACATCCGGCCGACCGGGCTGGATGGCGAGCGGCTGATATCGGGCGGGGGAACTCATGACAGGGTCGCCTTCCTGCGTTGGTAGCGACGCGCATTTGCCTCGCTCTGACATTTCCTGCACCCACGACCACCCCGCGGGCGGGACCGCGTGAACGTGTTCTCCGGAGTGAACTCATGACCGTTAATGCAGTGGGTCTTCGGCGCCTTCTTGGGAGACGCGGCTCTCTGCTGTCGCTTGTATTCGCGCAGGGCAGATCTCGTGCACTGCCGACACTTGCGAGCGCCTGTTGTCGTCACATAAGTGTTGGCCTCGTCAAAGGCGTTGCCGCAGCGAGGGCAACACGTGCGGCGGGCATAGACATGCGACCCATGACGCACGGTGTCGTACATGTTCTCCGACGGCGTCCCCCATGCGAGATTCCCGATCGAGTTGTCGTTCACGTCACCATTCAGGTGCCGGGCAACCATGCCAATAGGACGTGGACCCGAGAACGCCTCCAGCACAAGCACATGCACTCTTCGCGTCTTGCGCAGGAGTGAAACCTGCCGATATCCCTTTGTATCGCTTTGCAACACCAGCATTTTGCCGACGTATCGCACCAGTCGGCCGTCGGCCGTATTGCGTGTCCTTGGGATGCTCCGTACCCTGCCGAAGTTCGAAACCTCGTATTGGCCTACATGACCAATGACGTCACGCCATTCCTCATTCATCTAGAGGACTCCTCTGCGTGGTAAGTCCACCGAGGCAGAGAAACCAAGTGCACGTCGCTGCCCCAGTCCGGCCAGGTGCCGGTTTCACGGCAGTCCGCGTACAGGTCGATGGCGCGTCTATTGCGGGCGGCACCGTAGGCGAGGGCGTCGGCGTCGAGCTCGATCACCGACACGAGGTGCGGGAGGGTCTTGGCGACAACGAGAAACAGAAACCCTGGGTCGGGGTCCATGCCCAGCGCGATCACCCCACGCCGGTAGAAATCGCCCTGCATCGCGTAGCCAAGATTCACCGCTGCTTTCGAGAAAGCTTGGGGCGCAGAGGTGTCCGCCGATTTGCCGTCGACGATGATCAACCGGTTGCCGCTTCGGCACATCCAGTCAGGGCGAGCGCGCAGCATCACACCGGTTTCCTTGTCGCGCCAGTACAGGGAATGCTCGGCCATGCCTTCACTCAGCAGGGTGGCGGCAATGTCGTTCTCGCGCGCTGCTTCAACCATCGCCTTGACTTGCAGCAGTTGTTTGGACAGCAGCGGCGTCTTGCCGTCGGCCCACGCCTTCGCCTGCGCGTCCTTGGCGGCGTCCTTGCGCCAGTCGTTCTCCTTGATCTCGACGATCTCGGGGCCGACACCGAAAAGGAGGGTGTGGAACGCCGTGCCGACGTCGAAGTAGTCCTGGGAGTACTCACGTGGGTTGTGCAGGTCGTGATGGAACTGCGCCGGGCAGGTGGCCAGCAGATGGCGGGCGCCGGAGGAGGACAGCGAGTTCCGGTCGGCGTGATACACCTCGTTCGGGATGTCGGCGTACATGCCGGGCTCGGACGGCGCCTGACACAGCTCGCGGTCGTCCACCTCCCCGCCTCCACACCGCGGGCACCCCGCGCCCATGCAGAACGGGCAGTCGTGCACAGCTGGAACCTCAGTCATGAGCCCTCCCTGATGAATTGAGCGATCTCCGCCCGCGTCGCGCGGTTGAAAGACGCGGCGAACCCGTCGCGCTTCTCGTCATCGACAGCGATGAACGTGCGCCCGTCGTAGTCGTGGGTGACCGTCAGCCTGGACTTGCCGTCGTACCAGGTGCGCCGCCACGGCTCGTCTCGTACTGGACTGCTCATGACGCCACCCGGCTGCGGGCGGGAGGCTGCACCGCGAGCAGGCGTTGAGCGCGTTCCTTGTCCATGTTTTGCCAGGTGCTGCCCGCAACTCCGAACAGGACCGCTCGCACGGTGGTCGCCGCGACATCGGCGAGTGAGGCGATACGTGTGATCGCCATCCCCTCGTCGAAGTGCAGCGTGTGCACGTGCTGGCGCACCGGTGTCACGTCGGTCAATCCCTTGCAGTCAGGGCACAACTGGCGTTTCTTGCCCTGGAACAGCTGGCCGCAGCGAGTGCACGGGACGCCCTTCTGGGCAGTGACAGGCAGCCCCAGCCATCGACGCAGAGCTGTTCGCTGCATCGGGTCTGAGCATCTGAATCCCGCCGCGATGGCGAACTTCTCCCCACGGGCTATCGCCGCTTCACCGCACGCGCGCCGGACCGGGCATTCCTCGACACAGATGCGCCGAGCCTCTGGGCCTGTGCCGTGGTCGGGAAACCACATGTCGGGCACCGGATGGTTGTGGCAGGCGGCCCGCAACCCCCACTCGGTATCGGCAGCGTTCATCGGCGCGACCGCTTCCTCTTCTTCAGGTCGGACGGCGACTGGGCAGGCAACTGGCAGGCGGCGTTAACCATCCGGCCTATCTGGCCGATGCCGAACCCCATGCGTGTCAGCGCGAGCTCCAGTGCCTGCGCCTGCGCTTCGGTGAGGTAGTCGGAATGCGGTTCGAGATCCACCATCAGGCCCTCCCCTCGCAGCCGTCGGCGGGCATCCCCGCCAGCCGCGTCCACCTGCAGGACGCTGACATCGATAGCGGTACCGCAGTCGAGGCAGTCGAATCGGTTGGTGGTTGCGCGGGCACGCTGCAGGTTGGCGTCGCGCCGGAACTCGCGCGCACAAGCAGGGCAGAAGTGGTCCATCACATCACCCCCATGTCGTCAGCGATCTGCCAATCCCGTTGACGGTCAGGGTCTTCGGGCACGTCCTCGCCGTCGTCCTCGACGGGGGCGCAGGAGTAGCCGTCGTCATGCCGCTGGCCGACGATGGCGATCAGCACGAACGCCAGAACCCCAGCGGCGACGGTCTTCCATGCGTCACCGAGCAGCTCCAGCAGCAGCCCTTTCATGGCCGTACCTCCCCGATGCAGGCGAGGGCAGGCATGACGATCTCGGACAGGTCAGCTCCTATGTCGTGGATGCGTGGGTCGTTGTCGATGAGCAGTCGTTCGACATGGCGAGCGACGGCATGCAACGCGGCCAGGACGGTGGCGTCGTCGGCGCGGTGTTTCTCGGCGGCAGCCATCAGTGGATCGGTCACGGCTGGGCCTCCCGGACGATCTCTCGCAGGCGCTCGATGACACCAGCGAAGCTCTCGTCGATCAGGCCGCGTTGGAGCAGATCATCGAGCTCGGTCGCATACGCCGACACCCGCACCACTGTCGCGTCCACCGCCAACGGAGACCACTCGATCCCATTGGACGAGGTCGGGGTCAGCCAGTTGACGACCGTGTACGGGTCGGCCAGCCACTTCAGTCCTGTATTCAGTACGGGTCCCGGTGCGCGCACCACCCACCGGCGGGTACCGACCGCCAGCTGAGCCCATGGCGGTCCCGTCTCGTTGCCGAGCTCGATAGACCAGATCAACTCATCACGGATGTACACCGCGTACATCTGCGTCGGGACGGCCAGTGTCCAACCATGTTCGACGGCAACGGATTCGATCTTTTCGCGGATGCTCATTCGTCCTCCCATCCATCGACGCAGCGGACGAAGAAGGCGGGCAGCTCGTCCAGGAATGTGAACTCATGCGCGCCCATCAGCCACCCGCCTGCCGACGTAACGGACATACAGCTGGCCGTTGCGGGAGGTCGCGTCAAACCCGGACGGGAAGGCAGGGAAGACGCCCTTGAGGATCTTCGTCGTGTAGCCACCGGCTGTTGACGCTTGGATGGGTGTCGGCCATTTGGCCCACACCCCCGGCCGTCGGCGTAGCGCGGCAGCGAACTCCTCCATGAACGCATCGGACCCGCGACCGGGGCGTTTGGGTGGCAGTTGATCCACGAACTCGACCCTCATCGCTCGTTCCTTCCGTCGGCGGCGTAGCCGGATCCGTCAGGGTGATGCCAGTCGTCCCAGTCCCGGGCAGGAGCCACCTCGCGCTCGGGAAGTGGGCGGTGGTGGTGGAACATGCCTTCCCAGAAGCCCTCGACGGCGTGCCCGATGAACCTGCTCGTCAGGTGCGGATGCGGCATGTGCGGGTGAGGCAGATGCAGGCCGGTCATGGCGTCACCTCCAGGCGGGCAGGTACAACGCGCGCCTTGGCGAGATAGAACGACAGGCCGACGTCGGGGTTGCCCCGCCGGTAGTCACGCAGCATCCGACGCGCCGACCGTTTGGTGTCGAACATCGTGGTGTAGGCGCACTCCCACTGATTCGCGCCTTCAAGGCCGCGCACCAGGACGAACCATCCATGCTTGGTCATGGCGTCGCCTCGATGAATTCCCATTCGATGTACTCACCGTTGAAGTGGGCCTCGATCGGTCCGGATGCGCCGAGCTCGACGCCGTCGTCCGCCAAGCATTCGGGCGGCGGCGCGACCCCGCCGCTATCGGCGTTGTCGAAGAACGACTTCATCCAGCAGTCGTCATGCGGCGCGAACGGGTGCTCGTGATTGCCGCGGATCCAGGTCTCGCACTGGCAATCTGGGTAGCTGTGACACTCGGAGGTGCGGTCCCCGTGGCAGGTGAACTGGATCTGCGGGGCGTCCTCGTCGCCGGTGATGACGACGGTGTGAAGGCTGGTCATACGGCCTCCTCCAGCCCGCTCAGCAGCTTCCAGACCATCCATGCGACGTCGAACGCCCTTGTGCCCTTGACGTTCTCGGTCATCACCGCAGTCAAGTATTCGAGGATGGCGCTCATGACGACGTCCCCGCCTCGGCGAGCATCCGCTTGGCCTCGACCTCACACGCCGTGCACTCGACGAGGCCTTTCGTCCTGAACCACGTCGTCGACCAGGTGCGCGCGTCCGCCCGCCCGCACCGCGAGGAGATGGGTTCCCGCTGGTAGGCCGAAGACGAGTCCTTCTCGATCACGATCGGCACCAAGTGAAGAACACGGCCTTCGTGCTTGGCTGCCCAGGTATGCCCGTCCGGCTGCGGCCGAGGCGCGACACCCCATTTCGGATCATGGGTGCAGTCGTCCGTGCAGATGTCACGGTGACGTTTGACGATCACCTTGTAGCCGAGCTTCTTGTCACGCTTACGCTCAGCCGCCGATCGCGTGAACGCCTCGTCCTCGTTCTTGCTGTAGCGGGCCAGCGACCAGCCACACTCGCAGCCGCACGGGGCGATGAGAACCCAGTCGCATTCGGTCGCGGGGACCGGCTCGCCGTTGACCTCGTAGTAGACGGTGGGGCTCATCGCTCCACCGGGTATCCGAGCAGCGCCAAATCCTGCTCAGGTGTGTTGACCCCGTGCCGCTTACCCAGCTGATGCCCGTACCCGGTCAGATGTCCGAGCGCGTCACATCCCCAGATCGCGCCGATAGTGACCATCGCGTATCGGATAGTGCGGCCTCCGTGATGCCAGGGCGGGTTGAGTTCATAGCAGTGGGCGAGGTCGATCACGTCGCCGTCGTCGTTGTAGGCGGGGCCCGACATCGGCCGGGCGATTCCGCGTGTGTTCGTTGTTGTGGGCATTGGGTAACCTGTTTCTTGCAATCACTATTTGCAGCCGTTGGGCGGGCACCCGACGGCTTTCCTGTTTCCTCCTGACGCTGGGTGCGCTATCAGGTGGAAATGTTTGGAACACACCCCGGACCGGACGCATCACCATCACGTGACGGTCCGGGGTGTGCTGACACCTCGGGACCGGGAGAGGCGCTCTCCGGAGACGAGGGGGTATAGAGGGCGTCCGCCGCGATACACGGCGAGCACCAATCCTTGTGCGGCAACCACTTCAGGTGACGGCAGGACGCGCCACCGCACACGCATCCCCGGTCGGCGATCAGCTGCAACGCCTCGATAGCGGTACTCATGCGGCACCATCCGTCAGCGTCGCGGCCATGAGATCCGCGAACTCCCTCAAGTGCCCGTACTTGACCTTGAACGCCTTCAGTTCTCTCTCGGCCTGCCGAAGCAACAGCTTCGAGGCGAACGAGTCCTGCAAGAGCTCCTCAGTCGGCCGATACCCACGCTCTGGGGCATCGGTGAGCGCCGACCAGGCGCGGACGCGGCGCTCCTCGCCGTCGACCGACTCGGCATAGACCAATCGCACGCTGCGGATCAGTTCACGCGCTTGATCGCGCCGATACGCTTCTGCCGCAATGTCATCGCGCCACTCGAACCTGCCGTGCAACGGGCTGGCCTCATCGCGGGCTGCGTCGACAACATCCTCGGGCAGGAGTCGGCCACGCGAGCCGCGGATCTCGAGCAGCTGCTGATGTAGCTGTTGCTGGGACAGGCGAAGGCTCATGCGGCCACCGCCTGTCCCAAAGTCGCCGCGCCAGCCGCGCCGCGCCAGGCCACGCCAAGCCGGGACCCGCCCAGCCTTGCCTGCCGTGCCGAGCCTCGCACCGCCATGCCGGAACAAGCCGTGCCCTGACTGCCAGGCCGCGCCGCTCCGCGCCGGGACCAGCCCCAACGCGCCAAGCCAAGCCTGCCAAGCCGCGCTCTGCCTTGCCATGCCGAACCGGGCCAAGCCTCGCCGAAGCTGCCGCGCCGAGACAAGCCTTGCCGCGCCGAGCCAAACCTGGACAAGCCGAGCCTGCCCAGCCGAGCCGCAACCAGCCGAACCACGCCTTGCCCCGACCCGCCCGACCGTGCCTGCCGTGCCTGGCCGAGCCCCGCCGTGACAAACCCCGCCGAGCCAAGCCAAACCGTGCCTGCCACGCCATGCCGCGCCCAGCCGAACCCTGCCGGGACCAGCGATGCCGTGCCATGCCCAGCCTGCCGGGCCGAGACGAGCCCTGACCCGCCATGCCGAGCCTCGCCTTGACTGCCGAGCCTCGCCGTACCAAGCCGAGACGAGCCACACCAGGACAAGCCAGGACTGCCCCGCCTAGCCGAGACTTGCGCCGACATGCCACGCCTTGACTGCCCTGCCATGCCGAGCCATGACACGACAAACCGCGCCGAGCTCCGCCTAGCCTGCCGTGCCCCGCCGAGACTTGCCTCAACGCGCCGTGCCGCACCGTGCCATGCCTGCCGCGCCAGGCCAGGCCTTGCCATGCCCCGCCCCGCCCCGCCTTGCCGAGCCAGGACTGCCGTGCCAAGCCTGGCCATGCCGAGACACGCCAGGCTCAGCCGAGCCGAACCGTGCCGCGCCTGCCTTGCCGAGCCGTGCGGTGCCGCGCCACTCCGGGCCAAACCTCGCCTAGCCTGCCTCGCCGCGCCATGCCACGCCGGGCCCGGCCTAGACGTGCCCCACCAAGCCGCGCCTGCCACGCCGGGACCTGCCCCGCCAGGACACGCCACGCCTGGCCTAGCCCGACCTTGCCGTGCCAGCCTCGCCGAGCCAGGCCTCGCCCTACCCGGACAAGCCCTGCCCTGCCTTGCCATGCCTGCCGAGGTCACCGCAGAACCTCGATGTCCCTGGATTCATCGATCTGGTAGGTGCCGAATTCGCCCTTCTTTTCTGGCCGCCATTCGCCGATTCCGATACCGAGGCCGCCTGCGTCTACCAAAGAAAGCACTGACGACTCAGACAGGCTGCTGGTGACATATGTAATCTTCAGCTCGGCCGTCCATTCCGGGAACATTGGCCGGTAGCGGAGATCCGCCGAGCGCGCCATGCCGCCGAGGCGAACGACATCTTCACGCATTTCCGGTTCGCCGTGAATCTCGAACAGCTGCTGCGGATCGGCCTTGGTCAACCGACCATGAAAAAACAAAAACTGCCTCAAGCTGGTCATACTCACATCTTTGCCGTAAAATCGTGCGGCTCCGATAGTGGCGGCTTTCGCCGCAGTGATCGGAAACCCGTACCGATCTGGACCGCCATCTTCGGCAGCGATTCGATAGAACGCGGCCTCATACTCGGCCTGCGGATCGCGAACCTCCTTGGGAGACTTCTTGCCCTGCTGCGCCTCCAGCATCTGACGTTTACTCTTTTCGCTGAAATTGTGAACAATCAACGGCGCTGTCCCGATAATTGGCACGACCATTGTTGTCGTACCGATCCTGTTGATTTCGATGCGCTCAGACATCAGTTACACTCCTGGTGAATTGGTTGTGTGAACGGCCGTCGGGATTCCGCCCCGGCGGCCTTTTTCCGCGCCATGCCTGCCTTGCCAAACCCCGCCCCGCCCAGCCGTTCCCCGCCAAACGACGCCGGGCCTGCCGTGCCTCGCCCAGACTCGCCATGCCCAGACCTGCCGGGCCGTACCCCGCCTGCCCTGCCCTGCCAGGCCTTGCCTTGCCGTGCCCCACCTGCCCTGCCGAGACGTACCGTCCCCAGCCGAACCACGCCATGCCTGCCATGCCGCGCCCAGCCGGGCCACGCCGTGCCAGACCAAACCGCGCCGTGCCTGCCAGGCCCTGCCTCGCCGCGCGCTGCCTCGCCCTGCCCGAACGCGCCATGCCTGCCGCGCCATGCCAAGCCCTGACCCGACCGGACCTGCCGTGCCATGCCTGCCAAGCCGGACCGGGCCCTGCCATGCCCCGCCAAGCCGTGCCACGCCGAACCTCGCCTGCCATGCCGCGCCTAACCCCGCCCCGCCGTGCCCCACCCAGCCTGGCCCGGCCCCGCCAGGACGTGCCTGCCGTTGCCTTGCCGCCGATGTTCATGACGGCTCGCCTTCAGGTCGAGACGCGCCCTGGTGCGGATACGACGCAGCAGGGGGAATCCTGCGGATCTCGTCACCAGGACGCGTCCCTGTTCCCTCGATGTCTTGCACGTCGTCCCGGCCTTCGCCAGAAGGCGAGGACGACACATCGGGGGAACTGCCCTCGGCGGCACAGTGTGATGAGGGTTTGCCGCCGAGGGGGTCATAGGTGGTACAGGACAGGTCACGGGCGACCGTCCGGACTGTCGACGCGATAGCCGCCCATGGCCGCCGGATCAGGGCACCGGCGCGGCCCGGCCTGTACCACCATGCGAAGCCCACGACGAACGCGAGCGCCAAGATATTGACCGCGACCAGGACGATGGGATGGTTCATGAGTCACCGCTCTTGTGGATTGCGCGGGCCACAAGCAGTGCCAGCGGCACCGACGCCACGCAGGCAAGGAAGACGATCAGCAGGATGGTCATGACCGCCACCTCTCCCGCAGCCACGTCTCATAGATCGCGAGTTCCATTCGCAGACGGGCGATGTCGGACAATCCCTGGAGGCAGGCCAGGATGATGGCCACCGACACGACAAGACCTATCGCGGCCATCGCCAGCACGAGAACGACAGCGATCATGACCGCCCCCGACGCTGCCGCCGATCGCTCAGCCACTCGGCCACGCAACCCAGCAACACCAGCACAATCGACAAGCAGGTCACGGCGTAGGCCACCCACACCGACGCAAGGAACTTCTCTACGCTGACGTAGCCCGTGAGGTACAGAGCGCCAACGACCGAGACTCCGGCCACGGCCAGTAGCGGCGCTGCCTTCACTGCCTTGGCGAGCGTGGCCACATACCCACGAAGGCGGGTCATGACTCGCCACCGCCCGGGAACGGACCGCACTCACCCTCATGACCGCGGGCCAGCTGACACAGCATCCGGCTCTTGCAGCAGGCGCAGCTGTAGTGATGGATACAGCCGCCGTGCTCGACGCCGTACTGGTCGATCGCGGTCAAGTCATGGGAGTGGTGGCGTTCAGCGAATTGCAGCAGGCCGAACGGGAAGGCGAAATCGACGCGCCTGTCCGACAACAAGTTCTCGACGGGCCGCATCCTCGCGATATCGGGCAGCAGAGGGATCAGCTGCTGGATCTGATCGCCGCCGTTGTTCCAGTCGAGATCACAGGTGGCGGAGCATGTTCGGCAGCGCAGGTCCCAGAAGTTGCTCATTACGCTTCCCGTCGCAGGAACTCATCGAGCGCGACGCCTTCGAGCTTCAGTGCATCGGAGACCAGGTCGACGCCGTGCTTCTCGCACAGATCGAACAGGCGCTTTGCGGTGGCGATGTTCATGCCCTCCGCCTTCCGACGGCCGTTGGCGGCTCGGATCACCTGCAGCAGTTCGCGGGTGCTCATGTCCTGCCAGAGCACCTGCTGATACGCACGGTCGCCGTCCTCGGCGAGCGGGCGGATGATGCCCATCCGCGCAGACTTCTTCACCACAACCGACTCGCCATCGGTGACGTTCACGAACTCCGACTGCTTCAACCACTCGGTGCCACGGCGCTTCAGGCCGGACTCCACAAGTTCATCGAGCAGCCACTGCGGCCACTTGCGGCCGGTTGCCAGCGCGGCTTCCAGCCCTTCACGCAAGCGGTGCCCGAACTCCCGAGTCGGTCGTGCGGCACCCGAGTCGTCATGGGTGGCGTCATAGAAGATTCGGTCGTACTCTTCGCGTTCCTCGTTGGAGAGGTATCGCATCTCAAACATTGGGTCCTCCGACCAGTCGAAGTCCTTGCGGCTTTTGGGATTTGAGGGTCTTCCACCACTCGGCAAGCGCTTTGAACTCGCGCTCCAGGTCTTGCCATTCGCCCTGTTCGAGCACTGCTGCGACGTGTTCGGGGTTGAACTGGATTACTTCGATGGCACGGCCCATGGCGTCGGAGAACTTCTTGGCGAGCTTCGCGCGCTGGACATTCGGGTCCACGCCGACGTAGGACTCGACGGCATCGTTCAAGTCCCGTGATGAACGATCGACCGCTGCGCCGGTCTGCTTGACGTTCTCCAGCGCCTTGCGCGCAATCTCGACAACTGGTGCGGGAGCGGGGATCTCGTCCTTGCCGTGCTTGATGACGCCACGCTCGGCGACGTCGCGGATCTTGTCGACCTTGTCCAGCGTCGAGCCGGAGTATCCGGTCCCAGCAGACGCGACGTTCTTCGTCTTCGTGGCGGCCGGAGACGCTGGTACCAAGTTGGTACGAGCGTTCTCCACCTTCGGCTTGCCAGGCGCGGTTGCGCCATGCGCCTTCCGCTCGGCAGCCTTCGGAGCCAGCAGCCTTGCTCGCCGCTCACGTGCCCGAGATGCCTCGTATGGCGTCAGCCCTTTGCGGCAGGTGTTCTCATCGGCCTCGGCTTGCAATACGTCAGCGGCCGTCTCCAGCGATACGACGGTGACCGGAATGAACTCCCAGCCAAGATGTTTCGCAGCGGCGAGCCGCCTATCGCCCGCGACCAGCTCTCCGTCCTCGGTGATCACGACTGGATGCAGAAGGCCGACGCACTCGATCGAGGCGGCCAGCTCCGCGATATTGCCGAGGTCCTGGCGGTCGCGTTCGCCGACGATGATGTCGGAGATCCTCAGGTCGCCGCTCATGCCGCACCTCGCTGGCCGCGCGTGGCGCGGTCTTCGCGATCCCAGCTACGCCAGAGGACAACCACGCGATCCAAATCGGCGGGCGAGAACTTCGCCTTCTGCCGATCGACCCAGGCTTGCATAGCGGGGTCGACAGCCTGACGGTTACCAGCGCTCATGCTGCGACCTCCGCGACGAGGTCAGCGGTGGTGCAGTTCAAAACGTTCGCGATCAGGCCCAGTTCACGGACCTCGAAAGATCCTTCGGTCAGACGCCTCCACAGGGTCTTCTTGTTCAACCCGGTTTTCGCTGCTAGCTCGTCTAGACTGACGCCCGCCGAGGACATTTCGCGGAGAACGGCCGCTGCTGCAGCCTGATCGCATTGGTCCATACGGTCCAACCTATGGACCGAACGGACCAGAGTCAAGTAGCGAACCCACGGTTACGGTCACTGAATGACAGAGGTCTAGCCTCAGATTGACCTTTGGACCGTATGGACCCAAAATGGGCCAATGGACACCGAAGCGCTCGCCCTGGCAATCGACCGGGCGATAGGGGCCGAGCTTCTTGCCCAACGCCACCGAAACAAACTGACCCGCCTCGAACTGCGCGAACTCAGCGGCGTAGCCGAGAAGACGATCCAGCGTTTCGAAGACGGACAGCGTTCACCCGACGTACAGCAACTAGTGAAACTCGCCTCGGCGCTCAACCTGAGCGTCCTCGACTTCGTCAAGCTCGCCCTCAGGGATATCGAGGGGGTCGATCCTCAGCAGGAGGAATCGAAGCCCACATCGCAACCGGGTTGATACCCAGCCACACCGCCGCGACGATCAGATCCGACACCGTCGGCCGATCAGTCCAGAAGCGCGCCACAAACTCTTGCCCGAAGATCTCCACGAGCCGCGTCGCATCCTGATCCCGCAGGTCTGCGGCGACACTGGCTGGCGAGCTTCCCCCCTGGGTGCCCTCCACGCTTCGCGCCGAAACGTGGCCGTGCATCGATCCAGTTATCCGTTGTCGTTCGTTTGCCGGTCCCGTTGAGGGCCAAGGATTTTCGGGCCGTGACGAGCCCGACTCGTGTCGCTTATCTGACACCGGTGTCGCCTTTCAGACATCTGCCCCAGCCTCGCTTCCGTTTGTGCACGCGGTTTCGTTACGCGCCCTTTGTGTGATTGGGATCATAGTTTGTAACCCATTGGAGGCGGTCCAGTTTGCCGGGATACCGGTCCGTTTTATTCAGACCGAAGCGTCTCATTTTCGCAAACCTCCAGCGCCGCAGCAGGTCCAGGACATGTCAATACATTGGTCAACTAAAAATCCTGCCGGACAGCACTTTTCAAGACCACTGGACAGGTGACCATTAAGCCAGCGCGCCGAGCGGTTCCACCTCGACACCGATGTCGTCGGGATAGCCGCGGCTGCGCATCGGCAAGATCACCACCGACATCGTCGCTCGCACCGCCGCGCGTCTACGTTCGATCGAGAGCCCTTCCCGCCCTCCCGATCCGAACCAGGTCGCGCGGACGTCTGCGCGCAACAGATCCTCCAGCGCTGGATCTATCGGCGATGTCAGCGTCTTCAATCGCGCCTGCGCCTTGGCGATGTCGTCCTCCAGTGGTTCCACATACGCCGCGACGACTTGCGCCGACATGCGCGTCTTGGCCGCATCCTTCACGTAGGCCGCTATGTTGGCGCGCAACTCCGCGATCGTGGCGAGCTCCGCATCAATCGCCGAGCGGCTGGCCTCGTCCTTGGCGATCAGCTTCCGCTGGGTCTCGGGATCTTCCAGCAACGACAGCAGCAGCTCCTCGACGTGGCGTTCCACCAGCTCTACCGGGCGGCTGACATGCCCCTTGCCGCACCGGTATGAGGGCACAGCGTTCGGTCGCGCCTTCTGCGGGTTCTTCACCGACACGGGACGGCCGCACACGCGCCCGTCCACAGTCGCTCCGCATGTCGCGATATAGCTCAACAAATGCGTAGGTGCCGTGCCCCGATGCGTCCTGCGACTGGGGTCGCGCAGTACAGCGCACAATCGCTGGTGCTGCTCGAAAGTGAGGATCGCTTCCCAGGTTCCATCGCGCTCGATTTCACCCTTATAGGTTCTCTTGCCCGCATAGGTCGGATTGATCAATAGCTTTCGCAGCGTCCGCAGATCGAACACGCCCCGGCCGCCAGCAGCCTTCCACGCCGGGTTGATTTGACGGGCAACCAGACTCAGCGAGCCCGACCACGCAGGGTCGAGCACCAATTCAGCCGCGCGCCGGATCACCGTCGCCTGCTCTGGAATCGGCTCCCGATTGATCGGCTCGCCTGTATCGGGATCGCGGATGATGCGGAACCCTCGAGCGAGCCGCCCGTGTGGTAATCCATCCTGCAGTGCCTCTTGAATGCCGCGGTTGATCGCGTCGCTCTGATCGTCGCTGAATTCCTCGGCCCGCAGTGCGTCCGCATTGGCCGCGCGGCGGTCAGCGGATTTGGCAAGATCCAGCGTCTTGCCTCCATACCGCCACAGGGTGCCGGTCTGAATGCACAAGCGGCGCAATGGAACATAGTCGTCCAGATCGCGAGCAGCCCGGTTGCTGGCGAACGTCCACAGCATGTCCGCCCCGCCGCTGCTGATGAAATCCTGAGTGTTGATGAAGCCCGGACGATCCTGCACACGCCGATAGCGGCTGGCCGACATCTTGTCGGAGAACACTGCGACCACCACGCCACCTAGAGCCGCGACGTCGCGTCGGGCGACCTTCTCTTGATCGCCGATGGACTTCTCGCCCGGCTTGGACACACGCAGGTACAGGACTACTCGGAGCTGTTCAGCGACCCGGAGGCGAGCGCGCTTGGCGGCGCTGACACGTTCAGTCATGCCGCCAGATAGTACCCTCTAACGCACTGTATCTCTCGAGATGATGTAGGCCACCGCACGACCGTACAATGCTGGTCAGATGAATTCCCCCGGGACACCGCCGTCCAGGAAGGGGCGATGACGATGTCGTCTGACACCTCCAAGTCCAAGGCCGATGCGAAACGCGCCACCAGCGCATCCGTTCCGGCCAAACCCGAGCCGACCCGGCCTCAGGTGCTGAAGGCATTGCATGTCGGGTCCGGCGACCCGTTGCTCCTGCTACACGGGTTCATGCTGTCGCCGCACTGCTGGGAACAGACCGCGGCCCGGCTGTCGAGCCAGTGCGAAGTGTTCGCACCCGCCTTCGCCGGGCACTGGGGCGGCGAGCCCGCGGACGGCTGGTCCGTCGACATCCACGCGCTGGCCGATCGCATCGAGGATCAACTCGACGAACTCGGCTGGCGCACCTGCCATATCGCCGGGAACTCGCTCGGCGGCTGGGTCGGCGTCGAACTCGCCAGGCGCGGCCGGGCGCGCACGCTCACCCTGATCGCACCCGCAGGCGGCTGGCATATCCCCTCGCTCGCCCAGCTGCGCACCTGCCTGAAGTTCCTTTCGCTGGTCCCGGTCATCCAAATCGGTAAGCGCCTCGGCGGTTTCGCGATCAACAACCCCGTCATCCAGCGACTGGCGTTGCTGCCGTTGAGCAAGAACGCGGCCGCCGTCTCCCGCCGCGACACCGCCGCCGCTATCACGGCAACGCTGAATTGCCCTGCCATGCTTTCGATCATCGTCGGCACCGCCCGCGGACCCGAGCAGGAAGACCTGTCCACCCTGCAAACCCCGGTCCGGCTCCTGCTCTCCGAATACGACCGGGTGATCCCCAACCGCGCCTACGCCCGTCGCTACCTCAAAGAGCTCCCCGACTCCGCCGACCGCATCGTCGTCCACGGCGTCGGCCACGTCCCGATGCTCGAGGCACCGGACCGGATCGCCACCCTCATCGCCGAACACGTCTACGCCAGCCGCAACCGCCTCCGCGCAGTCTGACGCACGGAATATCCACAGCTCAGCAAGTTATCCCCAGATCGAGGAAAGGTCTCGATCCCGCTCCGGCAGCGGCCTACTGTTGCCGCCATGGGGAGCACACCAGAGGATCGAAGGGTCAACCAAATTCGCGACGATGTCGACGGGCTGTACGAGCTGGCGGCTGAGACCAAGGAGACGACGGACAAGATCCAGAAGCAGACGGACAAGATCGAATGCTTCGTACGGGGAAACAGTCTGCGACTGCACCGGTTAGAGAAAACGTGCGGTCGAAGTTTCGGCCTGCTTCTCGCCGCCCAGCGACAACACACGCAACGCTTGGATCGCGTGGAATCGCTGCTCTGCGGTCTTACGGCGCAGATGGATCAGAACGGATCACAGGTCATCCATCTCGATTCCAAGGTCGCCCACCTCGATTCCAAGGTCACCGACCTCGATTCCAAAGTCACCGACCTCGACTCCAAAGTCACCGACCTCGACTCCAAGGTCACGCACCTCGACTCCAAAGTCACCGACCTCGATACCAAGGTCACGCACCTCGACTCCAAAGTCACCGACCTCGACTCCAAGGTCACGCACCTCGACTCCAAAGTCACCGACCTCGACTCCAAGGTCACGCACCTCGACTCCAAAGTCACCGACCTCGATACCAAGGTCACCTACATCGACTCCAAGTTAACCCGACTCGATTCCAAGGTAACCGGACTCGAGTCACAGGTGAGTCAGCTGGACGTCGTTGTACGTCAGAACTCGCAGACCCTCGACCTCGTCGTCGAGTTGCTGCAGAAGAAGCAGCCGCCACCGCACTAGCCGACGCCGACCGTCGAATTCCTTGTGGCTGTTCAGGAGGCGACGTCGGTGTGTTCGGTGTCGAGGTGGGAGGGGAAGGTCAGGAGTAGCTTGCCGACCTTTTCGGGGACGTCGAGTTGGGGGCAGTGGCCTACGCCGGGTAGGACGGTGAGTTCGCTGCCCGGTAGTAGGGCGTGCAGGGTGCGGGCGGCGGTGACGGGGATGATGCGGTCTTTTGCGCCGTGGACGACCAGGGCGGGGCAGGTGAGGGTGAGAGCGCCGTGGCCGGACGGGTGTTCGCGGGCGTAGCGGACGGCGTCGCGGCCGCGGGCGGCTACGGCAGCCATGTCGGGGACTGAACGGGTTGCGGTGCTGAGGAATTCGGGGGTCGGTCGGAAACCCGGACCCGAGATGAAGAGTGCTACCGCGCTGCGGACGCCCCAGCGGACGAGCGCGGGCGGGATGGGCAGGAGGGCAAGTAGGCGGAAGAACAGGGTGAACTCGTGCAGGCGGCCGACAACGGCCAACCAATGCTTGGCCATGATCGGTTCGTCGAGCAGGACGACGGCGGTCACGGCATCCGGGTGGCGGGCGGCGGCGTGCAGCGCGGTCACGGCGCCGAGGGAGTTGCCTGCGAGGGTGAGTGGGCCGTGGTCGGCGATGATCGCGTCGACGAAGGCGTCGAACTGCGGGGTCATCGGGCCGGGGCCGCGCGGGTCGGCGAGGCCGAAGCCGGGCAGGTCGACGGCGAAGGCGGCACGGCCTGCCGAGTGGAGCGCGGTGAGGACGCCGCGCCAGGTGTCGGCGCTGTCGGCGTAGCCGTGGAGCAGCAGGATCGGAGTGCCGGACCCTGCGACGCTGAGGACTCGGGTGCCGACATCGCCGTAGCGCGCGGTGGTTTCGGTGATCATCGTCCGGTAGCCCCTTTGCCAGCGGATCGCACCACAGTGTGGCGCCAACGGCGCTTCTCGATGCGAGACAACGGATCCCGGGCGCGCGCCGTGCCGCACCCGGGACCGGTTGTGGTTATGCCAGCAGCCCCTTGGCGATGTGGGTCACCTGGATCTCGTTGCTGCCCGCGTAGATCATCAGCGACTTGGCGTCGCGCGCAAGCTGTTCCACGCGGTACTCGGTCATGTATCCATTGCCGCCGAACAGCTGGACGGCCTCCATGGCGACCTCGGTGGCCGCCTCGGACGCGTACAGCTTCATCGCCGACGCCTCGGCCAGCGTCGGCGGCTTGCCCGCGCGCCCACGCTCCAACGTGTTGAACACCATGTTCTGCACGTTGATGCGCGCGATCTCCATCTTGGCCAGCTTGAGCTGGACGAGCTGGAAGCGGGCGATCTCCTGGCCCCAGAGCTTGCGATTCTTGGCGTAATCCAGGCACAGCCGGTGGCACTCGTTGATGATGCCGAGCGCCATGAACGCGACACCGACCCGCTCGGCGGTGAAGCTGGAGCGGGCGCTTTCCCTGCCGTCGCCTCCCTTGTGCTCTTCGGTCTCGCCGAGCAGCCGGTCGCGGCCGAGGCGGACGTTGTCGAAGAACAGCTCACCGGTGGGCGAGGCGTGCAGGCCCATCTTCTTGAACGGCTTGCCCTGGGTGAGCCCTTCCATGCCCTTGTCGAGCACGAAGGTGAGCACCTTGCGCTCGCGCTTGTCGCCACCGTCCCCCTCGTCGAGCTTCGCGTACACGATCATCACGTCGGCGAACGGTCCATTGGTGATGAAGGTCTTCTGCCCGTTGAGCAGATAGTCTTCACCGTCGCGCTTGACGTAGGTCTTCATGCCACCGAAGGCGTCGGACCCCGAGTCGGGTTCGGTGATCGCCCATGCCGCAACCTTTTTCATGGTCACGATGTCAGCGAGCCAGCGTTCCTTCTGGGTCAGGGTGCCCCTCGACATGATGGTGGTGGCGCCGAGGCCGATGCTGACGCCGAGCGCGGTGACCAAACCCATGCAGACACCGGACAATTCGCCGACCAGCACCGCCATCAGCGATTCCTGCCCGGCGAACGGGCTACCGCCAGAAGACTTTTCCTTCTTCTCCGGCAACGGCTCACCGGCGGCGAGAGCGGCTTCCTTGGACCGCTGCTTGGCGAGCAACTTCTCCACGGCCTCCCCACCCATGGCGTCGATCCCGAACTCGCTGAACAGCTTCCGGATGATCGGGTACGGCGAAAGCTCGCCGCTGTCCAGCGCGTCCAGATGCGGGCGGATCTCCTTGTCGATGAACGTCCGCAGTGCGTCGCGGATCAGCACATCGGTCTCGGACCATTCGAACATCGTTGTTCTCCTAACGTTCCGCCGAGCTCATGGCAGCCGGGCGGCGATGTCGTCGATCAGCCACGGCCCCTCGGTCTCGATCGTTTTGACGTCGTGCCAGCCTGCCAGCTCGGAGATGGCCCCACCTTGCACCGCGAACACCTTGCCGGTGATCGGGCACTTGTCCGAGGCGAGGTAGGCCACCAGCGGGGAGATGTTGGCCGGGCTGAAGGCATCGAAACCGCCCTCTTCGACCTCGTCCGCCTCTGCGGCCATCATCGCACCCATGCCGGGGGTGGCCAGGGTGAGCCTGGTGCGCGCGATCGGCGCGATGGCGTTGACCCGCACGCCGTAGCGGGCGAGTTCGTCGGCTGCGACGAGGGTCAACGCGGCGATGCCCGCCTTGGCCGCGCCGTAGTTGGCCTGCCCGGCATTCGGCACCGTGGTGCCGGACGCGGAGGCGGTGTTGATCACCGCGGCGTTCGGCTGGTTGCCCGCCTTGCTCTGCTCTTTCCAGTAGGCGCCCGCGTGGTGCAACACGGCGGCGTGGCCCTTCAGGTGCACCGCGATCACCGCATCCCACTGCGCCTCGTCCATGCCAGCGATGAACGCGTCCCGGAGGATCCCCGCGTTGTTGACCACGATGTCGAGCCCGCCGAGCTCGGAGACCGCTTGATCGACAACGTTTTTCGCGCCGTCCCAGGTGGCGATGTTGGCGGTGTTGGCCACCGCCTTGCCGCCCGCAGCGATGATCTCGTTGGCGACCTCTTGCGCGGGGGTGGTGTCGGATCCCTCGCCCTCGTTGCTGCCGCCGAGGTCGTTGACGACCACGGCCGCGCCCTCACGCGCGAACAGCAAGGCGTGCTCGCGGCCGATGCCACGGCCCGCGCCGGTGATGACGGCTACTCGACCTTCGAGTGCACCCATCGATGTCTCCTCTTCTCCTGAAGTCTGTGCTGCATGTCGCGCCGGTGTCACGGTGTGCGCCAGGACTTTTCGCCAGCACGGCGCACACCGGACCAGCTCAGTCGGCTACTTCGGCGAGCCCGTCACTGAGGACGACGTCCTCGCCGCGGACAGTTTCGAAGGCGTAGGTGGTGACGCCGTCGGCCGAGCCCACCTTCCAGATGCGGGTCTCCAGGTCGTCGCCGGGGAACACCATCTTGGCGAAGCGCACCGCAAATCGCTCGAGCCGGTGCACATCCGAACCAGCGACCTCCGTCAGCACCGCCCACGAGGCGAAAGCCATCGTGCACAAGCCGTGCGCGATGATGCCGGGCAGCCCGGCGTCCTTGGCCACCTGCTCGTCCAGATGCAGCGGCACCGGATCACCGGAAGCCGGTGCATAGCGGAAGGTTTGGTCGTCGTCGACATGCTGGGCGACGACCGCCACCGGATCGTGGGCCCGCAGGTTTTCGTCGAACTTGTGTGTCGGCGCTTCGACACCGACCGACTTGCCCGCGTCGATGTTGCGGAAGAACGCGGTCAGGTACTGCTCGTTGACCAGCTCCCCTGCCTCCGTGCGGCATTCGATGACGAGCGAGATCGTCGTGCCCTTGGACTTGCTGGTGTAGCCGATCGCCTTGGCCCGCGACACCAGTTTGTCGCCGGGCAGGATCGCCCGGTGGAAGTGGAAGTCCTGCTCGCCGTGCACGACCCGGCCGAAGATGTCCATCGGCGCGACCTCGATCACCGGCATCAGCATCGCCTCGAAGACCGGGACGATGCCGAAAATCGGCGAGGCCACCGTGCCCGCGAGGTGCGCCTCGATCGGATCGTTGGTTGCCGCGGCGTATTCGGCGATCCGCTCGCCGGTGACCTCGAAACGTTCCTCGTCACACCAGGTTTCCAGCCCCGCGTCGTCGAACTCGACGAGCCGGGAGGCAGCCGCGGTGGTCTCCGAACTCATGCCGAAGCCAGGGCGTCGAGCTGCTCGAGTGACTTGTCCAGCTGCTTGAGGCCGTCCTTCTCGACCGCCTTGCCGAGCGCACCCTTGATCAACGCGCCCTCGAAGTCGCCGGAGACGAGGATGGTGCTGCCGCCGTCGCCCTTCGGCTGGATGTCGAAGGTGAATTCGGTCTTCACGCCTGCCATTCCGGTGCCGCCGAGGGTCAGCTTGGTCGGCTGCTGCACGGAGACGACGGTCCACTCCAGCTTGTTCGCCATGCCGAGCATGACGATCTTGGCGACCAGCTTCGCGCCCTCGGTGAGCACGGCGGGCGGCTCCTCCATGAAGCGCTCGTGGATGGTGAACCACTTGTCCCAGGTCTGCGGGTCGGAAACGACGGTCCACAGCGCCTCAGGGGTGGCGTTGACGTCCTTGGTTGCTTCGATGTGTCCCATGAAAATGGCTCCTCGTCGAGATGTGTTGTGCGAGTTCGATGGTCAGCGTCGGCTGCCGCTCAGCGCTCTGCGCGCTGGTACGCCGTCACGACCGCGGCGCCGCCGAGGCCGATGTTGTGCTGCAGTGCGGCGGTGACGTTGTCCACCTGACGCTTGTCGGCGGCGCCGCGCAGCTGCCAGGTGAGTTCGGAGCACTGCGCCAAACCCGTTGCGCCGAGCGGATGTCCCTTGGAGATCAGGCCGCCGGACGGGTTCACCACCCACTTGCCGCCGTAGGTGGTCAGGTTCTCGTCGATGAGCTTGCCCGCCTCGCCCTCGCCGCAGAGGCCGAGCGCCTCGTAGGTGAGCAGTTCGTTGGCGGAGAAGCAGTCGTGCAGCTCGATCACCTGGAAGTCCTCGGCGCCGAGCCCGGCCTGCTCGTACACCTTGCGCGCGGCCTGGACGGTCATGTCGTAGCCGACCAGGTTCTTGGCGGTCTCGTCGAAGGTGGACTTGTAGTCGGTGGTCATCGCCTGTCCGACGATCTCGATCGCCTGCCCGGCCAGGTTGTGCTTGTCGACGAACGCCTCGCTGGCGAGGATCACCGCGCCGGAGCCGTCGGAGGTCGGCGAGCACTGCAGCTTGGTGAGCGGATCGTAGATCATCCTGGCGCCCAGGATGTCATCCATCGAATACTCGTCCTGGAACTGCGAATACGGGTTGTTCACCGAGTGCTTGTGGTTCTTGTAGCCGATCTTGGCGAACTGCTCGGCGGTGGTGCCGTACAGCTTCATGTGCTCGCGGCCGGCCGCGCCGAACATCCACGGCGCCACCGGGAACAGCACCTCGGAGATCTCGGCGAGCGCCATGATGTGGCGCGCCATCGGCTGCTCGCGGTCGTCCCAGGTGGAGCCGAGCGAGCCCGGCTGCATCTTCTCGAAGCCGAGTGCCAGTGTGCAGTCGGCCAGTCCACCCCGAATCGACTGTGCCGCAAGGTACAACGCGGTCGAGCCGGTCGAACAGTTGTTGTTGACGTTCACCACCGGGATGCCGGTCATGCCGAGCTCGTAGACCGCGCGCTGGCCGGAGGTGGATTCGCCGTAGACGTAGCCGACGTAGGCCTGCTCGACCAGGTCGTAGGCGATGCCCGCATCGGCGAGCGCCTTGGTTCCCGACTCCCTGGCCATATCCGGGTAGTCCCAATCGGTGCCATCTTCGTTCTTGCGGCGGCCCGGCTTCTCGAACTTCGTCATGCCGACGCCGACGACGTAGACCTTGTTCGCCATCGAACTCCTCCAGATAGTGCCCGCCCGGCGTGCTCCGCCGGATGCCGCCCGCGCAGCGGACAGCGGTCGCCGATCCCGATGGATCGCGCTTAAACAAACATACAGAGATGTATGTAAGTACGCAAGGTTGTAGTCGGTACCCCGGGTCTCAGCTATCGAATAGCCAGCCAGTAACGCCTTCTCCGATACATACCGCCGGATGTGTATGTTTCGCCAGCTCAGCTCGACAAATCGCCGGTCACGCCTACCCGCGGCGCATTGCTGTGACGTGACTCACCGCAGCGGCGGACGTAACAGCCGCGTAATGGTTCGGAAATTCCCCGTCCACAACCGTGTACGACGGTCGAACGGTTGCTTTTGTCTGTGCGGGGATGAGGAGTAAATGTGGTCGAGCTCGATACCCGGTCGCTCAATACCGACGGGATAGCCGCGGCCAAGGAAACGCTGGAGGACTACACGCTGCGTTTCGCGCCACGGAGCTACCGGAAATGGAGCCCGGCCGTTGTCGGCATCTCGGCCCTCGGAGGCATCGCCTACCTGGCCGACTTCGCCATCGGCGCGAACATCGGCATTGCGCACGGCACCGGAAACGCGCTGCTCGGCATCGGTTTCTTCGCGATCGTTGTGATGCTGACCGGATTTCCGCTCGCCTATTATGCCGCGCGGTACAACCTCGACCTCGACTTGATCACGCGCGGTAGCGGATTCGGCTATTACGGCTCGGTCATCACCAATGTGGTGTTCGCTTCGTTCACCTTCATTTTCTTCGCCTTGGAAGGGTCGATCATGGCCCAGGGGCTGAAATTGGGGTTGGGCGTTCCGCTGTGGCTCGGTTATCTCGCCTCGACGCTGATCATTTTCCCGCTGGTCATCTACGGGATGAACACCCTGGCCAAGCTGCAGGTGTGGACGACGCCGCTGTGGCTGCTGCTGATGGTGCTTCCGTTCGGCTTCCTGCTGGTGCGTCACCCCGATTCGGTGTCCGCGTTCTTCGCCTACGGTGGTGAAAACGGTTCTGGCGTCAGCATTTCCGGCACGCTGCTGGCGGCGGGCGTGTGTTTGTCGCTGATCGCGCAGATCGCCGAGCAGATCGACTACCTGCGCTTCATGCCGCCGCGCACACCGGAGAACGCCCGCAAGTGGTGGAGCTGGATGCTGCTCGCCGGACCGGGCTGGGTGGTCTTCGGCGCGCTCAAGCAGGTGGTCGGACTGTTCCTCGCGGTGTACCTGATCGCGAATGTGCCTGCCGCACAGGGCATCGCGAACCAGCCGGTGCACCAGTTCCTGGAAATCTACCGCGACATGGTGCCGGGGTGGCTCGCCATGACGCTTGCCGTGGTGCTCGTCGTCATCAGCCAGATCAAAATCAATGTCACCAACGCGTATTCGGGGTCGCTGGCCTGGACCAACTCCTACACCAGGGTCACCAAGACCTACCCTGGCCGGCTGATCTTCTTGGGCGTGAACCTGGTGATCGCACTGATCCTGATGGAAGCCAACATGTTCGACTTCCTCAACAACATTCTCGGCTTCTACGCCAACTGCGGCATCGCCTGGATCGTCACCGTCGCAACGGATATCGCGGTCAACAAGTACCTGCTGAAGATCTCGCCCAAGCAGCCGGAGTTCCGTCGCGGCATGCTCTACGACGTCAACCCGGTCGGCCTGGTCGGCTTCGGGCTCTCGGCGGTGTTGTCGATCATGACGTTCTTCGGGATCTTCGGCGACCTGCTGAAGCCCTACTCCCCAATCGTCGCCGTTGTCGTCGCGTTCGTCGCCACCCCGCTCACCGCGGTCGCCACCAAGGGCAAGTACTACCTGCGGCGCACCGACGACGGCATCGACCTGCCGATGCTCGACGAGCACGGCAACCCGTCGGGGGAAACCTTGACCTGCCACGTGACCGGCCTGGAGTTCGAACGCCCCGACATGATCGCCTCCGCGGTACCTGGACCCGAGGGCGAGATCCAATACATCAGCTCGCTGGCACTGTCCACGGACAAGGTAGGCAATCACCTACTCCCCCAGCAGCACTGACCGCGCTGTCGTGCGGGACGCAGCCGACAAGGCGTCCCGCACGGTGGCGACTACGAGGCAAGTCGGTCGAGCAGACGAATTCTGTTCCGCCCACAGCCGATACCGCGACGGCCGCTACGAGATCATTCGGCCGCGCGGACGTCGGCAAGTGCCGCGGCGGCGATCTCGTGCAGGTGCGCGGTCGCGCGACGCCAGCGCCGTTGGGCGCGTTCGTTGTCCGGGTCGACGAAGTTGGAGATCAGGATGCCGCGCAGCGCGTCCATCGCGGTGTAGATGAAGTCGCGGGCCTCCTTGCGGCGGATCTCGTCCGGCACGAACCGGGCGACGGCCATCAGGACGGCGTTGTTGACGAACGGCTCGACCTTCTCCATCGCGGCGGCGAGCACCGGATCGGTCCGCCCCGCCACCCACAGCTCGACGGTCGCGATGAACAGCGGCCCCTGGTGCAGCTCCCACAGGAATTCCAGGGCGGCGCCGACCGGATCGTCGCCGCGCTCGACCTTGGCCATCTCCCGCATCGCGGTCTCGGCGCGCAGCTGGGCGAGGTGACTGATCGCGGCGACCACCAGGTCGGTCTTGGAGCCGAAGTGGTGCACCTGCGCGCCGCGGGTGACGCCTGCGCGTTCGGCGACCCGCGGCGTCGTTGTCCCCGCGTATCCGTACTCGACCAGGCAGTCGATGGTCGCGTCGAGCAGTCGCGTGCGCATCTCGGTGCTGCGTTGCTCCTGGGTGCGCCGCTGCGGCTTCGCGATGTCGATCCTGGCCATCAGGTGATTCTACACTTACATACAGTTCTGTATGTTCACAGTGGCGCCGCGGCGCCGCGCGCGTCGCGCCGGGCGGCCCCGACGGTGCCGGCGAACAGCAGCACACCGACAACCGCGAGCCCGGCGCCGACCAGCGCCGGCGCGGTGTAGCCGAAGCCTGCGGCGATGACCGCGCCGCCGAGCCAGGCGCCCGCGGCATTGGCGATGTTCAGCGCGGCGTGGTTCAACGCGGCGGCCAGGGTCTGCGCCTCGTGCGCCACATCCATCAACCGGGTCTGCAGGCCGGGCGCCAGCGACGCCCCCGTCGCGCCGACGAGGAAGGCTCCTGCGGCCGCGGCATACGGATTGTGCGCCGCGACAACGAAACCGGCGAGGATGACGGCCATGCCGATCATCGAAAGGAAGATCGCGCGATCGACACCGCGGTCGGCAAGCACGCCGCCGACGATGTTGCCGACCACCATGCCGACGCCGAACAGCATCAGCACCAACGGAACCGACCCGGCGGACATGCCCGCGACGGAGGTGAGCGTGGTGGAGATGTAGGTGTACACGGCGAACATGCCACCGAAGCCGATCGCACCGACCACCAGGGTCAGCAGCACCTGCGGCCGCCGCAGCGCGCCGAGCTCGGTCATCGGGTTGGTCATCCTGATGCCGGTCAACTCCGGCACGAAGTAGAGCAGCGCAGCCACCGTCGCCAGCCCGATCACCGTGACCACCACGTACGCGTCGCGCCAGCCGAGATGCTGGCCGAGCCAGGTGGCGGCGGGAACGCCGACAACATTGGCGGCGCTCAACCCCAGCATAACTGCGGCAACCGCTTTGGCACGCTGCCCCACCGGCGCAAGCGTGGCGGCGGCCAGGGAGGCGACACCAAAATAGGCACCGTGCGGCAACCCGGTGACGAAGCGCGCGAGCACCAGGGTCTCGAAGGTGGGAGCGACCACCGTCGCCACATTGCCGAGCGTGAATGCGGCCATCAACGCGATGAGCAACTTCTTGCGGGAGACCCGCGCACACACGGCGGCGATCACCGGCGCGCCGATGACAACGCCGAGGGCGTACGCGGACACCGCGTGCCCCGCGGTCGGCTCGGAGACCCGCATGGCATGCGCGATATTGGGCAGCAAACCCATGGTGACGAATTCTGTTGTGCCGATGCCGAACCCGCCGAGCGCCAGCGCGAGCATGGCCGGGACATGCCACGTCGACCGCTGAGCCTCGGGGGGCAGTGCGGGAGCCTGGGCGACAACGTCGATGGTCACGTGTCAATGAAACGCGCGAATCCCCACTTTCGCTTCCCCAGTAAACGTGAGTTAAGACACGCTACCCACGCAGGTCAGAGACCTGATTACGGCATTTGGGACGAACTGCTTGCGCTCGCAGGTGCCGGTTCACGCCGTTCGAAGGTGCGGCGGTACTCCGCCGGCGTGACGCCGACCACCGCGGCGAAGTGCCTGCGCAGGTTCGTCGCCGTGCCGAGCCCGCACAGCCTGCTGATCCGTTCGATGCCGAAATCGGTGGACTCCAGCAGCGATTGGGCATGGGCGAGGCGACGGCTCAGCAACCACTGCTTCGGTGTCTGCCCGATCGACTGCTGCAGGCGCCGGTGAAAAGTGCGCGGGCTCATGTTGGCGCGGGCGGCGAGCAGGTCGACGGTGAGCGGCTGGTCGAGGTTGGCGGCGGCCCAAGCCAGCACCGGCCCGAGGTCGGTCTCGGCCTTGGCCTCGGCGGACAGATCGACGAACTGGGCCTGACCGCCGGTCCGATGCGGCGGCGTCACCAGCCGCCTGGCCAACCGGTTGGCGACGGCGGCGCCGAAGTCGCGGCGGACCAGGTGCAGCGAAAGGTCGATGGCCGTGGTCATTCCGGCGCTGGTGAGGATGTCACCGTCATCGACGTAGAGCTCCGACCGGTCGACCTCGACGGCGGGATAGCGGCGGGCCAGGATCTCCGCGTGCTCCCAATAGGTGGCGACCCTACGGCCGTTCAAGAGCTGTGCCGCCGCCAGCGCGAAGGCGCCGTTGCAGAGCGCGACCATCCGTGCGCCGTGATCGTGTGCGTCGACCAGCGCGTCCAGCAGTTCCTGCGGCACCGGTCGGTCGCCGGTGACGCAGTCGTAGGCGATCGACGGCACGAAAACGGTATCGGCGGAGCGGAGTTCGTCCGGTCCGTAGTCGGCGCGCAGATACACCCCGCCGCCGACGGCCGACTCCGCCGCGTCCGGCTGGGTCGAGCACACCCGCAACTCGTACCAGGGGTCGGCGAGATCGGCGTAGGGCGTGCCGAAGATCGCGGCGACCACCCCGAGCTCGTAGATATCCCACGGGTGCAGCACCCCTGGCGTGACGGCGATCGCGACGACATGACCGGTCATGGCCGCCAGCATATGGCAGAAAACGTTCGGTCGAGGTCAGTCCTGCCACTCACACTTGGGAAGATCGAACCCGAAAACTGGTCTCCGGGCGCCCTGTTCACTCGCACGCACGACACCACGGAGGAATCAATGACCAGCGACCGCACACCGGTGACCGTCCTCGGCCTCGGCCGCATGGGCGCGACGATCGCGGAGATCCTGCTGCGCAACGGCCACCCGGTCACGGTGTGGAACCGCTCGCCGGGCCGGGCGCCGCAGCTCGACGCGCTCGGCGCCGTGCGCGCCGACACCCTCGGCGCGGCGCTGCGGGCCGGCGCGCTGACCATCGTCTCGGTCTACACCACGGAGATGGTGGCCGAGCTGCTGCACGCGGTCCCGGACGACCTGACCGACCGCACCGTGCTGAATCTCTCGACGGGCCGCCCCGAGGACGCCCGCGCGCTGGCGGAGTGGATCACCAAGCGGCACGGCCGTTTTCTGGATGGATCGATCCTCGGCATGCCGGAGACGCTGGGCACGCCTGCGTCGACGATCGTCTACAGCGGCTCTCCTGAGGCCGAGGCCGAGCATCGCGCGACGATCGCCGAGCTGGGCACCGCGAAGCACCTTGGCGCCGACACCGGACTGGCCGCCGCGCACGATCTGGCGGTGCTGGCAGGCATGTACGGCCTGTTCGGCGGCTTCTTCCAGGCGACGGCGATGATGCGCCGCGAGCAGGCGAGCGCAACGGAATTCACCCGCGAACTGCTGGTGCCGTGGTTGCGCTCGCTGCTCGACACCCTGCCCGCGCTCGCCACCCAGATCGACACGGACGAGTTCCCGGTCACCATGGCCAGCGTCGAGGAGCACCAGATGGTGCTGCGGATGCTGCTCGACGCGAACCGCGCGCAGGGCCTGCCGACCGACCTGCTCGATCCGGTGCTCGGCTTGCTCGACGCGGGGATAGCGCGCGGCAACGGATCGGAGAGCCTGACCCGCGCGGTCTCGGTCCTGCTCGACCACCCCGTCCACGTCTGAAAACAGTCCGGGCACCCGTACCACCATGTGGCGCGGGTGCCCGTAAGGTTCACCCCCGGCGCCGGATTCGCGTCCAGCGCCGGGATATCTCAGCTCAACGCAGTGCGCGGGCCAAGTTCGCATCAAGGGCGCCGAGGAATTCCTCGGTGCTCAGGTAGCCCTGATCGCCGCCGACGAGCAGCGCGAGGTCCTTGGTCATCTGGCCGCCTTCGACGGTCTTGATGACGACGTCTTCCAGCGTCTGCGAGAAGCCGATGACCTCGGGGGTGTTGTCGAGCTTGCCGCGGTGCTCGAGCCCGCGCGTCCAGGCGAAGATCGACGCGATCGGGTTGGTCGAGGTCGGCTTGCCCTGCTGATGCTGGCGGAAGTGCCGGGTGACAGTGCCGTGCGCGGCCTCCGCCTCACAGGTCTTGCCGTCCGGGGTCAGCAGCACCGACGTCATCAGGCCGAGCGAGCCGAAGCCCTGTGCGACAGTGTCGGACTGGACGTCGCCGTCGTAGTTCTTACATGCCCAGACGTAGCCGCCCTCCCACTTCATCGAGGAGGCGACCATGTCGTCGATCAGGCGGTGCTCGTAGGTCAGGCCCGCCGCGTCGAACTGGGTCTTGAACTCGGCGTCGAAGATGTCCTGGAACGTGTCCTTGAACATGCCGTCGTAGGCCTTGAGGATGGTGTTCTTCGTGGAGAGGTACACCGGGTAGTTCTGCTGCAGGCCGTAATTGAACGAGGCGCGCGCGAAATCGATGATCGAGTCTTTGAAGTTGTACATGCCCATGACGACGCCACCATCTTCGGGCATCTTCACGACCTCGTGCTGGATCGGCTCGCTGCCGTCCTCCGGCGTGAAGGTCACGGTGACCGTGCCCGCCTGGTACACCTTGAAATCGGTGGCGCGGTACTGGTCGCCGAACGCGTGGCGGCCGATGATGATCGGCTTGGTCCAGCCGGGCACCAGGCGCGGAACGTTGGAGATGATGATCGGCGCGCGGAAGATGGTGCCGCCGAGGATGTTGCGGATGGTGCCGTTCGGCGACCGCCACATCTTCTTCAGGCCGAATTCCTTGACGCGATCCTCGTCCGGCGTGATGGTGGCGCACTTGACGCCGACGCCGTGCCGCTTGATGGCCTCAGCGGCATCGATGGTGACCTGGTCGTCCGTCTTGTCTCGGTACTCGATACCCAGGTCGTAGTACTCGAGGTTCACATCGAGATACGGGTGGATCAGCTTGTCCTTGATGAACTGCCAGATGATCCGGGTCATCTCGTCGCCGTCGAGCTCGACGACGGTGCCTTCAACCTTGATCTTGGACATGGATCTTCGCGTCCTCCTAGGATGGTGCCCTCGTTGCACGGCCAGGCTGTGCTTGACAGGCGGCATTCACTGGGCCTTCGTGGTGACGCAAGCTGCCGCCTCAGGCCTGACGCTCATGCCGCAATCACGCTTGTGAGCGGACCCCAGCTGTTCCAACAGACAACGTATATGCCCCGCGTTGTCCGCGAGACGTCTGGTGCAAACAAGACAAGCGTACTGCTGCCGCCCTCGGCGGTGTGCGGGCAGCCCCCCGAGTGAGAAACCCCACGAACTTACTGGCTGGTAGGTCAATCTGGCAATTCCGGCGGCTGTCCGACAACGCCCCAGGTCCGCGAACCGCAAGGCGGAACGCGGACCCGGGGCGGTGTTGTTCAGACCCCGACGTGCACCGGGCGCGCACCGTCCTCGGCGCCCTCGATCAGGTTCTCCGGCCGGTCCTTGATCATCAGCGCGATCACCGGGATCGCGGCGAGGAAGAAGCCGGCGCCGACGTAGAACGCCACGTCGTAACTGTGGATCGAGGCGCGCGCGATCAGGTTGTCCACGGTCGCGTTGTTCTGCGCGTAGGTCTTGGCGACCTGCACCGAGATCGTGGTCAGCAGTGCGGTGCCGACCGCGCCGCCGACCTGCTGCGCCGCGTTCAGCAGCGCACTGGCCACGCCCGAGTCCTCTTCTTCCACCTGATGCAGCGCGACGGTCTGCATGCCGACGAACAGCGGACCCATGCCGAGCGCGATCAGCACCTGCGCGGGCAGCACGCTCGATGCGTAGCTGTCCCCGAAGCCGAGCTGCGCCAGCCACACCAGTCCGAGTACCCCGAGCACCGCACCGGCCACCATCAGCGGACGCGGGCCGAGCTTGGGCAGCAGCGCGCTGGTGACACCCGCCGAGATCGCGATGCCCGCCGGGAAGGGCAGGAACGCGAAGCCCGCCTTCAGCGAGGAGTAGCCGAGCGTGACCTGGAAGTAGTAGCTGAGGAACAGGAACATCGCGAACATCGCGATCGGCACCAGCAGCGCAGCCAGGAACGCGCCGCCGCGGTTGATCTCACCCGGAATGTGCAGCGGCAGCAGCGGGTTCGCCGAGCGGCGTTCGATCGCGACGAAGGCGATCAGCAGTGCGGCGCCTGCGACGAGCAGGCCGAGGGTGCTGCCCGCCAGCCAGCCGTCGTCGGCGGCGCGGCTGAAGCCGTAGACGATGGCGATCAAACCGAGTGTCACCGTCACCGCGCCGGGTGCGTCGTAGCCGCCCTTGCGCGGGGCAGGAACATCCTTGACCACCCAGGCCAGCGCGCCGACCAGGGCGAGCAGCGCGATCGGGGTGTTCACCAGCAGGCACCAGCGCCACGAGGCGTACTCGGTCAGCGCGCCGCCCGCGATCAGGCCGAGCGCGGCGCCACCGGCGGAGATGCCGGCGAACACACCGAAGGCGGTGGCCCGCTCGCCCGGCTCGGTGAAGGTCACCGACAGCAAGGACAGCGCGGCGGGCGCGAGCAACGCCGCGAAGGCGCCCTGCAGCGCGCGCCCGGCGAACATCTCCGCGCCGTTCTGGGCGAGACCGGCCAATGCCGACGCGGCCGCGAAACCGATCAGGCCGATGATGAAGATTCGCCGTCGGCCCAGGTAGTCGGCGAGCCGGCCGCCGAGCAACAGCAGGCCGCCGAAGATCAGCGTGTAGGCGGTCAGCATCCACTGTTTGTTGCCGTCGCTGATGCCGAGATCCTGCTGGGCGAACGGCAGCGAGATGGTCACGATGGTCGCGTCGAGGACCACCATGAGCTGGGCCAATGCGATCACCGCCAGGGCAAGCCAGCGGGCGGAACTGCCCCGCTGGGTCGGAACGTCTACCGCGGTCGCAGTGTCGGTCACTGTGGTCTCCTCGTCGTTCGAAGTGCTCGACCATCCTGACACTTGGCGACATTTGTCGTCAAGGGAAAAATGTCGCACTCCGACATTTGGCGGTTCAAGACAAGAAGAGGACGGTGTGCGATAGCATGTGAACATGCTCGAGTCACCGACGCCGACGGGCGCGAGTGCCGCAGCGGAACACCCTGCGAGCGCCACCCCACCCCACGGACCGCACCCGGCCGGACTGCGTGAACGCAAGAAGGAACAGACCAGGTTGCGGATCATCGAAGTGGGCCTGAACCTGTGCGACACACAGGGATTCGACGCGACCACCATCGAGCAGATCGCCAACGCCGCCGACATCTCGCCGCGCACGATCAATCGGTACTTCGAGAGCAAGGAAGACATCGTGCTCGGGCCGGTGGTCGACTTCGGGGCCGCCATCGCCGAAACGCTGCGTGGGATGCCGGTCACTGGCAACGAGCTGCAGTCATTGCGCGAAGCGTTCCTGCAGGTCGTCGACCGAGCGTCGGCCGACAACGCCACCGGCCCGGTCACCTTCCGCCGATTCCAGCAAATGCGGCGAATCATGCGCGGCAGTTCGGCGGTCAGCGTGCGCAGCATCGATCACGCCGAGGCCAAGAACGCCCCGATCGCCGGTGTGCTGGCCGAGCGGCTCGGCACCCAGCCCGACGCCCTGCCGGTGCGGATGATCCTCGGCGTCTGGCAGTTGGTCGGCCAGCTCGGCATGGAATGCCAGGAGGTCGCGTTCGATGACGACGATCTCGAGTCCGCGGCACAAGCCTCGCGCGCGGCCTTCACCTCGACATTCGACGAGTTCCTTCGCATCTGCTGCGCCGATCGCGGGTGAGGTTTCGGGCCGCGCGCGGCCGTTGGCTATGATGCGAAACAGGTCATGAGTGCCAGCGCGAAGCCCCGGCTTGCTGGACGGCAACCCTCCAGCAGCGGTGGGGTGCTCCGGGTGATGACCGGGCTCTCGAAGGTCGAGAGCAAGCGCGCCGTCCAGGAGGTTCCCTTAATGTGTCGTTTCCCGTTACCCGAGAACCACCTCGCATCGACCATGCATGCACAGTCCGCCGGTGTCACGGCGGCGGCGACGTGACCGTGGATACCGAACCGAGCGTCGCACGCGCCGCCGGGGTGGCCCTGCCACCGCCGGACGGACGCCTCGGCATCATCCCGATCGGCGACCTGACGCTGGAAAGCGGCGCGGTCATTCCGCAGGTCCATCTGGCCGTGCAGCGCTGGGGTGAGCTCTCCCCGGAGTTGGACAACGTGGTGCTGGTCGAGCACGCACTGACCGGCGATTCGCACGTGGTCGGTCATCCGGACGACATCCACCCGCTGCCGGGGTGGTGGGACGGGATGGTCGGGGCCGGCTGTCCGCTCGACACCGACGAGTGGTGCGTGATCGCGACGAACGTGCTCGGCGGCTGCAAGGGCAGCACCGGGCCTTCGACCCTGGCGCCGGACGGAAAGCCTTGGGGTGCACGGTTTCCGGAGATTTCCATCCGGGACCAGGTGGCGGCCGAAGCCGCACTGATGGACCGGCTCGGCATCGACCGCCTCGGCGCCGTCGTCGGCGGGTCGATGGGCGGCATGCGGGTGCTGGAGTGGATGGTCGGCGCGCCGGACCGGGTCGGCGCCGCACTGGTCCTCGCCGTCGGCGCCCGCGCCACCGCCGACCAGATCGGCACCCAGACCACCCAGATCGCCGCGATCAAGGCCGATCCGGACTGGCAGGGCGGCGACTACCACGACACCGACCGCGCCCCGATGAGCGGCATGGGCATCGCGCGCCGGATCGCGCACCTGACCTATCGCACCGAGGACGAACTCGACCATCGCTTCGAGAACAACGCGCAGGACGCCGAGGATCCCTGGCAGGGTGGGCGTTACGCGGTGCAGAGCTACCTGGATCACCAGGCCGACAAGCTGTGCAACCGTTTCGATCCCGGCACCTACGTGCTGCTGACCGAGGCGATGAACCGGCACGACATCGGGCGCGGGCGCGGTGGGGTGCACGCGGCATTGGCCGCTACGCCGGTGCCGTGCGTGGTCGGCGGTGTCGACTCGGATCGGTTGTATCCGTTGCGCACTCAGCGCGAACTCGCGGACGGGCTGCCCGGCTGCGACCGACTGGAGATCGTGCATTCGCGCGATGGGCACGACGGGTTCCTCACCGAGGCGACGGCGGTGTCGAAGCTGCTGATCGAGACGGTGCGGTTGGCTCGGCTGCATCGCCGGCGCCGCGACTGAGTTCGCTTCGCAGGCAGCGCTGTTCGCCGAGCGAGCGCGGATTGTTCGGCGCGCCGACCACGGTCCGACCGAAAGCGGCTCGGGCGCAGGTTATTCCGCGGTCGGCGCGCCGACGAGCAGCCGGACGATGGCGTGTACGAAGCCCTGCAGGCGTTCCCTGGGATACTCGTCCGGCTCGCTGACCGCCAGCCGGCCGAGCATCTCGGCGACCTGCAGCAGCGAGTTGGTGAGCAGGGCGGAATCCACACCCGCCCATCGAGGTTCGAGCGTCGTGCCCATCCGGACCAGCGCTTCGGCCTGATCGAAGATGCCTGCCCGCGACGTCCGTAGCGCTTCGCGGTATTCGTCGGGCGCATTGCCAGGACCCGCCAGGATGAGTCGCCACCTGGTCGGATTCTCCAGTGCCACACCGACGAACGCCTCGACCGTCGCCGAGGCGGCAACCACCGGGTCGGCGCCCATCAGGTCCGCGGGCAGGGTGTCGGCGACCTGCTCGAGGCCGCGTTCGCGTTCCCGTTCCAGCAGTGCCGCAACGAGTTCGGCGCGGGTCTTGAAGACGGTGTAGAGCACCGGCTTGCCGACGCCCGCCTCCTGGGCGACCGCCTCCATGCTCAGCTCGTGCAGTTCCACCCGGCTCAGCACCGTGAATGCGGCGTCGAGCAGTTGCGCCCGCCGCTGCTCGGGGGGTAGGCGGGGCGCATAGCGCCTGCGCGGCCCGTCCGCCCTGGCCCGCGATGTCGTCACTGCCGCCTCACCTTCATGCGGTCCATCCTGGCACCCGCCCCGGTATCGATCCGAATCTCGCCGGTAACAAATGATACGCACCCGTTGTATTCATTTCGAGCAATTGCTACGGTTGCGTTGCATTCACCCCGCGCGACGGGATGATCACCGCAAAGGAGCATGTGATGCACTTCGATCCGACCACCCTGCGCCGGGACGACTACGGGTTCTTCGGCCCCGACTCGCCGAGCTGGAAGATCTGGACCGCGCCGACCGCCGTCATCGGCTTCCAGCGTGCGGTGGTGCTCGAGCATTTCGACCCGTTCCTCACCGCGGCCGTCGCCGACTCGCGCGGCATCTACAGTGACCCCCGCAAGCGCCTCGATCACACCTTCTCCTACTTCCTGATCGCCGCGATCGCCGACGGCCGCACCGCCATCCAGGCGGCCGAGCATCTCATGCAGATCCACGCGCCGATGACGGGCATCGAGCCGATCAGCGGAAACCGCTACAGCGCGAACAGCCCGGAGACCCAGCTGTGGATCCACATCACCGGCTGGCATTCGGTGCTCAAGGCCTACGAGGTGTTCGGGCCCGGCCCGCTGACACCCGAGGAAGAGGCGCGCTACTGGCACGAGTGCGCGATCGCCGCGGAGCTGCAGACCTGCAAGCCGGAGGACGTGCCGCGCAGTCGCGCCGAGGTGCGCGAGTACTTCGCCAGGGTGCGACCGCGCCTGTGCACCTCCGAGAAGGCCGAGGAGGGCATGCATCATCTGCTGTGGACCTCGCCGCGCAACGGTGCTGGCATCTCGTATGCCATTGGTAGCAGGCTGCTTTCGCTGGCCTCGGTGGCGACCCTGCCGAAGTGGATGCGCAGGCTCGGCCGCTTCGATCGCTGGGGGATCGTGGATCTCGCGGTGAAACTGCCGGCGAAGGTGCTGGTATGGAGCTTCACCCGGTTCAACTCGTTCGGATTGCTGTTCGCCGCACCATTCGTCGCACCGATGGCGGGCCAGATCCTCGAGGAGCACCTGAACGCGGCACCGCCGACCCGGCCCGAGACGGTCACCCCGAGCGAGGCACGCGCCTTGTACGGCAGTCGATCCGGACGCGCCCTGATCGCCGAACCGGCCTGACCTCGCCGGTTCCCCGCTGCATCGAGGGGTGCGGCGGGGAACCGGTCAGCTTGCCGCCGCGCGGCGGGCCGCCTCGATCCTGTTGATGTTGGTCTCTATCCAATCCCGCAGTGCCGCAATGGGTGTGCGCAGGCTGTGCCCCAGCTCGGTGAGGGTGTACTCGACGCGCGGCGGCACGGTGGGATGCACTGTGCGGGTGAGGAATCCGTCCGTCTCGAGCTGACGCAGGGTCTGCGTCAGCATCTTCTGCGAGATGCCATCGATGCGCTTGTGCAGGTCGGTGTAGCGCATGGTGCCGTCCGCGAGCGCGTCGATGATCAGCACCGTCCACTTTCCCGCGACATGATCGAGCACCTGGCGGGTCGGACATTTGGCCGAGTAGATGTCGGCAGGCAGGCCGGAGCCATCGATGAGCGTACGCACCTTTCCCACTGTAGCGCACTCGAAGGTGCCTTCTTCCCATTGGAGTGTCACTCTCCGATAGTAAGAATTATGGAAACACAGACACTTTCGGTTCCCGCCGCAATACGCGCCCGCCGTACCACCCGCCACTTCCGGCCCGATCCCCTCACCCCTCAGCTGGTCGACGAGCTCGTCGACTTGGCGGTGCAGGCGCCGAGCGCATGGAACATGCAGGATCGGTCGATCGTCGTCGTCACCAGCGAATCCGGACGACAAGCGTTGTCGGCGGCCGCATTCGGCCAGCCGCAGCCGCTGGAAGCACCGGTGGTTCTCGTCTTCGTCGCCGATCCGACGGCCTGGCAGGACAGCAACGCCGACATTGCCGCGCTGGCTCGCCACAACGGCGCCTGGAATGCCGAGTTCACCGCACTGTTCGACTCCCGCAGCGAGTTTCATGCGCTCAGGGAGCGCGGACTGCTGCGGGAGAACGCCATCAAGAACGCGATGATCGCGGCCACCTACGTCATGCTCGCGGCGACCAGCCTCGGCCTGGCCTCGGCGCCGATGAACGGCTGGGACCCCGATTCGGTGAAACAGGCCATCGGGATCGGCGACCGCGACGATCTGGCCATCGCGGTATTGGTCGCCGTCGGCTACAGCGATGCCGCGCCGCCGCATCCCGGCCGCAGGCCGCGCGAGCACACGGTGTTCACCGAACAGTACGGGCGCTAGACGCCGCCGAGGTTGATGGTGGCGACGATGAGGACGATGGCGGAGCCGAGCAGAGTCAGCGCGCCGACGTCGAAGGGCTTGCTCCGCACCGCGAGCAGCCCGACCCGCGCGGTCGGCAGGCACAGCCGGAACGCCGCGGCCAGCAGCGTCGCCCCACCGAAGAACAGCGTGCCGCGGCGCCAGCGCTCCTGCGCCACGAACACCACGGCCACCACGATGACCGCCGCCACCACGATCATGGGCAGGTGGTGGCGCAGGAACCCGGAGCTTGCGGTCGCTACCCGTTGGTCCACAGTGGACGTCTCGCCGTCGGTCACCCCCCGATTCTTACAGAGACCTCTGCTCGCGCGCCGCCGACGGGCTCGGTCGACGGCGGCGACACCCCTTCAACATCGCTACTACAGGGCGTAGTTTGAAAGCAGAGTCGAACGAAAGGGTGGGGCAATGCGAGCGTTGACACGGATCCGGCACTACGGGCAGGCAGTGCGACAGGCCAAGCGCCATCGATCCGATCTCATCGGCTGGCTGCTGCGCAGGCCCCAAATCCTGCTCAGCACGCTCATCTTCGAGACGGCCCTGCTGTTCGCCAATCGCCTCGACCCGCAACTCGAGGAGCTCGCCGAACTGAAGACCGCGGGCCTGATCAACTGCGAATTCTGCCTCGACATCGGCTCCGCTCTTGCCGCGTCGTCCGGCCTCACCGAACAGCAACTCCTCGATCTCCCCCGCTACCGAACCAGCGACGCCTACACCCCCGTACAAAAGCTGGTCATCGCCTACGCCGAAGCCATGACCGCCACCCCCGCCGTGTCCATGGACGACCTCCGCGCCGACCTGCTGACGCATCTGTCGAAATCCCAGCTCGCCGAACTGGCCGCCGCGATCGCCTGGGAAAACCAACGCGCCCGCCTCAATCAAGGCCTCGGCGTCCGACCGACCGGAATGGCCGAGGGCATGGCCTGCGCCCTCCCCGAACGGCCAGCGACACCCTGAGATTCGCTGCATCTATTCGAATTTCGTTGTCGCCAATCGAACACCCTTGTCGCCGAGCTGGATCGATATTATGATCCGCTGCCCTAGTTCGTAAAGTGTTGTGTATCAATAGATTTCGAAGACACCACAAATGCGGCCCTGCTAAAGTCGACGGCGTCGACGTCGATGGACTAGGGAAATCACACCCTCGGCGTGACCTGCGCAGACACCCCGAGGTGGCCACGTTTCACGAGATACGTTGGTACAGTTCGACGAAGGGCAGCGCACAATGAAATATGTTGGCAGCGTTCTGGCTACGGTCGGCGCGGTTCTTGCATTGACCGTCGGTGCATCCAGTGGCGCGAACGCCACTCCCGACGCACCCGCCATCGAGATGGCGGCAAAGGGCAGGTTCGAATACACCCACCACGGTAAAGAACGCGATCTCGTCAATCCCAAGAACAACCAGTGCTATCGGATCGAGGGAGATGGTCGCGTCCAAAACAACACCAACCGCAAGGCCGAGCTCTACCGCGGCGATAATTGCCACGGCAAGGTCGAGCGGGTTCTGGTCCCCGGCGAAAGGGATCGAAAAGTTGAATTCAGTTCGGTGATGTTCGTTCGTTAAACCCCAGGCGCGGAACGGAGTTCACCCCACGCTTCGGAACGCGCCATCATAGAGTTCCGTAACCCGTTCGCCTCTTTCGTCATCCAGACAAAAGGGGCGAACGGCGGCGGCGGACCGCTCGCGCTTGATACGGGAGCCCACAGCGTCAGCGACCAGCGGCACCTGGTTGACTTGGCCTGTGTTCCGACTGATGTTTCATGAACCGTGCATTCCTGGGAATACGGGTAATGCGATCCGTCTGGTTGCCGGTACCGGGTGTGAGCTGCATCTGGTGGAGCCGTTGGGGTTCGACCTCTCGGAGGCGAAGTTGCGGCGGGCCGGATTGGATTACCACGATCTGGCGTCGGTGACCGTGCACCCGAATTTGGCGGCGGCGTGGGAGGCGTTGCGGCCGGAGCGGGTGTTCGCGTTCACCACGCAGGCGAGTAGTCGGTATACCGATGTCACTTATCAGGAGGGGGACGTGTTGTTGTTCGGGACCGAGCCGACCGGGTTGCCCGCTGCGGTGCTGGAGGACGCGCACGTGACCGCACAGCTGCGGATTCCGATGTTGCCGGGGCGGCGATCGATGAACCTGTCCAATGCGGCGGCGGTCGCCGTGTACGAGGCGTGGCGGCAGCACGGATTCCCCGACGGGATCTGAACCCGCACAAGGAAATTCGAGATCAGAGATCGATGTCGAAGCGTTTGTGGCGGGAGGTGGCTCCCGAGGCCAGGCGGACGGCGGATTTCGCCACCCCGTAATGCTCGGCGAGCAATTCGATGGCTGCCTTGTTCGCTTTGCCTTCGACGGCAGGAGCGCGCACGTACAGCGTGAGAGTGCCGTCGTCGAGAATTTCGACGAGCGGGCCTTTTCGGCTGTTCGGTTTGATCGTCGCCCTGACGCTGATCGGCATGCATCTCTCCTGTCGCTGCACAGCTCGATGGGGCCGTAAATATCACGGCCCCATCGTCTTTCCGTAAAACTGTCGAGCGCTTAGGACTCCGAGGAGGTGGCCGTTCCTGCACCAACCGGCTTCTCGGCAGGCTGCACTGCAGGCCCGCTCGCCGCACCCGATCCGATCGGCGGCATCGGCCCGACCGAACCGCCTGTGCTGGAACCGGTCCCGGTCGACCCGCCGCCCTTGGTGCGCCGCACCACGAACCGCACGATCGCCCACACCGCCGCAGCGAGCACCGCGAGGAACCCGAGCCACGGCAACGCCTTACCGGCGAACACCACCGCGTCCTTCAACCAGTTCACCAGCGAGTGCCAGCCTGAGACGATCCCGTCCCAGAAGCTGTCCGGCCCTTGGTCGGCCTTCTTGGTCGTTGTGGTGACGTCGATGGTCAGGGTGGACAGCGAAACCTCGTCGTCGAGGTGCTTCTTCTGCGCGGTCAGGCTGTCGAGTTCACCCTGACGGCTGGACAGCGCCTGTTCGGCGTTGATCAGGTCGGCGGTGTTCGTCGCGCCCGCGATGAGGGCACGCAGCCGGTCGACGGAGGTCTGCAGTGCCTTGATCCTGGCGTCCAGGTCTTCCCACTGCATGGTCACGTCGTCCCGATTGGTGCTGACCCGGGTGACTTTTCCGATGCCGCCGAGACCGTCGACGAAGCGATCGGTCTTGTCGGCGGGCACGCGCACGGTGAGCGTGGCGCTGGCATCGGTGTCGTCGGTGCCGGGCTGTTCGGTCCTGCTGTCGACCCGCCCACCGACGTCGCGCACCCGGTCGACGATCTTGCCCGCCGCCTCGACCGGCTTGTCCGCGGTGAGATCCACGCTGCCGGTGACGACTTCCTTACGCGCCGTGACGGTTTCACCGCCGGTGTTGTTGTCCTTGCGCATCGGCCCTTGTTCGCGCAGCCCAGGCACCGTCGCGGGCGCAGGCGCCACCGTGGCCGATGCGTAATCCGATCGCCCCGGCATCGGCGGCGCGGATTTGTTCGCGTCGTCGCCGTTGCCGCAGCCCACAAGCAAAGTCAGACCCAAGAGTCCGATGCACAGCACTGAAAGCTTCCGCATGACTCGCACAGTAGCCGCCGTTACTGCGGAAACAGCACGACATAACGGTTCTCTAGAAGCCTTCTAACACTTCTCTAAAGCAGTGATCATCCGGCGATTCCGGCCTCGATAGCCCGAATCCGCGCCGTCAGCGGCGGATGCGTGTAGAGCAGTCGGTCGCGGAGCGCGACCAGTCGCCCGGCGGGCGGCTTGCGCGCCGCCCACTCGCGCATGGCGCCCGCCAAATCAGGACCATAGCCGAGCTCGACCGCCGTTCGATCGGCGGCGAGTTCGTCGCGCTGGCGCCGGGCCGCCCTGGCAAACGGCTCGACAACGAGCAACACTCCGAGCGTGATCGCGGCGGCCGGACCGAGCACCGGCGTCAGCAGGACAACCGCCACTGGCAGCAGCACCACGGCCAGCACGCATCGAACGACCAGCGCGACCGGACCGCGCCACCGCGCGCTCTGCCCGAACAGCCTGCCTACCGCCCATAGCGGCCGCCCCGGCAAGTCGACCCACATGTCGAGCAGCCGCACCCGAGGGTCGACGTTCACATGGTGTCCGAGTTCGTGCGCGAGAATCGCCTCCAGCTGCCTGGGTTCGAGGGTCGCGATCGCACCGCTTGCCACGGCGACGATGCGGGTAGGCATGGCGAACGCCATCATCCCCGGATTGTTTTGCACCCGAAGCGCATAGGGCCAGCCGTCCACGCCGGGAGCGCGGGTGACGTTCGCCCACGCGGCGGTCAGCCTGGCGGACTCGGGCTCGGTCGGCAGCCTGCAGCCGAACGCGGCGGCGATCGTGCCGCGCTGCGGCGTGAACCATGCCGCGTCGAAGAGATACCCGCCGACGCACAACCACAGCACCACGGTCGCCGCAGCCCACCATTCCCCCGCCAGTGCTCCGATGAGGTAAATGACCATGGCACTGAGCAATACGGTCGGCAACCCGAGCACCAGGGTGGCAACGACCGCCAGGAATCGCCTCCGGTGCACGAACGGTGGCGCGTCCGGCGGTGGTGTGTCAGCGTGCATGAACCCTCCCGATTCCCGCGCTGGACAGAACGTTTCATCCTACGGCGGCTGCCGTCCGGTGGCAGCCGAGTTCTGCCACAGCTCAGCGGAAGTCGCGCGATTTCGAGTCGACCCGCAGATCCATCCGTTGCAGGTGCTCGGCGACGACACTGACCGCGCCCTCGGCGTTCTGCACTCGTCCGCGAATGAGCAGCGCCGGGGCACTCTGCGCCAGGCGACGGTGGCGAGACCACAGGCCGACCGAACAGACGACGTTCACCATGCCGGTCTCGTCTTCCAGGTTGAGGAAGGTGACACCCGCCGCGGTGGCGGGCCGCTGGCGGTGGGTTACCGCGCCGCCGACCAGCACTCGCGAACCATCGGGGACGGCGAGCAGGCTTGCCGCGGGCACGACACCGAGGGCGTCGAGGTGCGGACGCAGAAATTGGGTGGGGTAACTGCCGGGAGAAACACCGGTGGCCCACACGTCGGCGGCGGCCAGCTCGAGCTCGCTCATGCCGGGCAGGACGGGCGCCTCGGTGGCAGCGCCGGTGCCCGGCAACCGATCCGGGCGTTCCCCCGCGGCGGCGCCCGCGGCCCACAGTGCTTCGCGACGGGTGACACCCAGGCTGCTCAAGGCGCCTGCGGTGGCGAGCGCCTCCGCCTGGGCGACGGAGAGCTCCACCCGCCCCGTCAGATCGAGGAAGGAGGTGTAGCCACCCGAAGTCCGTGCGGTGACGATCTTTTCGGCGAGATCGGCGCCGATGTGCCGGATCGCGGCCAGCCCGAGGCGCACTTCGGTGCCGTCCCGTTCGAGGGTGGGTTCGGCGCGGCTGGCGTTGATGTCGGGACCGTGCACCAGCACGCCGTGCCTGCGCGCGTCGGCGACCAAGGATTGCGGGGAATAGAACCCCATCGGCTGGGCCCGCAGCAGACCGGCGCAGAACGCCGCGGGATGGTGCAGTTTGAACCACGCCGAATAGAACACGATCGAAGCGAAACTCTGCGAATGACTTTCCGGGAAACCGAAATTCGCGAAGGCATAGAGCTTCTCGTAGATACGGTCGGCGATCTCGCCGGTGATGCCGTGCAGGTCACGCATGCCCTGGTAGAGGCGCTCCTTGAGGCGTTCCATGCGCTCGGGTGACCGTTTGGAACCCATCGCGCGGCGCAGCTGGTCGGCCTCGGCGGCGCTGAAACCCGCAACGTCGATGGCCATCTGCATGAGCTGCTCCTGGAACAGCGGCACGCCGAGGGTACGGGCCAGCGAATTCTCCAGTGCCGGATGGTCGTATTTCCACGGCTCCAGCTTGTTACGACGCCGGATGTAGGGGTGCACCGAACCGCCTTGGATGGGACCGGGCCGGATCAGCGCCACCTCGACCACCAGGTCGTAGAACTGCCGCGGGCGCAACCTGGGCAGCGTCGCCATCTGTGCCCGCGACTCCACCTGGAAGACCCCCACCGAGTCTGCGCGCGACAGCATTTCGTAGACGCCTGCTTCTTGCAGATCGAGCTTGTGCAGCTCCACCACCTCGCCGGTGTGCTCGCGCACCATGTCGATCATGTAGTGCAGCGCGGAGAGCATGCCGAGGCCGAGCAGATCGAACTTCACCAGATCGATGGCGGCACAATCGTCTTTGTCCCACTGCAGCACGCTGCGCCCCGGCATGCGCGCCCACTCCACCGGGCAGACATCGGCGATGGGCCGGTCACAGATCACCATGCCGCCGGAGTGGATGCCGAGATGCCGTGGCAGGCCCTCGATGTCGGCGGCCAACTCCAGCACCTCGGTGGGGATGTCGGTGCCGGTCTCGGTGCCGACGCCGGACCACCGGCTCACCTGCTTGCTCCACGCATCCTGTTGTCCCGGTGAAAACCCCAGTGCGCGTGCGGCATCGCGCACCGCGGACTTGCCACGGTAGGTGATCACGTTGGCCACCTGGGCGGCGTAGGCGCGGCCGTATTTGGTGTAGACGTGCTGGATCGCCTCTTCGCGCCGATCGGATTCGATGTCGACGTCGATATCGGGCGGGCCGTCGCGCTCCGGGGCGAGGAAGCGTTCGAACAGCAGATTGTTGGTGACCGGGTCGACGTTGGTGATGCCGATCGCGTAGCAGACGGCCGAGTTGGCCGCCGAGCCTCGGCCCTGGCACAGGATGTCGTTCTTCTTGCAGAACGCGACGATGTCGTGCACCACCAGGAAGTAGCCGGGGAACTTCAGCGTGTTGATCACCGCGAGCTCGTGCTCGATCTGCCGGTACGCCTGCGGGTTTCCCGCAGGCGTACCGTAGCGGTCCGCGGCGCCCGCGAGGGTGATCGCGCGCAGCCACGACTCCTCGTCGTGATCTGCCGGCACATCGAACGGCGGCAGTTTCGGTGCGATCAGCTTCAGGTCGAAGGCGCAGTCGCGGGCCAACGCGGCCGCATTGTGCACCGCCCGTGGGCATTCGGCGAACAGCCGCGCCATCTCGGCGCCGGAGCGCAGATGCGCGCCGCCGGTGGGGGCCAACCACCCGGCGATCTCGTCCAGGCTCTGCCTGGCCCTGATCGCCGCGAGCGCCATGGCGCGGCGGCGCTGCCGCGGTGCGGCGAAATGTGCTCCGGTGGTGGCGAGTACGGGGAGATCGAGGCGGTCGGCCAGCGCGATGAGGTGCGCGTTGCGCTCGTCGTCCTCCGGGATGCCGTGATGGGTGAGTTCCACGCTCACCCGATCCGCGCCGAACCGTGCCATGAGGTCGCGCAGCGCGGCCTCGGCGTGCACGAGATCTGTGCTGCCCGAATGTAAATCGCGGGCGAGCGCTTGGCGCAGGTGGCCTTTGCGGCAGCCGGTGAGTATCTGCCAGTGGCCCTCGGCCGCCGCGGTGAGCGCGTCGAGGTCGTAGCGGAGGATGCCCTTCTCGCCCGCCGCCATGTGCGCGGCCGAGATCTCCCGCGACAGCCTGCGGTAACCCTCCTGGCCGCGAGCCAGCACGAGCAGGTGTGGTCCCGCCGGATCGGGCGCCCCGGTCCGCGGTGCGGAATCCGTTGCGGCAACCGGCTTTACCGGCTCACTGTCCGACGTGCCGAGCGACAACTCGGCGCCGAAGACCGTCGGCATCCCCCACTCCCTTGCCGCTTCGGCGAAGCGAACGGTGCCGTAGAAGCCGTCGTGATCGGTGAGCGCGATCGCCTCCAGCCCGAGCCGCACGGCCTCCTCCACCAGCTCCTCCGGCTGGCTCGCGCCGTCGAGGAAGCTGTAGGCCGAATGCGCGTGCAGTTCCGCGTACGGCACCGCCGATTCGACGGGCAGCACCGGCTCGGCCAGGTACTCCCCGCGCTTGCGCGACCACGCCGGACTGTCGCCGCCGTCGCCGGGGTACATCGCGTCCGGGTTCGTCCGGCCCGGCCGTCCGGAGAGCACCCGCTCCAGCTCCGACCAGGTCGGCGGTCCATTGCTCCACCCCATGGCGCACCCTCCTCGGCGGGCTAGTCGTTCGGCAAACGGTCCGTCGAGCCCGCGGTGAGTGCGGCGTCGACCCGGTCGAGGCTGGTGCGGATCAGGGCGCCGTAGGCGTCGTTGGCGAGCACGTCGAGGTGGCCGCGGGCGATGGTCAGCTGCATGCGGGCGGCCTCGAAATCGCCGACTCGGCGGTGACTGTCGGCCAGGTTGAGGTACAGCGAGGGGAGGAAGCTGCGCAGTCCTTCGTCGAGCGGTACGCCGGGGCCGAACACCGCGGCGAGCGCGCGCCGATCCCAGAGCAGCGCGTCGGCGGCGGTGTCGTGCAGATCGGCTAGGTGATGCGCAATCACGCAGCGGTGCAAGGGATCACCGCCCTCTCCGATCTCGTCCCACAACTTCTCCAACGCCTGTCGCGCCGCCGCCGGGTCCCCACCCCCGAGCCGCACCGCGGCAAAGATGTCCGCCATCCGATCGTCCGCCATGCGCCCGAGTATCGCACATATGTTCGATCGATTTCGAGAGGTTGTTCGACCCGTGTTCACCACCTCGACCACCGGCCCCAAAAGTGACCAATCGCACTTAGCAGGTAAACTTACTTCGGAGTAAGTTCAGGCCCATCGAACCCCCCGCAAAGGAGCAGCGATGACCGACGCATCCGCTCAGGACATCGACGTCCGGGAACCCCGGCGCACCCGTCGCGACCGCGACATCACCGGGCGGCACGTCCTCATCACCGGCGCCTCCTCCGGCATCGGCCGGGCCGCCGCGATCGCCGTCGCAGGCAAGGGCGCCACCCTGTTCCTGCTCGCGCGCCGCGCCGACGAACTCGCGAGCGTGGTCGACGAGATCAGGGCCGCGGGCGGCACCGCATACGGATACCAGTGCGACGTCACCGATTCCGACTCGGTGGACCACGCCGTGAAGACCATCCTCGACGAGCACGGCCATGTCGACATGCTGGTGAACAACGCGGGCCGCTCGATCCGCCGCGCCATCCACCGCTCCACCGACCGGCTGCACGACTTCGAACGCACCATGGCGGTCAACTACTTCGGCGCGCTGCGGATGACGCTGGCGCTGCTGCCGCAGATGCGCGAGCGCAAGTTCGGCCACATCGTCAACATCAGCAGCGCGGGCGTGCAGGTGGCGACGCCGCGCTTCGCCGCCTACCTCGCCAGCAAGGCGGCACTGGACAAGTTCGCCGAGGTGGCCTCGGTCGAGACCATGGCCGACGGGGTCACCTTCACCACCATCCACATGCCGCTGGTGCGCACCCCGATGATCACCCCGAGCGGCAACCAGGGCCCGTCCGAATCCCCCGAGTGGGCCGCCGCGACGATCGTGCGCGCGCTGACCGAACGTCCCAAGCGCATCGACACGCCGCTCGGCACCTTCGCCGAATACGGCGCGCTGGTCACGCCCAAGTTCCGCGACCGCATCCTGCACCGCTACTACCGCGCACTGCCCGACTCCCCCGCGGCCAAGGGCGAGCAGGTGGCGGACGCCGAAGAAGACGCGACTTCGCTTGTCCCCCAATCCGAACCACGCCCTCGTTCCGCCGCCCGCCGCGTCACCGGCACCGCCCTGCGCCGCGCCGCACGCTGGGTCCCCGGCACGCACTGGTAGACAGTGTGGCTCGCCCGTGAGCAACCCGAGGAGCCACATCGAAATGTGCGCGCGAGTACCGCTTCAGACGGCGACGCTAGAGCTGGACTGGGGCTGCTGCCTCCACTCCTTCGCAAGTCCTTCGGCGTAGCCAGCCCGAGCGCCGGTCGTGGACCCGGTGCTGATCTCGTAGTACCGATCGAAGTCCGCCGCCTTCTGGCCTGCACTTTTATTGGGATCGTTGAGGCTGTCTTCGGCCGGCTGATACGCATTCACGCTACGCAATTCATGCATCATGAAATCGATGTGAGTCCGCCAGTCGCTGACGCTCTCACCCGGGTTGTCCGCGAAGTCCAGGAATGCTGCCTGCCGCCCCAAACGCCACTGGAACAGTCCCTTGGCTGTCCCGTTGTCGCCGACGGCATCGACGCGGAATCCCGACTCATGCTTCGCATTGGCGACGATTGCCGCTGCCTGTTCCGGATTCAGGCCGTACTTGTCAATGAGATATTTCATCATCGCCATCGCGGTCGGCTTTTCCCCGGCAGGGATATTCGCCGCGGCCACCGGACCAGAATTGAACTGCGGGGCGATGCCACGAGACATCGCAGGAGACATCGGAGGAGGCCCGCCGCTGTACCCGGCAGAGGGATACGACACCGGCGTGCCACCACCGGTGTTGACGTTGGCGGGGATGGAACTCGGCTCCTCACCACGGATGCTCAGCGCTGCGGCGGCCGCCTGATCAGTGATGCCATTGACCACGGTGGAGGTCTTGTCCAAAGTTCTCCAGATGCCATTGAACAGTCCGTTTGTCACTTCACGCGGCAGCTCTTTCTCAGGATTACCCTGTGCGTCCAGCACCGGTTTGCCCACGCTGTCGGTCACGGTCCGCACCCTTTTATGGGAATCATCGATCGCTTTGTTGAGCTCCGCCACGGCGGCTCCGATGGAGCCGTAGGCTGTCGTCACCTCTCCACCGAATTTCAAGGTTTCCTCGCCGACGCCTTTTTCATTCCACTGAAGGCCCGACATGGCCTTGTCCATGCCTTCTTTGTGGTCGTCATAGTGGTCGATCAGCACCGACTGATCGTCAGGCTTGGCAATGCCGTTGTTCTTCAGGAGCTCACGCGAGTTGGGCGCTTTGGACGGGGTGGCCGACCCCAGTAGTTGGATCTGGGTTTGAATGACTCCTTCGGCCCACCGGCACAGCGCTTTCAATCCTCGTGGGGCGCAGGCAGGCAGCTCGTGCAGGTCGCCCATCCGGGTGTCGTCGTCACTCATCAACACCTCGCTCTCACTTGGGTAAACCTTGTTGACACGATTGTCGGATGTTCCCGAACATGGGAACGTAGCTCAGAACAACAAGACGATGCGGTCGGCGACCAGGCCGGTTACGGGTTTGGCGGCGGCATTGCAGCTGGCCTGCCGTGGCGCGAAGGCGACGGTACGGACAGTGACGCGCCAGCGGCGGCCGTCCCGGTGAGTGACGAGGGCGGCGCCTGCCATCGTCGGCTCGGTTGGCACCGGATCGGCGTCGAGAACGACCGTGAGGTCCCCTGTGGCGGCGGAGATCTGTTCGCGCACCGCGACTTCCGCGACCTGTTCGATCGGCCGGTGGCAGCTGCGCCCGCGCAGACCGGTCAGCGCGACCTCGCCGCGGCGCGCGGCCTCGACCATCGCCACAGCGCCCGCGGTATCGAGCCTGCCGTAGGTGAACCCGGAGGGCAACAGCACCAGGGCAGGCGCGAAGCGGTGCCCGCCGGTGTGCGAGCTCTCCCACACCTGCCCTGGATATTTCGTCGCGAGCTCGGCGGCGATCGGGCGGCCGAGCAGCGCACAGCACTGATCGCGTTTGCCGTGCGCGCACACCAGCACCAGCGGATCATGCACCGGCACACCGATGCCCGGCGGCGGGCCGTTCAACAGGTGCAGATCGATATCGAGCAACTGCTTCAGGTCGGTGATCTCGAAGCGCTCGCACCAGGCGCCGTCCTCGCGCGAGCTGGCGATCAAAACCGTTCGAGTACCGGTGAATTCGTTGCGGCCGGGGCGACGGATCAGCGTCGGCCGCACCCGTGCTGCGACGGTGCGCGCCGCCAGCTCCTGCGTGATCTCCGGACCGAGCACCTCGTCGCCGATCACATCGCGCCCCCACGCGCCGGGGTGTTCGACGCACAACCAGCCGGTCACCTCGGTGGCGGTGCCAGGCAACGGCGCATCCGTCGCAGCGGCGGAACAGGAAAGCCCTTCGAAGACGTTCACGATCGATTCACGCGGCGAGGAACGGGTGTACGGCGGCCACGAACTCGCGATAGCGATCACGGTGGATGCTGTGGCCGCAGGAGAAGGCGGTGACCGTGCAGTCCGCGATGGCGGCGCGCAGGAGCGCCAGCTTCTCCGGATCGACCATGCCGCCCGGCCCACCGCGCAGCACCAGCGTCGGCGCGGTGATGTCGGCGAGCCGATCCCACCACTCGGGGTTCGGCTTACGGAACTGCTCGAGCGCCGTCCCGGTCATGGACCGGTCGAAGGCGAGCACCGCGCGCGGATGCCGGACCAGGCTGCTGGTGGCGTGCCAGAGCTCGGGCACGGTCGGGAAGCGACGGGTCAGTTGCAGTTCCTCGGCGCCGGACTGCAACGGCAGCGGGCACTCCTCGATGACCAGACGCCGGACCAGTTCGGGGCGCTCCTGCGCGACGCAGGACACCGCGTAGCCGCCGAGCGAATGACCGACCAGATCCACCGAGGTCAGTCCCAGGTGATCGGAAAGCTTCCCCACGTCGGCGCCGAATTCGTCGAACCGGTACGAATCGGTGTGCGCGCTGCGGCCGTGGCCGCGCAGGTCGGGGATGATCACCCGGCGGCCCGCCTGCACCAGGGTCCTGGCGAACCGATCCCAGGTATGGCCGTCCCCGCCCATGCCGTGCACCAGGATCACGGGCACGCCGGCGGCCGTGCGCGCCCCGGAATCCCGGTAGGCGATCCGCACGTCGCCGAGCGCGACTCTGTTCACCGTGAGATCCACGATCTCCGAGGATACTGGGGCTGTCGCAGGCAGACCCGTGACTTGTTGCACGGATCACCTGAGCCGGGCGCCACAGCGGCGCGACCGGGGATGCGTGTCCGGAAAATGTCTGGCGAATCCTGTTGTGCCGCGAAATACTCCGCGCATGCCGTCTTTCGCGGACTACGACCGCAGGAACTATCGCACCGTCGACGTCGCCACCGGCTACGACGGATGGGCGCCGACCTACGAACAGACCGTGCTGGACAAGATGGACCTGGCGCTGCTGGCCCAGCTGCGGCGGCCGGAATGGGCACAGGTGCGGCGGGCCGCTGATCTGGGCTGCGGGACGGGACGCACCGGCGCATGGCTGCGTACGCAGGGGATCTCCCATATCGACGGCGTCGATGTGAGCACGGGCATGCTGGAGCTGGCCAGGGCACGCGGCGCACACACCACGCTCACCGAGGGGGACGCGCGCGACACCGGACTGCCGAGCGACAGCTACGACCTGGTGATCGCCTCGTTGATCGACGAGCACCTGCCCGACTTGGCGCCGTTCTACGCGGAGGCGTGGCGACTGGCCGCGCCGGGGGCGCGCTGTGTCCTGGTGAGCTTCCACCCGCAATTCATGATGGTGACCGGGATGCCGACGCACTACACGCCCGCCTCCGGCGCGCCGGTGGCGATCAGCACGCACCTGCATTTGCTCAGCGAGCACGTCACGGCGGCGCTGGACGCGGGGTGGGTGCTCACCGAACTCACCGAGATGCTGGTCGACGACACCTGGCTCGCCGCCAAGCCGAAGTGGGCCGAGCTGCGCGGGCAACCGTTCACCATGGCGACGGTGTGGACCAAACCCGCCTAGGGGAATGACATGACGGGCTAGTCGTACAAGCCTTCGGCGCGCCAACTCGCGTCCTGGTAGACGAGCAGCAGCACCCGGACATCGGATGGCGCACCGGCCAGCTGCACCTGCGCGCGTGCGACGAAAGCCGGTGGTGCGTCGTCTTTTTCGGTCGATTCCGGCGCCCACCAGCGTTCGTCCACCGGCCACGGCCCCGCCCACCCGGTCAGCTGCCACTGCCTGCTGCCCCAGTGCAGCCGAGCGGGGTCGGCGCTGAACATGGCGCGCTCGGTGACCAGGATCGGGGCGCCGTCGGCGGCTTCCAGGCGCACCGCAGGCCGGTTCACCAGGATCAGCGCGGGCGCAGGCTCGGGCAGTCGGCCCGGCCACGGCAGGGCCGGGTCGGCAGCGGGGACGGGTTCGTCGCCGAGCGCGACCATGGTGATGCGCTCGGCGGGACCGCGGCCCCCGCTGAGCACGCCGATCCGCACCGCTTCGCCGCCGAGCAACCCCTGCACCCGGATCAGCGCGCGCCTGGCCCGCTCGTCCTCCTCGCCGACGCCGCCCCACAGCCCGAGCTGCAACGCGCCGGCCGCCACCACCTCGACGGGCGCCAGCCGCAGCACGGTGATCGGTGCGGTCGGCCGGTCACGCCGGGTGAGCCAGCCGTCCAACTGCCAGCGCACCCGGTCCGCCGTGCCATCAGGGGTCAGTGGCTCGGCGCAGCGCCAGATGCGGGAAAGCTCCTCGCCCGCATCGGTTTCCGCGGAGACCGACAATCGGGTGCAGGCCAGCCCGGCGGCCGAGAGCGCGCCGTGCAACTCGGTGGCGAGCAGGCGGCCCGCGAAGGCGGCGGCATCGACCCGCTCGATCGGCGGGTCACAACGGTAGGTCACGGTGAGATCCTTGGGCGGCTGCCGCGCGGCGGGCGGGCGCTCGGGGAGCGCCCGCGCACAGCGGTGCGCGAGCACGGCGTCGGCGCCGAACCGCGAAGCGACCTCGACGGCGGACAGCGCGGCGAAATCACCGATCCGGCGTAAACCCAAGCGGTGCAACAGATCCACCAGGTCGGCACGCTCCGGCGCGGCCAGGCTCGGCTCCACCGCGAGCTCCCGCACCGGCAGCGGCGCGAGAAACCGCGCACCAGCACCGGCAGGCACGATCGCGGCGCGCCTGGCCGCGATCACCGCCGTGGACAACTCGTCGGCAATGCCGATCTGCGACTCGACCCCGGCCGCGGCCGCCGCGTCGACGAGCCGCTCTGCCGCCACCTCCTCGGAACCGAAAAACCGTGCGGCGCCACGCGCCCCGAGCACAAGCAGCCCTGGCCGCAGCACCTCGACCCCCGGCACCGTCGCGTCGACCGCCGCGACCACCGGCTCGAACAACCGCGCGTCCCGATCCGGATCCGCCTGCGCGAGAAACACTTCAGGGCACCGCGCCTGCGCCTCCCTTCGCTTCAACCCCCGCCGCACGCCATCGGCCCGCGCGATCGCCGAACAAGCGATCACCCGATTGGCGAACAACACCGCCACCGGCCGCGTCGCAGGCACCTGCGCCACCGCTGCCGCGGCCACCGCAGGCCAATCCGGACACCACAGCGCCAATACCCGCGCCGCACCTTTCGGCGTTCCCGGCCGAATCACGATGCCCGGCTGGACACCGCAGGTCCGCCCGATCCACCACAGCCGCACCTGTTGTCGGTGTGCGCGGTGACTCGCCCGCCGACCCGGCCCACCGTCGTGCTCGATCGGCGCTGGTCGTTCACGACGCGACCTCCCTGGTGGCGGCGGTTTCGGCAGTGCGCGTGGAGGTTTCGCGGCGTACCCATTCCACGCGGCCCGCGTTCGTGCTCAGGTCGAGGCGGCCGCGCCGGGGTTGGCTTGCTTTGCCGCGTACTTCGACCTCGAGACCGAGGGAGCGCAGCCTGCCGCGACCGTGCCCGAGACCCGCATAGCCTGCGATGCGCGCGTCGAGATGTACCGCGGCGCCGGGCCAGCGGCCGTCGGTGACCACGAGGGTGGCGCCCTTGTTGCGGGCGCGGGCGGCGATCACCCTGGTACGCGCCGGTGCGACGGCGGTGCCGCCGAGACCGAGCACGACCAGGTCGAGGCCGTCGAGCAACACGGCGGCCACCTCCACCGGGTCCGGGCCAGGATCGGCGATCACGGCCAGTCGTTCCAGCTGGGCGCCCATCTCCACCGCGGCGAGCAGACCGAGCCGCGGCACCCCGACCACGGCGGCGTGCCCACCGTCCGCCGTCACCGCGGCAACCAGTCCGGCGAGCAGCGACCTGGCCCCCGTGTAGGCAACGACAGACCCTTTGGCCAGGCCACCACCGGGCAACAGGCTCGCGAGTGCGGGCGGCACCGCGAGCGACTCCCGGCGCAATGCGGTGTCGAGCGGCATCCGCTCGGCCGCCGCTTCGCCACGACCGGGGATCGCCGCCATCCGTTTACGCAGTTCAGCCAGTGTCGGCGGCGGCCGATCCGCCTCCTCCTGCGAGGTCGCGTCCGAACCCATCTCTCTCACCTGCTTTCCACGATGGACCCGAGGCGATGCCTGCGGAACTGCCCTCATGACGGAGAGGTCAGCACCGATTCAGCTATCGATTCGTATCGAATATACGTTCGATACACGCTCAGTAGAAACCGACCCCCGAGTTCCCGTCAAGAGCCCACCCCGCGCCCCACCATTTCGAAACGATGCCGTTGTACATCGAGCGGCGCCTCGTCCGATTCGTGTCCGCGCCCGCGAGCACGCACGGAGATACAGACGCGACCGGTCATGAATCAGGCCAGCTACCCCCGATTTCCGCTACCCTCGCACCGTGACCGAACGCGCTCGTCCCATTGTCGGCCCCGACTATCTGGTTGCCGGCCGCTACCGCCTGCAGTCGAAGGCCGGTGGCGGTGGCATGGGCGCGGTCTGGCTCGCGCACGACCGGCTGCTCGACCGGGATGTCGCCATCAAACAGGTCATCTCGACGGCGGACCTCGACGAGGCGCAGGCCAACGAGATCCGCAGCCAGATCATGCACGAGGGCCGGGTCGCGGCCAAGCTGTCGCACGAGCACGCGATCGCCGTGTACGACGTGGTGCTCGAGGCAGGCGAGCCATGGCTGGTGATGGAGCATCTGCCCTCGCGCAGCGTCGCCAAGGCACTCGCGCTCGTCGATACGCTGCCACCGATCGAGGTGGCGCAGATCGGCGCCCAGGTCGCCGACGCACTGGCTGCCGCGCACGCCGCAGGCATCGTGCACCGCGACATCAAACCGGGCAATATCCTTGTCGCCGACCGGGGTTCGATCGTCGGCATGGCCAAGCTCAGCGACTTCGGCATCTCCCGCGGCGCGGGTGACTACGACGACGAAGGCGTGATCGTCGGCACCCCCGCCTACTTACCGCCCGAGGTGGCGCGCGGCGCGACGCCGACCAGGGCCAGCGACGTATTCTCGCTCGGCGCAACGCTGTACACCGCGATCGAGGGGCAGCCGCCGTTCGGTCTCGACGAAGACAGCGATGTGCTGGTGCACCGCGCGGCCATGGCGCAGATCATTCCGCCCACCCGCAGCGGGATGCTCACCGAGGCGCTGCTGCACATGATGGAACCCGCACCGCAGCGCAGGCCGACGATGGCCGAGGCCAGGGACGAAATCCTCACCGCGGCTTTCGGGCCGGGCACCGGACCCTACATTCTCGGCGCCCCGGTACGTACCGAAGACGGCACCATTCCGGCTTGGGCGGCCCGCAATTCGGCGTCGGGCCTGCGCAGCCCGCACTCGACCCCGCTGCCACGCCCGCACCGCACCCAGCCCGGCGCCACCGCGGCCCCCGCACCGCAACGCACCAAGGCACCGCAGCCGAGCATCGCCCCCCTCGCCATCGCCGTCGGCCTGCTGATCGGCCTGATCATCATCATCGCGATCATCGTCGCGGTGATGTAGAACCCACTCAATCAATGCGACGACGGTGGGCCCACCGGGTCAACGCGTTGCGGTTGGACTGCTGGGTTTTGCGAAGCACGTTGGAGGCGTGCGTTTCCACCGTCTTCACCGAGATGAACAGCGATTCGGCGATCTCCCGATAGGTGTAGCCGCGAGCGAGCAGGCGCAGCACCTCGAGTTCGCGCGGCGTCAGCGAATCCAGTTCGGGATCGAGCGGCGGTTCCGGCACCGGCGACTTGCCGGTGAACGAGTCGAGCACGAAACCAGCGAGCCGCGGACTGAACACCGCGTCGCCACCCGAAACCCGCCGGATGCCGTCGGCCAGCTCGGAACCCGAAATCGTCTTGGTCACATAGCCTCTGGCGCCGGCCCTGATCACCGCGATCACATCCTCAGCGGCATCGGACACGCTCAACGCCAAACACACCGGCCCGCTGTCGATGCCTGCCAGCACCGCGACCCCGCCGCCGTCCGGCATGTGCACGTCGAGCAGCACCACATCCGGCTTCGCCGCATTGATCCCCGCGATGGCCTCGGCGACACCCCCGGCCTCCCCGACAACCTCCATGTCGGTTTCCCGACTCAACTCCGCCCGCACACCCGAACGAAACACGGCGTGATCGTCCACCAGAAAGACCCGCACAGCCACTACTTTCTCCTCATCTGGCGGTGGATCGACCCACCCTGACGCGCGGGCCACCCATCGGACTTCCCGCACCCACATCGGTACCACATGCGGGGCGAGTCGACCGACTCACTGGAAAACAACGGACGCGAAACTGTCACTGCCCGGGGTGCACCGGCTGCCGCAGCGGTTCGGCGGGCTCGGCCGCTGCCGACTCCTGATCCTCCGGATCACCGGAATCCGTGCGCGGCATGATGATTCGCACCTCGGTGCCGCGGCCGAGGGTGGACATGATCTCCACCTGCCCGCCGCGCCGCTCGATCCGGCCGCGAATGGATTTCGCCAGCCCCTGCCGGTCCTGCGGCACAACGCTCGTATCGAAACCGGCGCCGCGATCGCGCACGAAGATGCTCACCTGATGCGGTTCGGTCTCGGCGAACAGGTCGATCTCCGGGACGCCGGCATGCTTGGCGGCGTTGACCAGCGCCTCCCGGCTGGCGCCGAGCAGCGCGGTGAAATGCTCCTTCGGCAAGCCGGAACCGGTCTCGCCGATGTCCATCGTCACGTCGCCGACCGTCACCGGCGTCACCTTCACCCCGTGCTGATCCTCGACCTCGCCTGCGATGGTGCGCAGCGCGGCGGCCAGGCTCGACTGGGCAGGACCGGAATCCTCGAACAACCACTTGCGCAGTTCCCGCTCCTGGCTGCGGGCCAGCCGCAGCACCTCCTGCGGGTCGTCGGCCTGACGCTGGATGAGGGCAAGCGTCTGCAGCACCGAATCATGCAGGTGCGACGCGATTTCCTCGCGTTCCTCGTTGCGGATGCGAGCCGAGCGCTCGGCGTTCAGCGCCCGCATCATGCGCAGCCACAGCGGCACCGTGAGCAGTCCGGCGCCGATCAGCGAGACCGCCACCGCGAGCAGCGCCGACCCGAGCGAGCTCAGGTCGATCCTGGCCAGCACCACCACACCGAGCCCGGCCACGATCAGCGTGCCGCCCGCGACGACCCGCGCCCACGTAACCACCGATGGGCGGGCAGGCAGGCCGAGCAGCGAACGCGGTCCGTCGGCGTCGTACTCCCGCCACACCAGCGCCGCGCCGATGGCCACCACGATGATCGGAGCGATCACACTCGCCGCGGTCCCGCTGACCATCCAGGACACCGCGACGGCGAGCCCGATCCCGAGCAGGGCGAGCCCGATCGCCTGGCGCCGCTCCCCCTCGGGCGCCTTCGTCACATCGGTGCCGCCCGAGGTGAAGATCCACAGCAGGCCGTAGGCGAAGATGCCCGCGCCGAACGCGGAAAGCAGCACGAAGGCGATCCGCACCTTGAACACGTCGACGCCGAGGTGATCGGCGAGACCGCCCGCAACGCCGCCGATGATCCGGCCGCCCGAGCGGCGCAGCATCCGCGCGGGTGGCGGCCGCCCCGGATCGAACACCGGAGCCGGGCCGAAGCCGCGGGTGGCCTCGAATCCGCGCGCAGCGTCGAACCCCCTGGCGTCGAACGAGGGCGCAGACGGGTACATCACTCGATAGTGGCATGATCCGACGACAGCTAGCTATCAGGAATCACCCTGATCTCTGTTCACCCTCGCGCTGCTCTGCTTCCACCATCGCGCTGACCGGGCGGTCCAAACGGATCAGGTTATTTTTCAGGGTTCCCCCCGATGTGCGGATGTGCTGGTCAGGCACAGTATGAGAACCATGACGAAAACGAGCTTCGGGGATCAGCTCCAGCAGATGTGGCGCACGCGTCCGGTGCGGTTGCCTCGGCAGGGGCCGGTTGCCGGCGTCGCTGCCGGGTTCGGCCAGCGCTACCACGTCGACCCGGTATTGGTGCGGGTGGCGTTCGTAGTGTCGGCGATTTTCGGTGGCGCCGGGATCGTCCTTTATCTGCTGGCGTGGCTGTTGTGCAGCGAGGCAGGGGACCAAGCGTCCGCCGCCGAGTCGCTGGTCGGTAAGGGACACAGCTCGCAGTCGCAGACCAAAACGATCGTGTTGATCGTCGCGCTCGCCATCGCGGTGAGCACGATGGGTCCGATCGGGGTCGGCCTCGGCGGCTCCAGCCTGATCAGCATGGCCTTGATGCTGGCGGGCTGGTGGATGCTGCACCTGCGTCATCCGGAACCGCCGCCGGGCACCACCAGCGAGTTCAGCGAGTTCACCATGGACGGCGGCGGGCTCATGGCGACCGGCTACCCTGGCGCGGTCTTCCCGCAGGGCATGCAGCGGACCGCCGCGTACGAGCCGCCGACCACCGTGTACACCCCATACACGAAACTGCCCGACACCTATGTCCCGGAAGCACCGGTCCCGGCGAGCGACGCCGAAACCGCTGTGCTCCGCCAGGATTCGGTGCAGAGCGCCGACGCGGACACCGTCTTGCTGCGCAAGGACCCGACCGAGGCCGAAAGGGCCGACGCACCAGGCGAATCCGACACCGGGTTGCTCAGCAAGGGCACCACCGAGGTGCACCACAGCACACCACCGTCCGGTCCGACGACCTCCGGCGGCACCGCGCAGACCCAGAGCTCTTCCGGCAGTACAGCATCGGCCGACCTGTCCGGTGGCACCGTGTCGGGTGATCGCCCCTCCGGCGGCGCGACCGCATCGGTCGACGCCTCGCCTGGCCGCACTGACACTCCATCGCTGAGCAAGTCCCAATCCCCTTCCGGCCCCGGACCATCCGCGGCGCTGGCGCAGCCGGCTCCGGCCGCCCTCGGCCGCACCACCCCGCCGTCCTGGGATCCGCTCGGCGTCGCCCCGCTCGCCTGGGACCTGCCCGAACCCACCCCGGTCCGCACCATCGTCGCGCCGCAACCCAAACGCCCACGCTCCCGGCTGACCCCGGTGATCATCGGCCTCGCCATCCTCGCCGCCGCCGGTGCGGGTGCGGCAGCCGCCTCGGGTGTCGAGTGGATGACGCCGGGCCGGGTCGCGGCGGTAGCGCTGGCGGTGATCGGCCTCGGCCTGGTGTTCGGCGCGTTCCTGCGCCGCGGCTACGGCCTGCTGGTGCTGACCGCCCCGCTGGCCGGATTCGTGCTGCTTGCCACCGCGATCGGCCCGATCGACGTCGACCGAGGCGCGATGGGCGACCACACCTGGATCCCGACCACGCTGACCGACCTGGACCCGCAGTACCGGGTGAACATGGGCTCGGGCACGCTCGACCTGCGCCAGCTGAACCTGACCGAGAATCGCTCGGTGGATGTCGACCTACGAATGGGGGACTTCAAGCTGCTGCTGCCCCCGGCCATGACGGTGCACACCGTCTGCACAGTGAACATGGGCGACGGTTGCGTCACCGGTACCACTGGCCCGAACCTGCCTGGCACGCCCGTGCTCAACCTGGATGTCGACATCCGGGCAGGCAGCATGGAGGTGCACCGTGGCTGACAAGTCCAACAACGGAGCGACCGACTCGAAGCGCGGTCCGTCCCTCTCGCTACTCGTCATCGGCCTGCTCGCCCTCGGCGTGAGTGCGTGGGCATTCGTCCCGGAGCACTGGCCGGGCAGCTCGGTCCCGGTCGGCTGGATCGCCGTACTCGGCGCCATCCTCATCGGCATCCTGCTGGTGGTGTCGCCCCGGAAACGCCGTTGATCGACCGCAACAAAATGGCCCGTCCAGTGGACGGGCCATTTTGTTGCGTCAGTTAGGGATTCACTCCCACTCGATGGTGCCCGGCGGCTTGCTCGTCACATCGAGGACAACCCGGTTGACCTCGGGCACCTCGTTGGTGATCCGGGTGGAGATCCGCTCGAGCACCTCGTAGGGCAGCCTGGTCCAGTCGGCGGTCATCGCATCCTCGCTGGAGACCGGGCGCAGCACGATCGGATGACCGTAGGTGCGGCCGTCGCCCTGCACGCCGACGCTGCGCACGTCCGCGAGCAACACCACCGGGCACTGCCAGATCTGCTTGTCCAGCCCGGCCGCGGTCAGCTCCTCGCGCGCGATGGCATCGGCCTGCCGGAGCGTGGCCAGTCGATCCTCGGTGACCTCACCGACAATCCGGATGGCAAGGCCGGGTCCGGGGAACGGCTGACGGGCGACGATCTCCTCGGGCAGCCCGAGCTCGCGGCCGACGGCACGCACCTCGTCCTTGAACAGCAGCCGCAGCGGCTCGACCAGTTCGAACTCCAGGTCGTCCGGCAGGCCGCCGACGTTGTGGTGGCTCTTGATGTTCGCGGTGCCGCTGCCGCCACCGGATTCGACGACGTCCGGGTAGAGGGTGCCCTGCACCAGGAATTCCACCGTCGGCGCCGCGCCGTCGCCCTGCTCGAGCACGACCTCGGACACCGCGTCCTCGAAGGAGCGGATGAACTCGCGCCCGATGACCTTGCGCTTCTCCTCGGGGTCGGTGACACCCTTCAACTCACCGAGGAACTTGTCGACCGCGTCGACGGTGACCAGCTTGGCGCCGGTCGCGGCGACGAAATCCTGCTGCACCTGCTCGCGCTCGCCAGCCCTCAACAGGCCGTGATCGACGAACACACAGGTCAGCCGGTCGCCGATGGCGCGCTGCACCAGCGCGGCGGCCACCGCGGAGTCGACGCCGCCGGACAGCCCGCAGATCGCGTGCCCGTCGCCGATCTGCTCGCGCACCGCAGTGACCAGCGAGTCGGCGATATTGGCCGGGGTCCAGGTGGCGCGAATGCCTGCGAGCTCGTGCAGGAACCGGCTGAGCACCTGCTGCCCGTGCGGCGAGTGCAGGACCTCGGGGTGGTACTGCACGCCGGCCAGACGACGTTCCCGATCCTCGAACGCGGCGACCGGTGCGCCGGTCGTGGTGCCGGTGACCTCGAAGCCGGCCGGTGCGTCGGTGACCGCGTCGCCGTGGCTCATCCAGACCGGTTGGATGGTCGGTAGGCCGCCGTGCAGCAGACCGCCGTCGATGTTGATCTCGGTGCGGCCGTACTCGCGCGTTCCGGTGTGCGCGACCGTGCCGCCGAGCGCCTGCGCCATCGCCTGGAAGCCGTAGCAAATGCCGAAGACCGGGATGCCGAGATCGAACAGGCGCGGGTCCAATTGCGGTGCGCCCTCGGCATACACGCTCGACGGGCCGCCGGACAGGATCACCGCGAGTGGCTGCTTTTCGGCAATCTCCTCGACCGTGGTGGTGTGCGGAATCACCTCGGAGAACACACTGGATTCACGGACTCGCCGCGCGATCAGCTGGGCGTATTGCGCGCCGAAATCGACGACGAGGACCGGTCTCTGTGTTTGCGCCACCGGCACAGTTTAGTGAGCGCGCTTTGTGGCAGAACCATCGGCACAGCACCTCGGTCGCGGCCAGCTCCAGCAAGCAATGAGACGAGCCAGCAAATCCCACCGCGCGCCCCCGTGCCGCTGGTTATCCTCGTGCTCGTGCCATTCGCCCGCGCGATCGACGCCGACATCCACTACGAGGACAGCGGCGGGAGCGGCCCGGTGGTGCTGCTAGCACATGAATTCTTCATGGACCGGACGATGTTCGCGGCTCAGATGGCCGCGCTGGCACCGGAATTCCGGATCGTCTCCTGGGATGCGCGCGGGCACGGGCGCACCAGGGACGAGGGACTGCCCTTCACCTATTGGACCGCGGCCCGTGACGCGTTGACCGTGCTCGATCACCTCGGCGCCGAGCACGCCGTCGTCGGCGGCACGGCGCAAGGGGGCTTCACCGCGTTGCGCACCGCCCTCATCGCGCCGGAACGGGTGTCGGCGTTGATCCTGATCAGCACCGAGGCCAACGGTCCGACACCGGAGCAGTCCGACGCCACGCACAAGTTCCTCGACGAGTGGTACGACGACGGCTCCCGCCAGCGGGCCGCCCACCAGCTGGCGTCCTGGTTGATCGGCGACGACAACTGGTTCCGCACCATCTGGACCACCCGCTGGCTGCTGCGCGACTGCCGCGGCATCGAGGTCGCGGCGGGCTGCCTGCTCAGCCGCGATTCGGTGCTGGAGCGGCTGTCCGAAATCACCTGTCCCGCCTTGGTGATTCACGCCACGGACAGCGGCATCCCGCCCGATCGCGCCAAACAGCTGACCGAAGGCCTCACCGGCGCAACCTATGTCGAGATCGCCGGTGCTCGCCTCGCGGTCACCATGACGCATCCCGACCCGGTGAACACCGCCATCCGGCGGTTCCTGCGCGAGCGGGTCACCCCGACCCATGCCCGCTGAGCGGCGCCCGACCCGCGCCCACTGAGCGGCGGCGCCGTGCGGCTCACGCACGGACGCTGAGGCCGACTTTCTGGAATTCCTTGAGGTCGGAGTAGCCCGCCTTCGCCATCGAGCGGCGCAGACCACCAACGAGATTCAGCGAACCGAACGGATCGTCGGAGGGGCCGAACAGCACCTGCTCCAGGCTGGGGCGCACCGCGTCGCCGTTGCCCTCCTCCAGCTCCCAGTCGACACCGAGCAGCGAGCCACGCGGCACCGAGGGGTGCGCGGCGGCCGACGGCCAGTACCAGCCGCGGCCCGGCGCCTCGGCGGCGACGGCCAGCGGCACCCCGAGCATCGCGGCGTCCGCGCCGCAGGCGATCGCCTTGGCCAGCTGACCGGAGGTCTCGATGTCACCGTCCGCGATGACGTGCACGTAGCGCCCGCCGGTCTCGTCCAGGTAATCGCGGCGCGCGGCGGCGGCATCGGCGATGGCGGTGGCCATCGGGACGCCGATGCCGAGCACCTCCCTGGTGGTGGTCGCGCCGGGGAACGAGCCGTAGCCGACGATGACGCCTGCCGCCCCGGTGCGCATCAGATGCAGCGCGGTCCGATGGTCGCTGACACCGCCCGCGACCACGGGCACGTCGAGCTCGGCGATAAAGGTCTTGAGGTTCAATGGTTCATCGCTTGCGATCGCTTGCGGGTCGCTCGAAACAACACTGCCGCCGACGTGCTCGGCGGAGATGATGGTGCCGTGCACGACCAGCAGGTCGACGCCTGCCTGCACCAGCGCGGGCGTGAGCGTGCGGGCGTTCTGCGGGCTCACGCGCACCGCGGTGGTGACTCCGGCCGCGCGCACCTGCGCGACCGCGGCGGCGAGCAGCTCCGGCTGCATCGGCGCGGCGTGCAGCTCTTGCAGCAGCGAGACCGCCCGCTCGTAGCCGCCCTTGCCGACGAGCTCGAGCAGCTGGTCGATCTTCGCGGCGACATCCGCGTGCCTGGCCCACAGCCCCTCGCCGTTGATGACGCCGAGGCCGCCGAGGCGTCCGAGCTCGACGGCGAACTCCGGCGACACCAGCGCGTCGGTCGGGTGCGTGAGGAACGGGATCTCGAAACGGTAGGCGTCGAGCTGCCAGGACAGCGACACCTGCTTCGACGAGCGGGTCCGGCGCGAGGGAACGATGTCGATATCGTCCAGCTCATAGGTACGCCGGGCGGTCCGGCCCATGCCGATCTCGACCATGTCGCGCACGTCTGTACTCCTTGCTGTGTTGGTTTGCCGCGCCGGTGGCACGGCGTGTTCGGGCCCCTCGGCCGCGCGTCCAGGCAGTCGGCACGCGCGACGGCGTCGCATCCGTGTCGACCACCCGGCTGGTCTGTCTGTCGCGCGTTCGCGCGGCGTTGTCTGCCCGCCGCGCGTGCACGCGGCGGCAACTGCCGACCGCGCCCTCGCACGGCAGCAACTGCCGACCGTGCCCGCACGCGGACGCCAGACGGCCGCAAACGATCGCTCGCGACACTCGCTCCAGGGGTTACCTCGCGATGGCAAGCCTGACCGACTCATCTCGGCCCTCGGTCACCTGCCCCGAAGGGCCCCACGTTGTTCGGGGTCGCCGACCAGCTCAATCATGCACGGACTGGGCGGTCCTGTACACGACCGCCGACCGGCTAGCCGCGACCAGTGTAGTTAGGGGCCTCGACAGTCATCGTGATGTCGTGCGGGTGGCTCTCTTTGAGACCCGCCGCGGTGATCTGCACGAACTGAGCGTTCTGCAGGTGCGCGATCGACTGCGAACCGGTGTAGCCCATGGCCGCACGCAAGCCGCCGACAAGTTGATGGATGACCTGGTTGACCGGGCCGCGGAACGGGACCCTGCCCTCGATGCCCTCGGGCACCAGCTTGTCCTCGGCGAGCACGTCGTCCTGGAAGTAGCGGTCCTTGGAGAAGGACTTGGCCTGACCGCGGCCCTGCATCGCGCCGAGCGAACCCATGCCGCGATAGCTCTTGAACTGCTTGCCGCCCACCAGGATCAGCTCGCCAGGCGATTCGGCCGTGCCCGCGAGCAGCGAGCCGAGCATCACGGTGGACGCGCCAGCGGCGATCGCCTTGGCGAGGTCGCCGGAGAACTGGATGCCGCCGTCAGCGATCACCGGAACGCCTGCGGGCTTGCACGCGGCGACGGCCTCGAGGATCGCGGTGATCTGCGGCGCGCCGACACCGGCGACCACGCGAGTGGTGCAGATGGAGCCGGGACCGACACCGACCTTCACCGCGTCCGCGCCCGCCTCGACCAGCGCGGCAGCGCCGGCCCGCGTCGCGACGTTGCCGCCGACGACCTGGATCCGGTCGCCGACCTCGGCCTTGACCTTGGTGACCATCTCGAGCACGCGCGCCTGGTGGCCGTGCGCGGTGTCGACGATGAGCACGTCCACCCCCGCGTCGGCCAATGTCATAGCGCGCGACCAGGAGTCGTCGCCAGTGCCGATCGCGGCGCCGACGAGCAGGCGGCCGTCCCGGTCCTTGGTGGCGTTCGGGTACTGATCGGTCTTGACGAAGTCCTTGACGGTGATCAGGCCGCGGAGCCTGCCGTTGCCGTCGACGATGGGCAGCTTCTCGATCTTGTGCCTGCGCAGCAGGCCGAGCGCGGCCTCCGCGGTGACACCCTCCTGCGCGGTGATCAGCGGCGCCTTGGTCATCACCTCTTCGACCCTGCGGTTCTGATCGACCTCGAAGCGCATGTCGCGGTTGGTGATGATGCCCACAAGGGCGCCGACCTCGTCCACCACCGGCAGGCCGGAGATGCGGAATCGAGCGCACATGGCGTCGACGTCGGCGAGGGTGTCCGACGGGCGACAGGTCACCGGGTCGGTCACCATGCCTGCCTCGGAGCGCTTCACGGTCTCCACCTGCGCGGCCTGATCGGCGGCGGACAGGTTGCGGTGCAGCACACCCATGCCGCCCGCACGCGCCATCGAGATGGCCATCCGCGCCTCGGTGACCGTGTCCATCGCCGAACTGACCAGCGGGGTCCGCAGCCGGATCTCTCTGGTCAACTGGCTGGAGGTCTCGACAGAGCTTGGGATGAGATCCGAGGCGGCGGGCAACAACAACACATCGTCGAATGTGAGGCCGAGCATGGCGATCTTGTTCGGATCGTCACCACCCGTAGGTGGGCGGACAGCCGTGCGTTCGCCCGATACGGGATTACTCATTCGGATCGACCCCTCCTGGACGTCGACAGCGACCGGCGCCGGGGTCTCCGGCGCCGCGCGCAGCTGATGGGATGGACTGGTGGCTCCGGGAATCGTGTCGGGTGCTCGCCGAAGCCTGACACCATGGTATCTGTCCCGCAAACTCATCGGTGCAGTGAGCCCACCGGGGGTTGGCCGGGAGGCGTAGCCGACCCGCGGCGGGCGAGCACCGGCGAAACTTGCGGCCTCCATAGCTGGCGCAGACCACCCTGTTCTGCGTACCGTGGGGATGTGCGTGACCATCTACCACCTGGCTTGCCGCCGGATCCGTTCGCCGGAGACCCCTCCGACCCGTCCGCCGCGCTCGACGCCATCGAGCCCGGTGAGCCGCTGGATCCCCACGAGCGCCTCGCGGTCGAGGAGGATCTCGCCGATCTCGCGGTCTACGAGGCCCTACTAGCCCACCGCGGTATCCGCGGGCTCGTGGTCAGCTGCGAAGACTGTCGGCAGGACCACTACCACGACTGGGACATGTTGCGCGCCAACCTGCTTCAGCTATTGGTCGACGGCACGGTGCGCCCACACGAGCCCGCCTACGATCCGACGCCGGAAGCGTACGTCACCTGGGATTACTGCAGGGGATACGCGGATGCCTCGATGAACGAGGCCTTCCACGGCGACGGATTCGACGGGTTCGACAACTGAGGCACGTTCCACCACAGCACTGACGCGACCCAGCGGGCTCGCGCGATGTGTGCTATCGCGCTGTGACTTTCACCGCACCACTGCGTGACCTTCGACGCACCACGGCCGGAACGCCGATACCCCCAAAGACAGAAAACCGACCGCCATAAGGCAATCGGTTCATGTCTTCTTCAGGAGTTTCTGGTCAGCTACCTCGGCACTGCCCCACCGGTCATGTGCGGGACGGCGAATGTGGTCGCCGGATTACCTTGTGTCGGTACCCGAGTCGCGGGCACCGTCGGCGCGCCCGTCCCCGTGTCCGCGGTCGGTACGACCACCGTTGGCTGTTCGGGAACAGTAGTCGGCGGCACCGGGGGCTTCTCGGGTTCCGTCGTCGGATTGACCGTCGGCGGCGGCGTGGTCACCGGTGGCGGAGTCGTCACCGGTGGCGGCGTCGTCGGCTTGTCGTTACTGGGCGGGGTCGGCTCGGTCGGCCCGGTGGTCGGGTTGGTTCCCGTCGGGTCGACCGGCTTGCCGGGTAACGTCGCCGCATCCTGCGGACGCGACGGCTTCACCGGTGTCGACACCGTCACCGGCGGGTCGGTCGGCAGCTTCGTGCCCTGGTCCAGTTCCTGCTTGAGCTCCGGCGGTAGTAACGCGACGAGCTTCTGCCACTGCTCCATCAGCTCGGCATGCTTCTGCGGATTGTCGACCTGGTCCGCGTTCGCCCTCGCCTGCTCCAGGCGCTGCTTGGCCTGAGTCGGGTTCTGGGCGACCAGCTTTGCCGCCTCGTCCATGTCGGAACCCGCACGCTGCACCACGGTGGTCTGGGCCTGTGCGCTGAACACGACCTCCTTGACGCCCCACAGCGGACTATCAGGATCTGCCTGATAGGTGAACGCCGTGAGACCGCCGAAGACCAGCGCCAGTGCCGCCGCGGCGCCGACGAGCGGCTTGACCAGCCGTAGTCGGCTGACCGGAGCCCCGATCCGTACTTGACGTGCGCCGATCTCCTGATTGACCGCCGCGACGATCGCATCCAGATCGGGTGCATCACGTATCGGCGGAGCGATCAGCTCCGCGCGCCAGTCCGCGAGCAATGTCGCGAGTTGATATTCCTCCGCGCTGTCGGTCCGTACCGGGCCATCGCTGCCGATGGCATCGATCAAAGCATCGTCGCGGCGTACCGCTGCGATGTCGACCGGGCCGGTGTCCTCGGACGCGTCGGCGTAGGGACCGCTGTTTCGCGATCCACGTCGCGCCTTCCAGTCGCCCCGACCGCGCTCGCCATCCCTAGCCATACATTTCACCTGCCCTCGCCACTTGAGACTTGAGTTTCGCGAGTGCCCTGTGCTGAGCCACTCGTATCGCGCCCGCCGTACTGCCCACGGCGACTGCGGTTTCTTCGGCTGACAAACCCATGACTAGGCGCAGGATCAGGATCTCTCGATCTTTCTCGCGGAGTGTCGCAAGCAGACGGTTCATCTGCCTGCTCGTCTCCGATTCGAGAGCTCGCTGTTCTGGACCATGGTCGGTGGATATGACATCTGGTACTTCGGCCATTGCCTCCGCCTTGTTACGGGCGGCATTGCGATGAGCGTCGGCGACCTTGTGCGAAGCGATTCCGTAAACGAAGGCCATGAAGGGCCTGCCCTGGTCTTGATACCTGGGCAAGGCGGTCATCACGGCCAAACAGACCTCCTGCGCAACGTCATCCGCGGAGAGCTGCCCACGCTCCGCGGATCCGATCCGCGCGCGGCAATAACGCACCACTAGCGGGCGGACCATCTCGAGTACCTGAGCTAAAGCGGATCTGTCGCCCTGCGCAGCGGCAGCGACGGCGAGGTCCAACTCTTCGCCCGTGTTCGTCATCGTCAGCGAGATTCCTGGCGTTACAAGTGGCACGGTCGGTGATGACCAGTGCTTCCGCCGAAGGGGCGGAACGGAACTAACAATAGCGACACAGCGCGCGGCGCAAGGCAACACGGGTGGGCTTGCCAGCGCGTGGCCCACTAAGCAGGTCTTCACTCCTCTTCAGCCCGGCCACCAACGGGCCGTTACCGCTGGTCGGCGGTTATCGGACGAAACCGCCCGCCACGTCGGGAAATGATTGCGGCACAACGCTCGGCCTCGGCGACCGCGCCGGGGACACCGAGGCCGCCGCGCAGCATCGCACTCGCCCAGCGCAATGGCACCAGGCCGTGTTCCCGGCATTGGGAAGTTACCTGCTCAGCGAGCATCCGGGACCGATCATGGTCGCCCGTCGCCGCGGCGGCCGCGGCGACCAGCAGCCTGGATTTGACCAGATGCCGCACCGAAGGTCCGCGCTCGGCCAGCGCGAGAGCCGCGGCGGCGTGCCCCGTCGCCGCCTCGAAAGCGCCAGCGGCAAGCGCCGTTTCGGCACTCACCCACTGCCTGCGCAGGGCGGGCCGCCAGCCGAGCCGGTCCGGCGGTACCGCCTCCTCGCCGCGGCGAAGCAGCCGCCAGGCCAGCGCCGTTCGCCCCGTGCCGAGCGCATCGGCGGCGAGGCCGGTCAGCGCGTCACCCAGCGCGTCGGCACGGCCGAACGGGTAGTCGGGGCCGGCCGCCGGGTCGACCGCGCGGTCGCCGAGCGACGTGTTCGTCACCATCGCGACCGCGCGCCCGTCTAGGACGGCGGCGCGATCGTGCCATCCGAGCTGACGCAGCAGCGACCCCTCGGTGCTGGCAGCAAGCGAAATCAACACCGGATCCACGCTGTCGGCGTAGATAATTCGCAATTCGGCCCTGGCCGCTGCATATCGCCCTTGCCCACCCAGAATCACCGCGCGATACCAAGAACCCAGCGCGGAGCCGGCGGCGGGCAACTCGGCAGCGGCACGGCCGGGGGTCGGCCCGAAGGCGCTCTCGGCGAGTATCTCGATGCGGGGATCTCCGAGCGGAGCGGGCGCGAACACGGCCGAACTCTATCCCGGGCCGCCGCACTAGATGGCCGGAAGAAAGACCTGACACCACCAACTGGCAACCACTCAGCATTTCTCACGAAAAGTCATGTTGCCATCAGGTAAAACTCGTCTCGACAATCCGAGATTGCGCGCGATTGGAATTCACATGCTTTTCGCGCAATTTACCTCAGCGCCCTGCATCCGCCATCTCAGATCTGCTCGTCGCGCCCGCCGCCAGGCGCGGCTGTGACCGGCCCCACGCGGTCTGCCGCAGGCTCTGACCCTTGTTTCCAGCCAGAAATAGTGGCCTACCTGGGGAAATGCGCCTGGATGGTGCGCAGCAGCGAGCCACTGACCGTTGGTCAACCGATCAGTATCGCCGGAACCAATGCGAAAAGTAAACAGCTCGAAGGTTAAATTTCGCAGCCTAAGATTTGGGAAACTGCTGCACAGAACTATTGACGGAATTTCGCGGCTGGACCTAACGTAGCTCATCGCCACGGTCGGCGCCGCTCGAAATTGCAGCGACCGCAACGGGCGAGCACCGGGACACCCGCCGACACAGCGCGTGGCCTACGACTTTGCAGAACAACTGCTCGACAACGCTGACGAGCTCGCATCACGAGGAGTTCACCACCATGCCCATGCCGACCCACCTCCCCGGGCCGAACGCCGACGTCTGGGATTGGCAGATGCGAGGGTCCTGCCGCGGGCAGGACTCCGCCGTGTTCTTCCATCCCGATGGCGAACGTGGCCGCGCCAGGACCGCGCGCGAGATGCGCGCCAAAGAGATCTGCCGGGCCTGCCCGGTCCTGATGCAGTGCCGCAGTCATGCCCTCAAGGTCAGCGAACCTTATGGCATCTGGGGTGGCATGTCCGAGACCGAGCGCGAGATGCACGCTCGACGCAATCGGCGCCGCATGACGGTGTAATCGAAAAATATTTCCATCCATGTGGCGCGGTGCGCCGAATCCCTAGCAAACAACCGGCAGGCAACAAGCGGTCACCACCGATGCGCCTGCAGTCGCACCATCACAAGTCACACAACCTGTAGAGCCCTGCGTTTCGCGTGAGCTATCGGCGTGTCACGGCGTGTCTCCTCTCGAGGCACTCGGCGTGTCGAAGTTTCCCGCAAAGTCGCTGGGCCACAGGCGGTTTGCCGACACCCCCCAGCAGAAGGGGGGTCATAGCGGCACGCTACGGTGGTGACCGATGACACAGAATGGAGCGTTGTGACAACGCGGCAGCCGGCCGCAGAGGGCGACTCGTTCCGAAGAGACGCCTTTGCGCCCGGTATCGATTCTGCGGTTACCGCCCGCGCCGCCGAAAGTATCGAGCTCGCCGCCCTGCTGGATCGATGCGGCCAGTCCGACCAGGAAGCCTTCGCAGAGCTATACGACCGGACGTCTGCGCGCGTCTTCGGTCTAGTGCTGCGCGTGCTACACGATCCTGGCTACGCCGAGGAGACCACGCAGGAGGTCTACCTGCAGATCTGGCGCACGGCAGCCAGTTTCGACGCCGAGAAGGGATCGGCCGTCACCTGGTTGATGACCCTTGCCCATCGCAGGGCGGTAGACCGGGTCCGCGCCGAGCAGGCACACACCCAGCGCGAGGTCGCCTACGGGATCCGGGTGCTCGGTAACGAATTCGACGAAGTGACCGAAGAGGTAGAGCGAAGGCTCGAACAGCAGGCTGTCCTCGACGGGCTCGCGACTTTGACCGAGACTCAACGAGAAGCCATCTCGCTCGCCTACTACGGCGGGCGGACCTACGCGGAGGTCGCGCATTACCTCGGCGTAGGGTTACCGACCGTTAAGTCCCGAATTCGGGACGGACTGACACGACTCAAAAGAAGTTTGGGGGTGACGTGAGATGAACGAACGCCAGGTCGATCTCGCGCACACCGTCGCGCTCGGATCGATCGACGACGTAGACCGCCATGAAGTGCAGGAACTGCTCGACACCGAAGACCCCGCGCTACGCACCGGCTTCCGCCGCGAAGTACAGCGCACCGAAGACGCACTCGCCACGCTCGCCGAGCTGACGGCAACGCCGCCGCCCGCCGGCCTGCGCACCCTGGTACTTGCCGCCATCGCGGCCGACAGCTAGGTTCCCCGCCACGCCTTCCGAATACGGCCACGTTCTGCCCCGTGAGATGTGAACGGCCCGTTCACATCGAGGGATGTGAACGGGCCGTTCGTCTTTTCGAACCCAGCTCAGTGGCTGTGACCGTGGTGGCTGTGATCGGCCGCCTCTTCGGCAGGCTTGTCCACGATCGCGCTCTCGGTGGTGAGGATCATCCGCGCCACCGACGCCGCGTTCACGACGGCCGAGCGAGTCACCTTCACCGGGTCGACAACACCGTCGGTGAGCAGGTCACCGTAGGTGAGGGTGGCGGCGTTGAAGCCCTCCTTGCCCTCGGCGACCTTGCTGACCACGACGGAGCCGTCCACGCCAGCGTTGGTGGCGATCCAGAACAGCGGAGCCGACAGCGCGGTCCGCACCACCTCGACGCCGACCGCCTCGTCACCGGACAGCGAGTCGCGCAACTCGACCAGCGCGGCAGCCGCCTGCACGAGCGCCGAACCGCCGCCGGGCACGATGCCCTCCTCGACCGCGGCCTTCGCCGCGCTCACCGCATCCTCGACGCGGTACTTGCGCTCCTTGAGCGCGGTCTCGGTGGCCGCGCCGACCTTGATCACCGCGACGCCGCCGGCCAGCTTCGCCAGACGCTCCTCGAGCTTCTCGCGATCCCAGTCGGAGTCGGTGGCCTCGATCTCGCGCCGCAGCTGGGCGCCGCGAGCCGCGATGTCCTCGGCGGTGCCTGCACCGTCGATGATCGTGGTGTCGTCCTTGGTGACGACGACGCGACGCGCCTTGCCGAGCACGTCGAGACCCGCCTCGCGCAGCGTGATGCCGAGATCCGGGTTGATCACGGTGCCCGCGGTGACCACGGCCAGGTCGTCGAGGAACGCCTTGCGGCGGTCACCGAAGAACGGCGCCTTCACCGCGACGGCCTTGATCGTCTTGCGGATCGAGTTGACCACCAGGGTGGACAGCGCCTCGCCCTCGACGTCCTCGGCGATGATCAGCACCGGCTTGCCGGATTCGGCGATCTTCTCCAGCAGCGGAAGGAAATCGGGCAGCGAGCTGATCTTCTCGCGGTGCAGCAGGATGAGCGCATCCTCCAGCACGGCCTGCTGGCTGTCGGTGTCGGTGACGAAGTAGGGCGAGAGGTAGCCCTTGTCGAACTGCACGCCCTCGGTGACCACGAGCTCGGTCTGCAGCGTCGAGGACTCCTCGACGGTGACGACGCCGTCCTTGCCGACGGTGGTCAGCGCCTTGCCGACCATCTGGCCGATTTCCTCGTCGCGCGAGGACACGGTGGCGACCTGCGCGATCGCCTGCTCACCGGAGACCGGGGTCGCCGCGGCGAGCAGCGCCTCGGAGACCGCGTCGGCGGCCTTGGCGATGCCGGAGCCGAGCGAGATCGGGTTTGCGCCCGCCGCAACGTTTTTCAGGCCAGCGCGGACCAGCGCCTGGGCCAGCACGGTTGCGGTGGTCGTCCCGTCGCCCGCGACATCATTGGTCTTGGTTGCGACGCTCTTGACCAGCTGCGCCCCGAGGTTCTCGAACGGATCTTCCAGGTCGATGTCGCGTGCGATGGTGACACCGTCGTTGGTGACGGTCGGGCCGCCGAAGGCCTTCGCGAGCACGACGTGGCGACCGCGCGGGCCAAGGGTGACCTTGACGGCGTCGGCGAGCTTGTCGACGCCGCGTTCCAGAGCGCGACGAGCCTTCTCGTCGAACTCGATCTGCTTTGCCATGGGGTAATTAGCTCCTGTGCTAGTACGCGGCAGAACGCAGACCGCCCCGGGTCACGAAAGACACCGGGGCGGAACGCGTATGCCTATCGGCTACTTGGTGACGACGGCCAGCACGTCGCGCGCCGACAGGATGAGGTATTCCTCGCCCTGGTACTTGATCTCGGTGCCGCCGTACTTGCTGTAGATGACGGTGTCGCCCTCCTTGACGTCGACCGGGATGCGGTCACCCTTGTCGGTGACGCGTCCTTCGCCGACGGCGATGACGGTGCCCTCCTGCGGCTTTTCCTTCGCCGTGTCGGGGATGACCAGGCCGGAGGCCGTCGTCGTCTCGGCCTCGTTGGCCTGGACGAGGATCTTGTCCTCGAGCGGCTTGATGTTCACGCTCGCCACGTTGAGCCCTCCACTTTCAGGGGATTTACGGTCGTCCGGAACTGTTGTCCCAGACCATCAGTATTGGTTCACAGGTATTTCGAGCGATCTGCAAGCAGTCGCAAGTGGTAGCCGACACTGCGCTCAGCCCCGTCGTCGCGGGTGCCGGGACCCCTGCTCAGTGGTCGAACTTCCTGGCACACGCAGAGAGCGCGCAGCGGGGCGAAAACCCGGCCGTGCACCTCACACAGTGCCGACTAGCACTCTATACATGAGAGTGCCAGCGCTCAAGGCCGGGCTGTGCCAATTTCGGTTCGCCACCGACGAGTGTTGCCTGCGACACGCCCACCGCACGCCTGGAGGGGTTTTCAAGAGTTCGCGAAAACTGTAACGTTCGGATAACGGATTGTGACAGTATTGACGACGGTCGCTGTCCGACCGCCGTGTTCGCCACGAATGTGACTCGTCACGAACCGGCGTCGGGGACCAGGGGTCGTCACCGAACACCTGTCGTCACCGCGTTCGGCTGTATCGAATACCAGCGTCGGCGAACACCCGCTTCACCGAACAACGTCTCACCGAGAGCTGCACCAGAGAGCTACCCACAGTGATCTATCGCCGGTCCCCGCGACCCATCCGGACAACGGGACCGACCGGGTTCGAGTCCGGGTCGTGCGTCGACAACACCGCGATTCGGCAGTCCATTCGAGATGGTCGGCGACTTGACCATCCGCTCGAAGGGAGGTGAATGAACATGCGAACATCCCTCGGCATCTCGGCCGGGTCCGAGGTCGTGTGCTCGGCGCTCGTCGCCACCGCGTCGAACGGCGCGCAGAGCTTCGACTACCGCGTCGTCTCCGCCGATGCCGCCCACTCCGACCTCGGCGACCTCGTCGCCTCCTCGATCGAGCTGATGACCAACCAGCTGCCGACGACCCAGCTCGCGCACGACGTCAGCTACCCCGTCGGCGCACGCTTCGCCGGCGCACAGCCCCGCGGCCTCGAAACGCCGACCAGTCGACCGCCGACCAGCGTTGCCGTCGCCTACCGCACCAAGGAACAGGCGCAAGCCATCCGTGCGGCCACCGGCAAGCAGCGGGATCTGAAGCTGGTCCCGGAAGGCACCGCGGCGCTCACCTACCTGCGGCACACCGGGCTGCTCGACCGCTACGAGACCGTCGCCATCATCGACCTGGGCGCGTCCGGGCTCAGCGTCACCGTGGCCGACCAAGCCGACGGCTCCATCCTCCGGGCCGAGCGCACGATCACGATCAGCGGCAACGCCATCGACGACCTCATCTACCACCATCTGGTCGACCTGCACTACGCGCGGCGCGGCACCCGACCCAACCGCGGCATGCTGACCAACCGCGGCCGCGCGGCCAAGGAACACCTGTCCCTCGCGCCCGCCGTCACCATCGATCACGTTGCGGGTCAACCGCTCAAGCTCACCAGGGCCGACTTCGAAGAACTGATCGCCGACCTGCTGCGCGAGACGGCCGTGTTCGCCGCCGCCGTCTTCGCGCGGGCACCCAAATTCCCGCAAGCGGTCACGGTCATCGGCGGCGGCGCCAACATCCCCGCCGTCGTCGACACCCTCGGCAGGCAACTCGAAGTCCCGGTGTTCACCGTGGAAGATCCGGACGCGGTGATCGCGAAAGGCGCAGCGCTGGTTGCCGATACGGTCCAGCCATCGATCTTCCCGGTGGCCACGCTCACCGCCGACGCGCCGGTCGGCACGTTCACCAAGGTGGTCGGCACGCTGGCAGGCGCGATCGTGGTGGTCGGGCTGATCATCGGCTACGGGGTGAAAACCTTCGCGCCCAGTTCCGACGACGTCTCCCCCGCAGGCACCACCAGCGGTGTCACGCAATCGCCGTCCCCCGCCGTGAGCGGCGTGCCGCCGACCGGATCCGGCACCACAACCAGCGGCCAGAACCAGGAAGGCGCCAATCGTCCGTCCGACGGCAACATTCCGCCGTTCACCCCGGACCGCGGCCAACCCTCCAACACCGCGACACCCCCCATTTCCGGCACCCCACCCACCCAGCCAACCCTCCGCCCCGACCCCAACCTCCCGGTGATCCCCTTCCCAGAGCTGCTCGGCCCGATCCTCGGCAATCCCGCGGCGCCACAAGGAGGTTCGTCGGACCAGGAGAAGACCAAGCCAACCGTGCCAAGCCAGTCTTCGAAGCCGAGCCAGGCACCCGCCGAATCGCGTCTGCCGCTGCCGCCCCGCACGAATTCGGGGTCGGGCGGTCCGGTGTCGGGTTCGGGGCAGTCGACTCACGCTGATTGAGTGCGCGCCGCTCCGGTGAGGGAGGTGGTGAGAGCGGCAGAGGGTCCCGCAACGGGGTTGGTCAGTGGGTTCACGCTGGTTGAGTGGTTAGGTTTGCGACCTTCGGTAGTGGAGGTGGAAGAGAGCGGGCAGAAGGTCCGCAACAGGGGGCAGGGCAATCGGTTCACGCTGATTAGTAGTTAGGTCTGTGACCTCCGGTAGCGGAGGGTGGAAAGAACGGGCAGAAGGTCCCGCAACAGGGGCAGGGCAATCGGTCCGTACCGATTGAGCAGTGAGGTTTGCGCCTCCGGGCAGCGGAAGTGGCAAGAGGGCCAATGGGTTTCGATCCTGGCTCAGCGGTTCTGGTCCCGCCAAGCGATTCCGGTCCCGCTCGACCGCTCCGGCCCCGCCCAACAACTCTGACCTCACCGCAGCAGTTCCGGTCCCGTCAAGCAGTTCCGGTCCCGCCCCAGCAGTTCTCTTCCCGCCCAGCGCTTCTGATTTCGCCCAACGACTCCAACCCGCCCAACAACCGGCCCTGGCCCAGCCCTTCCGGTCCCGCCAAGAGGCCCAGGGCCGCCACACGATTCCAGTCCCGCCAAGCAGTTCCAGTCCCACCAAGCAGTCCCAGCCCCGCCAAGCAGTTCCGGTTTCGCCCCAGCAGTTCTCTTCCCGCCCAGCGCTTCTGATTTCGCCCAACGGCTCCAGCCCGCCCAACAACCGGCCCTGGCCCAGCCCTTCCGGTCCCGCCAAGAGGCCCAGGGCCGCCACACGATTCCAGTCCCGCCAAGCAGTTCCAGTCC